>NZ_CP011232.1:0-1200000 GCF_001027025.1 Kosmotoga pacifica
GTCTTCAAGACCACCCCTTCTTATAGTGGAGTACAAAAATTTCCCATTTTTATAGAATGTAAAATCTGGTATCATTATTTTAGTTTCATCTTCTCTACTTTAACTTTTCCTGTTGCGGTACTTCAGGGTTACTATGCTTCGGAGGTTGCCGTGTCGCATAGGATCATTCGAATACTTGAAAAAAAGCTCTCCAGGAAGACCTGGGACAATTGGTTTACAACCTTAGAGATCAAGGAAATAACAGGGGATAAGGTTATTTTTAAAGTTGGAAACCTTTTCGTGAAAGACTGGCTTCAGTCAAGATACGGAAAGGTTATACATCGTGCTATACAAGAAGCCATTGGTAAGGACCTTCCCTTTGAAATTATCTATGAATCCCCTTCAAAAGATGCTTTTGAACCCGAAGAGTACAAAGGTCCTCTTGTCAAAAAGAAACCATTGCTTTTATCGGAACTCAATCCCGAGTATACCTTTGAAAACTTTGTTGTCGGCCCCGAGAACAGAGCGCTTTTTGAAGTGGCACAGGAGATCGCCAGAAGCCCTGGTAAGTTCAATCCCTTTTTCATATATGGCGGAGTTGGTCTTGGAAAGACCCACATGTTGCAAGCTATTGCACATAGAATAATAGAGCTTTATCCGGAAAAGAGGGTATTATACATAACCAGCGAACGATTCATGAACGATATGATAGAGGCAATAAGAGGAGGTTCCATTAGAGACTTTAGAGAACAATACAGAAAAAAAGCCGATGTTCTCCTGATTGATGACATTCAATTTCTTATTGGTAAAGAAGGCACACAGAGGGAGCTATTTCACACATTTAATGAACTACATGACGCTGGAAAACAGATAATCATATGTTCGGACAGGACACCAGATGAGCTCAATGGTTTTCCGGATCGCCTTATTTCAAGATTTCAGATGGGAATGGTTATGGAGATAGCATCTCCTTCAAAAGAAACAAGGTACAAGATCGCGAAACGGCTGGCGATACGTGAATCAGTGGAGTTACCAGATGACGTAGCTATGGAACTAGCCAGAAGGATCGATGGTAATCTCAGACGCTTGAGGGGAGCGATAATCAAGCTCATCGTTCAGAGTGGCATTTACAAAGAAGAGATCGATCTTGCTTTTGCCAGGCAAATAATCGGTTCTTTTCAGACCGATAGCCCAAGAGTAAGGGCTTTGACCGAGGTAGATCATCTCATTAAAGCTGTCGAAAAAGTGATGGGGGTTACTAGAGAAGAGATCATGGGTGTTTCGAGAACTAAGAACGTGGTAAAAGCGCGACAGCTGTTCATTTATATTTTAAAACAAGAGTATGGAAAAACCGTGCAGGAAATAGCCCAACTCACTGGCAAAAAGCACTCCACGGTGATACATTCGATAAAGAAAATAAGCAACAGTGTACTCAGAGACAATAAATATATTAAAGACCTCATTTCTGAAATAAACAACACAGTAGCTACAGATTTTGCAGCCAGCTGATTTCATCTTTTTGCTTTCTTGTCATCAGTTCTTCTATGGCGATACGAGGATCCTTCTCTTCGTAAATTACTCTATAAACTTCGATGGAAATAGGCAGTTCCACATTCAATCGTTTTGAAAGTTCGAAGATAGCTTTGCACGTTGGAACACCTTCAGCAACTGTTTTTTTGTTTTTTAGAATTTCTTCGATTTTCTTTCCTTTGGCGAGTTCCTCTCCAACGGCTCTGTTTCTACTGTATTTGCCTGTACAGGTAACGATGAGATCACCGATGCCAGCCAGACCTCCAAAAGTCCCGGGTTTTGCCCCCAAACGGCTTCCGAGCCTGATGAACTCAACGGTGGCCCTGGTTATCAGAGAAGCTTTAGTGTTATACCAGCCTCCCAGACCATCAATGATTCCTGCTGCTATGGCTATTACATTCTTGAGCGCCCCAGAGATCTCGACACCCACAAGATCGTCACTGCTGTAAACACGAAAATAATTCGTTCTGAAAATGTCTCGTACGAATCTCGCGTCTTGGATATTTTCAGCGGCTGAAACAACGGTTGTCGGGATTTCTCTCGCGACTTCGTCAGCATAGCTCGGACCTGAAATAGTCACGACTCGAAAAGTTCCCAGCTCTTTGAAGATTTCTGAAGGTCTCTTCAATGAAACCAACTCTATTCCCTTTGACAGGTTAACAACCGTCTTATCTTCGAGGTTAAGTCTACCGAACACACTTCTTATATACTGAACTGGAACAGCATTGAACAACAGGTTTGAAAATTCAAAGCACTCATGAATATCCCCGGTGAACCTTATCCCCTCAGGTAAGGTTAAATCCTCTATATAGTAGGACCTACGTTGTTCATTGAGCAGCTCCAGAAGCTCCTTTTCCCGAACCCAGAGTAAAACTTCGTGACCGCTATCAGAAAGTACTTTGGACATTGCTGTTCCCCAACTACCAGCTCCTATAACAGAGATCTTCATGTCACTCCCCCTTTTTGAGGATTTCCGCCAGACCGTAAACAGCACGCTTCACAGCCTTTGTTCTGTACGGAAGACCGTGACCATTTAGTCTTACAATCCACGCATCCTTTTTGGACTTTCTTTTAACCTCAATGTAGAACTTCTGTTCAAAATCTCCATCAACGGCTATGGTTTCAACTAGATATCGCTCATTGAACAGATCGAGGTAGATATTTTTGTAAATATAGGTTGTTCCATTTTCACTAAAGCGTTCGTTTATTATTTTTTTGAGATTATCTATGTCAATTACGCCACCAATCCAGCTATGAGGCATTTCCTCACCTCCAGTAATTTTCTCGATATTTGGTGTCATAACTTTTACACCATACACCCGAAAGATATCACGATTTTCCTTTTTCCATTTTTGTTCATAACGCGTATTTACACCCATTTGGGGATTCTTTACTAATTCGATATCTTTGAAACAGCCTGTCGCTTCCGCGCTTCGTTTAAAATCCATAGCGAAATTATCGTCATCGGTATAGAGCTGGAAAAAGCCATCTTTCTTCAATATAGCAGCAATGCTGGTGAGAAATTCCCTATCATTCAGACGTTTGCGTGCATGACTCTTCTTCGGCCAGGGACAGGGGAAATTCATGTAAAAACCAGAAAAACTTTCCCTGGAAAACAGTTCTCTCACTCCAAACCGTGCATCAACCAGCGCCACGCGAACGTTTTCAAGCCCTTTCTTATAGAGCTGCTTTTGTACTTTGACCAGGGAAATAAGCGAGAGTTCAAGGCCGAAAAAGTTGTATTCTGGGTGATTTTCGGCCATTTCTACCAGAAACTCACCGTTCCCAAAACCCACTTCTAAAAACAATTCTCTATCTTTTCCGAATATGTTCTTTGTATCAACAGGAAGGCTCATTGATGCCGGGTCTATGAAGTATTTGAGAGTATCTACATTCACATTCATGTCCATCATCCTCCACTATTTTTCTTAGGTATGATAGCATGTCCCTTTCTGCAGCACTATGACAGCGGAATTAAAAAATCCTTTAGTAGAACTTGACCAGATATGATGCATTTCTCCCTTAAAGGACCAGAAAAAGGGTGATATAATACATTAAAATCGGAGGTGAAAACATGGACATAGAGCCCTCCATGTTGAAGGTTCTCTTCACGAAGGAGGAAATTATTGAAACTGTCAAAAGACTTGCAAAGGAAATAACGGAATATTATGCTCCACTAACCGACGAAATCACAGCTGTATGTATCCTGAAAGGTTCCGTTCACTTTTACAGTGATCTTCTTAAAGAACTCGACTTGAAAGTTAGATACAACTTTGTTCACGTCTCGAGTTACTCCGGGACAACCACAACGGGCAAAGTACGGGTCAAAACGTGGGTGGATGAGTCATTGACAGGAAAGTATGTCCTGCTTGTGGAGGACATAGTTGACACTGGAAATACGCTTCGATACATTATAAACTACATTTGGAAACAGCGGCCTGCGGATGTGAAGCTCGTTTCTCTTCTCGAAAAGACAGTTCATGAGCATGGTGTGGAGATCGATTTTGTTGGTCAAAAAATCGACGATAAGTTTGTCATTGGTTATGGGCTTGATTATGACGAATTCTACAGAAATCTTCCCTACATCGGTTATGTACCGAAGAAAGAAGGGTAATTCAATAATATTAGGCATTTCGTTGCTTATGCTGCTACTTCTTGCGCTCATGAGCACATATTCTTTAAGCCTGGTGAGAGAGGCGAGTATTGTTTTACATCTCAGACTGGAGAATACTCTAAAGTATATTACTGTTGAGTCAGCGTTGAAAGTACTGGCATTCTCCAGAGATCATCAGAAACCTGTGGAACTGGAATTAAACGGATATTTACTGAAAACTTATAAAGACGGAAATAAATGGTACATCAAGATTGAAAAGGATGGAATCAGGGAAATATATAGTGAATAACATTTTTGGTACGTTTAAATTCTGGAGGTTGAGATGCTGTTTGAAGAGTTCCTTATTGCCTGCGAGGAACAGCTTGAAGGCTTCCTTGCAAGTAAACTCCCCCCTTCAGCTCTCTTCGAAGAGCTAAAGCGACTTGCGCGTTATATAGATCCCGAAGAATTCAAATCTTTTCCTTCTCTCAAAGAATATCTCACCCCCTTTTTGCATTATTACTCGGTATTTCAGAATTTACCCCCCGAAAGACAACGCAAGAGAGCAGAAAACGGCTTCAAAATGATTCAAAAAATGCGAAAACTGTTTTTGCTGACGAGGAAAGAAGAAATCGAAAATCTAAAATTCGACAGAATTAACTCTGAAGCGAGCGTAAAGTTTGCAAGAGGTGTTGGAGAAGCACGAGCTAAATTGTTACAGCGTTTTGGCATTGAAAAAGTTAGAGACCTGCTCTGGTGGCTGCCAAGGGATTATGAGGATAGACG
This sequence comes from Kosmotoga pacifica, assembly GCF_001027025.1. Classification (GTDB taxonomy): domain Bacteria; phylum Thermotogota; class Thermotogae; order Petrotogales; family Kosmotogaceae; genus Kosmotoga_B; species Kosmotoga_B pacifica. The sequence continues at coordinate 4,889 of NZ_CP011232.1, forward strand.
TAAAATTATCCCTTTGTCTTCGATTCGTCCGGGTGAAAAGGTTACGCTCCTTGCTGAACTGCTGAATTACTCCATCAAGAGGGTAAAAGATTATGTGATCGTGACCGCCGTTATTTCCGACGGATTCGGACAGATGCTCCTAAAATGGTTTAATCAGGAGTACATAACTAAGTATCTCAAAAAAGGTGCGCGATATCTTATTACTGGAGTCCCAAAGAAGAATCCTTTTGGTCCATATGAAATGAACTCTCCCGAGTTTGAAGAAATAAGTGGTGAACCAAAACGCGAAATATTACCGATATATAGTTTAACTAGCGGACTCACACAGAAAATGATGCGCCGTATCATTCGAAAGAATCTCGCGGTACTGAAGGTTTTTGAAGAGTTTATTCCGCAAACATTTCTTGAAAAGAGAGATCTGCTTCCAAGGGAACATGCAATGCTGGCGGTCCACTTTCCAAAAAGCCTTTACGAGGTAAAAAAAGCCAGGGAAAGACTTTCTTATGAAGAACTTTTCCTCTTCGAGGTGGCACTCCTTCATAACAAGGAGAAGTTGAAACACAAGAACCTTGGATTGAGTAAGCGAATAGCTGGCGAGCTATCCAGACGTTTTATAGAAGCACTTCCATTCAAACCTACCGAAGATCAGCTAAAAGCCTTTAATGAAATTAGAGATGATTTGAAATCGCCAATGCCTATGAACAGAATGCTTCAAGGAGATGTTGGTTCAGGAAAGACCCTTGTCGCGGAATTGGCTATCATTGACAATTTTGAAGCGGGTTATCAGAGTGCTATGATGGTCCCCACCTCGGTGTTAGCTATACAACAGTATGACAAATTGCGTGAAGATCTTAGCAAAATCGGCATTAAAGTAGGGCTTCTTGTCGGATCCATGAAGAAGAGCGAACAGGAAGCAGTTAAAAGAGCACTCACACTGGGGGAGATCGATGTTATTGTAGGCACACACGCCCTAATTCAGGAGAACGTTAATTTCAAAGATCTGGGTCTCGTAATAGTAGATGAACAACACAGATTCGGTGTTAGACAGCGTGAAGCGCTCATGAACAAGGGGAATCTGGTGGATACCCTTGTTATGACAGCCACCCCCATTCCGAGAACCCTTGCTCTTACAGCATATGGTGATCTCGATATTTCGACCATCCGCGAAATGCCGCCCGGCAGATCTCCCGTTAGAACCCTGATAATAACGGAAAACAGGCTTCCGGAACTGTATTCTTTCATACGCGATGAAGTGGCGATGGGGCACCAGGTATTTTTCATTTATCCCCTTATCGAAGAGTCTGAAATAATGGACTTGAAAGCGGCGACAGAAGCCGCTGAGTTTCTCGGTAAGGAGGTCTTCCCGGATATAGGAGTAGAACTTCTACACGGAAAAATGAGTGATCAGGAGAAGAGCGGGATCATGGAGCGCTTCAAAAACAAAGAAACAATGATACTCGTATCGACTTCTGTGATAGAAGTTGGTATAGATATCCCGACGGCTACGGTTATGGTGATAGAACATCCAGAAAGATTTGGATTGGCACAGCTCCACCAGTTGCGTGGCAGAGTGGGAAGGAGTGCGCTGAAGTCGTATTGTATCCTTGTGTTGAACAGAGGTCTTTCCAGCGAAGCCACGGAAAGGTTGAGGAAATTCGCCTCGACAAGCGACGGTTTTAAAGTGGCAGAAATTGATTTGAGACTGAGGGGACCAGGAGAATTCATGGGGACGAGACAACATGGACTTCCCGATTTCAAAGTAGCAGATATCGTTCGTGACAGTAAATTGCTGTTTTGTGCTCGTGAAGATGCAACTGAACTAATAGAAACCGATCCTGAACTCAAACAACACCCCGGGATAAAGAAAGAGATCCTCGAGCGCTTTGGTGAAAAAATCTCGCTTATAGAGGTGGGATAATGCTGACGATAACGGGCGGTATCTACAAAGGTAGGAAAGTAGAAACGACACCGCGCGAGGTGACGAGATATACACCGCAGATGGCTAGAAAGGCTTACTTCGACATTCTGGATGTAGAGGAAAAGAGCTTCCTTGACCTTTTCTCTGGAAGCGGGGTCATGGGTATTGAGGCTTTGAGCAGAGGGGCACTGAAAGTGACATTTGTGGACAGTTCAATTATTGCCTGCAGAACTATAAAGAAGAACCTCAGAACCCTTAGGGCTTCAGAAAACAATGTTGAAATTTTTTGTCGGGATTTCAGAAGAATCATTCCTCGTCTTGAAGCTGAAGGTCGAAAGTACGATCTGGTGTTTGCCGATCCCCCTTTTGAAAGGGCTTATTTCGAACAACTTCTCACCAACTTCACCACACACTGTGTGATAAATACGGAAGGTACTGTGACTATTGAAGCGCCAGGAAACGCCAGGGAAATAATTGAGAAAAAAACGCGTGAATCAAAGTTGAGATTAGATGATATAAGGAAATATGGTGGTATCTATCTGTACTTTCTGAAGGTGAGGACATGAGATTTTTAGCCGATAGGATGCTCGGTAAGCTTGCGAAAAAGCTGAGGATTTTGGGATTCGATACTCTATATTTTAACGAGATAAGCGAAGAAGACCTGCTTAAAATTGTTCTCGAAGAGAATAGAGTATTGTTGACCCGGGATAGGGAGTTTCATGCGAAAGCAGTAAAAGCAGGCAGCCGGAGCTTCTTGTTGAAATCCAATTACTGGCAGGGTCAGCTGCGAGCAGTATTCCAGAGATTCAAATTGCAGCCGGAATTCTTCAAGCCTTTCAGTCGATGCTCTAAATGTAATGCTGAACTGGAAAAAGTTGATCCTGATGACATAAAAACCAAGGTTCCGGATTATGTCTTCTTTACTCAGGTGGAATTTCTACGCTGCACTGGTTGTGGGCAGATCTACTGGAAGGGCACTCACGTTCCCAGAATAATTAATGCTCTCAGTGATTTTATCAATGAAGGTGGCCACCATGATGATCGATAACGTTCTTAGTTTGATCAGCGAACTTTCTCGAGAGTTGGACGAAGAATTTCTGAACATATCCAGAAAAATTGAAACCCCCTGTTCTCTTTTTCTCTTCGAGAAGTATCGGGAGCGTTTAAAAGAATACAGAACAAGTGATGGCACTCCCGACAGACAGATCTATGTTGAGAACACCACAGACCTGTTGAAACGTGAAATGATAGTAGGGAATTTCCTCACCAGACAGGGTGAGATACTTGAGAAAAAACGCCTGACCTTATTGCCCCTGTTCAGGGGAAGGTCCCTGTTCGGTGCTATCGTCTTCTGGAAACTTGAACCCGTTAGAAAAAGGCTTCCACAGGTCGACAGGCTGGCTTTTCTCATAGAATTGCTTGTAAGACTTTCCGAGGGCTATGAGGCTGCCAGACAATTGGAGATCTCGAAGAAATTGACGGAAGTCTCTGAAAAATGCCTCGATGAAGAGGAACTTGTAGAAAAAAGTATAGAGATAGCTAGGGAACTACTAAGAGTCAATTTTCTAGCGATATACAGAAATGTAGGGGATTTTTTCACTCACGTTAAAAGTTGTGGTGCAGCCGATTATTCCTGTGCTTCAGAATTGGATTCAGAAAAGGTAAAAGAACTCCTTGCAGAAGGGGTCTTCCTCTCCTCACGTAACCTGAAGTTGACGAGCGTCGTGTTTGGTGAAGGCAAAGTAAAATCCTTCGTTGTAGTTCCACTCTATTCGAATGGAGAGCTGGAAGGGCTTTTTGTAGCCGCAGACCGGATAGAAAATCCCATGGAGTTCAGAATACACAAGCATCTCGATGAGAATGACCTGGAACTACTCTATGATTTTTCCCATCGATTAAGTCTCTCATTAAGCAGACTGAGGTTAAGAAAGAAGCTGGAAAGCGAACTGGAAAGATTGAAAATGCTTCAGAAAGAGAACAAGGAATATATAGAACTCCAGCGACTGCAACTTGCCAGACTCAACGCTCTTCACAAAATAAGTCAGGCCATGCGTAGAACCTTTTTGCGCGAGAGGATCATTAAAATCCTACTCCTTGGAGTGGTAAATGAAGATGGATTGAATTTTGACCGTGCCTTTTTCTTTGAGAGGGATAGAGAGAAACTCTTCCTGAAACCTCTTTACTCCTTGTCTAGAGAGTGCATAAGTATGTCTATGAGAGCTTCTTTTTATGGGGATCTGTATCAATTCCTCATGGAAGCTTCTATGAAGGAACTTTCCTGCTTCAAAAGTCTCGATCCGAAGAATGGTATTTCGTATTCCGGTAATAAGGTTCTAGAAAGGGCTGTACTCAGAAAGAAAACGATTTATGTAACGCCGGCGATCCTGAAAATACGAATGGAAGAGTTATATCAGCTTAAATCTCTGGTCGGAAGCGAGGAATTTATAATCATCCCTGTATCAGGTCAGCACGGAGTGGAAGGAATACTCGTTGTTGAGAAAAATTCGACTGCCAGTAGGGTATCTTCCACGTATCTTGAAATTCTTGAACTCCTTGCTGACAGCGCCGGTCTTTCCTTAGAGCTTGCGGAAAACTATGATCGACTGTTACAGATTACGAAATCCCTGGAAAAGGAGAAAGAACTCTCAAATTATTATCGTGCTTTTCTCACTAATATACTCCAATCGCTGGAGACAGCTATTATCGTTTTCGATAGAAAATTGAAACTCACTGAAATAAACAGAAGTGCTGAACGATTGCTGGGGATGCCAAGGGACGCCCTTATTGCAAAAAACATAGAGCAATTTAGCGGGATTTTCGACCCTCTTGTCCCGCTTATAGAAGAAGTGGCCAGGAGCGGAGAAACGCTCTTCCTGTCTGGCAGAAAAGTACCGGCTTTAGGCGATGTGGTGCTCGATATTAGAATCCTCCCTCTGTTTGAACAAGCAACGATCGCGGGTGTCATACTCTCGATCAACGATGTTACCGAAAGATATAGATTGGAAAATGAGTTGAAGAAGAGAGAGAGGTTATCGACACTTGGTGAAGTCTCGGCGAAGATAGCACACGAAATCCGCAATCCAATCAGTGTTATTTCGGGCTTCGTGAACAGATTGAAGAAAAGTACATCGAAAGAAAAAATTGAAAAGTACTCCGAGATTATACTCGATGAGATGAGAAGACTCGAAAGAATAGTCACAGAAGTGCTGGAGTATTCGAGAAGTGGTTCAGGACTTGTATACGAGAAAATTTCAGCTTACTCTCTCTGTAATGAGGTGCTCAAAGAATATCAGACCTACGCGGTCGATAAAGGTATAAATCTGACCCTTGAGGGTGAAAAAAATGCGAGTTTTTATGGCGACAAAAACCGCATCAAACAGGTTATAATAAATTTAGTTCAAAACGCTATCGAAGCCTCTAAAGAGACGGAAACAGTAAGGGTCGTTTTGAAAACGACCGATGAAGACGTACATATCGAAGTTATAAACAGGGGAAAATTGATACCACCTGAAATATTGAAGAGAGTATTCGAGCCCTTTTTCACCACGAAATCCTACGGAACGGGGCTTGGGCTTTCTATATGCAAAAGTATCGTAGAGGAACACAACGGACAGATTCAAGCGGAAAGCGACGCTGAAAAGGGAACAGTGTTCAGAGTCATACTTCCCTCTGGAGGTGAGTGAGTTGTTGAAACGAATTCTGATCGTTGAAGATGAACCAAACATGAGGCTTCTTCTCGAGGAAGAGTTTACCGATGAAGGTTACGAAGTCATCAGTACCAGCTCCGGAAAAAAGGCTCCAGAAATACTTGAAGAGAGCAAGATAGATTTGGTGACGATTGACATTGAGATGCCGGATATCAATGGTCTGGAACTCGCTGGATTGTTGAGAAAAGATTACCCAGGACTCAAAATTGTCCTCCTTACGGCCTATTCTCATTACAAGCAGGACCTCTCTTCGTGGGCCGCCGATGCTTACATCGTTAAGTCTTCTGACCTCGGCGAACTCAAAAAAACCATTAGAGAACTTCTCGAACAATAGAAAATTGAATAGACGCTGGAGGTGTTTTGATGGATTACAAGGATACTCTAAATCTTCCCAGTACAGGTTTTAAGATGAAGGCCAATTTGGTTAACAGAGAACCGATGCAGCTCAAAGAATGGGAGAAAATGGGTTTATACGATTACATACGCGAACAGAGAAAAGGCGCTCCCCTTTTCATATTACACGATGGCCCACCCTACGCGAACGGGAATATACACGTGGGTACAGCTCTCAACAAGATACTCAAGGACTTCATAATAAAATACAAGACATTACGAGGTTACGATGCTCCGTACATTCCTGGTTGGGATACCCATGGTTTGCCCATTGAGCAAAAGGTTACTTCTGAGCTTGGAGCAAAGGCCAAAGAACTTCCCAAACCGGAAATTAGGAAACTATGCAGAAAATACGCGACGAAGTATTTCAAGATTCAACGTGACCAGTTCAGGAGACTGGGCGTTCGAGGAGATTGGAAGAATCCTTATCTCACATTCGATCCAAAATACGAGGCAAGCGTCTTAAGAGTACTTTCAAAGCTCGTGAAACAAGGGCAAATCTACAGAAAACTCAAGCCTATCTATTGGTGTACTCATTGCGAGACCGCGCTGGCGGAAGCTGAAGTCGAGTACCACGATCATAAATCGTATTCCATCTATGTTAAGTTCAGAGACAGTGAAGATCCAGAATTATATTATGTAATCTGGACTACCACTCCCTGGACCCTGCCTGCCAACGTTGCAATAGCCCTCAACCCCGCTTTCGATTATTGTGAAGTGAAGGTTGGAAGTGAGAGGTATGTAATCGCTAGAGAACTCGTAGAAAAGGTTATGAACGAACTGGCTATCGAAGAGTATGAAGTAATTACAACGAAGAAGGGTAGTGAGTATGAGGGGAAAAAAGCCCAGCATCCTTTTATGGACAGGAAGTCCCTTGTTGTACTGGCTGATTACGTTGAGCTTGATGCCGGAACTGGTTGTGTTCACACAGCTCCCGGACACGGTGAGGAAGACTACCAGACGGGCTTGAGATATAACCTTCCAATCCTCTCACCGGTAGACGACAATGGTGTGTTTACCGTTCAAGCGGGTAAGTACGAAGGTCTTCACGTTTTCAAAGCCAATCCCGTCATAGTAGAAGATCTCAGAGCATCCGGTCATCTTCTTGGTGAGGGAAAGATCGAACATTCATATCCTCATTGCTGGCGTTGTAAAAACCCAATTATATTCAGGGCGACAGAACAATGGTTCGTCAACGTCGATGCAAATAGCCTCAGGGAAAAAGCTTTGGAAGAAATCAAAAAGACCGAATGGCATCCTGGCTGGGGAGAGAATCGGATAACAGCGATGGTTCAGGACAGACCGGATTGGTGCATTTCCAGACAGCGTTCATGGGGAATCCCTATACCAGCTTTCAAATGTAGTGATTGTGGAGAGGTCATTCTCGATGCAGAACTCATCAACCACTTTGCGTCTATCGTGGAAGAAAAGGGAACGGATGTATGGTTTATTTACGACGCCGAAAGATTATTGCCAGAAGGGTTCCACTGTCCAAATTGTGGTTCAAATCACCTGAAGAAGCTAGAGGATATCCTCGATGTCTGGATCGATTCTGGGGCTTCCTTTGACGCAGTTGTGAAAACCAGAAGTGAACTTCGCTTCCCTGCCGACGTTTACATTGAAGGTAGTGACCAACACAGAGGCTGGTTCCAGTCTTCCCTTCTCCTTTCGGTAGCGTCTGAGGGAATTGCACCGTTCAAAACTGTGATAACACATGGTTTTATAAACGATGAAAGCGGTCACAAGATGTCCAAATCCCTTGGAAATGCCATTGATCCGCAGGAGATAAACGAGAAGTACGGTGCCGAAATTCTCCGACTATGGGTTGCTAGTTCCAACTATCAAGAAGATATCCGTATTTCGATGAACATTATTAATCAGCAAGTCGAAAACTACAGAAAAATCAGAAATACACTGCGTTATTTGCTCGGAAACCTATCAGATTTTACACCCGAAGCTGCTGTCCCCTATGAAAAATTGCTCGAACTTGATCGCTGGGCTCTCATGAAGCTTCACCAGCTCATAAAAGACGTCACGGTTCATTACGAGAACTACGAGTTTTATAAAGTCCATATGGCAGTGATGAAATTCATAATCACCGATATGAGCGCGTTCTATCTAGATATAATCAAGGATCGTCTCTACGTCGAGAGTAAAGATTCTCTTCAGAGACGTTCAGCTCAGACCGTGCTATTCGAGATTCTGATTGCACTGACGAAGATGCTTTCACCCATATTGACATTCACAATGGAAGAGGTCTATGGTTTTCTGCCAGAATCCGCCAGAAAGTTTGCCACGGTTCAGGCAGAGGATTGGCCTGCATTTAAAGAAGAATACATAGATGTGGAACTCGAAAAAAGGTGGGAAAAGCTGATTGACCTGAGAGAAGATGTGCTCAAAGCCTTGGAAATCGCAAGATCCAGAAAGGAGATCGGCAACTCCCTCGATGCGAAGGTAATCCTCGAACTCAAAGATTCTGAAGTGAAAAGTATTGTCAATAAATACAGCCTTGACATCCTTGCAGATATATTCATTGTGTCACAGGTAGAATTCGATAGGGTCAATGGCGGTTTTGAGGGAGAAGTAAGCGCTGTCCTTGTGAAGAGAGCCGAAGGCGAAAAGTGTGAACGTTGCTGGAAATATTCGATAGAAACAGGTGCTGATGAAAGATATCCTGGAACGTGCCCGCGCTGTGCGAGGGTTCTCTCTGAGAACACAGATTAATGGGGGGATGAAATTTGAAGAGACTAAGCTTAATTATAATTTTTCTTGTTTTGACTGTTGTGGGGTTGTCCGCATATCAATTAAGAAGCGGGGATTTACTGAGGATATATGTTTATGGTCATGAAGATCTGACTGTGGATGTTGCGGTTGGACCTGATGGGTGGATTACCGTTCCACCCGTCGGCTCACTTAAAGTACTCAATATGACTCTTGACGAAGCCTCGAAGGAACTGACGAGGAGATATTCCAGTTTGATTACCGATCCCAAAATTACTGTCACTGTGCAAGACTACGCTCCGTTCATCTACTATGTTCTGGGGGAGGTACGCAATCCGGGGAACATCGTTCTGGATGCGCAGCAAGCTTCTATTGCTCAGTTAATCGCCGCTGCTGGTGGTCTTAAGGACACCGCGGAAGAAAATGAATTTCAAATTGTAAAGAAAGACGGTAAACGGTTGACTATCACTGTAGAAAACTATCCTAAAGATACGAAACTCACCACTATATTTCTCGAACCGGGGGATTCTCTATTCATACTCAATGGCTATAGTAACTGGATAAAGGTGATAGGTGAAGTCGGAAAACCCGGGGTGTTCAAATATCAGGAAGGCGTAACACTGACCAGGGTCATAGCGGAAGCTGGTGGAATAAAGGAAACAGGTGACCCAGAAGAGATCGCGGTAATTACGCGTCTTGGAAATTCCACCCAGAGACAAGTCTATAACCTCAACGATATTTTCGCAGGTAAGAGTGCTGACCCGGTATTAAAAAAAGGATCCACTGTCATCGTGAGCAATACAGCTCTTAAAGCCATTAAAATAATCGGTGAAGTGAGAAATCCGGGCATTGTTTCATACCGTGAAGGACTTACACTCTTGAGAGCCATTAGCGACGCAGGAGGGTTTACCTCCACATCGGGGGATAACGTTTTGGTTATCAGTGATAAGGACACTTTGACGTTCACTGTCAACGACCTTTTAAAAGGAAGTGTTGAAGACCCGTTTCTGAAGCCCGGCACAACCATCGTCGTTCCCAGAGAGACAGAGAAATACGTTTACCTCCTTTCTCCTGACTTCAGTGGTAGAGTAGATTTTAGTTTTGATGAAAAACTGACTATAAGAAACGTACTCCTGAAAACCGGTAGGTATCAGCCCGATAAGGACGAAGAAATTGAGATAATCGAACCTGATGGTACGAAGAAGAGCTTTTCAATGAAAGAACTCGAAAATAATGACAGCGAACTTTCCTCTGGTGCCCTCGTGTCTTTGTCACTCACAATAGACTACGCTTACATAACCGGAGAAGTCAGCTCTCCAGGTATCCAATACATTGAACGATATGAGGAAGCGACACTGAGAAATCTCTTGATAAGGTCTGGCGTCAAAACTGAAACAGCTGGAAGCGTGGAAGTGATTTCTGATACCAGAAAGGTTTATACTATCGAAGATGCCCTGATTTCCGAAGACATTATAACGCCTGGAACTGTGATCATTGTAGACAAGAGACCAGAAAAATACGTGTACCTCATAGGCGATGAGATCAGCGGTGGAAAACTGGAACTTTCCAGAGACGAACCATTAACCCTTAAAAACGTGCTCGCAAGGCGGAATTTACTGTTCACGGCCAGTGACAGGATTGTTAAGGTAATCATGAACGATAGTGAATTCAGTATAAAACTTTCGGACCTAAAAGAAAAAGACATCTCTCTCATTCCGGGATCAGTGATAATTATCACAGATCTGTTTACAAGAGTATACGTGCTTGGTGAGGTCAAGAACCCCGGGCTCGTGGTCTTCGAGCCAAACGAAATTGCAACGATCGCGAGCGCCCTAAGTAAGGCTGGTGGCCTTTTATCAGATTCAGGTAACATTCAGATACTAGTCAACGGAACTTCAACAGAATATCCACTCGATACTGAACTAATATCAAGGACAGTATTAGACAACGATACAATTCTATACGTTGATAGACAACCTGAAAGGTATGTATATCTCATATCAGATCAAGAAGGTGGGCGCATAGAGTTTTCCGAGGATGAAAAACCTACACTAAGGCACCTACTTTCAAAGCTGAATATGCTGGACTTTGAAACCGATGAATCAATCACCATTTACTTTCCGAATGGCCAGAAGGTTGATATCCCCATGTCTTCACTTGAAAACGATGATGTGGATTTAGAGTACGGTAGTATAATTGTAGATCGCTATTCCGGAAGGGGAATAAGTGTACTGGGAGAGGTTAGAAGTCCTGGTACGTTCACCACAAAAAGCTCTGCGGATTTGAGGCTTTCTAGAGCGATTGCAGCCAGGGGTGGATTTCTTTCTACTGCAGATGACAGAAGGTTAATGCTGATCGATTCAACTCTGGGAAGAGCAATAACGGTCGACTTTGCTGACATGCTTGAAAAAGGTGAAGATCTGTATCTTAAACCGGGAACGACGGTTTATGTTCCCAAATTGGAGGAAAAGTACGCATATATAACTGGTGAAGTTAAAGATCCCGGTATCAAGCATTTTGACATAGAAGAGAAGTTCACTTTAGGAGCGCTTATAGGAAAAGCAGGAGGCGTAACTCCTAATGCTTCAGAAGTCCATCTCATCACTAACAATGGTAGCAAGATCATCGCATTAGAAGACGCTGTCATCTCTTCGGAGGAGCTCGTACCTGGTGCCCTCGTCAACGTTATAAAAAATCTTGAGCGGTATGTATATATAGTCAGTAAGGAAAAAGGTGGTCGAATTGACTTCGCCTCTTCAGAAAAGCTCACGCTCAAAACTGCCCTTGTAAAGGCTGGCTTGCTGGATTATCGTCTGAATAAGACGATCACCGTACAGAAACCAAATGGATCACAACTAGAGATCAAACCATGGACCTTGAAAAACTCCGATATTATCCTCGATCCTGGAAGCGTTATCGTATATCCCGAACCTGGTGTGAGCGTTTATGTGCTAGGTGCCGTTAATAGTCCCGGTAAAATTAGATTCACCCCCGGAGAACTTCCAACATTATCCAGAGCTTTGGCGCTAGCAGGAGGCACCAGTGGCAATTTTAGTGGTTACATAACCATTTCTGATGAAAACGGAATGTCAGAAATCGAATTTGATGCCATACTAAAAGGCAAGGCTGAAGATTTAATACTGATGGATGACACAATACTTTTCGTTCAGGAATCGAGCGATAGATACGTATACCTGATATCTCCCGATGGCGGAGGGAGAATCGAATTCGAAAAGAATGAGAAGATGACCCTTAAAAATCTTCTGGCCAGGAAAAATTATTTAAGCTTTTCGATGAAGGGCCAGGTCGTACTCCAGTATCCCGACGGAAAGAAAGAAATATTCGAACTGTCAAAACTGGAAAAAGAGGATATCTTTCTTACTGGTGGAACCATCGTGATGTTCCCAGACGCCTTGAGAGAGCTCTACATACTCGGAGCTGTCAACAACCCCGGGGTAAAAGTCTTCGAACCTTCAGAATCGCTGACCCTTACCTCTCTGATCTCAAAGGCTGGCGGTACACTTGAAGAGGCGTTCAACACAGAAGTGTTTATCACAGATGCCTCTGGAAAAACATTCACCGTGAACCTGAAAGAAATCCTCGAAGGCAAATCTCTGGATAGAGAGCTCGAACCGCGTTCTCTCGTATATGTACCTTTCTACCAGCCTATAAGGATAAACGTACTAGGTGAAGTCAACAAGCCTGGTGTTGTGGAATTTGGTCCTGACGAAAAGGTCACACTGTTGAATGCCATATCGAAAGCCGGAGGGATGAAAGAAAATGCCTCAGATATTGTGAAACTTGGAAGGGGAGAGGGAAATTACCGCTGGTTGGACCTGATCGACAATGTGGATCTCCCCCTTGAGGATGGTGCGGTTATCTATGTTCCAGAAGACACCGGTCGATATGTCTACGTACTCGGTCAAGTATTAAGATCTGGTAGGGTGGACTTCGATAAGTACGAAAACATAACCCTCGCAGCTGTGGTAGCCAAAGCAGGTGGAGTCCTCGAAACTGCTGCGGACGAGGTTAAAATTATCCAGCCTGATGGGCGTGTCAGGACGATGAGCCTTCTCGCTCTGGAAAATAAATTAGATAACCCGGAAATACAGCCTGGAAGCACCGTAGTCATAAGTGAAACATTGACCAGGGTAACTATCCTCGGTCAAGTACGGAACCCGGGGACTTATGTTTTTGGTCGCAAAGAAGTGGCCACAATTGCCACGGCCATTGCTAAAGCGGGTGGCATAAGTGATATTGACACTGTTGAAAAGATCCTGCTCTATACAGCTGGCAAGGTTAGAAGCATAGATGACTTGACAACAGAAAAGACTCCAATTGAGGGAGAAGCACTCATTTATGTAAAACCTGTTGAGGAACTTGTTTTTACGGTTCTTGGTGAAGTAAAAACCCCGGGCACTTTCAGTTACACGAGTAAGCACCTTCCGTCTCTAACCGAGCTCCTTACCAGAGCAGGTGGTGTCAATGGAAACGCTGAAGAGGTACAGGTGATAATGGCTGATACTTTGGAAGTGTTCAGTGTAGAGGATGCTAGAAGATCCATTGAACCGTTTAAAAACGAAGCGATCGTGATCGTAACAGGTGGAGGAAGTAGATATATCAGTGTCATCGGTGAAGTAAACAACCCTGGTCTGGTAGATTTGGGGGACTTTGAAAGGCCTGTAACACTCGGTGAAGTCCTTGCCCATGCTGGTGGCCTCAAGAATTCCTCAGCTGAATATGTTGAAATCATAGGGCCGGATTCAAAAAGAAAAACCTTATCCCTTCATGGTGAGGACCTATCTCAGAACCTCACAGAAAATCTAGAGGCGGGATCTATAGTCTATGTGCCACCAGTTTACCTCAAGGTGCTTGTCCTCGGCGAAGTCAAAAACCCCGGAGTCGTAAACTACACCACTGATATGAACTTACTCGATGCCATAGCCCTAAGTGGAGGGTTTACTGCAGAAGCCTACAAAAACGTGCTCTTGATAAAAAACGTAACGGGCGGCAATCCCGAAATTGAATACATTGATCTTACAGGCAAGAAACTCTCTGATGGCTCAATGAAGCTCGAGCCAGGGGATGTCATTTACGTCCCTCAATCGAGATTTGTTGATATCAAGGAAGTGCTCAGCTTTGTTTCGAGTGTCCTGAGCATTACAGGTGTCAGTCTGCACCTTGTCAATCCCGGAACATATTAACATGGAGGTAAGAGCATGAATGTAGACGTGCATTGTCACTTACTTCCCGGGGTCGACGATGGATGCAAGACTCTTGAAGAGAGCCTTGAAATAGCTGAGGCAATGAAATCAAATGGTGCAGAAAAACTCATCTTTACTCCGCACCTTTATTCACCTAGAGTACCAACGAATATAGACAGGATAAAGGAAACGTATTTGAGAACACGGGAATCATTTTTAAAAATGGGCATAAAAATCGAGCTCGGAGCGGAGCTTTTTCTCTGGGAGAACCTTTCTTCAAAAACTCTGATGACACTCGGAGATTCTCAATACCTTTTGATCGAACTACCTGATTTCGAGCCACCGTACCTATTTAAGGAAATTTTAAACCTTCAGCAAAAAGGCTACTATGTTATACTGGCTCACGTTGAACGATACTCTTATCTCTTTGACGGTGGTAAGATGTTTTCCAGATTTTTCAGACGAAAAGCTGTGCCCGACAGGCTTTTGAGATTGAAAGACATGGGCGTACTCTTTCAGATTAATTGGAACAGCATTCGTGATAAAAACAAAAGAGCCAGATACATGTTCGAGAATGGATTAATAGATTTTATCGGGAGCGACAAGCACAGGAAAAATGACGGTAGAGATGTTGTTGATTTCAGCAGCGAGTTAATGGCGGGTTTTACGAACAGCGATTTTGGCTTTGGAGGTGCAAGAGATGGACAACACTCCTGATTTTGAACGTGCGGAATACACAGAGCTTACTTTGGAAGATATTTTTAGGATGTTTCGAAAACATCGTATGCTTTTTGTGGGAGTAATAATTGCTGCTATCGCTTTGACGGCCCTATATCTGTTCTTTGCGACACCGATTTATGAAGCCAGTGTAACCGTCAAAATTGAGCCCACGTCAAAGTCATCGATAAGCGATATATTTATGGATCAGGTAACTGGTAGTTATACATCGAAAGATATCTCCACCGAAGTGGAGCTGATAAAGAGCAGGAGTAATTTTGAAAACGTCATCGAAGAACTTGGTCTCATAGACAGGATGATCGAACCTGAAATTAAAGAAAAATTTATACAGGAGGGCTACAGCGAGGAGGATTTCATTGACTCCTTGGCAAAGACCTTATCGGAAATAACGACCGTTTCGCCCGTCAAAGACACGCGGATCGTGAAGATTTCCGTTCAGCACGCCGACCCCGTTCTGGCAACGGAAATAGCGAACAAACTTGCCGAGGTTTACAATGAGAAATTGGCGGAATTATCTAAGCGAGATGTCAAAACGAAGCGTGAATTCATCGATTCTCAGATACCACTGATTGAAGCTGACCTCCGGAAAGCCACAGACGCCCTCAAAACCTTTAAAGAGACTTACAAAATATACGTGCTCGAAGAACATGCGAGATCACTATTACAGGTTCTATCTAATTATGATCAACAATACAACGACCTCAGCCTTCAGCTGAAAGAAAAGGAAGCCGAAAAAGAGGCCTATCTGGAGCTTCTTCAGGAATTTGAAACCTCCGAAGCTGAGACGAGGGTCAGCAAGTGGATCAAAACCTCTGAGACCTATATGAACCCCGTTATTACACAGTTGAAAACAAAGCGTGCTGAGCTGGAAATAGAACTGGCGTCCCTCAAACAACAGTACCCCATAACTGACCCGAAGGTACAGGCGAAACTCTCAGAAATAGCTAAAACCGATGAACTCATCAAAAGGGAGACAGAGAACTTCATCCGCACAGGTGAAAGCCAGACGTTGAATCCGGCTTACGAAGAAGCTCTTATCAATTATATAAGTAGCAACTCCAGCATTCAGGTACTCGAATCAAGATTGAAAGCTGTCGAAGAACTTAAAGCTAGGTATGAAGCTGAACTAAATCGTTTGCCGGCACTGGAGCAAAGACTCCTGGAGTTACAGAGACAGGTTACGGTCAAAGAGAATCTTTATACACTCATGCTCGAAAAGCTCGAAGAAGCCAAGATCAGCGAAGCCGCTGTGGTGGGTAATGCCGCTGTGGTCGATTACGCAAAACCTCCTAAAGTTCCTGTGAAACCAAACAAAAAGCTCTCGTTGGCGATTGGAAGCGTCCTCGGAATTTTCCTCGGTATGCTCACCGTCTTCCTTGTTGAGTATCTTGATAAGACGCTGAAGTCTGAAGAAGAAATCGAGAGGTACAGCGGGCTTAGCGTTATAGGAAGGGTCCCAGAAATCGAAAATCTCAGTGAAAGCGAAGATGAATTGTATGTACGGATCCATCCGACGGCCCCTCAATCCGAAGCCATCAAACTTGCGGCTAGTAATATTTCATTCCTCATGGGTGACGAAAAGAAAGCCATCGCTATAACCTCTGTCAGCCCTGGGGAAGGGAAGTCTTTTGTGGCAGCGAATGTCGCTTTTTACATGGCTTCCAGTGGTTACCGTACAGTTCTTGTAGACCTCGATATGAGGAGACCAAGAGTTGAAAAGATTCTGGGACTGAATAAAAAGAATAAGAAGAATGATAGGGGTATAACTGACCTCATCAAAGGAGATATAAAACTGGAAGAGGCCGTCATTAAGGATTATGACACAAACCTTGATGTCATACCGATGGGTTCCAGAGCCACGAATCCCACCCTCCTCCTCTCTTCAAAAAAGTTGGATGAGCTTTTAAAAGTGCTTAAAGAAAGATATGATAGGATAATAATCGATACGCCACCAGCTCTGGTGACTTCAGATGTCTCGTTGATTGCAAACAAATTGGACGGAATCGTTCTGGTGGTCAGACCGGGTGTTGCTCTCAGGGATGGCTTAAGAATTACAATCAACAACCTTCAAACTGTTGGAGCATCGTTACTCGGAGTGTTGGTGAATGGTGTCAACCAGCAGACTTCGGGTTATTATCACTATTACTATTATTACTATTACAGTGAAGGAGGAAAGAAAAGAAAACGAAAGACGAAAGTGGATGATAAAATATGACCCTCGCCTTAAAGGGAATCGTATACAGTTCATTTGCTGGGTTGGCAACAACTATAGGCGGTATACCCTTCCTCTTGTGGCGGAAAAAGGTCAATCGAAAGACTCTGGATATGTTACTTGGATTCGCCGCCGGCGTGATGCTGGCGGCGACTGCTTTCAGTCTAGTGGTGCCTTCTATAGAAATCGGTGGACCAGTAAGGTTTGTCATCGGCTTTTTTCTTGGTGCTGTGTTTGTGTACCTCATGGACAAGTTCTCACCCCATGAGCATCTCATTAAAGGATATGAAGGACCGCTTTCGCACGCTAAAGTCTCGAAGATATGGTTGTTTGTCATCGCTATAACTCTCCATAATTTTCCCGAAGGGATGGCCGTGGGTGTTGGAGCGTTCTCGAAGGAAGCCCTGGTAATCGCAGTTGCTATAGGCATTCAGAACATTCCAGAGGGGGCTGCGGTTTCCGCAAGCCTTACCGGTGCTGGATACAAGGCAGGTACGACATTTTTGATAACGCTTCTTACAGGTGTGGTTGAAATAATCGGTGGAATATTTGGTGCTCTATTGATGGTGATCGCCAGACCTTTACTGCCTTATGCCATGGCATTCGCCGGCGGTGCGATGCTTTATGTTATAAGTGATGAGGTTATTCCCGAGACCCATAGTGGAGGATATGAGTTACTGTCAACATACTCCCTTATATTCGGGTTTATCTTAATGACATTGCTGGACAATATGCTGGGATAGAGGAGGATGGTTGTGAAAGAGAGAAGGGAGAAATTAATCGATCTTGAGCTTATAGTATATTTTCTTTTACTACTCATCGTACCGCTTTTCATCGTCAAGGGATTCACTCACGAACCCTCCACTGGCAAGCACCTGATATACGCGGTGGGTTTTTCAATAATTTTCCTCTTGAACGTACTGAATAAGAGAGAAATTCGTTTCAAATATAACCTTGTTCACCTTTTCGCTATGGGCTTTGGTGTGGCCGCTGTTGTCTCCCTTTTCTCTGTTCAGCTGGACAACCCCCACTATTTGAGATATTCGCTGGATGTTGCTCTTTTTACCCTTTTTGTTTCATTGACAGGGTTATATCTCTCCAATAAGATGAACACCAGAACGAAGATCGAACTCAGTATGCTCTTTTTCATCATAGGAGCGACGGTGGTAGCTTTGGATGCCATGCTGAATTATTACGCTGGTTACGATCTCTTTCTGGGAAAGATCGGCGAGCCCTTCGCACGGGCTTCTGCAAGGTCCACGATAGGAAATCCCAACTTTGTTTCTGACTATATGGGTATGGCACTTCCCATGGTGTTCTACTTTATAGCGAGTTCAAAAGCTCTCCACGAAGTCTTTGGTAAAAAACTGTGGAATCAGGTAGCACTTAAAACTTCGATGCTCATTTTTATGATCCCCATGATATCAGCCGTATTTATCGCGGAAACGCGAACTGTCATAACGGGGATTTTTCTTGGAAACTTGCTATTTATCAGTGTTTACCTTCTGCTGAGAAAAAGGCTTGAAGCGGATTCTTCCGATCAAACTTTGAAGAAAATTACACTGTTCTTCATATTACTTGCAGTGATCATCGTTTTAGTGATGAGTTACCTCTATCTAACTCCATCGCCCCTGACCGGTGGAGGTAAGTTGAATGTTACAAAGAGACTTGAATATGCGTTGACTTCTTCAAGTTCGTGGAAGGAGAGATTCTCTGCATGGTTGAATTCCGTTTATCAGTGGGTAGAACCTGAAAACAAATTGAGATTACTCATTGGTAGCGGAATTGGTACGTTCCAGCTATATCATCTGCTATACACGCCCTATGTGATTTCTGATCATCCAGAGTATTCAGCTGTATGGAACAATTTCAAAAGGACCCACAACGATTATCTGCAATCCCTTAGTGAGACAGGGCTACTTGGTTTTGTAATGGTCTTATTTTTTATGATCTTTCTGGTGTGGATTTATTTCAGAAACCTATTCAAAATAAAAGACAGGTCAGACTTGTTGCTCTATGGAGCCATTGGAGCCGGAATATTCTCCCTTTCTTTGCACACGATGTTTGAATTTCCACTTCACATGCAACCCAATCTCATGGGTGGCGTGTTTTTACTCTCTATCGCCGTGGGCGTCTATTTCAACAACAAACAGAAAGAGGCAAATATCAGTAAAGGGACTTCGATAATCGTTATACTGGCCTTCTTTGGAGTGCTCTCCTTCCTGAAGACCACAGCGTATATTGGTGAAGGTTATTTCAGGATGGGTCAAACAGATCAGCAGTACTACTATGCCTATATCCGTGAATATGTGAAAGCGGATGTGAATACTCTAAATAAGGCTCTCTCTGACCTGGAAACTTTCAGCGGAGATTATGCCTATTTGAAGAATTTACCCGAATATTTCAGCGTAAGGGGAAGCGACTTGAAGAGAAAATATCCCGGGCTGTCATCCCGACAACTGGTCCTTAAAGCCGAAGAGGAGCGTAAGAAAGAAATAGAGAGTATAAAGTCCCAACTGAAAAACTATCTCGAACGTGCACAGTTGTTAAAAAGCAAAGCCCGTGAATATTATGACAGTGCAGTCTCGAATTTTAGAAAGTCATTCAGTATATATCCGGTTTTTGGGAAGCCTTTGTGGTATCTTGGTGGCTTCGGATTGAAACAGGAAAGATTGTTCATGGAGGGCTATTCCCTTAAAGATAAGTTGACAGTGCTTGTGGGGGATGATCCCTATGCAAACCTTGTACTGAGTGAATTTAAGGGGAATACCAACATAATTCCCTTACCGGAAAAAACAATAAGAACGACTCCTTTCAAGGAATTCTTTGAACGAGTTGGTACCACTCTTACAGAGAAGACCGCTATGCGTATAAACATAAATCTTCTCGCACAGATTCAGATGACACTGGACGCTATAGATTACTATGAGTCTTCGATGATCTTTTTCAGTGAACGTCAAACGCCCAAGATCGTTGGAAGTCTTTATAAACAGCTTTACGAAAATCTCAGTTCGTATCTGTTATATCTCCCGGACAGCGTGGAAGGGCTTGATGTAGATAGACTTCGAATGCTGGCTGAAAATGTTAGAGATTATGCCGCTGAAATGTCTGTGTACTGGTATGATCTTGCTGTCACGCTACTTCCTGGAACCTGGAACAGATACCCTGACTGGGAAAACATATACTCTCAATACATGGAAGCTGTTGTAACGACGCATAATCAGCTGGAAGAGGTAGTACAGATGCTCGTCGATATCGCAAAAAGGCACGCTTCAATAAGTGTTGCGATGTGGAATGGGGGAAAATATGGAATACCTGATGATACCCTAGATTTTTGTATAGAGTTTTCCAAGAAGATTCTTAGTGAAAATGTAACCCTGTATAGAAAGTTTATGGAAGAAGTCTTAATGGCTTACCGCGAGATAAAAGAAGTAATCGCTGATAAAATTGAAAGAGTGAATTCGGACAGATTAAAGATTCGCATGAAAAAGTTCCTGCAAACTTATGAAACGTTGAGTTCCGCCCTTGAGCGATAATCAAAAATAGCTATACGGTCGTATACGTATAAAATGTTATAATTGAATCACTGGAGGTGCGTCGATGAAGGGAAAGTTCTATGTCACCACGCCTATTTACTACATAAACTCAGAACCCCATATTGGCTCGGCTTATACGACAATTGTGGCCGATGTGGTTGCCAGATATAAAAGGCTTGATGGATTTGACGTGTATTTTCTGACGGGAACCGATGAACACGGTCAGAAGGTACTCCAGGCAGCGGAAGTTCGAAACATGGCTCCGCAAACTTTTTGCGACGAACTAGCCGGGAAATTCAAGGAACTGTGGAAAGAGCTTCAAATAACGAATGATTATTTCGTACGCACTACGGATGAAAATCACATGCGAACGGTGCAATACTTCGTCAAAAAGATGAAAGAAAACGGGGACGTATACAAGGGAGTTTACGAGGGCTGGTACTGTGTCCCCTGTGAGACTTTCTGGACGGAAGAAGATGTTGGAAAGGAAAGAGTCTGTCCAACCTGTGGCAGGGAAGTAAAGAGAGTCAGCGAAGAGAATTATTTCTTCAGACTTTCAAAGTACAATGACGCCCTTTTGAAACTATTCAAAGAGAACCCTGATTTCGTTCAGCCAGATTTCAGACGCAATGAGATGCTCAGAATCCTTGAAAGCGGTCTTAAAGACCTCAGTATAACCAGGACATCCTTCAAATGGGGTGTTCCCATGCCAGATGATCCGGAACACGTGATCTATGTTTGGGTAGACGCGCTGATAAACTACGTGAGCGCGATAGGTTACCCTGATGACATGGAGAAATTCGAAAAGTACTGGCCCGCTGATGTACATTTGATCGGAAAAGAAATAAATCGTTTCCACTCTCTGATCTGGCCGGCAATGCTCATGTCTGCCGGTCTTCCCCTACCCAGACAGATATACGCCCACGGCTGGCTAACGGTGAACGGTCAAAAGATCTCCAAGTCCCTTGGCAATGCCATTGACCCGAGGGAGTTTGTCAGGGTGTATGGAAACGATGCTGTGAGGTACTATCTACTGAAGGATATTCAATTTGGCCGGGATGGGGATTTTTCTGAAGAGAACCTTATTGCACGCATAAATGCCGATCTGGCGAATGATCTCGGCAACCTGCTTCACAGGACTCAAGCCATGATTAAAAAGTTCAATGAGGATATGATCCCTGTACCTGGTGAAGAATCGGACGTGGATGGAGAACTTATTTCCCTAGCTTGGAAAACCATTAAAAACTACAGAGAATACATGGATAAACTCAAGTTCACACAGGCTCTCGAAACAATATGGGAATTAGTGAAGTTTGGGAATAAGTACATTGACATCACGGAGCCCTGGAAACTCGGGAAACTCCCCGAAAAGAAAGAAAGATTGAACACGGTACTCTTCAACCTCGCAGAGGTACTCAGGCTTGTATCCCTTATGATAGCACCTATCATGCCCGAAACTGCCGATGAGATAATGAAACGCATCGGAGCAAAAGCCGTGAAGAATTTTGAACAACTGGAATGGGGGAGACTCGAACCGGGCACAAAAATTGTACATGGTTCTCCGCTATTTCCACGAATTGACCTCAAGGAACACCGTTGGGTATCCAAAAAGAATTCCCAGATCTCCGGGGAGATTGAAAGTGAACCGGAGGAGGGAGCGAATCTCATCGAGATCTCCGACTTTGCCCGGGTTGAACTAAGGGTGGGAAAAGTGATAGAGGCAGAAAAAATACAGAAATCCAAAAAACTGCTAAAACTCCAGATAGATCTCGGGGCTCTTGGAAAGAGACAGATCGTAGCTGGTATAGCTCAACATTACACTCCAGAAGAGATCCAGGGACTCAAAGTGATAGTTATTACGAATCTTAAACCGGCGAAATTGATGGGCGTGGAATCAAATGGAATGCTACTTGCCGCAAAAACGGGGGACAGCCTCACTGTGCTCACCGTTCATCGAGATATAGAGCCCGGTGCAAAAGTATCCTGAACCGAATTTGAGAGGAGGTCCTTAATGGCTGAAAATATAGTTCCGAAAGCAATAAATGATGAAATGATAGAATCCTATATGCTCTACTCAATGAGTGTTATCGTCGGTAGAGCCATTCCTGATGTCAGAGATGGCCTCAAGCCAGTACAGAGAAGGATTCTCTATGGCATGCTCGCACTGGGACTGAAGCACAACCAGTCTTTCAAAAAGAGTGCCAGAATCGTTGGTGAGGTCATGGGTAAGTTTCACCCGCACGGCGATATGGCTATCTACGACACGCTTGTGCGTATGGCTCAGAATTTTACCATGCGATATCCCCTTATAGACGGTCAGGGAAACTTCGGTTCAATTGACAGAGACCCACCGGCCGCGATGCGTTATACTGAGGCCCGCTTGAAAAGCATAGCAGAGGAAATGCTTGTTGATATCGACAAGAACACTGTTGACATGATGCCAAACTTTGATGGTTCCCTTGAGGAACCTGCCGTTCTGCCTTCGCG
The DNA here is from genome assembly GCF_001027025.1 of Kosmotoga pacifica. Classification (GTDB taxonomy): domain Bacteria; phylum Thermotogota; class Thermotogae; order Petrotogales; family Kosmotogaceae; genus Kosmotoga_B; species Kosmotoga_B pacifica. Next base: position 27,805 of record NZ_CP011232.1, read on the forward strand.
GGTTCCTAACCTACTTATGAATGGCGCATCGGGTATCGCAGTCGGTATGATGACTAATATTCCTCCCCACAATCTCAGAGAGCTCGTTGCTGCTATCAACGTTCTCATAGATAATCCCGCGATAGATAATGAGGAACTCCTGAACTATGTAAACGGCCCTGACTTCCCGACAGGTGGAATAATTATGGACAGGGAAGGTATGCGAAAAATATACACTGAAGGGAAAGGGCGTTTCATCGTCAGAGGTGTAGCTGAAATCCAGGAATTAAGGGGAAATATATGTATAGTAATCACAGAGATCCCGTATTCAGTCTCAAAAGCTGACCTGATCGAACAGATAGCTTCTGCAGCTCAGAACCACAGGGACATTCAGGTCAGAAATATCCGCGACGAGTCAGACAAACGTGGGTTGAGGATTGTTGTGGAACTCAAGCGTGGTGCAGACCCAAATGTGGTGTTGAATCTCCTGTACAAGCACACTTCTCTGCAGATCTCTTATACAGCCCAGATGCTCGTCATTGATGAGAAAAAACGTCCCAGAGTGATGACCCTCAAAGAGCTCCTGAAGTCTTTTGTCGATCATCGTTATGAGGTTATCAGGAGACGTACTGAATACGACCTGGAGCAGGACTCCAAACGCGCGCACATTGTTGAAGGTCTGACAAAAGCCACCAGATCTATCGATACTGTTGTGGATATCATAAGGAACTCTTCTGATACCCAACGGGCAATGCAGAACCTTATGGAGACTCTCGACGTGAGTGAAGCCCAGGCACAGGCTATCCTCGATATGCGCCTTGGAAAATTGACTTCACTGGAGATGGACAAGCTCGTCAAAGAATACCGGGAGCTCGTATCGAGAATCGATAGCTACAGGAAGATACTCTCAGAACCAGGAAACATATACAGGATTATAAAAGAGGAGCTTCAGGAGATCAACGAAAAATACGGGGACGGGCGAAAGACGAAAATAACTAATGATGTTTCAGGTGATTTCAATGTAGAAGATGTGATACCGGATGATGATATAGTCGTCGCCGTTACTCATAAAGGTTACATAAAGTCCACCCCTCTGGAGAGCTATCGCAAACAGGGGAGGGGAGGTAAAGGCGTACGTGGAATAAAGACGAGGGATGAGGATTTCGTGACAAACATACTCACGACGACACGCCTTAGCAAGACCGTCATCATCACCTCCAAAGGAAAGGCGTATATAATAAACAACCACGAACTTGACTATTCTTCCCGAGATTCAAAGGGGAAGCTGTTGGCCAATTACATAAAAATTGACCCGGACGAGACCGTTCAAGCTATCCTCACAGCCAGAAAAGAAAACATCGAGGGCAAATACTTGATAATCACAACCAGAAAGGGAAAGATCAAGAGAACTCCCTTTGAAGCTTTTGCTAACTCGAGGATTTCTGGTATAAAAGCTATCACACTCAACGAGGGTGACAAAGTTGTCAGTGCAATGATCAGTGAATCTGAAGATGACACTGTCCTGATCTCCACTGCGCTGGGTATGGTGATCAGGTTCCCTGTTTCCCAGATCAGGCCCATGGGAAGAAGTGCCGCAGGGGTCATTGGCATCAGGCTACGCAGAGACGATATGGTGGTTTCTAGTAGTGTTGTCGCCGCAAACGATCAGAGATACCTTTTCACTGCAACGGAATGGGGTGTGGGTAAGAGAACGCCTCTCACTGAATACAGACCTCAGAATCGCGGAGGTATGGGATTGAAAAACCTGTATGCAATAGACAGGATAGGTCGGGTCATAGATGCTCTCGTCGTTACAGACGAAGACGAATTGATTGTGATCACTAAGGCCGGGATGTCAATAAGACTTCCTGTTGCACAGATAAGACCCACAGGAAGAATCACAAAAGGGGTAAAGCTTGTTGAACTTAAGGCTCACGACAGCGTGGCCAGCATGGCTGTCATAGCCGACTGAAGTCAGGGGGTGAAAGGGTGACACTCACGGAGCGTCAAAAAGAAATTTTAGAGTACATCGAGAACTTTATAAAGCTCAACGGGTATCCACCAAGCATCAGGGATATTTGCCGGGACTTCAACATCGCCTCTCCCCGTGGTGTTGCAAAACATCTGGAAGCTCTTGAGAAGAAGGGGTATATTGAACGCACCGGGGTATCGCGCGGAATCAGGGTAATCAAACAGGCCGACGGGACATCGGTCACCGAAGAAAATGATGTCGTTATGCTCCCCGTTGTTGGTGTAATTGCTGCAGGTGAAGCTATTCAGGCCATTGAAAACCACGAAGACTCCATACCCGTTCCACTATGGATGGTACGTCGGGGATTTGAGTATTATGTGCTGAAGGTAACTGGAAACAGCATGATCGATTCCCACATAATGAATGGAGATTACGTGGTAATAAGGAAGCAAGAATGGGCCAACAACGGTGATATAATCGTTGCTCTCATCGATGGAGAGAATGCCACGCTGAAAAAGTATGAAAATGACGGCCCCAAGATTAGACTGATTCCATCGAATCCTGAAATGCTTCCCATCGTTGTTGAAGCTGATAGAGTCAGGATACAGGGAAAACTCGTTGGTTTGCTAAGATGGTACAGATAGGAGTGTAGATGATGAAAATAGCGATAGCATCTGATCACGCCGGTTATCGCCTTAAAGAGAACTTGATCCCCTATTTAAGGGAATTAGGGCATCAAGTAGAAGACCTAGGTACCTATTCGGAAGATTCTGTGGATTATCCTGATTTCGCAGCCCGGGTTGCGCGGAAAGTCATGTCCGGAACCTGCGACAGGGGTTTGCTAATCTGCGGTACAGGAATCGGCATGTCAATAGCCGCAAACAAATATAAGGGAGTAAGAGCGGCTCTCTGTCTTTTCCCGGAAATGGCAGAGTTGGCTAGAAAGCACAACGATGCCAACGTACTCGTTCTCGCCGGAAGGCTAACGGGATTCGAACTGGCCCACTGGATAGTTAAAACGTTTTTTGAAACGGAGTTTGAAGGTGGCAGACACGGCAGGAGAGTTGAGAAGATAGAAAGGAATCCCCTTGAAGAAACGGGTGGGACGAGCTGATGAAAGTCTTCTATGACCGGCGTCATTTGTTGCACTCACCTCAAAAGGAGCTCGACAACGGCGAGTGGATTGAAAACCCAGAGAAACCTATGAGGATAGAATCGATACGTGAACGAATGGAGAACTTTTTCGGATATACGATACAGGAAAGTGAATACCACTTCGAGTCGTACATTTACCTGATCCACGAACCGGAGTATGTGAGCTGGTTAAAAAAGAAGTCGAATGAAATTGAATCCGGGAAAGAATACTTTCCAGAAGTTTTCGGTCATGACAAGGTCTTCGATACAGGTACTCCCATTACAAAAGCCGCTTACACCGTATCATTAGCTGCGGTCGCAACAACTCTTTCAGCGGTCGATTCGATTCTCGATGGAGAAAGCGTAACATACGCCCTCTGCAGACCACCGGGACATCATGCAACCCGTTCTCTTGCTGGTGGATATTGTTATTTTAACAACGCAGCCATCGCGGCGAGATACTATCAAAAATACACACAGGGATATGTGGCTATTCTGGACCTTGACTTCCATCATGGTAACGGAACACAGGAAATATTCTATGAGGATTCCAGTGTGCTTTACGTATCCATTCATGGTTCACCGGAGAAATATTATCCCTGGATCAGCGGCCATAGTTGGGAAATCGGTGAAGGCGAAGGTCTGGGATATAACTTTAACTTCCCGCTACCGGGTGATATCACTGGTTCTGAATATCTAGGGGCTCTCGAGAAGGCCCTTATAGAAATTGAAAATTTTGATCCTGATCTTCTCATAGTTTCCCTCGGATTCGATACCCATACCGAAGACCCTGTGGGATACTTTTCACTTGTCGATAGCGATTATTATATGGTAGGAAAGCAATTGAATGAACTCGATATACCATTGTTAATAGTTCAAGAGGGTGGTTACAACGCGGAAGCAAATGCAAGGGCAGCGGTGAACTTTTTCAGCGGAATGTTAAAATGAGCATACATCAAATAAAAAGAACGGGGCAATAGCCCCGTTCTTTTTAAAATGCCGGCCCGAAGCCAAAAAAGAATGTACCCCAGTAGGGTTCTGTAGTTTCACTAAACAAGTAAGAATTGTATCCGTAACCTACTCTAATCACCCCGATCATGGGGATGGAGAGGTCGAGACTCAGTCCGAAGTCAATCACGTTGTCCATACCTATGATGTCCCATGATGTCGGGTCATTGCGATAGAATACGGCGTCCACAAAAGCTGTGAGATCCACCGGTACTGAACCATTGCTCAATGGGAATCTCAGCTGAAGGGAACCAGCAGTTACGCCGTATGAATGCTGACCGAGCAGAGACGAGGTCTTTACCCTGATGAAGAAATCAGGTGAGAGTAAATATTTCTCATAGACTCCATTGTTGAGAGGCAGCAACTGCTCGATACTCAACCTCAGACCTATTACAGGATTGGTGTTGGATTGGGCAAACTCGTCTGTTTCACCAAGCCTTATAAACTTCTTGTATCCTGCCCTGAGCCCAAGAAATTCCTGATTGAAACTACCTAGCAATCCTCTCATATAAACGGCAAATGAGAACTCCGAACCCGAATTTGGTCTTAAGAGGTCATCTCTGGTACTAAAATCATAATTAGCCGAAAGATAAAGGCCATCAAATCCCGTGTTCTCAGTCTCGCTGGAAGGTGATGTTGACTCGGTGGCAACTATTGATTCCTTTGAAATAAACTCAAAACCTGTTGAAAAACCGAATTTAGAAGCTGCAGAGATGCGATATTTTGGTGAGAAAGCGAAACTGATCTCGGTGTATCTTGATGATGTAGTGGTCACAGTGGCATCTTCTTCGGTTATTTCTGTCTTCCCATAATAGTTGAACGCCGCCGAAGTCTGGAGATCCCAGTTAGAGCCTCCCACTTTAGGGAGCGTGTAATTGAGTGTGATATTGTATGTGGGAGAACTCGTGGTTGTCGTCGTAGCACCCAATGTTTCGTCGAATTCTACCTTCTTATCACCCTTTATTGGTATGCTCACTGTCAGCTTCGTGGCTATATCCTGACCGTAGCCAAAAGGATTCAAAATGCCCACATCAAGGTTGAGATTGAGACCATTCTGCCAGCCGCCTCCACCCATGAACTTTCCATTCTTTTCCTTTTCATCGAGTGTTATAACTACGTCCAGTGTATCTTTGTCTATCGGCACAGGATTTATCACTACAGATTCGAAATAGTTAGTGGCATTTAAGAAAGCGTAAGTATTTCTATAGTCTTTCAGATTTAGTGTCTTACCCTTTTGAATCACTATTTTGTCCCAGATGAGGTATTCCCGGGTTTTTTGATTATCTACAAATTCGATTCGTATATCTCTAACTTTTGGTTCGTGAATACCAAACTTCAAAAATCCTTTTTCGGCATCAACAGAGGTCGTGATTGAAGTGAAAAGATAACCGCTCTCTGAGAATAGTTTGTATACTGAATCTACGGCCAGAGCGATTTTCTCATTCGTAACCGTCTCGCCTTCTTTCAGACCAGAGGTTGTGAGTATCTGCAATTCTGATAGGTTTTCGTTTCCTTCAATGAATATACTTTTCAGTTCCATGGGGTTTTCTATATAATCTGCGGGCTTCAAGTAGAAAGTGATTACCTTCGAGGGTTCGACTCCGCTGGGAACTTCAGCTGTTTTTATATTTTGGAAGGCGTTGTTCAGTGTGAGGACCATAAGTTGGTACACTCCTCTTTGATCCCATGGACCCTCCTTATTCAAGATATATGAACTGTACAGATTTTTAACGGCGTTTATGATGTCTTCTTTCTTGGGTGTATAATCTTTCTTTTTCAAGAGTAACCTTGCGATCGGTTGCTTATCATAATAAGATTTAAGTGTTTTCAGTTTTAACCTGTCTTTTAGAATGGAAATGACTTCCTCTGAGAAATCTCCCTGAAGTTCAATATCCCACAGGTAATAGGTCTTGACAATAAAATGTACTTCGATGGGGCCATCTACTTCTTCACTCAGGATCTTGCTCTTTTCAGGAGAAGTCTCCCACTCTATCTCATAGAATGGTTCGAAGTAACCCCTTTCTTCGAAAAGTGCTGCGAGCTTTTCCTTAGTACGAGGTATTTCATAAATTAGGTTGTAAGGTTTCATGGGATAACCATTCTTAAAACTCAAGCCCGAAGCTTCTAGAGTATCAACGTTGATGAGTTTTGGGCCAAAATAGCTAAAACTAGCAATCACAGGTGGGTATTCTTTCACAGTCACACTCAGAAGTCCGCTACTCTCATCAAATGAGAAACTCACAGCTTCAAAATATCCGCTGTCTTTCAAAGCGGAAACCGATGCTTCCAGGCTTTCCTGCTCTATTTGTGTTCTCAGCGGAATAGAGAGCATTTCCAAGATTTCCCCTCTTGAGAGCTTCTCATTTCCGTCAATGGATATTTTTCTCACCGTTACTGGCCCAGCGAACACTACGGTCAGGGAAAGAGCGATCAGCAGTACCAGAAATATTTTTTTGCTCTTCATCTGTCGTACCTCCTGTGCAATTTATTTATCATCATGGTAAGAAATCTAGATCATGTCCATGGCCACATACTTGAAGCATGTGTAAAAACTGCTTGGTGTATCAGAGTGATGCTTCAGCACCGGCAATAACTTCCCGTACCAGCTTTATTTTGACTGGATTTACAGAAAAATCGTTCCCCAAAGCCCTGACAAAGTCAGTTCGGGAAAATTCATAGCCCGAACCGTCCTTTTCACGATATATCACCCACTCGATGTCATCACTCATCTGTATAACTGCCACCAGCGTTTGAACCAGGTCGCCAATGGGTTGACAATCAATATTAGATAATATAAAAGTCGCGAAAACTTCCGTTCCTCGACCTGCTTCCGACGACAGTTCGAACACGCCACCGGTGGACTCTGCGGCCTGTTTTAATAAAGGTAACCCCAGTCCGAATTTTTTGGATTTTTTCTTTTCCGTGTAAAAGGGGTCAAGGACTTCTGAAAGCTTTTCACGACTGATTCCTTTTCCATTGTCCGTGACCTTGAAAGAAAAGAGCTGTCCACTCATTTCCTTGATTTCAAGATTGATCCTGCTTGCCCCAGAGTCGACAGCATTCTGGTAAATATCCAGTATATGATCGGCTATTGTCCTCATTCCCATAGAAGTTTCACTCTCTTTCTGTCGGACATGCACTTGATGAACTCATTGAAATTTCTACCCTCCGCTTTCACTTTCATCACCGGTTTCAGATGCTGAAGTGCATGAGCGTCCGAAGAATGTATTAAGTTCAATCGTTTGTCTGCTTGATAAGTTTTCAATGATTCTTTACGCGAAATTTCCACAGTAATCCTATTGTTTTCTTCGAGCATGGGAATAAAACCCAGCTGGTATATCACTCCCATTTTTCTCTCTATATGAGAATAGACGTAAAAACCACCGAACTCTATGACAGAACGAATAGCTTCTTTTAGCTTCAAATTAGCGGGCTGACCGAGCCATTTTTCCTCAAATGCAATGAATTCATCTTTGTCATTCACATAAAGCTGGTAACCAAACTTTTCCGGATCAACTGAGATGTTCGGTATCAAGTTGTTCAGCCAATCTGAATATGCCTCAGCGATGTCGACAGACTTAAAAAAAGCCAAGAGGTGGACGTCTTCAAGGGTATGAATTTCTATGCCAGGTATAACAACAATACCGTATTTTCCAAGTACTTCCGAAAAGACCCTCACGTTCCCAGCGGAGTTGTGATCTGTTATGGCTACCCAATCGATTCCCAGCTCTTGTAGACGTTCTGCAACTGCACCGGGGGTCATCGTAATCTCCCCACAGGGTGAAAGGCAACTGTGTATGTGAAAATCGGCGTAAAATTCTCCAAGCACCTGATTCACCTCAGGCCGGCTTTGAATAGATCTACACAAGCACGAAAAGAGCTTTTCTCAGTCGAAAGAAGTATTATCCCGTTCTCTTTGGCCCTTTCAATCGTTTCTTCCTCGTAGCTCAATCCATTACATAAAAGGATGGCTTTGATGCCAGTGATACTTGCAACGGCAAGAATGTTGACATGGGATTGAACCGTCAACCATATCGATTCATCGGGGGCATTACCCATTACATCCGAAAGTAGATCTCCAACGTAGCCATCTTTGATTTCCACTTCGAGGTTTTCGCCTGACACAACGTTGAAACCACAATTTGCCACTAGGTCTTTTAAGAACATTATGTTCTCCCCCTCTCGCAAAATATCATTTCAACAACAACACCTTTCCCCACTTCGGACATAACAACCATCTTGTCGGAGTACCTTCTCATATTCGGCAAGCCCATACCAGCACCAAAACCGAGTTCCCTTATATGGTCAGTTGCTGTGGAGTAACCCTCTTTCATTGCTTGTTCCACATTTTCAATTCCCTTTCCGTGATCCTCAACCCTCACCTTTATACAGTCCTTTTCGACCCAGCAATATATACAACCCTCACTCTCACTGTGGATGACGACATTGACCTCTGCTTCATACGTAGCGATAGCCACACGCCTAACCAGCCTTTCATCGAGTTCCTTTTTATTGAGAAAGGCTTTAAGTTTTGCCGCACCGGCTCCCGCAAGATCCACATCGGTATAATCTATACGGAAGGTGAAGTCGGCATCGCTCTTTTTAACATAATCACCGGTTATAAGCGATCTATCAAACCATTCTGCTTCTTTTTCAAGGATCTGGGAACGGCGTTCATCGTGCACATAAATCAAGCGAAATCTCTCTAAAATGGTTCTTATGATATCTTTTTTTGAGATAACGCCGAGTATTTTCCCACTCTCATCGATGACGGGAAACCTTCCAAAATGATAACGTTCGAACTTTGAAATGATGGAATCGAGCGACTCGGCAGGTGAAAAACTGACTACTTTCTTCGTCATATGTTCTTCTATGGAGTCCTTGATACACCCTTTTTCCAGGGCTACAATGATGTCTTCTATACTCACTATGCCAATAAGTTGCTTCTTGTCATTGACTACAGGTATCCCTGAAATCTTTCGTATCTTCATGAGCTCTTTTGCTTGCCAAAGCGTCCGTTCCGGTGTGAGAGTTATTACGTTTTGGTTCATGATCTCCGCAGCTGTTATATGCGAAAAGTACTTCTGCAGTTTCTGCAGGAGTTCATCCACCCTGTCTTCGCTCATTTCAACTATCCTCTTTCGTAATAGGGTCTTTCAGCCCGAATTTATAGAGTTCTCCGCAAGCCCTGAACATGGAAATCCGGGCGTGTAACAATGCAAGGCCAAGTTCTTTGGCCAGGTATGTTGTACTTTCCGGAACGGTATCTTTTCTGACAATCAGTACTGCAGAAGCACCGATTACGGAAGCGCTTCTGACAGCTTGAGGGGAATTAAGACCAGTAATAAGGAGCATTCCGGGTTTGCCAAAGGCGAGTACATCGCTCATGAGGTCGGACGCCCCAACATACTCTATCTCCAACTCTTCATAATCTGCAGGGGCGCTCAGTACTTCACAATTAAAGAGCTTGCATATCTCCTTCAACTTCATCAAATCACCTCTCGTCTATCTTCAATAGGTCACCTGTATAACCATACTTAATGAAAGCCTCGTATGTCAAAGGGCACTTTTTATGAAAAATCTCAGCTATGGCAAATGCGTATTGCTGCATTTCCCATTGCGCATGGGAATCAGCTCTGAGATTCAAGAAATTCATGAGACTCCTTGCGTTGATCGTCCAATAACACTCTGTATACATGGCCGTCGGGAGTACTATCCTGGCGAGCTCCCGTGCCACTCCCATCGCTAAAAGTTTATTGTAGGTTATAAAGGTATTTTCAATGGTTTTCTCAATTAATTCTATAGCTTCTTCATTAAGCGTATCATTGTCACTTATCACCGAACCCTGTTTGTTTACAGGATCTGGTATTCTGACACGTTCTGGAATATACCAATCTTCTTTGAATTCGGTATACCGTCCACTTCTTTCGTTTATCGAAGCGATTCGGTGTCTTACAAGCTGGCGCATGACAAATATGGGAAGTTTGAGATGAAATTTGAAAACTATGTGTTCAAAAGGTGAATGATGCCCATGGTTCATCAGGTAATCGATTAAATTCTTATCCCTTTCAGGGGTTGTCAGACCCTTTCCGTAACTTACCCTCGCCGCCTGAACAGCAGAAAAATCATCTCCGAACACTTCAACGAGCCTCACAAAACCTCTATCAAGCACTTTTATTTCCACAATTTCTTCCTCCTTAGCTCTCCTTCTTCGCGCGTTCTTCCTGTTTTTTTCTTCGTCTATTAAAGAAGTATTCCAGGAAAAATAGGCCAAAAACCACTGCGCCAATTAATGGACCAATCTGTTTCAAAATGATGTCCAGTATCAATTTTCGTCTCAAAAACTGAAGGGTCGAAGCTACCTGATCATCATACTCCTCCATACCGCTCATTTCGAGATAGAAACGTGCTAATGTATACCGGTCTTTCTCGTCGGAATTCAGGTAAGCCAGTCCCAATCTAATCATTGCCTGGCGGTTATTCGAATCGTTTTCGATAGCTTTCCTGTAGTAAAATATTGCAGAGTCTACGTTGCCTTCTTCCTCAGCGATTTTCCCCAGCTCTTGATAAGCAACGGAAGCATATTTCTTCGGCAGCTTCGACATCGCTGTGTTCTTGAGAATTATTTCAGCAGTTCCAAGCTGTCCCAGTTTTATGTTGGCATACGCAGCAAAAAATCGCGAATTGTCGTCTGGTATATCCATTAGTTCGTAGTCTTCGAGTAATTCAGCATACATTCCAAGATTATACTCACCTTCAATTATCGTCGCCAGTATATCATCATCTGGATTCAGAATGATGGCCTTCTGCCTTAGGGCTTCAAAAAACTCTTTGGAACCAAAACTCGAATGTGAGTGGTAATAAAACAGCACTTTGTACAGGAAATATGCGTTTGGATATCTATCGATGAGTTCTTGAGCAAAGGTAGTTGCTTTCTTTCCAGAATTCGGGTCCTTCGTTTGTTGCCAATCAAGAAAATAGATCCTTACAGCTACTGCTTTTGACAGATCGGAAGTCTTTTCGAAATCGATGAGGTTGAGACTGCTCACAGTGGAAGTTGCTACCAGAGTTTCCACTATTTCAAGTGAATACTGGAAGTCCTTCGGAAGGTTTTCAGTTCTGACCCTTTCCAGGTAATCGAAGAACCTATCTTTGTAATTCCATTCGAGTGTTTCAATATAAACCAGACCGTTTCCAATTGCTTTCAGCGCGAGTTCTGTATCGCCTACCTCTTCAAGTGAAGAGATATTATAAATATAATCAGGCGAAAGTATCAGATCAACCGCGTCCTCAACACTCACACCCAACATTATGCTGAAACTAAAGACGAACAAGAAAAGAAAAATTCTCTTGATCATGTCAATCCCTCATTTCGACGATTATCCATAAAAAGGGATGTTCTCGGGAGAACCTATCTTTTATCACGACAAAGAGTTCTGGCTTTTCTCCAATGACTACCGCAATTCCTGTACCGGTGACCTCCATTGCAGGTGTCACACTGAAAAAGCCGAGTTTTACCCTTTCTTTGAGTCCCCTGATTATCTTTGGCCTCAGTTCAGGTCTGATCGCTTTCTTCGCCTTTTCGATGTGCAATTCCCTGCCCCTACCCCAATCGTAGGTCCTGTAAGTGATATCGGAAGCTTGCTGGATCTCTATAAGGTTTGAATCAGGACCGAGGGCGTGGACAAGTCCAGCGGGAAGCCCCACAAAATCGCCTGTGTCTAGTTCGAAATAGGAAAGAGAATCCGGACCGATCTGTTCCGGGAGAGTCTTTTCTTTGAACCCGGCCGCAATTTTTCCCCGGGAGGTGAAATACCAGCATTCGGTCTTACCCCACGGTTCTCCTTCCAATTTCCGGGCTGTATCATCATCAGGATGAACCTGGACCGACAGCCAATCCCTGGTGGAGATGAACTTTATCAACAGCGGGAACCTGTTGATCTTTCTTCCACAAAACTCTTCGATAAACTCTCCGGGATAGTGTAAACCATCCCCGCTCTTGAGCGGAGTCTTCATGCTATCGATATCAGAAAGCAACCATACTTCTCCAATAGGTTCATCACTTTCTACGCCGTACAGTTCGTTCAGCTTCCAATTTCCCCAGGGTCTGGGTGAAAAGACAGGTTCTGAGCGCAGTATCATAATATCCCTTCTCTCTCAAGGAATGACTTCATTGTTTCTATGGCACGTTTTGCTTTCAAGAGTTTCTTCTCACGTTTCCCCCTTGCACGAACGGAGGGCAGGAGTCCAAAGTTGGCGTATACAGGGTTCAACGGTACTTTTCCAGAGATGGTTATATGATCGATGAGTGCACCGAGCATTGTCGCTTTCGGTAGCACGAACGTTTGACCAGTCTTTAAAAAATGCTCAACATTGAGGGCGACAAAACGTCCGCTGGTGATCGCTTCTACATACCCTTCGAGTCCGGTAATCTGGCCACAGAAAAAGAGGTTACTGAACTCCCTGGACCTCAGATCCGGATTCAAGAGTTTTGGAGAGTTGAGGTAGGTGTTTCTGTGCATCACGCCGTATCGGACGAACTCGGCGGAATGCAGAGCCGGAATCATCCGGAACACACGTCGCTGTTCATTCCATTTCAACCTCGTTTGAAAGCCAACAAGATTGTAGAGCGTCCCTTCAACGTTTTCTTTACGCAACTGGACAACAGCGTAAGGTTGCTCCCCTGTCCGGGGGTCGATCAGCCCAACGGGTTTCATCGGTCCGAATCTCAGGGCGTCGATACCAGACCTGGCTATTTCTTCAACAGGTTGACAGCGCTCAAAGAGGAGTCTATCGGAGAAATTCTCTATTGGAGCCCTTTCTGCGTTTACTAGAGCATCGTGAAAGACTTCATATTCTTCTCTTTTCAGCGGGCAATTGATGTAATCTCCGGATCCCTTGCCGTACCTATCGGCTTCGAAGGCGAGGGTCATGTCTATGGAATCAGCGGCAACGATAGGGGCCACCGCATCGAAGAAGAATAGGTCCTCATCGAAAACACTCAAAAGCCAGCTTTCAAAATCAGGAGAAGAAAGTGGCCCAGTTGCCACGATCCAGATAGTATCTTCGTCGTTCAGCTCTATACTCTTAACCTCTTGTCTTATGACGTTTATGTTTGGGTTTTCCTTAATGAGTCTCGTGATTTCAGCTGAGAATTTTATCCTGTCGACCGCCAGTGCCTTTCCCGCGGGAACCCTGTATTTTTTCGCAATCTCGATTAATATGGAACCCAAGAGAGTGGCCTCTGCCTTCAACACCCCGGAGGCATTTGACAGGTCTTCTGATTTCAGGGAATTACTACACACAAGCTCTGCAAAATCCCCGGTCCTATGAATCTCGGTTGTTCTTTGTGGCCTCATTTCATATAAGCTGACTTTGAAGCCCCTACTAGCCAAGCTAAGGGCTGCTTCAGATCCCGCGAGCCCACCGCCTACTATGTTTATTCTCATGCTCTTTTTCCTCTCCCGAATCTTTTTCTATAATAACGGAACAGAAGTTCCTGGTAATAGCCAGCATATGGATAGAACCTGTTCATTGCAAACCTCATGATTTTCCTCGTGCTTCCTTCCACATTGAAGAGATCTTTCATGACCCTTTTTATCCAGATATCGACGGGAAATGAATTCAGTTCAGCATAGCCGAACAGCGTTATACAACTGGCGACTTTGAAACCGATTCCTTTGTGTTCCATGAGCTTTTCGAGCTTCTCATCGAGCGGAAGGTCTCTCAAGGATATGAAAAATTCTTCTTCATTGAGATTCTGGAAAAGCTCGTAGAGCCATTGAGCACGGAAGGCGAGCTTTAATTCTTTGAGTTGTTCTAACGTTAAAGTTTTCAACTGGGGCAGCTTTGGAAAGCTGTAAAACACCTCATCATTGAGTAGAATCCGATTCTCATGAAAAGACGCAGAGAGGGCGTCTGACGTCCTCCTTATCGTTGGGATGTTGTTTCGAGTCGAGATTATGTACTCCACAGTCATTTCAAAGGGATCCTGTCTTAAGATCCTTAGCCCTTTCCCTTCTGCTATGGACTTCAGGGAAATCTCTTTCGCTGGCTCTGGTAAATCATGGGACAATTTCTCAATTTCCATGAGTATATCCTCCAGCGGGTCATCAAAACCCAGATAATGCATTAATCCAGTGTCTATATCCTCTCCCAACAACCTATCAGATGAAGCGATGACCTCCAGAGTCCCGTTTTTTTGACGAAGGAAAAGAGCTGTATCTCTTACGATGCCTTTCCACCACCCGTTCGATCTCACCCAGCGAAAAGTCTGACCGCAATCAAGGGTGATATCGAGATTGAAAATCCGAGGCGTTTTAAGCTCAAAGCTGACCATGGTTTCCACTCCTCATGATCAACTCAGGGAGTTTCGAAAGCAATCTGTATCCCGTGTCCTGTGTCACCTCTCCAAAAACAGCGAGTAGAAACTTGTTGCCCCTCACGTTGACTGGTATAACACTGACAAGTATTCCTTCACTCGAAGTAGTGCTTCGAGTACCTGTGCTGACGGCTAGGGCGATAGACAGCGAAGGCACCCGACAGGGAAGCTCTGTGCCAAGGCTTTCTCCCTTTTCATTTATCAATCTGAGTTCTATTCCCAGTTCCGGGCTCAGAGATTCCAGCTCCATCACGAATTTCTGGATCTCACTCTCTAGCATTTTCTATCTCCTTTCGATTCTGCAGTTGTATTTTCCGCACTTCAACCAGTTCTTATTGAGTCCGAATTTTTCAGCTGTATTTTCATCGATTACGAGCGCAGAAGGTTTAAGTATTTCAATAATTTTTTTCAACTCACTCATATCCTTTTCGCCCAATTCGGAGAAACTCAGGGGTTTTCCCCTGAATTGCCATAGGTGCTCCAGCTGGCTGAAGTGTTCTCTGAACAACATCCTATCTCTTTCATCGCGTTCCTGCTTTTTTATGACTTGCTCTCTCAAGGCAAATACGCAGCCACAATAGTTCTGTTTGTATACATCTTTCATTAATTCCCTGATTCTCTCCTTGTTCTTTCCATTCCTGAAATCAAAGGGGATGTATTTTACCCCGAGTGCCTTTTCTACTTCGCGGCCGACACGGTGAACCATTTCAACGTTCTTCTTGGGACTCGCCAGCAAAGTGGTTGAAAAAGCGCTGTACCCTAATGCCTTTGCTCTTTGTGCTGTTACAGCCAGCCTGTATCTGATACAGTAATAACAACGCTTACCCCCTTCTGGTTCTGTGGCAAACTTTGAGAGAAAATTCGATGAGAAATCACCGTCGTATTCTCCTTCTATAGTATCTATCGGATATCGTTTGCTGATTTTGTAGAATTCTCTGAGCCTTTTCGTGTACTCTTCGTATGGAAAAATATTTGGGTTGAAAAAGAACACTGTGATTTCTTTTATATCCTCTTCCTCGAGATGCTCCAAGGCGATCAATTCATCGGGTGCACAGCAGACATGCAGCAGAATCAAAAGTCAATCATCTCCCTGATCTTTTCGAGAGTTTTATCACCTATTCCTTTTACATTCCTTAGTTCAAGCGGATCTTTGAAAGGACCACGTTCCTCCCTGTAACTGACAATCCTTTCTGCGAGCACAGGACCTATACCGGGCAATTTTTGGAGTTCTTCAATATCCGCGAGATTAACATTCAGCTTTTCAGGGCCTGATGTTGCTGGAGTTCTCATTTTTCCTGAGCGAGTTTTAACTGTTATAAAGTCCTTGAGCCCGGCGAAGATTTTTTCACCTATGCCTTTTACTTCCTTTAGTTGTTCAATGCTATCAAATCCACCACGGTTCTCTCGATATTCAATAATACTTTTCGCTTTGCTATCGCCTATACCCGGTAATGCAATGAGCTCTTCCAGCGAAGCCTTATTCAAATCCAGCTTGTTGATGGTGTCTTGAGTTTGCTCCTGTTTTGGCTGATTCACCGAAATGAACTCTTTGATTTTTTCAAGGGTTGCAGGACCAATGCCTTTAACATTTAACAGGTCTTCCAGACTTGTGAATCCGCCGTGAGTTTCCCGGTATGCGACGATACTCTTCGCTTTGGTGGATCCTATATCAGGCAGCAGCTCCAACGTCTGGATATCAGCAATATTAATGTCTATCGGAAATCTTTCCTTCGCTTCCATTCCCGGTAGCTTTTCTCCTGCGGTACTTTCTACAGAATTTTCAGGACTCAGAACAGCCACAAGGGCCATGATTAGGACAAAAAGAAATGCTCCAAGAATTTGAGCTTCTTTCGCCGAAAGTCTCTTCAATTTCTTCATTTTACATTCATTCTATCCTTCTTGGAAAACGATCGGAGATCCTCCATCCTGTCAATTCTTCCACTTCTGCCACGTTCAAGTTGCTGGAGTACGCCCGCACTGTGTCAAGATCAGGAAACAAACCGAGAATTGCTGAGTAAAAAACACGCCCATCGGATGTAGTCCATCTGTAGACAAATGCCGGATATCCTCTCGCTCTCAAGTTTATAACCTGTGGAGCGAGGCCATCCGCCAGAGTATGGGAAACAAGCTGTAAGCCGTAAACAATCTTTGATGGATACAACCCCTCTAACGGTAATCCAACTAAAGAAGCGACGCCATAGAGTCCATCCTCAATTCTGGTGATGAAATAGTTCAGTTCACCTGCCTCCACACAAAGCTTGAAAGCCACATCACTGTTTACCACAACGTATGAAAAATCCGTCCCTTCCATAAAATAATCGAAAGACCTTAGTATCAGCTGTTCGTAGTCAAAAGTTTCGAGATAGAAATTACGTTCAGGTTTCACTGGTTGAGGTCTTTCAATAACCACCTCAGAAGAGATTTCTGATAGTCTCGTTGCCGGGATTGCGGCCTCAATTTCTTCAGATTCTTCCGGCAAAAAGTTTGAACGGATTTCATCTATTATCAGACGATAGCTTTCAGCTTCTTTTTTTAACAGATAAGCATAACCACCCAGCAAAAAGGTAAATATGGAAAGTCCCAGGATAATCACGATCAGAACTCTTATCACAATCCCTATACTTCTCTCCGTCATAGCAAACGCTCCAATTCTCTTCCATGGTCTCTCAGAAGTTTGAAAAATTCTTCAGTGCCTATTTTTTCATGGAAAATGTTCCCGAAACATGGTATCTCTAGTTCCAATTTCTCTATCTGACCAAGGTATTCATTGATTGAACTAAAATCAAGGCGCAAAGGCCATTGCCTGCTCCAAAACTTTCTCACTAATTGAAGTAAATACTGCTCTTCGCTCACGACACCAAAGATCTTACCTAGCCATGCTTCAAAAACTGTGCCAAAGGCAAGCGCATTTAGGAATTCCAGTTTAAGCCTGAACACTGACTCGAATATGTTGGCAAACCCCATACCTATGACACCAGGACTGTCCTTCACGTTCTCTGTGTAAAGCTTTATACTCAACCATAAGATATCTGTCCATGTGTCATAAGACAACTCTTCCCCTTTTTTTAGTAGTTTTTGTAGATACCGAAATGCATGTTCATCATAAGAGTATGTTATGAGCAAAAGGGGGATCAATTCACTGTTGCCTTTTTCCTGTAACCTTGAAAAACTGAACTCTGGATCAATATAAATTCGTCCTGGAAGACCGCAAACAGCTAATAGATCTTTTCTGAATTCAAAATTTACGTAAAATCTTCCGTGAATCGGCAAGAGCGACTGCGCCAGGCAGGTTGTAGGCACGGCGAAAAGTTCCTTCACCTGGCTGTGTGTGTATACAGAATATCCCACCAGATCAATGAGCGCACCGCCACCAATTGCTGTCACCAATGAGCGATTTCGTGTTCTGAACAACTGATATAGCTCAAAAACTCTATCTATAGACTTCACATGTTCTCCACCAGGCAATAGATGCACTTCAGAGGGGACCTCGGTGAAGAAACTATTAAGGCCGGAGTCCATCACAACAATGGACTCCGGTGAAAATATATTGATATTCTCTTTGCCAAATAAGATATCGCAACGTTGTCTTTCATGAAGCTCAAAAGAAAGTGTTTTCATGCTACTCCTTCTTCGACGAGTTTCTTCAAAAGCTTTACTGTGTTCAACACATCGTCGTAGTCCACCATTTCGTGAGGTGTGTGTACATATCTGGTGGGAACGGAGACTGTTCCCGCAACTATGCCAGCTCCTGTGAGCTGATAACCCCGGGCATTGGTTCCACCAAAGATAAGTATTTCGTACTGATACGGGATAGCATGCTTTTTAGCCACTTCTGTTAACTTTTCAACGACCTGAGAGGAACTGATGCTAGCCTTGTCCTTTATCTTAATTGCAGGTCCCCCACCGAGTTTGAAGCCCATTCTCTTGAAGGCTTTTGGTGTGTCTGGTCCCCCTGTAATATCGACGGCTATTGCCATATCGGGTTTGATATCAAACGCTGCTACGCTTGCACCGACAAGCCCTACTTCTTCCTGGACACTGAAGACGAAATACACATCATCTTTAGGATCTTTGAGTTCTTTCGCCACCTGAACGAGGATAGCACAGGCTATCCTATCGTCCATTGCTTTTGAAACAAGACGCTTTCCATGATCCAGGAATGTAGCGTCGTAAGTTCCGAAGGTTCCGATGGGGGCTTTCTTTTCAGCTTCTTCTTTGCTTGTTACACCAATATCCACATAGAGCACATCAAAGGCGAGGTTCTTTATGTTTTCTGAATATTCCTTGCCCGTTTCTCCTTCGACACCCACAACACCGATAACACCAGTTTCAAATCTTATTCTTGAGCCAAGGAGTATGTATGGTGAGACACCACCAATCATCTCTACTCTGAGGAAGCCATTATCGTCGATGTGAGTAACGACCACACCTATCTCGTCCATGTGGGCATCGAAGAGCAGCTTTTTCCCGGAATTTCCCTTTTTCCAGGCGATCAGATTACCAAGGGCATCCACTCTATAGCCATCGACATGGTTCTTTATCTCTTCGATGATAGCCTCTCTGATTGCATCTTCCCTGCCGCTTGGTGAAGAGATCTCCGTAAGTTTTTTTATGAGTTCTTTCATTCTGGTAACACCTTCCCTTCAGTCACAAGTATCTTTGCAAGTTTAATAAGCGCCGAGAAGTCTCTGGTGTCAATTATAGAAACGGGCGAATGGATATATCGTGAGGGCGTGGAAATCACGCCCGATGGTATTCCACTGAGAGTCCTGGCCAGTCTCGCCGCATCTGTTCCTCCAGCAATCCTGGCTTTGTGCTGGTATGGGATATTATTGCTTTCCGCGGTAGCTTTGATTGTTTCGTAGATTTTCCTGTCCAGTACGAGACCACCGTGAGCAAAAGTAAGCGCTGGACCATGGCCAAGCCTCGTCGCCCAGCGGTTTTCTGGTATCTCCGGGTTATCTCCTGCTGTGGTGTTCTCGAACACTAATGCGGCGTCAGGAACTATCTGCTTTGCAGCAACACCGCTTCCCCTGAGTCCAACTTCTTCCTGTACCACCCAGGCAAAATAGATATCGTGTTCGAGAGAAGTATTTTCCAGGGAGTTGAGCACTTCCATAAGAATAGCGCAACCGCTTCTGTCATCGAAAGCCTTCCCTATTGCATAATGTCCCACTTCCTCATACTGTGTGTCAAAATACACCGGATCTCCTACCTTCACCTTCTTCAGTGCCTCTTCCTTTGAAGAAAAGCCCATATACACGCTCAGTTCTTTGTAAGAAGGCGCTTTAAGGAGGGAATTATCCCTTTGGAGGTGAATGGCTTTGAATCCGATGATACCCTTGAGCAGGTCTCTGCCGACCAGCACCTTCTTACCAATGAGCACCCTCGGATCGACACCACCAACACGCACGATGCCCACCGAACCGTCTTTGTTTATCTTACTAACCATCAGACCTACCTCATCCATATGGGCGAGGAGCATTAATTTTTTCGCGTTGTTATTCTTGCCTTTCTTCAGAGCCATAAGATTTCCAACGCTATCGCGCCAGTATTTATCGACTTTGTCCTTAATTTTCTCTTCGATAAAGTCTGCTACTTTTTCTTCAAAGCCGGAAATTCCGGGTATCTCTGTTAGCTCTTTCAAGAGTTCAAACTTCATTCTTTTCACCTTCTTCCAGCTCAGAAAGGAAAGTGGATAGGAGTCTCACGCTATTTTCGACATCCTTTGTATCGACCACCTCAACGGGGGTGTGCATATATTTCTGAGGGAGGGAAATCAACAATGTCGGTATGCCTATACCCGATATCTGAACTACATCAGCGTCAGTTCCTGTCCCTCCCGCGGCAAATTCGTACTGAATGGGAATGTTGTGCTTCTTAGCTGTGTTTTCAAGTATTTTGAAAAACTTTTTATCTATATTTGGTCCTCCAACGGAGATAGCGGGTCCCTTTCCAATGCTTATCTCGAACTCTGAGTCATCGTGGGTCACGTCCAAGGCGATACCGAGATCAGGTTGAATAGCCTCCGCTGAGACTTTCGCACCAAAAGATCCTATTTCTTCGCGCGAAGTGAAGATAAAATACACATCAGGTCTGCTCGTGAAACGTTCGAGTTCTTTCGCTGTGAGTATGGATATACCACAGCAGGCCCTGTCGTCGAGGGCCTTACCGACTACTTTACCGCTTAGTTCAATAGCTTCGAAGTCGATGACGGCAAGGTCACCAACCTGCACAGCTTCATAGTCGGGATTCACGGATAAGTCTATGAACAGTTTGTCAAAATCAGGGACTTTATCGCGTGTTCCCTTATCCTGAAGATGGGGAGCAAGCATGCCGATCACGCCCCGGCGTTCAACGCCATCGCGGCACTTTATCTTGACCTTCTGTGAGATCAGAACTTTAGGATCTATGCCTCCTAATTTCTCGAACCTCGCAAAACCGCGTTCGTCGATTCTGGAAATAACCAGGGCGATCTCATCCATGTGTGTAAAAATAGCGACTTTCTTTCCGGTATTACCCTTTTTCAGGGCGATGAGGTTACCCATGTTGTCTATGCTAACTTCGTCAACGTGGGGTTTGATTCTTTCGAGAATGAGTTCGCGCGTTTCGTCTTCATAGCCCACGGGTCCGAAAGAGTTCGAGAGTTCTTTGAGTAACTCTGCAGCTTTCAAAGCGTTCCCCCCTTAGTTTCAAATTTGAGGTTATCGAAGCTCTCCACAACGACCCTTCCGGTCCTAATATGAGCAACTGCTGGTTGGGAGAGTCTTTCATAGTCTTGAGAAATAGTCCCGCCTATCTGTAACAGCGAGGGGGAGAGTTCTATCGCAGCGATAACTGCCTCATTCCCCACAGAATAACCAGCTCTCAAAATTCCCTTTGCGGAGCCAAATACAACTATACTTCCGCCAGCGATGATTTCGGCGCCGGTGTGGACATTTCCCATAACAATTACATCATAGTTATGGACTACGATCTGACCGGAGCGGAGATTGCGTTTGACCACAAGCGCACCCCTAACTTCCGTTACCTTCTCCCTGACGAGATTGTATTTCTGACCGATCTTGACATCGGCTTTCTCTAAACTGCCGACCAGTATATCCTTCACCTTTACTCCCATGTTGTTTAAGAGGGACACAATATTGACGATATCGTCGGGTTTGCTGGTTTCCTGGGTCAGCATAAGAGATATCTCGTCTCCTTCTGAAAAAAAGTCTTTTGCTTCAGAGAATTTCGCCATTATTTCCTGTTTGAGGGCTTCGACACTGGTATAGGCTTCTATTAGCAAGATCAACCCTCTCTTCGTCATGCGGAAATCTATAGGCAACAGGATCCCTCCCTTCACATGTAAATTTTATCATGAAAGGGAAGATTTCCATATTTCAGAAGTTCCATTTTCCGTTGGAAAAACTGAGAAAGCGAGATTCGGGGAAAACGGTTGTAGGTTGTAGGTTGTTGGTTGTGGGTTGTAGGTTGTACGTGATAACGAGAATCGAGAAGAGCGAGTTTGGGATATGGAAAATGAGATCCGGGGGTACGAGAGTGAATAGAGCTTTCAATTGACGGTTTCTAGTTCTTGGGCTTTCTATACTCTAAACCCTATACCCCAGACCCTATACCCGTTCTTCTAAGTTCTTCAATTAACGAATAACGGAAAACGGTGGACGCTCAACGGCATTAGCTGTTCCCAGCATCGAGACTATTAACTAACAACTATCAACTGGCAACCAAGAGAAAAGAGGGTTTAGGGTTTAAGGTGTAGAACGTACAACCTACAACCCACAACCTACAACAATCTTTAAGTTCTCGATTCTCGGGTTCATTCATTCCAACTTCATTGAAGTTTGAATTTTTTTAGATTTCAAAATAGTGAACATACTTATTCCCCCTTGACCACCTGAGATTTATAGTGTATGATAATTAACGATGTTCTGGCCCCCATCGTCTAGCGGTCTAGGACACTGGCCTTTCAAGCCGGCGGCAGGGGTTCAAATCCCCTTGGGGGCGCCAAGGGTGGAAGCGTAGCTCAGTGGGAGAGCGCTTGCCTTACAAGCAAGAGGCCACAGGTTCGAACCCTGTCGCTTCCACCAGCTGGAACGGCGAGGTAGCTCAGATGGTAGAGCAGTGGACTGAAAATCCATGTGTCGACGGTTCGATTCCGTCCCTCGCCACCAGTCCATCCCCTGACTCTAGCCCTGCAAACGCGGGGCTTTTCAATTTGCTAATACTGTCAACACAGTAAATTTACAGTACTTTACTACAAGGAGGTGCCTCCATGAACATCGACAAGGTGATTGAGAAATACGTTCCAGTCAGAAAACAAAGCCTCTTGCTCTTCTTTACTTCCCTCGAATGGATGATCGTTGCTGCCGGTGTTATGATCCTTTCTCTAACACTTCCGGGCATCCTCAGTGAACTTCCGGGTGCAATGCAAGTAAAGGGAACTATTGCGAGTTCCGTTTTCATCGGCATGCTAATAGGCGCTTTCTCTTCTGGACTTCTCAGCGATTTCTTTGGTAGGAAGTGGGCCAATCTCTCATACCTGATTCTCGCTGGTTTCTTTACCTATTTCACGGGAATGTCAAAGACCCCCGAGACTTTTATTCTCTTTAGATTGTTCTCAGGTATAGGTTACGGTGGATTGCTTCCCGTTGTAAATGCATATCTCACAGAATTCACTGCTATCCGGATACGCGGCAGGTTCTTAACACTCCTTGAATCAAGCTGGGCCATTGGCAGCATTTTAATGGGACTCTTCACAGTTCTCTCGCTTGATACTTTAGGCTGGCGGTGGTCGTACTACGGCTTATCGCTGATATCCATTCCATTACTGATAGTCGTTCTGGTACTGCCGGAAAGTCCAAAAATTGCTTATCTAAAAAAAGGTAAAAAAGGACTGGAAAAAGTTCTCGGGGTTAATATAGAGGAAGAAGTTGAAGTGACGAAACATGTTAAAATGCCAATTATAAGCCTCTTCAACCGAGACTACTTTTCTCAGACCATTATGGTATGGATCCTCTGGTTCAGTGTTAGCTTCGTATATTATGGACTTTTCATCTGGGCACCAAAGATTTTTAGTTCAAAAGGTATCACTCCACAGAATTCACTGTGGTACACCTTCTTTATGCTCGTAATGCAGCTACCTGGTTATCTGCTTGCGGCGTATCTCATTGAAAAGATCGGAAGGAAGAAAAGTACCGCTTTTTTCTTCCTCGGTACGGGTTTTTCCACTCTTCTTATGGCTGCTATAAGTACACAGACCGCCCTGCTGATTTCCAGCGTGATAATATCCATATTCTGTCTTGGAGCCTGGGGAATGGTGTATGCATATACGCCTGAGCTCTATCCGACGAAAATGAGGGGACTTGGGAACGGCGCTGCAGGTGTCATGGCGAGAATTGCAGGCATCGTAGCCCCATACTATACGGCATTCATTATGGATAAAACAAACTCAATAACCATGGTTATGATCCCCATGGCTGCGTTGGCGACCGTATCAGCCATTCTCGCGATCACCCTTGGCAGGGAGACGAAAGGATTACCTGTAGAATGATTTTTGGAGCGAGAATCAACTTAGACTCTGGAGTGCTTTTATTCTTTCGGCAAGTGTGGGATGTGAATAGTTAAAAAAGGCATAAAGAGGATGTGGGTTCAGGTTTGACATATTGGCTTTGTATATCTTCTTCAGGGCCTTCGCCAGCTTCTCCGGATCACCGATGATCTCCGAGGCGTATCTATCAGCCTTGAACTCCATCCTCCTTCCATAAGCTGCGAGGAATCCCCTTCCCATGGAAAAAAGGGCGCCTATGAAAACAACACTATAAAGGAGTACAGTGTATTTTTCATTTACTCCGAAGTAGTTCACTATTATCTGACTATTCATCAGAAGCCATAGCAGATATGTCACCATGATTAGAAACAGTGAACTCACAAAGATGTTCTTGAGTGTATCTTTATTGACGTAATGACCTGCTTCGTGGGCGAAAATCGCCTCTATTTCATCGATATCACAGCGGTCGAGTAACGTGTCGAAGAGCACAATTCTCTTACTTTTTCCTATCCCGGTGAAAAAAGCATTGGAGTGCTTTGAACGCTTGGATGCATCCATAACGTATATCTTCTTCGCTTTGAACCCGGCTCGAACAGCGATGGCTTCGAGTTTTTCCTTTAATTCTTCGTTTTCAAGGGGCGTAAACTTGTTAAAAAGTGGCATGATCAACGTTGGCACTATCCAACCAGCAAGAAACTGCACCAACAGTATTCCTGCAGCAAGGGGAAGCCACCAGTTGCCGATGTTGTAAACGATCCATAGCGCACCTGCCAGCAGGGGGCCTACTATGACGATGTTCATTATGAGAGACTTTAGAATGTCTATGATGTATAGCTTAACGGTCATAGTGTTGAACCCATAGCGTTTTTCTATTGAGAAGTTACTATAAAGGGAAAATGGTAACGATAAAACGAACTCAATAGCACCCACCACAGCAAAAAAGAGAAGACCGTTATAGATGGGATTGTTTGTTATGTTAACAAGGCTTTCGAGTTTTCTGTAAATCACCAAAAGAAGCAACAGGGTGATACAAGTGTCTATAACATCGGAAACGATCGAAAGCTGTATCTTTTCACGATTGTATTTTTTGAACTTCTGAAACTCAACATCATCGATTTCGTCAGTAAGAAAATCAGGAATCTTCGAGTTGGGACCTGTAGAATAAGTAAGGTTCAGTTTTTTTAAGACGATGTTGAAAACTCTAACTCCGATGAAAAGGAGAATAAAAAGGGCAGCCATATCTGTACCTCCTGAATTAAATTCAATTTTCATCCATCCAATTATAACCGTTGCATGGTAATATCAATAAGTTAAGATCCAGGAATGGAGAGTGATGGGATGCGCACAATAATAATCGTTCTTGACAGTGTCGGTGTGGGTGAAATGCCCGATGCGGCATTATATGGTGATACCGGTTCGAACACCCTCGGTAATACTGCAAAATCTGTTGGTGGATTAAATATGCCTAATTGTCAGCGACTCGGCCTCGGTAACCTCACTGATATTCTTGGCGTTCCACCCGTTGAAAAAGCTCTGGGAGCTTATGGAAAAATGCTGGAAAAGAGCCCTGGCAAGGACACAACAACTGGACATTGGGAGTTCATGGGGATAATCCTTGAAAAACCTTTCGATATGTTTCCAAATGGTTTTCCCGATGAAATAATTAAGCCTTTTGAAGAGGCCACAGGAAGAAAAGTTATAGGCAACAAACCTGCTTCAGGTACTGAGATCATAAAAGAGCTGGGGAAGGAGCACGAAGAGACAGGGGCGCTGATCGTCTATACTTCAGCGGACAGCGTCTTCCAGATAGCAGCACACGAGGAGGTCGTACCGGTACCGGAACTGTACAGGTACTGTGAAATCGCCAGAGAGATCCTGAACAACAGCGGCTACAAAGTGGCCAGGGTCATCGCCAGACCCTTTGTAGGCAAATGGCCTGATTACACACGTACACCAAACAGGCATGATTATTCCCTTCCACCCGAAGGGGAAATAGCTCTCGAACGTCTTGTAGAACACGGAGTATCAGTATACGCCGTTGGAAAGATAAATGATATCTATGATGGTCACGGAATCACTGAATACGTGAAAACGAAAGACAATAACGATGGTATCGACAAGACGATTGGCTATCTTAGAACGGTGGAGGAGGGACTCATCTTCACCAATCTAGTTGATTACGACATGAAGTATGGCCATAGAAACAATCCTGTTGGTTATGCTAAGGCGCTGGAAGAATTCGATGGACGATTGCCTGAAATAATGGCAGTCATGAAACCTGAAGATGTGCTTTTCATTACTGCAGACCATGGTTGCGACCCCACGACACCCTCAACCGACCATTCAAGAGAGAAAGTGCCATTACTTGTTTATGGAAGCCGCATAAAAGAAAATGTCAATCTTGGTGAACGCGAAACTTTTGCTGACCTGGGGCAAACGATTCTTGACCTTTTCGGAGTTCCTCTTATGAAAAACGGGAGGAGTTTCAAGGCGGAAATAGTACGTTGAACTTTTTTTCACCCTGAGTTATAATACTTGCGTGTGGGGTCGTAGCGCAGCTGGGAGCGCGTCGCCTTCGCAAGGCGAAAGTCGTGGGTTCGAATCCCATCGACTCCACCAGAAAAAAAGGAGAGCAAAGCTCTCCTTTTTATTTGAACACTTCTTCCCTCTGAAGATGTTTTCTCAAGTAAAAACCGGTGTAACTCCTCTCATTCTCTATTATGTCTTCAAGACTCCCCGTCGCGACGATTTCGCCTCCAGCATCTCCGCCTTCCGGGCCGAGGTCTATTATGTAGTCCGCGTTTTTCACAACATCCAGGTTGTGTTCAACTACAAGGACAGTATTCCCCTTTTCAACTAGTCTTTTCAGGACACTAACGAGTTTATATACATCGTCAAAATGCAGTCCCGTAGTTGGTTCATCTAGGATGTAAAAAGTGCGGCCGGTAGAACGTTTCTTGAGTTCGGATGCTAGCTTTATTCGCTGGGCTTCTCCACCCGATAGAGTGGTCGCTGGTTGGCCAAGAGTAATATATCCCAGGCCAACGTCCTGCAACAGTTTCAACGCACGCTGAAGTGGCGGGATTCTCTCGAAAAACTCCAGAGCTTCGTCTAC
Source organism: Kosmotoga pacifica (assembly GCF_001027025.1). Classification (GTDB taxonomy): domain Bacteria; phylum Thermotogota; class Thermotogae; order Petrotogales; family Kosmotogaceae; genus Kosmotoga_B; species Kosmotoga_B pacifica. The sequence continues at coordinate 54,944 of NZ_CP011232.1, forward strand.
AGTCATGTTCAATATGTCCGAAATATTTTTCCCTCTGTATGTGATTTCGAGAGTTTCCCGGTTGTAACGTTTACCCTTACAAACATCACATTCCACGTACACATCTGGTAAGAATTGCATCTCTATCTTTATGAGTCCATGTCCCTGACACGCCTCACAGCGTCCGCCTTTCACGTTGAAGGAGAACCGACCTTTGCTGTATCCACGGGCTCTTGCTTCTGGCGTTCTGGCAAATATATCTCTGATAAAGTCGAAGAGACCTGTGTACGTCGCAGGATTGGAACGAGGTGTTCTTCCGATAGGGCTTTGATCGATGACGATGACGTTGTCGAGGTGCTCGATACCCTCTATGGTGTCGTAAAGTCCCTCAGGATGTTTTGTGCGGTTTAGGCGATTGCTCAGAGCGGGATAAAGGGTATCCATGACGAGGGAACTCTTCCCGCTTCCCGAGACTCCGGTAACACAGATGAACTTTCCCAGAGGAAACTCCACGTCAATTGACTTCAAGTTATTCTGGTGTGCACCTCTTAACACCAGCTTCTTTTTATCTCCTGCCGTATGATTATTCTTCAGACGCGGTATTATCAATTCACCCTTGAGATATTTACCGGTGAGTGATTCTTCTGGTGGATCATCTATCAGTCGCTCGGTAGGTCCCTGGAAGACGACCTTTCCACCGTTCACACCTGCACCGGGACCTATATCGATAATGTAATCAGAGCTCCTGATAACTTCCTCATCGTGTTCGACCACAATAACCGTGTTGTCGAGGTCTCTGAGTTTTTTTAGCGTTTCTATTAGTCTGCTATTGTCCCTGGGATGGAGCCCAATGGTCGGCTCATCCAGAACATAGGTTACTCCAGTCAACCCGGAGCCAATCTGTGTGGCGAGTCTGATCCTCTGGGCCTCACCGCCGGAAAGGGTCATTGCCGTTCGCGAGAGAGTCAGATAGTCCAGCCCTACGTCTATGAGAAACTGCAACCTCTTCTTTATTTCTGTGAGGAGTTCTCCAACGATCTTAAGCTCATGTTCGGTGAGTTCAAGCTGATTTATATAATCGTAGACGGAAGCTATGGTAAGCTCCGAGAGCTCAGCAATGTTGTAACGCCCCAGCTTTACACCAAGGGCCTCACTTCTCAATTTCTGCCCACCACAGCTGGTGCAGACTCTGCTCTCCATGAATTTGCTTTCCATCCATTCGCGGATGTCCTGTGATTCCGTTTCTCTGTATCTTCTTATCAGGTTGTTCATTATACCCTCGAAAGGTCTGCTCACCTGATACCTCAGGTTTTCTGTGCGATAATCGAAACGGATATCGTAGTCGGTGCCGTATAGTATAGCTTCCCTCACTTCTTCCCGTAGCTCCTTGAATGGCTTTCTGGGATCTTCGCCAAGACTCTCGATAACGTTGAGTATTCTCTTCATACTGAAACTATCCCTCGAACTGCTCAAGGCTTTGATAGCGCCGTCAAGTACACTTAGATTTTCGTCTACCACGAGCTCCTCGGAGAGTTCCATAGTGTAACCCAGACCGTGGCAATCTGGGCAGGCACCGTATGGATTGTTGAAGGAAAAGATCTTCGGGTTTATGTCAGGTAGGCTGATCCCGCATACGGGACAGGCGAAGTTTTCGCTGAAAACTTTTCTGTGCTTTCTATCGAGGGAACTCACCTCTACAAAGCCGTTCCCCTCATGAAGGGCCATCTCTACACTATCGCTCAACCTCGAGGCGTTATCCTCCGTTACTCTGAGTCTATCCACAACGAGGTCAATTCTGTGCCGTTTGTTCTTATCAAGTGTTATCTCCTCTTCCAGATCATATTGCTCGCCATCGATAATTACTCTTATATATCCCCTTTTACGTAGTGCATCTAGCTCTTTTCTGAATTCCCCTTTCTTCTCGCGGGCTATGGGGGCCAATATGGCAACCTTTTCCCCATTTTCGAAGTTCCGGTAAATCATTTCTACGATTTCATCGAGGGACTGCTTTTCAACGGGTCGACCGCATTGTGGACAATGAGGCTTTCCCACGCGGGCATAGAGCACCCTCAGGTAATCGTGAATCTCTGTAACCGTTCCTACCGTCGAACGAGGGTTGTGACTCATATTCTTCTGTTCAATGGCGATAGCTGGTGAGAGTCCTTCGATGTTCTCCACATCGGGTTTCTTCAGTTCGCCAAGAAACTGCCTTGCGTAGTTTGAGAGGGACTCAAGATACCTTCTCTGTCCCTCAGCATAGATCGTATCGAGGGCGAGGGAAGATTTCCCGGAACCCGATAGTCCTGTTATCACGGTAAGGGAATTTTTGGGGATCACCACATCGATATTTTTCAAGTTGTGCACTCTAGCACCGTGCACATGAATGAAATCACTCATTTGCACACTCCTCTACGATATCCACAAGCCTTTCACAGACAGATTCGACTTGTATTTGCTCCTCACCTTCCACCATTATTCTAATGTAAGGCTCGGTGCCTGAGGGTCTGAGAACTATTCTCAAATTGCTTGATTTCAGCCTCTCAAGTTCCGCCTTAAGTTTCTCACATTCCATGACTCTTTTTTTGTCGCTAACGGGAACGTTCCTTAAAATTTGAGGATACACCGGAAAACTCCTGTGAAAATCTTTAAGTTCGATCCCCAAGTTCGAAAGGGCTGATAGGGTCTCGAGGGAAGTTATAAGGCCGTCTCCTGTGGTGTTCACATCTAGAAAAATTATGTGACCCGATTGCTCCCCTCCCAGAGTAGCTCCCGTATGAAGCATCTTTTCAAGTACGTATTTGTCGCCCACTTTTGTCCTTAGTAGTTCGATCCCTTTTTGCTGAAGATAGCGTTCAAATCCTAGGTTCGACATTATTGTTGCGACAACAGTATTATTCTTTAGTCTACCCGTCTTCTGCATATGGTATGCATTCAAAGCCATAAGTCGGTCTCCATCCACGAGCTGATTCCCGGGCAGGACGAAGAGACATCTGTCGGCATCACCATCGAAGAGTATACCTATCTGGCCGGAGTTCAGCTCTGCCCCTATAGTTTGGGGATAAAGAGAACCACAACCGTCGTTTATGTTGATACCATCAGGTTCAATATATTTAAAGCCCGACTTTATTCCCAGGGCCTGGTACACATCTTCGATCACGGTGGAAATAGCCCCGTTTGCACCGTCCACAATTACTTCGAAACCCGAAAAATCCTTACCTCCGTATTTATTCACAATGTGTTCCACATACGTTTCACGTAAATGTGGGTTATAACTAACCCTTCCCACTTCTGAATAGATAGAATAATGATAAGGCTTCTCGATTATCAAATTCTCGATCTCCACCTCTGCCTCATCGGAGATCTTCATGCCCTTTTCGAGGACTTTGATCCCGTTGTAGACTGCTGGATTGTGTGAAGCGGATATCATGACTCCTATCGTGGCATGTTTCCTTGTGATGTAAGCGAGGACGGGTGTTGGAATGACTCCAGCGAGTTCAACATTCATTCCAGCGGCAGCTGCGCCCGCGGCAACAGCGTTTTCAAGCAGATCACCGGATCCCCTTGTGTCCTTCGCAATTATCATTTTTGTGTATTTACCGAGAAAATATCGACTCACCGCATTTCCCAGTTTCATAGCGAGTTCCGCTGTGAGTTCCTCATTAATAATCCCCCTGATTCCATCCGTCCCGAAAAGCTTTTTCATCCGTGTCCCCCTCTCCTTTTTATGTTGTTGAACTTCTCGCGTTGACAAGTTCTTTCCTAACTTATATAATTATACTGTAAATCTGGAGAGATGGCCGAGCGGTCGAAGGCGCACGCCTGGAGAGCGTGTGACGGGCACAACCCGTCCGTGGGTTCAAATCCCACTCTCTCCGCCAGGTACGGGGTAGCAATACCCCGCTTTTTTCTGTTGGAGGTAAAAATGTGGATCTGATGAAGAAGTTGAAAAAGTACAACATCTCATTGAAGCGTTCTCTGGGTCAGAACTTCCTGATCAACGAATCCATACCAAGGAAGATAGTTGAGACCAGTGGTTTGACCACTGAAGATACAGTAGTGGAAATAGGTGTTGGTGCTGGAGTGTTAACGAGCCTGCTTGTAAGGAAGGCTAAGAGAGTGATTGCGTATGAAATAGATAGAAGCCTTGAACCTTTGCTTGTACCACTAACAACCTTCGATAACCTTCAGTTGAATTTCCAGGATTTCCTGAAGGCAGACCTGTCCACGCTGGAAGTTGAGGGAGATTTGTATTTTATAGCAAATGTCCCTTACTATATCACCTCACCGATAATAGAAAAAATCATTTTCAATGCCCCTCCTTTCAAGATTGCGATGCTCATGGTGCAAAAAGAGTACGCAAATAGATTACTGGCGAAACCGGCGACGAAGGAATACGGCGCGTTGACAGTCACAGTTTCTGCCTTTGCGATTGTTTCAAAGGTGTTCGACGTTTCTAAGAAAAATTTTGTTCCCGTACCGAAGGTAGATTCTACGGTTATTAAGCTTGAACCAAAGGTTGAAATGGAGATCCCGGTCGAAGAGAAGGATAAATTCAGGGCATTCGTTAGGTCTTCTTTTGCACAAAGGAGAAAGAAGCTCAAGAACAATCTTAAAGCCCTTATTCCAGATGTAGAAGCGTTTTTAAATGAGGCTGGCCTGAGCGAAAATATAAGAGCGGAGGAACTCTCTCCGGATGAATTCATCGCTCTATATCACAGGCTGAAAAGGTGGTAGGATGAAAGAACACCTGTTTGAAGAGATAGTCAATGCATTGGTGGAAGCCGTACTTGTAGTAGACTCAAGCGGAAAAATAATCCTTATAAATAACGAAGCCTGTCGCATCCTCGGACTCAAGAAAGAGGATGTGATAGGTAAACCTGTTCTCGGCACCATTCCAAATACGCGGTTGCATATAGTCTTGAAAACGGGAGAGCCAGAATATGACAAGATACAGAACCTAGATCAAAAAACGATCGTTACCTCGAGAATCCCCCTGAAATCCTCAGATGGCAGTGTTTACGCTGTGATGGCGGTTTTTCGTGATATAACCACGGTTCAGAAATTGGCTGAGGAAGTCACAAACCTCAAGGAAATAGAGGCCTTGTTAACCGCCATAATTGATTCAACACATGATGCCATCTCCGTTGCAGACGAAAAGGGACGCATCGTGCTCGTTAATAAAGCCTACACGCGGATCACCGGTATGAGTCCGAAAGATGTGATAGGTAAACTCGCGACCGTGGATATTGCTGAAGGCTCTTCCCTCCATATCGAAGTGGCGAGAACCCAACAGCCCATTTACAATGCAAGACTCAAAGTTGGGCCTGCCCGTAAAGAAGTCATTGTAAATGTCACACCTCTCTTTGTTCGAGGTGAGTTCAAAGGTAGCGTTGGTGTAATACACGACATCTCTGAGATAGAAAAGCTCGCCAGTGAGCTGGAAGACGCCCGTAGGATGCTCAGGCACGTCAAAGCACGCTACACTTTCGATGACATCGCAGGTTCTTCTCCGAAACTGAGGGTGGCTGTCGAGCAGGCAAAACGGGTTGCAAAAACGAGAATGACGGTCCTCTTACGGGGTCCGAGCGGTACAGGAAAAGAACTTTTTGCGCATGCTATTCACAACGCCAGTGACAGGGCAAACAACAGCTTTATTAGTGTTAACTGCGCGGCGTTACCAGAGAGCATACTGGAGTCAGAACTCTTTGGTTACAAAGAAGGCGCTTTTACCGGCGCGAAAAAAGGCGGTAAGAAAGGTTTGCTCATAGAGGCAGATAAAGGTACACTATTCCTCGATGAAATCGGAAAGATGGATATAACTATCCAGTCAAAGTTCCTCCGTTTCCTTCAGGACAAAGAGGTAACTCCTCTGGGCGCAACGAAACCCATAAAAGTGGATGTAAGGGTAATTGCCGCAACAAATCTTGACCTTGAGAGGTTGGTTGAAGAAGGGAAGTTCCTCGCAGACCTGTATTACAGATTGAATGTTGTTCCCATCGTTATTCCACCACTTTCTGAACACCGGGAAGATATCCCGGAGATTGTTAAGGTGGTTTTGATGAAGTTAAATCAAGAATATGGGCGTTTGGTGGAAGGAATAGAAGAAGATGCCTTACGTGTTCTGATGAGTTACTCCTGGCCCGGCAATGTCAGAGAACTGGAAAACGTTCTTGGGCGCTCGATGATAAACATGGAACCTCATGAACGTATTATCAGGAAGGAACACCTTCCCGAGCTGGGACAGGTTAAAACTCACAGTACTATCATAAGGACAGGGAAACTTTCGGAACTCATGGCAGAATATGAGGAAAAGTTAATAAGAGAAACCCTGAAGAAGTGTTCCGGAAATAAAACCAAAGCTGCCAGAGAACTCGGTATAAGTATTAGGACCCTTTATTACAAACTCGAGCGCTATGGCATAGAGTAGTGGAACTTACAATTGAACTGTGTTAGAATATTTAAGTCAAATATATATGGGGGCGAAACGGTCTCGACGGGGTCAGTGAACCCGTGGGAGCGAGTCGGGGTTTCCGGAACCACGTCAAAAAACCGGAACAAAAAAAGTGCCAACACTGAATTTGCTCTCGCTGCTTAATTAGATAAAGCAGCCGTCCCTGCGGAAGACTGATCCGGAATTCCGCAGAAGGGCGTCATAACTCCGGATCTTACCCGGAACGCAGCCCCGACGTTTCGGGGACATTTCAGGGGCTTGGAAAGGTACACTCTGTCCGCGTAGTGGACCTTTCGACATCGAACGCGGACTGCGCTCGGAGAGCTCACGGGGGATCTGACTTCGGACGCGGGTTCGACTCCCGCCGCCTCCACCAGTACTTATAAAAACAAAGTCCCGGAAAACCGGGGCTTTTTTTTGGCAAAGGAATATCAAAACCTTACCTTATCATTTTCAAAGAATTTGCTGCAAAATAAAGTTTCTGCGTAAGTACAAGCAACGGGTCATTTTTTAAGGTAAATGTTTTTTGCTCCACCAACCGTATACAATGTCACCGTTTTTAAAACTTCCATCTTTAGAAATACTGCCAAGTGGGACTCGATTTAATTCGGGGTAGAGTTTTCACTCTGCAAAGGGTTTGGAAAATGAAGTATCTTTTTACTGTACCCAGAAATTTACTTCAGTCAAAGCGCGAAAAAGCCACTTCCAGATGCCGAAGCCATCCGCTTTCTAATTCCAACTACCGTCCAGGTACTAAGTAACCACTTGTTTCAACATGGTGAAAGAAAGTGAAAGGCGAATTCAGAATTGTTTTATAATCTAATTCATCATATAAGCGCATCCCTCAGCACTTCGTAAAACCGTTTCCTTGCATACCGTTCCTTCCAAGGGGTATGACCACAGCGTTCCAAGAGAACAAACTCAAAGTCACTCAATACCGATGTTAGCGGTTTCTGGATTCCTTCTGTCGGGCCGGGATCATAATCGCCATGAATGGCCACTACAGGACAGCGAATTTGCTTTCCCAATGCTAGCAATTCTCCGCTTTCTCGTAAGGCTGCCGCTTCAGACCACACGCCTTGGAAAACGGCCATATCACATTCGATCGACTCATAAAGCTCATCCTCTGGTAAAACAGCGTAACTATCCGCTTTGGTCATCAATGCACCAAAACGTGCTAGCGTAGCATTCTTATCCGACTCACCTACCGATTGCATGTCTTCCAACAGTCCGCTCAGTTCCTGCTGTTCTTTCACAGAGAGCCTGCTTTTTCGAGTATCCATCAACCTTTTGGCATATTTTGCTTCAAAAACACCACTACTAACAAGAATTAATTTCCGCACCAGTTCAGGGTGTTTTGCTGCCAGCAACCATCCTAACCAGGCTCCCCACGAATACCCGATTAGTGTCACTGGAAGCGCTGCATTTTCTGTTAACTGTATTTTTAGTTCCTCTATCTGTCCTTCTACCGTTATGGCTGTCTGAAAGGGTTCCAACACACCCATACTCTTTGCTAATTCCCTTGCCACAGGAGCTACCTCACCCGGAGCTCCCGGCCCACCATGCAAAACAGCAACAGTATATGGAGGTGTTCCGTGTTTTCTTATATTTATCATCTTAACCCCCTATTATCATAACGTGCCACTTGAAAATTGAGACCCAAGAATCGTTGTAGGTTGTGGGTTGTTGGTTGTGCGAAAAAAACGAGAATCCGAGAAAGCGAGAGTCTGAGAAAAACAGGACGCTTGCAAGGCTGTTAACTGATGGAACGATGCTTGCAGAGGCTGAGGTTCTTATCGGTCAACGGAAAACGAACAACGGCAAACGGCGCTCTCGAAATTCACGTACAACCCACAACCTACCACCTACAACAGTTTTTCGGATCTCGGGTTCTATTCAACATCGCTCCATCAGCTGACAGTCTCGCAAGCGTCGCATTATCAATCGTCAACGGCGTTAGCCGTTCCCAGCGTCAATCATCATTGGTGACTTGCAGTCTCTTACTGTATGTCATATGGTAGTACATAGAGGAACATAGCTACCATGAAAGCGATGTTTCCAAACAAAACCAGCACATGCCAGAGTTCGTGGTTTGCAAAACGTCCAGGGAAAGGATTCGGGCTTTCTCTTAAGAAAATTAGCGCACCCACTGTATAAAAAAGTCCTCCTGCGAACATAAGCAATACAGCGTTCATTCCGAGTTCCAGAAATATCTTGTAGATGAGGAATATAGAAAGCCACCCCATAACAAGGTATCCAGCAATAGAGATTATATCGGGCATCTTAGAGAAGAAAACAGATTTAAGCACAATATTTAGCAAAGCGAGTCCCCACACTGTTCCAAAAATAATCCAACCCAGTAGGCCCCTGACCACCACAAGGCAGAACGGTGTATACGTTCCTGCTATCAAAAGATAAATCGCGCTGTGATCAAGGATTCCCAAGACCTTAAGGTATCGCTTGAACCAGATAAAGAAATGTAGAAGGCTACTCATCGTCATTGAGAAAAACACTGTGAAACCATAGAGACCAAAGCTGATCAGATGAAGCCATTTATGTTCTAATGCAGAGAAAACAACTAGTAAAATGAGTCCAACGAGCCCTATCACGGCCGCGAAGGCGTGGCTAATGGCATTGAACCCTTCATTCGCATCTTTTGATGACACCATGGGATCGAGTTCATTCATTTTTCTGCGTTCCTTTCATCGGATATACTATTTTACTATGTCACGCTAAATTTCGTGTGTCACGTTCGAGTAATAGTGATATGTAGCCAGGTCTCTCTTGTGAATTGTTTGTTTTGCCGCTTACATCACTTTAAAAAGAAAAAGCCGTATAGGTTTAGCTATACGGCCTTTTGTAAAGAGAAAACATCATGCTAGCATTCTTGGGCCCTTTTGCACAAATTTCCCTCTGAAACTATCTTCAAGGAGCATTAGATGTGAATCGAGGTCATGGAACACAAAAGCGCCTGTTCCAAGAGCAAATTGGACACTTTGATTAATACCCACACTCGATTCACTCATACAACCAATCATCAACTGAATTTTAGCCGTGTTTGCCATCTCTACAATAGCCAGGGCATCCGAGATACCGGATTTCATCAATTTTATGTTGACGAAATCAACAGCATCATGCTTTATCAACCTCAGGACATCGTATCTTGTCCTTGCGCTCTCGTCCGCAGCGACAGGGAACGGTGAATTATACCTGACGAATTTCAAACCTTCTATATCCTCGGCTTTCACAGGTTGTTCAAAAACACTTATATCTATACCTCTAGAATACAGCGCTTTAGCAAAGTAAATGGCTTCCTTTGGAGTATAACCTGTGTTGGCATCGACAATATAATTCGCTCCTCTGGTTACTTCTGCTATCGCTTCCATAACTTGAATGTCCTTCTTTAAGTCTTCTCCGACTTTTATCTTAATGGTTTTGAACCCGGACTCGAAAATCTTTCTCGCTTCAGTTGCCATATTTTCCACCGTGTCTATACCCACCGTTTTATCGGTTTCAATCTCATCCTTGGCGCCACCGAAGAGCTGGTAGACAGGAACGCCAGTCTCAACACTAAAAGCGTCCAACACTGCAAACTGTACCGCAGCTTTTACGCTGGAAGCAGAACGCAATCCGTCCATAATGTCGAAAATGCGTCTGTAATTTCTTACATCTACTCCGACAAGTTGCTCTTTCACAAAAGCTTCCAATGTAGGGAAGGTCTCTACCCTTTCGCCGTTCACACGATAAGATGGCGCAGCTTCTCCGTAGCCAATAGCCCCGTTTTCAACAAACACCTGAACTTCTACGTTTGTACTTCCGGCAGCGATACTATTCGCGATGTGAAAAGGTTTCTCATACGTATATTCTTTCACAATGAACTTCACATCGACAATTTTTCCCATCACAATCCCTCCCCTATAAACTTATCTCTTCAAAGGAAATTATCTTCATTTCAGAATCAAATGCGTCGTTATAAATGTTCCCAGCTTCCGTTTCGAGTTCCCCCACCTGGTTGTCATAGGGATCTGAACGCAAGTATTTCTTTGCAGGCTGAAGTGCAGCCATGTATTCAGAATTCGCTACCATTCTGAAGGCGTCAAGGTTTCCAAAATAGAATTTGTTCACCCATTCAGGTCTTTCAGGCCTTCTGCCTCCGAAAGAAAGGTCAGCGGGGAGCCAGCCGTAAGGCTCAACGTAGAACATTGTCCAGTCATGAGGTGAAGCAAAAAATGGATTTGCATACCAGCCTGATTGCCATCTCGCAGGGACTCCAGCAATTCTGCACAGTGTTATGAAGAGAGAAGCCTGAGCTCCACAGTCTCCTCTAAGGTTTGAGGCTACAAACATTGGAATGTTTTCATAGAGAGCGTATGGATGCATGAATGAATACCGCACGTTGTGTGTGATCCAATCGTATATTTTCTTCGCTTTCAAATATGGGTTCGTTTCGTTCCCCACTATTTCTTCAGTTAGATTCTTCAAGTAGGGCGTAAAAACGATATGCGGAGGTTTTTCTTGAAGATATTGCGAAAACCCAGGCACGATAGTGTTAGATACTTTTCCAGGATCTACTGAATTGAATTGCTCCCTGATGACATACTCAAACCTCACGCTGAATTTCAATCCTTCTTTGAGTTCGTCTTCCATATAAATCGTGCGATGTGGTGCATCATTGGGTGCAATGAAATATTTATTGTGACTCACCTCAATAAGTTTAGCATCCAAAACCTGAGCTTCGACCTTCGGAAAGGGCAACCAGCACCTCACGTGTTTTCCGTTTATCTTCTCGATAGCTGGTTTAACCTCTATCTCAGCGTTTACTCTGTATGTTTTAGGTTTGTCACCGGACAGGAGAGCTTCAAGACGGCTGTAAAGAAATTTACGTACTTCCTCCTGCTTTTCATCCTTCTTAGTTCGCTTCTTGTACTCGGGTAACGCGAAGATCAGATTTTCAAAAAACCTCGTCTCGAATTTCTTTTCACCTTCGACAACGATATAATCCAACAACCCTTTTGCCATGAGTTCGTGGTATTCTTCCTCGGTAAAATCATCGATTGATTCGAACAGCTTTTTTCTGGCAGATTCCTCGTTGAAAGGGTAGTTTTTGATTAATCTGTCGATCCTCTCAAGTTCGAACTCAAGGCGTTTCCTGAGCGAAGAAGGGAGAGACTCAGATTTCAACTTCTCAGAAATCATAGTCTTAGCTTTCTTGAAATTCCCAAGCTTTTCTTCCCGTTCCAGTTCTTCATACAGAGGAACATTCAAAAAAAACATCTTATCGCCCCCGATCATATTGTTCGTTTACCTTACTATATCATATAATATAGCAAAAATAAAATTGGCATAAATGTACTTGAAGACAACTCCAAATGTACATTACAAGGTATATGTTCACAAATGAAATAAAGACGATAATTGTTAATTTTGGCGAGTTCCCGATATTTTTGGCAACTTAACAGCACAAAAGTATTTTTGAAAATAAAACAAGGGTGACTTAAAAAGTCACCCTCGGAATTGTAATTTTATTTTTTAGAGCTCTATACCCATCATATCCTCAGTTGAAAAATCAATTGGAAACTTTACAGGTTGTTTTTCTTTAGCAGATTTATAGATTCCGAGAATTATTTCTACTGCCTTTCTTCCCTCTTCACCGGTGATGTAAGGATCCCTGTTTTCAATAATTGCATCTACAAAATCTGCAAAAAGGGTGACATGGCCGTAGCCATATACAGTTTCAGGATCTGGCAATTTCATGAAAGGATGACCATCGACACCGTCGAACAACCATGTTTGAATGCGATTAACTGCCAGACCACCTATAACCACCGTACCCCTTTCACCGAAAACTGAAAGGGTCTCTTCAAGGTTTTTTGGATAAACATTCGCAGTTCCTTCAATTATTCCAACGGAACCGTTTTTGAATTTTATGATCGCAACGCCAAAATCCTCTGTTTCTATATATTTGTGATTGTAATTTTTTGTCACGGCGTAAATTTCCTCTACCTCTCCCCCAAGAACCCACTGAAGCAGATCTATATTATGGGAGCACTGGTTCATTAACGTGCCACCATCCATGGCCCACGTTCCTCTCCATGAAGCCTGTTTATAATAATCTTCATTCCTGTTCCAGAGAATTCTCGCTGTTGCATTGAAAATTCTCCCAAACGCTCCAGAATCAATCGCCTTTCTTAGCTCCTGGATAGGTGGGTTGAATCTATTTTGAAAACAGACACCAAGCTTGAGCTCTTTTTCTTTGGCGAGGGAAATCATTTCATTCATATGTCTTGTACTCAAAGCCATGGGCTTTTCAACAAGGACATGTTTACCAGCACTCAAGAAATCAATAGTGTTTTTATAGTGATTCCCACTTTCTGTGGCAATGGTCACAAAGTCGATGTCTTTATCAAGCAATTCAGAATAGTCAGTAATAACTTGTGGTTTGGAAATACGTCGTTGGTTGTTGGTTGTTGGTTGTGCGCTTTTTAGAACGTTGTTCATAACCGCTTGATCTTCCGTACAACCCACAACGTACAACCCACAACGCTTCTTATACTCTTCCGCAGCTTTTTCAGCTCTCTCTTTTACAATATCACATACCGCAACAAGTTCTATTTTGTCGGAATTAACCGCAAATGCCTCAAGGTGCTTCTTAATTCCGATACGTCCACAACCGATTAATGCAGCGCGCAACCGAGCCATAGGATCACTCCTCTGCCGTTGTACGTTGTTGGTTGTTGGTTGTAGGTGAATTTTTAAGTGAAAAAATTAAACCATTTATGATTCTGTGAGTTCGTTTAATAAGTGAAGAAACCTCCAGGTAATTTTCTTCATCTAAATAATCCAGCATCTTAGAAAGTTCGACTTGAGTTTCCAGTTCAAGCAAAGAACCTCTCGAATGGTACAAAAACTGCACAAATTCTTTTTTATGATTCCTTCCCGATCCCTCGGCAATATTCGAAGGCACCGAAACTGCAGCTCTTTGCATTTGCAAAGAAAGTCCGTATTGTTCATATGTAGGAAAAGATTTTGTTATTTCATATATTTTCTTTGCGAGAAACATACTAAATTGCCAAGCATCAAGTTCCTTATACGTTTTCATTTTATCCTCCTTTACGTACAACCTACAACGAACAACCTACAACGTTCTCAAAGTACTTCCACATTTTCCCCGCTAATTCCAAGAGTCTTTAGGATATTCTTCGTATCGAACACCAATTTTGCATTATCAACAACGAGTTTGTAATTTACATTACGTTTGTGAGCTGTAGTGATAATAACTGCATCGGCACTTTTAATGAGCTCGGCAGAGAGTTTTGCAGTCTTCACTATTCCATCATTCCATTTGAATTCGTTTACATAAGGATCAACGACGGTAACGTCGGCTAAATTCTTCTCCAAATGTTCAAGAACCTTGAGAGCGGGGGATTCTCTCATATCATCTATATCCCCCTTGTAAGCGATGCCCAGCATAACAATCTTCGCACCATTCATGCACTTTTTTCTCTCATTCAGGAGCTTCATAAGTCTGTCAACAACGTATTCCGGCATGAAGTCATTTATCTCTCCTGCCAGTTCTATCAAACGAGTGTGATAATCATATTTTCTGGCAATGTAGGTGAGATAGAAGGGATCAATAGGAATGCAATGTCCCCCAACCCCAGGCCCAGGATAAAAGGGCATAAAACCAAAAGGCTTTGTGGAAGCTGCATCTACAACTTCCCAGATGTTAATACCCATTTTGTTTGCAACGATCGCCATTTCGTTTATTAAAGCTATGTTTACTATTCTGAAAGTGTTTTCAAGGATCTTCGTCATCTCAGCCTCTTTTGGTGAGGAAACCACAAAAACCTCGGCATCAAGCACCGATTCATACAGAAGTTTCGCTACTTCCGTCGATTCCTTGCCTACCCCTCCAACAACTTTCGGGGTATTTTTTGTCTTGTATCTGAGATTTCCAGGATCGACTCTCTCCGGACTGAAGGCGAGATAAAAATCTTCTTCACACTTCAATCCCGTCTCTTCGAGGATCGGTTTCATTACTTCCTCAGTAGTACCAGGATATGTTGTTGATTCCAGAACGACCAACATATCTTTGTGAAGCCTTTTAGCGACTTCTTTTGTCGAATTGATGACATATGTTAGATCGGGTTGTTTGAAAACATTTAGAGGTGTTGGCACACAAATTGCGACGACATCACAGTTCTTGAGTTCATCAAAATCAGTTGTAGCTCTCAACATTCCTTTTCTAACGATCTTCTCTAGATCTTCATTCACTACATCACCAATATAGTTGTGGCCTCTGTTGACCATATCTACTTTTGATTCTTGAATATCAAACCCGATAACTTTGAAACCCGCCTTTGCTTTTTCAACGGCAAGGGGCAAGCCCACATATCCCAAACCAATAACACCTATCACAGCCTCTCTTTCCGCAATTTTCTTTTTAAGCATTATCCCCACTCCTATCTTATCGATTTAATAAATTGAATAAACTTCGCATGGTCTATCGCAAAATTTCCGGATACTCTCGCTCCTGGGGGGACATCTTTGGTAACCACAGCTCCAAGAGTAATCGCTGCTTTGTCTCCAATGTTTATTCCATTTGAAATGACTGCTGAAGGACCTATCCAAACATCTTCACCAATATTTACATTACCTGCTATCATTGCACTAGCGGCTATTTTTGTTCGTCTTCCAATCTTGACTCCATGAGCTATGTGTACTAAATTGTCTGTTTTAACATCGTCATGTATTTCTGTATTTCTTGTTACGAAGAGTCCTTTTGAGACAGCATTATTTGCTTGAAGTTCCACGTTATTCCCAATTACAACTTTACCTGCGTGTTTTATGACTCTTTGTTTTCCATTGAACTCGGTTACTTCATAACCAGGAGTACCAATAACTGTTCCTGCTCTTATAACGCAATTTTCTCCAATTTCCGTATTTTCCAGGATTACAACATTAGGATAGATAATTGTATTTTTTCCGATAATAACATTCTTTTCAGCAATAAAGACGCCAGGAAAAATCTGTACAGATTCATGAATATTTGAATTTCTTGTCTTGTAATAGAAGCCTTCATCAATGAGAGCTTCATGTATTTTATAAAAGTCTTCTTTTGGTTTATCAGAAACAATGACACCAATTTCACCCTTTTTTAAAACTTCGTCCGCAAGTTCTTTAGTGGTTATAACAGCTGATACCATCTTGTGAGGAAGCATTGAAAGATATTTCTCGCTTAAAAGAAAAATCATGCTTTCTTCTGCTGAAAGAGCGTTTAATTTACCAAGCGTTTTGAATTGAGCATCTCTTAAAACTTTACCAATTCCAAAGGAGCTTTCAATATCACTTAGTTTCATATCAACCACCTCGATATTCCAAAATTTTAAGAACTATATATTCCACCTCTTTAATTTTTAATTCTGGAAATATCGGAAGAGCCAGGGACTCTTTGGAAGCTCTTTCTGTTTCAGGCAAAGACCCCTTTGGAATGTTCAGATATGCAAAGCACTTTTGCTGATGAAGACCCATGGGATAATATATCGAAGTTCCTATGCCTTTTTCTTTCAAGAACTCCCTTAGAACATCTCTTTGCCCGTTCTTTACCCTAATAACATACTGGTGAAAAACGTGAGAATTATCATCAGGAACATTTGGCCACACGATCATTTCTTTCACACTTTTGGTATCCTCGAATAGCTTTTGGTATTCTTTGGCTATTTCCCGCCTTTTATTGGTATATTCCTGTAAATATCTGAATTTAACCCTCAATACGGCTGCCTGAATTTCATCCAATCGAGAGTTTATGCCAACAACATCATGAACGTATTTAGTTTTTGAGCCATGAACCCGAAAACTACGGCAGAACTCCGCGATCTCGTCATCATTTGCAACGATCATTCCTCCATCACCATAAGCTCCAAGGTTCTTCGTAGGAAAGAAAGAAAAGACTGCAGCATCTCCTATTGAACCGCTTCTTTTCACCGTACCATCAGAATACGTCCATGTAGACCCTATGGATTGAGCACAATCTTCTAGAATTTTAATTCCATACTTTTGCTTGATATATTCCAATCTTTCCAGATTAACCGTTTGCCCAAAAAGGTGTACCGGGATAAAGGCCTTTATTCTGTCTCTGTTTGGGTGAGATGTAAGAACCTCTTCAACTTTATCCAGATCAATATTGTAGGTGACTGGATCGATGTCTACAAATATTGGAATTGCTCTGTTTCGTGTTATGCAGCTAACAGTGGCGAAGAAAGTATAGGGTGTGGTGATGACATAATCTCCTTCACCAATTCCCAGGGCTTTCAAAGCAATGAAGAGTGCATCGGAACCATTAGCAACACCAATAGCATGTTTTACTCCAACAAAATTAGCTATTTCCTCTTCAAACAGACTTACATTTTCACCGAGAATTACCCTCCCGGAACTTATTACCTTATCGATTTCTGTCAGTATTTCTTGTCTTATTTTTATATACTGTCTGGTTAAATCAAACAATGGAATTTTCATGGTTAACCTCCTTTTTGTTGAGAAGCGAGATTCGAGATTGGTTATTTCTATTCAATTTCTCGGTTCTCGCCTTCTCGGCTCTCGATGCTTTGTTGAGTTAAATTAGACAGCTCCACTTCTCCCATTTCTGAGATTGTAAAGACCATGATGTTCTTCATTCCGGCTTTTGTTGCATTTTTGGCAATATCGCCGGCATGTCTGAAGGAAGCAACTATAACCACATCGTATTGAAGCTCTTTCGCTTCTTTGGCAGAATAGACGTAAAGTCCATGAAACATATTACCTTGCTTTACCTTTGAGTCGTCTACAAATCCTATTGGTTCAATGCCTTCAGTTTGAAGAATGTCAAATAAAATGCTTCCTATTATGCCAGCACCATAAAGCAGAGGCCTCTTGTATTCTTCATACAGGAGCTTATCCAGAACCTTTCCGAATATTTCCCGTGACTGGGCATAGAGCTTAGCGATTTCACGAAGGTAGGAAATAGTGAGAAACTGGAGCCTGAATTTTCCCGATTCTGTCAAAATGTACTTCATGTTTCTCCGGTTTTCACCCATTTTTTTGATGTATCCCTTATCTTCAAAATCGCTCAAATATCGGTTTATCATACTGGGTACAACACCGGAAATCTGAGATAACCTTTGCTGTGAAATATCCGCGTTTTTGGTAATCGCTCTTAAAATACTCATTTCTCTAAAATCCGGCGAAGGGTTTAAGAAGGAAAATTCATTGATGTTCATCATCTCACCTCATTATTCATTCACTGAGTGAATTATAACATATCACCCTTTTAATATGTACGTTTAGACGAATTGTTAACCATCAAAATTTGTTGGTTGGTATATTACAAGTGCTGTATAATTTAACCGCACGAAGGGAGAGGAATGTATGTTGCCAGTTGTTTCCGTTGTCATACCTGCAAGAAACGAAGAACAGTTTATCGGGAAATGTTTAGATGGATTCCTTAATCAGGATTATCCCCTGGATTCAATGGAGATCATAGTAGTTGATGGCATGAGTGAAGACAGAACGTCAAAGGTAGTAGAAGAATACTCAAAAAAATTCCCCCTGATAAGATTGATTAAGAACCCTCGAAGAACCACCCCGGTTGCACTCAATTTGGGCATAAAAGAAGCTAAAGGAAAATATATTCTTTTTTCTGGTGCTCATAGCGAAATTCCGAAAGACTATGTATCAAAATTCGTTAAATACATAACTGAGTATAATGCAGATAATGTTGGTGGTCTTGTGCTGACAGTACCTCGGAGAGATACGTTAAAAGGCAAAGTTATTGCAGAAATATTATCTAGCAAATTTGGTGTCGGTGGGGCAAAATTTCGGACGGGAATCGATCAACCAGAAGAAGTAGACACTGTTCCTTTCGGATTTTATAGACGAGATGTCTTTGAAAAGGTCGGATATTTTAACGAAAAACTTGTTAGGAACCAGGATATAGAATTGAACCTACGGCTCAAAAGAGCTGGTGGAAAAATAATGCTTTTTCCTGATGTCGTGTTAACTTATTTTTCCCGTTCAACATTCAAAGAATTCTGGAAAAACAACTTTGGAAATGGGTTTTGGGTGATATATGGCAGTAAGTTTTCGAAACTCCCATTTTCTTTGAGACATCTTGTACCCCTTTTGTTTGTAATCTTTTTGCTGGCTGGGGGGGTATTGTCACTGTTTTCACATCATGCTAGAAATATCTTTATTGCAGTCTTTGGATTATACATGATGCTTGATATTTTATATTCAATACCAATCTCAAAAAAGCTGAAAAGCCTCAAGGCCTTTTTTCTGGCGCTTTTTGGATTTCTCAGCTTGCATATATCTTATGGTTTGGGTTCTCTAGCAGGAATATTCAAGTTAATCGTTGGAGGAAAATAATATGAAGATATGTGTTATAACAACAGCCCACCCACCTAATGACGTGAGGATAAATAAAGAGATAAAAACCGCACTGAAAGCTGGTGCTTCTATTACATACATAGCTCCCCAAGGAGTCTTTGATATTGATGGTGTTGATTATATTCCCATTACAAAGCATGCTTCGAGGATAAAGAGATTTGTTTTTGGGTCAAGAGAAGCCTTTAAAAAGGCCCTTAAAGTCGATGCCAATATTTATCATTTTCACGACCCTGAGCTTATAAACATTGGAATAAAACTCAAGAAAACTGGCAAGAAGGTCATCTATGATATCCATGAAAATTACCCATCGGTAATCTTGCAGAAGACATGGATTCCCAGATTTTTGAGAAAAATTCTTGCAAAAGTTGTTGACGTCAAAGAAAGAAGAGCTGTTTCCAAATTCGATGGAATAGTAGTTGTTGTTCCTCAGCAGTTGCAAAGATTTCAAGGGGTCAGGGAATTTGCAGTTTTACCAAATTATCCTGAGTCAACTATATTTAATGAAGTTTCAGAAAACAAGAAGAGCGACAAATTAAGATTCGTTTATGTTGGCTCCCTTGATGAAGATCGGGCAATAATTGAAATGATTAAAGCTTATGAAATTTTAGTTGGAAAGGGATATGAAATTGAGCTTCATCTCGCTGGTCCGATATATACCGAGAAGATAAGACAGTTTATCCAACGAGCTGAAGTAACCTTGAAAGGATTCCGCTATTTTGGACAAGTTCCTTACAAAAAGGCACTTGAAATAACGGCAAATTCAGATATAGGCATGTTGGTGATTCACAGAGGAAAGAGCAAGGAAGAATCTTCACCATTGAAGATGTTTGAATACATGGCTTTTGGGTTGCCGATAATCGCATCAAATTTTGATTATTGGAAGAATATTCTTGAAAATCCTTCCTGTGCGCTCTATGTTGATCCCGAATCACCCGAAGACATCGCTAAAAAAATGGAATTATTGGTAAAAGATCAAGTGCTTAGAAAGACTTTAGGTAACGCCGGAAGAGAAAAGAGCAAGAACTATTTATGGGAATCCATTGAAGAATGCCTTGTTGAATTATACGAAAGGGTTGGTAAGAAATGAAATCTCTGGTTATCGGTTATAATCATACATTTAACGATAAAAGAGTTATGAGAACGGTAAAGGCTCTAAGAAAACTTGGAACAGTATATTATCAATACGCCGGAGACTTTGTAAATGATTTTGAAGATATAGTTAGCATTCCATTGAAGAAACCAAATGCTAAGAAGCGAATTAAATATTACAAACAAAGAAGAGAATTTGACAAAGAAATTCTCAAACTTGTTAAAACTCTTGATTACGATCTCGCCTATTTTCATTATTTTCCTGCTTCGATGCCTCTTGGCATTTTTAAAGCCGTGAAAGAAAGAGGGAAAACCTTAATTTATGAACTCCATGAAATAATACCTATTCAATTTCTCCCAGAACGGTATAAATCGCTCTCTTTTATCATGTGGCAAATATTTAAACAACAACTTTTGTTATCCGACGCTATTGCCTGTGCTTCTGAAGAAGCGCTTAAATTTATGCTGACGAAAACCAGGGTTTTAAGTAAGCCCTTCTTCATTCTTCCAAATTATGCTTCAATTAAACTTCTCCCTGAACCAAGAAGCAAACGAAGGAAAGAGATAGTTTATGTTGGCAGGGCTCAAAGAAGTACGAATAGTGAAAAAGCCTTCCTTATGGAGTTAAAAAACAGGGGATTCACTCTAAAAAGCATTGGTATGAACTGGAATATTGCGGATATTTCACTTCCTTTCCTTCCCTATCCTGAAATGATGAAAGAAGTTGCCAGATCTGCATTTTCTCTTATATCTTTCCAATCAAGGAAAGATATCAACTATTCCAACGATATCTACTCTTTACCAAACAAACTGTTTGATTCAGTTGCAGCCGGGACGCCGGTTATCGTAAACTCGCGCTTTAAAAGCATGGCTTCTTTAGTTGAGAGATATAATGTAGGGACAGTAATTGATACAACGCAATCTATATGTTCTATTACCACTAAAATAATTAAAGCGTGGAATGATTACGAAACGTTCCTCGATGCTATCCAGACGAATGCTGAACACTTCATTTGGAATGAAAAAAAAGAACAGGAGTTCATCGATTTTGTTCTAGGAGTGATCAAATGAAAAAGACAATTTTGCTGATCTCTAATCATTTCCCATTTTCTCCTGGAGAAGAATTTCTTAAGGTTGAGGTAGATATTTTGTCGGAATATTTCGATATTATTCTAGCTCCCATGAATGCAACAGGAAAAAGAAGAGATGTGCCTGATAATGTGGTAGTTTGTGGAACTCTGGCAAAGCGCATCGCCAAGCTTTCTACTAACAAACTACAAAGGGTCTTAAAGTCGATTTCAGAGTTAAGGCATAAGATTGAGATTATCCGAGAAATTTCCAAGAACCTTTATTTTCCTCGAAAACTTGCAGAAATCATCAACTATAGTGCTATTGGCAATGAGATTGTTAACTGGTTCGAAGAGGAATATTCTCAAAAGAAAATCAAAGTAAATATTTTGTATTCTTACTGGCTTCTTTATGCTGCCTATGGTGTTTTGAAAATAAAGGCGAAGCATAAAGAAGTAGTGTGTGTCACGCGAGCTCATGGGAGTGACCTTTACTCCTATGCATCAAATCGATATTTGCCCCTTAGGGAATATATTCTATCGAACATAGATAAAGTGTTCTGTGTTTCTGAACATGGAAAGAGTTACTTGAGTTCATTGTTCCCTCAATACGCAGACAAGGTAGCGGTTTCAAGACTCGGAACTTTAGACCCAAAGATTGTTAACGAGGGAAGTAAAGACGGAAAATTCAGGGCGGTCTCTTGCTCTTCTTTAGTCACTGTAAAAAGGGTGAAGCTCATAATTAAGGCAATTTCTTATGTTTCTAAAAGAACCTGCAAAGAAATAGTTTGGACGCACATCGGCGACGGACCTCAGAGAAAACAGTTAGAAGAATTTGCTCGTTTTGAACTAGGCAAGAAAAATGTCAAATATGAATTTGCTGGTCAATTGCCTCACGATCATGTTTTAAGCTATTACTCTTCAAATCCAGTAGATGTATTCATCAATACAAGTTCGTCTGAAGGATTACCAGTTTCAATAATGGAAGCAATGAGTTATGGAATTCCAGTTATTGCTACTGATGTTGGGGGAACAAGCGAAATAGTTGGTGAAGATAATGGTTTTATTTTGAATAAAGATGTATCTGCTAAAGAAATTGGTGAGATGCTATTTCGTTTCATTAACGAAGATCATAACAAAATCGCGGCTAAAAGAAAAAACACCAGAAAGAAATGGGGAGTAGGGTTCAATGCACAAAAGAATTTCACCCAATTCTCCTCTGAGCTTTTAGGTATGTGTTCTTAGCAATATCGAGGACTTTTAACAAAGGAATAGGAGGATTTATTTTGAGAAAACTGCTTTTCATGATCCCTTCTTTGAAAGGTGGAGGGGTTGAAAGAGTAGTTAGTCTACTTACAACATACTTTTCTAAAAAATACGACGTTCATATTTTCTTGAACGATATAGATGAGATTGCTTATTCTTTCAGCGGCATATTGCATAAAATTGATATTGAAAATAGTAAATTGAATAAAAAGCCTAGATTTATAAGGAAGATACAAGCTTTGATACACCTGATATCTGTGATCATCAAGTATCGCAGGGAAATGAGAATTCTTGGACCTGATGTGTCAGTGAGCTTCCAGCCCTTTCAGAATGTAATCAACGTTTTTTCAAACAGAAAAGCTGTTATTAGCTTTGGATCCCATAACATGAATTACAAGTTTGTCAACAACAATTCCGTGAATAACTTCCTAATGAATCATACGATAAAGCACGCGAGAAAAATCATTGTGCCGTCTAAAGGCATTGAGGATCTTCTGATAAATCATTTCCCCGCAAATGAATCCAAAGTGGTAGTTATCCATAACCCCATAGATATTAACTATATTAGAGAGAAAAGTAAGGAATCTCCAAATACAGTGTTCGAAGAAGAAATCTTCGGGAATCCAACCATAATAACCGCTGGAAGGTTAGAAAAGGAAAAGGCCCAATGGCATCTAATTCGGGCATTTAAAAGGGTAAGAAAGAAATTTCCTGAAGCCAAACTAATTATTCTTGGCAAAGGGTCCTTAAAAAATAGGTTGATAAAACTAACGAAGGAGCTCGAATTAGCAGATGCCGTTCATTTTCAAGGCTTTCAGAGAAATCCCTTTTCATACATTGCCAGATCAGATGTTTTTGTGCTGTCCTCACTATATGAGGGATTCGCAAATGTAATAGTGGAATCAATGGCCTGTGGAACGCCTGTGATTTCAACCGATTGCGAATCAGGCCCAAGAGAGATTATCAACCCTGGTTTCGACAGAACCTCAGGCTCGAAGATAGAATACGGGAAATATGGAGTTCTGGTGCCAAAGTGTGATGAACGTTTTAAAGAAACTGGTGAAGATTACTCAGAAGAGGAGCATATTTTGGGAGAAGCGATTGTTGAACTACTAAGGAATAAAGAACTAAGAGATAGATATGCAAAGAACGGCATGAAAAGGGCAGAAGATTTCGATTTAAGTATAATGGCAAAACTTTATGAAAAGGTTCTATTGGAAGTTCAATGATTGCTTCGCATATTTTGCCGTAGTAAATCTCAATGGATGCAGGTGCTCCATGCTAAAATCTGATTATGACTGCAAAAAGTAGTGATATTATAAAAGACAAAAGAATTGTTCAGTCTGTTGCAGCAGGAACAATTGTCATAACTCTTTTTACATTGTTATCAAAGACCCTGGGCTTTGTCAGGGAGATTATCATCGCGAATTTGTTTGGCACCTCCTGGCGGCTCGATGCGGTTTTTATTGCTCTCACTCCTGTTACTACAGTTATAGGTATCGCAACAGGTGGTATCATCGCCATTTTTTTTCCTATATACCATGAATTGAAGTTCAAAAACAGTGAAAAAGCTGTCAGGTATGCTGGCAGCTTATTGAAGTTATATTCGTTGGTTTTTATACTACTCGGGATAATCTTCTATTTAATTCCGGATGAGATAGTCAAATTATTTGCTCCAGGATTTTCAAATGAGATACTTATTTATGCTGCGAGAAAACTGAGGTATTTATCTGTCCTACCCTTGATCAACGGCTTGCAGGCTCTCCTTGGAGCTTTATTAAGGGCAGAGCGTTATTTCTTTCAATACGGCATTGCTCAGTTGATCTTCAACTTCATCGCCATTCCTGTGATCTATTTGGGGGCACCCTATTTTTCTGAAGCTTCTTATGTCCTTGCAATGATTCTTGGTAATTTCTTTGTTCTCATTTTATATTTCAGTTTTTCAAGACGCTTCTTTTCCCTAAAGGGTGAATTTTTTCTTTCAGAGACTTCGCAGACGTTCAAACTAGCATTGCCTTTCATGTTCTCTTCAAGCCTTTCCACGATAAACATTGTTGTCGATAAGATGTTCGTCTCAACGCTGCCTCCAGGAAGGGTATCATCCCTGCAATATTCGACGACTCTTTTGGGGATCATTTCTACAGTAGTTTCTATATTTGCGATGACAAGTTTCACGGAACTTTCTGAGAAGGTTGCAGCGAAGGATATAGAAGGTGCATGTAAAAGAATGAAAAAGACCGTTACGAGCTCCCTGAACATCGCGATACCTTTGACTGTTTGGACAATAGTGATGGCGGAGTATCTCATACGGGTAGTGTTTCAACGCGGGGCGTTTTCAGCAGAGTCAACGGGGCTTGTTAGCACTGCCTTGATAGGTTACAGCGCGTTGCTGGTGATAAGGCCGATTTCAACGGTGAGCTCAAATTTTCTGACGACAATCAAAAAGGTGAAGTGGATTTTCTATATTGTCCCTGTTTCTATCACAGCAAACGCGCTTTTTGATTGGATTCTCATGAAGCCATTTGCGCATGCCGGTGTTGCTGCCAGCACATCTATAGTGCTGTTTATGAGCACTTTTATTAAGGTAAGGATTGTTAAGCATTACGGTATAGAATTTGTACCGATTATGAGGATATTGAAGCAGATAACCATGGCGATTTCAACCGGCTTAGCGATATATTTTTTGAAGAACATCCTTGGCTCAGTTGAGTGGCTATTGGTTGGAAACATCGTTTTCATGACACTTTTTATCGTTATGGCGCATGATGAACTTAGAACCACAATATCTAAAATAAAAAGCTTTTTGAAAAAGAAATGACAAAGGTAAATAAATGCTCCACCTAAAATATTCGAACGCTCTTGCTTATGTAAATAGAATCCTTCGGAATAGTGGTAATAGTAGTGCCTGAAACGGCAAATTTCAATTTATTGGACGTAGTTATTTTGTAAAATATTTCTCCGGCCTGCAAGATATAATGAACATCACTATTAGTCACAGTGGCATCAGGAAGTATTTCTTCCACAAGTTCAACGTTTGTATCCAGCGAATTGTATATAACATTTACGAGGATTTCTCCATCGGGCTTTGTCACAAGGTAGAGTTTGTAATCGTCATCTATATTTCTACCGAGGTCAGAAAGAGAACTGATTTCAGAAAGCTGATCAAAACCTTCAAGATATATCTTGTTTTCAATAGAGGTCGTGATTTCCTTGAGGTTTTGAGCTACCTGAGTGGCTTTTGCCTTTCTAACGGCGTTCAACGCTACCATTGTTATTGAAGCTATGAGAGCGGCAAGGACCGCAAGAACAATGAGAAGCTCGACAAGAGAAAATCCTTTTCTCACTTACTATCCCCCCTAAAAAATAATCAAAAAAATTATAGCAAAAATAAAAGCCTCCCCGAAGGGAGGCTTTTATTAATCTTCATCAGTAAGCTGTGAAACTGAATGTGTAGAACACAGTACCGCCAGTTGTGCTGGTTAGACCATCACTAAGAAAACTATAACCGGATGTTGAACCTGATCCTGAAGCATCTGCCAAAACATTCTGAACCTGAGAAAGTGTAACATCCTCATTAGTGAACACAACAACAGTGTAGGTACCGTTTGATTCGGTGTAGGCCAAGCCATAATTGCTTGTATTAATGTCTCTTGCAAGTGAGTCTAAAGTACTTGGGGCAGAGCCATCAACGTAAACTTTGTTTTCAAAAGCACTTGCCAATGTCTTTAAATTCTGCGCAACCTGTGTAGCCTTAGCCTTTCTTATTGCATTAAGAGCCACAGGAGTGATTGTGGCGATCAATGCGGCCATGACAGCCAAAACGATTAAAAGTTCCACGAGAGAAAATCCGTCTTTTCTTCTCATAACTCCATACCTCCTTATTAGTAATTGGAATCACTGGATTTTATATATACAAATCCATGCCAAAAACCCTCCGTCAGGGGATAGAGATATGGAGCCAAATAATCAATAAACGTCGAATTCTACAGTGTAGTAAACGCAATTCGTTCTTGTAGCAATTGTTCCAATACTTGGTGAATAAGGTGGAACGGTACTGGTTGCATCTTTGAGAACATAAATAATCTGAGTCAAATTGGCATCTTCAGCCTTATAGTAAACAATAACTGTGAAATGACCGAAACTGTCTGCAGCACTTGAGTAGCCTTCGCTTTTCTAATGGCGTTCAGAGCTACTAGCATGATTGTAGCAATGAGACCAGCTATAAAAGCAAGAACAATCAGAAGTTCGACGAGTGAAAAACCTTTTTGTCACTCGCTACGGAAATTAATTTCTCTAAAAATGAAATAAAAAGAAACTTGTTTCCAAAAAGAGAATTTTGTTAACTGAGGAATATATAGGAACTAACCTTCCGTAAGGCAAAGGGGCAGATGACATTGAACTGAACCACTCAAAAAAGCCGGGAGAGTCTCCCGGCTCTTATTACTCTTCGCTAGCTTTTGTGTATGTAAATAGCGCATTCAAGATCAATCCAACCAATGCCGCGAGTCCAAGCCCTTCAAGGGCAAAAGAACCGATAGAGAGTTTCGCTCCTCCGAGACCAAACACCAGCATAACAGAGACCAGTATCAAATTTCTTCCATCGAGCTTTACTCGATTGCTCACAAGAGATTTTAGACCAACTGTGGCTATCATTCCGAAGAGCAGTATCTCAATTCCACCCATTACGGCTGTTGGTATGGACTGAATTATTGCTCCAACTTTGGGAACAAAAGAGAGGATTATGGCAAAGATGGCGGCTATTCTCATTACCCAGGGATTGAAAATCTTCGTTATAGCGAGAACACCTATATTTTCGCTGTATGTGGTGTTAGCTGGACCACCGAAAAAACCACCAAGAGAAGTAGCTAAACCGTCTCCCATGAGTGTTCTGTGTATTCCTGGATCTTCATAAAATTTTTTTCCTGTTACTTCTGAAACAGCGAACACATCCCCAAAATGTTCAATTGCGGGAGCTATTGCAACAGGTACGATTATTGAAATAGCCCTCAACGAAAATTTGGGCAAAAAGAATCCCGGTATTCCAATCCATCCCGCTGAGTTAACTGAGGAGAAGTCCACATTTCCCGTTATCACCGCAACCAGATAACCCGTGATTATTCCCCATATCACAGGGATTAGCCTGTTAAAACCTTTGAAATATAACCTGACTATCACGGCTGTTCCGAGGGCTGTCAGTGCAAGTGGCCAATTTGAAGCAGCCATTGACACGGCAACCGGGCTGAGAATAAGACCTATCAGTGTAATCATGGTGCCAGATATCACAGGTGGAAACAACGCTTTCACTTTTTCGATTCCTATATATTTAACGAGCAATCCAAAACCGAACTTCACAAATCCTGCGATTAAGATACCGCCCGTAGCATAGGCAAGCATCGGAGTTATGTTTACACCATCACTCAGTGCAGTCTGTATGGAGTCATACTGCGTAGGTCCCTGGTTGATGTAATAAAGAGTAACGGCGATCATGGGGGCTATGTATGCAAAACTCGAGCCGAGGAACACTGGAACTTTCCAGCGGGTTATCAAATGAAACAGAAGCGTACCGATTCCTGCAGTAAACAGCGCTACGTTCACAGGAACACCGGTAAGGTACGGTACTAAAACCGTCGCACCAAACATCGTAAACGCGTGCTGAAGGCCAACGATCAACAGTTTGATGCCATTCAAAGAAGCGGCTTCTTCCGTTTTAAGCGTTACTGCCTTTGCCTGTGATGCCATAAACACACCCCTTTCTACTATTTAAAAGAAAAGGTCCCCAAAACGGGGACCTTTTTCTATTGGAAATAATTTATTTGAAAGTGGAAAAAGTGGAAAAAACATCACCGGGAAGGTCAGATTCCCTCCATACATGTGATACTCAGTTGTGTTATTACAGGTCATCACCAAGCCAAACACCCCTTCTTGAATACCCGGAGCATTGTAGCATTTTTAGTAGTAAGATTTCAAGAGGACACAATTAATTGTATGTAACGAATTTGAAAGTCATTCGTGGTCGTAAGTGAGAATAGGTGCAAAAAAGAATTCTAAATTCAGTTCTCCTTCGCTGGTTATAGTAGCTGGAATACCAGCCAATACATCGCCACCTTCATAGCCATAATAACCGAACATATCACCGGGAGATATTTCACCGTCACGATCAAAATCTTGCCACACTTGCAGATAAAAAGGTACCTGATGAACTTCAAGGTAAAATTCCCCATTGAAGTCCGCAACACAGTTTGCGAGTGGTTTGTTTGAATATGGGTCTACTGCTTGAATTATGAACGGCGCAGGTTCAAAATTTAGCTCAGCATAGTCAAACGCTGCGTCAATCTGGAGGAGACCTGCACCAAAATAAAGATCATCGCCGGGATCACCGAGGTCAAGTGCTGTTGACTTTAGTATCTGTCTGACTTCTTCTACACCTGTAAAACCTTTACTCAAGAGTAAAGCAACTGCTGCTGAAACCTGAGGAGCAGACATAGAGGTTCCGGCCATGTATACGTAATCATTTGTATCGTAAGTGCTCAATATGGCATCTGGTAAGCCATCTCCATCGTTATCGCTGTAATCACCACCTGGTGAGACAAGATCAATTTCGCTCCCATAATTAGAATACCAGGCTTTCAAATCAGATTTTGCAGTGGCTCCAACCGCTATGGTCTGCGAATAAGCAGCTGGAAACAACAACCCCTCTTTGCCATCGTTACCTGAAGCTGCGACAACAACGACATCATTCTCATATGCGTATTCAATAGCATCACGAACTATTGAGAAATCTGTGTCACTCCCAAGGCTGAGGTTTATGACTTTAGCCCCGTGTTCAACAGCATAAACAATACCACTTGAAACACTCAAAGCATCACCAGTACTGGCGCTGAGAACCCTTATTGGTAGAAGTTTTATGCTTTCCTCGCCACCCCAGCAGACACCGGCAATGCCTTCAGAATTATCTGTCAGGGCGGAGATGATCCCTGAAATATGTGTCCCATGGTAATCTGAGTATTTGTCCGGGTCTGTAGGGTCTGAATCATTGTCGATGAAATCATAGCCGCTGTCAAGAAATATATTTTGCAGATCGGGATGATCGAGTCTGACACCTGAATCCACGACCGCAACAACCACAAGCGGTGAACCGGTAGTCTTATTCCACGCGTTGGACACACCGATTTTTGTAAGATACCATTGTTTTGCAATTAACGGGTCATCCGGTAGTTTTAGCGCCTTAAATTTTCCGTTTTCTTCTACAGATTCCACACCAGGAATCGAATAAAGTTCCTGCGGATTATCGGTCCTGACGAGAAGATATCGCCCCTTATGGGGTATATTGAGCTCATAAACTATTTGCACATGGTCCGGAATATTGAGGCTAACAGCATTGTTGGCAACATTTGGCTGGAACTTTACAATGTACTCCGCTCCAGCAAATGTTGTGTTGCCAGAAAAAACACGAGAGACAAAAGGTGAATCAATAATGTTGCCTGTGAAAGGTCTTATTCTCCCATGAATTCTGACATTAGTTTCATAACTCTTTTGACATCCTGCAAGATGAAATAACAACACAAACAACAAAAGGAAAGGTACTAACTTCCTTATAAGACCACGTCCCTCTGAAGGAATCATTGTTATTGTTATTTTAGCACAGGAAGTTTTTTGGAAGTCATGCGGCATTCGACGAACGGGTTATTCAAGCATATATCAACTCAAAATCTCAACGAGTTCTATTTCGAAGACAAGATTTTTCCCGGCGAGAGGATGATTCGCATCGAGTGTGACATCTGTATCTGTGACTTCAACCACTGTTACATTGACAGATCTGCCATCATCAGTTACGAGTTGAAGTCTCTGCCCCACTTCTGGTTCGAAATTTTCAGGGATAGTCTCTCTGCTGAAAGTAAATACGAGTTCATCTCTGTGAGGCCCATAGGCATCCTGGTAAGGTATGGTTATAGTCTTTTTGTCCCCTACCTTCATTCCAATAACGGCTCTATCGAAACCCGCAATTACCTGGCCGGCTCCAACAGTAAATTCTAGAGGAGAACGGTTGATCGAAGAATCAAAAATCCCGCCATTCTCAAGTTTTCCTGTGTAATGTACCCTTACAGTATTACCTTTTTCGACATTTCTCATCTTTTATCTCCTTTCTTCTGGACAATCCATTATAGTATACTATGTGAAAATGGAAAAGCATTCTATTCCTGAGATGGTCATTCATTTCGAGTACTGTCTGTGATTTTAATTCGAATTTAATATGAAAGCTTTATAATGAAACTGGGTAACATTT
This sequence comes from Kosmotoga pacifica, assembly GCF_001027025.1. Taxonomy (GTDB): domain Bacteria; phylum Thermotogota; class Thermotogae; order Petrotogales; family Kosmotogaceae; genus Kosmotoga_B; species Kosmotoga_B pacifica. Next base: position 85,503 of record NZ_CP011232.1, read on the forward strand.
TCAAAGGAGGTGGGCGTATGAGAAAAAGGATCTTTATCGCGGTTCTTCTTTTGCTGGTGGGTATGATATTTGCCTTTGGACCTGAGCTGCGATTCGGAAGTCTGGAAATGGATGATTCAAACTATTTCATCTACATGTTCCATTATCCAGTAACTGATATTGTTCCGGGTGTTGATCTGGATTTTGGGTTCAATATGTACCAAACGGAAATCGGTGGTCCTATGTACTTTGGAAGACCAAATCCTGAAACCGAGGACTCAACGAATTTCATAAATGGGATTTCAATCTATGGAATACGGGTACACAACAGGTTGTTTGACGTTCGCTACGGCATTATGAATTATTACTCCAGAGGAATCGGCTTGCTTCTCGATTCTTACAGAAAAGCGAACTCCTGGGCTTTTGATGGAAAGGTAACGCTTTTCCAGCCTGGAGTCAGCTTCCATATTCCATTCGAAATCACATCACTAAACCCCTTCAACACCCTTAAGACCTCATCGCTCTGGTTTGGCGGAGTGTTCTTAAATTTGCCGTTGAACATGCTCCTCGATGCGACCTTCTTATGGGAAAGCAATAGTGAACTAACCGCCCTTCCAGGCATCCCGGCTTATGGAATGACTTTATCTCTCGATATGCCCATCGTCAACTGGAAACTCGTGAGGATAGTACCTTCTGCAGAAGCTGCACTGCTTTCGACTTCGAGTTTCGATGCCATTGGATTCGGTGCAGGTGTGGGTGGACGTTTTTCCATTCTCGACTTACTCTGGATAAAAGGTGGACTCGTTTATTACTCAAAGAACTTTATCCCTGGTTACTACGATGCAGACTATGAGTACAAAAAGTTGAAGACTCTGGAAGGTGACCCGGATATTCAACTACCATCTTTGAACGATGCCACCCAGTCGTCTATGGGTTGGTTTGTTAAGGCAAACATAAGTATTGGCAATATGTTACTCTTCAAAGCGGCTTTAGATAGCTACAATACTGTTCCTACATCGCCAATATTGAGAGGATATCTTAGAATCAGAATACCAGAAATCAATTTGGGCAGGTTCGGCGGGGTTCCAGAATTTTACGCCGAAGCAGGTTATTACCAGTCAAGGTTCCCTGTGAGCGAGTTGTTAGCTGGTGATTGGGAAGAAGCTCTCTTCAACGAAAATGCAAGGTTCTTGATTGGTGTAATATACCCTCTTGCAGGTAACATGGCTGCCCATCTCACTGTTAGTTACAACCCCGCTGCTAATGATTGGGAATACGGGGTTATGTTCGACTCCAGTTTTGAATATTCACCTGGAATGTGGCTCGATCCTGAAGAAGATTAATTTGAAGGGGCCTTTGGCCCCTTTTCTTATCCTTCTGTATTTCCAGTAAGTAAATCATCAACAGTTTTTTTCCAGATCTCTCTGAAAGCGGTGCTATAATTTCTTGGCTTTAGTTGTTCGAGCACATTCATAAAATTGTCCATGAGTTCTTCATTCGCAAGCTTTCCTTTTGTAGAAATCAGAAAATCGATAGCTTCCCTTTTAGTTAGGGCTTTTCGATATGGTCGATCGGTCGTCAACGCGTCGAAAACATCTGCTATAGCGGCAATCTGAGCAACTTCAGGGATTTCACCGTTTTTCAACCCTTGCGGATAACCTCTCCCATCTATACGTTCGTGATGCATGTACACTATATGTAAAACGATATCTGGAAAATTAAGACCTTGTAGAAATTCCATTCCGTATTGGGGATGAAGCCTGATGATGTTCATTTCTTCGTCAGTTAATTTCCCCGGTTTGTTCAGTATTTCATCAGGTATTTTTACCTTTCCATAATCGTGAAGCATAGCACCCACTATGAGATCAAAGAGTTGAAGGGTAGTATACCGCATTTGTTTAGCCAACAAGTAGGCAAAATAAGATACTCGCAGAGTATGACTTGCTGTATAATCATCCTTTTTTCTGAGTGTAGCAATCAGTTTTGAAAAGACTTCCAGCAGCTCTGATAGAACAGATCTAAGACATTTCATAATATGTGGAGAAAGAAATCTTTCCTTTCTCAAAATTTGAAAAGCATCTATAATAGCTTCAATAGCCTTAAAATGCTCGTCTTCTGAGCTGAGGATCTCGGCTTTCAACGCGCTGGCTTCGCCATAAAGATATGGAGTATATTCATACTGCAAAAGCTGGTATACCTTATCCAAATAGTCATGTGCTCTTGCACTATTCCCGATTTTGTTGTAAAAATGGCCCAGAAATACGTAAGACGTACCTATGTCAATTCTCTGCGGCATTTCAGAATTTAATTGTTCGAGTTTACGAGAAATTCTTTCAGCTTCTTCTATTTTGTTAAGGACAAGAAGACATTTCAACTCCATAATTAAACACATGCTTTTTGCATAGCCAGAAGCCAGCAGTTTTATCTCACGGACTATTCTAAGCGACTCTTCGAAATTTCCCTTATGATAAAAATATTCCGCCAAGTTATACGGTGCGAGTAATTTTCCAGTATTGTCATTATAATTCATCGCCTTTCTCAGGGTTGATACAGGATCAATCCCAATGGGGTAATAGGTAGCTACAAGACCAAGGGCATTATAATACGTTGACTTTAGTTCTTCAGGAATATGTTTTTCATTTAGTAATTCTCTTGCATACTCCATTGCTTCCTCTTTTTTACCAAGTTCATAACAGAGCATCATATAAAAAAGTTTGAACCTGAGTGATTGTGTCGAATTGACGTTAATCAAACTGATGATTTTTTTTGCGATATTGTAGGCTTTTAAGACTTTTCCGCGCTTGGCAATAAAAGCCGCAAGCTTCCTCAAGCCTTCTAATTCTTCTTCTGAAAACTCTGATCTATCCGAAGCGAGTAATTTGAAGGAATCGAGGTATTCTCTTTCTTTTTTTGAAGAGATACTATAAAGTTTTTTAAACGAATCAATGTCAAAAGTATTCAATGATGCGTTCAGTAGAAAGTCTTCTACCTCACTTCTCAACAGATTATCTCCTCCTGTTAAGGGTCAGTTTAATCCATACAGGACTTTAATGTGGTCAATCAATAACAGCGTAAAATAGCCTCCCAACGATATAAAGGGGCCAAAGGGTATCATGGCCCTTTTATCGAATCCCTTTTTCTTTATGACTGACAATATGACGTAGGAAAGAAGAGCAGAGATCGATGCAAAGAGGATTACGAACAGTGATCCAAGAAGGCCAACGGAAAGCGAAAGAACGGCAATCAATTCGACATCGCCGAAACCAAAAGAATCCTTTCTAACCGCATTCGAAATGGCAAAAAAGGCTACCATGAGTCCTGTAACAATTAAGACTTCGATGAGTATGCCAGGAAACTGGTGGGAAAAAAAGGAGTACAAACCTGCACCTATTCCCACAAGCACAATACCAGTATCAGGAATCAGGTAGTGCTCAAGGTCGATGAAAGAAGATATGATCAATCCAGATGTCAGGATAGATAGAGCAATGGCCTGTTGAAGAGGAAAGAGCGAGGCATTTACTGCAAATGAAAGAGCCGTAAGCACTTCAACAAGAGGGTACCTGAACGAGATTTTTGCGCCGCAATAGCGACATTTTCCCCTCAACAGGATATAGCTAAACAAAGGGATGTTGTCTTTCCACGAAAGTGCATGTTTACAGACCGGACATATACTTCTGCGTGGACTGTTTATGGTGTATTCTTTTCTCGGTAACCTATAAATAAGGGCATTGAAAAAGCTTCCAAAAACCAGCCCGAAAAGAAAAAAAACTATCGGCATTTTAAGTCACCATTCATAGAGTCTATTTGATCAGCTCACAGACTTTCCTTTCCTCTGGAGTTAGAAATTCCTCAAAGAGTTCTTTCTTTCCGTAATAATACCACATCTTCTCGTCAAGAAATTCACTCATGATTTTCTTTGCCGCATCTTCATTTCCCAGTTTGATCTCAGGAATAACAAGCAGAATTTTGAGATACTCGAATCCAGGGGATTCACTGACGAATTTTTCAACGACCTCTTTTACCTTCGCATAGTTACCGTTCTTGAATTGAACCCTTGCCCATATTTCGATGTCGTTGGTATAAACGGGCTTCGCATTTAGTATTTGCTTTTCCAGTTCCTGGGCTTTATCTGTTTCACTAAGTTCTTCGTACAGTTCCATTAGCTGATATTTTGCAAGTAAGTTGTTCTCATCATTATCAACGAGTTTTTGGAGTATATTAACCGCCTCATCCCTTTTTCCAGCCAGGGTATAAGCATCAGCGAGCATGAAATACGTAACGATGTGATTTGGCACCAGTTCCAGCTCTTTCTTCCAGCACTTAATCGCTTCATCGTATTTTCCGAGATTGAAATATGTCTGCCCGAGAGTGGAATAGGCTGACACAAGTGATGGATTTTTCTCCAGCGCTTTTTTAAGCCATTCAATTCCCCTATCTATTTCACCCTGTTCTATGTAAAAAGTTCCCTTCAGTTCAGCAACCACGTCGTTGTCAACGCCCTCCTGGTAAATCAAATCCAGGAATTTTTGCGCAACATCGTACTCGCCTCTATCTGCGAGCATCATGATTCGGTCATGCAGTCCTTCAAAAGTACCCTGTTTCATCATTTTCAGGTTAACTCCGACCTCATCAAGGTAATCTTTGAATTCTTCCGGACCTATCGGAGCGTACAGATTCGGATTGATACACTCGAATTTTTCACTCAACCTTCCAATCGTATCCAGAGACTTTTCAAGACTTGTCCCTGAAAGATCTTCACGCGCTGCACCGAGATCGCCATCATAGATGAGGTCGACAATGGCAATGGAAAAAGGAATCAGAAAATCAATATCGTACACTTGTCCTTTATGAATAATCCTGTAGACTTCCATAAATACCCCTCCTACGGGAACAGAATACTTGACCTTTTCTTAAATTAAATATACCACAATACTCATATGCTAACATTAATTGTTTGGTGAAAGAAATGGGTGAATAGTGAAGGTTTTCTTCTGTTATCTCTTCTTTTTGGGTTTGAGCGAATGATGTGGGAGACTCAAAAAGCAGGCAAAACACAATGACCATTCAGTAGGTAATATTGCGGGCAGTTTATCGTTTTTTAAGGACAGTCTGGTAAATCGGTACAACAACCTCGCAAAAAAATGATGTGATCAGGAGCTCACGTTGTAACGATAAAGAGGGCCCATCAACGGGGCCTCTTTTTTCTTTTTGAAGCTTTCACACGTTTATTTCTTTTCATTTCTTTCTTTTCTTCCTCAACAATAACAAAGTCCACTTCCATAGTCGTTTTATCGGCTCTAACTGCCTGAACGGTAAGCTCGTCGCCGATTCTGAAGGTCCTCTTTCTGTGTTTTCCGATCAGGATGTTTGCCCTTTCATCGAATTCGTAATAATCGTCGAGGGTAGAGATATGTACGAGACCGGAAATCATCTTTTCAGGAATTTCGACAAACAACCCGAATTTTGTCACTCCTGTGACGACAGCTTTGAAATATTCTCCGATATGGTAGCTCATGTATTCAACTTTCTTCATATCAAGAAGATCCCATTCCGCTTCGTTTGCTATCCTTTCCCGCTTTGAACAATGATCCGCTATTTTTGGAAGCACTTCCTCGTATCTTTCTATCTCCTCGATGCTAAACGTGTTCTTTTTCATTAATCTCTTCAACAACCTGTGCACCACGAGGTCAGGATAGCGCCTGATGGGGGAAGTGAAGTGGGTATAAGCTTCCGAGGCGAGGCCAAAGTGCCCTACGTTCTGTTCAGAGTAGATCGCTCTTTTCATCGAACGTACAACAACTCTTTCAATCGATAAATGAAGCGGGTGATTCTTCGTTTTTTCGAGTATTTGCTGGAGAACTTTGGGATGAACGTTTCTAGGAATTTTTACCTCAAGTCCTATAGCTTCAAGGTAATTTTTCAGCTGAAGCAGAGCATCTGAATCCGGTTCTTCATGGATTCTGTAAACGAAAGGAAGACCTTGAGCTGCAAAGATCTCCGCAATCGTCTCGTTTGCTCTGATCATGAATTCTTCGATCATTACCTCCGATTCACCCCGTTCCTGGGGGATTATGTCTATCACTCTTCCATTATTGTCAGTCAATATTTTGGCTTCTCTGGAGGATATATCCATCACTGAACCCCTTTTTTTACGCCAGTCACGTAGTATTTTTGCCAGTTCACGTGCCATTAAGAGTTCGTCTTTCAAAACATCGAGCTTTCTATGTAGTTCGGAATCACCATTACCTTGTAGAAAGTGATTGACTTCATTGTATGTTAATCGTCTTACAGAATGTATAACTCCCTCATTGATTTCATAGTTGACAAGTTTTCCTTTTGGAGTGATTTCCATTTCCAGCGAAAGCGTGAGTCTATCCATACCCTCCCTCAAAGAACAAATATTGTTTGAAAGTTCAAAGGGAAGCATGGGAATGACAGTATCCAGTAGGTAAACTGAAGTGCCACGTTCATAAGCTTCCTTATCTAATTTCGAACCTTCCTTCACATAATGGGAGACATCTGCAATATGCACTCCCAGAAGGAAATTTCCATTGGGGAGCTTCCTGATGCCTATAGCATCATCAAAATCCTTGGCGTCCTCGCCATCGATGGTGAAAATTTTATCCTTTGTGAAGTCTTTTCTTTTTCGTTTCTCTCCACTACTAGGTTCACGCGAGACTTTTCTGGCTTCTTCAATAACTTCATCTGGAAACCAACCAGGTTCAGGTAATTCGTGCTTAAAGATCACTGAGGGGAGATCAACCGCCGGGTCATCTGCTGTCCCCAGAACTTTCTCAATGATTCCTTCCGGATTTCTGCCTCTTGCAGGATATCGCGTTATTCTGACAACGACTTTCTCATCAGGTTTTGCGTTGTTGAAGTTCTCCGGTGGAACGTAGAAATCATATTTTATCCTCGGGTCATCCGGTATCACGAAGGCAAAAAGGCCTCTGGTAACAAAGGTACCAACAATCTTTTCGCGTTTTCGTTTCAACACCTTTATGACCTTTCCGCGTGGAAGATCACGAAATTTGCCGTGTTTTTCAACCAATACTCTATCTCCATCAAGGGCGAAGCCTGTATCCTCGGCACCGATATAAATTTGCTCACTTTCGTCAGAATAGACTATCGCTCCAAGCCCTTTTCGTGAGAATTGAATGTGGCCTGTCGATATATTTTCACCGGGAATCAGATACCTGCCACGGGAATCTTTTATGATTTTCCCACCCTCTGTGAGTTCCTTCAATATGGCACGCAGAACCTTCCTGTCTTTCTTGTCCCTGATCTTCATTTTTTTTGCCAGTTCTGTAAGAGTAGCAGGGGTATATTTTGTTGAAGAAATTGTCTTCAATACCTCATCTTTTGTGAGTTTCATTCTATTCCTCCTTTTATGAGCTATATCAACTCATGTTATAATTATAATGCATAGCAGGCTGAAAAATGGGAGGTATGGAAATGAGGATTGGGATCTTGACAGGTGGTGGAGATTGCCCTGGTTTAAACGCCGTTATAAGAGGAATTGTCAAGTCAGCTCCAGACGATGTGGAAATTCTTGGGATAATGCATGGCTGGAAGGGGCTTGTAGATCTAGAGTATATTACTCTAACGGATGATGATGTTGAAGGTATACATATTATCGGCGGTACTATTCTGGGGACATCCAGAACTAATCCTTTCAAAAGCGAAGAAATGAGTCAAAAACTCGAAGAAAACGTGAAAAAGATTGGACTCGATGCGGTAATAGCCATCGGGGGAGATGACACCCTTTCTGTGGCAGCTAAACTTTCTTCAATGGGCTATAACGTTGTAGGAGTGCCAAAAACGATAGATAACGATGTTTCCAATACTGACTTCACCTTTGGTTATCATACCGCGGTGAATGTTGGAGCCGATGCCATTGATAGATTGCATTCCACAGCCAAATCTCATGGGAGGGTTATCTTCGTCGAACTCATGGGGAGAGAGGCAGGTTGGATAACAATAGAAGCTGGGCTTGCCGCAGGAGCTCACCTCATACTGATACCTGAGTACCCCATGACCATCGATGAAATCGTTAACTATGTGAAAGAAAGAATGGAAAATAAAGGATATATGATTGTAGCCGTTGCTGAAGGCTTCAAACCTACTGAATTGGAAAATGTTGTTGGAGATAAGAGTGAAATAGACGCTTTTGGACACATAAGACTCGGTGGGATTGCACACTATATGGCCGAAATTATCAAAGAGCGTACCGGATACGATACTCGTTCCGTGGTACTTGGGCATCTTTTGAGAGGTGGAACCCCAACTGCATTTGACAGAATACTCGGTACAAGATACGGGGTACATGCGATGAAACTCGTCCTCGACAAGGATTTTGGTCGAATGGTAGCACTGAAGGGGAATGAAATCATATCGATACCCCTCGAATACGCAATAGCGACGAAGAAATATGTGCCTTTTGACTACTATAAGCTGGCACAAATATTCTTTGGATAGTGATTATATGAAAGGGAATTCTCCCTATGTAAATTGGGCCTGGGTGGTTCTGGAGTCTTTCATCATACGGGGAGTTTATCCGGAGATTCCTGAAGACCTTCCATCGGAGTTGATAACAAAAAGAGCCGGGTGTTTTGTCACCCTCCATAAAAAAGGTGGGAAACTTCGTGGGTGTATCGGGACTATACTTCCAGCAAAGGATACACTTGCTGAAGAAATCCGTGACAACGCCATCGCTGCCGCGACCCGAGATCCGAGATTCCCACCGCTCTCTCAAGAAGAATTCGATGACATCGTGATTTCTGTGGATGTGCTGGGCGAGCCGCAGGAATGTTCAGTGGAAGGTCTTGATCCTAAAAAGTATGGTGTAATAGTAGAAAAAGATTGGAGAAGAGGTGTCTTGCTTCCTGATCTCGCGGAAGTCGATACTGTTGAGAAGCAACTCCGGATAGTCTTGATGAAGGCTGGTATCTCCCCAACTGAAGACTACAGGCTCTTCAGGTTCACAGCCACCAGGTACTACTGAGCTGATTTAGAGGTGATCCAATGAAACCAGCCATATACTTCGATGAGCTGGAAGATGATGTTTTGCAGTGTTTACTCTGTCCCAACAAATGCATAATCAAACCCGGACAAACAGGTATTTGCAAAGCCAGAAAAAACATCAAAGGAATGCTGTATTCCTTAAATTACGGAGAATTAACCTCGATAGCGATGGATCCTATCGAGAAAAAGCCTTTATATCACTATCACCCCGGTTCAGAAATACTTTCCGTTGGTTCATGGGGATGTAATCTCCACTGTGATTTTTGCCAGAACTGGGAGATTTCAAAGCGTAGGCCAGGAATAATAAATCGTGTTATTCCAGATCAGCTGATAGAGATCGTAAAGAGCAGGGGCTCCTTCGGACTGGCTTTTACATATAACGAGCCGACTGTATACTTTGAATTCATCCTGGATACAGCCAGAAACGCTATCCGGGGGGGTATTGAAATCGTACTTGTGACCAACGGTTATATCGAAAAAGAACCACTCGGATTATTGGTACAATCCGTGAATGCCATGAATATCGATCTCAAGGGCTGGAATCCAGAATTGTACAAAAAACTTGGAGGAGAAAAAACATACATCCTCAAGACTATTGAAAAGGCCCTAGAAGCGGGAGTGCATGTTGAACTCACGACATTAATCATACCGGAAGAAAACGACTCACCTGAAGACATGAAAGAAGAGGTGAAATGGATCGCGTCTCTGTCAACCGATATTCCCCTTCATATCACACGATATTATCCAGCTTACAAATACGACAAGCCACCATCTCCTCCCGAAAAACTTAAGCAATTATGGGAAATAGCGCGCGAACAACTCAACTACGTCTACCTTGGCAATATCCTCACCACAAAGGAATGCAACACCTACTGTCCTTCCTGTGGAGCACTCCTCATTGAGAGGAGCGGATACAACACGAAAATCGAAAACCTGGATGAAGAAGGTAGGTGCTCCAAATGCGGCAAAGAAATCCCCGTAATCCTCTAAGCAGTTCTGTCTTTTTATATACGGTTCTCACATTGCTGGCAATTTTTCTCATCGTCTGGACGTTCATCACCAACAACAAACAGGAGTATTACACAAAAACGGAGTACTTACTTGGAACCTATGTAACAGTGAGAGTGAATGGTGACAATACATCTCCTGTACTTCTTGCGAATGCCGCATTTAAGGAAATAAAGAGAATTGACAAAAAGTTTGGCAACAACAATGGAATAATCGGTGAGCTGAACTCCTCGGCGGGAGAATGGGTCGAAATCGATCAAGAGACTGCATTTTTATTGAAAAGTGCCATTGATGTGGCAAAAAATACCGGGGGTGCTTTTGACCCCACGTTATACCCGATCATAAGACTGTGGGGATTCGATGACATAAATGCCGAAAAACGAGTTCCCTCGAGTGACGAAATAGAGGAAGCATTAATGAGTATCGGGTATGAGAATATCGAGCTATCACCGGAAGGCAAAAGGGTAAGGCTTTTAAATGGCGCACAAATAGATCTTTCGGGTATTGCAAAGGGCTACGCTGTAGATATGGCGATAAAAAAAATAAAATCTATTGATGAAAGTGCGACAGGGTTCATCGATGCCGGGGGTGACATAGGCATAATAGGTCCTAAATTTGGAAGCAGACCGTGGGTGATTGGCATCAGACACCCACGGAGTGAGGATGCAGACAAAGTGATAGATTACGTCTACATGTACGATGGCGCAATAGCTACGTCCGGTGATTACGAGAGATTCTTTGAAGTTGATGGGGTACGGTACCATCATATCTTCGACCCCGAAACGGGCTATCCTGCTGACAATGGCGTAATAAGTTCCACGGTTATCCACAAAAGTGCTATGCTGGCTGACGCGTACGCCACAGCTGCTTTCGTGCTCGGTGACTCTCCGGGCGTTACTTTCTTTCCGAGATTTGGTGCCCTGGCTTTCCTTGTGAAAAAGGATCTGACAGTGTTTAAGAATGCAGGTTTTGAGGTGTATTTAAACAAATGAAGTTCATTACCAGGGGCGACATGATACTGTTTGCCCTGCTTGTAGGTATTATATTGGTGATGTTCACCAGAGTATCGTATATAGCTACCGAAGCTGATATCTATGTTGATGGAAAAGCCTACATGAAGATAGATATATCAAAAGATGCTACGTATAATGTTGCAGATCACATGGTAGTAGAAGTATTCAATGGAAAGATTAGAGTAAAAGAATCAGACTGCCCGGAAAAGCTCTGTGTAAAGCAAGGTTGGGTTTCATCGCCGGAAATACCTATTGTGTGTTTACCGAATAAGATCATAATAAAGATAGTTGGTACAACTTCTGATGAAGAAATGGATGCGATAACCAGATGAAGGACACCAGAAAAGTTGCCAGACTCGCTATTCTCATATCTCTCGGCGCAGCAATATATTTTCTTGAAAACCTTATTCCCTTCCCTGTACCTGTTCCCGGTGGACGGTGGGGATTTTCTAATATGGTGCTCCTGATTTCTCTGCCAGGAGCTTCCTTTACTGATATCCTGATTTTGTCAGCCGGGAAAAACGTACTTGGAAGCCTTGTTTCAGGAAAGATAGCGACACCGGGTTTTTTAATGGGATTATTTGGTGTATCGAGTTCCGCAGCTCTTATGTGGCTTATGAGCAGAGCAAAGATATTTGGATTGGCAGGAATCAGCGTTGCTGGAGCGGCTGTCAATAATCTCATACAGCTTTCGATTGCCGCATTTTATGTAGTCAGGGAACCAGGATTACTCGGCCTGTACCCATATTTTGCGTTAACTGGAAGTCTATCCGCCTTGATAAACGCATATATTGCTTTCAAAGTGTTGGAAAGGGTTGGTGATTTTCACTGGCGATGGAAATAATACTGGCTTCAACTTCACCCCGAAGGCGGGAGCTGATAAAATTATTTGGGGTACCATTTTCTGTAATTCCACCAAATGATGTGGACGAAGATCTTTCGCCCATTTCTTTAACGGAGGACCTTAAAAAAGTAGCCACTAAAAAGGCGAAAAGTGTCCTTTCAAAGATCACTAAAATTGATGAAAAAGTGATTATAGGCGCAGATACTGTCGTGGTTCTCAAAGGAGAAATCCTTCTCAAACCTAAGGATACTTATGAAGCTTATAGGCATCTGAAAAGACTTTCAGGTGTTTTACATGAAGTTTACACGGGTGTGGGTATCGTGACTAAGAATGAAGAATTCTCTTTTGTTGAGATAACAAAAGTAAAATTCAGAGAACTTGATGACGTTACTATACATAAGTACATAGCAACGGGGATACCTATGGACAAAGCAGGTGCTTATGGAATTCAGGATTATGGAGCTCTCTTCGTTGAAAGCATAATAGGAGATTTTTATAACGTGATGGGCCTTCCCATCGGTAGAATATGGCAGGAACTCAGGGATAGGGGGTACGAACTTTGAAAGCGCATGGCAACATGCCTCGAGAAAAGCTGGCAGAGTTTGGGCCAGAAGCACTCAGCAGTTCCGAACTCATTGCTATTTTGCTTCGAACTGGGTTCAACGAGATGGATGTAATAAAGTTAAGCCAGAACCTTCTGAACAGATATGGTTCCCTTACAAGGTTGCTGGCAACGGACCTTTCAGAACTTTCTTCTATAAGAGGTATTGGTTTTGCGAAAGCGGTAACACTGAAAGCAGCTCTCGAAATAGGAAACCGGATATTCAAAGAGATTGCTTCTGTCGAAAAGAGGGCTTTGAGAGATCCAGAAAGTGTCTATTATCTTTGTCACGACATGACACTGCTGGAAGAAGAGTCCGTGCGGGTTATCAGCCTGGACAGCAAATTGAATCTCTCCGGGTACGAGACTGTGAGCGTTGGAACCATTGACAGTTCTTTGTTGCATCCCAGAGAGGTATTTAAATCAGCCATCAGGAAAGCAGCAGCTGCTATTATTGTTGTGCACAACCACCCTTCGGGAGATCCAACACCGAGTAGCGAGGATATAAAAATAACTGAAAAACTCACAGACGCTGGTAAAATTGTTGGGATTAAGCTCCTTGATCACGTTATAATAGGCAAAGGAAAATATTACAGTTTCAGTGCATCAAAAATATTCAGTATTTCGGAGGTGCAACATGATTTCGCGCGAGAAATCCCTGGAGCTTATAAAGAAAAATGTTAAGAAGAAGAACATTCTAAAACATATGCTTGCTACTGAAGCGGTGATGAGAGAGCTTGCCAGAAAATTTGGAGAAGATGAGGAACGCTGGGGAATTGCCGGTCTTCTTCATGATCTGGACTACGAATACACTTTCGACTCTCCTGAGAAGCATGGCCTCATGACTGCGGAGATGCTTAAGGAATACGATGTACCAGAAGACGTCAGGAATGCCATTCTCGCCCATTGCGAGAAGAAAGACCGTGAAACTCTAATGGAAAAGGCAATCTATGCAGCTGATCCGGTCACTGGTTTTATAGTAGCCGCTGTGCTCATAAGGAAAGGAACGAAATTAAAGGACCTCACTGTTGATTTTCTAAAAAACCGCTTTAAGGAAAAAAGCTTTGCCAGGGGAGCAAGTCGTGAAAAAATGTCGAGCTGTGAAGACCTCGGACTATCACTCGATGAATTTCTGGCCCTTTCTTTAAAGGCCATGCAGACTATTTCAGAAGAACTCGGGCTTTGATAATATCAGCTTCATTAATGAAGAAACTAAAACAATGTTTGTGGAGTCACATTCATTGGTATGAATCCACGGTATACATAAATTTAGATTGATTAAATAGAAAGGATGATTAAAATGAGTTTAAAAGAAAAAATTGCTGGTGAAATTGAAAGATTCAGAAATGTGTACACCTTCAAGGAAAGGGAAATTCCTGAGAATATTGAGCTCGCTAAGTATATAGATCACACTCTTCTAAAGCCAGAAGCCACCCCTCAGATGATAGAACAGCTCTGCAAAGAGGCCATTGAGAATTCTTTTTACAGCGTCTGTGTCAACAGCTCCTTTTTGCCTCTGGTGAATAAAATCCTTGAAGGCACCGAGGTGAAAAGAGCAGTTGTAATAGGCTTTCCGCTCGGGTCAGTGTCCACCGAAGTCAAAGTTTTCGAAACCCGCTGGTGCCTTCAACAGGGTGTAGATGAGTTCGACATGGTCATCAACGTTGGACTTTTGAAAGCCGGGCTATTCGACGAAGTCTATAACGACATCAAAGCTGTGGTAGACGCCTCACAGGGAAAGATAGTTAAGGTTATCATAGAAACAGCGCTTCTGACAGAGGAAGAAAAAGTAGCGGCGTGTGTTCTCGCGAAAGAAGCCGGAGCGCAATTCGTTAAGACCTCGACCGGATTCAGCAAATCTGGAGCCACTGTGGAAGACGTTTCACTGATGAAATTCGTTGTTGGAGAAGGCATGAAAGTAAAGGCATCGGGTGGAGTCCGAACAAAAGAAATAGCTCTTGCAATGATTAGGGCAGGAGCCGACAGAATAGGTACGAGCTCAGGAATAAAAATAATTAGCGAATAAATTTGGATAAGGGGGATGATCTTATGGACTTATGCACTCTGAGTGTGAAAGACTTTCTTAAACGTGTTGCCGAAAAATCACCCACGCCAGGTGGTGGTGCTGTAGGGTGTGTCGTAGCTTCTCTTGCCGCTTCTCTTGGAGCTATGGTAGCCAATCTGACTATCGGTAAAAGAGGTTATGAAGATGTTTCAGATCATATGGAATCAGCTCTTGAGGTCTGTGAAAACGAGATGACGTATCTTTGTGATCTCGTCAATAAAGACGTTCAGGCCTTTGATCAAGTCATGACAGCTTATAAGCTACCCAAAAACACCGAAGAAGAGAAGGCAGCAAGGAAAGTTAAAATTCAGCAGGCATTGAAGACTGCCATCGAAGTTCCATTTGACCTTGCCAGGCGTGCTAAGAACATAATCGTCAATCTGGAAAGGATCGCAAAATGGGGAAATCTGAATGCCATTTCTGATATTGAAAGTGCAGCTCATCTTCTCTACGCAGTATACTATGTAGCGAAGGCAAATGTCATGATAAACATGAAAAGTCTTAATGATGAAAAATACTCTGAATGGGTAAAGGAGGAAATGGGTCACATAGAAAGCCAGATAAAGGGTTCCTACGAAAGAATTCTGGATGTGATCGCGAAAAGAAATGGTTGAATACAAACTTCTCAACAAAGACAGATACTCCCGCGCCCGATTGGGAAAACTGCAGACCCGGCGCGGGGTGATTGATACTCCCATCTTCATGCCAGTTGGTACGAACGCAACAGTTAAGGGGATCTGGCAGCATCAACTTGAAGAAATGGGTGCTCAGATTATCCTTGGTAATGCGTTTCATCTCTATCTCAAGCCTGGTCTTGAGGTAATGCGTGAGTTCGGTGGACTCCACGCATTCATGAACTGGGAAAAGCCAATACTCACTGATAGTGGTGGCTTTCAGGTATTCAGCATAAAAGATAAAAAAGTCACAGATGAAGGTGTGTTGTTCAGATCTCCAATCGATGGCTCAAAAATCATGATGACCCCTGAGTTATCGATGGAAATTCAGATGACACTGGGTTCGGACATCGCTATGGCTTTCGATGAGTGTGTTGCACCAGGGATGTCTCGAGAATATGCTGAAGAATCCGTCACACGTACCACAGAATGGGCAAAGCGGTGCATATCATATCATGATCGATCTCAAGCCCTTTTTGGAATAGTTCAGGGAGCGTTTTATAAGGATCTCAGGAAAAAAAGTGCCGCAGAAATAACCTCGATGGATTTCGACGGGTTTGCAATCGGGGGACTGAGTGTAGGAGAGCCTTTTCAGGTAACAAAAGAAATTCTCGAATACACAGTAGATCTCTTACCGGAGGATAAGCCCCGTTATCTCATGGGCATTGGAAGTCCAGATCTGATAGTTACCGCGGTCGAAAATGGAATAGATATGTTCGATTGTGTACTACCTACGAGGATTGGGCGCCACGGTACTGCACTTACATGGAACGGTAAGATAAATTTGAAAGCAGCCAAATTCAAATACAGCAAAGACCCCATTGATGAGGAGTGCCGGTGCAGGGTCTGTCAAACCTATTCGCGAGGGTATATCCAGCACCTCTTTTCAAGGGACGAAATGCTTGGGAAAATACTTGTAAGTTATCACAATATACACTTTCTGCTGAAGTTTACCGAAAGGATACGAGAGGCACTCGCGACAGATAGCTTCAAAGAATTCAAAGAAGAGTGCTACAATAGGGGCCTGATCAAAGAAGCTCTCATATCGGAATCATAAATAAAAGAGGTGGTCTCATGAAGAGAACCGCAGCAGTGTTAATGATTTTGATGATTGTAGTAACATTGTTCGCTTTCGATCCGTTTCTCGTCCAGACCGGGGGAAATCAGGCCCTCGCCAGGGGGTACTGGGCCGGTTATGGAAGCCCATCAGATCTCTTCGGGATCATGAACCATGGTTTTTCTCCACAGGTCCTGGAATACCGCAGAAGCGGTTCCACAACATATGAAAGAGAGCTACACCTGGCACTATTTGATCCCTCTGATGGTGGAATGGCCGGTCTTCTGGAATATACCTTTGATATCGGGTTGATAGGCGACTATCGTGCTCTCAGTTATCTCGTGTCCTCAGGCTTGAATCCTGCGACAAACTTCGGGGTTAAGATAAAGCTCGAAGTCGAAAACATCACCAGTCCCCCAGTTAATACATATTGGCTGTCTCTCAGCGCAGGTGTAACAGGGATAACCTTGCCTTACCTTGAATACGTTGCGGCTTTTGAAAATGCTTTACTATGGAGCAGTGGTTCAAGCGCCATCGCGGAGAGACTGGACATCCTAGTCGGGCTCAGATTCGTGTTCGATTTACTACACATTGGCATTGAAGTGGGCACCCGAAGCGGTATGAATGTCAGATACGCAGGTATCTCAACTGAATTGCAGCTTTTACCTGGGCTTTTAATTCGCGGCGGTTTCAGTTATAACGTTGACCTGAATTGGCAGAATTTCGACCGTGTGGTTGGCGGAGGATTGGAATTCAGGGCAGGAAACATGAAATTCTCCGCCGGGGTCGGCGCTAATTTGGATAACACGATCACGGATAATAATATCGATATAGAATTCATGTGGGGCGCTTCGTTCTATGGAGAGTGGTAATTGGGCGTTAGATTCATATAATAGATTTTGTCAAATTACGGCTAAATGCTAAAATTAAAATAAGTATCGTAGCGGGAGGTGTTGTGATGAAAAAGCTATTAATTCCATTAGTCTTTCTGGTACTTTTGCTCGTGGCATGTGGGCCTACTGAATGGGATTTGAATAAAGAGGGTCTGAAAGATCCCACACAGGCGAATGTGTCACTGGTAGCTCAGCTACCTGGTGAGAGCGATTTTGGTTCATTGATTCTTCCAGGTGAAAATGGCGGTGAAGGTTCTGGAACGTATGCAGCGTATTTTATAATTACGCAGGAAGGCGAAACAACTCCTCTGAAGACCGTGGGACCGATCAGCTATACTGCTGGTTCCGGTGCAGATATTTCATTGGCCACGAACATTTCCCTTGTGAGAGGCTTCAAATATGATTTCTATTCCATTTTTTACAACGCTAACGGAATCCCTGAATTCCTTGGTTACGAAACCGGTCATACAGTTCCAGATACAGGGACGGATGTTGCAACCATCACGCTTGCTATTACCGATTTTGCCTCACCTACACTCAGTGTAACAGCCGTAGCTTCTTCCGATTTTTATCAGAACAACATAGCCGACCCATTCAGCGGTGCAAATACAAATTGGGGACTCTTTAACGTAGCAGTCTCTATTGATTCAACAGGTACAATTGACCTATCGAAGTTCCTGAATTCGGCCAACATAACCGTATATCAGAACATAGACAGCTGGGTAGCTAGTTACGAAGATGAACCTTATAGAGGTGCTTTGCTTACAAGCGGTACACTCAGTTTTGTAGACAAGGATACGAATTATATAACGCCCTCTTATCAGACGAGTGGTAGTATCATGAACGCCTCCGGCTATATTGCTGTACCCCTGAACGCCGATCTGGCTCCTGAATCCCACAACTACACATTCTATTATGCCGTATCTGGAGACCTGTTCCCATTGTCATTCTATAAATCGATGGACGTCACGAGCAATATTCAGAATGCCTTCGCAACATTCAACGGTGGAGCGGAATAATCACGATATATTATGAAGAGGGGGCTCCCCCCTCTTTTTTTATCACAAAAGAAAAGCGCCTCGTTTGAGGCGCTTATTTTTTGGAGCGGAAGACGGGATTCGAACCCGCGACCCCCTGCTTGGCAAGCAGGTGCTCTACCGCTGAGCTACTTCCGCCTGCTTACGGAATTATATTACAAGAGTGACGTCTTGGTGCGAGAGGAGGGACTTGAACCCTCACGAGCTTTCAAACTCACTGGATTCTAAGTCCAGCGCGTCTGCCAGTTCCGCCACTCTCGCTGGTGACCCGCGAGGGATTCGAACCCTCGGCCCCTTGATTAAAAGTCAAGTGCTCTGCCTGCTGAGCTAGCGGGTCCCCTTGCCAGAGCTTCTCAGCACCGGCAAAAAGATTATAGCATCGAAAAGCGAGCTCTTCAAGAGGTGCAGAAATTAAATTTAGTTAAATCACATATTTTCCCTTTGTGAGACGCAAATAGAAACGATACTACTATATTCTGTAAACTTATTTGCTTGCAAAACAAAAGATTCAGGCTATGTCACCAAGTTCGTATTGGAGTCTGTACAGATCGTAGTATATCCCGCCGAGTTTCATTAATTCCTCATGTGTACCTTCTTCTACAAGATTACCCTTATGGATTACAAGGATTCTATCCGAGTTTCTTATAGTGGAGAGACGATGGGCTATCGTGATGACGGTCTTCCTATGAGAGATTTTTTCCATTGCCTGCTGAATAATTGCTTCAGTTTCAGTATCGATGTTGGCAGTTGCTTCATCTAACACAAGGATATCCGCGTCGTAGAGTACAGCTCTGGCCAGGGCTATCAACTGACGTTCACCAGCAGAGAGCGTTCCTGCCCTTTCGAGTATCTCCGTTTCATATCCATTCGGCAGTCGGTTGATGAAGCGTTCTGCCCCTATGTACCTCACCACTTCGTGTACCCGTCCTTTTGGTATTTTTGAGTCAAACAACCTTATATTATCCAGCACGGTGCCAGAGAAAAGGAAAACATCCTGAAGAACAATGCCAAGCTTTTTCCTTAGGGTCTGAAGGTTGTACTCATAGAGCGAGCGTCCATCAATTAATATGTCACCTCTCTGAATTTTGTAAAGACCATTTAGAATACTTATTATTGAGGTTTTACCTGCTCCGGTTTCACCGACAATTGCTATCTTCTCACCAGATTTCACATGGAACGTTATATTCTTCAGCACGTAGTTCTCACCATCATAAGCGAACCACACATTTTTAAATGCGAGTTCTCCCTTTAAAGTTTCAACAGCTGGCTGATCTTCATTGTACTCTTCTTCTTGCTCGTCCATTATTCGATAAATCTTTTCAGCTGAAGCCAGAGCATTCTGAACAATGTCATATTTCTCAGCAATATCCCTCAAAGGTCTGAAGAACATCTCCACGTAGCTGGTGAAAGCATATAAAACGCCAAATCCTACTTTTCCTGCTAGGATGCCCTTAGCTCCAAACCAGACGATTGCAGCGATAGCGAGATAGTAAAGGAGGTCCATTAAGGGTCTGAAAACCGCAAAAACCATGAGTTGTTCCATAAGGCTCTTGTAATGGCTTTTATTTACGTTGTCAAACTCCTCGGCCTTTCTTTTTTCCTGATTGAATATCTGGATGACTGACATACCGGATATATGTTCGGCAAGGAAGGCGTTTATTATAGCGAGTCTCGTCCTGACTTTTCTGTAAGCTATGCGGTCAAAGTATCTGAATACCAACGTGCTGACCAGTATAAGCGGAAGTATTAACAGCGAAATGGTTCCGAGGTAGAAAGACATCTTAAGCATTACCACTATAATTCCCACTAGTAATACCACATCTTTTACAAGCGAAGTTATTACACTACTGAAGAACTCCGCCAGGTTTTTTGTGTCATTGGCGATCCTTGTAGAAAGCCGTCCGCTTGGTGTGGTGTCAAAATATCGCATGGGTAGCCTCATTAAATGCTTGAAAAGATCCATTCTTATATTGTGAGTTATCTTTTGACCCATATAATTGGTTAAATATACCTGCAGGTACACAGCAATGAACATGGCAATAAGTGTGAGAATCATATAGATTACTATCTTTGTTAGACCCTCGAGATCAGAACTCCGGAGTTCTCTCAGAGTCTCGGGACTTACCGTATAATTATTGGTACCGTCTGTGATAACATAGCTTCCATCTTCGAGTTGTTTTAGATGAAAAGTGCCCTTTGGATCTTTCATAAAATGTATGTTTCCATTGATGGCTTCCACAGTGTAAGCATGATCTGCGTTCATATAGTCGTCTATTGCAACTTTCGAAAGATATGGGAATATCAAGTCAAGCGCCGCAGAAATCATTATCAGCAGTATGGCGACGATGAAAAGCCATGTATACGGTCTGACGTACTTCCAGAGCCTCTTTATTATTGACCAGTCTTCGACCTTATATTTTTCTTCCGACTCGGCATAGACGCTTTGTGGCATCCTATTCCTCCTCCAGCTTCTCTTCTAGTAACTGGCGTTCATACATCCTTTTATAGAGGCCGTTGAACTCCATGAGTTCGTCGTGGTTACCTCTTTCGATGATTTCGCCGTCGTGGAGTACATATATGATATCCGCATCTCTGACGGCTTTTAGCCTGTGGGAAATGACGATAACTGTTCGCAGTTCAGATCCATTTCGCAAAGAAGAGAGTATTTTCAATTCCGTTTCGGTATCTACAGCAGACAAACAGTCATCGAGAATGACTATCGGAGCTTCCTTCAAAAGTGCCCGCGCTATTGCCACACGTTGTTTCTGCCCGCCGGACAGTGTAACACCACGTTCTCCAACCATGGTCATATAACCCTCAGGAAAATCACTTACTATATCGTTGTGAATCGCTGCCATCGAAGCGTAACGTACTATCTCTTCGTCAGTGGCATTTTCTACTCCAAAGGCGATGTTGTTTCTAACTGTTTCAGAGAATAGGAACGTTTCCTGTGGAACATAAGCTATGTTTTCCCTCAGAACAGTGGGATCGATGTGATTAATATCGTAACCATCGATGAATACCTTCCCCTTCGGTACTGGATAAAGACGTGTGAGAACCTTGGCCAGCGTCGTTTTCCCGGAACCTGTTGTCCCCACTATTGCGATCTTTCCTCCGGCGGGAATGTAAAGATTTATGTCCTTCAGGACAGCTTCTCTGCTACTAGGATATTTGAACGTGAGATTATTTATTTCAATATTCCCTCTGAGCTTTCTTAATGGTGCGGGATCAGTAGTGACTATGTCGGATTCTTCGTTGAGGAGTTCTTTGAGTCTGCTATATGAGGCTCGACCACGCTGAATGATGTTTATAAGCCAACCGGTAGCCATCATGGGCCAGATGAGCATGCCAAGGTACGTAGTAAAGGTCACGAATTCACCCAATGTGAGTTGACCGGTAATAACAGCTCTTCCACCAAAAGCCATGGCTATAACGTATCCAATAGAGGCCAGTAACTGAATTAGAGGAAAGAACATGCCCCAAACACGTATCAGAGCGAGATTTTTTCGCACATAATCATCTGACTTGTTGCACATCATGTCGTATCTTGAATCTTCCTGACCGTAACTTTTTATTACCCTTATGCCTGAAACACTCTCTTCTGCGGAGTCAGTCATTACAGCGAATGCAGCCTGTACTTTTTTGAAGCGGGTATGGATTAGTCTTCCAAAGAAAGCTGAAATCAGTGCGAGGGGTGGGAGGGGAATGATGACAATCCACGTCAGTTTCCAGCTGATCAATGTTCCCATTGTAAAAACTGTTACCAATGTCATAAAAATAGCATCCACTGACATTACTACGGCGGGCCCCATTGCCTGTCTCACAGCCGCTACATCGTTGGTGAAACGTGCCATCAGCTCACCAACTTTAATGCGATCATAGAAACTCGGAGGCAATGTCAGGAGCTTTTCAAAGAGCACTTTCTTGGAATAGTACTCAAACCGCCGAGCACTCCCCATTATAAAGACCCTCCAGAAGAATCTGGAAATGAATATCCCGAAGGAAACGCCGATTATCGCGAATAACGAGGCCTTGAGAACAGTGATATCCTCGACACCTGTCTTGAGTTTATCTATAATATTCCCAATTATCCGTGGCGAGACCAGTTGAAGTAAATCTACAAGAATAACGAACAATGTCCCCAACAAATACATCCACCAATAGCGGCGTATAAAGTTTCTTATCAGAGATACCACCCCAATAGTAAGCTACGTTAACTGATGTTAGCATATAGATATTTTGAATTCTTAAACCATTTTACCATCTATAATGTTATTATAAAGCATGGTGATTCTATGAAAAAACGTCTATTGATCGGGGTGTTTGTACTGTTGGCTTTAATGAATTTCGCTTCAGGTGCTGAAAAAGTTGGGCTCGTTCTCTCTGGTGGCGGGGGCCGCGGAGCATATGAAATAGGTGTATGGAAAGCCTTGATGGATCTGAATGTAAACGTCGGCGGCGTTTATGGTACATCTGTTGGTTCAATAAACGGGGCTGGCATTTTGATGGGAGATTTTGAAATGCTTAAACACATCTGGCTTTCCACTGATTATGATGATGTAATGGAAGTCTCTCCAGAAGTTAGGAAAATAATTGAGGGAAATCTATCAAGTCTTTCTGTGCTCGATGTCGCGAGGATATTAAGGAAGCTTTTCGCCGGGGTGGATATAGATCCTTTGCGTATCAAACTTAGGGAGTTGATCGATGAAAGAAAAGTCAGATCATCAAACCTCGACTATGGTCTGGTAGCATACTCGCTGAGCAAGATGAGACCTGTTATGCTCTACCTCGAGGACATACCTGAAGGTCAACTAGTGGATTATATCCTTGCCAGTTCTAATTTTCCTGTATTCAAAAGAGAAAGCTTTGGTGGTGAGAACTACATAGACGGTGGTATTTACAGTAACATTCCCATTGAGCTGGCTATTAAACGCGGATATAAGAAAATAATAGCTGTGGACATTGGTACTTATGGATTGACAGATATTTTGAACTTCCTTGGGGGGTACAGAAGCAAAGCGGACATCATCTTTATTAAACCACGAACACATTTCGGGACAGTCCTAACTTTCAACCCAGAAGTCAGTAAGAAATACATGTTAGAGGGTTATCTGGATACCCTGAGCACACTAGGGATTTTGAACGGGGAAAAATACTATATCCATGGCAACGAAGACATTTTTGAAGAGTTGTTCATGAGTTTGTCGGCAAGTGATATCAAGGACGTATTTAACGCACTTAACTTGAAATATATCGAAGATGTTGATAAGAAATTCCTTTATTATCGTGTTTTCCTGCCCTATCTGGAATCTTTAGCGGGAACGAATGGCAAGGCTCCATTCTACACGTGCCAGGTCCTTCTGGATGATCTTGCATCCCTCTACGACGTTGAATGGCTGAGGCTGTACAATACTAGAGAGCTCCTCACAGCGATAATAGTGGCATATGAAAAGAGTGATGTCACTTCATTCCTGCAGTCCTTCATGCGAAATGTTCGCTATGGAAAGCTTCTTGAGGGCTTAAAGCTACTCTTTTATAAGGGGAAAATGCCTGTGGACGATGAAGAATACATTGAAATGAAGAAACGCCTGGAAGAGCTGGTAACGATAAATTAGAAATGCACTTTCTTTTGTGATGTATAATTGATGGAGCCTGGAGGTGATTATATGGCATCGTCTTATAGAAAACAAATGCTCGAATCGGAAATCCAAAAAGTACTCTCAGAGGCCCTCAGGAATTACAAAGGTGCTGATTTTGACACTTCACTTTTGAATATCGTAAGAGTCGAGTTATCTAAAGATAAAAGATATGCTTATATTTCTGTGAGCAGCCTCATCAATACGATGAGCAAAGAAGAAGTCGTTCAGTGGTTTGAAGACAACAAAGGCTATTTCAGGACAGCAATCGCTAAAAATATCAGGATATTCAAAGCTCCAGAACTCCGGTTCAAAGAAGACATAGGAATCGATGCGAGCTTAAGGATTTCAAAAATCCTCGAAGAACTCAATAAGGGGAAGGAAGAGGAAAGCGAAGAATGACCTCTGGGTTTCTTTTCGTTGATAAACCTGTCGGGATCACTTCCCATGATGTTGTCGATATGGCAAGAAAAAAGCTGGGAATCAGGAAAGTAGGCCATTCAGGAACATTAGATCCTTTTGCCAGTGGTCTGCTGATACTGGGTGTTGGGCGTGCAACGAGACTTCTCGAGTATCTCAAGGATTTCGAAAAGACATACGTGGTCAAAATGAAACTCGGTGTGATTACCGATACTTTTGATCTCACGGGTAAGATTGTGGAGGAGCATCCCGACTGGAATCTTTCTACTGAAGAGATTGTCAACGCGCTTAAAGCCTTTGAAGGCGAATATCTTCAGGTTCCACCTGCTTATTCTGCAAAACGGTACAAAGGGAAGCGCCTTTACCAGCTAGCCAGGGAGGGAAAGATTATAAACCTTCCGCCAAAGCGTGTGAAAATCTTCTCAATTGATGACATCGAAGTGCGATTTCCAGAAGGTGAAGTTTCGTTCTGTGCAAGAGTATCGTCAGGAACATATATAAGGTCGCTGGTTATGGATGTGGGATATCGTCTCGGTTGTGGTGCCACTACGACTTACCTGAGACGAACGAAAGTTGGTGCTTTCTCCGTTTCTGAAGCTGTCAGGCCCGAAGAATTATCTCTTGTGAACTTGAAGGATTCAGAGGCAGTAATGGGCTTCCTTCCTTCTATTATCGTGAGTGAAGAGCAGGGAAAGGCCGTCCTCAACGGGAGACAAATCTGGATTCAAGGCATCGCCGGTCTGGATGGCAGCTTCAATAAGAACGACCTTATAAGAATCGTTAGCGAAGAAGGCAGGCTCCTATCTATCGCTAAGGCCGAAAGGTCTTCAAGATTCATCAAAATGCTTCTGAGAAAAAAAGAAAATCAGAGGGTTGCAAAACTTCTAAAGGTATTTGGGGATTAGGCTATGTTTGTAGCATGTATCGGTACATTTGACGGAGTTCATTTGGGTCACAGAAAAATCATGGCTGAAACCATTGAGGTCGCCTCCGAGCTTGGCGTAAACAGCACAGCAATATCGATAATTTATCCCTGGAGGTATTACTTTCCTAATTTTCCTGGTCTTGTCTATCCGGTCTCTCAGAGAATCGAGTTGATAATCAATGCTGGTATTGAAAATATCGTAACAGTTGATATGGCTGAGATAAGGGATATCGAACCAGAGGATTATATTCTCTTTCTCCTAGAACAAGGACTCAAGGGGCTGGTTGTGGGTGAAGATTTCACCTTTGGTAAGAGAGCCCGGGGAAACGCTGATATCTTGAAAGAAATGAGCGAGAAATACGGTTTTACTCTGCGCTTAGTCCCGAAGCTAGAGTATCAGGGCAAACGCATCAGCAGTAGTTGGATTAGAGGAGCCATAGCCCGGGGAGACATAAAGCTGGCCAACAAGTTACTTGGAGAACCGTACACAATATACGGCAGGGTCTACCGTGATAAAAGACTGGGTAGCAAACTCGGATATCCCACAGCGAATGTTTCTAGAGGCAATGACAAACTTGTGTATCCCAGACCTGGCGTCTATATCGTACGATCGGTGTTTGATGGTAGGGAAGTGTTTGGTCTTCTTAATGTAGGATTCAGGCCAACAGTCAATCCTTCGGAAGAGATAAAATACGAAGTCTATTATCTTGACTTCAATGAAAACCTTTACGACAACATCATCGAGATGGAACTGCTGGAATACCTGAGACCTGAATTAAAGTTTAACACGATTGATGAGCTCACAACTGCTATTGCTAGAGATGAAAAGATAGCCCGTAACTGGATTGCCAGATTCAACTCAGAGAAGTGAAAGCAAGAATTTGAGGACCTCTGAAAAAAATACTTCTTTATGTTCTCTATCCCTGAAAGGTTCGTGTTTTGAACCGGGAAAAGTAATGAGCTTTTTATCAGTCTTGAGGTTTTCATAAAATTCCAAGATAGCTTCCGTCGATACTACGCTATCTTCAGAGCCATAAGTAAATAAAACCGGGTGCCTTATCTTCTCTATTTCTTTCCACGCTAAATCTATGTGCTTTTCAATTTCAAAGAAGAACTTTAAAGAGATCCTGTCATGCACCATGGGGTCTAACTCGTAGTAGCGGTTTGTTTTTTCGTCGTTGGAGATTTCGGATACGTCGATTCTGTTACTCAATCTGAGAAACGGAACAACGAATGATAACGCGAAAAAGCCATGATAAAGGCTTCCGAGTTCTTCTCGATATGACTTGACCGGTGGTGAACTTATAATTCCGGCTCTAAAAAGCTTTGATTCCAGCTCAAGGAGCCTTATGGAGATCAATCCTCCAAGACTATGTCCCATCAGAAATATAGGGACATCCGGTGCCTCTGCTTCAGCCATGAATGTGAGCTCTTTTACTCTGTTTATCATCTTCTTGAAACTTTTGGCTGCACCATATAGAGATACGTCCATACCATGTCCTTCGACATCGGTAGCGTAAACACGAAACCCTCTACGGCTCAGATAATTCCCAATTTCTTCGTAACGTCCGCTGTGCTCACCAAGTCCGTGAACGAGTACCAACTTCCCCTTTACGGCCCCCGAAACGGGCCATTTTCTGATAAACATTCCCGCACCCCCACCAAATCGATTACCCGATTACATAGTTATTATACTTTTGAAAAAAAGATTTTCAAAACCGGGTGTTTACAAACAACATTAGCTGTGATACCATAATTACGCGTGGCCCCATAGGATAACGGCTAGTCCATCGGATTCTCAGTCCGAAGGTCGGGGTTCGATTCCCCGTGGGGCTGCCAGTCAATAACCCGAGTATTCGGGGAGAAATAAGAAGCCTGCCACGATGGTAGGCTCTTTTATTTCTGTATAACTTGAATATACCCTGAAGGATGAAGAATTACCTCATCAATTAGCTGGCGAACTACCATTTCTTTTTGCTCAGATGTTCCTTCATAGAAGCGTTTTTTCATTAGCTCCCAGTTTTCCTTTAGTTCCTGAACCTTTATATAATCATTCCCACCAGGACCTCTAAGCTGTGATAACTTCAATTTGATTTCTTCTTTCCTTTGCTTAATTTTTTGTGCTTCTTCTTTTAATCCCTCTAAACCTATTCCAGCCTTAATAGCTTGAATAAGCCTTTCCTCATCCGTTTGGAGTCTCGAAAGTTCCAAAGTAAGCTTATCTATCATTTGTTTCCTTGTGTGGTCCCTCTGGGTCGCTTGCGCATTTATTTCGTGGGCCATGAGTTCAAAGTCGATGTCGGTTACTGCCTCCAGAATTTCATATTTAATATATGCCAAAACGAAATCTTCGATTTTTGACTTTCTTATAGTTAATCTGGGCTTGTGCTTAATACAGCGGTAATCCGGCTCTTTTCCCCCATGCCCGTGCATGTATCCTCCACATCGACCACATTTTAGAAGGCCCGCTAACAGATAGCGGTGCTTATATCCCGCATGGGCCCTGAAACGCTTTTGGACTTGATCCCATAGTTCCTCATCTATAATCGCAGGTACTCCTCCAGGAACCCGAACAACATCATCTCGTTTTGCGTGATGATTATGTTTTGTCCCTTTAAAATAAGTGTAGATCCCTCGATATTTCTCGTTGTGCAAAATGTCGTGAAGGGATTGCTTTGTGAAAGCCCCTCCTCTTGATGTTTTGTAGCCCTGAGCATTAAGCCAATCAACTATCTGAGCCTGGCTTTTGCCGTCGGCATAAAGCTCGAAAATCTTTCGTACAAGCGGAGCTGTTTCCTCATCGATGGCAAGTTTTTTCCTGAGTTTTCCTTCTTTATCCTGAACGTCTATCACTTTGTATCCTAAAGGCGGTTGTCCTCCCATCCAATAGGCATACCTGGCCATGTCTTTCATTCTTCGGATGGTCCTATCGACTGTCTCTTCTCTTTCAAGAGCCGCGAAAAGCATTCTCATTCCCCTCATGGCTCTTCCTACCGGAGTAGTAGTATCCATAAGCTCAGCAACTGCAATCACACGGATCCCTGTTTCTTTTTCTATCTTCTGAATCAAAACCTCACCACTGGCACCAGCTCGAGAAAAGCGGTCGTATTTTTCACACAGGATCCCATCTACTTCCCCTGCATAAACTCGTTCAAGCATCACATCAAATTGTTCCCTAGTATTGACTTTCCCGGTTTCTTTGTCTGAGAATTTCCCGACAATGGTCATATTGTAGAATTCAGCGAAGCGTTCGCACATCCTGAATTGACCGTCGATGGAAAGCCCGCTTTGATGTTTCGTAGAAACTCTTGCATAAGCAAATACCCTGCGGATACCTGAAAGGAACTCATTCACGCAGATCCCTCCCCAAGAAATTGAAGCACGAAAAGAGGAAGATGATGCAAAATGGTAGAAAAAATTATACCATAGTTAGAATAAAAAAGAGTCATTTCTCTTACTAGTCACTAGATGGACAGCTTAAAATTTTGTTTTCCAGAATTTTTGATGTACAATAACAATGGTATAGATGCTCATACCACTCCACCGAGGGGGAGAAATTATGTCTTCAAGTACAAAAATTGAATGGACTGAAGCGACCTGGAATCCAGTTACCGGTTGTTCGAAGTTTAGTAAGGGTTGTGTACATTGTTATGCTGAGAGATTATGTAAAAGACTTCAGGCGATGGGAAGCAAAAAATACAGAAATGGTTTTCAGCCAACAATTCACCCAGAGACTTTAACTGAACCATTTAAATGGAAAACTCCCAAGATGGTTTTTGTTGTTTCTATGGGAGATCTCTTTCACGAATCAATACCAGATTATTTTATTCAGCAAGTCTTTACGGTAATGAACCAAGCTTACTGGCATACTTTCCAAGTACTTACAAAAAGGGCTGAAAGATTTTTGGAGATTTCTAGAAGGGTTAAATGGACTTCTAACATCTGGGCTGGTGTAACCGTAGAATCGGAAGAGTACAAGCACCGTATAGATCTTCTGAGAGAAGTTCCGGCCAGAGTTCGTTTCGTTTCTGCAGAACCTCTCGTGGGTGACTTGGGAGAGCTTGACTTACAACAAATCCATTGGGTAATAGCAGGAGGAGAAAGCGGTCCTGCTTCTAGAAAATTAGAAGCCGATTGGGTTCGTAGTATTCGAGACCAATGTTTAGAACAGAATGTTCTTTTCTTTTTTAAACAATGGGGCGGATTCAATAAAAAGAAAAACGGCCGGGTACTTGACGGTAGAACTTGGGACGAAAAACCAAACAAGACTATGACCGTTTTCATGCAGAGTACTTGATTTTTATAATCGTGGATTTTATAGGTCTCTTACGATTTGGGACAAATTCAACTTCATCATCATTTCGAAGCTTAACAAGAAAGTCTCCAATAACTTTTCCATCCCAAAGAAATTCATCATTCATAACAAATCTTTCCAATATCTCTTCAAGTTTAACTTCTTTCCTATCAAATTCTTTACACAAATGATGTCTGAATTCATCAAGACCTGGAATGAATATTGACAGCTGTTCTTTGTTGTATCTCTTATCATTAGAAAAATAATGGTTAGAAGTACTAAGCCCCCTCATAATTCCTTTCATTATTTTTAATCCTTCCTTATGATGTGTCAGATGATATAAATCATATAGTCGCATGCGTTTTTCGCTATGTCGCATAATATACTTTAAAACATAAGAATTTTCAATGCGCTTTTTAAGACACTTTTCGTATGTATTAGATATTTGCTCGTCTGTCATAACTGAAATATCAATGGCTTCACCAAAAATTTCAGTCGTGTCCGCTAATGTACGATTTTTCCTTGTTCTTACTAAATCAGATAGCATAAAGTTATATAAAACTTCAGATCGATCAAAATCCATGAATCTGATTATGTGCTTCATTGGAACAGTGGTAGCATTATATGGATCTATAAAAGTAAAGGAAGCAGCTCTTAGTTCATTTACTTCAAAAATTAAATTATCAAGAACAGCAGAATAATCCTCGTTAATACATTCATATTTTATGCTATTCATAAAATCATTGAAGTCATTATTGTCAAAGCCGTCATCATTAATTGTAAGATTCCTAATATTGTTTTCAAGCTCCTTACAATCAGAATTGTCTTTATCTATAAATCTAAAGTGGAATGTTGTTCTCTCATGTTTTTTCCAGGCTTTGTACGCTTGCTCAAGAGCGATTATAGGAGAACCTTTGAACCCGTTTTTATATATCCCGGGTCCGGAGCAAGTATCAATGTAAAAAACATTTTTAAATCCTGATGACACTTTCATAAACCAAGGGAAAAGATATTTCCCAAGAATTTTCTCTTTTATTTCTGAATGCTCCTTAGGTTTCCAGTTTTTTGAGATAATCAACCCCTCCTTCTCTTGCAGCTTTTTTAAAACTCTCACTACTTACACATATTGTTTCTATGATCTTTAATTGCTTTCCTTCCTCAATTCTTGGAGGATCCTGAGATTATCGTGTTGCCTACTCAGTCACGACCCCATAATTCCATTTGATTTGGAGTACTTCATACTATCTCCCCATCCTCTCTAACTCTAGGAGTATCCTAAGGTTGTCGTTCAGTTCTCGGAGTTCAGGATAAAGAACAAACGCAAAGAACAGGAAAAAGACAATGAATGCAAGGATGATAAACAATTCCACTTTTCTCGGTTTCATCACATCGCTCCTTAATATGAGTATTTATCAACTAAATTTCCGTTACTATCATAAAGATACGCTACATCCCCATCATTATTCCAAATATAAGTTCTGACCCATATGTTTTCTGTTGCCTTATTTCCAGAGTATAAACGAATAACATATCCAGGTTTCAATTCCACATTACCAAATACATACACATGTTTTGCGCCTTCATCTGTTATCTTCCATCCTTGTAAGTTCACGGGCGAAGTACCATAGTTCTTTATCTCAATATACTCAGGATTTCCGCTATATTTGATGTACGAGATTCTCACATCCCCTTTTTCCTGAGTCTGTGGTTGAGATACCTGACTTTCTTTCTCATTCTCAGAAGCATTTTCGCCGGCCCACAATCCGATTGAGTTTTCTCTGGCGTAGTCTTGGGCTTCTTTGAAAATCTTCATATATTCGTCTTTGAAGGGGAAATACAGGTAAGCATGACCATATCCATTGATAATCGCAAGAAGGTTAAAGAGAACGTACTTTGTCGAATTATTGTACTGTACTGGAACCCATACATAAGCCAAAAGCCTATTGTATTTGTCGAATTTATTCCAGTCGTAGGAGAGTTTGACTTCTCTACCAGTCAGAATCTTTTTAGCGAAATTCGAGGCTTCTTTACCGAAATACTCCACGGGCTTTGTAGGATGAACTGTCTCTGGAGTATCAAGACCTATCATCCTAACTTTTGTAAGCCATCGCTCTATTGTGACCCATATTGTATCTCCATCTACAACTTTGTATACTTCAGCGCTTTCGTAATTCTTGACTTGGTTAAAGAGGTCAAAATATTCTTCGAAGTAGAGAGCTGTGGTGTCTGCAGTAAATTCTATAACTACCGACGTAAGACTGAAAGCAAGAACGGAAAGGGTCAATATTATAAGAGTAAAAACGTGCTTCATGTGTTCAACCCCTAACTGATTACTTTTTAATGATTCCTCGATCCTACAAATGCAAAAATCCCCGCTAAACCCATTACCGCACCAAAAACCCCCATGTCCTTATAAAGTGTTGTCACTCCTATAAGAATAAGGAAAAACGCTACAATGATAAGTAGTACACCGGAGGCTTTTGGGTGTTTGAATGCCATAGAGGAACCTATAATACCTAAAATCCCCATCAAAAAAGCTCCTCCGCCAGCTAGACCAAAGCTTTCAGCAAATTCCATGTCTTCAGTCAGAGTACCAAGGCTAGAAAGCCCTAGAGCAAAAAAAGACCCAAATAACACGACAATCGAGAAAATCAGGCCGAGCACAAAAGCAGCGATTCTCACTCCCATCCCCCCTGTTATCGATTGCAGTTCCCAAAAGAACTATTTGTTATTTTAAAGTTTCGATTTTGATGTCACGAATTGAGACAACAGCAGTTTTGCTTGAAAAAAAATCTGAGTGATTCACGTAAAGCTCATTTAATTCTATATCCTCTGAGATTTCAAGAAATAAATAACCTCTCAGTGAGCCGTGAGGCCTTATTTTCCCATTAAGTCGCCTATTTATATATTTCTCTGGAGCTTCTGATGAATACGTTCTGAGGTCGTAATTGAATCCTTCAATGTCTCTCAAGTCAAAAGAGATATAATCCATGCTGATCATTTCATCCGAGTTGTTAAATATAAAGAAGTCAAATATAATACAATCCCCATACTTGAAGATGTTTTTGATTGTAATCGCAATATTTTCAAAAACAAAAGGGACATCTATCTGGACTTTTGGAATTCCATATTTATCCACCGCTTCTTTAACGGCTTCCCAAGTACCGTCATCTTTTAATAAAACTATTTGGTTATCTGTTGTTACAGCATACATGCTGGAAAAAGCGTGAAGACTCAACATTAACACTAAGAAGACAAAAAATAAAGAGGCTTTTCTCATCGCTATTCCTCCTTGAAATCTAGCTTATGATTCATTAGATGATTCTGCCTGAACATAAATAATAAAGTTTTCCAATTCTTTAACTCCCCCTTTTGGAGTAACTAATGACCATTCCAAAATAACTTGATAATCCTCTTTTGGGTCAATTGCTTTTGAATAAACAGGAAACGTTTCAATCCCAAAACCCATGTAATGGCTTATAAGGGTTATTTCCCCGGCAAAAAAAGCTTGTGCTCCGTTCTCAACCATAGATGAATACTTTTGGTATTTCTCTTTTAGTGTTCCCTTGACTTTTAAGTTGTCCAAAATTACGGCAAAATTACCTGGAACTACATCAAAGAAATCGTAATCAATCGTTTTGAATACAAAAAAACCCAACAAATCATAGTCGTTGGGTATCCTCCAACTCTTCAGTAAATCACTCATTTCTCGGAACAGTGTTTGCTCCATGTTTGGAGCATTTTGAAGTGTTCGCCTATCGATAAAATACAAACGCTCAACCTCAAATCCGTCAATAAGGATGGTTCTAGATGCACTGCACGATTCACTTAATTCACTTTCACTCAGATAGTCCGCAAACAAGGTAGAAGTAACTATTAGCAGTATTAAAAATATGAAGAAAACTTTGTGGTTTCTCAACCACAATCCCCCCTTAGTAATGCATTATCCGTTCATATTTGCCAACAACAACCCCTATAATCCCCCAAGTGATGTTACTTTCAGGTTCGATAATAATACGCTCATAATCTGGATTTTCTGGTACAAGATAGATTGTGCGTCCCTTTTTAACGAATTTCCTTATGATTCCATCATTCCCATTGACATAGCAAACTACGTATTCACCAGTATGTGCAATGGGTTGTTTTTTGACAAACACCCAGTCGCCATCTTTGAAGACTGGGAACATCGAATTCCCTTTAACTTCTAGTCCAAAATCAGCTGAGCTTTTTGAATCAATCAGAGCATAATCAATTATCTCTTCTTCCGCAGGTATTCCATTGCCAGCACATACTTTTCCTACTATAGGTATCCGTTTCATATCAGTTGCAAGTTTGACTTCACCTTTTAAATGTCCTTTGGGATCGTCAACAAGACCAAGGAGGTAATCGACGGATACATTATAGAACTCTGCAAGCATCTTTAAAGTTTCAAGGTCAGGATTGCGCCTACCCTGTTCATAGCTTCCCAAAGTACTAAAATGTACATTTATCTGTTCAGCTAATTTCCTTAAAGAAAGGCCTTTTGACTCTCTTAAAAATTTAAGTCTTTCTGCTAATGACTGCATCAAATCACCCACTAGCATTTTATCACCCTTGTATTCATATAGTAAACAAGTAGTCGTAACAGCAACGTTACCAAGAATTCTTGACATAGCGTAGTCGATTAGTATACTATATAAACGTAGTCATTATGACCACATGAAAGGAGGGAGAATACTATATGACTACTCTCAAAGAGCTAAGAGAACGCAAAGAATTAACTCTTAGACAGCTCGGAGAAAAGCTTGGAATACATTGGACAACATTACACTCCTTTGAAAGTGGCAGAAGAGCTCCCTCCTTCGAGGTGGCGGATCGAATAGCTGCGTTCTTTGGAGTGCCAATTGAAGAAATCTTTCCGAGATACAGACGCCGCTCCCCCTACCCAAAGGATACAGCTAAGGTCGGCTGAGGGAGCAAAACCTTTCGGTCGAGAGTGATCGAAAGCGGGTCTTTGAAAAGTGAATACATGGAGTTTTAAGTCACGAAGGAAATGATTTTAAAGGTTTCTTCAAACCTTGATATGGGAAATCATTTTAAAGATATCACTCAGATTCTTATAACTTTATCACCAATACGAACTGTAAGGTCTCCTTCAATTTCTGTGATTTGTTTCTGTTCAACCTTGAGCCTTCCCCGTCTACCGCCAGTAATCGGAGAAAAAGACTCAGGCAAATCAACAAAAGTTTCCTTCTTTAGAGTTACGCAGTAAGTAAAGTGGTCATAAACCTCTTTGGCAATAATATAACCTTTAGTTCTTGAAAATTCGCCAAGCTTGTATTTGCCATCGACATCTTTTACTTCAATTACTTTAGGATTTTTGATAGCAAAAATCATTTCATCTTTCACTCCATCTTTAAGACCAATGTTTATTATCACCTCAGTTTCACTAAGAATTACAACTATTTTCCCCTCAAGCGTCATATTCAACACCCCTATCTTCCAACAAGAAATTAAACCATTTAAAGATCATCATTATTTCTTCTTTACTAAGAAGAGGTTGTGAAGGTCTAAGGTGAGCATTAACAGTAAATCTTCCTTGAAGCTTTAAGTAATCAATTACATCATTCAATTGATCATCATTTGCCCAATAAAAATTATTGCCACTTTGAAATATCGATCTAGGGTAAATTTTATCACCTATTTTGGCATCGAAATGAAGATCGTATTTTGGCCAATGCGCTTTTTCTGGAATATTTATCTTTTCATCAATTAACTGAATCGGTATGTAAAAAACTTTATTAGGTTCTTCATACTCCATGAAATTAATTTGGTCGAATTCAGCTTTCAATACACTCAATAATTCTTCAAGTAAATTACGCATCTCAAAAGGGGTAGAGGGATTTGTAAGAGCTTTTAGCCTACCCTTAAGATTCTCTAACTCATTTAAATATCGTCCAATTTCTTCATCAATATCATGATAACGCTCTCTTATCAATTTACCTATAGTTATTGCCAGTTCTGAAGCTTGAAATGCCAAAGCAAAGTACTCAGTCATTTTAACCACCTCGGAGGTGTTAATCATGAAAGAAATCTTAGAGCTGATTAAAGAAAAGGACTACGCCAAAGAACAAGGCTATAAGCTACTAGAAAGTTATGCAAGTTTTGCAAAAATTCAACTACAGTTTCAACAAAGACTTGTTACCGAACAAGATTATATCAAATCTCTAAAGAATTTCTTAAATGTATGTATTGAGGTCCTCGATTTCTTGGAAAAAATCGAACAACAGGACCGTAAAGGGTGAGGAAAATCACTAAGACGGAGGAATAACTATGGATAAGGTTATTTGTAACTTTGAGGACGTTATTCGCAACGGCATAACAGTCGGAGGCATTCATTACCGTATAGTGATTGTCGATGAAATGGCAGGGAACACAATAGGCGAGGCCAATTATGAAAGAGACCTAATAACCCTCAAGCGCTGCGAACCCCAAAGAATGCAAGAGACATTACTCCACGAGATAATGCATATCATTTTTTATCATTCGGGATTTGATGAACACAACGAACGCGACATATCATCAATAGCCACTTGGTTATATGCAGTCCTGAAACAGAATAAAGAAGTGTTTTTTGCGATTTTGAACACAAGGCAAGGGGCAAATAGTTAATGATTATTTTTTGAGCCTAATTTATCACATCCAGGTCCTACACAGGATCGTAAAGGGTAAGGAAAGAGAAAGGGGTGTGGGTAAATATGGGAAGTAAATCACACAATCTCAGAGCAGCTGGACAGAATTAGCACACCAATATTGATGTCCTCTTCTTCAAAAGCTTTAAGAAGTTTCTTTTTTTCTATCTTCAAGGTAAGAGTATTGATGTTATCAGCGTATTTTAGCTTGGTTGTAGTCGGGAGCTCCAAATATTCACCACCAATACATACATTATCGTAGAATCCGTACTTCTCAAATATTTCGTTTACTTTTTTGTGGGCGCCTGAAGAAGGGTTATCGAGATCATAAGTAGCTAAAATGTACAAGTTCGATCCCCCCTTTATTACCCACACCCCCGAAAATATTTTATCACATTGGAGTTACAAAACAAAAGAAATGCAATCTGAATCGCGCTTTCTCACCCCCCTTGACCGTCGGGGAGCGATTACCCCGGCGGAACTTTCTAAAAGGAGGCGAGCTTCATGAGGACACTTACCGAACTTGAAGAGGAAATCGAGGAACTGAAGGCTCTTATTCGAAGTGCAGATGAAGAAAAGCGCAAAGAGATTGAAGCGCGGCTGGATGATCTTATGAGAGCCTACGGCGTTGAGTCCTACATTGAGAACAGGAGGAGGAAGAGTGATGGAGGAACTCAGCGAAAGGATTGAATACGCTCAGGAGATCTATGTTGAGTTACTCAAACGAGGTCACAATCTTCTGGCTGAAAAGGTTCAAGGAATCATTGAAGACCTTCAGGAAGATTTAGAAAACGAGTGGTACATAGGCCAGTACGGAATCTGGGGCTGGTTAGGGTTGTCAGAAAAAAGCTTCATGTGAGAGGTGAGAAAGAATGGAAAAAGAAAGAGCAAAAAGGTTAGGAAGGGCGCTTTTCCCTATCATTCGGAAAATGAAGGAATCTGGAGAATGGAAATCTTCAGATGAGATCGACTGGAAAAGGACAGCTGAAGCCTTAGCTCCACATGTTCTTAGGTTCAGAGAAGAAAGGGGGGCTCTGAATGCCAAGAATTATCACAAAGAGAATTCCGATTGTGCGGTTGATACAGGAGAACATGGACAGCATAGCACTGTCGTGGCAGCAAAGACGGATTCTGAAAGAGTTTAATAAATGGGAGCTGGTCGAAGATGAACTAAAGGAGTACATCTTAATGGAAATTAAGGAATCAACAGGCAGAACTAGGGTGATCCTCGAAAGAATTCTGAACCTGATTCTCAAGATCGATGAAGCCCAGGACCGGCAGATTGATGAGATCGCAAAGAAAGCAATACTTATAGCTCATATCAACAGAATATCAAATCAGATCTTGGCGCCCTACGACGTGTCAGTTGAACGATACAAGCCTAGAGAAAACAGACAGCTGGTATTAAATCTACCTATTGAACTTGGGATTCAGACTTTTAGAAGGAGAGATGTTTCATGACGATGGAGGAATTCCAAGAAAAAGTATGCAAAACAGCTTTGAACGGGCTTGAACCAGACAGCTGTTCGAGCTGCCCTTATGGCTCCTATGATGGGGTATGTCAGCATTCGGAACATCCGAAAAGGAGGAGAAATAATGAGCATCAAGTGGAGAACTAAGAGAGAAAGAAAAAGGTTCCCCTGCGCGACCAGGAGAACCCGGAAATTCAGACTCTCAAAAGTCTTGGATCATATGATCCGTGACAATTATACCACATCTCTACTTTCAGGAAAGAGGGCGACAATATGGAGCAGGTAAAGACCCTATCACGCACAAAAATGACACACGAAGAATGGCTTAAAGAAAGACAAAAAGGTATCGGCGGTAGCGATGCAGCTGCCGCCCTGGGGATTTCCAGATATAAATCCAAGTTCAGGCTTTTTCTAGAGAAAACCGGAAAGGTTGAACAACCCGAACCCACAGAGAGAATGCAGATAGGAATAGAAGTCGAAGAAGCCATATTCCAGATGGTTAAAAAGAGACTCTCGGATTACGCTCTGATTCACAACAACCAGTTTTACAGGCACAACGAATACCCGTGGATGGTCGGAAACATCGATGGAGATATCTATGACCCCAGAATCAAAGAGTTTGGTGTTCTTGAGCTGAAATTTGTGTCCCCGTACATGAAAAAGGAA
Organism: Kosmotoga pacifica; assembly: GCF_001027025.1. Classification (GTDB taxonomy): domain Bacteria; phylum Thermotogota; class Thermotogae; order Petrotogales; family Kosmotogaceae; genus Kosmotoga_B; species Kosmotoga_B pacifica. The sequence continues at coordinate 123,782 of NZ_CP011232.1, forward strand.
TGGGAAGGTGAAGAGATCCCTCAAGAATACATCATCCAGCTCCAACATTATTTCATAGTCACAAACAGGTCTTGGGGATATATAGCAGCTCTGATAGGCAACGAGGAGCTGTTGATCAAACGAGTAGAGAGAGATGAAGAATTATGCAAAATGATCATTGACGGCGAGAAAAACTTCTGGCTTAACCACGTCGAAAAGAATATCCCACCTGAAATTGACGGTTCAGAAGACGCTGAAAGGCTCCTTAACCAGCTTTATCCAGAATCTTACCCGGAGGAAATCCAGCTTCCACCAACAGCCGAGACGTTAATCGAAGAGCTGAACGAATTGAAAGTGCAAAAGAAGGATCTGGAAGAGGAAATCAGGCTAAGAGAAAACCAGATCAAGGAAATGCTCGGAGAGTTTGAGTCCGGAAGAGTCTCCAGATATCAAGTGTTTTGGAAGACCGTTATTCAGAAAAGACTTGATAGCAAGAAGCTCAAGAATGAACGACCTGATTTATACGAAGAATACACGAAAGAAACTCAATACAGAAAGTTCAGCATCAAGGAGGCGAAATGAGTATGGCAACGGCCGAAAAGGTGAAAAATCAGTTAGCTAAGAAGGGGAATGGAAAGAAAAGCATTACCATTATGGACCTATTAAACGATCCCAAGATGAAATCACAAATTCAGAGAGCTCTTCCTAATGGAATGAGTGCCGAAAGAATCGCCAGGATAGCATTAACAGCTTTAAGAATGAACCCGCAGCTTCAAGAGTGTTCTCCTCAAAGTTTCGCGGCAGCATTAATGACTTCAGCTCAATTAGGTCTCGAGCCAAATACTCCCTTAGGTCATGCCTGGTTAATTCCCAGGAAGAACCACGGAAAAATGGAAGTTCAATTTGAACTCGGTTATAAAGGAATGCTCGACCTCGTGAGACGGTCCGGAATGATTACAGCGATATTTGCAGAGGAAGTAAGAGAAAAGGATGAATTCGAGTTTGAGTATGGTACTAATCCCTACTTGAAGCACAAGCCCTATCTGGGCGGCGATCGTGGAAAGGTTCTCTTCTACTACGCAGTCGCCACGTTCAAAGACGGAGGATATGCTTTTAAAGTTATGTCGATCCCTGAAATTGAAGAAGCCAGGAAGCTCAGCCAATCTGCAAATTCTCCTTACTCTCCTTGGAACAGGTTCTATGACGAGATGGCGAAGAAGACGGTACTGAAGAGATTGTGCAAATATTTACCGCTAAGCATCGAAGTCCAAAGGAATCTTGCACAAGACGAAACGATCCGAACCCAAATTGAAGCAGACGATATCCTCGATCTCCCAAATGAGAATGAGTTTGAAGTTGTTGAAGTTGAAGAAATCCCTGGTGAAGAAGAAAAAGAAGAAGCTAAAGAAGGACCTTTTCCGAATAAAGCTCTTAGGGAGTCACCTACCCCCTTAACATAAATACTCCCCACTCCCCTGCCTGGCCTGGACCACCAGGCGGGGCTTTTTGACTCTTGCAAACAATGGTGGTGAATGAGATGAAGTTAAGCACTGTCTTTAACCAATATTCGAGATTCCGTCTGGATCACGAACTGGCCCATTCGGAAGAAATATTGTTCATCGCTCTTCTGGCACAAATCAATTGGGCCCGAGGCGAGAACAATAACCTTCTGAATACCAAAGTCGTGATCGGGAATCCGAAATTGGTTGTGCTTACTCGTATGTCTATAAAGCAAATTCAAAGAGCCAGGAATTCTCTAATGCAAAGAGGGCTCATTGAGTTTAAGAAAGGCACTGGGAAAAAGCACTATGCAGAGTATTCTCTCGGGCCATATTTTAAAAACTTGGACAAAAACTTATGTCCTGATGACCAAGTTAATGACCAAGAAAATGTCCAAGTTTATGTCCAAGTTTCCGACCAAGTTTCTGTCCAACGTAATAAGAGTAATAGAGAACAAGAATATTTTAATAAGAATTCTTCTAACGAAGAATTCTGCGAAAATCCTTCGCAAGACGAATCTTTCCTGGATGATCTTAACCAATACGAACGGCAAGTTGTTGATACATGGATAGCTGTAATAGGTCCCTTTCAGAAAGACTGGCTTAATGACCTTCATGAAGTTCTGAAAGAATGTTATCCCTCACAGGTCAAGAACGCCATTACTACAATCGCTAGAACTAAAGCAGAAGTGATGAAAGAACAAGGATTCCCATACTTGAAGGATCCTTTGTTGAAGGGTGCCTTTGGAAGGAGGGGAAAAGGTGGAACAGCTAAAAGAAATAAATCCAGGGTCTCTAAAGAAGATTGGCTCGAAAGGTTCAAAAACCCAGCTGGAAGAACTATCACAGACGAGGAGCTGGAGTCAATCATTTACAAGCCAACAGGAAGCGATAAGTGAATGCTTAAAGTTATGTCCTGGTCCAGAAGAGTGCCCTGTTGCAGGAGTGCTATATTTCCAGCCCGAGAATGATATATATGGGCCTTACAGCTTCAAGTGCCCAAGATATGCCAAATGGAAAAAACAAGTAGAGCTTGAAAAAAAGGTGATGGAAGCTATACCAAAGAAGTTCTGGGATAAGAACTTCGATAATTACATCCCTGTCAGCGAAGACACAAAAACAGCCCTTGAAGTCTGCCGAAAATACTCCAGTGCAAAAGCCTGGAGAACGGGATCAAACTTAATAATACTCGGGACTTATGGTATAGGGAAAACACATCTTGCAGCTGCGATTGTTCGCTTCGCAATAACACAAGGAGATAATGCTGTTCTTGTAACTGCCCCCTCTTTGGCTTCCGGCTCGATTGAAGATATCCGTGAAAGGTTCAAACATATCCGGAATGTAGAGCTCATTGTGATCGATGATTTTTCAAACGAAGCGGAACATAAGCTGGTTGCTGGAGAGATTTTTGAACTCATAAACTATCGCTATGAAGCCGAATGCGGTTTAGTTATCACTTCGAATTTGACTCCTTCAAACCTCAAAGAAGCACTTGGTGACAGAGTCTTCGATAGGATTCTGGAAAGGACGCTTATATTGCATATCAAGGATGTTGATAGCTACCGCAAAAGAAAGCGCGAGAAGTATCTTGAATGGATGGATTAGGGAGGCGGGAGGATGGTCCAGCTCCGACTTTTCAACGAAGAAGAGAAGCTCAGACAACTCCAGGAAAGATACTGCCATCTTGACGCTCTATTCTGGAAGACCAGAGACAGAAACATTCGAAAAGAGCTTGAAAAGGTACGCATGGAGCTGACAGGCCAGCTCCTCAAAATGGGTTATGAAGTGGACCATGAAGCCAGGAAGATGTATCTGGAATATTTACGGGAAAACCAAAAACTGATCCAGGCTACCAGAGATTTCTGTATGGATGTAGGTATGTGGAGCCAGGAAGACGAAGAACGCTATCAAAAAGTAAGGAGGGCTCTGAATGCCGTATCTAAATCACGTTCAGTTAATGGGACATATAGGCCGTGAAACGGAATTGAAATTTACTCCTAATGGAAAGACATACAGAATCCTTTCTCTTGCCGTTTCAAGAGGAAAAGACCGTGATGGGAATGAACGAGGGACAGACTGGTTCAGGGTTATCGTGTGGGGCGATCAGCCCTGGTTGGATGAAATAGAAAAAGGCGATCTCGTTTTGGTACTCGGAAGGATTCAGATCGACCGTAAAGATGAAAAGACTTTTGTTAGCGTTATGGCCAGCAGAGTTTTCAGGCTCAGGGGAAAACTCCAGGCTTCACAGGAAATTGAAACCACAGAAGAACCGGAAGCCGAATACATCCCACCGGAAGTGCCTGAGAATGACGATGTGCCGTTTTGAGGAGGGATAGCTAATGCTGTTTGGGAGGTTTTACACGACATTGGAGAAAAATGCCTTGATCTCCGATATGAAGCGAGACGATGGAATAGTTACGATTATGGTTCACTATGAACCGCTCATGAAAGAATACATTTTCGTGTTAGGAGAATTGGTTCTTGTCCGCATTAGAAACTTTTGGACGAGAGAGCTGATAAATATGATCAAACCGAAGGGTGGTTACCTTGAATGGTTGGTAAATAAAACGCGAGAAGACTTTATGAAAGGCTGCATATCGAAAGAAGAAGTGGAAAAGTTAATTGATCCTAATTTTCTCAAAGAGTATCCCGGTGAGTGGTTGGAAAAGCCAAAAGAAGAGGTTGTTGTGCACGTAGAAGAAAGAGACATGAAGAAATTGTGTGATTTGCTTGTTGAAAATGGTTATGTATTTACAGTGCCTTCCTGGAATGCTGAAGAATAAACCAAGAAGGGGGGATAGAAGATGTTCCTGCTAGGACTCTGGATAGGAGGGGTTATAGGCTTTTTCTTATGCGCTGTATTGACAATGGGCTTAATCTCAGATCTCGGATCACAAAGGGGGATAAAGGATGACGAAGAAAGAAATCGCAAAAGCGCTTAGTATCGCATATAAGCCATACTCACTCTTAAGCAGGCACAAGAAAAAGATAGAGAATGTTGTCTCGGAATTGGCAAAAATGCCAGCGAATGTACATGTGTATGGAATGCTTTCTCAGCTTCGGGCTTCTCTGCATTTTTTAGAGATCTATGAAGAACTTAAGAAGAAAGAATCCTCTGAGGAGGTTGGAAAATGTCAAAGAAGTTGAAAAACACAGCAAAAGCCTTGTCAGATGTATATCCTCTTTTTTCGCTTCTTTATCGTTTCAGAAAAAAGATTAAGAATATAGAGAGCAAAATAAAGCAAACTCCGCTGGACGGCCTCAACAACAGGCTGATTACTGCGACTTTGAACTTTATCAATGCATATGAAGAAGTCGAGGCGCTATACCTGAAAGAGAGGCAAAAAGAAAGGGGTGGTTGAGATGAGAACCGCCCCGAGCATTTGGGAAATTCTAGATAAGGTCATCGAGGGAAAAATGTTAGTGAAGCAGGAAGTTCACGAGCTATGGCGTAAAAGGGATGTGTTAGAAAGATATACAGAGACTATGTTGGTTCACACTTCATCAATAGTATACTGTCGAAAACATGAAAAAGACTATAATTCCAAGATTTTTAGAGACGCTGAAGTTGTAAAAATCTTGGAAAAAATGGATGAAGCAGTCGAGAAGTTGTCTGAGGATGAAAAGAAAGTGTGGCTTTGGCGCTACCAGGAAAAGATGACCCTCGAAGAGATTGGACAAATGCTGGTTGGGTTACCAAAAAGAAGCGTTAATGCACGTAGATACTGGAGAATAAAAGCTTTTAGGACATTAAACCATATTGCGTTTGAGCTTGCAAAATTTTTGAGAACAGGGGGAACTTAAATTTTGAATTTGAAACAAGTTGTGATATACTATGTATAGTGGTTAACTTCTGCAAAAGCCCCTATATTCGGGGCTTTTTGTTTAATCATTAATTTGAAGGCCCTTCGGGGCCTTTTGTTTTTGCACTGGCAAGTTAAATACCTTGCCATACCTTTTCATATCTGAACGAAAGCGAGGTGGAAGCATGCCCAGGCCCAGTAAAATCGAGCAATATGAACTGGAAGACTACGTCCTCAAAAAATATGCCGAGGGTATGTCTTCCAGCAAAATATCGAAAGAATTAAAAGAAGAAAAGGGGATAAGCATCAGTAAAACTGCAATTGCCAATTTTCTGAGAGCGGTTCGCGAAGAGCGAGCTGAGATTTCTAAAACAATAGTTCAGGAACATATTCAGAAAACTATCCCGGACGATCTTCAAAAGCTGGACGAAATGAATGAGGAGCTTTTTAGCTGGTTCAAAGATCCCAATATAAAGAAATCCCAAAAACTTCTAATTTACGACCGACTTCTAAGGGGAATTGATCTAAAGCTTAAGAACTCCGGGGCCGGTGCAACTACTGCTGAAGACCTTCTTAAAGCCGTTGCGGAGCGATGGGGACTTGATAAATGAACAAAGAACAATTCCTAAACGATATAGGTTTCAAACCACATCCTGGACAGTATGAAGCGTTTATGTCTGATGCGAGGTTCAAAATTCTCTGCAACGGCAGAAGATGGGGAAAATCGCTCTATTCAGCCATTGAGATTCTTCCTTATGTGTTCATGAAAGATAAAAGGGTTTGGGTAGTTGGGCCAACATATGAATTGGCTCAGAAGGTCTTCAGAGAAGTTTATAAGTATGTTAGGCCTCGGAAATTCTTGTGGGAAGCAAACGGCCGCTGTGTAAATTCTAAATCCGAAATGAGAATTGTTACCAACTTTGGGACGGAAATTGTTGGAAAGTCAGCAGACAATCCAGACTCGCTGATAGGTGAAGGTTTAGATCTTCTGATAGTAGATGAAGCAGCCAGAATCAAAGAGGAAGTATGGCACGAAGCTTTAAGACCAACTTTATCGGATAGGAACGGAAGAGCCATAATAATTAGCACCCCTAAAGGTAGAAATTGGTTTTTCCGAACGTGGACACGAGGCAAAGACCCGAAGTTTCCAGAATATCAGTCGTGGCAACATCCATCCTCTGAAAATCCATACTTAAAGCCTGAAGAGATTGAAGAAGCCAGAAGGACACTGCCTGAACGTGCATTTAGACAAGAATACCTCGCGGAATTTTTGGAAGATACAGGCGGTGTTTTTCGGGGAGTTAGAAAGAATATCCGAAAAACTCTCCGGGATCCTAAACCTGGAGAGTTTTTTTATAAGGGCGTTGACCTTGCCAAATATATGGACTTCACAGTTATTTGTGTCCTTGATCAAAATGGCGACTTGGTTCACTTTGAAAGATTCAACCAAATCAATTGGAGCTTGCAAATGGAAAGAATCAAGCAGGTGGATCGAAAATACCCTGGAACTATTTGGATAGATTCTACTGGTGTTGGCGATCCGATTTTTGAAGACTTGAGACGTCAAGGTCTTAGTGTGGAAAGCTTCAAATTTAACCATTCTTCCAAAGAACAACTTATCAACAACCTTGCTTTAGCGATAGAGCAAGGAACAATCCACTATGAAGATATTCCGGAGTTAGTCAATGAGCTGGAGATCTTCGAATATCAGATAAGCCCTTCAGGAAACCTTAAAATGAGTGCTCCCGATGGCTACCACGATGACTGCGTCATAGCACTGGCTTTGGCTGTTTGGGGGCATTCTAAACCCCGGAGCTTCTCGTTTACCGAGGATATTTTGTGAGGTGGTCACATGGCAAAGAACTATTACAGGTTATGGGATCTCTTTTATGGAGATTATGACCGACAGTATTGCGAAAAGAACCAGCTTTTCATAGACACGGATAAGCAAGGCCGGGTCAAGCATATGACTAAAAGCCTTGTGGATTACGCTTTTGAGATTATCAGCACGGATTTAAGCTTGATATTTGGCAAAGGTATTGAGTTATACGACCCTGACAACGAAGCCAACACCCAAAGGCTTGAAAAGATCTTGAAGTTCAATAACTTCGACACTCTATCAAAACTCATGACGCTTCAAGGTCTGATTTTGGGTGATACGGCTGCGAAGGTAGGAAGAGACGACAATGGAAAAATCCGAATCGGGCTGGTCAACTTCCTGAATGGCGATGTTGAATACGTCAAGCAATACGGTGAGATTGTGGCATGGATCTACAAGTACCAGATGCCACACGAGAATGGGACTATCAAAGTTCGGGAAGTTTACACCCGTGATAGAGTCCAGATCTTCTACGATGAGAAAACCGTTATAGACGTACCAAATAGATATGGCGAGTTCTGGTTCGTCTTCGCACCGAATATCCCATCGATTAACTATGACGTATGGGGTGAATCGGAGCTTGAAAGGATAGGCGACACGATAGATGAGATGAATTCGATTCTTTCCCGAATAACTGCCATTGCGGACGTTTACGCAAAACCCCGAATCATAGCCAAAAACCTTGCTGACCCAGGTTCCTTGAAGCGTGAAGATAACATTTGGGCTGTCAACGCTGAAGACATTCGGATCCTGGAGTATTCAGGCAACGTCATTCCTTCACTCTTGCAGACTTACGATAGGTTGGAAAACTACCTAAGAAATAAATGTCCTGAGCTGATACTCAACGATCTTGGAAATATATCTGGGTATGCTTTGAAATTGAAGCTTTCTAAACTCATCAGGAAGATAGAAAACTACCGCGACGTGTACTTCGAAGCCTTCAAGAAGATTGCCAGACTCGCGCTCATGATGGACGGTGTGGAAAATCCAAACATCGAAATAAAAGCAGGACCTGTCATACCAGCTGACGAGGTTGAAGACCTGAATAGGTGGATTCAGCTAATCAGCATGAACCTCGTATCAAAAGAAACAGCCGCACAGGCTTTGGGAATAGACTGGGAAGCTGAACAGGAGAAGATAAACAAAGAGATTGAAATGCTCGCAGCACGCTTTATGGGCGGTGAAAACGATGTTTCCGGAGATACGGGAGCTATATAGACTCGCTGATTCGCTTGAAGAAGCCTTTCTGCGTAGGAATTTACGGCGGTTAGTTAAACGTCTCGAAGAGATTAAGAAGCTTCGCAGTTCTAAGTTAGTCACTCCGAAAAGTCTCAAGGCCATAGAAGAGCGAACTAAGAAAGCCATTCGCGAATTTGCAAGAGAGTTTGCCAAAGACTCAAAGAAGCTCCAACAAGCGTTATACAAGAATGCCTGGGAGCTTCAACTCAGAAGACTTGGAATAAAAGCGACCTTCCAAGGCATACCGCAACGTTCGTTAAGGCTCATAGATGCCGGATTAACCTACATGAAGAACTACACAGCTGACATGGTTCGGATAGCTCAAAACGAGTTAGCAGTGGCAATTATGAACGGCGACTCTTACGAGAGGGTGATCAACAGACTTCTGGAAAAGATCCCTTCAAACGGGAAACGAAGAATCCCCGTCATGGCACGTGACCAAGTGGGGCGGGTGATGCAGCAGGCGAGCTATGACTCACTCAAGAGCCATGAAGACAGGATAGCTTATTACCTCTGGCAAAACCCGCTGGATGAAAAGACTACCATCTGGTGTCGCAATCGTGTGCAACTTAACCCTTGGCCGGTGGATGTTGTCAACGAGTTTATACAAAGCAATCCGACAACTTACAAGAATCTGGAGATCACCGACCCTAAAACAGGCACTTTCCTTCACCCGCATATACAATGTCGTTCAATCCTTACAGCCATTTCAAAGAGCGAAGTGGAAGAAGAAGGCTGGACTAAGTCAGAGATTCACAAGAAATTCTCGGCTCCTAAGCGATTCTAAGGAGGCGATTATATGGCAAAGGCAATGCAAGATAAGGTCTGGAAGAACGTTCCACCGCCTGATTCAACTAAGCGTGAAGATATGCCGGCTCATGTCTTCCTGGATCCTCAAAATCGGCGTTATCCCTTCAAAAAGAAAGTTAACGGGCAGTGGAAAGTTTCGTGTGCTGGATTGTTGGCCGCATATCGAAGGGCCAACACTCAGAAAGATGCTTCCATAGCTGCCAAAGCTAAGAGTTTAGCTATCCAATACAAATGCAAGTGGGCAACTGAAGAATAAGGAGGTTTGAAAAATGGCAGATAATGAGAGGATCGAAGCTCAGAACCCAGAAGCGGGGGCTGAGGCTAACGAGACTCAAGAGGCTATTCACGACGACCAGAACCCTATGGAGGTTCTCAAAGCAACAGCTGAACAGCTCGGTGTTAAAGACATTCATATCTTCTCGGAGAAGGAGCTCCAATCCATCATTGACCAGCGGGTGACACAGGCTATCAAAACCCGTGAAGAACGACTGAGGAAGCAACAGGAAATCGAGAAGATGAAAGAGAAGGGGCAGTACGAACAGCTCCTGAGAGAGGAACGCAGGGCGGCACTGGAAGACCTGAGGGCAGCTCATTTACAAGCCAAAGGGCTTCCGGCGGACTTTGCCGAACTGGTAAACCTAGATGATTTATTAGACCACAGCTTGACGGAAGCGAAGGACAAACTTCTAAGCAAGATCGACACTATCGCTACAAAGCTGAATGAAATCATCGAACAGAAGGTAACTGAAAAACTGAAATCTATGGAACAGGGCACTTTTACAAGCCCTGAATCCCAGACCCCAACATTACCTAAAGATCCACATGAGGCTATTAAGCAAATTTTCCAACAAGCAAGGAGGTAAAGTAAATGGCAGTTAAAACAGGTCTTTTAACAACTTTTGACATAGCGGAAAATAAGGTGGACGTTTCCCCCGTACTCTCTATGCTCAATCTTCCCGAAACGCCACTTCTCAACAAGATAGGGATAGCCGCTCAGGCGGTTAATTCCACAAGGTATGAATGGTGGGACGATGTTCTGCCCGTATTCAATACCACATTGTCAGCGGCTTACTTGACAGGCGGCGGTTCTCTGACCGTTGCTTCTGTTGCTGGGATACTCCCTGGTGCTGTTATCAAGGTTGAGAGCTCCCTTTACAGGGTAACAGCTGTTGACTCAGGAACCAACACCCTCACAATTTCCGTTCTTGAGAACGACGCCGACCACTCCAGCGGTGTAACCGTTGAAATTATCGCTGTGTCCGGTAAAGAAGCTGAAGAATACGCCGATATGGACTACACACAGAAAGTCAAGAGATACAACATGACCCAGATCTTCAGGGACTATGTCAAATTCTCTGGCACACAGCTCTCCGTACAACAGTACGTAAATGAAGACGTCTTTGCTGATGAAGTCAGAAGGAAACTCCAGAGAATCAAGATCTGGATGGAAAAAGCTATCGTAAACGGTGTCAGGCTTGAACCCAGCGACAACACAACTCCGAGACTCCTTGGTGGACTTAGATGGTTCATCAACCAGAAAGGTCTCACAACAAGCGCTTCCTTCTCTGAAGCTAACCTCAAGGCTTTCTTGAAGCAGATTGTTGACGCTGGTGGAGTCGTGAAAGAGGCCTGGATGAATCCCAGCACAATGACCAACTTCCTTGACCTCGAAAGCTCCAAGCTCGTTATCGATAAAGGCGACCAGACAGTGGGTAGAAAGGTTAAACAGTACCTGTCCGAATATGGCGATCTCACACTCTACACTGATCCCCACATCCCTGCAAATGAAATCATAATTGTTGACACTTCAAAGCTTGCTGTCAAACCGCTCAAGGGCAGGGCTGCATTCTACGAAGAACTTGCTAAGACCGGTGACTACGTCAAAGGGCAGCTCATAGGCGAGTACACACTTGAGTTCAGAAATCCTGATGCTGCTGGTATCTTTACGATAGTTTAATAGATGAGGGGCTTAAAGCCCCTCTTTCTTTGTGAGGTGGTTCTATTGAAGTTCAAAGTAAAGAACAACTCCAAAAGTGTTATCGTTGACGGCATTGCTTACATGGTAGAAAACGGCATCGTAGATCTGCCAAAGGATCCGAAATACGCCGTTTTGGAGGCGATAGAAGATGACGAACCTAGAATACGCGAGACTGCTGATAAACGACAAAGACCAGAACAACCTAATATTCAGCGACACGGAGCTTCAGGAGATAATAAGCCTAAACAGCGAAGTAAAAGTAGTAGAAGCCGAACCAAAAAGTCTGGATAAAACTCTATGGCAAATTCCGTTCCGGCATCTGGATGAGACTTACACTGAGAAGATTTACAACGAGTATGAGGAAGAACTATCCGGCACGGTTGATAAGGTAACCGGCGAAATTACGCTTGACACAGCGTATGACGGTTACGTCTTTGTTCAAGCAAAAATCGTGCACTGGAACGATATACAGGCTGATTGTTTTGAGATGATAGCTACTGACATACGGCGCTGGAACTCCTACTCTGCAGGTGGGCTTAGCGAGACGTTTAGCAAAGCCGAACTCTTGGCAGTCGCTCGAAACCTACGGAGCCCTAGGGGTGCAGAATTATGACAATGAATAACATTTTCCTATGGCATAGCGAAGATGGGACATTCTGCCAGGTTTCCAAGTCTTTCGATCCCATAACGGGTGAGACTGAGACGGTCACTCAGACAGCTATAAAAGTCATCATCACTCCAGCTCAACCAGCAGATATGCAACTAGGGTTCCAGGAAGGCTCTTACAAGGTCTATGCTGACACCGATCTCGAACCCGTTGTGGGGACTGATTACGTTCTGATAAGCGGTAAAAGGTACGACATAAAACGTGTTACCATTCTTCCGGACTTCCAAGTCTGGGAGGTGGTAGAGAATGGGTAATTTCATTGGCCTTGTGATTCCGCCAGACGTGCAAAGAAAATGGGAAAAAGCTATCCGTGACCTTGGAGAAGAAGCCAGAAAAGAAGCGGTTAATGTGATTAAGGACACAGTCATGGACTTGCGTACCCGTATCGTCCAGAAAACCCCTGTCGAGAAGGGTAGGCTCCAGCAAAGCCTACAAGAACCCAGTGCAGTTGAGATCAAAGAAAGAGATCTTGAAGGCAGGGTTTTTACGAATGTCGAATATGCTCCGAGAGTTGAGTATCAGTTTTGTAAGCGCCATGGCATCAAGCATCTCATGTTTACACGCTCGATGGAAGAGATGAGGCCTAAGTTCCTTAACCGTCTTGAGAAGGCTTATAGGGAGCTGATGCGAAAATGAAGGCTTTTAAGCAGTACTTCAACAAGTACATACTCGACAATCTCGGGGCGACCTACCAGATCGACTTTGGGCAGGGATTAAATACTACGAGTTTGGACAAGTACATCGGGGTTTACTACTCCGATGAATATATTGACGACATAGCCACGGGAGATGTCACGGGTCAGAGTGTGAAGGGAAAGCAGATTAGGCAGCTGGTTGTTATCGACCTTTACGCTCGTGACGGAGTCTACTCCCTCGATGATATGCGGGATGCTGTCTGGAACGCCCTTTTGAAGAAAAACAAAATCACACTTGATAACGGCTTGACAGTCGAGATCACGGATAGGAATTTCAACGTGGTCGAACGAACGAACTGGCATTACGGGGCCATAACGTTTATAGCGAAATACATAGAAACCGTGTAAGGAGGTATGCCGAATGGCAATAAGCACGATAGTTAAGAACAAACGCGATGGGAAGCTGATAATCAAAGACGGAAATGCTACCACACCAGCTTCCTTTGAGGTAGCTTTTGCTGAAGGGGACTTCACTTTTACCCCACCAGCTGAAGGTGACCCAATAATCGTAAAAGACAAGAAAGGTGCATTTGCACATGCAAAGAAAGGCGACGCCCTTGCAAACCTTGGAAAGGTTTCCTTCTCGTTCAAATATTGCGATAAGAACGCTTACGAAGCGTTGACATGTGGAACAGTTGACGGCGTTGCGTGGGTATCCACGTCTGATGGCGACGCAACGATCCCTTACGATACCGTTGACATTGTTTACGAAATCTATGCAGACGACGGCGTGACAGTTGAAGAGACCTACACATTCACCAAAGTTTGGTTCAACCCCGGAAATATTCAGTTCAAAGAAGGCGAAGAAGCTAACACCATGAGTGCCGAAGGCGTCATCTTCGGTACATGGAGCGTGACTTGATTAGACTAACAAACAATGAGCGGGGCTTGTCCCCGCTTTTTCTTTTGGAGGTGAAAACAATATGGCTTATACATACGCATCAAGTGAAGCAACGCTGACGATAAAAAAGGAAGAGACGAAGCAGACAGGCATTGTAACCCCTGCGAACCTCATAACTGACATAGGCATTGACCAGACTCCCAGTTCCCTCAAACTCTACGGCACAACCATCGTGAATTTGCTAGGGAAGTATGGGAATTTTGAAGTAGATAGTGATAGCGACGGGCTTGCTGATGGATGGGTTAAAGAATCTAACAGTACCGCTTCGCTTATCTCAGGAGTAGTTGGGAGCTATGCTCAGAAGCTATATTTCGATAACACTGGCGGTACTGGTACAATTGGAATATATATACAGACTTCTACCGCCTATCCTATTACAGCCGGTGAGGAGTTGTTTGTTAAAATCTACCTGCGAGAAGAAAGTGAGAACACAGAGACAAACGACCCTCTGATAGAAATTCGATGGTATGACAGCTCACAAGCTTACCTCAGCTCATCATTCATAAATCCAATAACTTCTACAAGCTGGTCAATTTACTATGGAAAGTTAACAGCCCCGACAAGTACGGCATATTTCAAAATCAAAATCTCGCTGAATGTTCAAATAGGTAATATCGGAAGTATTGCCATAGACGGCTTGATACCCGTAAACCTTACCAAAATGGGAGCTTTAGACTCTGCAAGAGCTTCTGCCTATGCTCTCACAAACTGGTCAGACCTTCTCGCTGATGATTTATCAAAAGAGATTCCCTATATTGACTCCGCCGCCTGCATTGGCTGGGATTGGCCGAGCGGGGAGAAGGCGATTAGCATTGAAAACCGGGGAAAGAATCTAATAGGAACCACTTGGACAGATAAATCTGGCAGTAATTATGACCTTGGTACTACTGACTATTTTACAAAAATAGGTGATACATATATCATTTCCGCTCCGTATGATTACAGAGGAATGGTAACGGATTACATTCCAGTCGTGCCCGGAAAGACGTATATGATTTCATACCAGCTCGATGCCTCAATCACGACTGAGCTACGCATAAGACTATATGACAAAAACAAAGTGTTAATGGTTGACCAAATAAACGATTCTGGAGGTCTAAGTGGCTGGTCGTATGGGGCTGCAAAAGAATTCTTTAAAATCTTCTACTCTTCAACTACTGAGGTTCAAGCTACGGTTACCATTCCTGCTAATGTGGAATATATCCGTATTGCAATTCAATTACAAAGCACTGTTAGCCCATTTCAAGTATCAAACATTCAGTTTGAAGAAGGCTCCAGCGCTACCGACTACGAACCCCCGCACTCCGACAAAATCGAAATCCCAAGCGGGTATCCGCTGTTTGGATATGCTGGTATACAGAATACCCTAAATCTCCAAAGCGGAACATTTGAGAAGAAGTGGGATTTAAAGGTAATAAAAGGGACTGACGCTGATTGGGCTGTTAGAGACGCCGGAAGTGTAAGTACATTTATCGCTAATGATGGAAGTAGTTGGGCATATATTGTCTTCCACGATAGCTATATTCCAAATTTAGCGACAAATGAAACAAACGTTCTTTGTTTTAACTATAACGGTATTCTTGTAAGCTTTGTCTCAGTCGGATTGGATTCAGTAGCTGGAAGTAAGGAAAATATATCCACAGGTGCTGGTGACCCAGGTTCACTAACTTTCAGAATAGAGTTAGGAACTTCTTCGATAGCTGGCTGGCCTGATACTTATACCCCTACTGAAGACGACTGGAAACGATATCTAAACGGTTGGAAATATGTAGATGGAACGAGCTGGGAGCCGATTGGTTACTCAGGTGCAAGCGTAGATGCTACAACAGCTCTAAACAATCTTGTTACCGATATTTATTCTTCGGCTGACTGGCACCCGTATGTATTCTGGTATCAGCTCGCAACGCCTGAAAGTCCGACAGCTACACTCACATCAACCGGGTTCCAGCTTTATTACAGCCAGAACAACATTCTATCAGATTCCGACGTTCCAGCAGCGCTCATGGTGGAATATCAAGGTGTTTCGAGCACTCAAACTTCTTTAAGCTACGTCACGAACTTCAGAGCTCATCAGCAGGTAGAGAAGCGGATTATTCAGCCATATGACCGTTATTATAGGTTGCCACTCAAAACCAGCGAGACTCACAAACTCGGGTTTGATAAATGGCTCATAGACGACGCCACGATAAGGGATACCATAGATCAAGGTTTCTTCAGGCTTGAGCATAGCTATCTGAACGAAAACGATGGCTCTACAATCAACGAGTACTACCATCACTGCCAGATAGACAGCCACGAGCTTGTGGACGACCAAGGGCAATTGGTAGCTGAAAGAGTAGAGATATCAGCAGCTAAACGGGAAGTGGTCTAATGGGCTATGTAAGAACCCTTCATGAGGCTACAATAACACTGTCCGGGCTAACCAACAGCCCGGATATTTCTTTTGTTGAGAACGTAACTATCGCGGCTCGTGAGAGGGCGTTTTCCTATCAGGACGTAGAACAGCAAAGCATCACGAAAGTGCGGCAGGCCGTGGAGTACGAAATTCGGTTGCGGTATATGCCAACTGACTGGAACGTCCAAAAAGCTTTCGATGCTGACGAGACGTTTACACTCACAATCCAGTACACCAGCGAGAATGATGGAACTATCGTAACCGAGACATATACAGGCTGCCGATTTGAGAATCCCTCAGCGACGTTAACCAAGACCAAAGCAGTTGAGGAAAACGTCGTTATCCGAGCCACGGGGAGGACGATAGCATGATTACCATTAACGGAAAGGTCCTTGAGTATGTAGAAGGCTACGAGCCTTATGTAAGGAATACCAAAGAGCAATACTACCGCAACCCACTGACAGGTAAGTTATACCTCGAGAAACTACCTGGACAGCCCGTACAATTTCATATTTTCGAGGTAGTTGTGGACGATGATACCTACGAGTGGCTCAAAGGGCTGTACATTGCCCAAAAGAACGGTAGCACTGTCAAGTTGCAGACTGAAAAGACGAACGGTGAAGTCGAATGTGTCTTCACACCTGACGAATTCAGACTCAAGAGGGTTGTCGGTGAAGTTCCATATTGGGAAGGCACGATAGTTCTTGAGGAAGTTCAAACTAAGTGAGGAGGGAGCTAAATGGCTAATAAGGTAGTGAAGCTCACAAAGCTGAGCAAAGCTGACAAAGGCAAGTTCCAGCAGAAGGGAGTTTCGAAGGTAGAATTAGCAGACGGAACGATTTTGGAGATCCCTATCAAATCGATAGGAATAAATTTCAGAGACAAGCTAGAGGACGAATACCCTTATCCTGAACCACCCGTCACGAAGATTTTCAACAAACAGCTCAAGCGTTTTGAAGAAGTCCCAAACACAAATGACCCAAAATGGAAGGCTGAATGCGCAAAGATTGACAATATCAGGGTTTACGCCACGGTTATATGGGGAATAGACATAGAAATCGAAGGCGATACGCTAGAAGACAAGGTTCAGACTCTGTTAGACACCGGGATACCTGCGGGTGCGTTCTCCAAGATAGCCCAGGATATCATGAAACTCTCAGGTATCGACCAAGAACAGTTTCAATAATGCCCTCGAACTCCTGGGAGGCAAGGAGTCAGACGATGTAACCTTTTTCTATGTAATTTACGACATAGCTGCGGAGTATTGGCATACTCCGTACGTTTCTGAGGTTCTTCAGAAGATTTCAAAACGAGATTTGACCTTCTGGCTAGCGTATAGAGAAAAACGAAAGTATTTAGAAAAGCAAGAAATGGAAAAAGCGAAGGCGGGGCACTGACCCCGCTTTTTTTGAGGTGATGCGAATGGCACTACCGGCTTTAGAAGCGAAAGTCAAACTGAATATGAAAGAGTTCGATTCCGGTCTAAAGAAAATGCAACAGAGCTGGAAATCACTCATGGACGATATGGCTAAACTCGGGGCTGCGGGCGGTGCAGCTTTTGCCGGTATGACATACGGGCTCAAGAAAGCCACCGAAGCATGGGCAGTACAGGAAACCGCCACGAAAAAACTTGAGATAGCCATTAATCGTTTTGCAAATGCTGATAAAAATCTACTCAAGCAGCTGAAACAGACTGCTAATGAGCTACAAAACATGACCGGGGTCGGTAACGAAACTCTCGAAAGTATTTCAGCTCTAGGGCTTTCTTTGGGAATTAGCGGAGATAAGATAAAAGAAGCGACAGAAGCGGCTGTATTGCTGAATCAAGTCGTAGGAATGGACTTGGTTAGTGCAATGAAGAACCTCGCTAAAACTCAGGCGGGGCTAACTGGCGAACTTGGTGAAGCTCTTCCGTTCCTCCGCGAACTCACTCAAGAACAATTAAAGCAAGGTCAAGCGATTGACCTAATAACCGAACGTCTCGGTGGTTATTCTGAGTTACTCCAGAATACCACAGGAGTGCAATTAGCACGTTTTAACGCCGCACTTGGTGATATAGCTGAAGTAATTGGTAGCTTGTTTACACCTGAAGTTAAGAAAATAGCTGATCTCGTCTCGAACTTCTCCAACGCTTTGGCTAATCTTTCGCCTGAAAGTAAGAACACGATAAAGTCAATTATAAAACTCGGCATGTCCTTTGCGGGACTGTTGGCTATCTTTGGAACTCTTGCTTTGACATGGAAAGCTGTTTCGTTCGTTGTGACGACTGGCATCTCAATCATAACTAACCCCTGGACGTTGCTGATAGGTGCGATTGTAGCTGGTGCGGTAGTGATTATTTCAAAATGGGATGAGATAAGTGCGGCATGGAAAGCACTTGTGAGCACATGGCGTAAAAGTTCACCCGAATCACTTACTGCGGACTGGGAAAATTTCGTCAAGGCAATAAAAGAAGGGGATATAAAGGGCATTGCTATAAGTGCCCTGAAACTTACTTTTGATAGCATCAAATGGTTTTTGAACGAAGTAGAGCTGACAAAAGAAAATATCATTTCAATCCTTAATGCCGACAACTCCTGGACAGAAATGAAAGAAAAAGTAGCTGAAACATGGAAAGATGGGCATTATCTTGCAGCCGGTATAACTGCCATTGTTGGTTTTGCAATTGCCGCTGTGAAGTGGGTTTGGGAACAAACTAAGGAGGCCTTCACAGCCACACTTGCGATTGCTGAAGCTGAAAACTCCTGGGAAGAAACCAAAAAACAAGTATCCGAACAATGGCAAGAAGGCGATTATCTCGCGGCTGGCATAACCGCCACAGTGGGTTTTGTCATCAGTGCTGTCAAATGGTTATGGGATAACATAAAGGGCGGAGTTGTTACAGCTGCGGAATTAATAAGCGATGCCAATACTACCTGGGATGATATTGTGAAAGCGGTAAAAGAAGAATGGAGTGAAGGGAATTATCTCGCGGCTGGCATCATCGCTACTGCTGCTGGGATTGTAGAAGGCTTTGAGTGGTTCTGGGAAGAGCTAAAAACAGCCATAACAGCCACAAAAATAATAGCTGAAGCTGATAATTCTTGGGCCACAACAAAGAAAGAAGTATCTAAGCTTTGGGGTGAAGATCATTATCTTGCTGCGGGTATAACCGCTGTTGTTGGTGCTGTAATATCAGGCATCAAGTGGGTTTTGGATACAACGCTTGATATAGCTAACTCTCTAAAAGAATGGTATGCCAATTCAGAACTAAAGAAGAAAGTTGATGAATTTAAGAAAAACTTTTCAGAAAAGCCTTTTGGCTTAGATACGGTGAAAGCCGGATTAAGCGTTACACTCGAATTTTTCACGGACATAACCGGTGGACTCGCTGAAGGCCTGAAGAAAACGAATGAAGCAATTTCAGCAGTTCGTGAAAGACTCCGTAAAGCAACTGAAGAAGCAACTAAAAAAAGCGAGAAGGTTGACTTTTTCACCATTTTCAGTGCAACAATCGAAGAACAAGATGAATCCATAAAACAACTTGCGGAACTTGGAAAGAACATGGCCGCAATTGTAGGTGAATCCTTCAAAATTTCCTTCAATGTTCTAGGACTTATAAAAGATGCCATAAGCTATGCCATTACACAGTTAACAGGTAGTGAAACAGCTGGGGAAGTTGCCGGATATATTCCGCTAGTATTTGCGGCCACTTGGGCAGCTAATACACTTACAACGTTTGCAAATTCGATTGTCAATGCACTCAAAGGCATTGGATTTATGCAAGGAGCCGCAAAAGGGCTTGCTGTCGGTGCTTGGATTCTTGGAGCTGCTCTCGCTTTTGATGTTATCAGCAAAGTTGCTAACGGGGAAAAATCACTTAGCGATGCCATAAAGGAAGTTCTAACGGCCGCTGCTGTTGCCGCTGGAATTGGCATTATCACAAAAAGCGGTGCAGCTGCTGGTCTTGCATTCTCGGTAGCTTTATATATCATTCCCAAACTCTTTGAAAAAGATTATGAGAAACAGCTTGCAGACCTCAATATTGCTAATGTTGGTCTTACTCAAGCCCTCGGTAAACCAGCAGAAGATCTCGGCACTTATTTTGCGCTGGTAAAAGCCAATTCTGAACAAGTGTACGATTCTCTGAAACCGTTACTAAAGGACTTTGAAAAACTATCACCTGAAGCTCAAGCATATGTCCAAAAAACGCTTGAATGGTATCAGAATATACAAAACCTACTTAAAGAGTTCGATGCTATTAACTCAGATATGACGCTCAGCGAAGATATAGCACTTGCAAAGTTGAATCAGATAGCAGAAAAGTTAAAGGAGCTCAAAGGTCTCGCTGTTGTGACGGTCGATATTGTAACTGGTGGGCTTCCACCCCATCAAAGCGGTGGTTATACAGCCCCTGTTGATCCAAATCAAGTCGCTGGTGTCGTACATGGTGGCGAGTGGGTAGCTCCTGCATGGTTAGTCAAACGCTATCCAGGACTTATCGCCATGCTTGAAGGCATCAGGCAGCGCGGTTACAAGTCTGGTGGTTATGTAGTTCCAGGCTTCGGGCCGAAAAATGAAAGCTACTCTATACTTGACGAAGATACCACGAGCATGCTTGATAAGACCCTCAACCTTCTAATAAGCGCCATAGATACCTTAACGCCTGTAATTGAAACTATGTCAGATGGTATGCTATCGGTCGTTTCTATGCTTGAAAACCTCGTAGCTGACAACCCACAGGCAAGTAACCTCCTGGAAGTTCTCAAAGGACAGATAGAGTCTTCAAAAGAAGGTCTTAGCGGTCTTGCAGCAGCACTTGAGGAACTTAAACAACAGCTTCGAAATAGTCAAACGTCCGACACTTCAGACACAGAAACACCTCCAGAAGAGAAAACCTGGTGGGACAAGCTGGTCGGAAACCTCAAGCTCTTCGCTTCCGAAGTTGAAACCACTTATAAGACATTCAAGGAAAACAAATTTTCCGATGCTATTAAAGCAGTTATCGAGAGAATTTCTGGAACAGGTGAATCAATGTCCGGGGTTTCGATGGTTATGAGCGCTCTTGGTACTGTCGTCGGTGGTGTTGTCGGATACTTTGACAGGATGTT
The DNA here is from genome assembly GCF_001027025.1 of Kosmotoga pacifica. GTDB lineage: Bacteria > Thermotogota > Thermotogae > Petrotogales > Kosmotogaceae > Kosmotoga_B > Kosmotoga_B pacifica. The sequence goes on from NZ_CP011232.1 coordinate 144,717, forward strand.
AGGCCTTAGCCAAGCATTCATGGAAGGTTTCTTGAAACCGCTTCAACCCGTCTTAGAAAAACTCAGGCGACCTTTCGAGATTCTTGGCGAGCTTCTCGGAAATGTTCTTGTGCCGATTTTAGAGGTTCTTGTGCCAATATTCGAGGGTATCGTGAAAGTGTTCGCAGGGATTTACAACTTCCTCTTTGGCTGGCTATTCGGAAAAATAGACATCGAGCCAAAACTAAACTACGAAGAGGAAGAAACCGGGGTCGTAACCAAAACATACTCCGCAGGTGTCACAGGCTCAGTCACGAATAACATCACAATCCAGATAGACACCTACGGTTTGACTGATCCCGAAGGCATCAAGAAACTCTGGGAACTGCTACAAGGCTATGCCGGTGACCTCGAACTAGCGAGAGGGTGATGTGAATGCAGATAGGGGCTTTAACACTAACCGCAACGGACGTAAAAGATGGATACATAGAGATTAAGACCCAAAAACGAATGGCTGACGGCACACTGAAAGTCAACTATATAGCCAAAAAGAAGACCCTCGATGTCACCGCTGTGATAAATGAAACAGATAAAGCTACATTAGATGGTTACATCGGCACGTCCCAGACAGTCACATACCGCTCTACTAGCTGGACAATGTACGTCCCGGCACCTTCGTATTCACGAATCCCAGGGACTTCGCTGTACAACGTCTCAATACACCTTGAGGAGGTGTAATCATGCCTCTTACGATTACTTCGGCAGCTCAAACACACTTAGAAGGCGACATCACAAATGTATCCCCAAAGATAGAGGTTCTCTGGGATGGGATCAACTGGACGGATGAAACAGCATACTTGAAGGACGTAAACGTGAACAAATCTCTTGAAGGCGAGAATTTCGGAGCGGTTGCAAACACATTTAATGCCATCTTGGACAACTCGACCGGTCGTTTCTCGTGGCCGGTTCAGGCTACCAGAACACCGAAAAAGAAAGTCAGAATTTACGCAGATATAAATGGCGAAACGGTTCTGGTTCTAACAGGCGTGATAGATACCATTAATCAGCGTTCTGATGGTACGGTTCTAATAAAAGGGCGGGATTTGACAGCCTTGGCCATAGACACTCCCGCCCCTTTGAAGACTTATCAAAACCAGTCGCCTGAGGCTATTATCGCTGATCTGTGGTTCTACGCCACGGGCTATTCTATTCAGGCAGCCGCTACCGGTATAATCTTTGAAATGACAAAATTCACGAACGCTACCAGCGCCTGGGATGCCATATCTAAGATATGCAAACAAACAGCTGGAAGAGTCAACGTTCTGCCGGACGGGACGCTGAAATATGAGTCTCTCATAGGAAAAAACTATACTCCAAAAACTGTCGCGGATTGGACAGCAACAACGGATAAATTCGTTAACCCCGACGAAAGTCTTTCGACAAAGAATATCAAGAACGCTATTCTAGTCGAGTTCAAAAACAAACAGATAGACTCCCAAAAACCGGTGTTCATGCTTCTGGCAGACCCGGAAGGAAATAGTGTACAGCAAGAAGATGATGACAGGCTCATAAACTGGAACGTTGGGGAGATTCTTTCAGAACACCACAGGGCACCAGCTGACGGGGTTATCTACCTCAAACGTGGTAACGTAGCTTCTATAACCTCTGTCATGAACGACACCCAACAAACCGACATAACTTCATATGCCACAATCTCAGACGCTGCTACCGGGAAGATAACCCTATCTGGCGGGTTTGTCGAAGGTGATGATATCCGCTTTAAGTATAAGGTTTCAAGTCTGACTCTGGCGATAAACTACGAATACACACCCGCTGAAGGCTGGACATTCGAGGGCGAAGTCGCTAACCCTACTCTTCAGACAGAGTTCGCTTCCGGGAGTGCGAATATAACGCTTGACACCAACCCCGATCCGCTTCTCTATCCCGACGCTGATGCTGTCATAACCATCGACACAATAAGTGCCGATGCCGTTCTTTCCAAACTCTGGATAGTCGGCGATATAGCAGTTTCGAGGGTTGAGAAGTTTAAGAAATTCGATAATACCTCGATACAGACATACGGACGCCGTGAACTGTCGTTGCAAATGGAAGGCATCTCAATTGACGATGCTAGGAAAGTGGCTCAGTTTCTGCTCGACAAGTACAAGAATCCTATCAGTACGATGACCGTCGAGATAACGCCACATCCCGAGCTAGACGTCATGGACGTTATAGAGATTCAGGACACTATCCATACGAACGTAAGCCAAAAGTATGAGATAACCTCTGTAACCCTTTCACTTGGGGTTGATACCGCTAAATGTTCTGTTCAGCTAAGACAGTACGATTCAACAACCTGGACATACACAGATAATGGAATAACAGTTACTACGACGGGGTCACCCGTGAAAATGCCTCTTGTGATTGATGCACACCAGCAAACAACCGCACCTTCAGCACCTACTGGTGTTTCGGTTATTCAAGGGAAAAGTGTTGTAGTTGTCAGTTGGAATAAAGTTCCAGGTAATGTCGCATACTACCAAGTTGAGCGAGACGATGGCGGTGGTTTCGTTCAAATAGGCATCACGCAGGGAACACAGTTTGTTGATAGCAACGTCCAATACGATACTACATACACATACCGGGTTAAAGCTGTTGACTATGCTGGAAACGTTTCTTCCCCCTCAACAATCGCGAGTGGATCTCCTCAGCGTAACGGCTTTGATGACATGGAAATTGCACTGGTACTTAGGGTCGGGCAGTCTATTTCAGTGGGTTCGATACTCAAATTAGGATACGGTGTTCTCTCCGACGGAGGAGACGGTATCCTTGTAAATGGAGCGAACATAGAGGTTATTGGTCAAATAGACACTGATTACCTCGATCTACAAAAAGCTGTCACAGTAAAACCGGGAACTTTTATTGAGGTTGATAATGCTGATTCGCTCTTTCCGTCATCGATTACGATATACAACACTTATGTGGTAGAAAAAACTATTAACTTTATTGTTCCCGTCAGTGTTTCAACTCCCAAAGGGACAAAAAACTATTATAAGTATCCTCTGTTTAAGCTTAGTTACGCTTGGAATGTTGATTATGGAGATTTCGGCGGAGGCTATCCTGGTTATGCTCACGGTGGAGACTTAACCTTTGAGATTATCGTCGATGGAGAAACTGTGTTCTCAGAAGCCCAAACAGATGTATGGTTTAGGTACTACCAGAACGGGAACTCTCAAGAGTTAGATTTCTACCAGCTTTTATTGAATAAAGGGCTCAAGCCGAGAGAGAACCTTCCGATAACCTTCAAACTAACGATCGATGACTATAAGAAAGATACCTTTGCACTCGACACAGTTAGCAGTGGAACTGGTGGACACTTCCCTTATTTGACTGTTAGCGCATGGGACGTTTACCCGACTCTACCTGTTTTGTGAGGAGGCGAAAAAATGAGAAAGTTAATCTTTCTTTTATTGCTTCTGCTGATTGTAGGAGGTTGCTTGAGAATCCCAGAGTATGTCTCGAACCTCGAATGGAGTAGAGAAGGTTTGAGCTGGCAATCTGAAAAAGTGCTGGCTTCATGGAAAGTAGAACTTCTACAAAACAACAAGATAATAGCAAGTGTTGAAACAACGGAAACACATGTATCTTGGAGCATTGAACCAGGGATTTACGTGCTATTCATTGATGGCTGGAATAATGAACCGGATGGTAATTGGCAGTATCGGAATTATTATCAAGGAATTATCGTTGTGAAGTAAAAACACGAAATAAGTTAAAGAGCCGCCCTTCGGGGCGGTTTTTTCATGCCGAAAGGAGGCTTGAGCATGTTTGGACAAGACAAAATTCTCCACTTCATTCTCGGTTTCATGATTGCCACTATCGTCGGCATTCTCATTGGAAGTTCGAGTATTGGAGGGCTTGTTGGAATAGGAGCTGGAGCTGCGAAGGAGGCATGGGACGCAATGGGTCATGGGGTGCCAGAAGAAGGCGACTACGTTGCCACGGAAATTGGAGCCGTACTCGGAACTCTTGTAGCGGAGAAAGTTATCGAAGAAAGCAACGGACGAAGTTGGTGGTTTACAGACATATTTAAGCACGAAAGATTTTGGGATCGTTAGTGGAAGGAGGGCAGTTCGTGGAATGGAGTGAATATGAGATAGGAAAAGCAATTCAATTGCGACAAAAGGGGCTCACCTATCTTCAAATAAGCAATGAGTTCATGAAAGACTCCAAATGCCAGAACAGAACTCGTGAAGCTATACGGATGTTTTTCCGGGTTAAATATCCAAAGATGATAAAGGGAAACATCACCCAACCCGCAGCTCCCAAATCCTCTCGAATCCTTGAATTCTTGAAACGCTACAAAAGCATCTCGCTCTTTGAACTTGCGGATCTGGTCGATATGTCCCCAAAACGCACACGAGCTGAGGTTGAAAAGCTGATCGAAGAAGGAAAGAAAATAAAGCTCCTGGAAGACGGAAGAATTGAGTTCATGCCACCTGAAAGCGGAACTCTCTTAAAACTCGAGCCGGAAGAACAAGAAAGAATAAAATTCGCTTTCATAGCGGATACACACATTGGATCGAAATATCAGCAGATATCTGCTCTCAGAGACTTTTACGAACAATGCGCTCGAAGAGGAGTGCGAAAAGTATTCCATGGTGGTGACTGGACAGCCGGGAAAGGGATTTACCGCGGACAGGAATACGACCTGTTTTTGCATAGCCTGAAAGAGCAGCGAGAATACCTGATAGAAAACTACCCTCAAGTAGATGAAATCGAAACAATAGGCATTCGAGGGAATCATGATGAAGCTTGGACTGTTCTTGTAGGCGACAGCATTATGGATCTTGTTGCTGCAAAAAGGCCAGACATTCGAGTCATTGGAGAGTACCAAGCATTTGTAGATTGGGCAGGGTTCCGATTCTCCCTCCACCACCCCGACGGTGGGCAGGCATATGCTATCTCGTACAAACTCCAAAAGCTCGTAGAGTCGTTTACGGCAGAAAACCTGCCAGATTTCGTGAGTATGGGGCACTTTCACCAGAAAGAGTACGTGACGATCCGAAATGTTGAATGTTTCCAGCCCGGTTGTTTTGAAGCCCAAACTCCTTATGAAATAAGAAAAAACCTCCACCCAGTCATTGGAGGCTGGGTTGTGGAGGCTGTACGAATGAAAAAGGGTATTCGTATTATAGCAGAATTCATAAAATACACACCCAAAGAGAAAGACTGGTGATCATGATGCAGAAAATCCACAATGCTGAAGAATGCTACTTTCTCTTGCAAAAAGACGATTTCAAAAAAGAAATCCTTGATGAAGTCAAGAATATGAACGAAACACAAAGCAAAGAAATAGACAAAAAGATAGACGAGCTCAAAGAGCACCTCGACAACGGTTGGAAAAAGGACTTGATAGACAAGCTCACAGATGCCTTGCTGGGGATAAAAAAGACAAAGTGGCAGATTATCAGCGAGATAGTTAAATGGGCCGTTGGCTCAGCCGCTTCCGGAGGGTTGATCTACTATATCCTCACAAGAAGGTGATCACATGGTCAGACAAGACCAGATTCGCGAATGGGTTCAGAAGGTAATTGTAAAGCCACAACCCGATGCTGACCTCATGATTGCCATTGCCACGGTAGAAAGTTCGCTGAACCCTGTCGCATACAACGAGCGAACCAAAGCCGCAGGACTGTTTCAACTGACTCCTATCTGTCTGAAAGATCTCCGGGAAAGGTTTGCTCTTCCGACTGATCCTTTCGATCCCAAGCAGGCTGCAAAAAGCGCGACCGTGTATGTTTCTTGGCTCATGAAGCAGTTTCCAGAAGACCTTACTCTTGTTCTTGCCTCCTGGAACTGGAGAATTGAAAACGTTCGCAAATGGCTCAAAGGGGAAAAAGAACTTCCTGAAGAGACCCGGAATTTTGTGCATCGGGTTCTATCTGAATGGGAAAAACTAAAAAAAGAGAAGGAGGAATAAGTATGCTCGAGGAAATTCTCGAAAAGGCTTTTGCAGTATTGGACCTTTTGTTTGGAAAGTTTGAATGGTGGAACGTTTTTAAAGAAGGGATCGGAACGGCCGTATTTGCAGTAGAAGCGTCGTTTGAATTGTCACAGGATGAAAAAGCAAAGAAAAAGTCCGAAGCAATTTTAGCAGTGAAAAAGTTTTTGGAAAATCACGGCATTGTGATCAAGATTCCAGATTGGCTTTTCACTTTCATCACTAGTCTTGCAATTGATGCCCTTGTAGGTTGGTTGAACCATGCCTTTGGACATGAATGGTTGAAGAAAATCCCCTCCGTTTCATAATGCAAAAGCAGATTGACCTCCCTATTATTCCCCCTCTAGCTATGGCTGGAGGGGCTTTTCGGAATAACCCCAGACTTCCCGGAAAACATTTGCTGCCCCGTGGGGCTGCCAAGAAGACCCTTCAAAAGAAGGGTCTTATTTATTTGTTGTAGGTTGTGGGTTGTTGGTTGTTGGTGAAAATCGAGAACCAAGAACCGAGAGAACGCAAAGGGTCTGTGATATGCTGACTTCGTCAGGATATGCACGCTTTGCGTGGATTGCGTGCTTTCAGCACGGATATGCGGTTCAATAAACCGGTTTATAACAAAGTTCTTTCCGCCGATGGCGCAAATCCGATCCGTTCTGTGGATCGCATATCCACAAAAAGCCGTTTGCCGTTGTCCGTTTTTCGTTATCCGATGAGAGCCTTTTCTTGGAAAGGACGGGTTTGGGGTCTGGGGTCTAGGGTATGGAGAAAAACAGAGATCCGAGAGTCGAGAATCCGAGAGGGCAAGAGAACACAAAGGACGCGTGATATGCTGACTTCGTGAAGAGCCGTTTACCGTTGTCCGTTTTCCGTTGACTGATAAGAGCTTCAGCTTCTGCAAGCGTCGCTCTACCAACTGACAGTCTCCGCAAGCGTTCTGTTTTTCTCGAATCTCGGTTCTCGGATTCTCGGTTTTTTCGCACAACCAACAACCCACAACCTACAACGGTTTTTATTGCTGCGCAGCGGCTCTCTCGGCTCTCGGTTCTCGATTATCACCTACAACCTACAGCCCACAACCTACAACCACATTCACCGTGAACTGTTCTGCTTATTCTGATACATTCTTTTGTCCGAAATTTTTATCAATTCGTCTATACTTTTCCCTTCATGTGGATAAACGGCTATTCCAATGCTCAGATTAATAGTGAGCTCAATTTTATCGATATTTACAGGGAGTTTGAACTTTTCCTGTATCCTGTCCGCAAAAGCTCTAGCTCCCTTTTCATCAGTTTCGGGTAGTGCAATCACAAACTCGTCACCACCATGCCTCGCGAATATATCACTTTCACGGAGCACAGAGTTGACTTTTTCACAAAATTTTTCAAGCACATTATCTCCAAATGTGTGACCGTGAATATCATTCAACATCTTGAAATCATCGATATCTATGTATATCACAGCGAAATGCTTATCATAACGTTTTGAAAGCTTCAAAATATTCTCGACTCTTTTGAAGAATCCCAGACGATTCAATATTCCAGTTAATGGATCATGTTCTGATGCCTGACGTAGCTTCTCTTCCATGAATTTACGTTCAGTGATATCTTCAATGATGCCAATACCACCAATAACGGATTTTCCATCTGTTGAGGTAATGGGAGATAATAAACCCTGTACTATTATCACCTTATTTGAGGTAACGGGATAGTATTCGCCCTCATAAACCATTGGCTTGCCATTGATTGTTTCACGAACTATGGCAGTAATTTTTTTATCAACTAAGTTAAGTATATTCAATCCTATAAGCTTTCCATAAGATGATCCGATAATTTTCACAAATGAGTTGTTACATTCGGTAATTACTCCATCACTGTTGAAGTGGAAAATGCCAACGGGAGAATTTTCGAATATTAAACGATATTTCTCTTCGTTCCTGAGGACTCTTTCGTTTAATTCGTTCTCCTTGGAATAAAAAAGGATTATTCCCCACACAAATAAACTCAACCCGACGAGTATGCATATGAAGTCGAGATATGTCGTCAAAAAAATTGGTTCTTTTGTAAACTCGTCCAGGAGGTCAATTGCATTTCCATAACAAAACACAGCCCATCCAATTGAAAGAAGTGTAGAACGAATTTTGATTATAAACCAGAGAACCAGAAATGAAACAGCGAGTACTGCCGATTCATGTATGGTGTCAATGATTTCAAAAGAAGAAGTACCTGGTAAGGCGATCAACCATACTAAAGTAGTGACACCAGTTACCAGTATCCAACCCCCAAAAATAAGTGTCCCCTTTTTGAAATGAAAGCGCATTGCTAATTCTCTAATGTATATGTTATTCATACTTCTTTTATAGCATATAAGATAGACGGAATTTATGAATATTGAATACAATGAGAAGATAAAAGGAGGCAATTAAATTGAAAGTTTTAAAAGCATCAGAGTATAAATTGCTCAAGAAAAATTTTGCTATTTGTTCGATAAGCTAACTAAGTTGTATAATGAGAATGGAGGTGAAACAATGGCAGAAGAGGTCATAAAGAAACAGCCAAGGAAATATTTCCCCGAAGAACTTGACTTTTCGGTGTGGGAAAATGTTGAAGCTGAACTGAAGACGTTGAAAGCTTTTGAAATTAGCTCACCAGAAGATCTTGAGGAATTTCTCGAGCGTTTCAGCGAACTCTACATGATCCTTCAAGAACAGTTGGCGTGGAGATATATACGCATGACCTGCAAAGCCGATGATGAACAATTGAGGAAAGAATACTCTAACTTCTATGCCAACGTCTTTTCCAAGGCAGAACCCTATCGAATAGAACTCATGAAAAAGTACTATGAAAGTCCTCATAAAGCCCGGCTGGATAGGAATAGATACGCTCACCTGGATAAGCTTGTGTCCAATCGCATAGAGTTGTTCAGAGAAGAGAATTTACCTCTTGAGATAAAGGAAAAAGAATTGTCTTCAAAATATGGCTCAATCATAGGCTCATTGACGGTGAGTTACAGGGGAAAAGAATATACACTGATGCAGCTGTCCAAGTTTCAACAGGACCCTGACAGGAGCGTGAGAGAGGAAACATGGAAGCTCATGATGAATAAACTAAGTACGGTGAGAGATACACTGGAAGAGCTGTTCGATGAATTAAAAGCTATCAGGATACCCCAGGCGAAGAATGCCGGTTTCGACAATTACCGTGACTACATGCACAAAAAAAAGAATAGGTTTGCTTATTCTGTGGAAGATGTTCTTCAATTCCACGACTCGGTTGAGAAGGTAGTCGTTCCTTTCATCAAAGAGCTTAATGAAAAAAAGAGAAAAAAACTCGGTGTGGATTCACTTCGCCCCTGGGATACAGCAGTTGAACCTTCGGGCAGAGTTTTGAAGCCTTTTGAGAGTATAGATGAATTCGTTGAAAAAGCCATAACGATACTATCAAAGGTCGATCCGGATTTTGGCAAAAACCTGCGAAAAATGAAGAACACAGGTTTACTCGACCTTGAAAATAGAAAGGGAAAGGCTCCGGGTGGATACAACTATCCACTTGACGAAACAGGAGCACCTTTCATCTTTATGAATGCTACCGGTGTTCCGGAAAACGTGCGGACGATTCTTCACGAATCTGGCCACGCTATGCATTCTTTTGCCACGGACAAAGAGAGATTGCTCCTTTATAAACATACTCCACATGAAGCAGCAGAGCTTGCTTCCATGTCGATGGAGTTATTGACCCTGGACCATCTTAACGAATACTATCCTGATGACGAAGAGCTAAAACTCGCCATGCGCAAAGAGCTGGTTGGAACCATTTCCTTTCTGCCTTGGTGCATGACGGTAGATGCTTTTCAGCAATGGATTTATACAAATCCGGAACACTCTCCTGAAGAACGTGACGAATACTTCGCATCACTCCTCGACAGATTTAACACGGGTATAGATTGGTCCGAACTGGAAAGAGAGAAGCGCATTCGCTGGCTTCTCCAGCCGCACATCATGACATCACCCTTTTATTATATTGAATATGGCATTGCACAGTTGGGAGCAATAGCCATCTATCGAAATTACAGACTCAACGGTCAGAAAGCCATTGAACAGTACAAACACTTTTTGAGCCTCGGACATTCCAGACCACTCGATGAACTCTATGAGGCAGCCGGTATCAAGTTCGATTTCAGCGAGGAATATATCACAGAGCTGGTGGAGTTCATAAAAGAGGAACTTGATAAGCTCGATGATTAGTACTGTCACGGTATCAAATACAAATAGGCCCTGCAGGGCCTATTTTTTGAAAAATCAAATACGCTTTTCCTAAAATACAGAGAAGCTAAAGGAGTGGTTTGGATGAAAGCCCTGATAACTGGAGCATCATCAGGTCTGGGAAAATCATTCGCCTATGAATTGGCTAAGAGAGGGTATAATCTTGTAATTGTTGCCAGGAGAAAGGAACGTCTCGATAAACTAGCCATGGACCTTTCCACACTTTATGGAATAGAGGTTGAATCCTTTCAAACAGATCTTACTGATTTCAATGACTTACAAACCCTTGTTGACACCCATTCAGATGTTGATTTACTGGTAAACAATGCAGGTTTTGGTGTCATTGGTTCATTTATAGATACTGACATGGAACGTGAGCTGAAGATGATAGATCTTAATGTGAAAGTCCTCTACTATCTTACAAAAGCATATGCAAAAACGATGGCAGGAAAGAAAGGAACTGGGATAATAAATGTAGCCTCAACCGCCTCTTACCAGCCTGTACCAGGGTTTGCAACTTATGCAGCCACTAAAGCTTTCGTGTTGAATCTTACAGAAGCTATAAGTTTTGAACTTGACGGAAAGGTCAGAATAATGACTCTTTGTCCAGGGGCAACAAAAACGAAATTCTTTGAAACGGCTGGCGCTACCGCCATAAAAATCAGGACAATGTCCCCGGAAGATGTTGTAGTTAGAGCACTAAAAGCCTTTGAAAGAGGCAAGAAAACATACATCCCCGGAATAAGCAACAAAGCGATGGTGTTCTTCCAAAGATTTGTGAGTAGAAGAATTGTCATAAAATCCGCCGCAAAGTTGTTCTTAAACGAAAGAAAGGACTCATACAAACTGGCGAAGGAAGAAGAGTAACGAACTTCAATGAGCATCCAGAGCCCCGCGGGCGAGCTTATCTGCTACTTCATTGTAAGTGCTGCCCGAATGGGCTTTTTCTTTCACCCAGGTTATTCTTAATGAACGCTCAATCTTTTGGATTTTTTCTGTATACCATTGTGTAAGGGAATTTTTCGCTTTCCACAATCCCCTAGCCCATTTTTCAAGACCTTCGTAGTCATAATGAACGAATACCTCATCTATCCTGCTTGTAATGCACCATTCAAGTCCCTTGATCACGCCCTTTATTTCGCCCGCGACGTTTCTCTGTCCACCACGAAGTTCGAAACATCCTGAGAATTCACCGATGACCCAACCGTCCTTCACTACAACCACTCCGTATGCGGCCCTGTTGTCCCTGTAGCTACCATCTACAAAGAGATGGCATCCAGAAAGGTCTTTACCGTTGAATTCTTCCCAGAGCTTCATGAGTTCAAATTTTAAATCCGCGGAGAAATTTTGAGGTATTACGAGTCTGTATTCGCCCTTTTTATTGCGGTAAATCGTGAATTTTCTTTTGTATTGCTTAAGCTCCAGGGTTAGCGAATACTCGCGTAACTCGATCCTCGAGATTTCATAGCCTTTCGAAACGTAAAAATCCCTTATCTTCTTCGCTTCTTTTTCAGGAAACATAATAGCTCCTTTGTAACTTTTTTGTTGCTCTACCGTTTTCACACTTATGAAACTGCCCTTCTAATTAAACATTCTACCATTGTTTCGCTGAAAGCTTGCATATATTTTGCATTAAACATATGTACTAAATTAATGATTAATATCGTTTTTGTCTCATGGTTTTTATCTCTCGTTTCATGGATTGTTCTTGTATATTTGTTTTCAAGATAAATTATTGATATAATGAAAATGAAAATGTTATCAAATGGGAGGTGTTATCATGAGGAAAGTCGTCTTTGTTTTAATGCTTTTAGGGCTTTCAACGGTATTTTTCGCTAGAGGATTATTCGTCGGAGTGGGTGGAGATTTTTATGGCGACTTCACTGTAAATCCTCCTGTTATCTCCAGTGCTGAAGTCTATGGACAGGTTGATCTTTCATTGTTCACGGTTCAGTTACCCGTTGGCTACTACGATTTTGCGACCGACGTATTCGAACAGTATGAACAACCTGATGTATTTCTGGGCATTAACCTGAAATTGCCTGTCTGGTTACTGTACCTCAGAGGGCAGGTAACCACTCCATTCAGCGTAATAAAGGACTACGTTAAGGGAAACATAAGTTTCGCTGATTGTTATTTCGCGACAAAGCTCGGAATCGGCACGAAACTCGCTTTCTTCTTCGTAGAAGCCGGGATGGATGCTGGCACATATGTAGCAGATATTGAATTATTCAATCCTTTTATGTTCCCGTATGTGATGTTTGGTTTGGCGTTCTGAAAACCAGTAAAATAAAAAAGGGGACGCAAGCGCGTCCCCTTTTTTATTTCATACTCAACCTTCGGCGAGTTTTTTGTATGTTTCATAACGTTCTTTTGCTTCAGCTTCAGCTTTAGCGAAGAGCTCCTCAGCAATTTCAGGGAATGTATTGAGCAATGAGGTGTATCTAACCTCTCCCATGAGGAACTCCCTGAAGGAAGCCTTCGGTTCTTTGGAGTCGAGGATGAAGGGATTTTTGCCCTGTTTTTTAAGTTCGGGGTTGTATCTATACAGGTGCCAGTAACCCGCTTCAACGGCCTGCTTTTCGCGGAACTGTGTCTTGCCCATACCAAGTTTTATGCCGTGGTTGATACAAGGTGAATAGGCAATTATCAATGACGGTCCCTTGTAGTTTTCGGCCTCGGTGAGGGCCTTCATGAACTGGTTCATGTTGGCTCCCATGGCAACCTGTGCAACGTAAACATAACCGTAAGCCATCGCCATTAAGCCAAGGTCTTTCTTCTTTGTTTTCTTACCAGAAGCTGCGAACTTGGCAACGGCTGCTGTGGGTGTCGCCTTCGAAGATTGGCCGCCAGTATTGGAGTAAACTTCGGTATCAAAAACGAGGATGTTCACATCTTCGTTCATCGAGAGGACATGATCGAGTCCACCATACCCTATGTCGTAAGCCCAACCATCTCCACCTACAATCCAGATGGATTTCTTGACGAGGAAGTCCTTGTTGTCCTTAATTTCAGAGAGTATCTCGTTGACTCTCGCGTCGCTGAAATTTTTGTCGAGGATTGGGATGATCTGTTTTGTTGCTTCTTTGGAAGCATTGGTATCGTTCATGCCATCGATCCATGCCTGGAACGGAGCCTTGACGTCTTCCGGCAGTTCAAAGGTGAGCAGCTCATTCATAAGGTCTGCGAGGCGCTCCCTGATATGCTTTACGGCAATGGCCATACCGAAGCCATATTCCGCATTGTCCTCAAAGAGGGAGTTTGCCCAGGCGGGTCCTTTTCCTTCGGCGTTCGTTGTAAAGGGTATCGACGGAGCAGAGGCTCCCCAGATAGAGGAACAGCCTGTTGCGTTGGCAATAATCATTCTGTCACCATAAAGTTGTGTCGCCACTTTAAGGTAAGGTGTCTCGCCACATCCAGCGCAGGCACCGGAGAATTCAAACAGAGGCTTGGCAAACTGGCTACCTTTGACTGTGGTGAGCGGCATGAGATCTTTCTTTTCGCTGATCGTTGCAGTGAATTCCCAGTTCTTAGCTTCATGAAGCTGAGTTTCAAGGGGTTTCATGACGAGAGCCTTCTGAGGGGCAGGACAGACATCAACACAGTTGCCACAACCGGTACAGTCGAGAACGCTGACCTGTATCCTGAACTGAAGGCCTTCGAATTTTTTGCCACCGATGGCTTTCTTCGTTGCAAAGCCTTCCGGCGCGCGAGCCATTTCTTCTTCGTTCAACAAGAATGGTCTTATAACAGCGTGTGGACACACAAAGGAACACTGGTTACACTGGATACAATTGTCAGGAATCCATTCAGGTACCTTAACAGCAATACTGCGTTTCTCGTAAGCGGCTGTGCCCAGAGGGAATGAACCATCTTCCCTGCCCTGGAACGTGCTGACCGGGAGGTCGTCGCCCTCCTGTCTGTTCATGGGTTCGAGGACCTTTTTAATGAATTCTGGTTTCTCTTTCTCTTCCGCTTTGACTTCGTCGGCGGCGTTCTTCCAGGACTCAGGAACATCTATTTTCACAAGGGAATTGATACCCCTGTCTATTGCTTCGTGGTTCATTCTGACTACATCTTCGCCTTTTTTACCGTAGGTCTTGACAACGGCATCTTTGAGAAGCTTGACCGCTTTATCGAGTTCCATGACATTGATGAGCTTGAAGAAAGCGGCTTGCATGATCATATTTATTCTGCCACCAAGACCTATTTCCATGGCGATCTTCGTAGCGTCAATGGTGTAGAACTGTATATCGTTTTCGGCGATGTAGCGCTTCATAGCTGCAGGCAGATTCTTTTCCAGTTCCTCGCCTTTCCAGCTTGTATTAAGCAGGAACGTGCCACCTTTCTTCAGTCCTTTTAGGAGGTCATACTGGTGGACATAGGACTGTTTGTGACAGGCGACAAAGTCCGCTTCATCTATGAGATATGTGGACTTGATAGGCTTCTTACCAAATCTGAGGTGAGAAACGGTAAGGCCACCTGATTTCTTGGAGTCGTATGCAAAATAACCCTGAGCGTAGTAGTCGGTGTTATCACCAATTATCTTTATGGCGTTTTTGTTCGCGCCGACAGTACCGTCAGAACCAAAGCCCCAGAATTTACAACGTATCGTTCCCTCAGGGGTCGTATTGATGCGTTCCTTTATCTCCAAAGACGTACCGGTCACGTCATCGACGATTCCAATTGTGAAATGATCCTTGGGATCTTCAGCTTTGAGGTTATCGAATACGGCCTTGATCTGGGATGGGGTCGTGTCTTTGGAACCGAGCCCGTACCTTCCGCCAACGATAAGCGGAGCATTTTCCCTGCCGTAGAAGAGGGACTTGACATCTTCATACAGGGGTTCGCCGAGAGCACCGGGTTCTTTCGTTCTATCGAGGACAGCAATTCTTTTAACTGTCTCTGGTAGGACTTCATAGAAGTGCTTCGCTGAGAATGGCCTGTAAAGGTGGACTTTGATTAATCCAACCTTTTCTCCCCTTTTAAGCAGATAGTCAATCGTCTCTTCTGCTGTTTCTGTGACAGAACCCATAGCAATAATGACATACTCAGCATCTGGTGCGCCGTAATAGTTGAAAGGCCTGTATTCTCTGCCGGTAAGTTTTGAGATTTCCTTCATGTATTCGGCGACTATATCTGGTACTTCATGATAGAACTTGTTGGCGGATTCTTTTGCCTGGAAGAAAATATCAGGGTTCTGGGCTGTACCTCTTATAACAGGGTGTTCGGGGTTCAATGCGTTTTTCCTGAAGGCTTTTACTGCTTCGAAATCGAGGAGTTTTTCAAGGTCTTCATAGTCCAGTACTTCTATCTTCTGTATCTCGTGGGATGTCCTGAATCCATCAAAGAAGTGCAGGAATGGTATCTTCGACTTGATGGCAGCAAGGTGCGCTACAGCGGCCAGGTCCATTACTTCCTGTACACTACCGGAAGCTAAAAGCGCGAAGCCAGTCTGTCTTGTGGCCATCACGTCTGAGTGATCGCCGAATATAGAGAGAGCGTGACCAGCAACGGCGCGGGCGCTGACGTGGAATACACCCGGAAGCAATTCCCCCGCAATTTTGTACATGTTAGGGATCATGAGCAACAGTCCCTGAGAGGCAGTGAAGGTAGTTGTGAGAGCACCAGCTGCCAGTGAACCGTGTACAGCGCCGGCTGCACCTCCTTCTGACTGCATTTCTACGACTTTAACAGTCTGCCCAAAAAGGTTTTTCTTCCCGTTCGCAGCCCAGGCGTCAACGAGTTCAGCCATGGGTGAGGACGGAGTGATAGGGAAGATGGCTGCCACATCGGTGAACGCATAGGCTACATGAGCAGCAGCAGTATTCCCGTCCATACTCTGCATGCGTTTTGCCATGTTTAACCCTCCTTAAACGAAGACGAGTGTATAAGAATGCCTTTGTGAACCTTTTAACTCACTTAATAATAACACACCCCCGGAAAGTTTTTCATTAAAAATCTAATGTATAAATGGCAAAAAGATGAACCGCCGTCCCCATTCCGAAATGCCGTTTTCCCATATCCTTATTTGGTGGTGTAATATCTAAATAAAGTCGAAAAGGAGGGAGCTTATGGCATATTTTAAATATGGAAATGTGAACATATACTATGAACTCCATGGAGATGAAAACAGACCCGTTGTGGTGCTCTTGAACGGCATTATGATGTCCACGCTTTCCTGGCATGGACATCTTTCAGACCTGACCCGTTTCTTCAGAGTTTTGCTTATGGATTTCAGGGATCAAGGAAAATCCTCGAAGATGTCGAAAGAATTTGACATCTCTGTTCACGTAGAGGATCTCAATGCTTTGCTGGATTATCTCAACATTGAAAAAGTCAATATCGTTGGCCTCTCATACGGTGGACAGGTCGCCCAGCTTTTTGCGCTGAAACACCCATACAAGCTGAATGCTCTGGTCCTCGCCAATACACCCGCACGCATTCCACCATATCTCCAGGAATTAGGAGAGGCGTGGAAAGAGGCTGCGAGGTTGTACGATGGCGAAAAGTTCTTCAAACTGGCGATTCCCTTCATATATTCTGATTCCTTCTACAACAGTAACCTCAGCTGGTTAAAAAACCGCCAGAAAGCCTTCAAGCAATTGCTCAACAAAGACTGGTTCGATGGATTCATAAGGCTAGCCTCGAGCAACCTCAGTTTCAACACCCTCAATGAACTCCCGTCCATCAGCTGTCCGACTCTTTTACTGATGGCCGATAGAGACATCATTACCCCCATAAGGGAGATGGAGCTCATTAAAGAAAGGCTTCCTCAGGCAGAAAGTCTCATCATTCACGATGCAGGTCATGCGGCCTTCCTCGAAAAACAGGAGGAATTCCTCAGTGCCGTCATAGGCTTTTTGTTGAGGTATAGTTGAAGCACGCCAACACCTGTGATCGGGTTTAATCACCTCTACTTCTTTCTAAAAAGCCATATTCGTTCTTTGAATTATAACGGTCATGATTTAATATAAAATGAGAGGTGGTTCAGTTATCATTAATGAGAACCGAATCACAACCCACAAAATCGGAGTGATAGCCTTGGAACATGTTGGAATCGCCGGTATAGGAATCTATCTACCAGAAAGGATAATGCCTGCAAAAGAAATAGCCAAACTTTCGAATATTCCGGAGAACGTGATAATTGAAAAGTTCGGGATAAAGCAGAAGTACCTTCCGGGTCCGAAAGATACCACGAGTTACATGGCCATAGAAGCTTCAAAAGCAGCTATCAACGACGCTGGTATATCTCCGAAAGAAATAGACCTCCTCATTTGGGGAGGCGGTCAGCATAAGGACTATCCATGCTGGCTCGCCGGGCTAAAAGTGGCCCATGAAATAGGTGCTGACAGGGCGTGGTCTTTCGATATGGAGGCCATGTGCGGTTCTATGATGGTGGCCATTGACATAGCCAAGAGCATCATGTTAGTCCGTGATGACGTCAACACGGTACTCATCGCCAGTGGCTACCGTAACGTCGATCTTATAAATCCCGCAGAGCCTTCCACATCCTTCATGCTGGATATAGGCGCTGGGGGAGCCGCTGTGGTGTTGAAGAAAAACCTTGGACGTAATATTGTCCTTTCCTCTTCCTTTAAAGGAGACGGTTCCTTCTCCGAAGACTGCGTTGTTCCCGTGGGTGGAACGAAAAACTGGCCCATGAAAGAAGGAGACGTCAAAGATTTTTATTTCAGGATCACTGGAGACCCAGCGGAGTTCAAGAAGAGACTTTCAGAAAAGACGACGCCAAACTTCTTCAGGGTGATCAGGGAGTCTGTGGAGAAGAGCGGCTATACGGAAAAGGATATAGACTATCTTGCCATTCTTCACTTTAAACGCTCCGCGCACTTTGGAGTTTTGCAGGAACTCGGACTCAAGCCGGAGCAATCCACGTATCTCGAAGAATACGGTCACATCGGTCAGAACGACCAGCTCCTTTCCATTAAGCTGGGGCTAAAGAGCGGGAAAATCAAAGACGGTTCCCTCATCGTGATGGTCGGAGCTGGTCTGGGTTTTGTCTGGGCTGCGACCACAGTGCGTTGGGGGAAGATTTAGATAAAAACTGAATACGGAGGGATCGAAGTGAGACTTGAAGGAAAAGTCGTTATTATTACCGGTGCCGCTAGTGGCATTGGCAGAGCATCCGCCAGAAAATTCTGTGAGGAAGGCGCCATCGTCATAGCTTGCGATCTGAATGAAGAGCTATTGAACAGTCTTGCCGAAGAGACAAAAGATCTTCCGGGTGAAGTAATTCCGAAAAGGCTCAGCGTCACCGACCGTGAAGCCATAAAAGCCCTCGTGGCAGAAATCAAAGATAAATACGGCAGAATCGATGGCCTTGTCAACAATGCTGGTATAACGAGGGACGCCCTCATTCAAAAGATGTCTGAGGA
This sequence comes from Kosmotoga pacifica, assembly GCF_001027025.1. Taxonomy (GTDB): domain Bacteria; phylum Thermotogota; class Thermotogae; order Petrotogales; family Kosmotogaceae; genus Kosmotoga_B; species Kosmotoga_B pacifica. Next base: position 163,351 of record NZ_CP011232.1, read on the forward strand.
AGATTGGGATGCTGTTATCAATGTCAACCTCAAGGGCGTATTCAACATGACACAGTTTGTTGTGCCCGTTATGATTGGACAGGGTTATGGTTCCATTGTCAACACATCTTCCGTCGTAGGTGTCTATGGAAACATCGGACAGACCAACTACGCTGCGACAAAGGGCGGAGTCATTGCCATGACCAAAACCTGGGCGAAGGAGTTCACCAGAAGAGGTGCAAAGATCAGAGTAAATGCCGTCGCTCCGGGTTTCATAAAAACACCTATGACCGAGAAGGTTCCGGAAAAGGTGATCAAAATGATGGAAGAAAAAATCCCGCTGAAAAGGATGGGAGAGGCGGAAGAGATCGCCAATGTCTACCTGTTCCTCATATCTGACGAATCCAGTTACATCACCGGACAGGTCATCGGTGTCGATGGAGGACTCGTCCTTTGAGCGTAAAGACCGAAAAAACTCGAAAGGCCCTGCTGAAAGCTGCTGAAGACCTCTTCAGCAGCAAGGGCTTTGAGAATACTTCCGTGGCGGCTATCTGCAGAAAAGCAGGGTTGTCGAACGGCGTCTTCTATCGCCACTTTAAAAATAAGGATGATATATTCACGACCATCACTAACGAGATGATGGAAAGTTTTCAGCGCTCCATGGAACACGTGAAAGGGAAAGACAGGCGTGAATCCCTCAGACAATTGTATGTTTCCGCCTTCGATACACTGTGGAAATCGAAGAAACGCTTCAGGGCTTTCCACGAAGCTGAGTACAGGCTCAGGAACGTGGAAGAGCTTGTGGATGCTACCTATCTTAGGGCCATCGCGAAGATTCTCAATAAAAACTCCAGGGAAATAAAACCCGCGTTGAAGTGGTTCGTGATAGGGCCACTGAGGTTCAGCGCCATATACTGGATAATTTTCAAGGACATGAAAGTGCCGGATGAAGTCGTGAACGACTTACTGGAATTCACCTGTTTTGGTTTTGGAGTGCCCTTTGAACTGGGCGAGAGCGTTGCCCGTTTTTCCATTGACCGAAAAGCAGGATACGGCGCTGACAGCCGCTCACTTATAATGAAGTCAGCTGAGAAATTGTTCGGCGAAAAGGGTTACTTTAAGGCTTCTGTGTACGAGATCATGTCAGGAGCTGGCTATGGACAGGGCACATTCTATCTGTATTTCAAGAGCAAACAGGAACTACTGGAAGAGATAGTTATATATGCCAACAGGCAGCTACGTCACATAATGAGGGACGCTTCAGTCAATTTAAAAAACAGGCTGGAAAAGGAAATACGAAACTATCGAGTGTTCCTTGAATTCATGAGCGAACACAGGGAACTCTACGAAATCGTGAGGGAATCGGAATTCATTGTGGACAATCTGGGATACAGATACTATGAGAAACTGCTTGATTCCTACATCAAAGCCCTCAACGATTCCATAAACTCCGGCGAGCTTCGCAGCAAAAACGCAAAATCCCTTGCCATCTTTCTCATGGGGATAGGTCACTTCATGGGACTCGATCTCGTTTTCAGACCCCGCTACCCCCGGGACAGATGGGAAGAGTATCTTGTAGATCTTGCGAGGTTCATCGCTAAAGGGTTGGAGGTATAAAAAATGAACTGGAAAGAACAGTATGAAAGGAAATTGTTATCCCTCGAAGATGCCATCAGATTAGTGAAAAATAATCATAAAATCGTGGTAAGCATGGCCTCTATGGAGCCCAAGGGACTGCTGGAAAACCTGCACAAAATAGCCGATCACGTTGAGGGAGTCAGTGTCACCAGTTGTCTCAATATGCGAGAATATCCCTTCTTTTTGAGTCCCAAATATGAAGGAAAATTCTTAAACGAATCGTGGTTTTACTCCGAACCGGTTAGAAAGGCTGCTGGTTCGGGTCTCAAAACGGTATCCTACATACCCAACAACCTTCACAACGCCGGCACCGACAGACTCGTGAGTAACAGACCCGATGTATTTTGGGGCGTCGCTTCACCAATGGATAAAAATGGATTCATGACACTATCTCTCTCAAACGTCTATGAGCGCGATATGGTGGAGAATGCCAGTATGGTGATCCTCGAAGTCAACGTGAAAGCGCCGAAAACCCACGGCGAAACACAGGTGCATATCAGTGAAGTCGATCACATAGTCGAGAACGATTTCGACATTCCTGAACTCCCGGTCGTTGAACCGTCTGAGACAGAAAAACACATCGCCGGGCACATATCAGCATTGATCGAAGACGGCTCCACACTGCAGATAGGCATCGGCGGTATACCAAACGCCGTAGCAAAGCTCCTGGAAGACAAGAGAGACCTCGGAATACACACCGAGATGTTCACTGAATCCATGATAGAGCTCTTCGAAAAGGGAATCATCACCAACAGAAAGAAGACCCTGTGGCCGGGGAAGTTCATCTGTGCTTTCGCTCTGGGAACGAAAAGAATGTATGAGTTCATGGACGATAACCCCGGTGTATTCATACTCAGAGGCAGGTATGTGAACGATCCTTATGTGATCGCACAGAACGAAAAGATGGTCTCCATAAACACAGCCATAACCGTTGATCTAACGGGACAAGTCTGTTCCGAGGCCATAGGGACAAGACACTACAGCGGTACGGGTGGACAGCTCGACACCCACCGAGGTGCAACCATGTCAAAAGGAGGAAAAGGTATCATCGCCCTCAGATCCACAGCTAAAAAAGGAACCATCTCAACTATCGTGCCATTACTTCCATTGGGTTCGCCTGTGACCGTTCCAAGGCAGGATATAGATTATGTGGTTACAGAATATGGAGTCGCTCACCTCAGGGGATTGAGCGCCCGACAGAGGGTCGAAGCTCTCATAAACATTGCTCATCCCGATTTCAGAAGTGAACTCAAAAAAGAAGCTAGCAAAATAGGTCTGATTTAAGAGGAGGGTCGTTATGAGAAAAGTCTACATTGTTGGAGCAAAGAGAACAGCTATAGGCACACTCGGAGGCACATTGAAAGATGTACCGGCTGTGCAGCTCGGTGTCACGGCAGCTAAAGCCGCGATGAATCAAGCAAACATCTCGCCTGAATTGATTGATGAAACGATTGTGGGTTGTATCCTCACAGCTGGTCAGGGTATGGGTCCCGGGCGTCAGGTTTCCATATATTCAGGTGTTCCCGTTGAAAAGCCAGGCTACACGGTAAATATGCTCTGTGGCTCCGGTATGAAGAGTGTGATGATCGGTGCCTCAGACATCCTGCTCGGTGAAGCAGAAATAGTGCTCACCGGTGGTATAGAGAATATGTCCAGAGCTCCCTACCTGCTTCAGAATGCCAGATTCGGCTACAGACTTGGAAACGGTGAGGTCATAGACCACATGGTGTATGACGGGTTGACAGATATATTTAACAATTACCATATGGGGGTCACAGCTGAAAACCTTGCTAAAAAGTACAACATCTCCAGGGAAGAGCAGGATGAATTCGCTTATAACAGCCAGATGAAGGCAAAGAAAGCTATTGCTGAAGGAAAGTTCAGAGACGAGATTGAACCGGTTGTGATCAAAACCAGAAAGGCTGAAATTGTCTTCGATACTGATGAACATCCCAGAGATGTGACACTTGAAAAACTCGCAAAGTTGAAACCCGCGTTCGTAAAAGATGGCACTGTCACGGCAGGTAATGCTTCCGGAATTAACGATGGTGGTAGCGCAATCGTCATCGCTTCTGAAGATGCTGTGAAAGCCAATGGCTTAAAGCCAATGGCGGAGATCGTTGCTTTTGCTCAGGCTGGCGTGGATCCAGCGTACATGGGCTATGGTCCCGTACCGGCCATGAAAAAAGCTCTTGAAAAGGCAAAGATGAATATAAAAGATATAGAGCTTATTGAACTCAACGAAGCTTTCGCCGCTCAGAGCCTTGCGGTGATAAGGGGTATGGAAGAAGAACTCGATGTAGACAGGGACTGGATTCTTGAAAGGACCAACGTGAACGGTGGTGCTATCGCCCTCGGTCATCCCATTGGTGCATCCGGCAACCGCATCATCGTCACGCTGTTGTACGAGATGAAAAAACGTGGACTAACCTACGGTCTGGCTTCTCTGTGCATCGGCGGGGGCATGGGCACAGCGGTGATTATTAAGAACATAGATTGATGCAATTCTTTATAGGAGGTGGGGTATTATGAAGAAAGTCCTTTTGGCAGTGCTTTTTCTGGTAGTAATCGCCACGTTCATCTTCGCAGAAAACGGCGTATATCCCGATAAGATCGTCATCGGATCCTTTCAGGCTCTTTCCGGTCCTGTGGCGCCCATTGGTATCTCCATGAGAAAAGGCATGGATGCCTACTTCAACTGGGTCAACGCTAACGGCGGTATCAACGGCAGGAAGATCGAACTTATCGTAGCCGATGACGCCTTCAACCCTTCCAAGACAGTCGTCGAAGTGAAGAGACTCGTTGAACAAGACAAGGTATTCGCTATCGTCGGTGGGCTCGGGACCCCTGGCTGCTTGGCAGTTGCAGATTATCTCAACAACTCAGGCGTTCCCTTCGTCTATCAGGGTAGTGGTTCCAGCATACTGGCGATTCCACCAAAAAAGTACGTCTTTACCGTACAGCCGAACTATACAACTGAAGGACAGATTATGGCAAAGTACCTCGTTGAGGTCCTCGGCAAAAAAAGAATTGGAATCGTCTACAGGGCGGACGACGCTGGTCAGGAAGAATTGAATGGTCTTAAGCGCTGGCTTGTCGAGCATGGATACAGCTCGGCTCTTGTTGCAAAGCTTCCGGTAGACGTTACGAGGACGACTTTCGACAACGAGATTCTCAAACTGATGGAACTGAATGTTGACGCCGTCGTACTCAGCATGTGGATTCCTCAGAGTCCAAACTTCCTCAAGCAGGCGTATGAGTACGGACTCGATGTCCTCATGCTCGGTAACTATGTCAATCCCGATCCGACGGTTATAGCCCTTGCAGGCGAAGCTTCAGAAGGCTTCCAGGCTATGGCGTGGGTCATGGGTGATATCACAGACGAGAACTTCCAGAGGTACATTCAGATCTATCAGGAAACCTTCAAAGACGAAATCCCTAACGCTTACGCTGCTGCGGGTTTCATTGCCGCCGAGGTCTTCACAGAGGCTCTCAGGAGAGCAGGCGAAGAGCCCACACGCGAAAGCCTTATCAAAGCCCTCGAGGAACTGAACGGCTGGGAGGGCCTCATCACACCGGCTATCACCTACAAACCATACGACCCCAACGACAAATACTGCCGTGTAGGTATCAGACAGATGTACGTCATGGAAGTAAAAGATCAGGTTTGGACAGCCATAACAGACTGGATTTCTGTAGCAGAATAATTACCTCGCGCGGGGGGTAATCCCCCCGCGATTTTCTGGAGGTGTATTATGGCTCTACTCGAAGTAAAAGATGTAACTGTAAAATTTGGAGGCGTAACGGCTGTAAAGTCTTTCAATATGAGCGTAGAAGCTGGCACCATCCATTCCCTTATCGGTCCCAATGGAGCGGGCAAAACTACGCTCTTCAATGTGGTCACGAGGATTGTCAAAGAAACGAGTGGAAAGGTTTTATTCGACGGTCAGGACCTATCCAGTTACAAGCCATACGAAGTGATAAACGCCGGTATATCAAGAACATTCCAGAATCTTGAGATTTTCAAATATATAACCGTGATGGAAAACTTCTTCGTTGGTCATCACAGGGAGATACATTACGGGACTTTTCAGGAAATGTTCTGGACGAAAAGAGTAAGAATATCGGAAAAGGAATCCATGGAACGGGCACTTGAAGTCGCGGAACTGTTGGGACTGAAAAGCAGATTGAATACGATTGCCGGTATGCTGCCCTACGGGCTACAGAAACTAGTTGAAATTGGCAGGGCACTCATGAGTGAGCCGAAATTCCTCATGCTTGATGAGCCCGCAGCTGGCCTTAATCCCACAGAAACTTCACAGCTCAAAGAGCTCATAAAGGATTTGCGCGATGACTTAAAACTTACGGTTTTCCTTGTGGAACATGATATGTCACTGGTCATGGATATTTCCGACAAGGTAACTGTTATGAATTTCGGTGAGAAAATAGCCGAGGGTTCGCCTGATGATGTCAGGAACGACCCAAAGGTTATTGAGGCCTATCTGGGAGAGAGTAAATATGCTTGAAATAAAGAATATCGAGGTCTATTACGGCTACATCAGAGCTCTTAAAGGAGTTTCTTTGCGCGTAGAAGAGGGAAAGATAGTTTCTCTTCTTGGCTCCAACGGTGCTGGAAAATCTACCACGCTGAAAACTGTTTCAGGACTTCTCAAGCCGAAACATGGAACCATACACTTTCAGGGAAAAGATATCACCCACATGGACTCATCGGGGATAGTCAAGCTTGGCATCGTCCAGTGCCCCGAGGGAAGGCAGCTTTTTCCCGATCTTTCGGTGAAAGAAAACCTCCTTACTGGAGCCATAACGCGAAAAAACCGAAAGAAAATCACTGAGGACTTGAACTGGGTCTACGAACTTTTCCCCATATTGCGTGAACGCAAAAATCAGCTCGCCGGAACCCTATCGGGCGGTGAGCAACAGATGCTGGCCATAGGTCGTGCCCTGATGGCTGCTCCAAGACTGCTCATGCTCGACGAACCCTCTCTTGGACTTGCCCCGAAGATCGTTGAGCAGATATTTGACCTCCTCGTCAGATTGAACAGTGAAAGAGGACTCACCATACTGCTCGTTGAACAGAATGCTAACGCCGCACTGAGAATTTCCAGCTACGCTTACATCCTTGAAGTAGGGAGTATCGCCCTCGAGGGAGATGCGCAAGAGCTATTGAAGAGCGACGTCGTGCGGCAAAAATATCTGGGAGCCTGAGGGGGTGACGTGGTGGTAACATTTTTACAGCAGGTAGTATTGGGCCTCAGGGAAGGCAGTCTTTTTTCGCTTGTCGCTCTGGGCCTTGTGTTGATATACAAGACTTCCGGTGTCGTGAACTTCGCATATGGAAACATGGGCATGTTCGCAGCCTATATAGCGTACACCGTCTTCGCTATTGCGGAACTTCCCCTCTGGCTAGCGGTACTCACGGCGATAGCATTCGGCTTTCTACTCGGTATTGTGACGGAGAGAGGTCTTCTTCGACCCATCAGGCACCTCTCCCATTCAGCAATGCTGATCCTGACACTGGGACTGCTCATGATCCTCGAAGGGCTGGCCCTCGAGATATGGAAACAGGATTATAAACCATTTCCTTCTCTCGTCAGGGGCAGGCCGTTTTTTATCAAGTTTTCGCAGGGAAGGATAATCCTTACCAGACAGGATGTTCTCATATTCGTTATCGCTGCCGCTATCATGTTGGCGCTCTTCCTTTATTTCAAGTTTACAAGAGCTGGACTCTCCATACGAGCAACGGCACAGAATGAGAATGCCGCCAGGTTGATGGGTATTAAGGTAGGTACAGTCTTCGCCTTCTCCTGGGGGTTGGGGACGGCGCTTAGTGCTCTCGCAGCTGTTATGGCCGCGCCGAGGACCCAGATAAACCCAAACATGATGATCGATTTACAGATACAGGGGCTCACCGCGGCTGTGCTCGGTGGTTTTGAGAGTCTCCCGGGCACAGTAGTTGGAGGGCTTTTGCTCGGTGTCATCGAACAATTCGTGGCGCGTTATCTCTCCGAAGAATTGAAAATGGCCTTCGCACTTATGATCATCCTCGTATTGCTTCTCATAAAACCTGAAGGCCTGCTCGGTCGTAAATCAGTGGAAAGGGTGTAGCCTATGCAAGGTATTCTATATAAAAACAGGCAATGGGTAATGACAGCACTCCTTTTTTTTGTACTTCCACTCATTTTCACCGGTCAGCCCTTCATGATGACGATATTCTCGCTAGTCCTCGTCTACACACTCGCCTCCCTGGGGCTCAACATAGTAATTGGCTATGCGGGGCAGATATCCATAGGCCATGCTGCTTTTATGGCCATTGGCGCCTATTTTTCTGCACTGCTCACCATGAACTTCCACGTTCCCTTTCTGATCGCCTTTCTGGGTGCTGGTGTTGTATCAGGAATCTTCGGCTTTTTGCTTGGCATACCCGCTCTCAGATTGAAGGGCTTCTATCTTGCCATCGCCACGATGGCCTTCTGCGTCGTGGTGGAACAATTACTAAAGTCATGGGATTACGCCGGTGGTAACATAGGTATCAGGAATATTGTCCCACCAAAACTTCCGGGTATATCGCTTGCATCCGATACGGCGAAATACTATCTTATAGCTGTGGTAACATTCCTGATCTATATCTTCACAGCGAATATTTTAAAAGGAAAGACCGGTAGAGCCTTCAAAGCCATTAGAGAGAGCGAATTTGCTGCTCAGTCCATGGGTATCAACATTTCCAGATACAAACTCATAGCATTTGTTATCAGTGCAGTGTACGCTGGATTCGCCGGGAGCCTTTATGCCCATACAATAGGATATATATCGCCCACCGATTTTGGCCTTGGTAACTCCATAAACCTTCTTGCTATCATCGTTATTGGAGGGTTGGCATCGCTTTCAGGCAGTTTCATAGGCTCCGTCATCATGGTCGCTATGCCCTTTCTATTCAGCAGGACGCAAATTCCCATGTCTATCATCTTCGGCGTGCTTCTCGTGCTGGTTGTGCTCTTCTTCCCGCGAGGACTGGCCTATGCACTGCAGATATTCAACATAAAATATCTCTGGAGGCCATATACAGCTTTGAAAAGGCACTTCGCAAAGAGGAAAAAAGCTGAAGGCGAATTCATAAATGTGCTGGGAAAGAAAATCCATTACGTCGAAGTCAACAAGAATGCAAAAAAGACCATAATGTTCATACACGGCAATTTTGCTTCCTGGCGCTGGTTCAAACCGGTTCTCGACAGGCTTTCTGATGATTACCGCGGTATTGCCCTTGATATGCCGAATTTTGGTCGCTCCGATTGGATAGATGAAATCACGATAGAGAGTTATGCTCGTTATGTCTCCGGGTTTATGAAAAAACTAAAGATCGACAAAGCCATCGTGGTGGGTCATTCCCTTGGGGGTGCTGTTGTGCAGAAGCTAACAATCGATAACCAGGAAATGATTGAAAAAGTTCTGCTCATTGACCCAGCACCACCTTCAGGCTACAAGGCTGCCCCCGAAGCCTATGCAGCTCTTGAACTATACAAAAGCAATGCAGATTTGTTGAAAAAAGCCCTTATCGGTACAATGCCTACCCGTTCCATCGACTCTTTCATCGATGAACTCGTCGCCGATGCCCTCCTGATGAAACCTCAATGCTTCGTCGAAAATGCAAAAGCCCTTGAAAAATATGATTACAGGGAAGAGTTGAAAAATCTGGAAATCCCCTTTAAAATCCTGGTGGGGAAACAAGACCTCATAATTTCCGAAGCCATGGCGAGGGAATTTGAACAGGTTATGAAAAACGCAAAAGTCGAAGTGATTCCCGACTGCGGTCACAGTGTGAATGTAGAAAAACCCGACCTCTTTCTCGAAAAGTTATACGAATTTATAAAATAGCGGGAGGTCGAGAAAAACTGTTGTAGGTGGTAGGTTGTGGGTTGTAGGTTGTTCGAAAAAACATTGAGGACCGAGAGAGCGAGAAAAGCAGGACGCTTGCGGAAGCTGAAGCTCTTATCAGTCAACGGAAAACGGACAACAGAAAGCGGTTCTTTCGAATATCCCTACACCCTAGACCCCAGACCCTATACCCTAAACCCGCTCTTTCCAAGAAGAGGCTCTTTCGGTCAACGGTCAACGACAAACGGTAAATAATCAACAGATTTTTTCTTTGATCAGAATGGAATAACAGAAAATGCCGATACAGTTGACGATGGTGTGTTAAAATAGATAAAACTGAATATAGAAAAATTCTCCGGGGCAGGGTGAAATTCCCGACCGGCGGTGAAAGCCCGCGAGCTCCTAAAAGGAGTTGATCCGGTGAAATTCCGGAGCCGACGGTGAAAGTCCGGATGGGAGGAGAAGAGAGACAGTCTAAATGTATATTGTGACATTGAATTCAAAAAGTCCCCGGAAAATTCCGGGGACTTTTTTTGGAGGAATCGATATGGACGAAAAATTTATGAAACTTGCTATCGAAGAGGCGAAGAAAGGAGAAGGATTGGTAAATCCTAACCCTCTTGTCGGGGCTGTAATCGTCAAAAACGGAAAGATTTTATCTACTGGTTACCATGAATACTTCGGTGGAAGACACGCAGAGATCGTGGCCATTGAAAACGCGAAAAAATTGGGATATGACATCAAGGGAGCTGAGATGTACGTGACACTCGAGCCCTGCGTTCATTATGGAAAGACGCCACCTTGTGTGGATAGGATCATAGAAGAAGGATTCTCGGCAGTGTACATTGGAACCTTGGATCCAAATCCCATGGTTCACGGAGGTGGTAAAAGAAAGCTTATGAACGCTGGAATACATGTGAAGCATGGGATTTTAGAAGGCGAAGCAAAGGAATTGATCGAGGTCTTCACAAAATATATGAAAACAAGAATGCCTTTTGTTGCATTGAAATTAGCTATGAGTCTTGATGGGTTTATCGCAAAAAAACGTGGAAAACGTGAAAGAATCACTTCAGATCGCGCTACAGAAAAGGTTCATAGATTGAGAAATTATTATTCAGCGATAATGATTGGAGCAACAACCGCTATCTCTGACGACCCTCTTTTGACCTGTAGATATCCCTTTTGCAAAAGGAATCCTATCCGTGTCATCCTCGATAGATCCGGGAAAACTGCGAAGATGGATCTAAAACTCTTTGCCTTAGAAGGAAGAACAATTATCTTCACATCCTCGAATGAATATTGGCCAGAAAATGTTGAAGTTATCAGAAGGGATGATTTATCTCCAGAATCGATATTGAAAACACTTGGGAAAATGGGGATGGACTCTATCCTCGTTGAAGGTGGTGCAAATGTTGCTTCGCAATTTATCAAGCACGCAGATAAAATCCATCTCTTTTACGCACCAGTAGTCTTTGGGAATGGACTTTCCCCATTTGAATGTGATTTCAAAGGATTCACCACAAAGAAAGTAGAAGTGCACCACCCCGATATCTACTGGGAGTTGATACCATGTTCACAGGAATAGTGGAATATGTTTCAAAAATGGAGATACGTGGAAACACGTTAGTTGTTGAGAATCCCTTCGATGATGTGAAGATAGGTGACAGTATTGCAGTAAACGGTGTATGCCTTACAGCAACAACTGTTGGAAGGCACATTATCTTCACCTGTGGGCAGGAAACGCTCAAACGCACAAACCTTGGCATGTGGAACAGGAGGGAAGTGAATATAGAACGTGCGCTACCCGCTAACGGAAGATTCGATGGCCATATAGTTACAGGACATATTGATGGCACAATCAAATTCTTAAGGAGTTTGAAAGAGGGAGAAACAACATGGATGACCTTCTCCATGCCTAAAGAACGTTGGGGAGTTGCCGAAAAAGGATCGATTGCAATTAATGGAATCAGCCTTACAATTGCGCGGATAGATCTCGATACATTTACCGTGCAAGTCATACCCCATACATTCGAAAATACAAACCTCAAAGCGCTTCAACCGGGTGACCTGGTGAATTACGAGATAGACGTCATTGCGCGATACCTAAGAGGAATTTACAGGGGGTGAATACATGGACATAGCTAAGATCAGAAAGGCTTTTTTGGAAGGAAAACCAGTTGTACTTATAGATGACAAACGCGAGATGGAAGCAGATCTTATCTTTCCATCTGAACTTGCAAACGCTTCTGTTATAAACACGATGATAGATGGCAAAGGAATGCTGTGTGTTGCAATGGATGAACACACACTTTTTGAGAAAGGTTTTTTCAAACTTCCTTCACGAAATAGCGAAACGAATTTCTTTGTCCCTGTCGATCATTTTGATGCAGGGACCGGGATCTCCGCGAGTGATCGTGCAAAGACGATTCGAGCACTTGCAAAAGGGGAAAATATAAACGCTTTTCGATATCCGGGTCATGTACACCTTCTTGGAGGCGTGGGTCTCAACAAAAGACAGGGTCATACAGAGTTGTCGCTTGAATTAATGGAATTATGCGGATTCTCGAGATCAGCGATCATAATTGAGATTCTCGACAGCCATGGAAACTCACACAACATAGACTTTACCAAACAACACGCGAAAAAGAATGGTTTTCTCATCATTACACGCAATCAAGTTATCCAAGAATACACAAAGAGCAAACAACTGGTTAAGGTAGTATCAATCGCATCTCTGCCAACAAAATTTGGAACCTTCCAGATCGTTTCTTTTGATAACAATTACGATTTTCTGGAACATACAGCCATTATTTATGGAGATATTTCAAAAGAACCGGTACCTGTAAGGATACATTCTGAATGCCTTACTGGTGATGCGTTGGGGTCGTTGAGGTGTGATTGCGGATCACAGCTTCAAAACGCAATGAATTATATAAAATCCCAGGGAAGAGGCATCATACTGTATCTCAGACAGGAAGGACGTGGGATCGGACTTCGCAACAAGATAAAAGCATACCACCTTCAGGATAGTGGTATGGATACAGTCGATGCGAACATCGCCCTTGGATTTCCGGAGGATATGAGAGATTATGGCGTTGCTGCGCAAATGTTGAGAGCACTTGGAGTGCAAAGGATCATACTTCTATCAAATAACCCGGATAAGCTTAGTCAACTGAAACATTACTCCATCATTGTCGATGAAACAAGAAATGTCTTCGGTGAAGTAACACCACACAACCACTTTTATCTGATGACAAAAATGGAAAAAATGGGTCATGTATTGAAGGAGGTGCTCAAAAAGTGAGAGTTTTCGAAGGAAAATATTATGGAGAAGGACTAAAAATCGCTATAGTGATTTCGAGGTTCAATTCTGCCGTTACAAAGGAACTTTTGGATGGAGCTCTGGACGCTTTGAAGAGACACGGAGTTAGAGATGAAAACGTTGATATCATCTGGGTTCCTGGTGCTATGGAAATGCCGCACATCATAAGGACAATTGCTCTCAGGAAAGGACATGATGCGATAGTTGCACTTGGCGCAGTTATCCGTGGCGAGACATATCACTTTGATGTTGTTGCCAATGAAGTCTCGAAGGGTATTGCAGCAATTAACCTGGAAGTAGACACACCTGTATCTTTTGGAATTATCACATCTGACACCGTTGAACAGGCCCTAAATAGAGCGGGCATAAAATCAGGAAACAAAGGCTTTGAAGCGGCTATGGTAGCGATAGAGATGGCAAATCTCAAAAAGCAAATCAAGGAGATATCTGGTTAAGCATAAAAAACGTTGTAGGTTGTGGGTTGCTGGTTGTAGGTGATAATCAAGATCCGAGAGTCCGAGAACCGGGAAAAACATGAAGAGCCGTTTGCCGTTATCCGTTTTCCGTTGACTGATATGAACTTCAGACTTCGAACATTGCTCCATCAGCTGACAGCTTTGCGAGTGTCTTTTATTTCTTGTCTTTTGATCTTCGCCTACAACCAACAACCCACAACCGACAACGGTTTTTATTGCCGCTCAGCAGCTCTCTCGGATCTCGGCACTCGATTATCACCTACAACCAACAACCCACAACCTACAACAGTTTTTCTCGAATCTCGATCCCCGGATCTCGTTTTGAGATTAGTCCTTGTAAAAAGTCAGTAAAAGAATGCTGTATTCTGTGTTGTTTATAAAGAGTAATTTGAACAATATATCTAAATGAGAATCATTTTATGTGGTATATACGAATAAATCATATGTACTAATAATATGATTAATGCAAAAACTTCGTTGAATTTTAACATCTTAAGGTTTTTGAACTCCTTTTTAGTTTCACCTGTTTGCGGCTGTGCATGTATAATATAGATGAATACAACAACAGGGAGGTGAAAGCATGAAAAGGATTGGCATATTGATAATGATTCTTGGTCTAACCAGTATGTTTTTTGCCAGCGATATTTTCTTTGGTGTAGGGGCGGATTTGTATGGAGTCACCGTTTCTCTTGATGAATTTGAATTGGATGAGCTTGAAATTAACTTTGATGATTTCTCCGGTGCCAGTGTATTTACCCAGGTAGATCTGGCATTTTTCACTGCGCAATTCCTCGTTGGACGCTACGACAACTTTACGGGAGATTTTTATCAGTTTGCTAGACCGAAGGTATCTCTCGGTGTTAATTTTAAGATTCCAATTCTTATTTTCTACTTAAAAGGTCAGGTACTTTCTCCACTTCCTAAGCTTTTGGATTATGCTAAGGGATTTATCGATTTTGCGGATTTGTATCTGCTTACAAGATTTGGTGTCGGCATGAAACTTTCTAAATTCTTTGTAGAAGCAGGAATGAGCTCTGGTTCTTTTGTGGCAAATTTGAATCGCTTTAACCCCTTCGAGGTACCTTACGTATCATTCGGCGTTGCATTCTAAAATTCCCAAACCCCTTTCAGAGGTATTTTATACAAAGAAGGGACGCAAAAGCGTCCCTTTTATCATTTTCGGTATTCAAAACACCGTTTACCGTTATCCGTTTTTCGTTGATCGATAAGGGCCTCAGCTTCTGAAAGCATCGCTCCATCAGCTGACAACGTTTGCAAGCCTCAACCTCGTGAGCGTCGGCCTCCACATAAGAAGAGCTGCGGTATCTAACATAGCAGAAGGAAAGGGCAGAGATTCAACAAAAGACTTCGTAAGATTTCTTAATATAGCTAAGGGCTCATTATATGAACTACAAACAGACCTCTTTGGAAGAAATGAAGAACTGAAGCGGTATTCTACCAGATTTACTTGAACCAGCAAGAAATCCAAATCATAGGAGTTTCTTCCACAGTTGGTTGGTACTATCCATACTATTAGTTATCGCATTCAAAATATCAAAAAAAGAGCACATTAAAGCAGTTTCTCTCTTATCTTTCATTACAGGATACAAATCACATCTGCTAGCTGACATGACAACCCCAAAAGGGCTTCCACTCATCAAATAATTCCCAACCGACAACCTCGCAATTGTTCTGTACCCAATCGGATTCTCAGTCCAAAAGTCGGGGTTCGATTCCCTGTGGCGTTGCCAGATTTCTAAAATATCGAATCATGCCCGTAAAACCGACAGTTCGAACCTGCCCACCGCCACCAACCAAATTAGCCCTCTCGAATCTCAATGACCGTTGTCGGTTGTATGTTGTGTGTTGTACGTAATCATCGAGAACCGAGATCCGGTGGTTGGAATTTAGAGATCTAGAAAAGATGAGATTCCGGATCAAGTCTGGAATGATAGTTTTGTACCGCTGTGACTTATTTTAAGGAAAATCAACTGCGAAGCAGTTCGCTACAACTCCGCAGGAGTTCGTGACACCGGCTTAGCCGGTCGTGTCAATCCCGAAGGGATTCGCCCCGCTGCTCCGCAGCGCATAGCCTCCTGGACACAGTCCAGCACTTCCGCCGCGCAGCGGCCCTCTCGCCTTCTCGGTTCTCGGATTCTCGAACCTAATCTCCAATCTCAAACATCGAATCTCGTTCTTCTGCGCTTATCGGTCAACGAAAAACAAACAACGGTAAACGGTTCTCTCGGGTATTTCTACACCCCAGACCCCAAACCCTAGACCCGCTCTTCTCTAATCTTTTCCCACTTCGGCTGAAGAACCATTTTTATTTTGCTATACAACTAACTAAATTGGATTTAAAATTCCAGCGTAGCAGAAACTTTCACATCTTTTAAATTTAAATTATTATAATCAAATGTTTTGTAGAAACGGCCTATTATCCAAAAATTCAGCTTACCAAGGTTGATGCCTATTCCCGCTTTAACCACTGGTTCATCGTTGAGGTTCGAATATCCTGCAAGATACCCGAACGTTTTGCCTCCTAACAAGAAGTCGGTGCTAAAATATAAAACTCCATCATCAGCCGACTTCAAGTTCTCTATAATGAAACTTAATCCGATTGCAGCTTTGTTATCACTGCTGATATTTTCCGAATAGAGGATTAAGCCTGCTTTTGCATCTTTGGGATCGAAAGCTTCATTGAAAACAACTGTTCCACCATCATCAATCAATAGATCGTTCGGCATATATGCTATATCCAATCTGGAAATGTTCCCATTTTTATAACTTTTTGCAATCAACCCCATGGAAAGTTTAGGAATTTGAGAAATATTGAAACCATTTAAAACATTCAGAGGAGCTGCTGCCGCTAAATATAGCGAACCAAGTCTGATTGCTACAGCCGCCGAAGATTCAAACTCCGCATTTTCAAAATCAAAATCTTTGTTGATTGACCCTTTTACTCCTGCGGCAATAGCAAATATCGAATGCTCAAATCTCAAGGCACAATTCCCTAAGAAATTAGACTGAGGATAGTCAAAATCAATACCTGTTTTCAGTGTGTAGTCTTGTAATAAAATATCCGAGGGCCATTCTAAATAACTAAGAGGATTGAATGAAAGTGCGAATAATGCTAGCGAAACAACTATGCTAAAAAGAAAGATTAAAAAACATTTTTTCATCATGATTCTCCTCCTTTCAAAACTTAATGCAGTTTTTTTATTTACGCGTCTAAGAATCAAGGCATAAGGAACTTCAAAAGCACAGCGACGATTGCCATAACGATACCACCAAATAATGCCACTCGACTTGTCGTCCAGTAAGCTCTCTGAATCCAATATCTTTTAAGTGAATAGTTTGGGTTAGTTATACCTTTTTCTTCGAATGATTGTAATAATAGGTACTTTTGTTCATTCCTATACTAGACAGAGCTTCTTCCAATGTTAGGTTCAAAGAAACTAGTGTGTCAACTAAATCCTGTAACTCTTCAATGGAGTATTTGCATTTCAAAAAATCGATGACCATTCGCATATTTTCAGTGGTCTTAACACATTTCATAAGCTTCATATGCTTATTATTTTCGCTTTTCCTATGGTCTCTTAAGTTTTCAATTCCACCTTCGATAAATTTCTTTTTCCATCGATAGTATTGAGTTTTAAAAATTCCATATTTTTTACATATCCTGGAAATGCTTGTTGACTGTTTTAATCCTTCTAGAACAATTGAAGCCTTCTCTTCGGGTGTAAATACTTTTCTTTGGTTTAATTTTTTATCCATTAGTTCCCTCCTAAATTCAAATCTTAAGTTATACACTCTGAATTAACAAAGAACTCCAAAGGATGAGGACGTATGGGATAACCAACGTCAATCATTTTAATAGCGATCCAAAGATAGTAGTTGAATCTGGGTTCTTCCAAGAAATCTCATAGTCCAATACGGTCTTTGGCGAAGCGATAGAGTCTCGCTATTATCTACACAGTGAAGGTGAGCTATTTTTTTCGTTTCTGGTCGAAGCGTTTGAGCCTTTAGTCAAAAAGTTTTGCTTGATTTCCTTGAAATGGGTCTCGATATAGCTTTGAATAATGCTCGAGTATCTCCTGCTCAGTCATGGATGTGTCGCTACAAAGGATTACTCTCTATTGCGGAATAGAACTTACCAAGACTTTCGATTCTATTTCCACATTATTTGATCATAGTCTCATCCAGGAAGATTGAGAGCAGTCACACAGCTTAGCCAATTCTTGGTACTCTTGTAGTTTGCTATGAACAAGGCAGAGGAATAACTGAGAACGGCTCTTTCCTGTTCTTTACGAGTGAAGCGAACATGTTTAATGACATCTGGGAGAATTTGTGAGTTATTCGTGGTGGGCATGGAATCATCCTTTCGTGTGGTTTAATCACCACGAAACTACGATGGTTCCATACCTTTTTCAATGACCATTTTTCTTTTCTCATTCTGTTAGTTCGAAGTGCGTAGATTGAATCAAATGAGGCCTAACAACGATTTTACACTAATTAGCCATCTAATTTCAAACTTATATTAATGTTACTTGGGCATTTTTGGTTGTTCAGCGTCTTATGGTGAATCTTTGAAGTAAACATCATAAGAAGTATGTTATTTCCAACAGTACTTTAAAAAAGGTAACATTTATTTGGTACAAAGTTATTAACTTTAAGAATGATCACGCAAATTTTCAGGAGGTAGCATAAAACAAAAAGCCCATTGGGGCTCTTTTGTTGTTTTAGAGTTTGGATGAAAATTGTTAGCAGAAAACTCAAGTTATGCACTTTGAATTAACAAAGAATTCCAAAGGATGAGGATGAAGGAGATAACCAATATCAATCATTCTCATAGCGATCCAAAGGAAATAATTAAATCTGAGTTCTTCCTTGAAATAAGTCTCGATGTAGTTTCTTCTCGAATAATGCTCGAATATTTCATGCTTAGCTGTAATGCTCCCTGAAAAACCGGACAAAAATCAAGCAATTTTGTGTAGACTCATGGATTCTTCAAATACCTCTTTTGGTTGAACTTGTTGCCCTTTTTCCTCAACATCGCCCAGATTCAACGATATCACCAGTAAGGAAGTTCCCGCTTGAGTTCTTCAATTTCTTTGAGTATTTCTTCATCATCTGTCTTTCGGCTGTATCCCTTAGGCTTGTAGTAATACGTGCTCCGGCTAATTCTCAAATATCCCAACGCTCTTGAAACGCTGAATCCCTCGTCAACGAACAGCGCCACTATTGCCCATTGCCTGGATGTACTACCGTTTTTTTTAGGTCTCAATGACAATGGTCTGTTTTCCAATTACCTTCTCAAGTTCTTCTTTTTTCCACCACGAGCTGCTTTACCCTGGATTCCTTCCCGTTTTCCAAGCCTCCTTTGGCACCTTCGAGAAACTATCGCCATTTGTAATACTGAGCTTGTGAAATTCCATACATCTTTTCTTCTGGCGATAGTTTCTTCGTCATTATCTGCACTCTCTTTATTCTATCTCTCTACTTTCCAGTCCAATTCTTCAGGGAAGCAGTATGCATTTATTTTCGAGATATTCTTTTTGAAATAGTAAAAAGTTACTCTTTCAATATTCATTCATAACCTTTTGATTTTCCTAAATCTTCAGTTTTACTATCTTAGAATATTTTGCCATACAACACCAAATTAAACCAATGGTCACATATATAAATATATACGTCTATTATTTTGTGTTTACATTTCGAATGTGTGTTATAATGCAATGTGTTAATTCTACAGTATTCTAGAATACTTCATAAACATATTTTAGATACTTTAAGAAGGGGGTTCCCAACGCATGCCAAGTTTTGATTACTACAACGCCAGAAAACGTGTAGTAACATTTGGGATACTTTCAGGAGCAATGGTTATAAATTCTTTGTATTCCATCTACTGTTCAATAACTGATTTCGAAAAACTCAAGAGCAGTCCCTTTCTTTGGATATTTACAGGCGTTATTTACGCATTAACAGCCTTATGCATACATCTTTTGCTACGTTCATTGAGAAAATATAGAAAAAATAGGGTGAAAATGCATTCTTTCAGTGGTTGGAATTTTTTTAATAAATCTGAATAACATAACAGAATTCAACAAAACAAGTAACCCACTCTTTCAACTTATGCATTTCGAATTAACAGAATGAAGAAAAGAAAATAAGGTCATTGAAAAAGTATGGAGCCATCGTAGTTCCGTGGTGACCAAGTAATATGAGAAGATAACTCCATGCCCATCTCGAATAACTCACAAATGTCATTAGGCATGTTTGCTTTGGTTGTAAAAAGCAATATAGATTCGTCCTCATCCTTTGGAGTTCCTTGTTAATTCAAAGTGCATAACTTGAGACCCTATGGTTGTTGTTATGCCAGGCGCACCATAGCCCCTGCGAAGCTGGGAAGTCCCTGGCGCATCCAGTCACTTCAACTCTTGACATCCCCCAATCAAATCTCTATACTTATTTTAAGGTGAATAATAAGGATCACAAACGAATAAACCCAATTAGCGCAATATTTCTCATTCAAATTAGATTTCGATAAATCGAATTATATATTGCATATATATTCCCAATATGCTAATATTAATATCACCAAACAGGCTTATAAGGTTCGCTTAACAAACTTTTACCACAATATCAATCGCCCGAATAAAAATCCAACCCAACACCCTAACCAACGATAACAGTCAACAATTCTTATGTTTTTGTTCTTAATAAACGACAAACGGACAACGGTAGTCGGCAAACGATCACTTAGGGGGGTATCAACAACAATTGTCTTTCAAATTCCAGGACCTTGAAATCTGGAAGTTAAGTATGGACTATGTTAAAGATATATATGAAATAACCAGGAATTTTCCAAATGATGAAAAATTCGCTTTAACAAACCAATTGAGAAGAGCTGCCATTTCTATACCATCAAACATTTCTGAAGGCAGTGCCAGAAAAACTAAAAGAGACTTTTGCCACTTTCTTGATATGGCGCGAGGTTCATTGAACGAGACAGTAACCCAATTGCTCATCGCACAAAAATTGAACTACATCTCCAAAGAATATTTAGACAATACACTGGAAAAAGCAGAGAGAATAAACATGATGCTCTTTAAATTAAAGAAAGCCATTACACAAAACATGATTAACGAGCACCAACGATAAACGGACAACGATAAACGGACAACGGTATTTGATTAAAGACTGTGAAAACCTAGCACATAAATTAAATGGTCTAACAAAATACTTAGAAACAAAGTAGTCTATATCAATTAAATTTTTTTCCGCCGAAGGCGCATATCCGAACCGTATTGTGGTTCGCTTATCCTGATCAAAGATCAGCAAATCCGTTGCGAAGCAACGCTATCGGGTCTTATAATTAACACAAGGGGGTCTATTATTTGCAATTTATTCGAATCATAAAAGGCTTCTTAGTCCTTAGCTACCTTGTAATTCTATATATACTTGAGAGCCTAC
The DNA here is from genome assembly GCF_001027025.1 of Kosmotoga pacifica. Taxonomy (GTDB): domain Bacteria; phylum Thermotogota; class Thermotogae; order Petrotogales; family Kosmotogaceae; genus Kosmotoga_B; species Kosmotoga_B pacifica. The sequence continues at coordinate 184,132 of NZ_CP011232.1, forward strand.
TTGTTGGCTCCTGGACACCAGGCCTGTTCCTTCAGGCAACGATTTTAAACTTATCAATATTCCTGGGAATCTACGCTTTCCGCGGTTTCGATAATTCTAATCTCCAATCTCTAAATTCCAGTCTCGTTGCTTATTCAACAGGCTCTCTTTTAGGTGCCCTTTTTTCACTAATTGCAATTCTCTTTTTCAAAATAAAACTTCCAAGAGAAGTTTTTTTCTCTTCGCTTTTTTTATCTAGTTTTATATTTCCTATAATCACAACTTTTGTAATGAAAAAAGCAATATCGCTGATTCCACCAAAGCGCTATCTCATTATAGGGAAAGAAACTGAGATAGGAGAAATAATTCGAGAAGTGGAAAAAGCTTCCATGGGAAAAGTAAAAGTCTACGGCTACATGAATCCATCTTCAGTAGCTCTTGAACAAGCTCTTTCACTGAACCTTTTCGATGCTATCCTTGTAGCTGACCAGAAGCTTTCCAGATCCGTGGAATCTGTTCTCGAAACCGCAAGCTTACAAGGCAAATCAGTGGAGTTCCTTCCACTAATAGTCGAACAAACCCTGAAAAGAATCCCCATTGAACTGATAGATAAATTCAAGGATTATTATGAAATTCAATTCAGTTCGGTGAGAGAAACTCCCTCAAAAAGAGTTTTAGACTTATTTATTTCAATAATTGCTATGCTTATTCTTTCCCCTGTGTATTTAGTAATATATCTATCAATACTCTTAGATGATGGACTACCAATCATTTTCAAACAGATGCGCGTTGGATTGAATGGCAATAACTTCATCATGCATAAGTTCAGGTCAATGAAAAAAGATGCGGAATCAACCGGGGCTAAATATGCTACACAACAAGAGAGCAACTTCACAAAAATTGGAAAATTAATGAGACCGATCAGATTGGATGAAATCCCGCAGTTCTATGATATATTGATGGGAAAGATGTCTTTCGTGGGGCCAAGACCAGAACAACCAAAGTTCGCTAAGGAACTCTCAGAAGAACTACCGTATTATAATTATAGACACAAATTAAAACCCGGACTTACCGGTTGGGCTCAAACGAATTACAAATATGCTGCAACAATTGAAGAACAGGCAAAGAAACTAAGTTTTGATCTTTACTACATAAAAAATAGATCGTTACTGCTCGATCTTCAGATAATTCTTAGAACGTTCGAAACAGTTGTGTTCAGGAAGGGAGCTATGTAATTGAACAGCCGACCAATCTTTTTAACAATTAATAAGATGTACTTTCCCGAAATTGGTGGTGTAGAAAGTGTTGCAAAAGTAATAGCCGAAATCGCGGCCAGACGTGGTTATGATTCTTACGTAATAACCTTCTCTAGAAGCAAACATACTTCAAAAGAGAATATTAACGGGGTTCATGTTATAAGATGTGCGAGTATATTTTGTAAAGATCCAATTAGAATAAGCCTTAAATTTATTCGATGCTATGAAGAATTTTCCAAAAAATCAAGTATTGAGATTTTTCATTTTCCATCGGGCTTTCCCGAACTAATATGTAAGAAAAGCAAAACCAACACAAAAAAATATGTATTTTATCACGCAGATGTTGTCTCACGAAATATCAAGGGATATTTATTTAATTATATGGTTGCTTCTCCTTTTCTATCGACAGCTGGCAAAATTATCGCAACGTCACCTCAAATGCTAAGAACATCCCCCTTACTAAACCAATTTCAGAACAAATCGACGATCATTCCTCTTTTTGTTGATGATAAGCTATTTACACCTTATGGTGAATTTTTCGATTTTACAGATTATGGATTAAGGGTCTCATCAAATATGAAACTAGTTTTGTACGTAGGAAGGTTCGGGCGTTATAAAGGACTCGAATATTTAGTAAAAGCATTCAATTTACTTCCAAAGCAGTATTTACTGATACTTGTTGGTGATGGACCACTTAAGCCATTTATTCAAAAATTAATTAAGCACTACGATCTAAATAATAGAGTTTTCATGTTACCTCATTTGAAATATTTTGATCTTGCAAAACTTTATAGAACTGTTGATGTTTTTGTTTTACCTTCAATAGATAGAGGAGAAGCTTTCGGATTAGTAGCATTAGAAGCAATGGCAAGTGGTGTTCCTGTTATTACTACAATTCTGGGAACTGGTACTACTTTTCATAATTTGCACAATAAAACAGGGTTGCATGTGCCCCCGATGAATTCTGAAGCACTTGCAGAAGCAATCATGAAAATTATTGATGAAAATTGGAAAGTCAGTCACCATGATGTGATTTTGAAAAGGGCAAAGGAATTCTCTTTAAATAAGTTTGAAAAAAGAATACTCAATACTATTTTTAAAATATGATATGCGAGGTGTTTTTATGAATGAAAGAGAAACAGTATTCGAAGTGATCCCAGGTTTATTAGGAGTAAAAACCAATTCAAGAATGATTAACTTCTTCAAATTCGGCGGTATATTTCTCGCAGAGAAAGCAAAAAATGATCTACCAATTATAGTTAAATATACTGTGGATGAAAGTATCAAGCATTATGAAAAACGAACCTCTTCGGTGATATTTCATCATTATTACGGAAGTTATTCGGAGAATCAACTTTATTATGATAGGCAAATATTTGGCAGTTTGAAATACCGTTTAATACTTAGAAATCTTACCGAAAGAATTCCCGAGATTGTAGTCAATAAAAGTTATGCCAAACTCCCTTTGAAAGTTAATAATATTCTTCCCCCCGGATTGCATCTGTCAGATCTCGCAATATGTAAAATGCTGGAACTTGGTTATTTGCCTTTAAGCGCAGCTGCGTTAGAATTCGAAGGAAAAGCATTCGTTTTGATAGCGCCTCCAGAAACGGGAAAAACGGTCACTGTTTTGAAAGCTCTAAAAGAAAGACCAAATGTTTATACTTATATGTCTGAAGACATGGTAATAACAAACGGAGCTGAAGCTATTTCATGCCCATTCACCCTTTCATTCCGTCATCATGGTAGTTCGCGTACCTTTAAAGAAAAGTTCTTCAATTCTCTTAACAAACTATCTCCCATTTTTAACCTTGTCACTGAGAAAGCTTCATGGCCTACTGATACATATTTCATCAAGAGTAAAATTTGCAAGAAGTGTAAAATTGATTCTATAATTTTATTACACAGAAATATGACAGGAGACAAATATTTTAAACAACTAGACAAGAAAGAAGCATTCAACAGAGTTTGGAATCTAAACAAATACGAATTCACTTACTACAGAAATCCTCTCTTGATTGCTTATTCTTTTTTGAACCCACGGAGCTTTTCATTAAAAGAGTTAGAGGAAACAGAAAGGAAACTCGTAAAAGAATTCGTGAATAATAATGACACGATAGAAATGACTGCAGAAAATCCTGAGGATTTCTTGCTATTGTTAGAACAATACATGAAAGGTAGGAGTTAAGAATGTTGGACACATCAAAGTCATCACACCCTTCATCAAATGTTGCGATTATTATTCTCAACTGGAATGGTTTTAATGATACAATTAAATGTTTGCAGTCTGTATTGAATATCGATTATGACAATTTTTCCATCATTGTTGTCGATAATCATTCTACCGACAACTCAGTGAATAATATTATAAGTTGGCTGAAAATGCAGTATATTCCGCAACAGAATAAATGGAATAATCTTTTTGTTTATAATGAGTTTCATATTCCTTCACAAACCAATAGCATCGATTTAAAAGAAAAGTCAATCATTGTTATCAAGAACGACAAAAACTACGGTTACGCTGGAGGAAACAATGTTGCATTGAGATATGCCGTAAACATGGGCTTTGATTATATGCTGATTTTAAATAACGATACAGTGGTAGATAAAGAAATATTAAAAAAGTTCATTGCTATCGAAAAGTACACTAAGAATTTTGGATTTCTTGGACCTAGAATAGAACCTTATGATGAAGATAAACAAGTTCACTACGGTGGAAGATTGAACATTTGGTTAGGAAGAGCTTCCAGAAATCGTTTCTCGAAAATTAGCAAAGAAATAGAGTTTTTACCCGTTGATCATTTGAGTGGGTGTGCTCTTTTCACCAAAAAGGAAGTTATACAAAAATTGCAAGGCTTTGATGAAGAATACTTTTTAACATTTGAGGATACTGATATTTGCTATAGAGCAATTAAAAAAAATTATAGAAACTATGTAGTTGTTAACACTTGGGTAAAACACAAAGAATTTGGTTCTACTCCAAGTACAACTGCGATATATTATTCGGTAAGAAATCGTTTTTTGTTCATGAGAAAAAACGGCAGATGGTTCCATTGGTTTAGTTTTCTACCGATTTACTTATTAGGAACTACTAAGCAAATATTCTTGTTGCTTTTCAAAGGAAATTTTACTGACGCTAAAGCTGCGTTTTATGGACTTAGAGACGCGTTTTTAAATCGCAGGGGGGAAAGAAAAAAATGAAAATTGCAATTGTTTCGCCGTATGTAAGTGAAACAGGAGGTAGAGAGAGAGTCGTTGCAGAAATAATTGATGAGTTAGGAAAATACCACGATCTTGAAATATACCTTATTTACGGCAAAAGTTATATTGATATTTCTCACAGATTCCCAGACATTATTCCTAAGAAGATACCAATGATAACGGGAAATCCCTTTGTTGAGGCTATTTCATTTTATTTTTCGCTTTCAACATATCTACTATTCGCGAAATTTGATTTATACTTGTTTCATTGGTATTACTTATTCGCGAAAGGAAAATCAGTATATGTCGCACATGGCGCTCATACAATGGCGGTCAGAGAAATAGAAAAAGGCAAATATCTAAGAAAGAGAATAAGAAGAGTCCTACGTCATTTATACCCAATTCCAACATTGCTAGAGTTCCTTACCCTCAAAACATTCAGAAAGAAGAAGAAAATAATTGCGGTTTCCGATTTAATAAGACAAGAAATAGTTAGAACTTATGATTATCGAATTGACGAAATTGATGTTATTTACAACCCAATCATTCTGCCAAACATTAAGATTGATTTTGAATATCGAAACACAGCAAGACATATATTAACAAAGGAATTTCCTATACCTTTTGATTCAGTAGTTATTGGAACTGTTGCTAATCGCTTAAGTGGAAAAAATGTTGATCTTATAATTAAAGCTATTGAATTGTTGAATAACAATAATATTTATGTGTTGATTGTCGGCATGCTGAATAAGAAAAACCAAAAGCGGCTAAATGATTGGTTAAGAAGAAGCAACATAAGTAAACGTGTGTATCTGGTTTCAGCATATGGAGATGATATTTACAAATATTATGCGGCTATGGATTTAGCAGTTTTTCCAACAGCGTATGACTCCTTTGGGCTTGCATTTATTGAAGCACTTTTCGCTGGAACCCCCGCAGTTACTTCAAGTATGATGGGGGCTTTAGAAATTTTACCAAAGCACATAGTAAACAAGTATGTTTTTGTTGTTGATGAGCTATACAAGGAAAATCTTGCAAGGACCATCAACACTGCGCTTGATTCAGTAATGAAACTCACTGACACAGAGAGAGAGAAAATGGTTAATTACATAAGAAAAGCTATACAAGAGAATAATTATAATTCTCTCAAATCTTATTCTGAATTGTGTCAGAAGCTTTAATTAATTCGAGATGAATTAGATACTCAACTTATGCACTTCGAGTTAACAGAATGAAGAAAAAACAAGGTCATTGAAAAAGGATGGAACCATCATATATTCGTAATTGACAAAAACACACGAAAAGATAATTCCATGCCCACCACGAATATATCACAGATTTTCCCGGATATTATTAAGTACGTTCGCTTTGACCGCAATGAACAGTAGAAATTCATTCTCAATTATTCCTCTGCCCTGTTCTTAGCCTACTACAAAAACACCAATACAAAAAAAGAGAATCTAACAAAGCAGTTCATTGAAATACTCTGGAAAATCCTATTTAGAAACACTATCTTACTCATGTATGGTGAAATACTCTGTTTTGGATTTTCTTTGAAGCCATCAAGTTAGGCTATACTGCCATCGGTAGGTTGAACCCCGTGATAGATGCTGTTTTCAAAGGGATGAAGATGCCGCTAAGACCATTGAGAAGACAAACAATAGGAACAACTTCTGTGGTTGTCACTATTCTTAGATACACAATGTAAAAGTAATCCTTTGCAGCGGCGTATCCATGATTGAACAGAAGATACTTGATCACTATTCAAAAGGGAGCTATATTGAGACCTATTTCAAAGAAGCCAAACAGATGAAGGTTCAGGTCTTTTTAACGAGAAATACGGAAAGGCATGTTGAATTAGTGCATCTTACCTTTACCATATGGATGCTAGCAAGGTTCTATCGTTCTTTCAAAGACCAGATATGGCTTAAAAATTTCCTGGAAGAACTCAGATTTAATTACTATCTTTGGGTTACAAAAAAATGAAGCAGGTTATTTTGTTCAATCAAGTGCTTTTGAGTTCTTTGCCAATTCAAAATGCGTAACTTGAGTTAATATTTAACCGAAACTCAAGCTTGGCACTTACTAGCTTAGTACTATTTTCGGCCTTCAACCAAAAGGAGTTTGTGTGAAGCTTTGTATTACGAAAGGAGGAAGATTTCTATTAAAGTCAGCGTAATTATACCAACCATAGGAAGAAGCGCATTATTGAACTGTCTTCAAGCTCTCTATAAGAATTCATATAAAAACTTTGAAGTTGTTGTTGTCAATGATAATCCTAGTGTTGATATTACTATCGGATTGAGCGAATTTATAAACAAGGATAACTTAACATTAATTAATAACACAAACCAAAAAGGACCAGCTTATGCTAGAAATCTAGGGGCTAGGCATGCAAAAGGTGAATTACTAGCTTTTTTAGACGATGACACAATCCCATCTGAAAACTGGTTAGATGCTGCTGTAAATTTTTTTGAATTTTCGCCAGATATTGCGGCTATTGTCGGGAAAACTATTCCGAGAGATGAAGATGCTTTATCGCCTTTTCATCATTATATGAGACATAATGGTAAAAGCGGCTATCCTGCATGCAACCTTTTTGTAAGAAACGAGATTTTCAAAGAAGTTGGAGGATTTTCAGAAGAATACTTCAATTCTAAACATAGAATTTATCACTATGAAGACGCTGATTTGGCTTTGAGAATACTTTCTCTTGGCTATAAGATCGAATATATTGAAAATGTCATTGTATATCATCCCTCTCATACAAGATCATTTCTTCAACCAATCAAAATAGCTAAAAAGAGTTTTTTTGACCCTCTTCTTCAGTATAATCATCCATTTGAATATTCTAGACTTAGATCAAAAAAATTTGGCTTCCTTAGAATAAAAAATATAAGAACTAGGAGTAGATTTGTAATTGCACTAGATATTATTTTGATACCTATTTTCTTACTGGTCTTTAAAAATGTACCATTGACCTCTATTGCTTTGATTTTATATTTGTTTTCAATTGCATTCATAATAGTTAGGAAATCTAACAAAAAAGGATTAGCTGAGATAGGATTTAAGGGAATTATTCTTGCTTTTTTGATTGAGACTTTGTCTATTTTTGCTTTTATATATTTCTATATTTTGGGCAATTTATCAGTAAGGAGTCAAAAGCATCATGAGTGATATTATACAAAATGATCTATTGAAGGCCTTCATAGCTATTTCGTTTATAACCTTCTTAATTATTAAACGAAAGACATGGGAGGAAATGGTGCTTGGAAGTACTCTGGTTCTTCTAGGGCTAGTAAACGGTTACAACTTTATTCCGGGAATGAAAAACATCAGATTAGGTGAGCTACTTTTAATTATAGTTTTTTTCTGGTACCTCGTTTTTAGGAAAATATACTTCAACAAAAAACTTACCACGTTTTTTGTTGTTTTATTTTCTACTTATTTGGTAAGTATTTTTCTAAATTTAGAGTTAATAACCTTTGAACCTCAAGCACTTTTCTTTAACCTTGCAGGGTTATTTTTAATTTCTCTTCCGTTTATTACTATTTATTCTGTTCAAGCCATACTTATTGAAACGTTTAATAAATTCGATTTAGCAATGTATTTGGCTTTGAGAAATATGGTTTTCTACATTATCATTGCTGTTTCGTTTTCCGAGACTATTATTGCTTTGACTGATTACAAATTAGGGTTCTTTTCCAGATTAGTCCTCAAAGGAACCTCATCTAGTTCAGTAGGTGCTTCTCGGTTGGGCAATTTTCTGGCGTTAAGTTTGATAATAATCGAAGCAATAATAATTCACAAACGAATAGAAAAAAAATCGAAAGGTATACTTCTTGTTTTAAGCTTGGCATTGTTTACTAATTCTTTTGGAGTTTTTGCAACATTCAGCAGAAGCGCTTGGATCAACTGGGGTGTTGGATCGCTGGTTCTCGCATTAATGTCAAAGTTCCGCGTCAAAATAAAACTTTTCTATATCATTTTGCTTTTAATTTTAATCGTGCATTTTATCACAGGTGGACAATTATTCCTGATGATATCAAAAGCATTTTCGGTGAATAACCCTGGCGTATATCTTTTTAGTAGATTTTACATATGGAAAGATGTACTAAGTATTTATAAAAACAACCCTACCAAGATCTTTGAGGGTATTGGTGTAGGTAATTATTATCTTATAAGCAATGTTTATGAGAACACCAAAAGGGGATTGGTACGAATAGGATCTTCTCATAATCAATATTTGGATATTATGAATTCTTCTGGAATATTAGGTCTTTTTGTATTCGTTGGCTTATTAATATGGTTTTTACAGAAAGGAAAAATCATGCGGGATACTTTTATTAAAAATATTTACTATGCATCGATTTTAGGATTCGCAGCTAGTTCTTTCTTCGGTGACTTTATTATTCATGATCCACGGAATGCTGGTTTCCTAGCATTTACTTCTCTTGGGTACTTCTGGGTAATATTGGGAATTGGCTTATCTCAGCTCTATGTTGAAAGAGCTTTGACAGCAAGAAATCATATATAGTGGGTGGTGTATATGAAAGGTATTATTCTAGCCGGAGGTTCTGGTACAAGATTGTATCCGATAACAAAATCAATTTCCAAGCAACTTCTTCCTATTTATGACAAACCTATGATTTATTACCCTTTATCAATTCTCATGTTAGCTGGGATAAGGGATATTCTTATTATTTCTACTCCTGAACATATCGATTTATTCAAGAATCTTCTAGGAGATGGTTCACATATTGGATTGAACTTTTCGTACGCTGTTCAAGGTAAACCCAGGGGACTTGCAGATGCTTTTATTGTTGGTGAGGAATTCATTGGAAATGATAAAGTATGCCTTATTTTAGGAGATAATATTTTCTATGGCCAAGGGTTAACTGGAATGTTGAAAAAAGCAGCTTCTTTAGAGGAAGGAGCTGTTATTTTCGGATATTACGTCAAAAATCCTCAAGCTTTTGGTGTAGTGGAATTCGATGAAAATGGGAATGTAATATCTCTTGAGGAGAAACCTAAATATCCAAAATCTCATTATGCTGTACCTGGTTTGTACTTTTATGATAACCAGGTCGTTGAATTAGCAAAGAATTTAAAACCTTCCGCACGCGGCGAACTTGAGATAACCGATTTAAACAAAGAATACTTGAAGATGGGAAAGCTTAAAGTCGAACTGTTTGGTCGCGGAATGGCCTGGCTTGACACCGGAACCCATGATGGGTTACTTGAAGCAAGCAACTTTGTTGAGACAATTCAAAAAAGACAAGGTTTTTACATCTCTTGTATAGAAGAAATTGCTTATAGAAAAGGGTTTATTGACAGGGAACAGCTGATTAAATTGGCTGAGCCGCTCATGAAGACAGAGTATGGGAAGTATTTGATGGATATAGCGGAAAATGGATGATGATGTAGCAAAGTAGTAGCTTTGCAGATTGGCTGAATTAGCGTATTGGTGGGAAAGAACAATATGAAATAACAGGTTCGTAAGTTGGCTGAATTAGTATGTTTGTGTACAAGCAGTGTGGAATAGCAAATTCACATTGAAGACCTTGAAAGGATGAGAAATAATGTCAAAATTAAGGTTCAGAGATCTTGAAGTGTGGAAGAGTTCAGTGGCTTTGGTAGTGAAAGTCTATGAAATAACGCATGAGTTTCTCAAGAGCAAACAATACGGGTTAACTTTACAGTTACAGAGAGCTGCCGTTTCTATTTCCTCATACATCGTTGAAGGATCAGGGAAAGGTACCAAAAAAGACTTTGCACATTTCCTTGACCAGGCACGCGGTTCATTGTACGAGATTATTACTCAGCTAAAAGTTTGTGGTTCAATTGGTATGGGAGATCCTGAGAAGATAAAGGCAGTTCAATATGAATACGAAATACTTACTATAAGGATAAATTCACTGATAAAAACCATGAAGACTAAAAAGAGCATAGCAGATGACGGATATAGTTAAATGCCTAATCAGCAAAACTGCCAATCTGCTAGGAGGTATTTATGCCCAAATTCAAAAGAATCACCACATCTATTACCGATTTATATTTCGTTGAATCAATGAAGCAAGTACACGCAGAAAGATACAAAAAGCGCTGGGAGATAAGAAGAACGAATAATATTCTCAAAGGAAATTACAAGCTGGAACACATCCGGTATGTTGTAAGAAATGAAAATAATGATACAGTCGCTGGTTTGGCTGCTTGGCGTAAACCCTAAATTCAATAGCCCGAAGAGTTTACGAGAACGTTTTTAAGAAACCATTAAATAGCAGCTAGAATTTGGATACTTTGAAATATTTTCATATCAATGTTACTAAATAAGGAGGGGTTATTTTGTTGAAAACCTTAATCACGGGCATTACCGGTCAAGACGGTTCATATTTAGCAGAACTTCTACTTAAAAAAGGCTATGAAGTTCATGGAGTAATTCGCCGTTCCAGCGGTTTCAATACAAAACGAATAGATCATTTATACAAAGATCCTCACGAAAGAGATGTCAATCTCTTTTTGCACTATGGAGATATGACAGATTCAACAAACCTTATACGCTTACTTCAAGAAATCCAACCAGATGAAATATACAATCTCGCCGCTCAGAGCCATGTGAAAGTCTCATTTGAAACAGCAGAATACACAGCAAATTCAGATGCTTTAGGAACTCTTAGACTTCTAGAAGCCATAAGGTTACTTGGCCTTGAGAAGAAAACTAAATTCTATCAAGCATCAACCAGCGAACTTTTTGGAAAAGTTCAAGAAATTCCCCAGAAAGAAACAACATCTTTCTATCCAAGAAGTCCCTACGCTGCAGCTAAGCTCTACGCTTATTGGATAACTGTTAACTACCGTGAAGCCTACGGTATTTTCGCTTGCAATGGTATTCTTTTTAATCATGAATCTCCACGCAGAGGTGAGACATTCGTTACAAGAAAAATAACCAGAGCAGCTGGAAGAATAGCTGTTGGCCTTCAAAAAAAGCTGTATCTTGGTAATCTCGATGCTAAAAGAGACTGGGGATATGCTCCTGATTATGTGAAAGCCATGTGGATGATGCTTCAGCAAGATGAACCTGAAGACTTTGTTATTGCTACTGGCGAGACACATAGCGTCAGAGAATTTGTCGAATTGGCTTTCAAACATGTGGGGATAGATATTGAATGGCATGGAAAAGGTGTAGATGAAAAAGGAATAAAAAAAGGAACAGATGAAATTTTGGTAGAAGTCGATCCAAGATATTTTAGACCTACTGAAGTTGAGTTGCTCCTTGGAGATCCAACTAAAGCAAAGCAAAAACTTGGTTGGGAACCAACTATAACCTTCGAAGAACTGGTTAAAATAATGGTTGAATCTGATCTGAGGCTTGCAAAGTATGAATTACACAAAAGCAACTTTAAAGGTTAAGGTTGCATGGTACGTTACTGGACATGGCTTTGGCCACGCGACTCGCATTATTGCGTTAGCTCGTAAAATACTCGAGGAAGATTCTAACATAGAGATATTATTCTTAAGTCAAAAAAAGCAGTTGAACTTTATAATTAAAAGCTTATCCAATTTTAAAGATCGGGTCTTTGGAAAAGTGAACATACTTGATATCGGTCTTCATCTTAAAAGTTTCGATGAACCCGACATAGAAAAGATGAAAGCTAACTTGAGCTATTATCTGGCACACATCAATGAGGTCACAACAAACGAAGTAACCATTCTAAAAGAATTCGAAACTCAGTTTATTGTTTCAGATTGTGTTCCTCATGCTTTTGTTGTTGCCAATACCCTGGGAATTAGAAGCCTTTTACTTACAAACTTTACATGGGTAAAAATGTACGAGGGTATTTTAAGAAAAGAACAAACTCAGTTAAGACAGATGTATAGCTTGGCAGATTATTTTATACAATTGATGCCTTTTCAAGAGAAAATAGATCTATCTCCTTATACAAAAAGAGGATTTTACTGTAGAGATTTCAACGAAGAGAAAGCTTTAGAAATAAGAAAGTACTTGCTCAAAAATTATGACAACATCGTATATTTCGGAATGGGAATGTCTGTTGAATACAGCAATGATTTCAAAAAGTTCTTTGACAAAAACGGAAAAACCGCTTTCATCGTCCCATCGAGTTTTCCAAAGATTTCCAATAATTGCTATCCAATCCCTATAAACGAAACAGAATCACAGAATTTTGTTATGGCAGCTGATTATGTTATAACCAAAGCAGGTTGGTCCACTGTAGCGGAAAGCCTTATCGCTGGAAAAGCGATGGTAGTTCTGGATCGCAAAAACATACCAGAAGATATTACCACAGTCGAGTATTTAAAGACCCTGGGAATTCAGTCTGTTTCTTTAGATAAATTACTGAATTCATTGGTGAGCGGAATGCCCGTTAAGTTAGCCAATGTTGCCGCAGACAAAAGAGTTCCTAATGATATTTCGAATTTAATATGGGAGGCGCGAAAATGATGGATTTAAGTACTAAGCGAATCGTTGTAACTGGTGGAAATGGCTTCTTAGGAAAACACCTTGTGAGAAAACTAAAAGAAGAAAGAAAATGTGAAAAAGTCTTTGTTCCAGAATACCCCGAATATGATCTCACAAAACTTGAGGATATAGTCCGAATGTATGAAGAATTCAAACCAGATATTGTAATACATCTTGCAGCAGTTGTTGGTGGAATTGGCGCAAACAGAGCTCATCCCGGAAAATTTTTCTATGATAACGCAATAATGGGTATACAGCTTATAGAATACGCTAGAAGATATAGCATTGAAAAGTTTGTACAAATAGGCACCATTTGTGCCTATCCCAAATTTACTCCCGTTCCCTTCAAAGAGGAGGATTTATGGAACGGTTATCCAGAAGAAACCAACGCTCCTTATGGCATTGCAAAGAAAATGCTTCTTGTTCAACTTCAGGCATACAGACAAGAATATGGATTTAATGGAATATATCTTCTTCCAGTGAATTTGTATGGTCCAGGAGATAATTTCGATCTTGAGACATCCCATGTTATCCCGGCAATGATAAGAAAATTTGTTGAAGCAAAGGAAAAAGGAGACAAAGAAGTGATTCTCTGGGGTGATGGCTCTCCAACCAGAGAATTCCTTTATGTAGAAGATGCTGCAGAAGGAATAATTCTAGCAACTGAAAGGTATAATAAACCCGATCCTGTAAACCTTGGAGCAGGATTTGAAATATCTATACGAGATTTGGCAAACAAAATCAAAGAACTAGTTGGTTATGAAGGAAAAATAGTTTGGGATACAACAAAACCGAACGGACAACCAAGAAGGATGCTAGATACTACAAAAGCAAAGAAAGAGTTTGGATTTGAAGCTAATACAAATTTTGAGAAAGGATTGAACGATACTATAAAGTGGTTCCTTGCAAATCACAACAAAACCAATAATATCAAGATATAAGTCAAATCCGGTCTTTGATATTTATTAGTATTTCGCTATCATAATGGCTGTGAAATAAAGAGTTGTTATATTGACTCACTATCTTCTCCGCCATGTAAGACAGTATTTGCCAAGGTTCTCTATCTTAAGCCATATCTCTGAATAACAGTCTTGTTAGATATTATGTATTTGGGCTCATACTCGTTGTTTGAGAAAAAGCTCCGAATGAAGCCTAACTTATTGCCTGTCAGTTCTTTGGTGGTAGCTTTTGTGGTCCTTTAAAATAATCAGGAAAGGGATAATTGAGAATGTTCCATCTTCCTATCTATGGAACTGGGGCTCTTGAAATAATATATAGCAAGCCCTTTGACGTAATTGAGTAGTAGTGTTTTGTGTTCAGACGCGGAAAAACTTCTTTATATAAGTTCAGAAGTCTTAGCAGCTTAGTTTTGGATATGGGAATCTCCACTTGTTGTGTTTGATGATATTCCTCTCAGCAAAAAATAATTTCAAGAAAATTAAAGTATGTTCATTCAAACAAAGCAAATTTATCATAATAATAAATGCTAATGAAATGGATCTGGGAATAATAAATATGTGTTTAGGGAGTGAAACATAATAATGAAAATCTCTAATATCCTAACAAGAAGAAATTTTGAAACTTGGCATTTCTGGCAAGTTGTGTATGAATGGGAAGATATTTTTTCGAGAGAATTTGGAGCATCCTTAAAGCCTCTCTCACCTTTTAAAGATAGGTTTTCAAAATATGTTTTTAATCGATATTTGCCTACTAACTATCTTTGGAGACTACATCAGAATTTAAAATCAAGCATGAGTTTAGTTTTCTTGATGTCGCCTTTACAAGGAAGATATTTCGCAATGGACAGACAGAAAACTGTAATTCCTATCATCATAGATTTTTGGAAACATCATATAAAGTTTTTTTTAAGAAACTACTCTTCGGCCAAAATAATTATTCTTACGTCTTTTGAAGTAATAGATTTCCTGCAGGGTATATATCATGAGCTTGGTGGCAAACATCCAGAATTGCTATATCTTCCTCTTTCGGTTTCAGACAAATGGTTCACTAATGACGCCCCATCGAAGTCTATAGATATAATTCAAATAGGACGAAAAAATCCGCTTCTTCATGAATGGGCGCTAAAGTTAACCGAAGAATTTCCAAAAATAGAGTACGTGTTTCAGAAAAATATAAACGGTGTTTTGCATTATCAGTCAACTCGAAATGGATTAATGGGCAGTTTTAATGATCGAAAGAGCTATATGAAACTGCTATCACAGTGTAAAGTAAGTTTAGTTTCATCTCCTGGAATGGATAATTCAAGGAATACTGGCGGTTTCAATCCCGTAACGCCCCGTTTTTTTGAAAGTGCTGTGAGTTATTGCTTCATGGTTGGTCGATATCCCCGAAATAAAGATTTTGCTTTTTGTGGAGTGAACAAGGTTTGTCAGATTCCCAACTCGTACAATGAATTTAGGGACTTAGTTTTAGAAGGACTTAATAATGGCCCTTCATATTATGATTCTTTAAGGAATTTCAGCAAAATGCACCTTACAAGTGTAAGAGCCAAAGAACTTACAGAACTTTTGAACACAGCCTTGAAAACTTTTTTACTAGGAGGTGAATAAATGAACCAATATATAGTAATCACAACGATTTTCCCCCCATCAGAAGCAATAAAAACTTTTGCTTCTACTAAAGCAAAAGTTATTGTTATTGGAGATACGAAAACACCAAACGATTGGAATTTTGATGGTGTAGACTATTACTCTCCCAATAGACAAAAACAACTTGGTCTAAATATTCTCAAAAGGTTGCCTTGGAACCATTATTCTAGAAAAATGATAGGTTACTTAGTTGCAATGAAGGCTGGCGCATCTATAATTATTGACACAGATGATGATAATATACCATATCCGAACTACTGCTTTCCAGAATTCGAAGGAAGATTTTTAACTGTTTGTGAAACAGGTTTCAAAAATGTGTACAGCTACTTTACTGAAAAATCTGTTTGGCCTCGGGGGTTTGATCTTGAACTTATAACTTCTCCTACTTCCAAAATCGAGAAAGCCGACTTAAAAATTGAGAAACATAAGATAGGTGTCTGGCAAGGTTTAGCAGACAATGATCCTGATGTTGATGCAATATATAGGCTGACCAATAACTCTAAAATCATTTTCAAGAAAGAACCCCCAATAGTTTTAAAATCCGGATCTATTTGCCCTTTTAACTCACAAAATACTGCGTTCAGAGCAGAACTTTTTCCTCTCTTGTATCTACCTGCATATGTTTCTTTTCGATTTACCGATATTCTGCGAGGATTTGTAGCCCAACCAATTATGTGGACGAAAGGATATACTCTCGGCTTTTGTCAAGCAACTGTATACCAAGAAAGAAATGTCCACAACTACCTAAAAGATTTTGAATCTGAAATCCCTGTTTATCTAAATGCTGGTAAGATAGTGGAAATTGTGTCTAAAGGAATTAGCTCGTCTAAAACGATAAACGATAACTTATTGTCAGCTTACGAAAAGCTCTATAAAGAAAAAATCGTTCCTATTGAAGAATTAGAATTATTAGAACTTTGGTTACGTGATGTTAGCGAAATATAGCTGTATCCCAAACTACGCGGTAAACTAAGTAACCCAGAAAGGGAACTAAAGAACGCCTTAGGATTACGGACAAATAAGGTAAATACGCCAAAGAATGCTATTTCTAGATAATGTTGTTCTACCTGTTGTTCAATGAATTGCCCGAATCTAATTCGGTCTTTGACATTCATATTGTATCTCGCTATCATCATGGCTGTGAAATAAAGAACCGCTATTTCACTGTGTTTTTCGGTAGAGCATTGTGAATAGACCCGTGTTTTCAAATCTAGAATACCTTTTGTCTATTTGAAGTATTCTTTGACAGTCTCTCTTTTACTGTAATGATCGAGTATTTCATACTCTGCCATATCCATATCGCTACAAAGAATGATTCTCGATCCTTCATTTTTATCACTGTTGTCAATGACTATCTTCATCTTTGCTTGGTGGGTTGGAATTTCAGCAACAAATAGGGTTACACCCCTGTTTTCTGCTTGGGTTTTTAGAGCAAGGAGCTCCCATATAATTAAGATGCGAAAACCTAAAGTTGAACTGTTTGGCTAACATATGGCATGGCTTGATACCAGAATTCGTGATAGTCTACTTGAAGCAAGCAACTTTGTTGAGACAATTCAAAAAAGACGTGGAAGACAGCATAAGAAAGAGTTCATCCATTTCATATACCTTGCCAGAGGTTCATTGTATGAACTTATTACACAAATCGAGTTAGCACGTGAAACTACGCTTCTTAATGCTGCAGTTTGTAAAGAATTACTAGGATCTTGTGAGATTTTGGCAAGAGACTTAAATGCTCTTATTACTTCACTAAAAGGTACCCTGCCAGGAACAAAGAACTAGGAACCGATAACCAGAAAGGAGCGATAGCGTTGTCAAAATTCAAACTCATTTCAACACCCATTCCCGATTTATATATTATTGAACCGGCTGTTTTTGGAGATCATAGGGGATTTTTTATGGAATCATACAACAAGAAAGAATTTGAAGAAATCGGTTTAAATATGGAATTTGTTCAGGACAACCACTCTCATTCAAGAAAAGGGGTTTTGAGAGGTTTGCATTTTCAAGCAAAGCATCCTCAGGGAAAATTGGTTAGAGTTATTAGAGGAATAGTATATGATGTTGCTGTTGATTTGAGAAAAAACTCTAAAACTTTTGGAAAATGGTTTGGTGTTATTCTCTCAGAAGAGAATAAAAGAATGTTTTATGTTCCTGAAAGATTTGCTCATGGTTTTCTGGTACTTTCGGAAGAAGCAGATTTCTTATATAAATGTACAGATTATTATTATCCTGAATACGATGCTGGTTTAATCTGGAACGATCCGGATATTGGTATAGAATGGCCACTTGAAGAATATGGAATTACAGAACCAATCCTTTCGGAAAAAGATAGGAAATTGCCAAGGCTTAGAGATTTGAAGAAAGTTGATAGTTATTAGTTGATGGTTGTTAGAAAAAGACGTTAAATAATATTTGTTTGAAGGTTGTTAGAAATAAAGAGATCTTTTGATAGAATAAATTCAATTTGTCTTTATACCTGAAAACTGACAACTATCAACCAACAACTAACAACAGTTAAGAGATCTTATTGACAACTAGCAACTGTCAACCAGCAACTAAGGAGTGATTCCATGCGAATTCTAATTACTGGTGCCAACGGACAGCTTGGAAAAGATTTTCAGAAGCTCTTTGATAGAGAAGGAATCGATTGTGTTGCGACTGATTTTATTACAGCGGGCGGCACACAGCAAGCAGCCAGCGGCGAGCAACGTTCTAACAATCAGCAACTATCAACTGGCGACCAACAACTATTACACTTAGACATTACCGACCTCCAATCAATTCGAAAGCTGGCAACAGACATCAAACCTGACGTAATAATTAACTGTGCTGCTTACAATGCTGTTGACAAAGCTGAAGTTGAATGGGAAAAAGCGTATACAATAAATGGGGTTGGGGTAAGAAATCTTGCGATTGTGGCAAATGAGTTAAATGCTATTCTCGTACACTATTCAACTGATTATGTATTCGATGGTAATAAAAAGGAGCCCTACACTATATTTGATCTCCCAAACCCATTATCACGGTACGGTGAAAGTAAATTTTTAGGGGAAAAGCTGCTAGTACAAACAGGAGGAAAGTTTATACTTATCCGAACAAGTTGGGTATTTGGTGCGGGAAACATTAACTTTGCTAAAAAAGTTTTGGAATGGGCGCAAAAAAATGGAGAACTTAAAATAGTAACTGATGAAATATCGGTCCCGACATATACAGTAGATCTCGCACAGGCAACATGGACCATTATAAATAAGCGTGCTTATGGGTTATATCATATTTCTAATGAAGGCGAATGTTCAAGATATGAATACGCAAGCTATATATTAGAAAAGATTGGATGGCACGGGAAACTGCTTCCTGCAAAGCAGAAAGATTTTGATTTTCCTGCTAAAAGACCAAAATATTCAAAGCTTAGTAATTTTGGTTTGAAAGAAACAGTAAATATCGAAATGCCAGATTGGAAAAATGCAGTGGATAGGTTTTTGAAGGAGACTGGAGCAGTATGAATTAGTTGATAGATGATAGTTGGTAGTTGTTAGATAAAATAGATAGATAGAAGTTGTTAGAAGATTGTTGATAGTTGACAAACGATAGAGATTGTATTAGTAGATGTTGGAGGATAATCAGTGGGAGATTTTAGAGATCTACAGATTTGGAAAAAAGAATTGAGCTAACTAAAACAATATATGCGATTACCGAAAAATTCCCTAAGAATGAGACATTTGGCTTAAGTTCTCAAATACAAAGAGCTATGGTTTCTGTTCCATCAAATATAGCTGAAGGTGCATTAAGACAATACAAGAAAGAGTTCCTGCAGTTTCTCCATTTAGCTCGCGGTTCCTTAGGGGAAGTAATTACTCAACTAGAAGTGGCAAAAGAATTAAAATATATTGATGAAGAAACCACCATTAGTATTGGAAATAAGCTAGAAGAACTAATGAAAATGATAAATGGAACAATTGCATCACTGAGAAAAAATCACGATCTAAGATAAACTATCAACTAGCAACTATAAACTGTCAACTTTGATTCACTGGGGGGGATAACTAAATGACCATTCTCGTAACAGGTTGTGCGGGATTTATTGGAACTAATTTTGTAAAGTACTATCTCAAGAAGTATCAAGATAGAAAAATAATTGGACTGGACAAACTTACATATGCTGGCAATCTCGAAAACTTGAAAGATATACTCGGTGATACAAAGCCAGAACCATTTTTTTATGGCCAGCAACTAACAACTAGCAACCAGCAACAAAACAAAACTAACAACTATCAACTTACAACTGACAACTTTATATTTATTAAAGGCGACATATGCGACTCTGACCTCGTTAATGCCATCTTTGAAGAATATAAAATCGATGGTGTAATCAATTTCGCAGCTGAATCTCATGTGGATAGATCAATCCATGATCCCCAGATTTTCTTAAAAACAAACATATTGGGTACACAGAATCTATTAGATGTTGCAAAAAAACACTGGCAACTATCAACTGGCAACTGGCAACAAGATAAGAAATTCTTACAAGTTTCCACCGACGAAGTCTATGGCTCTTTAGGACCGACCGGTTATTTTACAGAAGAAACTCCATTGGATCCTCATAGTCCGTACTCAGCTTCAAAAGCTTCAGCAGATTTAATTGTCAAAGCATATCATGATACTTATGGAATGCCTATAAATATAACCAGGTGTTCCAATAATTACGGACCATACCAGTTCCCAGAGAAGCTGATTCCACTTATGATATACAATGCACTTAATCACAAGCCACTACCAGTCTACGGAGACGGTAAACAAATACGAGACTGGCTCTATGTTGAAGATCACTGCAGGGCAATAGATATGGTCTTTGAAAAAGGAAGAATCGGAGAAGTTTACAATATTGGTGGACATAATGAGAAAGAAAATATTTATATAGTGAAGAAAATCATCAAAATCCTTCGAGAGGAAACCGGAGATAAAGAGATAAGTGAAGAACTTATCACTCACGTAAAAGATAGACCCGGACATGATAGAAGATATGGAATTGATCCAACAAAGATCAAAGATGGGCTTGGCTGGAAACCTGAAATAATGTTTGATGAAGGAATTGTAATGACCATTCAGTGGTATTTAGAAAATCAACAATGGATGGAAAGAGTTATATCAGGAGAATATTTGGAGTTTTATGAGAAGAATTACTTGAAACGAAGAGGAAGTGTTGAAAGGAGTTCACGTTAGTGTCCAATGTAGTTTTCGACCTCTTCAAAGTCTTTAGTTCAAATTTCCTAGTTCTAGTTGTAGGGATAATTAATGGATTTCTTATTCCAAAATTCTTGGGAATTGAGCAGTACGCTATATATAAAACTTTTGGTCTTTATGTGGGCTATGTTGGTATTCTTCATTTTGGATTTATTGACGGGATTTATATAAAATATGGTGGGATCAGACCTAACGAGATTCCCAAGAGTGACCTGAAATCGGAATGGTTGTTTTTGTTAAGCTTTCAAAGTCTTATCACAGTTATTTGGGTTATTTTAGCTTACTTGGTTGATCAACCTCTGCTCATATCAGTTTCGCTTTCTATTTTGCCAATAAATCTTATTACGTTCTACAAATTTTTATACCAGGCAACTGGTGATTTCAGTTCATATGCAAAGATAAATTCACTAAGACCTGTTTTGCTTTTGACATCAACCTTAATTCTTATCTTTTTGGTCAGAGAAAAAAGTGCTGCATTTTTCATTGCCGCTTCGGTAATTGTTCCGTATATGATTTTTTCTGTGTTACTATTTCGACAAGTTAAACAGTTTAAGAACGTGGGAAATTCTCCTGTTTTGTCCAAGAATAATTTCTCGAATATTAGTGTTGGAATATTTATTATGATAGGTAATCTGTCCAGTATGTTTTTTTATTCAATGGATAGGTGGTTTGTAAAGTTTCTATTGACTACTGAAGATTTTTCCTATTATTCTTTCGCGGTATCAATGATGGGTATGGTTATGATTCTTATTTCTTCTGTTGCTATGACTTTTTATCCTATGCTTGTTCGCGAGAAAGATAATCAGGAACTTATCAATAAACTTAAAACATATTTGATGATTCTCGGAGCTTTGTCCTCTGTGACTTATTTCTTCTTTGATATTGTTGTTCGGTCATATCTTCCAAATTATTCTCCTTCCTTGGGTGTTATAGCTATTCTTTTTGCAGGATTTCCAGCAATTGCTGTGATCAATGCTATCTACGTAAATCTTTACAAAGCTCAAAAAGTTGAAAAAAAGTATTTCTTTACGGTCATTGGAATGGCAGCTGTTTCTTTTTCGCTTAATTTGGTAGCAGTCCTTGTCAACAAGTCAAATATAACTATAGCATTGGCAACAACCGTTGCTTTCTATTTCTGGTTCTTTTACTCATCAAAGGATTTCAGAGGAGCACAAACAAGCTTTAAAGAGATAATCTATCTTGTTTTATTCCTTGCGGTTTTCTTTATTACCACGAGAATGACTTACTTGTGGTTTGGACTTCCACTATATATTATCGGTGTACTAGCAATTACGTGTATATTCTATAAAAGCGAACTCACCGAACTCATATCAAAGATATTGAAACCACTCAAAAAGCGATGAATAAATTAATCGTTACCATAATTTATATGGTTAAACAAAATTGCTGAGGTAAAGCTATTAAAACACCTGTTACTTTTTTACCTGTACGGCTTAGTCACTATTGTGAATTAGAATATAGGAGCGATATCTGCCTTAAGTTCTGGTTTTAATAACCTAAGCTGTTTTATTACATAACTATCAGTCATTCCAGATATATAATCAGTTAAAACTCTTACCATGAAAGATTCACTAGGAACTGAAAGTTGCAACTTCTTAAGTTCTTCCCTATACAAATTAATACGTTTTAGTATAAACCTTCCAAATGTTTTTACTGCGAGATTTTTATCTTTATCATAGCAGTCTGTTTGTAATCCATACAATTTAATCTTTTCCAATAAACCATTGAATAATTCTTCTATGATGTTTTGAGCTTCTTGATTCATTTTTATGGTTCTAGGATGTTTATATATGCATTTGTAGTTAAAGTCTTTTAACTTTACCATCAATTCATATTTTTCAGATGAAAGACCTATCTTGCCTTTAACTCTAGAATGTTCAATCACATCTTTTACCAAAGTATCAATTATTTCTCCATTCTTTTTCCCTAAAAGGGTTCTTACCTTTTTAGGAACATCACTATCTTTGATCAATCCAGCCACAATAGCATCTTCAATATCTCTACCTAGATATGCTATCTTATCAGCCAAACGAACGACAGCTCCTTCATATGTTACTGGATTAGTATTTCTATTTTCTATTTGTCCAAGTTTTTTCTTTTCAGAACAAATCTCAACATATTGCTCAAAATTCTCTCCACAATGAGAAATTATTCCATCTCTTACAGCATAGGTAAGATTTAACCCCTTACCATAATTATCTAGATAATCTAGAACACGCAAGCTATTCACTTCATGATAAAAATGTCCAGCATTATGTTGGATCATTAGTTCATCCAACTTTGCCTCTCCCGCATGTCCAAATGGTGCATGGCCAATATCATGACCAAGCGCTATTGCTTGAGCTAATTCAATATTCAAATGTAATCCTTTACAGATACTTGAGGCTATCGTCGATACATGAAGAACATGTTCAATTCTAGTACATATGTGATCGTTTTGTGGAGAATAAAACACTTGTGTCTTGTTTTTTAACCTTCTAAAACCCATTGAATGTATTATGGCTGTTTGATCTCTAAAATACGCACCTCTGATATCAAACGGTCTTTCTTTTTTTCTCTTCTTAAGTATAGAATCTGCTATCGGATTATTAAGACCTTCGCTCATTCTATCCCCCCTTCATCCAATTGTAATGTTAATTTTATTATACATATTTCACTTATTTAAATCAAATTGATAACTTATAAAGTAAGGTATGTATAAAATTACCCTCTCTGAAAATGGAAAATAAATAGGAATAGGATAGGGACAGACACCAATATTTACAAAAGTTGCAACTGGCTGTGCGCTGCTCCGCAGCGGTTATGCTGGGCTTCGCCCAGGCCGTGTGTGACTTCGTCACCGTCGTGCGCCTGCGACGGAATAAGAAAATGAGGACAGTATACAACAATGGGACAGTCCTCATTTTTTCTTTATGTGACTTATCTGTTTTAGGATTTTGTTCGTGATTCAGAACCAAAAACATGAATAAATGGTTCTTTTTACTTGTAAGATATATATGGTCCTAACTTCCTGATCCATGCGTCAGTAAGTAAATCAAAACCATCGAAGCTGTATCCGGTTATTACATACTCCCCTTTACCAGTATAGAGAACGCAAGTGCCAGAGAAATTACTTCTTGTTTCCTCTGTTTTTTGCCAATTGATGTTTCCAGAGTCGTCAATGTTGACAAGCCACAATTTTTGAGTACTATTACTATTTGAGTCAGATGTAGTATTTCCAATGAATGCATAGTTATTATTCTCGACTTTTATAATGTCAAGAGCTTCAACATTACCTTCTCCTTCGAAAGTTTTTCTCCAGAACTCTCTGCCATAACTATTTAATTTTATTAATAAGACACCTTTTGAGACTTTGAAACTAAGCTTGTTGTTTTTAAGTTGTGATGTGGTCGCTAGAACTAAAAAGCCTCTATCATCAGTTTGTATAACCTTATTTCCAGTGTCTTGATATTCTCCACCGGTTTTGTATTCCCAAATGGGGTTTCCGTTTTTGTCTGTTTTGAGAATATAGATATCATCATTGCCGCCAAACTCAGCTTCTTTGTCGTAATTGATCCATCCGGTGATTATGAAGCCTCCATCTTTTGTTTGTTCGATATACTTAGCGCTATTTGCCCAGTGGTCGCCGTACAGTCTTTGCCATTGGATGTTTCCATAAGCATCAAACTTGATAACCCAGATCTTTCTTTTATCTTCATCCGAAAGATTATTCAGGTTCGAATATGTCCAGCCTGCTACTGCGTATCCTCCATCTTTTGTATTAGCAATAGAAGTAAAGCAGTCTGAATTTTTGCCTTCAAAGACCTGCTTTTTAACTAAGTTTCCATTTCTATCGATCTCAATTAAAATGGCATCTTTTTTGCCTTGAATTACCTTGCATCCAACTAAAATGTACCTTGAATTTTTAACCAGTACACTAAAAGCGAAATCATTAGCCAATGGTTCATTGATTATGGTTTTCCATTCAATCTCCAGTGAGCGATTGATTTTTGCGACAAATATATCTCTGCTATCGTTTTCAAATACCGCATCGCCTACTAAAATAAACCCTCCATCTGGAGTGGCTTTCATGTCTCGAACTATTAGGTCATTGCCAAGATTCAATAATTTATGCTTTATAATTCTCGGTTGGCTCAAAGTTTTGAAGTTCCAAGTTTCACCGAACTTTTTCTTTTTACCGTCAACTGCTTCTACTTTCCAGGAATACCACGTGTTGTATTCGAGCGTTCCTGGCTTGAAATTTGTGTTCTTGGTTTCACCGACAAGCTTAGAAGGTTTTCCACTTTCCCACAGATATACCCGATAACTTGGAGAACCAAGATATGCATGGCTCATTTCCCAGTCCAATTCCAGAGTAATGCTAACCTCTTCAGTATTATTAGTGGGAAAAGGATTGATCGGAGTGGGAAGCGTCAGAAGCCACCATAAAATAATGATAGGGATTGCAAACCATTTTTCCATATCACATCAGCCCTCCTCAGGTTAACTAGCATTTTATGCAAATACGAATCGCAATTTCTCACTTCAAATAAAAACATGTATGGCTATCCTCTTCGCTGACGCCTTTGATAATCAAGATTTAAAGTCCTTACTTTCTCCTAACTATCCAATTTTACCTTATATAAACATAGTTTAATTCATATATTCTCAGTATGTTACAATAATAGGTGGTGTTAATTATTTTTTAGTAAGTGATTATGCACAAATAAACAATTACAGGTAGGGTCAAGAAATAGTACTTGGAGCTTTGTATATGGTCAAATAAAAATGACCCCCTCTCCCTGGTGTCGACATCAGTTATAGCCGGTTTTTTTAAATAAAATTTGACAAAATTCGGTTTTTTAGAGTATATTAAAAACGTAATATAAATAAATTTTGAATTATGTTCACGAACAAACTTAGGTGAAAAACAAAATGAGAGACCGCAAGTGGGTAATTTCAGAAAATGAAAAAGCAGAAAAAATCAAAGAGTATTTGCTACAAATGGGAGGAGAAGAAAGATCTGTTTCTTCTCCATCTGAGATATGGCGAGTAAAATTTTCGGATAGCACATTTATTTATTATAAGAAAGGAACTCTATACAGTACCCCTTCAAATTCCGAAGATTTCGCAGTGAAAGAAGCTTGGGATTATGTCGACAAGATTGTTGGACCTATTTTTATCCATCCGTCGAAAGAATTTTTAATAGGACTTGATGAAACAGGTAAAGGAGAACTCATTGGACATATACATCTTGTTGGCGTACTTATTCCTGCTGAGCTTTTTCACACGCTATATGAGTTAGTCAACACAGCAGACACAAAGAAATCTCATACTTTTGACTATTGGGATGATATTTTCAGAAAAATCTCCTCTTTTATCAACGAAGGGGTAGAATTTCTTGAAGAAAAGATACCGCCTTGGCATGTGGACAGATACAATCTAAACAAAATCATGGATATAGTATATCAGAGAATATTAGCTTCCTTTTTCAGAAAAATCGACATCTTTAAGTGTAGAATTGTGATTGACGATTATGGAGTAGGATCAACTTTAAAGAGATTCCTAAACTTTTTAGAAAAGCAGGGAGCTGAAATCATTGTTTCTCAAAAGTCTGATGATACCTACCTTGAAGCAAAGATAGCATCTGTACTTGCAAAAAGGAGCAGAGAATTTGTTATAAAGAAAATTAATGAAGATCCAGCATTCAAAATAAACGGACTTTCCGTAGGTTCTGGAAATGCAGGGAACAAAAAAACTATGGAATGGGTTGAAGCGTGGCATGCTTCAGGTAAAGAATGGCCGTGGTTTATTAAAAGATCTTTTTCACCAATACGAAGAATTGAAGGATCTAGAGACAAGGTAAAAAAAGCCACCCCTCCAATAAGAGAAAATCTGTTATCCGAAGATTTTAAAAGAAATTTCGATGAGGGTAAATTAGACATAAGAGTCCTTTCAATTGTTTGCCCATCTTGTGGTGCAATTTCAAAAGCCGTTTTTTTCACAACCAATGAAGAAGGATTTGCTGCTAGATGCCCACAGTGCAAAAAACCTTTAAAAGAACTTAACTTTACTCTACGGTATTATTGTGGATTTATAATTCCAGATAGCAACATAATAAATAGAGGATTACTTGGGAAAGACCTTGAAAAAAGTAGATTTTTTGAGGACTTCACCATCTTAATACCGGGCATAGTTAGATATGAATGTGATACCAAAGGAGGAAAGAAAGAATTTGAGAGACTTGCCAAATTTGCCTCAATTAGCAGAATTAAACTTAAGGAAGTAGGCGAATTCAATCCCAATAAATTCAAAAATCTAACATCGCAACAAAAAGATGATTTGATTATTGAAACGTGTATTAAGGAAAATGCAATCCTCCTTTCAGCAGATAAGCAAGTTAAAGGAATAGCTGTGTCAAGAGACATTTTCATGATATCAGCACTATAAAAAATACTTTAGGTGAAGAAGTTGCTTATCTCTTGTCTAGTTTTTCTTAGAGATCTGATGATTTCTTTCAAGGAATTAATTCTAGCTATGATTTTGTCCAAGGCAAAAATTCGTTACTTAGCTTCGCATTTTAAATTATATTTTTAGTGAGCAATGAAATTGATCTTATATCGTGGAAAATGGGGACAGACACCTTTTTTTGGTTGTCGGTTGTGAGTTGTAGGTTGTATGCGAGATTGGATGGTGAAGATTAGATTCGAGAGCCGTTTACCGTTATCCGTCTTCTGTTGACCGATAAGGGCGAAGTTAGATGTTAGAGATAAGAATCGAGAGCTGAGAAGGCGAGAGGCCGAGAACCAAGATTCGAAAAAACAGACGCTTGCGAGGCTGTCAGCTGATGGAGCAACGTTCGAAGACTAAGGCTTGCGGATGTTGTAAAAGCAAAAGAGCGAGACTGGATGTTAGAGACTGGAGTTTGGATAAAGATTAAGAACCAGTAACCGAGATTTGGTAAGCGCACAGATAAACCTAACTCCACCAGGAGTAAGCACTCCAAAACACCCGAGGTGGGTCAAATTTTTTTGACTATACACATTCTTCAAATATTCACTTTTTCCCTCGTACATCTTTTATGCCTTTTCCACCGTAAGCAGCTTTAGAACTTTCAATTCCGATTACTCTAAATCTTGCGTTGGCACTTGCAAGCCACTCATAGCATGATGCAAGGAGTGTTCTCGTTCCTTTTCTCTTTAGAGCTTCCGAACAATCCAGTCCAGGGCTAACCATTATTACTTCGTAATCCCATTCATTGCCACGAAAGTGATCTTTGTTTTTTTCAAGTGTTTCTCTATCTCCTTTAATAAGTTTTGTATTCTTCCTTGTCCCGCTATCGATTCTTTGCGAGATCTCCTTCAGTAGTGAACGAGAGCTAACATAATTGATGCTTCTCAAAGCTTGTTCCAGTGCTTTCAATTCGCATATTCGTGCACCTGGTTTCTTAGAAACGGTACATGCCTTACAGTGATAAAAACTAACTAAATTCAATTCAAAATTCAAAGTGATGAAATCGGCAATTTCTCCAGTTGAATGATCTTTTATAATCAAGGTTTGGCTGTTTTTTGCTTCTTCCTTGAGCCATTCTTCCAATTGATCGTGGATGGTGAGAAAACCTTCTAGAGGTTTCCTGTTTTTTTTCACATCTTCAAACTCAACATATATATCACACTTACTCCAATCTCTCTTTGAATCTAAAAAGTTATCACTTAACTTCAAATCGGTTGATGTTGAGTACAGAGTTCCACCTTTGACAATTCCACCATCTTTAAGGAAAATTACTGGGGGATACATTGCCAGGAAATCCTTAAGGTCTACGGTTTCACCACCATCACCCTTATCTACAATAAGACTAATAGTTTTCTCTCCAAAGTCCCAATAGGGGCTCCTGAGCGAATACTTATACTTTACTTTTTGAGTTTCATCTTTACAGTGTATCAAAAGATTTCCGAGGAGCGTTTTTTTATCATTACTTAATTTGAAAGTGGAAAATGATATACTTTCAATCTGACATTTAGATTTTTTTGAATTGTACATTGTTACACTCAGCCTTGGATCCCAAAAACAATAAATCATGTAAGGCGATGAAGGGAACTTCTTGATACTTCTACCCGTTGAGAGAAATTCGACATTGGGTAATTTGCCTTCTCTTCCCTGCGAGAGACATTTTGCAACATCATCACACCATTCTATGAATTCATTTATTGGCCCCCGCTTTATTGACCATACCCTTCCCTGAAAACAACCAATTCCCCTGGTTTTCCCTTCTGGGTACCTAGCAAGAGCATGTCCAGGTATGAAAGTTCTTCCATCGGTTATCCTAATAGCGTTTTCTATCTGATTGCCCATATAAGTTTTATAACTAGGCAGTGATCCCGATGATTTGGCAAGACTCGAAAGCCCAAGCATTAAATACTCTGAGTCAGCGGCTCTAATAGCATTAGTAATTTCTGATGCTTCAAGTCTTTTAAGCGAATTTTCACCAAGATATTTCCTGATCTCCGAAGCAATAGAGTCAGCAGTCGTATACTCGAAGAATAGCTTTTTGTTATTACAAAGGTAAAATACATGGAGATCAAATCTGAGAGTTTTTAGATCGACTTTTGAGGCCCAAGGAATATTTCTTTCAGTCTCTGTAATTACTGTTAACCATTCTCCGTTGTCGCTTAATTCACGAAAGACAACATCTGTCTTTCTATCCAGTTCAAATTCTGTGTCTAAATTCAATCTCTTGATATTAGTTACATTATAAACTCTAACACTAAAGAACGGTTCCAAATCTTCTGGAAGAATGTCAACGGCAACATCTATGTCTGCAAATTCGTGAAATTTGACTCTTTTCGTAGAACGGTCGATAATTTTATCAATTAATTCAGGAATTAACTCCTCCCAGGCATTATCCCTCAAATACAATTGTCTAAGTCTTCCTTTAACATCGTCCGCACAAGCAATTAGCTGTGGTTCACCAGCATCTTCAGAGGTTTTGCGGCAAATTCTGCCAATAAACTGAATTGTCGCCGGAAAAGATTGTTTTGGTTTGTGTAGCACTGCAACTTTCAAGCTCGGCACATCAAGACCCTCTCCTATTTGATCAATGCAAATTATTCCATCAAGATTCCCTTTTTTTAACTCTTCCAACGTGTTCTGGTTTTCAGAAAGAGTTTTTTTGTAATTGACTTCTTTGATTTTCAAACCAATGTCAGTGTAGAGATCTAGAAGCTTCTTGGAATGTTTAACACCTTCAGCACGAACAAGCAATCTAGCGCCGGGATATTTTTTTCTGTGATCTTCAAAGACTCTCTTTGCTTTCTCTGATAGTTCTCTGTTCTTATTTTTTGGTTCCTGACAGATTACATTGTGATATTTGATCTTTGAGTAGATGGAAGATTTAATCGCACGATGCATTGGATAATGATAGATCAGTTTTGCCATCAATCTTCTCTTATCATTTCGGAAAGGAGTAGCTGTAAGAAGAACTACTTTACATTTACGGAAAGACTTAATCAATCTACGCCACGTTTTTGCTGAGGAGTGATGTGCTTCGTCAACAAACAATAAAGTGTCCTGAGTCAAGAGATCATCAGGGGGAGCACATATACCTTCGTATTCAGGACTCATAGTGTGTGGGGTAGCTACAATTGCGTCGTAGGCTCTGAATTCCTGCCACATTTCTATGTTTGTTATTTTACCAGTATTATTATGAACTTTTGGGTTTTCTGATGAACCAATATATAGGCCAGCCTCTCTTAAATCCTTTAAAGAAGCAAACTTTTTAGCAGTCTGATCGCGAAGAATCACGACAGGTTCTATTATAAAAACACGGTCTGCTTTCAATAGGAAAGACAGTATCATCATCAGAGCGGTTTTTCCTGATCCAGTTGGCATAGAAATGAGAGCCGGTGATTTACTACTGGTAAAGTGCGCTAGTGTCGCCCACGCTGCGCCAACTTGGCATTCCCGATATCCCGCTTCTTCTTTAGCTGCTATCTTCAATGTCGAAATCTTGTTGAAATTCTCTTGAAAAAAGCTCATACCACCACCTGACTTTCTCGAGACTTATATTAACAACGATTTCAAAGAAACTACCAGGGGAAAATATCGAGAAAAATGGTGGCAAGCACCATTTTTTACATCGTCCTCATTAATGAGCCGCAGTACTACCTCTCCTATTGAATGAAAAAACTAAGTATGGCTATCCTCTTTGTTACCGCCTTTTGAGAATTAAGATTTAAAGTCCTTTACTTTCCGCACCTACTTTATTTTACCTTTTTTACCTTTTCTAAAAAATTAGAAAAATGGGGACAGACACCAATATTTACAAAAACACGGTAAGCACGCTGCGCGTGGGTAAGCTTGGCTTCACCAAGGGCAAGCCCAGCTACGCTGGGGGTAAGTACTCTTTCGGAGTTGGAAAAACATTGAAAAGAAAAATAGGGACAGACCCCTTTTTTGGTTGTCGGTTGTGGGTTGTAGGTTGCGCGTAAAGATCAAAAAACGAGAACCGAGAGAGCGAGATTCGAGATCCGAGAAAGCTGCTCCGCAGCGGGTAAGCACGCTAGCGCGTGGGTAAGCCTAGCTACGTTAGGGGTAAGCACGACTTCGTCGTGGGTCAGCACGCTCGTTTGTGAGGCTGTAGACTGACGGAGCGGCGCTTGCGAAGGATGGATAAAACTAAAAAAACTGCTAAACTTGGCAGAAGAAAATGGGGATTATCTTGTCTGTCATTCTGCATATACTTTCAATCGACAGTTCAGAACCGTATATGTCCTTGAGATGTGCCTGTATATCTCTGTATGTCATTCCCCGGGCATACATGGATAGTATCCGATCTTCTATGGATGCTTATCCTTCACTGGTGCTTTTTGACCACTATTGGTTCGAATTCACCTTTACGATCCCTGGGAATCGAAAGCTTTATTTTACCGTATGAGCTATTCACTGTCTTTTTTGAATAACCGTCGCGAGAGTTATCCGTTTCTTTGTTCCTGTAATCATGTTTAGAATAACCCAGTTCTTCTTCAAGCTCCGTTTCCAGCATTTCTTTGATGATATCTCCAAATAACTCTTTTACAAGATTTTCTGCATCTTCAGTTGTCTTTAATTTTCTTTCTCTTACCAATCTCTTCAATGCTTCCTTGTCAAAATTTTCCATTGTTCTCCCTCCTTAGTTTTTTGTTATTTTCTCATATTCTGGAGGGAGTTTACACAAAATTCCTAACAGACCCGTTGAAAGAGTCAAATCGCGTGTTAACACAACATCATTTTCTGTAAATCTTTATCTGTACCGACTACTCAAGTTATGCACTTTGAATTAACAAGGTACTGAAAGTGATGAGGAAAAACTCGTTCTGTTAACTCGAAGTGCATATGTTGAGATTCTCCATTACATCACTAAGTAACAAGTGGGATTTGCGTGATTATCCACTAATCTCCAAAATACCCCAGAGCTTCTAAAACAAGAGCGGTTGTCATGAATGTTGTCACAATTTCCTCGCTGTTTCCCCAGCTTCCGTCTTCGTTCTGCTTTGACAGCAAGAAATCGATAATTTCTTTGGTTATGCTATTATCCGATTCTCCAAGGCTTAGAATTATTGCTCCAAGGGTAAGCTGTGTCAGTTTGCCTTCAGAAATCGCGCCTTTTTCTTTCTTGCACTTTTCTACTTCTGATTTCATATATTCAGCGATACTATTTATCGTTTCTTCAGAAACAGGATAACCATATTTCAAAAGGTAATAGCATTCCAACCTTTTCACATTTTCTTCTTTTTCGAGCATGAATAATGCTCTCTCGGCTATTTTTGGAGTGAGTACAAACTTACCTATGGTTAAAAAGCGTAAAACCTGCATGAATTCTGAGTCTTGCATGGAAAGTATCTCTGATTCTTTCTTGAGGATAAGCCTGTCGATTTTCAACTCAAACTTCAGGTTTGGCTTACCCAGGATTTTATAAGCCAGGTTCAACGACATATATTTGCTGAGCAAATTCAAATCATCGAGTTTGAAAAGATAGTCGTATGAAAGAAATGCGGTTTGTGGTTCAACGCTCTTGATCACGTATTCAGCAAAATTCACAGCCATGTCATTCACATACTCAACGCCAAAAGCGCTCACAAGCGATTCGATAATCTCATGACTGACTAAGATATCATTATAAAACCACGTGCCGTTCGGTTCTTGATTATTCCGTAAAAACGCGATTCCACTGTCTATTGCTTGATCAATATTTATGGCTCCAAAGAATAACGAAGAAAATACTGTTAATATAATAACCAATATTTTGAGTTTCATATCATTTGACACCCCCTTTGATGTTAATGCTCCTCTGGGTCGTAATAAAACAAAGTGTGCGCAGAACTCGTGTCATATTCGGTGAATGACTCGTATATAGCTTCAAGTAATATTAAGCTGCTGAAAGTTTCAGTCTGTGTTTTTGTAGTACCTGAAGGTAATATGAAAGTCCATGTTACTGAACCACCAACAATATTTGTATAGTCATTCCACACATAGGGTTCAGGGAACAGAGTGAGTATCTTTGTATAAGAAAAACTCGATGAAGTACCATCATAGTGCCAAGAACCTTGAACATCGGGTGGTTGAAGATGGTAGCCATTTTTATAACCATGTGTCCAAAAATCAAGAGAGTAATTCAGAACAGTAACACCGGATAAACTACCGACTATTTTGCCTTTATAAGCCATGTAATTTACAACAGGGACAAAATATGGAGCATATGCTGTAGCACAAATATCTGCAAAAGACACAGTTGTAATCAACAATACCATAACTAGCACAAACCATTTCTTCACAAAAAGCACCTCCCTTATTGAAAATTGCAAATGCAAAACAACTTACAATGCATTTTGGATTAATAATAAACTCCTAGAGATAAGGATAATCTGAAAAACTGATATAAACATTCTAGTGATAATCGAAAAATATTTTCAATGACTCGTTTTTCTTACATCATCTTGTTAACTTCAAGTGCATAATTTGAAATATTACTTATATATTATAGCAATATATTTTTCAATTGTTAAATTTAAATAATGTCTTTTTTTAGTTATCAGCAGATACATTTGATTATTCTTTGTTCCCTTTGATTTTTATGATCAGCTCCATCTTTTTGGGGTTTTGCATATGAATACGATGTCATTACATCACCCGTATTCTGTAATAAAGCGTATTTCGTCGTAGGTTGTGAATTGTGCTGGCTTTAGAAGTCGAAAACCGGGAGTCCGAGAGGGCGAGAAAGCTGCTTCGCAGCGGCTATGCTGGGCTTCGCCCAGGCTGTGCGTGACTTCGTCACGGTTATGCGCAACGGAGTTGCGGCGGGGAGCCAGCGGAACTGACTGAAGTGCTGGACTACGTCCAGGAGGGTCGCGACGTTGTCAGCTGATGGAATGACGCTTGCGAAGGCTGGATAAAACTAGAAAACCTGCTAAACTCGGGCGAAGAAAATGTGGACAGTCCCACAAATAGGTGCAGTCCCTAATTTTTCCCCATTTTTTCGGGAGATGACATCAGTACATGAATCCCAGCAACCATAGTGGAATCATATTCCCATAAGGCAAATCTATATTGTCACGTATTACGTAATCAGCTCTTTTTTGCTTTATTTTTCCCACCTACTTCAAGAACGACACCGTCTACAAGAAAATCTCCCGCTTCCTCATTCTTGCAGGCAAACACTTTTTTACCGGTGTTCGAAAAGGCAGCAACAGCAAATGCTTCCCGTTTTGTTCCGATGTTTCCTCCAAGAACGGAGTAAAAAGATGGGTCAGCAAGAAAAATTCTGGCTCCCTTTGAAAAGGTTTTAGTGTCGTTTTCACAATAGATTATTCTTATCAATCCTGTGGCATCCATAACATGCAACAACTGGTACAACTTTACCTTACCAATACCCCATTCGTTGCACATGCCTTCTACATTTATAGTTGGAATCTTTGACATGGCGAGATAGCCTATTATTGCATTCATCAATCTAAAGTGAATATCGATGATCTGAGGTACAAAAAGGGAATATTTCCATGAAGGATATTCTCGATAATATTCACTATTTGCTCTCGATAGTCCCATTCTAGGAACACGGGTCTGAATCCTTTTTCCATAAAATTCTGAAAAGTGAAAAGGATGTTGGTTGAACCCATAACTTTTTAACAAGATCTCTGTCTGGTGAAAATGGATCTATAGCAGGAAGAATATTACCCTCTTTAAGAGCAAGATATTCTCCGAAAGACATAAGAGGGATTTCTATTTTGGAAAATCTTCGGGATAGATCAGCAGTTCCATGCCTTAATATGAGGCTACTACTGTCACTAGCCTAGATTATTTTATTTTAGCGTAATGCACCTCGTCTATGGCAATTCCCTCGTATCCTTTCATGAAAATGGCATTTCCAAGGTCCCAGAGGCTCACAGTTGAAAGCAGAGGGTTATCAGCAGAAAGATAAAATATCTTTTTGTTCTTGATTTTGCTAAGAATTAAGGTGCTTTTTCCAACATTCGTTCTACAACAAAACGATTATGCAATAAAATCGTTCTGCCACAGAACGCAACATCTACTCAGATAAGTATAAGATAAAGGGTCTAGGGTACAGGGTTTAGAAAGACTGTCTATACCTTAGACCCTATACTCTAAACCCTGTTTTTATGCTCTCGTTACTCGGCTTTTTAATTTCCCTATTCGATTATGACTGTTATTTTAGCGCTCAATTCTGAAAAGCTTACGATATTACCAAATCCTGCGTTGAGTCCTCCTAATTCATTTGGGGAATAGAAAGAAAGGGTTCCATCAGTGTAAGGATATTGAGTTCCGTCATCATGGTAACTTATGGGGAAGTATACCGGGACTCGCGCTTTAATCGTATTAGAATCAACCTTTTCTATGTAATAATCATAATAATAACTATTATCATAAAAGCTCTCATTAGTATACCAATAGAAACTCTTATTCAAGTAGA
Organism: Kosmotoga pacifica; assembly: GCF_001027025.1. GTDB lineage: Bacteria > Thermotogota > Thermotogae > Petrotogales > Kosmotogaceae > Kosmotoga_B > Kosmotoga_B pacifica. The sequence continues at coordinate 219,862 of NZ_CP011232.1, forward strand.
ACTCTTTGCTATTCCATATATCAAAACTGTATTTGGTATAGTACCTGTCTTCATTGTATAGGTCTTCATAGAATATGCCAAGATCTGTAGCTGTAAAGGTGAAGTAGTAATATGCCCTTATCCAGTCAACATATCTTGGATCTTCATAACTGTATTGTGGTTCTTTAAAAAGAACGCTGCTCAAGCTCTCAGATGAGATTGAAACACTTTTCTCAATAGGTAACATATTGATTGTGAAAGATGTTGCTTCACCAGAAGGTAGATAGATGTTTTTGCTTAGATTTATGCAGGTAAGAGAGTTATTTTTATCTATCCCCATGAAATAAAAGCTGTACATCTTATCTCCAGGGATTTTCATCTCGATTATCAAATATTCTTCAGTTCCAAAGGCTTTTAAGTACTTAATGCAAGTGTCAGAGCCATACTCTTTTGCCACTATGCCAAAAGATTCTGTATCAACTGGAATAGTCAGATGAGAAAAATCAGATTCATATCTAGGGTTCTTTACAATAAATCGGATAACTGAGTTATTTTTGTCTGGTTTCAATTCACCACCTACTGAACTACAAGAAGAAATTAGGAAAGTAGTAGCAAGAATCACAAACAAAAGAAACACGAAACTCTTGCGCAATTTCACAAAAGCTCCTCCTTTCATTATCAAAAACTATTAAATAATCCGGATTTGCTTTGATAAAGTTAAAGGACTTCCAACGATGAAAAGCTTTTAAAGCAAAAAATTCCGTAATTGGCCATTGCCAAATCAAAATCTGGATTATGTGTGTCAAGTAACTATTTACTCAGTAGAATAAATCTTGTTAATCAATTTTATAATATGAACATTTATTTTTGGAAAAGGAAAATAGCAAAGTCAAGAGAAGGTGGCTTTGGTTTGGGTAAGAGCTACTTTGCAGTGGCTGTGCTGGGCTTTGCCCAGGTTGTGCGAAAAAACCGAGAGAGCGAGAATCCGAGAACCGGGAAAAACACGAAGAGCCGTTTACCGTTGTTCGTTTTTCGTTGACCGATAAGCGCAGAAGAACGAAATTTAATGTTGGAGGTTGGAGATTAGGTTCGAGAATCTGAGAAAGCCTTTTTCGGCAGAAATTCTGGACTACATCCAGGAGGCTTGTAGACGCTGTCAACTGATGGGGCGGCACTTGCGAAGGTTGGATAAAACTAGAAAACCACTAAACTCGGCAGAAGAAAATGGGGACTGTACCACAGTGGACTGTCCCCATTTTCTTTGGGCCAGATACCATTTTTGTGAAGGTCTTAATATATCTTGAATTCTGGCTTTTTTAAGTTATCCATCAAATTTCTCGCTAGTGAGAAGATTCTAGCATTACCAATACTTGCTCCATATGTTATATCTGCTATAGCCATTTTAACGCTTACAATTTTAAGTTGTAGCTGTTTTTCCTCACTATTTTCTAATCCATATCCCTCAAACAAAGCTTTCCTTAACTTAGGCCTATTTGGAGTATACCTTTCAATCACTATTCCAAAACTGTCAACATCAATTCCCCAAAGCATATTTTCGAAATCTATAAAGCCAGTGAACTTAGCATTCTCATCAACCATCCAGTTATTTTGTGAAAAGTCCCAGTTTGTAGGAACTGGCTTGCTATTTGCAAAGACATCACTATGCTTCATACACCATTCAACCAATTCCTTATCACTATTATTAAGTAATCCTTTATCATATCCTGATTTCAAAATGCCTTCTAATGCAGAATTAATATAATCAACAGGATCCGTTTTTACGTCACTTTCAAGAGGTGAACCATCAATCGCTGGAATACCAAAATATGTTCCTTCAAAGCTATCATGTAGTTGCTTAAGTAATTCTCCCGCTTTATAGTAAATTGGTTCCAATATATCATCGTCATTTATTTGATGTTCATTTACTGTCTTTCCATAAATTGGGGTAGTAATTATTCCATAAAAATTATCGTTATTAAAAAAATGTATGAGTTTAGGAGCATACTCTCCAAGTATATGAGTCCAATTTTTATATGCATAAACTTCAGGACTCCACCGACTTAATCTGTTATGAATTTTAATAAACAGTCTTTTATTGTTTGCATTGATCTCTAAAACACCTGTTCTGTTACTGTTATTCCTATGATCTTTTATAATTTCAAATTCTCCTACCAATGAATTCACAATCCAAATAACTTCTTCATTAATAATCATTTTTCTGTTCCTCCCCTATTTTTTATTTTAAACCACTAAGCAGGTTGTCAATTAACTGTCCTGCAAAAATAGGGACAGACCCTATTTTTGTGGTATGATCGGGCATCTTGATTGCCGGATGGTGATAAGATGCCAAGAAGCGCAAGAATTGTTCTTGAAGGTATTGCTCATCATATAACGCAAAGGGGTAATTATCGTCAAAATGTTTTTGAGGATCCTGAAGATAGGATCAAGTATCTTGAACTCATTAAGGAATATTCAACCAAATATGAGCTCAAGATATATGCATATTGTCTCATGAACAATCATGTTCATTTTATCGTCGTTCCTGAAAGAGAAGATTCTTTAGCCATGACTTTTAAGTACGCTCATATGAGATACTCACAGTATTTCAACCGAAAACACCGTAGGACAGGGCACCTCTGGCAGGGAAGATTCTATTCCTGCCCTCTTGATCAAGAACATGCTATTTCAGCTGTTAAATATATTGAGAGAAACCCCGTAAGAGCAAAGATGGTTGAATTTCCGTGGGATTATGAATGGTCGAGCGCTGGAGTACATGTGGATAAATCGAGAGCCAAAAGTCGAAGCGAAAATACAGAAAACAGGGACAGTACACAACAATGGGACAGTCCTCGTTTTCTTCCTTTATGTGATTTATCTAATTTGGGATTTAACTGGAATCCCGAGGGATGGAGAGAATATCTGGGATGTCCGGATAGTGATGATTTTCTTTCCAATATACGAAGTAATACTTCTGCTGGAAGACCGTTTTTTAGCAATGAAAAGGTTGCTGAATTCGAAAATGCTCTAGGCGTTTCGCTGAAGAGAAGGCCAAGAGGTAGACCGAAAAAGGGGTTGTAGGTGGTTGGTTGTACGCGACAACCTGCTGGGTGCAATCGTCTTCATTGATGACTCGTGTCTGCGGCGAAATATAACCTGAAAGCTGATAAGCCTGTCTGAATGGGGATGGTGTCCCTTTATTTAGACATTGAAAGGAAGTTTTGGTATGAAAATGTTGTTTGTAATACTATTTTTTGTCACGATTTCCATGACATTGCCGGCTGTTGTTATCACATCACCCGCTACAAATACTGTCCAGTTCAGCTGGTACACTACAACTCCGGTTGTATGTAATTTGTATGTCTATAATGAACATTTTTCCAAAGAAGTGTTTGAATCCGAACCTTCAAAGTTTCATGTGCTGACAGTATCCGATTTGTTTCCGGATGTTTCTTACAGATATCGTATTGAATGTGTATTTTCTACCGACTATGTTCTGGAAGGTAATTTTTCTATTCCTTTCAACCCTGGTAACCACTTTAAGTTTGTTGTTTATGGAGATTCACGGAGTAATCCAGGAATACATTTAAAAGTCACTAAGGTCATTTCTTCAAAGGAACCCCTCTTTGTCTTACACACAGGTGACATTGTATATTCAGACGCCTGTATTAACGATTGGGCAAATCTTTTCAAAGCGACAGAACCTTTGAGCAATGTTTTGTTTTTTCCAGCGATTGGTAACCATGAAAAAAAGGCAGAAAATTACAAAGCGTTTTTTTCTCTCCCCGGGAACGAGTCTTATTATTCTTTCAAAATTGGAGAATTGTTATTCATTGTGCTAAATACAAATGAGCGTTTTGACTGGTGTTCCGATCAGTACAAATGGTTGGAGTCTTTGGTAATGACCAATATCGCTGAGTTTACCATCGTAATGTTTCATCATCCACCTTTCAGTTACAACTCCTATTTGTACTCTTATTTTGTAAAAATCATTCTCGTTCCTCTGTTTGAAAAATATGGCGTTGATCTTGTTCTTTCTGGTCACGATCATAACTACCAGCGTGTAGAACACAATGGACTTACGTATATCGTAACCGGTGGCGGTGGTGCTTTTTCCTATGACGCCAAAAATCCTTTAGGCCCGATAGCAAGCTTCAAAGGATATCACTTTGTTCTCTTTGAATATGATAACGGCACACTAAAAGGTACCTGTTATGACATAAAGGGTCAGGAAATCGATAGCTTTTTTGTTTCCCCGCATTGAGGAGAAAATGGGGACAGTCCCCATTTTCGTTGTGGGTTGTAGGTTGTTGGTTGTAGGTGACAATCGAGAACCGAGAGAGCCGCTGCGCGGCAATAAAAACCGTTGTCGGTTGTTGGTTGTTGGTTGTGCGAAAAAACCGAGAGAGTGAGATTCTAGAAGAACCGGACGTTTGCGAGGCTGTCAGTTGATGGAGTGACGTTCGAAGACTGAGGTGAGAAACTGTTGTAGGTGGTGGGTTGCTGGTTGTATGTGAATAATACCTTCTTGACAAAACGCCCACAGTTTTTGTATACTGGCAAGTAAGTTACTGCATAGTATACAATTGCCAAGTGGGGTGGGCATATGAAATTTTTTGACAGAATTCAGGAATCTGAATTTCTGAAGAGCTTTGAGAAGAGAAACAAAAAGCAAATGATCATAATGTACGGACGCCGCAGAATCGGTAAAACAACGCTGCTTCGAAGAGTTTTTCCAGATGCTACATACTTCTTCGTTGACACCCGCTCTTCGGAAACGCTTCTTGCAGATTTTTCAAAGCAAATCTTCGCTGGTCGCTTTGAAAACTGGGAGAACTTCTTCAGATTCCTTTTGAAAAACAACAGTGTAATCATAATGGATGAATTTCAAAACTTCCTAAAAGTTGACCCTTCAGTATTCTCAATCCTCCAAAAAGTATGGGACGAGACTGAATCAAAGGTCCTATTTATATTGTGTGGTTCTTACGCAGGAATGATGAAAAAGATTTTTCTTGATGCAAAAGAACCACTCTTTGGGAGAAGCGATTATCAGATTCAATTGAAACCCTTCAGCTTCCTTGACACCTACAAAATGCTGAAAGAGTTCGGCTATACCTTCGAAGAAGCAGTTATCTGGTATTCGATCCTTGGAGGAGTTCCAAAATACCTGTGGTACCTTGAAGAAAGCAACAGAATCGACAAAAAAATCTATTCTCTGTTCTTCTCAGATTTCGGACCGCTAAGAGAAGAAGGGAAAACGCTGCTTATTGGGGAATTTGGCAAAGAACACCCGGGGTATTTCGCGGTGCTTCAAGCCATTGGCACTAACGATAGAGAATTGGGAGAAATTATTGACCGCACGGGGATGGTAAGAACAAAAGCCATGAAATACTTGAACGAGCTTACAAATCATTACAGCATTACCGAAAAGGTCGATAACTTCCTATCTGGTGCTAGACGAGGAGCAAGATACCGGATCAAAGACAATTTCCTGGGATTTTGGTTTAGATTCGTATACTCAAACCAAAATATGGTAGAGTTCAATCCAGAAGCTGCCCTGGCTTTTGTTCTCAGCAATCTTCAAACAAGAGTTGGCCTTGTCTTTGAAGAAGTAGTCAAATCTTTGCTGCCTTTATTCCATAAGGAAGGAATCATTCCTGCGGTCCCATTAAAAGTCGGCAAACACTGGGGAAAAATACCCGGCACAAAGAACGAAAGTTATGAAATCGATCTAATTGCCGATTGTGGAAAAGAACTATTGATATTTGAATGCAAATGGCAAAATAAACCTGTTACGAGAAAAGCCGTTACCGATTTCCTTAAAAAAAGCGAATATATAAAAGACAACCGCAAAAAAATACCAGTAATCATTAGCAAAGCGGGGTTTAAAAACAACATTGGCAATGAAGTGATAAAAATCGATTTGGACCAAATAAAAAAAATAGCAGACAAACATCTTGAATGACGCCAGGAGCACCATCGGTGCCTACGCTGGGAACGGCCAATGCCGTTGACTGTCCACCGTTTACCGTTGTCCATCTAGATTCTTGGGAAGAGCGGGTCTAAGGTTTAGGGTCTGGGGTCTAGGGTGTAGAGATATTCGAAAGAACCGCTTTCCGTTGTTCGTTTTTCGTTGACCGATAAAAACCTTTTGGGAAGCGAGAGAACCGAAAGACTGAGAACACGTGATATGCTGACTTCGTGAAGAGCCGTTTGCCGTTATCCGTTTTCCGTTAACAGATAAGAGCTTCAGCTTCTGCAAGCATCGCTCCATTAGCTGACAGTCCCCACAAGCGTCCGGTTCTTCTAGAATCTCACTCTCTCGGTTTTTTCGCACAACCAACAACCAACAACCGACAACGGTTTTTATTGCCGCGCAGCGGCTCTCTCGGTTCTCGATTGTCACCTACAACCAACAACCTACCACCCACAACAGTTTTTCTCGGATCTCGGTCCCCGGTTCTCGATTCAGAAACTCAAATCTCTCAAAACCTTAAATTCTTTTGGTTTGAGACGTTCTTTAATCTCAAGTTCAATCGGTGCTTTTATTGAATTTACCGTTTCTTCTTCCCACGAAACGTTGTAAAGCATTACCATTATCTGTCCGCCCTTTTTGAATGGTCTCAATCTTACAAGTGGGTTATCTGTATAATATAGCTCAAGCTCAGCTTGCGAAGCGATATACCTGTATAGCAGATGAGAAGAGTCCGTTAGATTTATCATAGGAGTTTTGGCAAGTATGTGCTCCAGAGGGAAGTTCAGGGAAACGATCATTCCTTTACCTATTTTATACTCAATGAGTTTTAGTTCTTCTGAAAGGTTTATAATTTCAGCGTTATCGCTCACTTTTCTGATTGGAATAAAGGCCTTTTCCCATAACGTAGGACTGTAATGTGTTATCAGCTCCCAGGTGTTGTTGAAAAAGTTAATAGAAACTTTTTCAGGCAGTGTATTTGGGAGCCCGTATTTGAGAGTGTGACGACATCCTGTGAGTTCTTCGAAATTATGAAGCCATATCCCGGGATGAGAGAAATCACTGCCTGAGTAATAACTCAGATAAACATTGCCACCGTCTTTCGCAAAACGCACCAACATTTCTGAAGTCTCCGCGAGCAATCTTCGAGCACATGGGATTATCAACAGTTTGTATTTCTTTAGATTTGAAAGGTCATCTTCAAAGATGAAGTCTACACCGAATCCAGCCTTTGCAGCTAAAACCGTGGATTGTAGCATCTGAGACACCATTTCATAATGGTCGGTTTTAGCAAAGGGATATTCTTTGTTGTAATGCGAAGGTATCAAAATAGCGGCCTGGTTGTCGAGAGGGTCGAGATCTCCTATTTCCTCCAGAAAATCACTGAATTTTGGAAATTCTAGAGCCACAGGCTTGGGTTTTCCATCTGCATCGAAGATACCAAAGAGAAGTTCAAATGGATGGTGTGAATATGGTCTCAAATACGAGTAGTCGAAGTCGTTTAAGCACCACCCAAGATTTCCTTTTCCACCTGTAAGTAGGGTGTTAAAGAACACTTCTCTATAATAAAGTGCAATGTTTTCATCAGCAGCGTGGCTTGAAGAAGCGCCAAATTCTTCCATTATCACGGGCAGTCCATACCATTTTAGAAAGTTTATGATAAATTCCGTAAGTACACTGTGTCTGTATGGATCGGTTTCGGGAACGTACATATGTGGCCCGAAAAAGTCCACGAGCTTTGAAAGTTCAAGAAGATCAAACCCATTATTTCCTCCGAAAACGTTCCAACACCCATCACCAGTTCCCACGGGCCTGTGTGGATCAATGGTTTTAATTGCTTTTATGAGCTTTTTTGCCCAGCTTATTACGGAGTCGGGAGTAGATTTTCCACCATACAAAGGCATTTCATTCGTGAGTAAATATCCCCATATAGCTGGAGAATCCTTTATTCTTTTTACTATTTCTGAAATGAGGAACCTCTGTTGTTCCAGCATGAAAGGATCGGTGTACAGATCCCTTCCTTCTCTGAAACTAAAATCCCAGTTTTCGCCGGACATATGGCCGACTATGAATGTTGGAATGGTTTTTAGGTCATGTTTTTCACAAAGGCTTAAAAAGGCCTCTAATCTCTCCATATGTCTGTTACTCAGAGAATTAGGTTTCGGCATAAAGCTGGGGCTGAGAATAAAAAAGCGACAGACATTCATTTTTAGCTCTTTCATTTGTATTATTTCTTCTTCGACAATTTTTGGATTCCAGTATTCGTCTTCCCACATGAATATGGAACCACTTCTCGACCAGTAATTTACTCCTAATACGTAATCCATTTCAGTACCTCCATTTATTTCGGAGATTATATCAAGCTTATGACGGAGCTTCTTTCAACAATTTTTGTTGGCAGAACAATGTTTCTGTAAACACTTCTCTTTTGCGAGTTCAATCTCTCGATAAGTAGCTGAGCTGCCAGAGCTCCCATCTCTTCTCTGGGTTGGGATACCGTGGTTAGTGGTGGAACGGTAAAAGAAGCAAAGGGTGAGTCGTCAAAACCTATAACGGATATATCCTCTGGAACTTTGAGTCCCAGCTCATTCAAGGCATGTATCGCTCCTAAAGCCACGTAATCGTTGACACAGAAAATCGCGGTGATATCCGTTGATGGAGTGATATGATCTAGAACAGCTTTGTAACCGTGTTCCGGTTCGAACCCGGCTATTTTACTCATTATAACTTCGACTCCTTTGTGCTTCTGTAAATATCTCCTGATACCTCTCTCTCTGTCCCGTGTAGCGTAAACGTTAAGAGCGCCACGGATATGCAGAATTTTCTTATGTCCTTTTTTCTTGTGCAAATACCTGATCACTCCATAAGCACCCATTACGTTGTCTATGTTGACAGAGTCTATATTCACTTCTTCAACTGGATGATCAACCGCAACAACCGGGGTCCCGCTGTCGATAAACCTCTGGATGAAATGCTCATCGCACTTCAATGTGCAGATTAAAACACCGTCAACTTTTCTGTTGAAGTATTCGTCGAGAATTTCTTTTTCTCGAATGGGCTTGTCTCTGGCTAAAGCTACCATTATGTCGAAGCCGTTACTGAATGCGGTTTCGTAGATGCTTGATAGAATATCTGGATAATGGTATGCTCCCAAATTTGGAACAATCACGCCTATTGTTCTCAAAAGCTGACCATTTTTACCATAACGAGGCGTTGGGTGGTACCCCAATTTCTGCATGGCTTTAAGAACCCTTTTTCTCTTTTCTTCCGAGACCCGGGTTGTGCCATTTATTACCCTTGAAACTGTGGCTATCGAGACCCCAGCTTCTTTGGCCACATCTTTTATCGTTACCACGGTGCCATCCCCCTATTCCACCAAGGCATGAGGGTATTTAATGAATTCCTTATACTTCTCGGTGGTTCTCTCTTTTATTATCTCACTGTAAAGCAGGAAGCTCGGTCTGGGTGTGAAACTCTTTTCAGCGTAGTTCACATGAACTAAACCAAATCTCATGGTGAATCCCTTTGCCCACTCATAATTGTCAATTAACGACCAGTGAAAATAACCTCTGACATCGTAACCTTCCTCCAGCAATTTTTCGATGCTCCACAGATGAGAAATCAAATAATAAGGTCTGAGGGAATCTTTTCCATCCGCTATTCCATTTTCCGTTATATAAACGGGTTTTCCGTATCTTTCACATACTGCTTTCGTTATCTCATAAAGACCTTTTGGATAGACTTCCCAGCCAGTGTCGCTAACGGGAAGTCCGCTCCTGGATGTTCCATTTGGCATACACGCGAAGCCGTACCCCGGAAGCGTTTTCCATGTGATTTTAAAGCCTTCACCTTCCAGGATCTCGTTGCGCTTTACGACTCGAATTCTTGAATAATAATTTATTCCAACGAAATCCATATTTTCTCTTATCGAATCCATAAAATACCAGCTAAGTAGATTCATGGCATCTTCGCGACTTTCGTCTCCATCCACCCAGTTGGAGGCGTATATGATTCCCACCGGTTTGCTGGTGAATTTTTTCATTTCCTTATAAGCAAGATTATGAGCTTTTATCTCATTTTCCAAAGCTTTCCTCCATAATTCAGGTCTTATGATGGAAGGAGGAAATCCTGATTCTCTCTGGAAATATCCGAGGTTGGCGACGACATTTGGCTCGTTCATAGTTGACCAGTAATCTACTAACGAATCGAATTCCCTGACGATGAAGGCGGCGAACTTAGCGAATTCGACCGGACTTCTGTCGTCGAGCCAGCCGCTCTGGGAAAAGTCGCCGTATCGATTGACTTTTATTGGATCGTGCAGCCAGAGAGGAAGGGTGAAGTGATTGAGATTGAGCATTAGCTTCATCCCTTTGCTTTTAATGTCTTCAAGAATCCCTCGATAATGTGAAATAGCCTGTTTGTCAGCGAGTTTTTCCATATCCTCAAGGGTTTTAGCTTCAAAGGTTTCCCTTGGAAAAATCCTTGACCATTCGATCCCTATCCTCAAAGCATTGAAATTGCCTTTAACTGCCAGATCATGAACTTCCGGGTAATGTTCCCAGTAGTTGGGTCCATCTTCAGGAAGGTGGCCACTCACTATTCCACTTTCCTGAATGTATTTATCGTGTACCCATTTGAACCAATCGGTATTGGGATCGATAATTTTACCTCCCATCTCAAATTGGAAACCCGATATTGAGGCTCCGAAGAGAAACTCTTTGTCAAACATTATTCCACCTCCAGCAGGCAACATAATGATTTGGTTCTGCTTCTATTAATTCTTGCTTTTTGCATTCATCTGTGGCATGGAGACATCGATCGTAATATTTGCATCTGTTGTTTTCAAAAAAACCTGTGATACTTCGTTCGGGTATCTCAAAGCTTTCCCATTTTTTATCGAGTCTGGGAACAGACTCTAAAAGCATGCGGGTGTAGGGGTGAAGAGGATTACTGAACACGAGCTCCGTTTTCCCCATCTCCAATATGGAACCTCTATAAAGTATTATACTTTTGTCACTTACGTAGTAACCCAGGGAAAGATCGTGGGTTATGAATAAAATGGAAAGACCTCTCTTTTTCAATTCAGCGAGAATGTTCAACACATCGATTCTAGTTGAGGCGTCTAACATACTTATGATTTCGTCTGCAACGAGTAGTTTGCTGTCCAGTAAAAGCGCTCTGGCTATAAGCATCCTTTGAAGTTGTCCGCCGCTTAGCTGATGTGGAAATTTATTCAGTACAGTTCTTGGATTTAATCCCACAGATTCAAGGGAGTTTATCACTTTTTCCTGCCATTGACTTTCCGGCAGTTTTGGAAAGAATTCACTTTTCAATAGACTGAACACCCGGTCTGCCTTAAAGATTGGATTGAAAGATGAAAAAGGATCTTGAAATACCCCCTGAACTTTGAAGTAATACTCTTTCAGCTCTTTTCCCTTCAGATTGGTGATGTTTTGTCCATTGAAATGTATCTCCCCATTGGTTATAGAGATGAGCCGGAGTATCATCCTCCCTATGGTGGTCTTTCCACTTCCACTTTCACCTATCAGAGAAACAATTTCTCCGTTGTTTATTGAAAAGGAAACATCATCAACAGCAGTGAGTTTTTTTGCGCCAAAAACCCCGAGGCTATAAACCTTGGAAACATTTCTCAACTCAATCATTAGCATTCTCCACCTTCCAGCATGCAACGTAATGATTTGGCATAACTTCCACTAGGGGAGGTTCTTCCATGCATTTTTCGTATGCCAGAGGGCATCTGCTTCTAAATCTACAACCATTAGGAGGAGTCAGTAGCTCTGGAGGATTCCCTGGAATTCCTTTCAGGGGATTTTCAGAGTATTTTATTCCCACTTCAGGAAGTGAGGAGATCAGAAGTTTCGTGTATGGGTGAAGCGGTTTTTTTACAATTGTTTCAGTAGATGCTCGCTCCACTTGTTTTCCTGCGTACATGATCATTATGCTGTCAGCGATTTGGTAAAGCACTGACACGTCGTGGGTTACGAATATGACGCTTTTAACGAACCCTCTATTTCTGAACTCAACAATCATTCTAGAAACTGCTTTTTGGGTTGAGACATCCAGAGCGGAAGTTATTTCATCCGCAAGAAGAAGCGAGGGATTCAACAACGTTGAGATTACCATTACCACTCTTTGCTTCATTCCACCTGAAAGCTCCATGGGGTACATATCAAGAACGGCTTCTTTCAGTTCAACGATTTTAAATCTTTCTTTGATTTCCTTTTCCATTGTGGAAAAGCTCGTTCCATGGTTTTCAAGAAGATCTGAGATCAGTTTTCCGATTTTTTGGGTTGGGTTGAGTGCGTTCATAGCGTACTGGGGAATTATAGATACCTTTTTGTATCTGAATTTGTTCATTCCTTTGAAATCGTGGATAGGAAGAGGTTCATCGTCTATTGTGACATTTCCGGAAACGTATTTCATTGGAGGTTTTAATAAAATCAGAGAATTGCTCAAGGTAGATTTCCCACATCCAGATTCACCGGCAAGGCCCATTATTTCACCGTTTTCGACTTTGAAAGACAGGTTATCGACCGCCTTGACATCTCCTCTGAGTGTCTGATAGTAAATTCTCAGATTCTCAATTTCCAACGACATACCATCACATCTCCCTGAGCTTTGGATTGAATACCTCATCCAATCCTGTGTTCATAAAATATAAGGCTCCGACGATGGCTGTTATCGCCAATCCTGGCGGTATTGCCCACCACCACATTCCGAGCTGTATCGCATTCCAGAGAACAGCTTGTTGCATCATTAACCCCAGAGAAATTCCCTGGGTGGGCCCAAGACCGATAAAGTCCAGGGTTGCTGCCGTCAATATGGCACCACCGAATTGAAGTATGAAAACCATAAAAACGTAAGACATCATATTGGGCATTATTTCAGTAATTATTATCTTCAAGGGTTTCATTCCAGTTATTCGAGCCAGGTTTACGAACTCTCTGGTTCTCAAAGAGAGGGTTTGCGACCTGACAGCTCTCGCTGTCCATGGCCAGGCGGTAAATCCTATGAAAAGACTTTCCATGAACACACCACGATAAGTCAGATACGAAGCAAGGATAATGAGAAGTGCCATCGTTGGGATTACGAGGATGATGTTTGTGATCATCATCAATATCTCATCGAAAAATCCCCCGCGATATCCTGAAACAAATCCTATAAGGAGACCTAAAAATGTAGCTAAACCACCGCCAACAAGCCCCACCATGAAGGTTGATCTTAAACCGTTGACTAATTGTGAAAAAACATCCTGGCCGAAAGTTGTTGTTCCAAACCAGTATTCTGCTGAAGGCGGGTGATAACCGGGACCGGCATAATCCAGAGGACCGTATTTGGTCAAGTATGGACCAAAAATGGCCAACAATACAAATATTGATACTATGGTGATTCCTATTCTCAACCTGACATTTCTTAAAGCGAAGAAAAGAAATTCATTCTTTATTTTCATGTAGTTTCACCACTCATTCCTTTTCTAACTCTTGGGTCAACAATTACATAGATTATATCGATAACGAAGTTTGCGAGCAAAACACCGAGAATTATAAAAAGAAAACAACCTTGTATGAGGAAATAATCACCGTTGAGAATCGCTTGAAGAATGAGATACCCTATCCCCGGGTAAGAAAAAACTACTTCAGTTGCCAGGGCTCCAGCAACGATCACACCCAATTGCAAGGCAAGTCCTGTTATCTGAGGAAGTACGGCGTTTCTGAAGGCATATTTCCTTATGAGTTTTTTTGATGCTCCCATTGCCTCGAGATATCTGGAATAATCGGCCTCCAGTTCATATATGATCATGTTTCTCATACCAATTGCCCAACCACCGAGTTGAACCATGAACAATGAAAGGAATGGTAAGAACCAGTGCTTGAGATAGTCCCAGATGAACTCCCATGTAAAACTGGGTGATATTGAAAAACTGTAAGCCCCGGCAATAGGAAGCGCACCTAAGACAACCCCAAAGAGCCAGGCTAAAAGGATTCCAAGCCACATGTAAGGTGTTGCAGTTAAGATATACCAAATAGGCAAAACGGTGTTGTCCAGTTTCTTACGTCGAGCAGCGAAAGCACCAAATTTATTGCCTGCATACCAACTGAACAATATCGCTGGAATTAAAAGAAGAATATCATAAGGAACTGCCTTTTTAATTACGTCAAGCACTGGACTTGGAAACAGATATACGCTTATTCCTAGATCACCTTTGAACAGTGAGCCCCAGAAATTAGCGTACTGTTTCCATAGAGGAAGGTCTAAGCCAAAGACTTTGTTGTAATAGTTGTATACAAGCTCCATAGACTCGGCCCTCGACATGGTACGGGCTAGCAAGGTCCTTATGGGATCACCTGGCATAAATCTTGGAATCATCCAGTCAATAGTAACCGCAAAGAAGAATGTTAAAAGATAAATAATAATCTTCCTTTTGAGATATTTTCCCACCGTATTTCCTCCCGAATTCAGCTATTTAAAAAATCCCCGTCCCCATAGTGCGGACGGGGAAAAGATAATCAGGGTTACTATTTACTCTTAAGGTTAGTAAGCATCATGAGTCCGCCGAGTTGCCATCTTCCACCCCAGGTACATGGGTAATTCTGCGGACCATTTTCTCCTGGCCAATAGGTCCACGCGGCTTCACTGGCCTGGAACCACATTCCATTAAACCACAAAGGTATCGCTGGCATTTCTTTGAGGAAGATTTCTTCCATCTTCGATACGATCTTTCTTCCATTTTCGACGTCATCAAAGGGAGTCCTATTGAATTGGTCTAAGAGATCGAATACTTCGGGGTTGCTGTATCTTCCAAAGTTTCCACTGGTTTGAAGTTCTCCAGTAAGCCGATAGAACAGCCAATTGTAGAAAGTCCATACACTTACACTGAGGTTGCTTCCGAAGTTATTAATTGCCATGTCGAAAGTTCCACTGTAGAGTTCATCTTGATATTTGCCGAAATCAGGGAATTTTGCTTGAGCGTTGATTCCGACTTTTTGCAGGTGATTTGCAATGATCTTGATCGATTCCATCCAGTCAGTCCATCCAAAGGGAACGATGATGGAAAGTTCGATCTTTGAACCATCTGGAGCTTCAACAAATCCATCGCCATTTACATCTTTATATCCAGCATTTTCGAGAAGCTTTTTAGCTGTAGCAGGATCATATTTGAAACCGTATTTATTAACAACAGTTTCGTCGTAGTACTTCATCCAGGCGTCTATTGGTAAAAATCCGAGAGGATTCGAAGGAAGCACCTGCTTTTCAAAAACCTTTTCTACGATCTCTTCGGAATTTATAGCGTATGCAACGGCTTTTCTGAAATTTGCATCATCCATAGGTTTTTTCGTGGTGTTGAGGAAAAGGAAAGCGGTGTTGTCTGAGAGCATGTATGGTTCACCATCGAACCAGGTATGGATTCCGTAGAATTTCTTGATAGTCGGAATTCCAGGAAGGAAGAAATTACTTATGTCCAGCTCACCTTTGATAATCATGCCCAGAGCCACATTATTGCTGAGCACTCTAAGGTAAACGATCCTCTTTGGAGATGGCTCGATTCCTAAGAGATCAGTTGCCCACCATGTGGCATTCTTTAAATAGACCATCCTGTCTTGATCATGGGTTTCAGCGAGATAGGCCCCGGTTCCAATGGGTTTTTCATTTGCTCCAGCCAAAATTTCATCTTTGGAGCGGTTTTCCCATAAATGCTTTGGAATCATAGGAATCTGGTACAGGTTAACGGCCCATTCGTGATAAAGGGGTTCAGAGAAGTGGAACAATAGAGTGTAGTCATCTTTCTTTTCAATGCTGTCAAGCCATTTCCAAATAGAGCTGTAATAAATCTCAGGGTATTTCTTTGCCAGCTCGAAAGTGAACTTTACATCATCTGCATTGAAAATACCACCGTCTGTCCAGCGAATGCCTTTCCTGATTTTGAGCTCGAAGGTTTTAAGAGTAAGCCATTCACCATTTTTTGCGAGCCACGGTATCATTTCGTCAGATAACGGATCGTAGAGATAAAGAGTTTCATAGACTAGACCGACAGTTCCAGTAACGGCACTCCAGGGCGTTATGGGATTCCAGTTGTTCGGTGGAGCCCAAAGCCCACCGCCAGCGTATAGCGTCTCATTTCTCTTGTAAGTGACGGCAAAAATGGTACTCCCAAGAAGAAGTACAACGATGAGTATGAACCCCCAATGGTACTTTCTCATATAAATACACCTCCCCATAAAACGATTCCCCGTAAGGGACAACTTCATAGTACTATGAAAACATTTTCATACAATCTTTGATTATTTTCATTGTTGGCCACCTCCTGTCTGAGCAGTGTGATATCTGGATATTTGCTTTAAATAGCGAGATATTGTGGATTGATTATTCAACATTTTCTCTTGCGGATTTCCGATTTCAGTGCGGCTTTATGAAAATGTATGAAAATGATACTGGTTTTTTATAGGACCATAACTAAAAATTGTTGGTGTGTTCTTATTTCTTCTTCTAGCAACTCTTTCAGAACGGTAATATCTTTTTTTGCTCCTTCAATTGGTTTCTTTATCACTAATTGGATTACCTTCGATAATGCTGTTAAGGCGGCTGAAATCGTAAAAATGAAATATAATAAAATAAGAACAAATACTTGTCAACATGAACAAGAAATGTGAAAACATCGCTCAAGCTGAAGAACAGGAGTGATAACATGAATTCAGTATTGTATTCTGTAATAAAGATAATGATAACGGCTGTGCTGGTTTTTTTGATTTCTGAAGTTGCGAAAAGGTATTCTTTGATAGCCGGTGTATTAGCCTCTTTGCCTTTGACTTCAATACTGGCAATGATCTGGCTCTATCTTGAAAAACGCGACACAGAACTCATTTCAACTCTATCGCGCGATATCTTCCTCATGGTCATTCCGTCGCTAGTGTTTTTCATCGCTATGCCTATATTTCTCAGATGGATGAAAAGTTTTTATATTAGCCTTCTGATTTCAGGCACTCTTACTTCAAGCGCTTATGCCCTTTGGTTTCTGATACTCAAGAGATTTGGGAAATGATCGTGATTTTTTTAGATTGAAGCGATTGTGTCGTTGATGCCGTTAATCGTCCACCGTTTACCGTTTTCCATCATCTGATAAGTGCCTTTCCCTGGAAAGGACGGGTTTGGGGTATAGGGTCTGGGGTGTGGAGGAAAACAGAGATCCGGGAACCGAGGGAGCAAGAAGGCGAGAATTCGAGAGGACGAGAAATTTTCCTTCCACAGTGGATATGCTGGCTTTGCTCACAGAAAAAACGTTGTAGGTTGTGGGTTGTATGTACGGGAAGAACACCCTTTTGAAAAGAGCGGGTATAGGGTCTGGGGTC
The DNA here is from genome assembly GCF_001027025.1 of Kosmotoga pacifica. Taxonomy (GTDB): domain Bacteria; phylum Thermotogota; class Thermotogae; order Petrotogales; family Kosmotogaceae; genus Kosmotoga_B; species Kosmotoga_B pacifica. The sequence goes on from NZ_CP011232.1 coordinate 237,178, forward strand.
TAGGGTATAGAAAACCCTGAAAGCTGAAATCCGAGAAAGTGAGAACAGGTGCGAACTCCTGCGGCGGGATAAGAAAATGGGGACTGTACCGTAGTAGACTGTCCCCATTTTCTTCGCTTTGCGAATAATACTAAGCTGAACATGCTTATTTTTTCTGGTATTGAGAGAACATATCTGGATAAAATAGTTTCGGATTTGAAATACCAATATACTCCCCTATTGGATACCGTCTCTGAAACACACGCGGGGGGTTGGCTCCCTTTGGAATCAGCATTATCTTGAGTCCGCTTTTCTTTTCCTCTTCCGTGAAAAACCTTTGATCAACCCGATAGTTAAAATAATACAGATAGGAAGTTATCCACTTCAAATATACACTTTTCTCGGTTCCGGGTGAGCCGATAAGTTTCAATCTGCTTCTATTATCAGCAATAGCTACCTGAAATTCCACTGCATTAAGCGGAATCCCATCAAGTTCTGGAATAACATCCCATTGCGGATCGAGAAACACCCATTTTTTATACTCATCCATCCACACCTCAACAGCCACGTGTCCAGCTCCAGAGGTGGCTGTTTCCACATCTTTTCTCATGAGCCCAAGAACTCTTGCTGGGAAACTCATAGACCTCGCAACTGCAGCAGCTACAATGGCGTACTCTACGCATCTGAAACTCTTTCCTGTTAAGGCCTCTTCAAGTATAGTTAAAGGGTCTTCCCTGGATGGTTCATTATTCCCGTTGTGCTCCCACCTATCGTGAACCCATTTCATCAAACGTCTTAACTTCTCATAATCACTCTGGACACAAGCCGCCACTTCATCAAGATGATACTTCTCCCTGAGTTCTCTCATTTTCGAACTGTTGGGATCATCCATTTTCATCTCAGGAAGAGAAACAACTTCTTTATAATCCCATTCCAGCAAACGATTTACCCCCTTTTTAGAATCTATCGCATCGAAAGCATAGCATCCTCACTACAAGAGCACAAGTTTACGCTAAATCTATTTTGCAGCCAAAACCATGCGTAGCTACACACTTGATTTGGTTATCAGTTGTGGGGTGTTCGTGACCAATTGAAAACCGAGAATCATGCTGTCTTTCGTCTAAATATAAAGAAAAATGCCATGACTATTCCGGCTACTATAGAACCCGTATAGCCCATAATCCTAAAGCTTGGCACAGTTTGAAAGTACTCTATGAGATAACCACCGATAATTGAACCAAGAATATATGTCAATCCCGAACTTGTTAACCAGAAAAGGCTTTGGGCATTGGTTAGGTATTTCTCGGGCAATCTAAAATGTATATAGTTAAAAAGAGCGTAATACATCAAGATGTATGTGAGCCCGTGAAGTGCCTGGGTCAGCAATAAAGGCACCAATCCCGTGGCATAGGTAACCAGCACAACTCTCAAGGCACTTACCAGCATACCAATTACAAGGACGCTGAAATTTCCAAGCTTCTTTATGATCTTTTCTGCGAAGAATAGAAAAGGAAGCTCTGTAATCGCCATGAAGGAAAAGACAAGGCCTACAACCGATTTATCATAGCCCATTTCTCGAGATAATACAGGAAAAAAGGTGTTGTGAAAGCTTACAAGAGTTACGCCAAATATCATTCCAACGGTCATAAGAACAAAGGTAAACAGGTTTCCATTTCTTATAAACACTGTTTTTGGCTTTTTTTGTGTTTTCATATTGTTCTTTCTTTTTATATTTATCACAACAGGAGCAATGAAAAGAGTGATTGAGGCGACTATAAAATACCAGATAAAACCCCATTTCACCAGATAACTCAAAAGCAGCGCTGTGACGGAAAAGCCTATGGTGCCGAAGAGTCTGATTTTATCGAAAGTACCACCATGCTTCTTTATGGAAGCCATCATTAAAGAATCACCAAGGGGAACAACCGCCGAGAAGAAAAAGGAAAATACAGCGATTGAAACGAGGCCAAGAACGAAATTCTTCGTAATATATATCAGCCAGAATAAAAAGCCTGAAATAACTGAAATAATTATGAAGGCTTTTTTATCCGAAATCCTCGATCCCGCTCTAAACCAGAATGGATTTGAAATCAATGCAATAAGGGGAAGCATAGCCATTAAATAGCCAATCTCCACAGGACTGAACCCTGCGATATCAAAGAATTGGCCAAGCATGTTTCTTGTAGCGAAGCTGGAATATGTAAGTGCTTCAAAGATAAAATCCCAGATAAACAAATCAAACTCTCCTAAAAATGTACGTCTAGCAAGATTATAGACCTATTGGATGGCTTATGTCCAGGCTCGCTACTTTGCAGTGGTGTCGACGAAGCGAATGCGCCTCTGGCGCAGAAGCGAAATTCGCTGACGTGAATGAAGCGGGATTTGCTAACGCAAATGAAGTGTGTATGGCTTCGCCATAGAAGCAAGATTGACTTCATCAACGAAGTGAAAATGGCTAAAGCCATTGAAGTGAATGTGGCTACACCACGGAAGCGAAGATGTCAAAACCTAAATTAAAAATAGCTTCTTTTGCAAAGCAAAATTCACTTCTTGAACGAAGTTGAAAAACACTTCTCGAGCGGAGCGAGAACAAGCATCATAGCCGAAGGCAATTCCAGAATCAGCACACGTTCCTTGCGCTTCAGACGAGATCCTAATCAAGTTCAGGATGACAGGTAAGCAGTACAAGAATCGGTTACAGGAAATCTAGAGAATTGCTAGATAACTAAAAAAGCCTCCCTTATGGTGGGAGGCTTTTGGTTATCTGAAATAATCAATAAATTGTGAAAATAAATTCGTACCATACTGTTACGTCATTTGTGTCAGCAGAACCATCTAGCACCTGAAAACAAGAAGGCATTGGTCCATTCCATGCATCACTCAATATATTCTTAACAATGGTAAAGTCGGCATCTTCCTTGGTGTACACAATAACATCGTACTGCCCCGGGGTAGTTATATAATACGCGATACCATAGCTATCCGTATCAATGTCTCTTCCAAGTTCGCTGATAGACGTTGGAACCTCACCGTCAATATAGAGCTTGTTTTCAAAGGCATTCGCAAGTAAAATCATGCCAATTAACTACTTTGCAGTTGATAAATCCCGTTGTCGGTTGTAGGTTGTACGTAAAAATCCAATAAACGAGAACCGAGATTCGAAATCCGAGAACCGAGAAAAACGCGAAGAGCCGTTTATCGTTGTTCGTTTTTCGTTGTCCGATAAGCGCAGAAGAGCGAGATTGGATGTTGGAGATTGGAGATTAGAAAAATCGAGAACCGGAAGAACGAGACTGGTGAGCCCGGCTGCGCTGAGGGTAAGCCTAGCTTCGCCAGGGATATATCTGACTTCATCAAGATGGGCAAACTGTAGCGTGGTTGATGCCAGGAGCCCCTTACGTGCAGAACTGGGAGATGTTGCACTTCGAACTCAGAGATTGCCTATAGCAATTAGGTTTTCAGCTGTAAGGATGCGGATTTTACTATTGGGTCCGGGATGTAATATTGCTTTGTTGCCTTGATATATTTAATCTCCACAAACCCGCTTTTTACTAGTCCGGAGAGGATATTTGTCAAGGTTTGATCGTTAATAGCACTGAAGTTGGCGGTTATATATTTTTTTATTTTTGAGAATTTATCCATACCAAAAGCAATAGCTTCAAGCACTTTCAAATAATTACTCGAACGGTTCGCTAAATTTTGCAACTCATTTTTTACTAATCTCACAGCCTGATTTTTAGTTTTTTCAAGGGCATTTTGCCATTCTCCACTTTCATAAACGGTGAATCCATATATAGCCAGGTAGCCAACTATTCCATCAAGTTCGTTGACAGCATTTTCGATTTCTTTTATGTCGGGTTCTATTCCTATTTGTTTGAAACCTTCCAGAAGAAAGTTTATAGATTCTTCCCTTTCAAATCTTTCGAGGGTGATTTCGTGCATGTACCTTCCAAATAATGGCTGGTTGGGATCTTCTACCTTCAAAAAATCATGAAGTAATCCCACCTCAGAACCTGTTAGAATGAAAACTACGTTCAGTAAATTGTCATATGAATGAGCTAATAGGTTCAGTATGTCGTATCCACCTTTCCCGTAGAATCTTAAATTCTGGGCCTCGTCAATCGCAATTATCAGTTTTTTGTCTGTCTCTTTAAATTTGGCATTTAAAGTCGTGAGTATATCCACAAAAGAGGCTTCTTTTTTGGTGCTATTGGTGAGTTGTATTTCTGTTCCTCCAATGGACACTTTCGAAACTCTGGACAATATCTTCCTTAGCCCATATTTCTTTATTATCTCTTTGGTTTTATTGATAAGCTCTTTGTTGAAACTTGCTTTGTCGAAGAATCGGTTATCATATACGTATTTTCTTGCATCAAGAAAGATGAACGGATTCTTTTGTTCATTCAAAAACACCTGAATAAGAGAAGTTTTCCCTATTCGCCTGAGTCCTTGAATAAGAATAATTCTATTATGTTCCAAAGCTTTGTGAAGTTCCTCGAGTTCCTTCTCTCTGTTGTAGAGATTTTTTCTCTCGTACTTAGGTGGTAGTTCAAAATACATTGACTCATCCCCTTATTTATTACTAAATGTACCTTGAGTTACTCAAACCACATTGATTATAACATATATTTTGTTGTAGCAAGGCAGAGGCTTAGAGAACGTTGTAGGTTGTGGGTTGTAGGTTGTACGTGAAATCGAGATTCGGGATCCGAGAGCCGAGAGAACACGCGATATGCTGACTTCGTGAAGAGCCGTTTACCGTTATCCGTCTTCCGTCATCCGATAAGAGCCTCTTCTTGGAAAGATCGGGTATAGGGTCTGGGGTCTAGGGTTTAGAAGGAAAAAGAAACGAACAACCCACAACGTACAACCGACAACGAAAAACGGTAGGCAAGAAACGGCATTCATTACCTTAGCTTTTTTTCCATTTCCAATCTTACTTCGTGTTTTTCAACGTCTGTGTTTGAATAGCTGGATAGATCAAAACCACAAAGCTGGAAGCCACAACTTTCGTAGAATTTTATAGCGACATAATTTGATGTCTGAGTTTCGAGAACCAATCTTCTTGCTCCCCACGAACTGGCGATCTCTTCAGCTTTCCTCATAAGGGCTGTGCCAATCCCCATTCTTTTGAATTCTTTCCAGACATAGATATCCCATATCCTCACTGAACCGTCCCAGATACCACCGAATTGTATGATTCCTGCTTCTTTTCCGTCAACCTCGGCCACATAAATCAAGGTGTCTTTTTTGTAATAGTCTATGAGTTTTTCCATGTGTACTTTTCTGAACGGTTCTTTGAATCTCTTTAATTTCAAGGATATCTTCCAGCCATCGGTTTCTTTCCTGACTTCGATATCATAGTAATAGTTACTTTCGTATTCAAAGGTTACTATCCTATCTTCCAATTCTTTGTGATTAACCTTTTTCAATATCACGCTTTTCTCTCCCTTTTTGTACTTTCGATATGTACTAAGGGATTTCTAAATCTCGATCGAGCGTCTGATTGAAAGAAATCTGAGAACTTTTCCAAAAGCCGCCGCGGTACCAAGCGGAAAGAGTTTGGTACTGGCACTTATTTTCCCACGAAGAACCACTCCACCTTGTTCCAGTATCCTTTCAATCGACGTCTTTTTATCTACGTACTTCGCTATTTGTTCTTTTTTCAGGCCGAGAATTGCGCTTACCTCTTGTGAGTTTAACTTGCCTATTTCCCTTTTGAGCTCTGCAACGAATATCACTATGTAATATAATTGCCCCACCTTTGGAGTGCCTTCGGGGTGAATCATTTCGTATATCATCAGGGGCGTTATCTTTTCATCGAGAGATAATTCGATGATCTGTCCGGTATATTTAAGGTAATAGGTCTTTTCCGAATTGAGCAATTCAACTTCGGTACCGATCTCTTCTTTTGCCTCACGAAGGGCAGCCTCAACAAAACTTTCACCTGCTTCGACATGCCCTCCTATTCCGGAAAAGAACCTTTCTCCATTGGGAACACTATGTTTTTCACCGGACACCTGAAAAATGTAGTGCGAACCGACTTTTATTAGCAGCCCCGCACCTTTTTCAGCATCGCAAGGGATGAGATCATCCAGTTTCAAATTTCTTTTCCTCCTACAAACTTCGTTTCTGGAGACCACTTGTAAGAATCTACTCCATCAGGCGCGTTCGTTATCTGAATTGTCGTCTCTTCAAGGGAACGTTTGATAAAAATCTGCCTCCTTTTCTCACCGTTTTTTCCAGCGTTTGAAAGATACGCGAGTGTTTTTGAATCCGGAGACCATGAAGGCATCGAGCTCTCTGTTTTGAAGTCAGTTATTGGATAAGAGTAATCTTTTTCCGCATCATACACCCATACCTGGCTTCGAAATTCATTATCATCCCAATCGGCATTTATTTTATCGTAAGCTACCCTATTACTCGCAGGATTTATACTTAATCTTCTAAACAAGGGTAATGAAACCGTCTCTTCAATTGTGAAATGCCTGTTTTCCATTCATTTCCCCTTCCCCTCGTTTTTAATGAGCTCATATAGTTCCTTGAAAGATGTAATTTCAATGTCCGATTCAGCATCGATTGAAACGCCAAATTCGTTGAAATAGCAAGTCTTGATTCCGCAATTTTTAGCAGCGATGATGTCAAGAGCACGATCACCGATTGCCAGAGTGTCTTTTCTCTTGAGACTGTACTTTTCAACAACATAACTGAATGCTTCGGGATCAGGTTTTCTTGCAAAACCGTGGTCTCTGGTCACAATCTCTGTAAAAAGCTCTGTTATTCCGTAGTAATCCGTAATCTTGAGGGTGGATTCTAAATCTCGGTGCGTTATGATGAAGTTCATCCCGCCACGCTCGATGATGAGCTCACAGATCTCCCTGGTGTAATCATACAGAGGTCGCTCTGTCGGTGAAATTTTCTTTGAAAGTTCTTCAAACTTTTCCTCCAGAGCTTTACCCAGCCCAAACTTTTTCCCGTAATAATCAAGAGCATAGCCCAGCGTTTTCTTCACATTCCAGAAAATTTCTTCTTCGACCACCTTATAGCCAAAGCTTTCCAACGCTTCCTTTATTGACCTGACAATGGAAGGATAGGTATTGCACAAAGTACCGTCAAAATCCCAGATGGTGTTTTTAAACATATTCAATTCACCTTCTATTCAGTCGCGGGTAATTAAATGGTATCTGCCACCCGTTCCCAGTCATAAATTAGTCTTTGAAATACCACTCGTATTGATTCAACACTGCAGCCCATTCGGGATTTTTTTCATCGTTTATTTTTTCCCGCTTTTCCAACCCACCTTTGTATTCGACCTGAAGATAGAAATCATATCTTTCTATATCTCCTTCATTGAGTTTAAACGAGATTAAATGTGAACCATAATCAGCGTTGAGAATATTAAAAGGAAGTTCCTTTACCTTTGTCTCGCCTTCGTATACAACTATTTTAGCCGCTTTTGCCTGAATTTCTTCAAAATAGGCTTTAGTACTCAGGCTAAGTTCAAATTCGAGTTCGGGTATCTTTTCACGTTTTGTGCTGTTTATTACAAGTCTCGGTGTTACTCTAAAGGTCTGGGGCTTGTAATATTGCTCTGGAATCCTAAGTTCTTGGCTCGATGTAATAGCTCCGTCTTTTTCAAAGACAACCTGATATTTGTATGTTTTTTCGGGTGATAGAAACAATTCCACGTTATAAAAAGCTCCTTCCAGTTTTGTGAGCTCTATCCTCTGATACTCGTTATTCCCTCCTTCGTGAAGAACAAGATAAACCTTTTCTCCCTTGTTCACTCTTGAAAGCGACAAATAACAGTTCAGTATTACCTGCTCCTCGTTAAATTCCCGAAGTTTGAATTCGGTTCCCGTGACCCGATTGTCCAGAACGTTATCAGAATCCAATGACTGGATCTTTCCTAAAATCACGTTTACCAAATGATGCATAGTGCCCAGTGTTGATTCCAGCTTTGCAGAATTAGTCTCAACTATTCTAGATAGGTCTTGGTACAAATTCCAGTTCCTGTACAGAAATATACCGTTGAAGACTATCATAAACAACACAAGAATGCAGAGGATAAGATTGAGTTTTTTCACTTAAAACACCTCCAAAAACTCTTATGCACTTGCTTTTCTGGACTTTTGTTTTTTCCTCAACAAATACAATGCCAGTGTTCCTGAAGCGGCAACAATTCCCACAAATAGATAACTTGGTATCGTTCCCTTTTTATCCAGCATGATTCCAACAACGGGCGAAAGAATCGCAAAGCTCAAGTTTGCAACAAGGCTTACTGTGGATATCACCGTTGCCCTATATTTGTCCTGGATCTGGTGGTTTATATAGAAATTCATCGTTGGTCTGTACAACCCTCTCACAATCTGCTGAAGCGCCAGCAAAGCTATCGCCCATTTTGCCACAAATATTATGGGTAAGATGAAGCTCAGTGCCATGAGGGTACTCAGGCCAAGTAATACCCGTCTGGGTCTTTCATCTGAATAACGCCTGACAAGAAAGTGAGAACTGAAAGCTGCAACCATATTGAAAAAGAAGAAAATTACCCCATACCATGCGATATCCAGGTCCACCTGTGCAAAATAGGGTTGATACATCCAGTAACCAACTCTCACAATGAAGCCCATCAACGCTGCAAAACACACAGCCCACAATATGCGCGGCGACTTGAGGATCACATTAAAACTTTTGAGTATATGGGTTACGTACCTGTGTTCACTCTTCTCACGTTCCACTTCGATAAATGTCAGAGCTACCAGAGACGCGACCAAAAGATTCCCAAAGCTGATCCAGAATGGGAGAAAATGATTGTACTTGTAAAGGAATCCACTCAGAACAGAACCTGCCGCCTGCCCAATGAAGATATATGATGCGGCATTTCCTTCCCTACGTTGATACTCTTCATTTTTTCCAATCTTCTTCAAGCTCTCAAACAAAAGAGCCGAATCAGCCCCACTGGACAGAGTCAAACCAAGCCCAAATAATATTTCTGCCAGAGCAAAAACATAAAAATTTCTGAAAAGTATATAAAGCAGTATTCCGGTCGCCATAAATATCCCTGAAAGGAAAAGCGAAAATTTCCTTGAAAACTTATCTGCAATGGCACCAGTAGGAACTTCAAACACAAACACCGATATAGCTGCTATGGACTGAAGCAGCATAATTTGAGAGTAGCTCAATCCCTTGAAGAGCATAAAAGGGACCAGGATTGGCCCTATTATGAGCATATTCATGAAAAACCTGTAAAGAGGATAAACAACAAGATTCCTTTTAACCAACCGTTTTCCCTCCCCTACCTAACTCAAGATTTGAAATACTCTTCAGCAAGGATACTCATCATAAGAATGTCGTGATATTTCCCATCCCAAAAAGCGGCCTGTCTCTGTCTGCCTTCTAAAACAAAACCGCATTTTTCGTACACCCGGATTGCACGTTCATTGTATTCTAAAACCCGGAGATACACTCGATTCAGGTTGAGTCTATGGAAGGCATACTTTAACATGAGCTTTGTAGCCTCTGTACCGTATCCTTTTCCCCAGAATTTTTTGTTGAATATGCCTATACCGAATTCAGCCCACCTGTTCACCCAGTCTATATCGTATCCAGTAGTGCCAATTAATTCGCCATCAGCAGTTATCGCAAGGTTGACTTCGTTTGAGGATGACGAATGTTTTTTTATCCAGTCCTCTTCCATGAATTTGTTTATCGGGAAAGCCAGAGTCAGGTACTGTCTGAATTCTGCGTCGTTAATCAGTGAGACAATAGTTTGAGCGTCTTCTACCTCCAAAGGTCTAAGTACAACTTTTCCACCTTTTAATATCATCCTCATCCCCTCCTACCAAGTTCAATTTATGATTTAAACGTCCAACTTTCACTTCGTGAAAAGTGCCAACAATTGGGAAACAGAGCATTAAGCAAAGTGATTGTATTCTTCGGGAGAGATGTGGAATGCACAACACTTACGTCACTGCTGAAAAAATCTTGATTCTTTTCATAGGAACTCCACCAAGCTCCTTGCGTAATCTACGCTCTTGTTTTTCCGTTGCATTAAAATCATTCAAAGCAAAAGTTATCAAGAGGAAAAATGTTGTCGAATAAAATACGTAAAGCCGTGTAAAAGATAACCTAATAATTTACATTCCAAAATATTTATAGGAAATATATCATTAATGCTTAAAAAAATCAAGTGAGTAATTCAAAAAAATAAAATCTTGTTCAAAATTATCTCATATCTAAAGACAAAAAAAGCAGCAAAATTCTGTAAGCTAATTAATAAAAAGCTTTCGGGGGGAGAGGTACTTTGATGCTTAAGAGGCAGAGGCTTAGAAACCGTTGTGGGTGGTAGGTTGTTGGTTGTAGGTGACAATCGAGAACCGAGAGAGCCGCTGCGCGGCAATAAAAACCGTTGTAGGTTGTGGGTTGTTGGTTGTGCGAAAAAACCGAGAGAGCGAGAATCCGAGAGTCCGAAAGAACAAGCGATTTGATGACTCTGTCAGGATATGCACACTTCGTGTGGACAAGCGCTCCTACGTTGCGGGCCTGCGGCTCTTTGAGCTGGTTTATGACAAAGCTCTTTCCGCCGAAGGCGCATAGCCGTTCCGTAGGAACGCATATCCACTTCGAAGAAGTGCTAATCCCTGGTGTAGCTGGGCTTACCCACGCGCCAGCGTGCTCACCGGCTCTCGAATCTCGGGTCTCGAATATCTCTACACCCCAGACCCCAAACCCGTCCTTTCCAAGAAGAGGCTCTTATCGAATGACGGAAGACGGTCAACGGTAAACAATCCACGGCAAACGGGATTGATGTTGGAAAGATAACCTAATGCACTTAAAGTCCCGGGAATTATTCCCGGGACATACTAAGAATATAGTAATCAAATCTATAGAAGAAATCTCTTCCTGCAACAGCTATCGGATACATATAATCTTTAGAATACAGAACGTAAACGTCTCCCTCACTCAAATGAATCTCTATAGGAAGTTCGAATTCAATATCCTTAAGAGTTATTTTGTCGATTGTTTTTTCTTCGCTTTGGTAAAAACTTTCTACCATGGGGTTTTCCACATTGAGAGGAGTATCAAAAGGAACAATTCCTTCACGAATTTTTTCAAGCACTTCAACGTTTTCAGAGATGGTTATAGGCAATATGGCTTCGTCATAACCTTCTTTGGTGCAGTTTTTCCATATCTTAACAAATCCTTCTCCTGCTTCTGAAAGACAGAGTTTAAACCATTTCTGATAGTTATATTCATCCACTTGATTCCATGGAGTTTCTCCCAGAACCTGAACGTTCTCAAACTCAAAATGATAGTCATCCATTGAATCAAGGGTGCAACGTCGATGAGTTTTTTCCACATCAACTCTGACGATCACAATGTCACCCACATTACCGGACAGCACTTCTGGTTCAAAGTTGAAAACACAGGAAAGCGCAAATGTCGATACTAGTAGAGCAAGAAGCAAAAATACCTTTTTCACGTCAATCACCTCCAGATTTAATTGTTAAAGAATTTTTAGGACAAGCATGACAACATTCACCACATACTATGCATTCACCAGAAATCTTACCGGGCGCTTCCATAGCATTCATGGGACACTTTTTCAAACATAGGTTGCAGTCAACACAACTATCATTTTTCTTCACTTTGAAAATGCTGAATTTTGAAGCAATAGCCATCAAAGCTCCATAGGGGCAAAAGTATTTACAGAAGGGTCTGTAAATGAAAATGGACAGAATGGCAAATACTACGGTTATGATAATCCCTGTTACTGCAAGATCAAAAGTAAATAAACTTTTAAATGGGGTCAAATCGCTATAAACTCTTCCTGTAGAAAGTGCTGCAATTACAGCAATGGCAAGGATTATATATTTCAGGTATTTAAAAAGTTTATCAGCTTTATCAGGAACCTTTTTGCTATATTTGTTTATGTAAAGCAGATCCTGCATTCCGCCAAAGGGACAGACATATCCACAATAAACCCTGCCAAAGATGAGACTCACAACTATTGGAATTAAAAACATCAACAGATAGGCTGTTTCATATTTAAAAAGCACATTCTGTACCGTTGAGATTGGGCAGAGTACGCCACCAAACAAGAAACCAAGAATTGCTATGGATACAATTATGAGAATCTTCCTGTATTTGAAAGCCTTTCTCAGAGAAATCCAGATTCCAATTGCTGAAAGACTACCGACAGCAAGAGTTTTCCACAGCAGGTCATGTCGCCAGTAAGAAGGCTTTTGAACTTGGGATTGTTGTTGATTTCCAGGGATGTTGAATTCTAGATCGCTCGGAAACGAATCAGCAAAAAGCATAAAAGCGAAAAAAATCACAAGTGCTATCAAAAAAAATCTCCTCATATTTTTCAAAATTATCACCTCCGAAAGTAGTCTAAAGTCCAAAGCTTAGAATTTGCTTAGAACCACTTTAGAGAACGCTTAGAAAAAACATTTGTCTTCATTACTCACGCATAATTTCTTGGCAACGACCATCTAAAAGGGGTGTTTTATCGTTGTACTCTCAAAGAGCAACTAAATATGTTCTTTTTTAATCATGGGATATTTAGAAAAGAGATCTTCTTTTACTTTCATTCGATAAATCGGGGTTCTTTCAGCTATTTATGATTAATACTCTGATTGTGATAAAATATCTCACAATACATCCTTGATAAGTTTTTTATTTTTCTTGACTCCTTTGTCTAATTTTTCAAGTCGGTGGTGGAAGACCAGAAAGGAAAGGCACTTTGGATGTATTAAAGTGCCGATTTCTCTAAAAGAAAGTGGGGAGTTATATGAAAGGCATCAAAATTTTCAAAGGCCTGGAAAATGTGGCCGTTGCAAAAACCTCTTTGAGCCATATAAATGGTGAGAAGGGAAGATTGATATACAGAGGGATCCCTGTGGAAATTCTCGCAGAAAAAGCAACATTTGAAGAAGTTGCCTTTTTGTTATGGTTTGGCTATCTACCGAATAGGAAAGAATTGGATGATCTCATAAAGTTTATGTCAGATAACCGGAACATACATTCTGAAATAGAAGATTGGATTGTTAAATTTCCACGTGAAGCTCATCCGATGGATGTTTTGAGAAGCTGTGTCTCATTATTTGGTGTTTTTGAGAATTCTCGGGGTTCACACGATGAAATTCAGAAAGCGGCTAAAATAACAGCCAAATTTCCAACAATAGTTTCATATCACTACAGACTATCAAGAGGATTGAATCCTGTACCACCTGATAAAACATTGGACCACGCATCTAATTTTTATTACATGATGACTGGTGAGAAACCTGATGAGGAAATTTCAAAACTCATGAACTCAATATTCATTCTTCATGCGGAACAAGGACTGAATGCTTCCACTTTTGCAGCTATGGTAATTGCTTCAACATTATCTGATATGTATTCTTCGATCACAGGTGCAATAGGAGCTCTCAAAGGGGCTCTGCATGGGGGAGCCAATGAGAAAGTGATAGATATGATAGAAGATATAGGTCTTCCGGAGAACGTGGAAAGCTATGTTGAAGAAGCTTTGAAGGAAAAGAGGAAGATTCCCGGATTTGGTCACAGAGTGTACAAAACTTATGATCCAAGATCCAAAGTTTTGAGAGAATATGCAAGAAAGCTTTCTTCGAAAATGGATGATATTAAATACTTCCCGGTGACCGAAAAGCTCGAAAAGGTTGTTGTGGAAAAACTCGCACATAAAAAGATATTCCCAAACGTTGATCTTTATTCCGGGATAGTTTACAAGTTGCTGGGATTTCCTAAGGAAATCTACACAACTATATTTGCTATAGCACGTGTAGTAGGTTGGACAGCTCATATTATCGAATACAACAAATTCAACAAGATAATAAGACCGTGTGGCGTTTACATTGGCCCTATGAACGCTGAGTATATACCTTTGGAAGCGAGGGAATAAAAAATGGGAAAAACCATCGCGGAGAAAATAATATCCGAGCATGCGAGAAAAGACGTAAATCCCGGAGATATTGTTGTTGCTGAAGTAGATATAGCTATGGTTCAAGATGGAACAGGTCCTTTGACTGTTGATGAATACTACACAATGGGGTTTGATGCTCTCAAAGTCACAAATTCTATTCTTTTCATAGACCATGCCTCACCAAGTCCCCGAAAAGAACTGTCAAATGCACATAGAAAATTGAGAGATTTTTCGAAAAAAGCAGGAGCCTTTCTTTCAGATATAGGCGAGGGGGTATCACACCAAATACTCGTTGAGAAATATGTGAAACCTGGTGATCTTGTTGTCGGTGCTGATTCTCATACATGCACTTCCGGCGCTCTTGGAGCATTTGCTACCGGAATGGGATCTACGGATGTTGCTCTCGCTTTTGGGCTTGGAAAAGTGTGGCTAAAAGTTCCTGCGAGCTTAAAATTCGTTTTGAATGGCAAAATCCCAGATGGAGTTTTTTCAAAGGATATAATTTTACACATAATTGGTCTCATTGGAGCTGACGGTGCAAATTACAAGGTGATGGAATTTGAGGGAGAGGTTATAGAACAAATGTCACAGGAAGAAAGATTCACCATAACCAATATGGCAATCGAAGCAGGAGCGAAATCAGGAATAATAACCCCGGATGATAAGACGAGGGAATTCCTCAAATCTCATGGTAGAGAGTCGGATTACAAAGAAATAAAACCTGATCCTGACGCGGTTTACGAAAAAATCTATAAAATGGATATATCCAATCTCGAGCCAGTGGTTGCTCTTCCTCACACCGTTGATAATACTAAAAGTATTAAAGACGTGGAAGGTACCAAGATCGATCAGGTATTCATCGGTACCTGTACAAATGGGAGACTCGAAGATCTAAGAATAGCAGCTTCGATTTTAAAGAGCAAAGAAAAACATCCTGACGTGAGGTTAATAGTTATACCTGCATCAAAAGATATCTATCTAAAAGCCATGGATGAAGGTCTGATAAAAATCTTTGTGGAAAGCGGCGCGACGGTGCTTGCGCCAGGCTGCGGTCCTTGTGTGGGTGTCCATCAAGGTGTTCTTGGAGATGGAGAAAGGGTCTTATCGACCCAGAATAGAAATTTCAAAGGGAGAATGGGAAATCCGAAGGCTGAAATATTCCTTGCTTCTCCAGCAACCGCAGCAGCTTCAGCTATAACCGGGAAAATTACCGACCCGAGGAAATTCCTTACATAAGGAGGGGGTCCAGTTGATTGTTAAGGGAAAAGTCTGGAAATTCGGTGATGATATTTCAACTGATCATATAGCACCTGGAAGGTACTTTCATTTGCGCACCAATCTTTCAGAACTCGCAAAACATGTTCTTGAAGATGCAAGGGAAGATTTTCCCGAAAGAGTTGAAAAAGGAGATATGATAGTCGCTGGAAAAAACTTCGGAATGGGATCTTCCAGAGAGCATGCTCCCAGGATAATGAAACTTGCAGGTGTTTCGTGCGTAATAGCAAAATCCTTTGCAAGGATATTTTATAGAAACTCAATAAATATAGGTCTTCCTCTGGTGGAACTCAAAGAAGCTGAGGAGATAAGCGAAGGTGATGTAGTAGAGGTCGATCTTAAAAATGGAACTGTGGAGAATCTCACCAAAAGGAAAACTTACAAATTTAAACCCATGCCAGATTTTATATTGAAGATCGTAGAAAAAGGCGGAATAAAAAATTACATAAAAGAGTTTGGAGATTACTTTGTGGAGTGATTTATTTTGGAGGAACGGAAAATAACAGTAGAAAACAACAGTATTCATATCCCAGACAGACCTATAATTCCATACATCGAAGGTGACGGAATAGGCCCCGAAATAATGAGAGCGGCAATGATGGTGTGGAATTCGGCAGTTTCTTGTGCTTATGCAGGAAAAAGAAAGGTTACATGGAAGGAAATATATGCAGGTGAAAAGGCTATAAAAATTTTTGGTGACCCACTCCCTGAAGAAACAATCGAGGCTATTAGGAGCCATGTCGTTTCAATAAAATCACCTTTGACTACCCCGGTTGGCAGAGGATACAGGAGCCTCAATGTAAAACTCAGGCAGATTCTGGATCTATATGCGTGTATAAGACCAGTTAAATGGATAAAAGGAGTTCCAGCTCCAGTCAAACATCCGGAACTTTTAGATGTGGTGATTTTTCGTGAAAACACGGAAGATGTATATGCCGGAATAGAATGGAAAAAAGGATCACAGGAAGCGAAAAAGGTCATTGCCTTTTTAAAAGATACGTTTAACCTGGAAATTAGAAATGATTCTGGTCTTGGATTAAAGCCCATAAGTGAATTTGCTACAAAGAGAATTACAAGAAAGGCTATACAATACGCCCTGGAAAATGGCAGAAAGAATATCACCATAGTTCATAAAGGAAACATAATGAAATATACAGAGGGAGCCTTCATGGAATGGGCTTACGAAGTAGCTATGAATGAATTCAAAGACAAAGTAATTCTAGAGGAAGAGTTGAATGAATCTATATCTGAAAAATTAATTATAAAAGATAGAATTGCGGATAACATGTTCCAGCAGATACTTTTGGAACCTTCAGAATACGATATAATACTTCTCCCCAACCTGAATGGCGATTATTTGTCAGACGCTGCTGCAGCTCAAGTTGGAGGTATAGGGTTAGTTTCTGGAGCGAATGTAGGAGATTTCATAGCTCTGTTTGAACCAACACATGGCACAGCACCACAGCTCGCTGGAAAAGGTATAGCAAACCCAACATCCTTGATATTATCCGGTGCTATGATGTTTGATTATATTGGGTGGAAAGAAGTTGGAAGCATCATAAGAAAAGCTGTAGAAAAAACCATAATGGATGAGAAGATGACGGTGGATCTTGCAAAAAAGAAAGGTGTAGAGCCTCTTAAAACCACTGAATTTGCAGAAGAGATCGTAAAAAATATTGAAGAATAGGGGTTCGAGATCCGAGAGCCGAGACCAGAGAGCCGTTTACTGTTTGCTGTTTTCCGTTGATTGATAAGAATTTTCTTGGGAAGAGCGGGTCTAGGGTTTGGGGTCTGGGGTGTAGAAAAAACTGAGAATCGAGAGCCGAGAAGGCTGCTTCACAGCGATAAAAACAGTTGTCGGTTGTGGGTTGTTGGTTGTGGGCGAAGAACATCTTCTGGATGATAGGAGCAACTTTGTCGCTGAAGCTCTTATCGGTTAACGGATAACGGCAAACGGCTCTTCGCGAAGTCAGCATATCACGCGTCCTTTACGTTCTCTTGGACTCTCGGTTCTCGGGCTCTCGGATCTCTGTTTTTTCTCCATACCCTAGACCCCAGACCCTAGACCCGCTCTTTCCGAGAAGAGGCTCTTATCGGATGGTGGAAGACGGACAACGGTAAACGGCAAACGGTGGACGAGTAGCGGTCCCTAAGATTGACTGTGTGTGAAGCTTTTGTATTTTATGATTACAGTGTATTATTTAGAGTAGAATAACGATACGTATGCAAAGTGTTTTCGAACTATTGTTACGAAGAAAGTAATCGCGCAGTGTCATATGGTATATTAATGCCCAACGGACATACTTTTGTTACTGAGCCTCAGAACCTCTTTTTTCTCGGTAAATTAGGGAGAGGTCGATAATGTGAGAAGATTTATAAAACATAATGTGTTATTCCTGCTGATTGTTGTAACCCTTTCTATTTTCTTCTGGATGATCGTGCATTTTGGCGGGAATCAAATATATGATAACGAAGCGAAATTGCAACATGAAAGCGTAGACGCTCAATTATTTACTACCAAAGAGATCATCAGGGCACTATTCCGTGATTTTGAACAAGATTTGTTTTTGCTAAAGAACATTCCAAACACCAAAAACTACGTGAACGATAATTTTGAATCCATCAGCTGCAAGAATTCGATCAAGGAAATATTCTACGAACTCGCTAAAACTTCAGGGCGGTATTATCAGATCAGAATTATCGATTCTTCAGGCCAGGAAATAATTAGAGTCAATCACAGCTTGGATGGAACTACGGTAATCGTTCCCGATTCACAACTGCAAAATAAAAAAAATCGTTACTATTTTCAGGAAGCCATGAAGATGGATGAAAATCAGATCTACGCATCCCCAATAGATTTGAACATCGAGAATGAAAAGGTAGAAATACCTTATACTCCGGTAATAAGGCTGGCAACCCCTCTCTTTGATTCTGAAGGTAAAAAAATGGGGATTTTGATTCTGAATGTGTATTTTTCAAAAGTTCTCGAGTTGCTACATAAAAACATGTTTATTCAAACCGAAGATGGATATCTAATATCGCTAAATTCAGACAAATCAGTCAATTTTCGTAAATCAGACTACGACTTTACCGAACGCTCAGGTCGTTTAGAGCTTTCAGATATAGAAACCATTCACTACTCTACCGTAGAATTTCTTCCCGGTAGGCACTTGATTATTGCAGCATATCACAAACATCCATCGCTAAACGCAGCTCTCCAAAACCTTACATTGACATCAACACTGATCTTTGTTTTATTTCTCATTCTGATGTTGATAGTTGTTTATTTAAATTTCTCGAAAACAAAGGACCTGATAGGAGCACAAAAAGCTGTCATGTCTTCTCTTGCTATGCTTGCTGAACGTAGGGACACTGAAACAGGGCACCACTTACAAAGGACAAGAGAGTACGCAGTAATGCTGGCAAAACAACTACGCAAGAACAAGAAGTATCGGAAAATTATCACCAGTGAATTCATTGAAAACCTTCGCGATACTGCCCCTTTGCATGACATGGGAAAGGTTGGAATACGGGATTCCATTCTGTTGAAGGAAGGAAAATTGACTAAACAGGAATATGAAGAAATGAAGAAACACACAATAATAGGGAAGCAGATACTTCAAGATGCTATTGATAGGTACAAACTAAAAGGATCGTACATTATCATGGCGAGGAACATCTGTGCGTACCATCACGAAAAATACAACGGTGAAGGATATCCGGAAGGCTTAAAAGGAGAGGAAATTCCTTTAGAAGCGAGAATCTTTGCCCTGTGTGATGCCTATGATGCCATCAGGTCAAAAAGGCCTTATAAAGATGAACTGCCACATGAAGAAGCCCTCAGGAGAATCAAGGCAGATATAGGAAAGCACTTTGATCCCGACATCGTTGATGCTTTCCTAGAATGTGAAAAAGAGTTTGAAAGAGTGAGCAACATTTACAACAGCACGACCGCCAAAAATCTCCGTTCATTCCGTTCATAATTTTTAACGGTTCCTTCCCAGACAACGCGTTCACAAAGATAACCAGAAGCTCCTTGGGACATATACCTCCTAACCGTTCGTTGAAATTGCCCAGCTCTATTCCACCACTGCATCGGGATAGGCACGGTATTGTTATTAACAACATGTGTTATTATTTCAGTATTGATGAATAATCAGGTTGTGTGTTACTATATAGATGGAAATTATACACATAACGTAATATAAGTTCTGCACTATTAAGTAATTTAATAGGCAGAATTTTCTTACCCCCTGTAGTGCTGCTGACCGGTGTATTTAGATGGTTTGCGCCGGTCAGCTATTTTAAATTTTAAAGTGATTGCTACTTTACAAACAAACCAGCAAATAGAAAGAGTACAGCAGAAAGAACACCTGAGATAAGAGGTGTTTCAAGCCAACCGAGGACAATTCTTTTTATTGTTTTCGCGTTTACACTCACAGATCCCCTGGCGAGACCGGCTCCAATTACGGCTCCTACAATAGCTTGCGAAGTGGAAACAGGCACTCCTACAAGAGCATAAATCCAGACCGTTACAGACTCACCAAACACTGCTATGACCGCCGAAAATGAATCAAGAGCTATTATTTCCTTACCAACGGTCAACATTACTCTTTTACTAAAAGTAAGTACCCCCAAGGCTATGCTAACACCACCAATGAGTGCAGCCAGTTCAAAGGGAATTAGACCCGCGAAAATCCCGGTAACGTTTGCCACGTTATTAGCTCCAAGAGCGTATGAACCATATGCTCCAATAATAAGAGCTGCTGCCTTTATGGTTAAATCCTGTACACGTAATGAATTTATCCTGTTGAAATACCTGGCAAATACTTTGTATCCTAAAAATCCGAATATTATTCCACCTATCGGTGTACCCAACCAGGCGAGCACCACTTTCACCAGAACATACCACTGAACATTTGCTTTTATCAATCCAATACCAATAATAGAACCAACCATAGCCTGTGAAGAAGAGACAGGCAGACCAATCCAAGTCATTATTGTTACTGTAACGGCAGCAGCCAATGCTGTAATAGCTGCCGAGAGCATTGTCTGTGAGCTTATACTGCTTATTGTTTCAAGCCCTTTTGAACCGTTCACAAGTGCCCCAATGACTATGAAGATAGCCGA
Organism: Kosmotoga pacifica; assembly: GCF_001027025.1. Lineage (GTDB taxonomy): Bacteria > Thermotogota > Thermotogae > Petrotogales > Kosmotogaceae > Kosmotoga_B > Kosmotoga_B pacifica. Next base: position 257,510 of record NZ_CP011232.1, read on the forward strand.
AATTATCGTAGCGACTCTAAAACGTACGATTCCGTTTGTAACAGCTGTTCCAAATACATTCGACGCATCATTTGCACCCAGAGACCATCCAAAGAAAAGAGCAGGTATAAGGGCAAGAAACATATAATCACTCCTAGCTTAATATATAGATATATATTATCACAACAAAAAGGCGCGCCACTAAGGCGCGCCGATCAATGTTGAAAAATCAACCGTAAAAACCTAAGTCAAGGGAGTGCTTTTCGTAAATTTTTTCCATCAGCGCTTTAATAATGGCAACATGTCCTTTTTCCCAGTCTCGTAGTGTAATCAGCAGCGCGTGGAGAGACTCATCCTCCAATTTTTTAGAGGCTCTGTCGTAATATTCGACGAAGTCCTTTTCAATGAGATACGCCATTCTTAAAATGGACAAATCAGCCAGGTCGCTGGTATATGTGCCTTCTGATAGCGCTTGAGATGTGAGTCTTTTTTCAAAAGTTTTGTCGCTATCGTCGACTGGAACCGAAACAGGCTCACCCTTTGGCAGTTGTTCAATGAGTGTCTCTATATATTTTACGTGCGCGGCTTCCATTTCCATTAAATATTTGAACGTCTCTTTTGCTAATGCCTGATTTACTTTTTCCAAATTACTCTTGTAAAATTCTTGCCCGGCTTTCTCAAAGTTCAAAGCGACCTCGAGAAGCTTCCTTGCTTCATACATCTTATCCCTCCTTGTTCCTGAGAAACTCGTCTATTCCGATAGCTGCTTTGTGACCATCGGCTACGCCGTGGATGATATCCGGGCCATGTACAATATCACCACCAGCGAATAGCCATGGGATAGATGTCTGACCTTTCTCATTAACGAGAAGTCTACCTCTAACAAATTCGAGTTTTTCACTGAGCTCTTCAGGAAGATAGCTATAATCGGGTGCCTGACCAATCGCTTCTACAATCATTTCGCCTTCAATGATCGTGACATCACTTTCATCAAATTGTGGGTTAAATCTGCCTTCTTCATCGAAAACGCGGGTACAGGCAACGGTCTTAAGTCCCACGATCTTTCCGTCTTTGATAACGACCTCCTTTGGTCCACGAGAGGGGAAAAACATTATACCCTCTTCTTTGCCCTCAACGATTTCTTCGAGGTCAGCGGGCATTTCTTCCATAGATTCAAGGGAGGTGACTTTCACGTTAATCTTTTTGCCTTCCATCTTCTGGAGCCTTGCGACGCTCCTGGCAACGTCCATCGCCACATTTCCGCCGCCAATAACGATGAGGCTAGCGGGTATTGGAGGTTTTTCCGCATTTTCAGGGTCACGCAGATAGTCCCTAATTTTCTCCAGTAATGGAAGAGCCATTAAAACGTTTTTGTGATCCGTTCCAGGCACTCTTGTGGACCTTCCCGTGGTGAAGCCAGTACCCAGAAAAACAGCGTCGTATTTTTCCTTCAATTCGTCCAGAGTAATGTCTTTCCCAACTGTTGTATTGCATTTGATCTCGACTCCTAAGGCCTTTATGACTTCGATATCTTTATCGAGGGCTTCATCAGGCAACCTGTACCTTGGAATCCCATAGCGCATAACACCACCAGGAAGAGCTTTGGACTCGAAGATCGTTATACTGTAACCCATAAGAGCGAGGTAATATGCCGCAGCAAGACCGGAAGGCCCTGCACCGATGATGGCAACCTTACCTGTACTTTTTTTGACTATCTCTTCTTTTGCGTGCCTGATTATATCTTCTGTACTTTCCTGATCGATGATATAGCGTTTCAGCCATCTGATAGCCACTGGCTCACCTCTGTGTCCAATTGAACAGACAGTCTCACACTTGTGCGTACAAACACGACCACAAACTCCCGGTAATGGGTTAGTCTTATATATCCAGTCTACTCCCTCGGTCGTGTTATCCCTGTACACGCTCTCGATATAGCGCGGTATATCCATATTAGCCGGACAGACGTCGATACACAGCTCACAGTCTACACAGCGTGATGCTTCCACAATTGCTTGTTCCCTTGAGTATCCTTTGACAAATTCTATAAAGGAATCTACCCTATCTTCGCCAGGCAATTCTTCCATTTCTACTCTTTCAAGATCCAAAAGATCTGAGTTCTCATCGCGTTGGTAGCCCAGCGGTGGGTTGTTGTGGTGGATACCTGTCTCATCCGGCAGGAAGAAAAAGGTGTTCGGGTCATCGGAGATGTGAATGTATTCCCTTGTCATATTTAGAGAACCGGTTGTGCAGATATCAACACACATCGCGCAGAAAGTACAACGCCCATAGTCTATTGCAGGTCTCTGCGCTTTCTTTCCGGGCTCCACGGTTATGTCGACAGGTACCATTTTTATCGCATCTGTAGGACACACTTTGGAACAGGTAGAACAGCCAGAACAGAGTTCCCAGTCATTTACGTGGAAGCCCCTGTAACGAGGAGCGGCCTCGCGATATACTTTTGGAACTCTAATTGTAACCGGCTTTGTGAACAACCTTTTCCAGGCTATTGTGGGTCCCCAGAATGATTTTTTAAAGGTTTCGTAAACACTCACGCTACCGCCTCCTCACCTGTCGATCTCCGGTGAACAGAAGTCCATTGTTCCGAGCCAGAGAGCGACGTCTTCAATTCGTGTACCGGGAAGTTTGTTTTCTACCCCATAAAGACCTTGAGGATAAGAAGCACCACGGACGTGGATTCTATACGGTTTCTCTCCACCATCTGAAACGACAAAGTATCCGTATTCCCCTCTTGAAGACTCTACATGAGCGTAAACGCTTCCAGCAGGTACCCTGAATCTGAGGGCGCTTCCTCTGGAGAACCTCACGTTCACAGGTCCTTCTTTGGGCATCATATCAATACACTGCCTTATTATTCTGATGCTCTGCTGCAGTTCCAAGTACTTTAGGGTGAATCGGGCATAACCGTCGCCTTCTGTAGCAGTGGGCACTTCGAATTCTACTTTGTCATATCTGGCATATGGGTCTACTTTTCTTATGTCGTACGGAAGTCCTGTTGCTCTCAATCCTACACCAGTAACTCCCATCTCCAGAGCTTCTTCTCTGGTGAGAACACCTAAGCCTTTCGTCCTGGTTCTGATTACCCTGTGTTTTAAAAGCAGATTTTCGTATTCGTCGCTCCTGCTTTCTATATAATCCAGAACTTCAAGAATGTCTTTTTCTATACCCTGTGGGAGATCTTTTCTCACGCCACCGGGAATGATGTACATATGATAAATCCTGGCGCCAGTAATTTTCTCGAAGATATCGAGTATTCTATCCCTGTCTGGCATTACCCAATAAGGCATAGTGTACAGACCTGTTGCTCCCCCGATTCCCCCCATAGCCATCAAATGGGCGGCTATGCGAGCGAGCTCAAGAATAATCATTCTGATCCAATGAGCCTTTTCAGGGACCTCAATACCCGTCAGAGTCTCAATGGCCATGGCATACACCATCTCATTTATGTCGGGTTCAGGAACGCAGATTCTTGGAATAAGAGCAAGGTTTTGCATCCAAGTTCGTCGCTCCATGAGTTTTTCAAAGCCCCTGTGCAAGAAACCAGGCACTAATCTAGATTTAACAACAGTATCCCCTTCCACGTACAAATGTACGCTGGAATTTCCGTGCATACCAGGGTGGTTAGGTCCAAGAAAGAGTTTGACTTCCTTACTCATCGTTTTCACTTCCTTTTACAAGAAAGTCTACTTCGTAAGCCCTATCGGGGAAATGCTCTTTGGAGTATTTCTCAGGATCAAAATCTTTACGCATAGGTGGTATTTCTTCCCAGCTTTCCAGAATAAGCGGTTTTAGATCTGGATTACCTTCGAACTTGACCCCAAAAAATTCGTGAATGTCACGTTCGTAGAACTTGGCGGTAGGCCAGATTTCCATAATGGTTGGGACAACTGGCTTCTCCCTACTGGTTCTTGTTTTGACCATCAGGGTAGTTCCCGTGTTCCAGTTGAACAGGGTATAGACTATTTCAAACTCCTTTTCTTCTATCCAGTCTATGCAGGTGATCAGGGACATGTGAGAAAAACCTTTTCTCTTGAGTGTTTCGAGAAAGGAAACAACCTGTCTTTTTTCTATACTCACCGCATATTTTCTATCGGAGATTTTTTCAAAACTCACCTTTTCGAATAAAGAGCTAACTTCGTTGAAGATAACCTCATTCGTGGAACTCATCGTGGATGTACACCTCCCCGAGAGCGGAAAGCTGGTTTTTCTTATACCACTCGTAATTCTCTTGATATCGCTTCCATCCGTCCGCCTCACCTCTGTCTATTTTCTCCATGAGTTTTTTGAAACCCGAAACTATTGCTTCCGGTCTGGGCATGCAACCCGCGAGATACAGGTCTACTGGAATGTAAAGGTCCAGCTTGTTGATAGTTGCGTATGAATCGTAGTAAATACCACCATTGAGGGTGCACGATCCAAACCCTACAATATATTTGGGTGCCTGCATCTGTTCGTATGTATATATAACTCTTCTAAGCGTTTTAGTACTCAAATACCCGGTTATAAGCAGTATGTCTGCCTGCCTTGGGGTCGCCATGGGGCTGATACCGAACCTTTCCATGTCAAACCTTGATGTCATTGTAGGAGGCAGTTCTATCGCTCCACAGCCGGTACAGTAATAAAGCATCCAGAGAGATCTGGCTCGGAGCATGTTAGCGACTTTTTCCCAGGCCGATTGCTGTTTTGTCATTCGATTCACCTCCCTGAGACGGATATAACGATGAGTACCTGGACGAAGGAGAGTATCAAGGGCCACTTCCAGTAAAATTTCACGGCCTGCTCTACCCTGAATCTCGGCATGATAGCTGAAATAATTACAGCCAGGAAGTATACAATAAAGAATTTAAGTAAGAACTCCCAGATGTTTCTTCCGCCACCGAGGAAGAGATTTACAAACATGCCAACTTCAATAAAGGTTGCGAAAGAATGCTGAATCAACAGCATCCCGAGATATTTTCCACTGTACTCAACCAATGGCCCTGAAGCAATTTCAGCAGGCGCAATGAAACTATCGAACGGTTTTTTACCGAGCATTCCCAGAAGGGATATAAAAGCGACCAAAGCACCTATGGGCATAACAATGGCATTATAATTACCCGATTCTATTTGCATTCTCGCCAGATCGGAGAGCGAGGAGTTCCTATACTGGAAAAAGACGCCCAAAAGTACAATCATGAAGGGAAGCTCGTAACCAAGCATTTGTGTGAGAGCACGTCCGATACCTATTCCTGCATTTGGGTTGCCTGAACCCACAGAGGACATTGCCATACCAAGAAGACCGATAGCGAGTAAATAGATGACCACAAAAACGTTATCAAGTCCAGGGAAAACGACTAGATTTCCGGCTGGTATGAACAACACCGTGGCCACAGTACCTCCAAAGGCCATCAGCAAGCCAAAGTCAAAAATGAAACCATGGGAAATGGAATGTTTCGTTAGACCTTTGAAAATATCAATAAAATTCTGCCAGAAGGGAGGTCCGTATCTTCTTTGAATGCGAGCTGTTATTTTTCTTGCAAGCCCTTCTAGAGTCACAGTATAAACAAACGCAAGTACAAGTAATGCTACGCCCTTCAATATTGTCATCATGCATCACCTCAACCACCAAAAGGCTACGAGCAACGTAAGCATACCAAGAGCCACATACCCCTGTGGGCTCTTTGGATAAAATAGCGTTCTCAAAAGCGCCCCAAATTCCTTGATTTTATCGGACAGGGAAGACAACCAGTCTTCCATTGAAGGCCAATTTTCAAACATCCTATCGAAAGGTCTGTACATCTTATAAACAAAGTGATAAAGCTCTGCAGTGTATATGAATTCACCACCCGTATAGGTGTCCATAAGCTCCACTTGCTTAGCTTTTTTACCCATCATAAAGATAATCAAAGCAATAACGAAACCAACGAAGAAAACTGTGGTAACTACGACAGAATCCCATTCACCGGTCATCGCAACGATTTTAGAGAAGGTAACCTCAATGGTCCCTGTACCGACCTGTTCAGCGATCTTATTTATATATGCGATGGCATTGCTTGGGAGAATCCCCCAGAACACGGTGAGAAGGGTTAGAAGCATCATCGGAATAACCATTGGAAGGGGCGCTTCTTTGACTTCTCTATGCTCGGGTTTTAATTGCCCTAGGAAAATGCCTGTTAGTGGCTTGAAAACATACATGAACGATCCGATGCTACCAAAAAAGGCTGCAAAGCCAAGGAACGGAAGACCGTCTCTCACGAGCTGTTGATAGATAAGCCACTTCGAGACAAATCCACTTGTCGGCGGAATCCCTGCAAGAGAGATTATGCCAACCAGGTAGGCTATAAAGGTGAATGGCATTTTGAAAATCAAACCACCCAGTTTATGCAACTCGGTTGTTCCAGTTCGATATATTACCGCTGCAAAAGCCATAAATACGGCTGCCGTCGCAAGAGCGTGGTTCAGTATATGCATTAAGCCTCCTATTGTTGCATAAGTACCTCCAATTCCAAAGGCGAGAAAGAAATAGCCAGAATTTGCAACAGACGAATATGCCATGAGTTTCTTCGCGTCTTCTTGTCTTATGGCCAGGACTGTACCCAGAATGATTGAAATGCCTCCGAGCGCTGCCATTATATAGTTAGGTAAAGGCACGCCACGAAGCGCGGGCATGTTTGCGAAGAGTTCCACGCTGGGAAGCAAAATCACCGTTAGGAAAAACACGTAATCACCAATTTTTGAAAGAACACCCGCAAAAACAGGAGTAAATTCATCGGGTGATTCAGAATACGCTCCTCTTCTCCATATATGAAGTGGAAAAGCACCTGACTTCGCCAGAGCCATCACTCCAAAAAGCACATAAATCGTTATCTGGAATGCTGAACTGGTATCAGATAATGCTTGACCGACTGCAGAATATTCCAGCGTGCCGAATTTTTTGTAAAGCATAAACACCGCATACATGAAAGAATATGAACCAACTGCTCCCGTTGCAACGTATTTAAGAGCTTCTTTCCAGGAATATTTGCGATCCTGAACGATCATGATCAAGGTTGCCCAGGTCATTATTTCGACAAAGATAAGCAATGTGAAGAAATCTGCCGCGAAAAATGCACCTAATGCCGCTGCAGAGATGATATTGAAAAGAAAAACCTTTATGGCACTTTTATGCTTGATTGGCAACATGAAGAGAGTTGTAAGGGCGATTACGAGCATGACAATGGTTCCTAAGAACCAGCTGAGTGGTGTGATACTGAAATTCAGTTTTAAGTTTCCAAATAACTCAACCCACTCATATTGGGAAACAACACCCTTATTGAGTAACAAAATGCCAAAAATTGCGATTTCTTCTATCATGAGCAGAACATAAGCCAGCATCTTGCTCATTTTTGCCAGTAAATATAGAACAGGAGAGGCTACTACCATTGCAAGTAACAGTCCAGTGAGTTCCATTCACATCCCTCCCGTAAGGGCCTTCCCTGCCTGGTAGGCAAACTCTCCGACCCTATTAAAAAGATCAAGATCGCTTCCAGGGACAACACCCAGAACAACGATAATAACAACTAACAATATTCCCGTAAGAACCAGACCAAGAGGTGCTGTGATCTTCTTAGTTTCCACAGCAGCGGTCGGTCTCACGAAATTGAAAATCCATCTGAAATAGTAAGTGGCTTCAATAGCTGCTGTTAGAAGTATTACAGCAGGAATCCACCAGTTTCTATCCATTGTTGAAGACACCACATAAAGTTTCGATCTGAAACCAAAGAACATTGGCATCCCGATAATAGTAAGAGCGCCGGTACTGAAGAGCAAGGAGTAGATAGGGGCTTTCCTACCAATACCCGCAATTTCTTCAAAGGCATCGCTTCCAACAATAAGAATCAACTGAGAAGCCACTGCGAAAAGTATGAGTTTAGCAAACCCGTTGTTTAAAAGCAACATAATAGAACCGGTAAATGCCTCTCTTGAGCCCAGGCCAATGAGCATGATCACTAATCCAGCTTGTGCGATGCTCGAGTATGCGAGCATCTTTTTCAACCTCTTTTGCCCAAATGCAAGAATTTCTCCGATTACGGCTGTCACTACGCCCAGCAGCATTATCAGATTGTTCAAATTCTCAAAATTTATAACGAAGACGATCACACGAATAAACGCGGAAACCATGACGAGCGGAAACACTGATGCCAGTATTGTTGACCCTCTGCCAGAAGCATTTGCATAAACATCTGGTGCCCAGGCGTTGAATGGAAATAGCTTCGTCTCAACACCAAGTCCTACCAGCATGAACAAGCCAGCAACTAACAAAACATCAGGGTTCATTATGCCTCTTGAGATTTTCGAAGCCGCATCTGCCATATTCAGAGTTCCCAACGAAGCATAGATCAATATGATACTGAGTAGATAGAGAGAAGATGCGATTGCACCGATTATCAGGTATTTCAACGCCGCGAACTTACTGGTTCTGTTACTTCCAGAAGCTGCCATTATGTATGCAGAGATGGCGGCAATTTCCAGAAAGACAAAAAGATTAAAGAGATCTCCGGTTAACAGGATACCGTTTAGCGCAGCCAGTGAAAGGCTAAAAGCAACGGACATCTTATCACGTTTTTTCAACACCTCTTCGGAAGTGGCAACAAGCGCCAGAAGAAACAGTGTGTTGGCAGAAAGCAGCAGTATCCTAGTCAAGTCATTCAGTACGAGGTTTATCCCGTATGGAGGTATCCAGCCGCCTATTATGTAGCTTTCCGTTCCGTTTCCAACAAAGAGGACCGCGCTGGCGATGACGTTAAACATTGCAGCTATCCATAAAAACGCTCTTGACAGCTTTCCTGTAAATACACTAATGAACGCAAGTCCTAATGGCACTGCAATCAACCAAACGGGGTTCATGCCTTATCCCCCCTTATTTCGTCCAATTCGATGGTTCCATAGGATTCTTTCACTTTCAGAACTAAAGATAGTGCGAGGGCTGTTACACCGACGCCGATAACAATCGCCGTCAGGACAAGAGCCTGAGGGAGAGGGTCTACGAAGTTCATCGTACTCCTGTTGACAGCCGGAGAAAGTATTGGAACTTTCCCATCAGCCACATATCCAATGGAGACAATGAAAAGGTTCACTCCAAGTTCAGCTATGTTCAATGAAACAATGAGCTTGACCAGATTCTTTTGCGATAGCAGACCATATATTCCAATGGCAATTAGCACAAGAGAAAAGTACTGAATCATTCCTCTCCCTCCTCTGCGAAAAAGTCGTCAAGGAGTCCGGAGAGCTCTGCTCCTACCTTTAGGCCTATTATGGAATAAACAACAGGTATTATCCCGGCACTGAGAAGATCACCAACTGTGCCGGTTGGTAGAAAGTTCTGCAAGAAAGAACCTGTCACGAGGAGTCCAGCGATACCGACTGCAACATATACGAACCCCATCGTACCTTCAAGGACTTTCAGAGCTTTAGGAGCTCTCTTTTTATCATCTACCAAAAGCATGAGGAGCATACCCGCAGCGATTATCGTACCGCCTGGGAAACCGCCTCCAGGAGTCAGGTGTCCATGGATGAATATGTAAGCGCCAAATACCAAAAGTAGGGTGGCTACTATCCTCGCAGATATTCTGACTATTGGATTCACTGAGATGGGAAGAACTTTCCTTCGGCCGCCCCCTATAAGGATGGCAACACCTGTTGCTGAAAGAAAGAGAACAGTAACCTCACCGAGAGTATCAAATGATCGATAGTTGACTACTATTGAAGTCACCACGTTCGCAGAACCACTTTCGGCATCTTTTGTTTCACCATAGATTATTTCACCGTTGTCTCCGTTGACAGATTTGGAAATGTATTTCTCAGAGACGCGTTCAGAAAGATCTACTTTCCCAAATTCAGGAATACCTTGAAGTGTTTCTGTGTCAGAATTAAGGACGCTGATAAACATAATGAAGAACAGAAATGCAATCAGCGCAGCGATGAATTTCTTCATTTTGATTCCTCCTTTCCCAATCTTTTCAAGGTAAGGAGGAATATTGCTGTTGTGAGCCCCGCACCAACAGAAGCTTCCGTGATAGCTACGTCTGGAGCTTTAAGCAAAACAAAAGAAACAACAGCGAGCAGACTGGTCAGCGAGAGCATCACAATAGATGTTAAAAGGCGTTTTGCTTCGATGGCAACGATAGAGCTCACCACGATAACTATGCCGATTATGAAGGAAATAATATTCACTCCTCTTCACTCCCCTCTTTGGGAAGGTATTCTCCCATGTCCGTTCTTGGGTCGGGCTTAACACCAGATTTCAAAGAAGCCCTTGCCAATGCCGAACTCCCAACAGGATTCGTAATAGCTATGAAAGCGACTATCACTATCGTTTTCAACAGCCATTCGGGGTGAATGAAGCCTACCCCCAGTATGAATGAAAAGGAGCCAAGGGTAGTGGCTTTGGTACCTGCCTGCAATCTGTTGTACACATCAGGCATTCTCAGTACACCAAGCCCTCCGAGGAGATAGAAAAGCGAACCGATAGTCATTAGTGTGTATCCGATTATCTCCATGATCATTTTCTCCCCTCCAGATACCGCGCCACAACCACCGTTTCGAGGAATGAAAGTGCCGCGTACACAAGTGCTATATCAAGGAAGAGCGGGTTTTCTTCTATGAGCGCGAACAATACGATGACCCCGGTGACAATGACGTTCATGATATCCAAAGCTGCCACTCTATCAGAGAGGGTTGGACCGCGGAAGATTCTTAAGAGAGCAAGAACTGCGCCAAAAGCGATTAGTGAAAGGAAGACAATCAGGGTTGTCATTCGAAGATCCCTCCGATCTTTTCTTCAAAGCTGCCCACGATGGCTTTCTTTATGTCTTCCGTATCCACGGCCTGCTTGTCGATCCAATGGACGAAAATTCCTTCTTCGTCTATATCGAGACTGAGAGTGCCGGGGGTAAGCGTTATGGAATTCGCAAGGGTCAGCTTTGAAATTTCTCCCTTCAATTTCACAGGTACTTTCACGATAGCTGGGTTTATGGGTAGGTTTGGGTTGAGAACTCTTTTTGCAACATCAAGGTTGGCTTTGACCATTGCGACGATGAAAACTGGTAGATACCCGAAAATGAACTTAATTGCCCTTATCGGGAAATCAATACCAATTTTCATCTTCGAATAGCGTGCCATAACGGCTGCTACCAGCAATGCGACGACAAGGCCCATAAGCAATTCCGCAGAGGTTAAGCTTGTCGTAAAACCTATCCACATTAGGTAAGTCACCACAAAAACAGAAAGAAAATTCAGGGTCATAACATACCCCCTTCTTGTGAAATTGTGAAATCCATAACTTGTGTTATTTATATCTTACCATAACCCCGTAAGGGTGTTACGATATTTTGTTAAAATAAAGAAAACAATCAGCTATACACCAGCCCTAATGGGCAAAAAATAGCAGCGGAAGGTAACGGTAGGTTTTCTGTCTTAAGAAAGCCAGGGGTATAACGTTATTCTGACTTTTCTCGTTTCATTAAATATGTGCGTTTGTCGGCAAGTTTAAGCAGTTCGTGGAAGTCCTTGGAATCATCGGGGAAGCTTGCTATACCATAAGATATTGATACAGGTGTGGTAGTTTCTATACGTTTTTTTATTCTTTCTATCACGTTTCTCGCCGCGTTTTTTTCAAGAGGCAGCAAGATCACAAATTCATCGCCACCATATCGAAAGGCGCGATCGACCCCAGTTCTCGTTTCAGAGAGAATAATATCTCCGATCTTTTTCAGTACCCGATCCCCTTCTGAATGGCCATGTTTGTCGTTCACGGCCTTGAACCTATCCACATCTATGAACACGAGAGAGCAAATATCTGTGTCAAAAGATGTCTGGTCATTTATGAACTTGTTGAGCTCATGACGGTTGTACAGACCTGTTATTGAATCTTTTTCTGCAAGTTCTTTTGTTTTCGAAAAAAGTATGTGGCTTTCCCAAAGGACGGAATATTGCTTTGAGAAAATTTCGGCAACTTTCTTCTGCAACCTTGATATAGGTTTTTTGTCGAAATAATTATCGAGTAGAAAGATTCCAAAAAAGCGCATGGATGTGAAGACCGGCACAGCCAACATTTCACCAGAAAAACCGAGTTTGTTTCTTAGGGTTTCAGGAAGCTCTTCCACGCTCTGTATATGATACATTTTTTTCTTTTCCACGATTTCCTGCAGAGAAGTTCCTTCAAACTCACTGAAGGTTATTTCAATACCTTTGACTCTTTTTTCTAACCGAGATTCGAATGCCTTTTGATTGTAATTTGCAAAGAAATCTGAAAGCCCCATGTCAAGAAGCTCTATTTCTTCCCACACACGATGGGCCTCCTCATTGTCAGCGGGTCCAAAAGCACTTGTTATCTCAAATTTTTCTTCCTTCGGTACATAGTGGAGAAAGAAAGCTCTGTTGAAAGAGCCACAGTATCCGGCAGTGAGTCCCGTGAAAACCGCGTAAGTGATTTTACCCCAATCCAGGGATCTGGTTGCCTCAGACAATAAAGCGTTCAGGTTCGATAGAGCGTTTGAAAGATTTGCGGCTTCGTAAAAGAGAGGAAAGAGTACTTCCTTCCCTTTATCCGTTGAAAGCAGATGGTAAATGATATCCTCTACGCTTCTTTTTAGAAGCTCGTAACTCAATTGTGTTCCCTTTTCCACTTTGATGAAGGCACTCTGGTCCCGAGGATCATCCACATATCTCACGCTTTGAATCGGGATTTTCATCTTTCTCAATGCTTTGACAAGCTGAAAAACAGCATAAGGGACCTGCGAAGGGTCCCTATGTACCTTCAGTGAAACATCGAATTTTATATTGAGATTTTCACTTAAATAGATTACCATTGGGGGTAAATGCGCTTTTCTTACCCTTATTTCGAACTCCTCACTGAACAAGCTTGACACCTCAATAACCTATCAGCATTTTTGAAAGTTCATTTTGACGCTTGATGAGTTCCTGGAGTTCATCGTCTTTAATGTGTCCGTGCTCAATCCTCAGCTCTCCGTTTACCATAACAAAATCAACCCTACCAGGATCACACATCACCACAGAAGCCACAGGATCAGCAAGCCCTCCCGCGAGGGAGAGTTGGTTGAGGTCGAATGCAATGATATCGGCAGCTTTTCCTGGTTCAATAGATCCTATGTAATCATCCATCCTGAGGACTTTTGCACCGCCCATGGTTGCCATGTATAGGACATCCCTGGGGGTTAAAGCATCAGCTCCCTTTGCCACACGCTGGAGCATCATCGCGTTTCGCGCTTCGAGCAACATGTTACCAGAATCGTTGGAGGCGCTACCGTCGACGGCCAGTCCGATGCGTATATTGTTGTCTTTCATCTCCCTAACGGGTGCGATACCAGATCCAAGTCGCATATTGGAAGTTGGACAGTGAGCCATACCACAATCATTTGCCGCCAGTTTCTTTATGTCTTCATCAGAAAGCCATACAAGATGGGCAAACCAAACTCTCGGATTCAACCAGCCTATTTTTTCCATGTAATCAATAGGCCTGAGCCCAACCTTTTCAAGACAATATTCCTCCTCATCCTTTGTCTCCGCGAGATGGGTGTGGAGGAGGACATCATATTTCTCGGCTAGTTCCAGCGTCCTTATCATCGACTGTTCTGTTACCGAGAAGGGCGAACAGGGAGCGAGGGCAATTCTCGTCATGGCGTATTTCTTTGAATCATGGTACTTTTCGATGAGCCTGACGGAATCCTCTATTATCTCTTCTTCTGTCTGAACAACGGAATCCGGCGGCAAGCCCCCATCTTTTTTCGATAGTGACATGGAACCTCTCGTGGGATGAAACCTTATTCCACACCTTCGAGCGGCATCTATTTCTGAATCGATGAAATTGCTCTTCCCTCTGGGGTGAAGATAAAGCATATCGGTTGTTGTAGTCGTCCCTGTGAGCATCATCTCGTAAATACCAACAGCGGCACTCACATAGACGGCTTCGTTATCGATGTTCTTCCAGAGCTCATAAAGGTACACCAACCAATCGAACAGCTTTGCCGATGACACCGCAGGCACATTACGGAAAAGCGACTGGTAGAGGTGGTGATGGGTATTCACAAAGCCCGGTAATACAACCCTTCCCGAAAGATCAATTACTCTATCCGCAATAGGGGCTTCACCCGTTCCCACTTCTTTTATGACGTTATCTTCAATGAGTATGTAAGCATTTGAGAGTTCCTCCATTTTAGAATTCATAGTAGCGAGTTTTTCAATGTTTTTAAGAACTGTCTTCATTCTTTCACCTCCGATTTAATTCTATCATTTTGAAATTTTCCACCAAATCCCTTCCCTTGCGAAATCACGAATTAAGAAACAATTAAGCCCATAAAAACTAATTCTTTGTATAATTTTTAATGAGGTGTTTTCATGACTCTATCGAATAGTGAATATAAAAAAAACTCGGTATGGGATTCGCTTGCTTACTATCGAACAAGGCACCCTTTCAAAAGGGGAAAAAATCCCGCTTTACTCGTGATTGATGCTCAGAAATACTTTTTTAATAACGTTTCACGAGCTTTTGTTTCGGATTCAGTCAGCGTCTTGCCATATATTGAATCTCTTGTAAATGCTTTTAATAATAGAGGGTTACCAGTATTTTTAACACGCCATGTAGACGTGGAAGGAGGTCCTATGCACCGCTGGTGGGGAACAGTTATGAAATCGACGGATCCAATGACAGAGCTAATTATTGAAAATGGTGAGATAATAATAAAGCATTCGTATGACAGTTTTTATCGAACGAATCTATCCAAGAAACTGAAAGAAAACAATATTGACCAGCTGATAGTTTGCGGAGTGCAGACACATTTGTGTGTGAGCACTACTGTACGTTCTGCCTTCATAAGGGGGTTTAATCCCGTGGTCGTAGTAGACGCTGTTGCGTCTAAAAACAGGGAACTGCATAATGGCGCATTATTAGAGCTTGCTCATGGATTTGCGATGATTGCCACAACCGGGGAGGTCATGGCGTGTTTGTAGAAGTAGCCATCGTCGGGGCAGGGCCAGCAGGAATAACCTGCGCCATTCAACTGGAACATCATGGGATTGAATTCTCGTTAATTGAGAAGGAAAGAATCGGTGGATTGTTACTCAACGCCAATCTTGTAGAAAACTTACCACTGTTGCCACCAATACCGGGCAAAGAGGTTGTGAAGATGCTGAAAAATACTCTCGAAAGGCGAGGAATAGATATCCTTTATGCGACCGTCAGAACGATTGAGAAGATTGGGTCAGGGTTTGTGCTTCATCACAGTGATGGCATCATCCAGTCACGCTATATCGTGCTAGCCACGGGTACTTTACCAAAGCGGATCAAAGCGTTTGAAGTTTCACCACGAATTGTTTATGAGCCTTTCAAGCTCTTTGATGTTGTGGGGAAATGCATAGCCATTGCAGGTTCAGGGGAAGCGGCTTTTGATGCTGCTTTGAACCTTGCAAAACGAAACAACGTGGTACTGTTCACTAAGCACGAGCCCCACAAGGTTTCGCCAAAGCTTATAGAGAGGGCCTCGAAACTGAAAAATATCGAGCTGAAACTTTGTGAGCCGGTGAAAAGCGTGCAGGTAAAAGGTGACGGCCTTTTGATAAGCACAAAAGCTTCATTGGCTTTTTACGATTACCTCTTGATAAGCATTGGCAGAAGAGCGAACAATGGCATGATATCCGAAGACTTGTTGAATTGCGAGGAACTCTTTCTTGCAGGTGATGTAAAGCGAGGTGCTCTTGGACAGGCTACGATGGCTATGGGCGATGGTATGGAAGCTGCGCAGAAAATTATAGAAAGGTTGAGAAGGAGGAATCGCAATTGAAAATCCTCAAGCAGTTTGGTAGAGATGATATAGCCTGGGTCTTTCTTGGTGAGACATCAAAAGGCAATCTGGTGGAATTCGTGGAATCCGTCCAGCCACCCATTCCGAGGGAAGAAAAAGAAGTGGTGATCATTTCCACCCTCGTAGGTTGCCCTATTGGGTGCTATATGTGTGATGCTGGCGGTTTTTATCATGGGAAACTCACCGTCGATGAGATGCTCGAGCAGATCGATCACGTGGTTCTGAATCGGTTCGGGCGTTTCTCCGTGCCTTCCAAGAAGTTTAAAATTCAGTTTGCGAGAATGGGAGAACCTGCTTTGAACGATGCGGTTCTCGAAGTGCTGGATACATTGCCAGCGCGTTACGATGCACCGGGTCTGCTTCCTTCCATATCCACAGTTGCACCGGTGGGAAGGGAGAGCTTTTTTGAACAACTTATAAAGATAAAGAATCGACATTACAAAGGCCGGTTTCAGCTCCAGTTCTCAATACACTCCACCGATCCTGATCAGAGGGACAGAATAATCCCGATTAAGAAATGGAGCTTCGAGCAGATAGCCGAATTTGGAGAGCGTTTTTACACTGAGGGAGACAGGAAGGTCACTTTGAACTTTGCCCTTGGGAAGGATAATATCGTTGATCCAAAAAGGCTCGCTGAATTTTTCGATCCTGGAAAATTTCTTATCAAGATAACCCCCGTCAACCCAACATACAGGGCCATCGAAAACGGAGTTGAATCGGGTGTAGATGTGAAGTACCAAACGCTACCATATCATCCAAGACTTCTTGAAAGCTTACATGAAATCGGTTTTGAAGTAATCGTAAGCATAGGGGAACTCGAAGAGAACAAAATAGGTAGTAACTGCGGTCAGTACGTTCAAAGACATCTATTGAGTGATCTTCAGATATCAGGTGCTTATGAATTAGCAAGAAATTCAAAGATAGTCTAGAACTAAGGCCTTCTGATTTCCTTATTTTTTATGTATGCAAATTTTGGCATTCGAGTTTGAACAAGTATAATTTTATGTAATACGTTTTACTCTGCAGGGAAAGGACTGATGGGATGGAAAAGAAGATTTTAGAGACCGCTGAGAAATACCGTGAGGAACTGACAAACTTCATGAGAGATTTAGTCAGGATTAGGAGTTACTCTACGGAAGAAAGAGATGTAGTTCAGAGGATCAAGCAGGAAATGGAAAAAGTGGGCTTCGATGAGGTAATCATCGACGGAATGGGTAATGTCCTTGGCAGAGTTGGAAATGGAAACAAGATCATTGCTATGGATGCCCATATCGACACTGTTGAAGTTGGGAATCCTGAACTGTGGGATGTAGATCCTTTTGAGGCTGTTATAAAGGATGGGGTAATATACGGTCGCGGTGCCAGTGATCAAAAAGCTGGCATGGCCTCAATGGTGTATGGCGTTAAGGTAATGAAGGAACTCGATTTAGTGGGGGATTTTACCCTTTATGTAACAGGTACAGTGATGGAAGAAGACTGCGATGGACTTTGCTGGCAGTACATTATAAAAGAAGAAGGAATCAAACCTGACTATGTAGTTATAACCGAACCTACCAATCTAAACATTTACCGTGGACACAGGGGAAGGATTGAACTCCAGATTAAGACAACAGGTATGTCCTGCCACGCTTCTGCACCTGAACGAGGGATCAATGCTATTTATAAAATGAGCAGAATAATACAGGAAATCGAGAAGTTAAATGAAAGGCTCAAAGACGATCCGTTCCTTGGTAAAGGTACCATCGCCGTTACACAGATATTCTTTAAATCGCCGTCTCACAACGCTGTTCCAGATGAATGTGTCATTCAGCTCGACAGACGCCTTACCGCAGGGGAAACTCGTGAAATTGTTATAGAAGAATTAAAAGGCGCAATAAAAAGAGCTGGTGAAGAAGCGGAAATCATCGAACTCGAATATAGAAGACCTTCTTACACTGGTCTCGAATATCCAACGAAGAAATACTTCCCCACATGGGTTATGGACGAAGATCACGAAATCGTGAAAAAAACTGTTGCTGCTTACCGTGAAGTTTTTGGTGAAGAGCCACTGGTAAATAAGTGGACCTTTTCGACAAATGGCATTGCTACGGCAGGAATGTTCGGTATTCCCACAATTGGCTTCGGACCTGCAAATGAAGTCCATGCTCACAGTCCCAGTGATCAGGTGCCGATTGAACACCTGGTAAAAGCCGCAGCGATGTATGCTTATCTTCCATTAAAACTATCTCAAGAACAATAAGGAGGGGTTTTTGATGAGTAGCATGCTCAGGGGACGTCATTTCATAACCACGCAAGAATTTGCAAAGGATGAAATCGATCTGATGCTGGAACTTTCGTCAGATCTAAAGCGTAGATTTGCCGTTGGTGAACTTACGCCCTGGTTACTTTACAAAACGGTTTTTATGATCTTCTTCGATGAGTCGACAAGAACACGCAATTCTATTGAAGCTGGTATTACACAACTCGGCGGACATGCACACTTCCTGAATCCAAAAGTCATGCAGACAGCCCACGGTGAAGTTGCGCGTGATACAGCGATGATCTTGTCGAGATTTGGCCACGCTATTGCTGTGAGACATTGCGCATACAAGATTGGAAATGCATATCTAAGAGAACTGGCGAAATACTCCTCGGTTCCGATACTCAATCTTCAGGATGACTACTATCATCCCATGCAGGTACTCGCAGATATAATGACCATTCGTGAAAAGTTCGGGCAGAATACCCGAGGCTTGAAAGTCACTATCAGTTGGGCGTACGCGGAAAGTCATCTGAAACCTCTTTCCGTGCCTCAATCACAGATACTGCTATTCCCAAGATATGGCCTTGACGTGACGCTGGCATATCCCGAGGGTTTTGACCTGATGCCAGAAATTGTAGAACAGGCAAAAAAGAACGCTGAAGAAAATGGGACAAAATTTGAAATAGTACATGATATGGATGAAGCCTTTAAAGATGCCGATATCGTCATTCCCAAGTCCTGGGGTGGTTTCTTCATTTCTGACGATCCCAAAAAGATCATGGAAGAAACGCGAAAGCACAAAGACTGGATATGTACCCCAGAACGCATGAAACTCGCTAAAAAGCATGCCATTTATATGCATGCCCTTCCGGCTGACAGAGGCAGGGAAGTTGTCAACGAAGTTATAGATGGTCCGCAGTCTGTTGTGATCGACGAAGCGGAAAACAGGTTACATACTGCAAAAGCCGTAATGGCCCTCACTATGGGGGGCAGGCCGTGAGCTACGACCTCGCTTTAAAGAGAGGAACACTCTGCGACGGGTTCAACATCTGGACCGGTAACCTGTACATTTCGGACGGCAAGATCATGGCCATAACGCCGCCTGAAGAGAACTTCAAGGCCAGACAGTCTTATGACTGCTCTGGCCTTTTTATCTTCCCGGGATTTATCGATCCACACGTACACTTGAAGCTCGATCTGGGAAAGTACATATCTTCCGATGATTTTGAAAGTGGTTCTGCGGCAGCGTTGAGTGGTGGGGTAACCACTTTCTTTGACTTTACCGAGCCCGTGCGAAGCATGAATGATCTCAAAACATTCTTTGAAGAAAAGCTTACTCAAGCAGAAAAATCAAGGATAGATTATGGATTGCACTTAACCCTTGGAGGCAACCCAACTTTTTCGATGGAAGAACTGGTGAATTTTGCTCTAGATAGCGGTATGCCTTCGATAAAGATCTTTACTGCCTATGGTGATAGTAATAGGCGCACAGATCGCGGACATTTGTATGAATTAATGATACTGTCCGGTAAAAAAGGATTGGTTGTACTAGTACACGCCGAAGATGATGAACTTATAAATCAGAATTCCAAATGCTTTCCTAACGTTATTGAGCATCTATCAGATATTCGCTCCTCTGAGAGCGAACTCCTTGCAGTCATCGATGTGGTCAAGCTGGCACAGCTTGGCGGTGGACAGGCTTATATCGTCCATCTTTCCAGTGGATTGACTCTATCCGAACTTTTCAAATGTGGTTCTGAATGGAATAAAAATGTCGTTATAGAAACCTGTCCTCAATACCTGGTATTGAATAATACCAAATTACGCGGGGAAAATAACTATCTCTATAGCTTTTGTCCACCACTCAGGAGCGAAAATGAAAGGCAAATATTGTTGAAGTTTTTTAAAAACGGAAAGGTTCAAACCATAGGTACTGATCATTGCCCTTTCAGTATAAAAGAAAAGAAGGAAAATGCCCCTGATTTAAGGAACATTCCTTACGGGATTCCATCGCTTGGTTTTACTTTTTCGTTGTTGAGAAGCCATATCTCTGATCCGCTGTTACTCGCACGATTGCTCAGCGTTAATCCGGCGAGGTATCTGGGAATATTCCCGGAAAAAGGCTCATTGAAACCAGGAACAGATGCAGATCTTGCCGTAGTTGATATGGAGAAGAATTGGACCATTAGTAGACCATTGTTTGGAAGAGCTGAATATTCGCCGTACTATGGACTTACTGTGAAAGGAAAGGTGAAAATGACTTTCCTCAGGGGGATGATCGCTTACGATGGAAAAGAGATAACCCTCGATCCTGGAACAGGACGTTTCTTAAAAAGGAGAGCCATATATTGGGGGGATTGACTTGATTATCAAAAACGTTTCCATATTCACCGGAAAAGATTATATTGAGCAAGGTTACGTAGTCATATCCGGAGAGAACTTTTCCTCTGTCGGCGCGGGAGAGCCTTTGGAGAAAGAAGATAAAATTATAGATGGTCAGGGTAAGCTGTTGATGCCCGGATTTATCAATGCCCACGCCCATATTTACTCTACTTTCGCGCGGGGAATGATACTCGATTATTTCAATCCTTCTTCGTTCACAGAGTTACTCGAACAGTTGTGGTGGAGGCTTGACAGAAAGCTAACCCTGCCAGAAATAGAGCTGAGTGCATACGTTGCCGCTATTGAGTCCGTTGAATCAGGGGTCACTTCTCTCATCGATCATCATTCCTCACCATCTGAAATCAGAGGGTCTCTCAGAGCTATTGCGGATGCAGTGAATGCTGTAGGTCTCAGGATAGACAGTTGTTATGAGGTATCCGATCGCGACGGTCTCAAGGCTGCGGAGGATGGAATAGCAGAAAACATCGATTTCTTCGCTAAAAGGAACGAATTCAGAAGTGCTCATTTCGGTCTTCACGCGAGTTTCACCCTCGGAGAAGAGACCCTGAATAAAGTTTCTGAAGTGTCGAAGGGGAAAGTACCGATTCACGTTCACGTAGCAGAAGGCCCGGAGGATGAAGAAAACAGCCTGTTGAGGTATGGGAAGAGAATAATTCACCGTTTTCAGGAACACGGGCTGACCACACCGGGTTCCATTTACGCGCATTGCATACACATCAGTAACGATGAAGCGCAAATTATAAAAGAGAGTGATGGATATATCGTTGTTAATGCTCAGTCTAATTTAAACAACGGTGTTGGCATATCTTACTGGCCGGATTTTTTAAAGATGGGCGTTAAAGTTGGTATTGGTAACGATGGCTTTGGCTTTAACCTTGCAAAGGACCTTCGCTTTTTCCTGTTGACCCCGCATCATGAGAAGAGGGATCCAAGGGTTTCCGGCGTGAATGACCTCATAAAGACATTCTTTAGAACCAATGCAGAAATCGCCACACGTTCATTTGGGAAAGAACTGGGGTACATAGAACCAGGTCAAAGGGCTGATTTCGTACTCATCGATTATACCCCGCCAACGCCTATTGAAAGAGATAACTTCATCGGACATTTCTTCTACGGCGTCATAGACAATCTGAAGGTAACTGATGTTTTTGTATCTGGAAAACAAATTGTGAGCGAAGGTGAAATTGTAACGGTCGATAAGCAGGCGATTTATAGTGAAGCGAGAAAACTCGCCAGCGCACTCTGGAAAAGACTGTGAAAGAGGGTGTTGAATATGGAGCTGACTGTTGAAATTGCTGGTATAAAATTGAAGAATCCGGTTCTTCCTGCTTCCGGACCTCTTACCGGCGACGATGGAAAGATGCTGGCACTGGAGAAACTTGGGGTTGGAGGAATGGTAACTAAGACAATATCAACTAAAGCTGCTGAGGTTCCCAGACCCTGTATAATTGCCGGAAATAATTATGTTATGAACACTGAACTCTGGACAGAATATCCACCCGAAAAGTGGGAAGAAGAATTCCTTCCCCGATATCGTGCAAAGAGTGGTCTGCCGTTGATCATCAGTCTTGGCTATACTGTCGAAGACCTCGAGGTCCTGGTGCCCAGATTCGAGAGATTCGCTGATGGGTTTGAACTATCCACCCACTATGTTGCCGATGACCCGGAACTTATGAAATTACTGATAAGGACGGTGAAGAACCACTCAAAAAAACCTGTGTTTTTGAAGTTTGATCCCTCCGTACCTGATCCTGAAGGCATGGCAAGGACAATCGAAGAAGCTGGTGGTGATGGAATCGTTATAATGAACTCCCTTGGACCCGCTTTCCCCCTCGACAGAAAAGCTGGAAAATCCTATCTTGGAAGTGAAAACGGTTTTGGATGGGTCAGTGGTCCAGTTATAAAGCCCCTTTCCCTGGCTATGGTCAAACGTGTTGCAAAGAGCACCTCATTACCTATTATTGGAGTGGGTGGCATTTCGAGCGCTGATGACATCATCGAATTCATGATGGCAGGTGCCAGAGCCGTTCAATTACTTTCTGCCGCCCTAATTAGGGGGAAGAGTCTCTATAAAAAGATAGTAGAAGCGCTTCCGGTGAAGCTACAGGAACTGGGCGTGAATAACATTGAAGAAATAATAGGTGTCGCGAAGGATTCCAACAAAGAGGCCTCGTTTGAAAAGCGTACACCTGTAATCGATAGGAAAAGATGTACACTCTGTGGACTCTGTGTGGATATTTGTCCTTACTTTGCCCTATCCATAGAAAACAATTCCGTTGTAGTCGATACAGATGAGTGTTTTGGTTGTGGACTTTGCCAGAGTAGGTGTCCGGTTAAAGCTATCGGGGGGGTGCTGATTTGAAGAAGTTTCTTTTACGTTGCATAAATTGTGGCAGAGAATACGCTCCCGACGAGGTAGAGTATACATGCCCTGTCTGTGGCGATAGGATGGGAACGCTTGAGGTTATCTATGATTTAGAACTACTAAAAGGGGCTGTGAAAAGAGAGGATTTCCACCCTTTCTCGCTTCGCGGTATCTGGCAATTTGAACCGTTGCTTCCTGTAAGTGAAGGCGGCTGGCGACCGCCACTTTTGGTTGGTAACACCCCCCTGTACGACTCAGCCAGGTTGGCGAAAAGATATGGACTGAATAAAGTGTACGTCAAAGACGATGGAAGAAATCCGACAGCTTCCTTCAAGGACAGAGCGAGCGCCATAGCTGTTGTAAAGGCAATGGAAAAGGGCTATGGTACGATTTTCTGCGCTTCGACAGGGAATGCTGCCAGTTCTTTAGCCGGTCTCAGTGCGGCGTCGGGACTGAATTGTTACATATTCGTTCCTGCATCGGCTCCCGAAGCCAAATTGACCCAGTTGCAGGTTTATGGGGCAAACGTTGTCCCAATAGATGGAAGTTATGATCAGGCTTTTGATATTTCTATGATAATTGGTTTTGAAGAAAACTGGTACTGCCGTAACAGCGCAATCAATCCATATCTTCTGGAAGGAAAGAAAACCGGTGCCCTCGAGCTGGCAGTTCAACTTGGTTGGGAGTTACCGGATTTTCTTTTCGTTTCTGTCGGTGATGGCACTGTCTTGAGTAGCTTTTATAAGGGATTTATGGATTTGAAGGGTATCGGTTTGATCGATAAGATTCCAACTATTGTCGGTGTTCAGGCAGAGGGAGCGGATGCGATAATCAGGGCTTATGAAAAGGGCAAACCCTTCGAACCCGATGATATTCAGGCTTCAAGCGTCGCCGATAGTATTTCTGTGGGAAAACCACGTGATTTCTTGAAAGCCTGTACGTACACAGAGAAGAACAATGGACTCTTTGTAAGGGTATCGGATGAAGAAATCCTCGATAGTATAATCGAACTGGCGAGAGAAACAGGCGTCTTCGCTGAACCAGCAGGCGCAACCGCTTTTGCGGGATTTAAAAACCTGTACCATAAGGGATTCTTTTCGCAGTCCACTAGTGTTGCAATAATAATAACCGGCAACGGCTTGAAGGACTTGAAAACGCCCTTGAAAGTACTGGAACCACTGAAGAAAATCCCGGCAGAACCCGATAAAGTCAGGGAGGCGATCAAGCGTGGTTGTTAGGTTTTTGCTGAACGGTAAGAGCGTAGAATACGATGTCAGGCCAGACATGCGGGTCTTGGATTTTTTTAGGGACGAGCTAGGCCTCACGGGGCCGAAAGAAGCCTGTGGTGAGGGTGAATGTGGAGCCTGTACGATTATTGTGGATGGTATGAACGTTCATTCTTGCCTGATGCTCACCGCTGAACTCGACGGCAGGGAAGTATGGACTATCGAAGGACTTGAAGGACCAAATGGTAAATTGCATCCTATACAGGAAGCGTTCATAGAAGCTGGAGCAGTACAGTGTGGATTCTGTACGCCAGGCATGATTATGTCAACGAAAGTATTACTTGATAACAACCCTTCTCCCACACGGGAAGAAATAAAGAAGGCGCTGGAAGGTAACCTTTGCAGATGCACGGGGTATTACAAGATAATTGAGGCGGTGGAACTCGCCGCAAAGAAAGTGAGGGGCGATGAATAAGGGAAATATAGGTATAGTAGTGTTGTCTGCCGGTGAGTCAAGCAGATTCGGAAGTGAAAAGTTACTCTTTTCCATTAAAGGAAAACCGCTGATAGCATACGTGCTCGATGAATTCCGAGATTCAAAGTTTGAACCCAGGTTTTTCGTGGTAAAACCCGGATTTCCTCTTGATAAAATTGATTCCTATAATTACGTGGTACTGATCAACGATGACTTCAAAAGCGGGCTATCCGCGAGTCTAAGGCTCGCCATCAAAGAAGCCGTAAAGGAAGGGCTCGATGGAGTCTTTATACTACTTGGCGACATGCCTTTTTTGAAAAAGGCAGATTTAGAGACTCTTTCTAGAAGTATCAGCCAGAAGCGAGATTGTATTATAACTTTTAGATACAGGAAAAAGAAGGGTTTTCCTACCTATATCCCAGCAAAATATTTTAACGATGTACTCTCTCTAACCGGGGATAGGGGTGTGGGGCAACTCATCGAATCGGGGACCGCATGTACATACTTTTTGGACGGAGAATGGCGACATTCCTTCGATATTGATTCTTCTGAGGATGTTGAGGAGGCGCAGAAATATCTTGAAAAGCATTAAAGGATTATTGAGTGCACTTTCGGATAGCACGGAGTTTGCGATCGCTTTCGTGATCTCGACCAAATCGTCGAGTTTTAGAAGAACCGGGGAAACCTACGCGATTGATGAGCGTGGAAAAATTTACGGATCTCTTGAAGGTGCCTTTGGTGAGTTTATTCTGCAGAACCTAAAAAAGGCCATTTACAACGGTGAGTCGTTCACGGAACGCTTCACGGAATTCAGGGAAGATGCTGGAAAACACGGTGCCACCTGCGGGGAAAGAACGGAGGTCTTTTTCATGTATCAGGGTAAAGGACCAAGAGTACATATATTTGGTGCAGGTAACCTCACACCATTACTCCTTTCGGTGCTACAAATCGCGGGGTTCAGCTGCACGGTGATAGATGATGATGAACGTTTCCTGTCAGAGATCGAAGATGTGGAGAAATACATGGTGGATTATGAAAAAATGACGGGTTTTCCCGAAGTAAAACCTGGTGATTTTTGCGTAATAGTCACACGGGGCCATATGCGGGATCTTGAAGCGTTGAAATTCTGTCTGGAGAAGTCCCCTCGTTATATTGGCATGATAGGTTCAGAGAAGAAGAACGCTGAACTCAAAGAAAGGTTTTTCAGTGAAGGCTATACTGAAGAAGACTGGAAGAGGATCCGCACTCCAGTAGGTCTAGACATAGGAGCGAGTAGTCCAGGAGAAATCGCTGTCGCTATTGCTGCAGAAATTATCCTTGAAAGGAGAAAAGGATTCGTACAGGGGGTGTAGTGGTGAGTTTTAAAGTACTTTTACCAGAGTCCGAAGACGAATTGATGACCATGTTAATGTATGATAACGCAGAGCTCATGGCTGGTGGGACAGATTTGCTGGTGCGTATAAGAGCTGGCAAAGTAAAACCCGATAAAGTCATTAGCCTTGCGAAGATCCCCGATATGGATGAAATCGTTGATAAGGGAGACCGCATTCGCATTGGCTGTAAAGTAACCCATGCCATGGCTTTGAATTCAGAAATCGTTCAACGCAATTCCCCTATTATGGTTTTAGCGTTAAGGGAGATCGGCTCTCCCCAGATAAGGAATCGTGGGACAATCGCCGGGAATATTGTGAACGCCTCTCCAGCTGGAGATTCTCTTGTGCCTTTGTATCTTTCAAATGCAAGAGTGATAATACATGGACCCAAAGGTGAACGGAAGCTGCCTATCGAAGAATTCATAAAAGGACCGGGTAAGACAGCGCTTTCCATGGGAGAGTACCTCAGGGCTGTGGATTTTGAAAAAACTGGAGATTGGTATCCCGTATTTCACAAAGTTGGCCAAAGAACGGCTTTGGCCATTGCAATTGCTTCATTGGGTATGCTGATAAAGAAAGATAAAATAAGAATTGTGTTCGGTTCTGTGGCTCCCACTGTTGTGAGGGCTTACAAGGCTGAACGTTTTTACGAGAGGGTCAATGGAGATATCACAGTGATGGATGAGTTTTTGGAGCGCTGTCTTGAATATCTTTCACCTATCGACGATGTTAGAGCTTCCGCATGGTACAGAAAAGAAGTAATAAAAAATCTATTGAAAAGAACTTTTGACTCCTGGAGAAAGAGGGTGTTATGATGCTTATTAATGTCAAAGAATACTTCAAACCCACCTCGGTGCAGGAAGCCTTTGAGCTTTTCAACGAGGACAGATCCCACTCTGTTCTCTTAGCTGGCGGAACAACCGTCGCGCTAATGAAATCCTCTACAATCGAAAGAATCATCGATCTCGAAAATCTTGGATTGAATTCAATAGCTGAAAATGAAGACAGCGTTGTAGCAGGTGCGATGGTAACTATTGAAGACTTCCGTAAAAACCCAATCGTGCAAAAACATTTCGGCAACTTTTTCTTTGACGCATTCTCATTAGTTGGGAGCTGGCAGCTGAGAAATATGGCTACGATAGGGGGCTCTATAGCTCCTAGACTTGGATGGTCTGATGTCACGACATGTCTCATCGCCACCGGTGCGCGGCTCATTGTGTACGATGAGCAGGGGTACAAAAATATATCTATTGATGAATTCAACCACACACCGAAGGAAAAAAAGCCTCTCATAACGAATATTATATTTCCCGGGGACGGATATCACTATTCTTTTAAGAAATTTTCGAAGTCTACCTTTGATATTGCAATAATAAATGTCGCTGTTGGTGTGAAACTGAACGATGACATTATTGAAGACACCCGTGTTGTTGTGGGTTCCAGACCGCAATTCCCGACCAGATTTTCCGCAGTGGAAGAGGGTATAAAAGGGCTGAAACTCGATGCTACCACGGCATCCATTGCCCGAAACCTCACTTTCGAAAACTTTGAAGGTGGTTCAAATTTGAAGGCATCCGTTGAATACAGGCAACATCTCGCATCGATGTTTGTCGAACGGGCACTGCTTGAAATAAGGGAGATGGTACTGTGAAGTTAGAACTCACTATTAACGGCAGGGTACATTCTGTGGAGATCGATCCAGGTGAAATGCTTTTGGATGTACTGAGGCGCCTGGGGTATAAGAGTGTCAGGAGAAGTTGCAACAGTGCTAGCTGTGGTAACTGTACTGTGCTGATGGATGGAAAACCCATATTATCATGTACCACTTTCGCAGCAAGAGCTATGGGGCACAATATAGAAACAGTCGAATCCCTTTCCGAAGATGGAAAGTTACACGATATTCAAGAGTCATTGCTGGAGACCGGAGGTGCTCAATGTGGATTCTGCATACCAGGATTTGTTTTAACAACGAAAGCCCTGCTCGAAGAGAATCCCGAACCCACTGAAAAAGAAATCAGAGAAGCCCTCAATGGTAATCTTTGCAGGTGTACCGGCTATGAATCGCAGATCAAAGCCGTTCTTAATATCACCCGGAAGAGGGGGGGACACGTTAATGAGTGAAGTGCTGAATATAAAAGAATTAAAACGATTTAAGAGTGTTAACAAGAGTGTGAAAAAAGTCGATGGAATAGCCCTTGTAACAGGACAGCCCGTTTATACTAACGATTTCGATGTACCAGGTGCTCTACACGTCAGGCTTGTTAGGAGTCCGTATGCCCATGCGAGAATTAAGGAGATAGATGTTTCAAAGGCGCTGAAGATTCCGGGAGTAGTTACAATTCTCACATACAAGGATCTGCCACGTGTTCCTTATACCAGAGCCGGGCAGGGTTATCCGGAACCTTCACCGTATGATACCTTTGTGTTGGATAAAAAGGTGCGCTACGTTGGTGATCCGGTCGCAATCGTTGCGGCAGAAACCGAAAAAGCTGCGAGATTGGCAGCGAAAGCAGTAAAAGTTGAATATGAGGTACTGGAACCGGTACTTGATTATGAAAAAGCAACCGCGGAGGGGGCACCGATAATCCATGATGAGCCAGAGGCTGTAGGAGTCTATGATGCTTCACGGAATATCGCCGCTCATTTTGAGATGGAGGTTGGAAATATCGAAGAAACATTAAAAAAGTGTGACAAAATTATCGAAAGGACCTACGTAGCGAAGACGCAACTTCACGCAATGATGGAGCCCCATGCTGCCATCAGTTACTTCGATCCGAATGGTAGATTAACAGTTATTTCATCGACTCAGGTACCATTTCATGCGAGAAGGATATTGAGCCGGATATTCGGACTCCATATTGGAGATATAAGGGTAATAAAACCGAGGATTGGCGGCGGATTCGGGGGAAAGCAAGCTATTCACCTCGAACCGTACGTGGTAGCAGTAACACTTAAAACTAAAAGGCCTGCTCGACTCGTGTATGACCGCCCTGAAGTCTCTATGGCGACGAATATAAGACATGAAATGAAGTACACGGTCACTATTGGTGCTATGAAGGATGGAACGATAAAGGTAATCGATATGAAAGGGCTGTCAAATACTGGAGCCTATGGTGAGCACGCCTTAACAACGTTCATGGTTGCTGGTTCGAAAACGCTCCCTCTTTACAACAAGGTAGAAGCTGTGAGGTTCACAGGAGATGTTGTATACACAAATCTTCCATCTGCAGGTGCTTATAGGGGTTATGGTGCACCTCAGGGACTCTTTGCCCTCGATTGTACTATCGACGAATTGGCCCATGAGCTTGGACTTGACCCACTAGAAGTAAAGGAGAGAAACTCCATCAGAGAAGGTGAAAGTTCCCCAATTTTCCGCATCATGGGCGAAGGAAGAGAAGGTGTCGATCAGATCGTCAGAAGCTGTAAGCTACAAGATTGCATTGATAAAGGTAAAACCGCCATTGGTTGGAATGAAAAACGTGGTAAACAATTGCGTAATGGCAATAAAGTTAGAGGTGTCGGATGTGCGATAGCCATGCAAGGTTCCGGTATCGCAAAAATAGATATGGGAGCTGCAACAATAAAGATGAATGAAGACGGCTCTTTCAATCTGTTGCTTGGTGCCACCGATCTCGGTACTGGTAGTGACACAATCATGGCACAAATTGCTGCAGAAACACTCGGGGTAAAATACGACAGAATAAAGGTTTACTCTTCTGACACCGATATGACGCCATTTGACACAGGCGCTTATGCTTCGAGCACCACTTACGTTTCAGGTAATGCTGTGAGAAAAGCGGCAGAAATGGTGAGGGAACAGATACTGGAAAATGCTGCAAAATATCTGGAAGAACCTGCTGAGAATCTATACATAGAAAATGCTAAAGTAATTTCCAATAAGACTGGCAGAGAAGTTACTTACGAAGAGCTTTGTACCAAGCTATTCTACACCTTTGAGCAAAAGCAAATCGCAGCAACAGCTTCTTACGTGGGGGAAGAATCTCCACCTCCTTTCCTGGCCACTTTTGCTGAGGTCGAAGTGGATCTCGAAACAGGAAAGGTAAATCTTGTAAAGCTTGTTTCTTATGCCGACTGTGGTACTCCTCTGAACCCAATACAGGCAATTGGTCAATTGGAAGGTGGAACAATGCAGGGAATAGGTTGGGCCCTTTTTGAGGATGTCATATATGGAAAAGACGGCAGGATGTTAACCAATGACTTCTTTACCTATAAAATCCCAACACGAATGGATTATGGAAAGCTAGAATGCGGATTAGTTGATAGTTATGAACCGACAGGGCCATATGGTGCGAAGAGCATCGCTGAAATTGGTATAGATACGCCCATACCGGCGATATCCAATGCTATCTTTGATGCGACAGGCATCAGACTGAGAAAGGCACCTTTCAATAGCGAGGAGCTATTTTTTGAAATCCTCAAAAAAGAGGTGTGATGGATGAAGAAGGCAATCGCACTTTTGATTATCTTATTTGTCTCCGTGCTGTTTTTTGCAGGCACACTAACTGTTTGGACAAGTTGGGAGGGTGAGGAGTTTTTCGAAAAAACCGCCAAACTTTTTGAAGAGAAAACCGGCAATACCGTGGAAATCCTTCACGTTCCCAAAATAGATTCCAAGCTTTCGATGGCGGTTAGAATGGGGAAGTTACCAGATATTTCCATGATCAAAGATGCTGATGTAAAAAACTACGTGAAGGTCGCTGTAAACATCACAGATACTGATCTTCTTGAATTAGGCTCTTTCGATGACTTCTATCTCACACCCTATCGCTATAGTGAAGGTTTCCTTGCGATACCCTATTACGCAGACGTTCAGGTACTTTTTGTAAATAAAAGAATATTTACAGAGCTGGGCTTTCCCCTGAAACTCGACAGTATCCAGGACATTGAAAACGCTGCCCCTGTTCTGGAGTCCGCAGGGTATATTCCTATTGCCTGGGATTTCACATCGCCCTACATTTTCTATCCATTTCTCGCAGCTTCCGGACCTTTTTGGGATGAGTCTGGAAAACCTATCCTGAACCAGGAGAAGGTAATTGAAACCATTTCAGAAATCAAGAAGCTCTTTTACAAAGGTGTGTTCACACGACTTGAAAGGATAGAAATGGTCGATGGCTTCAAAAAACAAAAGGTAGCAATGATATTCCAGGGAAGTTATCTTGCCAGAGACTTTGAAAACGCCGGAATCGATTTCGTGATGCTACCATTCCCATCATTTAAAGATAAAAATGTCCGGAGTTTAATCGATTCTAAAGCCTTTATAATTTTCAACGAAGAGAAGAAAGAGCTCGCCATAGAGTTTTTGAAGTTTTTATATGATCAGAGCATCAATTATTGTATAACCTATCGGAAGTACCCGCTGTGGACTGTAGATGCCCCATCAGAAATCGATAATCTCGGCAGTATCATTGCACACGGGGATTTTGCTTTCAACGCTCCAGGGTTCCAGCCAATGTATTTCAGTGTCATGAGACAAACTTTAAAGACCATATTCTCTGGAGCTCTTTCTGTCGTCGACGCTTTAAATAACGCTCAGAAATTCGTAGATACAAACTGGCAAGAATGAGTGTGATATTGTACACAATCATTTCCATTGCTATTATTACAATCTTTATAATCTTCAAGAGGGACGCGTTGATGTCCCTCCCTGTTTTTTTATTGGTTCTCCTTGTGACACTTTTGCCCATTGGCTGGGCAATATTCCTGTCTTTTTTTGATTTAAGCGCAGGAGGAGAAGCTGATTTTGTAGGTGGAATTTACTTCCAGCAGGTATTTGCTGATGATGGGTTCAAGCTTTCCATAAGAATAACGTCTCTCTGGGCTTTCTTGAAGGTGTCACTTGAGTTTATTGTTTCTTTCTATCTCGCTCTATTACTTAAAGAGACCGGGAAAATCGGCAAATTTCTTCTGCTGATGCTGGGAATAGGCTGGTTCGTGCCATCTTATATCAGTGTTAATGCTTGGAGAGCAATGCTTCTGTTCATCGGTAGATACCTCGAACATTTTGGGTTCGGCTTCAATATTTCTCTTCAGCCTATGGCAGCTTTTATAGCTTCCATAATCGTAAATGTTCTGCTTTCCATTCCGCTGACGACGTTCATTATCATAGCAATGCTGAGAAACGTTCCACGAGAAATAGGTGATATCCTGGCCATCGACGGTTGCGAGGATTCGATAAGAGCATCTGTATATTTTGGACAGATAAGATACGCTTTGATCCCCTTCTATTTCTTTCAATATGTCAGGGCTTTTAAGGGCTTTTCCACAATATATCTGTTAACAGGAAGTGGGCCAATCGTACCTGGGGGGTTCACACCAAGAACACTTGTGGGGTCAACCTCTACCCTCGGTATAGTTCTATACCAGAAATTCAGCCTGTATGAGAATTACGGGATGCTTTCGGCATATTCTCTCGTTACTGGCATATTTCTGATGATCTGGATACTGGTAGCTTTCATTTCAAGATTTCGTGTTCCCGCCCGTCACAGGCTCGTTCTGATCATTGCATCGGGAGTCCACATTATGTCAGCCTTTTATTTAAAATGGAACATACATCTCTTTACACTCTCCTTGCTTTATTTTTTGCTCATTTGGTTGATACCCTATTATAAGAGGGTTTTCAGAGTGCTCGCTATCCTGGTGATGGCTTACGATGCTGGCTTTTTTCTCTTACAACTTCTGCGATATGGCTGGAGCGGTATAGAACCCTCTACTCTCATTTCCCTGCCAGCGCTTTTGCTTTCTTTGCGGTACAGATTACCAGTCCCCAATTTTTCCGTTCCTGTGCTTCTGAAGCAATCGTTTAAATTCCTCATACCGTTTATTTCTCTTTTCCTTCTTACATATGTTGTATTGCTGGGACTATCAGTCGATAATACGCCCTACCCTTCCGGAAAATGGACACTTGCAAACCTGGAAAAGGTCTTTTTTGTCCAGAAAATATGGAAGAATCTTTTTAACACACTCTGGATAGCAATATTGAGTTCCACTATACTTTTTATATCGATCGTACCCTTTTCATACGTGTATACCAGATCACGAAAGCCACTGATCAAAGTTGTCGGGGTGGTGATACTCTTTGGAAGCATATACGCGGGTATGCATACGCTTCTTCCATTGTACGAAATTTTCGATAGATTGAAACTCACGGACACTATCTTCGGCGTATCGCTCATCGTCGCGAACCAGTCATTGCCGATAGCATTTGTGGTTCTCAGCGGTTTTTTCAGCAGCATTCCTAGAGAATTCAGGGAAGTAGCTCAGCTGGAAGGTGTGGGGGAGTATCATTATTTTCGAAAAGTGATAGTGCCTCTGGGTCTACCGGTGATTTTCAGTGTTATCATCTACAACGTTGTAAATGCGTGGAATTCTTTCACTATACCCCTTTTATTCATTGAAAGTGCTAGACTGATGCCATTATCTTTGAAATTATTCAACTACGCAGGAGAAATCGGGAGTTATTATACGAAATGGAATCTGTTTGGAGCTGCCTCTATTATCGGGATAATCCCGGTGCTTTTCTTATTCAGGTACAGTGAAAGATTCTTATACGCACGATTCCTCGGAGAAGGAGGTATAAACTATGAACAGCATTTTTGATAGAGTCCTCCAGTATGTTACTGAAGTCGCGGGTGAAGAATTAGTAATAGATTACATCGTTGGTACTGGTATTACCGCTGTGAAACTTGAAAAGGGTGAGGTGGGAATTGCACATCTGTTTAGGGATGAAATTCCTTCTGGTTGTACATTATTCAATGAACTCGTTTCTACACCCATAAAGCTCAGCGAATTCTTGAAGCTCGGCGAACGTTTCCACCCCGTCACTGTCAGTCTTGCCCTCGCGGCGTGTAACGCCGTGCTCGGGCGATACTTCTCTCCGAAAGATTGCTCCGAAAAGGATGTCTTTGATATCCTTGAGATAACTCCTGAGGATACAGTTGGATTTGTTGGGGACTTCAGACCGCTAACAAATTCCCTGCGCGAAAAGGTGAAAAAGGTTATCATTTTCGAAAGGCACCCCGGTAGCAATTATCTGCCAGATTGGGCATTACCCTGGAAACTCAAAGATTGTGATGTGTTGATCGTTACAGGTACAACGGTGATGAACAGAACGATTGATATGATTCTAAACGCTGCAAGGACAGACAGGATCGTTGTTTATGGACCTTCTACCCCGTTATTATCAGAAGTGTTCCCAGGAAATGTGCGGGTGCTTGGTGGAGCGCTGATTACTGATGGGGAACTTGCTATGAAGATAGCAGCACGGGCTGGGGGAACAAAAAATCTTTTCCGAGAAAGCGCGGCAAAAAAGGTTACTATAGTAAAGTAAAGGCGGCTCAAGCCGCCTTTATTGTTTTTACAACCCGTGTTTTGCACGATGATTCAGTAGTAGTTTGTCTATTTCGTAAACTTCCTGCTGTTCCTTTTTCCAGAATTCTGGGGTCTTTTGAGCATTCAATTCCTCAACGTCTTTACCCTGCTGTTCGACCCAGGTATAGTATTTCAAGTTGTGCCAGCGCTGTCTGTTATCCACAGTGCCTTCGAATATCCAATCTGTCTTTGCGCCAAGGAATATCGATTCAAAGCGGTGCTTTGCTTCTGAGCGGTCAAGTTTTCCATAGGTTTTCGTCATTTGCTTCATAACGGAGTGGTAACGGTCAATATTATCTGTCGCAATGGTAACTATATTATCCTTTGCAGTTAATCCGTAGTATTTTGCCATCTTGATAGCACCAAGCACATTAGCAACACCAGAAATGCCGAACACGGTGGAAAGAAACTCGACGGTCTTTTCTGGGATGAATTCTTTGAGAAATTTCTTTCCCTCTTCATCGGTCAATACTTGAAGCATTTTCTTTGACTCAACATCGTCAACAGCTACAACAGCATCGTTATTCAGTACATTGTGTATCCAGGTTACGTGCTTATCACCTATACCCTGAATATCATGTCCACCATAGCCATTTAGAGAAAGGGTAGGACATTGAATGGGCTCCAGAGCAACAACCTTAACCTCGGGATAGACTTCTTTGACCCTATCACCGCAAGCAATAGTCCCGGCTGACCCTACACCGGAGATGATAGCAGAAACTCTTCCATTGCCTATGCCTAGTTCTTTTATGAGTTCGATTATTGTGTTTCCTGTCACATAATAATGGAACCTGTAGTTACCAAATTCAGAGAACTGATTCAAGATTCTCACTTTGTCGGGATTTTCTGCCTTTAACTCTTTCGCTTTGTCATATATTTCTTTAACATTGGATTCGCAACCCGGTGTAGCGATAACGCGAGCACCATAATTCTTTATGATATCGAATCTTTCCTGAGACATTTCTTCTGGGAGTATAACGATAGTATCAAACTTCATCCGGCACCCTACCCAGGCACCTCCAATTCCATAATTTCCAGTCGATGGCCATACGAGAGTGTGGTAGGAAGGGTCAACCTCACCTTTAAGAACCTTCTCCATAAGGATTGAGTAGGTTGCCCCAACTTTGTGACTTCCTGTGGGGAATTCCTTTCCATAAAGGACTATAATGTTAGCGTCCACACCAGTGAGTTCCTTCGGCAAAACGACATGGTATACCCTGTTGTTGATGTCTCGCCATGAGATATTGAAAAGATTGATAGGATCGAGGGGGTCTTCATTGCGCATTTTCCACGCTTTCTCTCTGATCTTTGGATCAATTTTGTCTGGATGTAGCATTTCTTCAAACGTCGGTCCAAGCACGAATTTCTCCATTTTTCAATCCTCCTTGATGAGCTTCAATATATATTCTGGAGTAGCTGGTATCCTCAATACTCTTTTACCAATTGCCCTGGATATGGCGTTGGCTACTGCGGCGGGAGTGGGCATCAATGAAGGTTCACCGATCCCCTTGGCACCATAAGGTCCTTGAGGGAAAGGATCTTCAACGATATCGACTACCAGTTCTTCCGGTATTTCGTGTATGGTGGGGATAATGTAGGTGTTGAAATTGTCCGTGATTATCTGCCCTGTCTTCATTTTCAGATCTTCATAAAGGGCATAACCCATTCCTTGGATAAACCCACCCTGTATCTGACCTATGACACCTTCTGGATTCAGCGCTTTTCCTACATCGTGACTGGTAAAAGCCTTTACCACCTCCACCTGTCCCGTATACAGATCAACTTCAACGACAACAATTTGTGTCGCAAAGGAATAAGTAACATAGGCTTCTCCAATCCCTCTTTCAGCATCCCATTCAAGTTTTGGGGTCTCATACCAGCCTGTTTCATTGAGCTTTACATTTCTCATAAAAGCTTGTTCGATCAATTCTTCAAAACTCATCTCCGTTCCTGAGGTTCTATCGACATACTTGCCATCGCCCCAGAACACGTCTTCAGAAGAAGCACCGGTTAGTTCACAGAATAATTTAAGGAGTCTTTCTCTCAACGTGATAGCCGCAAGACGCGTTGCATTCCCGCTGTACACAGTGGTTCGTGACGCGACTGTCGGCCCACTATCTGGCACGAAAGCCGTGTCAGGTTGGTGCACGTTGATCTTTTCCACGAGCTGACCGAGTTCCTCTGCTGCTATCATGGCTATCACTGTTTTAGCACCTTGCCCCATTTCTGTTCCACCGATCCTCACATCAACAGTTCCATCGGCATTTATCTGAACATGGGCACCCGAAGCGTCAAGATGCTGTCCAGCAGCACCAAGGCTAACTCCATAAAATATATGCGAAACGCCTATTCCGCGCTTTCTATCCGTATGAATTCTGTTGAATTCATCTACTTCTCTGTTTAGTTGCTTCCAGTTTGAGATCTCGCGAGCGTTTTCAAGCGTAGCTACCGCTCCGACACTTTCAGTCAATAGATGGTTCGTCGCTGTCCTGCTACCCTTTCTCAACGTGTTCAGGAGACGGAAATCTATCGGATCGATGTCCAGTTTCATGGAAATCTCGTCCATCATGGATTCCACAGCGAAAAGAACCTGCGGACTCCCAAATCCTCTGAATGCTCCCGGTGGAATTTTATTGGTATAAACGCCATAGACATCCACTTTAACATTAGGTATTTCATAACTACCAGCAGCGTGTACAAGAGTCCTGAACATGACTATGGGTGATAGTGTCGCATAGGCTCCCATATCCATATAGGCTCTGATTTCCATGGCCTTCAGTTTTCCGTATTTATCGACACCTATTCTATAATACGATTTGATAGGATGCCGCTTTGAGGTCGTTTGAATGTCGGTTTCACGGTCGTATATCAGCTTTGCAGGTCTACCCGTGTTGTAGGCGACTACAGCCGCATAGGAAGCTACGAAGGAAGGGACATCTTCTTTGCCACCAAAACCGCCGCCTGTTTCCGTTTGTATTACCCTGATCCTGTTCAACGGCAATTTGAGCACGTGTGCCACGCTTTTTTGTACATAATAAGGACATTGCATTGTACCATATACTGTATAGCCATAGTCTATATCGGGAGTAACTATAACTCCCTGAGGTTCGAGATAAGCCTGTTCCTGATAATGTGCGTAAAACTCTCCTTCAAATATGTGTTCTGATTCGGCAAAACCTTTTTTAAGTTCACCTTTTCTTATCTTTTTATGAATAGGAACGTTGGTTGGTTCGTGAACTTTAATTTCGTCTTTCAGGGCTTCATTAATATCCAGCACGGCTGGTAACTCTTCTATATCGAGCTTAACCCTTTCAGCAGCTTCTTTAGCAACCTCGAGAGTTTCAGCGGCAACAACCGCGACGACATCCCCGTAATACCTCACCTTTTCTCCAACCGGAACGAGACAAGGCATATCCTTGATGACTTCTCCAAGTTGGTTCTTGCCTGGTATGTCTTCATGGGTATAGATTCCAACCACCCCGGGTATCTTGAGAGCCTCGTTTACGTCTATACCCTTGAGTATTCCATGAGGCTTTCTGGCGAGTACAAGATAACAGTGAACCATTTTATCAAAATAAAGGTCAGCTGCAAATTTAGCTTTTCCAGTTACTTTAGGCTCAGCATCAACTCTTTTAACTTTTGCCCCGATCACACCATTAAGACTTACCGTCGTTCTCATCCGTTTTTCACCCTCTTTCAAAAAGGGATACGAATTCGTTCTTAGTCACGTCCACAAGCCCTTTATTGGTCAACTTCAGTTTTGGAATCACAGCAAGCTGAACAAAAGATAATGTCATAAAGAGATCCGGAAGAACACTTCCTAAATCTCTTAATACTTCTTTCAATTTTCCAAGTCTCGAAGCGACCTCTTCGCTCGAGAGATCAGACATAAGTCCGGCTATCGGAAGGGGAAGTTCGGCGAGGATTTTGCCGCCATCCGCTATCACCAGGCCACCACCAAGTTCAATAACCCTATTTGCTGCCAATACCATATCACCATCGTTTGTTCCCAGTACAGACATGTTGTGCGCATCGTGACCAACTGAAGTAGCGACCGCTCCTCGCTTCAAACCAGAGCCCGAGGTAAAAGCCACCGCTATTGATCTCTCTTTTGAGTATCTCGAAACGGAGGCCAGTTTTAGCACATCACGTTCGATATCGGAAACTACTTCACCATTTTGGACCTTTGGATCTACGAGTTTCTCACCTGTAAGCACTTCTTCACCGAAGAGCTCTATCACACGCAATTTGCCATCTGAAATCGGCACTTTGAAATCCTCGAGTCTCAGTTTTGGTGTTACGAAAGTGTTCAAAGTCTCCAGAGGAAACACTTTCTTCTCTATCGTGTTGAGCATTTTTCCGTCTACTGCCACGAGTTTCGAGTCTTTGAATACCATACTCGGTCTGAATTTATTCAGGTCTTCCACTACGAGAAGGTCAGCTTTGTACCCGGGAGCGATAGCTCCCATTGACCGCAGGTTATAATGTCTTGCCGTGTTTATAGTGGCCATTCTGATCGCTGTTACCGGTTCTATGCCGTACTCTATTGCTCGCTTTATCATATAATCTATGTGTCCTTCTGCTATGATGTCATTTGGATGTTTATCATCGGTGCAAAAGGATATGAAAGGATAGGTATGCTCATTGATGAGCGGTAGCAGGGCATCAAGGTTCTTGGCGACACTGCCCTCACGTATCAAAATTTGCATGCCAAGCGCCAGTTTCTCTTTCGCCTCTTCAATGGTCGTGCACTCATGATCTGAACGGATAAATGCACAGACATACGCGTTTAGATCTTTTCCGGTTATGCCGGGAATGTGGCCATCGATTTTCTTGTATCTGTGCCTGATCAGCTCGATCTTAGCGATCGTGTCTTTTTCACCATTTATCACCGCGGGATAATTCATCACTTCACCGAGCCCTAAAACCCGCGGATGTTTTTCAACAAAACCTATCATATCCATCACAGAAACATTAGCTCCACTGGTCTCTTTATCTGTGGCTGGAACAGAAGAAGGTAGCATTACATAAAGGTTCAATGGTATTCCTTCCGTCGAACGCAACATGTATTCAACACCGGCAAGTCCAAGAACATTGGCTATTTCATGTGGATCTGCTATCGCTGTCGTGGTCCCATGAGGTAGTACGGTTCGTGCAAATTCCACCGGAGAGACCATGGAAGATTCAATATGGAGGTGAGCATCTATCAGACCAGGAACCACATATGCTCCTTTTAGATCCACTGTTTCTTTTCCTTTTTGATAGTCACCGATTCCCGCTATTCTTTTTCTGAAAAGTGCTATGTTAGCTTTTTCTATCTCACCACTGAAAACATTGACAATCCTACAGTTTTTTAACAGGACATCTGCAGGTTTAAGACCTCTTGCCACTGGAAGGATATCAATAATATTCATAAATTCCCCCCTTATTTTTTCAAATTATACAATCCTAGTGAAAAAAAACTAAGTATAAAAATAAGTCCCTGCCTGCGGCAGGGACCCTTTAAGCCTTAAATACTGAGTTTTTCAGTCTCTTATTTATTTCTTCCTTCAAACGAGTCACAAAGACGTCAAGCTTTATGCCATAGAAGTTTTCGCCTGTTCTTAATCTGACGGAAACGACTTCTTCTTCCACTTCCTTATCACCGACGATGAGCATATAAGGGGACTTTTGCAACTGAGCATCACGGATTTTGTAGTTCGTTGATTTCTGTCTATCATCAACTTCAACTCTTATACCTGCATCCCTCAGTTTCAAAGCGACCTTTTTTGCATAGTCAACGTGTCTGTCTGCAATAGGTATGACTGTGACCTGAACAGGTGCGAGCCATGTGGGAAATGCTCCAGCGTAGTGCTCGATCAAAATGCCAAAGAATCGTTCAAGCGAACCGTAAATGGCTCTGTGAATCATCACCGGTCTGTATTCCTGATTGTCAGGACCGATATATGTCAGGTTAAAACGCTCAGGCATCAGGAAGTCCAGCTGAATGGTTGCACATTGCCATTCGCGTCCGATGGAATCCCTAACATGAAAATCAATCTTTGGTCCATAAAACGCGCCGTCGCCTTCGTTAACTTTGTAATTAAGGCCTGCGGATTCGAGAGCTTCTTTAAGGGCTTCTGTAGCGATATCCCATATTTCAATATCACCCATGAAGTCCTCAGGTCTTGTGCTTAACTCTGCCCTGTATTGGAATCCAAAAGGGCTATATATTTTATCCACAAAACGAATAACGCCTTTGATTTCTTCTGTGATCTGGTCCTTTGTACAGAAGATATGCGCATCATCCTGAATAAATCCTCGGACTCTAAAAATTCCGTGCAGTACGCCGCTTCTTTCGTACCGATGAACTCTCCCAAATTCAAAAAGTTTCAACGGTAGATCTCTGTAACTAACCGCACCTGACTTATAAATGAGTATATGGCCCGGGCAGTTCATCGGTTTAACGGCATATTCCTGACCTTCCTTCTCTGTGAAGTACATGGCATCCCTATAATGGTCCCAGTGCCCTGATTGTTTCCATAAGTCTATATTCATGACCAGAGGGGTAATCACTTCCTGATACCCATCCTGAATGTGCATTTCTCGGGAGAATTTCATTAACTCATTTAGTATAGTCGCTCCCTTTGGATGGAACAACGGCATTCCAGGTGCATAGTCGTAAGAGAAGCTGAATAATCCAAGTTGAGAACCAAGTTTTCTATGGTCACGTTTTTTTGCCTCTTCGAGTCTGGTAATATACGTTTCAAGCTCTGACTTCTTTGAAAAAGCAGTGCCATAGACGCGTTGCAGCATCTTGTTTTTTTCATCTCCACGCCAGTATGCACCTGATACGGAAAGGAGTTTGAAATACTTCACACGGCCAGTCGAAGGCATGTGAGGTCCGCGACAGAGGTCCACAAATTCACCCTGTCTGTAAAAAGATACCGTTTCGTCCGCAAGTTCTTCTATCAATTCAATTTTGTAAATCTGTCCCTTTTCTTCCATAAGTTCAATGGCTTCCTTTTTCGGTAACTCGAATCTTTCGATCGGGAGATCTTCTTTGATGATCTTATTCATTTCTTCTTCAATTCTCGGGAGATCTTCCTCTGAGAGTTTTGTGTCGCCCAGATCGAAATCGTAATAGAAGCCATCTTCTATAACAGGACCTATCCCTAGTTTAACCTTGTCCGCTCCGTAGAGCCTCATAACCGCCTGGGCAAGGATGTGAGAAAAAGTGTGTCTGTAAAACTCCGCGGCTTCATGGTCTTTTTCAAGGATTAACCTCAGTTTGGCTTTTTCAGGCATCTGTCTCTTTAGATCCCACAGCTGATCGTTTACTTCAGCTCCAATAGCTCTTTTTAATAGCCCAGAGGAAATGTCAGCGGCAACATCAGCTGGAGAAACAGGCCTATCGTATTCCTTTAACGTTCCGTCCGGTAATTCTATTATCCATCGCATTGTATTACCTCCCGAAGTTTCACTTAATGTATGCAATCCCCTCAATTTCAACAATGGCATCCTTGGGTAATCTAGCTACCTCTATCACTGCCCTTGCTGGTTTATGGTTTTTGAAATAATGCGCGTAAATTTCATTGAAGGTTGAAAAATATTCCAGGTCTTTGATATAAACATTCACTTTTATAACGCTTTCAGGGGTACCACCAGCGGCTTTGACAATCTCAAGAAAGTTTTCGATAGCCCTCTTGAAAGCTTTTTCGGGATCAACCATCAATTCCCCGGTATCCGGGTTGAGGGGAAGTTGTCCGGAGACAAATAGGAATTCGCCTGCTATCATGCCCTGGGAGTATGGACCAATAGCTCCGGGTGCCTTCTCGGTATTTACTGCCCTCAACACACTATCACCTCCCGTTTTGCGATTATTATACCACTTCAGCGGTGTTGTGTAGCATCGTGGATTCATTGTGCCGAAACCAGTAAATATTCTATCAGCATGTTATCTAACACACGCTTTGATCAGTATGAACAAGTAACCATGGTATTTTAGTATTTTATAACCATCAATTGTACTGAATTACCATCGGGAGCACACAGCACTTTATTCAGGGGAGAATTATAGAATGGAAATATTCCTTTAGCACACATCTCGAGGATCACTGGCTGGTGTTTTGCTTACGGCAATCTGGTTAATAATCTCTTTTCTCATGCCTGAAACCGTTGTGTTACCCATTGAACAGTTATATTCCATGCTCTGATGAGTGCGAAGGGGAAATGACTGATCCTCTGGAACTTTTATTCCACACGTTTCAAAAGAGATTCCAGTCACTGTATCCTCTGCTTCGTATTTATCCTGCCCTGAGACTCATATAGATGTAGGCAACATAGAGTGACAGAAGTAATACCCCGCCTGTTCTCCCAAGCTTTCTTCTCCTGAATCCTGAAAGAAGCAGGAGAAACACTATTGAAGCCAATGTGAAAACAATATCCTGTGTAATGTCTCTGTCAGCACGAATTGGAGAAATAACTGAAGAAACACCAAGTACCAGCAGCAAATTGAATATATTGGATCCGACGATATTTCCAATAGCGAGATCTGCTTTCTTCTTTATTCCAGCTGTGATGGATGTTACAAGTTCGGGTAAAGAAGTGCCGAAAGCTACCAGTGTAACTCCAATGAGCGTATCGCTCACTCCAAAGGCCCGGGCAAGTTCAATGCCTGACTTAACCACCAGATCAGAACCGAAAACGACCCCCACAAGACCTCCGACAGTAGCCAAAATTGCCAATCCAATTTTGTGCTCCAAATGAGGGATAGCTTTTTCTTCTTCGAGTTCAAGAATACGGTCATCCCTGGCCATCGCAAAGAGGTAGTCAACAAATATAACAAAAAAACACAGTAGTACTATACCGTCATATCTATTCAGTGCCATGGATCCACTCAGAAGGAGCATACCAGTTGCTATCGATGCCACAACAACAAAGGGAATTTCTTTTCTTATCGTCGAGCGGGAAATTTTCAAAGGCTGGAAAATAGCCACGGCGCCGAGTATCAGTGCGACGTTCGCGACGTTGGAACCAAGAACATTTCCTATCGCTATTCCAGAACCGCTTATAGCCGCTTTTATACTCACGGCGAGCTCGGGGGCACTGGTACCGAAAGCGACTATGGTGAGTCCTATGAATAGTTCTGATACTCCGATCCGTCTTGCGATAGCAACGGAACCATCTATGAGATAGTCCGCACCTTTTACAAGCAAAGCAAAACCCGCAATCAACAGTAGTATATTAATAATCAAAATCATCACCTAC
Source organism: Kosmotoga pacifica (assembly GCF_001027025.1). Taxonomy (GTDB): domain Bacteria; phylum Thermotogota; class Thermotogae; order Petrotogales; family Kosmotogaceae; genus Kosmotoga_B; species Kosmotoga_B pacifica. The sequence goes on from NZ_CP011232.1 coordinate 301,064, forward strand.
TTAAAAATTGCGGCACAAAGGCCGCAATTTTTTGTTGCAAACGTGATTATTTAAGCACTCCCAGTTCTCTTCCTACCTTTTCAAATTTATCCAGAGCGAAATCAAGATCTTCCTTTGTATGTGCTGCACTTATCATGACTCTTATTCTGGCTTTTCCTTTCGGTACCGTTGGATATCCAATCGATTGAGCGAAGATGCCTTCTTCAAAGAGTCTTACACTGAACTGGGAAGATAGCTTGGCATCATAGAGCATAACGGGTGTAATAGGTGTTTCACTATGCCCAGTATCGAAACCCATAGCCTGCATTTTCTCTTTGAAATATCGAGCGTTTTCCCAGAGCTTTTTGACAGGTGTATCATCGTTCTGAAGGATTCTTACAGCCGCAAGGGCTGCTCCGGTTTCCGCAGGAGAGAGAGAGCTACTAAAGAGGAATGGGCGTGCCTTCTGTTTCAGGTAATCGATAAGCTCTTTTTTGCCAGCAACAAAGCCGCCAACTACTCCAAAAGCTTTTGAAAGAGTTCCCACTTCGATATCCACCCTACCGTGGAGGTCAAAGTGATCAACTATACCACGCCCGTGACTGCCCAGAACACCTTCACCATGGGCATCGTCGACCATGAGCATTGCGCCGTACTTCTCGCACTTATCTACGATTTCGGGTAGTGGTGCAAGGTCACCATCCATAGAGAAGACGCCATCAGTGATGACCAGGAGTCTCCTCGCGCCTTCTTCCCTGGCTTGTTTGAGTTTTTCTTCCAGGTCTTCTGCATCACGGTGTTTCCACACATATCTCTTCGCTTTGGAAAGTCTGACACCATCAATTATGCTGGCGTGATTCAACTCGTCTGAGAGTATCGCATCTTCAGCGGTTGTGATGGCAGGAATAACTGCTTGATTGGCATTGAAACCTGACTGAAGGACGAGAGTGGCTTCAACTTTTTTAAATTCCGCGAGCTCCCGTTCAAGATCATCGTGTACTGATAGAGTACCGGCTATTGTTCTCACAGCTCCAGGACCGACTCCCCACTTTTTAATGGCATCGATGGCAGCGCTTTTCAATTCGTCTCGAAAAGCAAAGCCAAGGTAGTTGTTCGAACACATGTTGAGTACTTTCTTACCATTAATTGTGAGCCACGCCCCCTGCGGGCTTTCCAGAGTCTTGATCCTAACAAGAAGTCCGTTTTCTTCAAGCTCTTTAAGCTCCTTTGCAAAGACACTGTAATCAAACATGTAATCACCCCCACTCTAGTATATTATTCTATCTCAAGTACCACTTTCCCAGCTTCGCCTTTCAGCATGGATTCAATGCCTTTTTCCCAATCTTCCATTTTTAATACGTGCGTCACCACCGGTGTAAGGTCCACACGCTTGTTCTTTAATAATTCCGTAGCTATTTGCCACGTTTCGAACATTCTTCTCCCCGTTATACCATAGAGTGTGAGACCCTTAAAAATGACGAGGGAATTAATATCTATGTCTATCTCACCAGGAAATACACCAAGAAGTGAGACTTCTCCACCGTTTGTTGTGCATTTTAGACCATCTTTGAAGGCATTGAGATTTCCTGACATTTCCATGAAGAAATCTACGCCATTACCATCGGTTAACCTTTTAACTTCTTTTTCCACATTTACTTCCCTGGGGTCAAGTACTATATCTGCTCCCATTTTCTTTGCCAGTTGTTTTCTAAAAGCCTTGAGTTCTGTGACGATAACTTTTGCCGCTCCGGCGCTCTTAGCTATTGCTGCTGCCATTACGCCTATGGGACCAGCACCAGTTATCAATACATTCTTACCTGTGAGGTCAGTAACGAGGGCTGTGTGAACAGCATTTCCAAAAGGTTCCATTATGGATGCAAACTCTGGTGAAATACCTTCTGGAACTTTCCAGAGAACCACTTCAGGCACACGGACATAGGAGGCGAAGACACCATCTCGGTCCACTCCCAATATCTCCATATCCTTGCAAATGTGCATTCTTCCAGTACGGCATTGCAAACATTTTTGACAGGGAATATGTGTTTCGGCTACTACTATGTCTCCAACGGAGACCCTTGTAACCCCTGGTCCTACTTTTATAACTTCACCGGTAAATTCATGGCCTGCTACCTGTGGGGGGCGTATTTTTTGCTGGGCCCAATTGTTCCATTCATAGATATGGAGGTCAGTTCCGCATATCGAAGCCCTTTTAACTTTAACAAGGACTTCATTGGCCGCTAGTTCCTCGGGTACGGGAACCTCTTTGATGGTAAATCCTATACCTGGTTTTTCTTTCACGATAGCTTTCATAAGGTTGGTACCCACATCTATTCCTCCCTTACAGGATTTTCAACAAATTCCAACTTTAGTTTAATCCCGATACGACCGATTCCCAAAACCAAAAAAGCCTGAATAATCCGGGATTCGTCAACTGACATCTCTTATACTCTCTATATCTATTCCTTGGAAAAGCATGAAATTCCTTATTTCTTCAAGAGTATTCAACCTCATATAGCTGTTTCGCATTTTCGCTGCATCAGGTATACCACGAGTATAACCAACAAAAAACTTTCGCGATTCTTTTATACCTTTTTCCTCACCCTTTTCTTCGATAAGCAACAGTAGATGTCTTACAAACGCCTCCAGGCGTTCTTTTACACCTGGTTCATGATACTTCCCGCTTTCAATGAAATCTTTTGATTGACGGAATATCCACGGGTTGCCTATAGCACCGCGCGCAATTATGACGCCATCTACGGGGTATTCTTCATACACTCTCTTCACGGCTTCTGGCATGAACAGGTCACCGGAACCATATACCGGGATGCCGCTTTCATGGCACAAATCGGCGGCGCGGGAAATAGAATCCCAGTCAGCTTTCCCAGAATACTTCTGCTCTACTGTTCTGCCATGAATGAAGATAGCATCGGGTTTGATATGAACCAATGCAGAGACGATTTCCATTATCCTGTTGTTACTCCAACCGAGTCTTATCTTCACTGATACGGGTTTATTCGTATGCATTTTCAGAAGGCGTATTATCTCTACAAGGCGGTCAAGGTCATTCAAGAGTGCACCGCCTGCCCCCCTCTTGGTCACCTTTTTTACCGGACAGCCAGCATTTATATCTATCCAGGTGGTAACATGTGCGATGCGGTTATATGCCTGGACAAATTTATCCGGTTCGCTTCCGAAGAGCTGAACACGGCAGGGGATTTTTGGTATCAGTTTTCTGGTTGCTTTGTCGCTTCGTAAAATTCCATCTATACTGAGCATTTCAGTAAAAACAAAATCGGCTCCCCATGAAAGGGAAAGCCTTCGCATAATGGAATCTGTATAACCTGCCATAGGAGCAAGGCCGATCTCAAAGTTCTTTCTCATAGAATGCCTTAACCTCCGCTACAATACTTTCAGGGACCATGCCCATGATTGATTTCTGCATTCTTATCCTCTGACGAATTTCAGTCGCTGATAACTCAATAAGAGGGGCGTTCAGAACCACTATTCCCTTCTTTTCATAGGGTTCCAGGGATCGGAGTACCTGTTTAATTGTTGTCCTTTTAAAACGGGGATACACCACTATGAAAGCCTCTTTCAGTAGCTCTTGATATTTGTACCAGGAAGTAATGTTTCTTAAACTGTCTTCACCTATGATCAAATAGGGAGCAGTCCCATGCACTTCAGTGTAGTGCTTGACAGTGTCGATCGTATATGAAATCCCTCTCTTTTTTCCTTCGTAAGAGGAAATCACTATCCTTTTCTCCCCGGAAAAGCTCCTTTGGAGCCAGCTGAATCGCTTTTCGAAGGGGGCATTCACACTGTTTTTGTGAGGTGGATTAAGGGCTGGAATAACATACAGAAAATCAAGTCCAAGCGCATCCAGAGCATACGATGCGATAATACGATGTCCGTTATGAACGGGATCGAAGGATCCGCCAAATATGCCGTATTTCTTATTCCATGTATTCATACTCTCTCCCATTAAGAATAACGGTATCTCCCTCTTTCGCTCCCATTTTCTTTAATTTTGCTGAAAGTCCTCCTTTTTCCAGTAGTTCCAACAGATATGTATCAGGTTTTTCTTTCATTATTATTTTTCTTCCGTAATAGTCGACGGCTGGACCCTCTACGGCAAACGTGTTTTCTTCGATTTTCTTTATTTTGAACTCATCAATAGCCGGTATTCTCGAGCTCACGGGAGGTACTTTTGGTAGCTTAAATTCTTTTCTGTGGCGATAATTTTCGAAGAAGCTTTTGCTTCCTTTTATGTGGTTCCATAACGTTGATTTTAACTCTTTGATATTGAACCCGGTTGCAGCTGAGATAGGCAGAATTTCTTTCCCAGTGGCAGTTTTAAAGTATTTGAGTCTCTTTTCGAGTTCCTCAGGTATCAGCAAGTCAGACTTATTAGCTACAACGATTTCGGGCTTTTTGGAAAGTTCTGGATTGTGGAGCTGCAACTCATTTCTTATATCGTAGTAGTCCTGAACGAAGTCCCTTCCATCAATGGAGGCGATATCTATCAAATGCACCAGCAGATAGCAACGTTCAACATGTTTGAGAAAATTATGGCCCAGTCCAGAGCCTTTATGTGCTCCTTTGATGAGTCCCGGGACATCAGCAACGATGAAACTATAGTCTCCAAACTTAACAACCCCGAGATTCGGAACAAGTGTTGTGAAGTGGTAATTCGCTATCTTAGGTTTAGCATTTGAAATCACTGAAATGAGTGTCGATTTCCCTACATTTGGATAACCTATCAGTCCAACATCAGCCAGTAATTTCAACTCCAGTTTTACGAACAGCTCTTCGCCAGGTTCCCCTGCTTCAGCCATCTTTGGAGCCTGATTAACCGCTGTTGCGAAATGAACATTACCCTTTCCACCCTTTCCACCCCGTGCAACACAGACGATTGCTCCAGGTTCCTTGAGATCAGCGATCAATTCACCTGTTTCCGCGTTATATATTTGAGTGCCAACAGGCACATCAATAACGAGGCTCTCGCCATTTTTACCGCTCATCTTGGAACCTGAACCATTTTCACCGTCAGGAGCTATGAACTTCCTTTTCCTCCTGAACTCACTTAACGTATTTTTGCTTGTAGTAGCACGAATGAAAACGTGTCCGCCGTTTCCGCCATCTCCACCATCAGGGCCACCAAAGGGCACAAATTTTTCTCTTCGAAAGGAGATGGCACCATCGCCGCCTTTTCCAGCTCTTACATAGATTCTTCCCGTGTCAATAAGACTATCAGGTTTACTCATCCTTCTTACCCTCACTTTCTTCTTATGTTATAATAACACCGCTGAAAGAAAGGGGGAAGTCCCGTGGCTGACATAGTTAATATTGGTTTCGATTCTTATGTCGTTGTCGACAGGATAATGGCTGTTTTGCCAGCTCAAAGCTCCACAGTTAAAAGGTTGAAACAGCTTGGTGTGGAAAGTGGTAAAACGGTTAACCTCACCTTTGGTAAGCGCACAAAGTCGATAATAATGGTCGACAGCGGGCACATATTATTTTCATTTTTGCCCGTTGATAAACTCGTAGAAAAGTTATTTTCAAATCAGGAGGAATAGAACGTGGATTTCAAAATGATGCCAGTTGTTCCCTATGTAGTTGAAAACAGAGGACGTGGAGAGAGGATTTACGACATCTTCACTAAATTATTGAGCGAAAGAATCATTTTTCTGGGATGGCCTATCGATGATGAAATATCGAATATCGTTGTCGCTCAGCTCCTCTTTCTGGAGTCACATGACCCTGAAAAGGACATTAGCATTTATGTAAATAGCCCCGGTGGTTCCGTTACAGCCGGCCTGGCGATTTATGATACGATACAATATATCAAGCCTGATGTCTCAACCATCTGCATAGGCATGGCTGCTTCCATGGGCGCTGTGATCCTTGCCGGTGGAACAAAGGGAAAGAGGTATGCCCTACCTCATTCGAGGATAATGATTCATCAACCTTGGGGCGGAGCAGAAGGAACGGCACGAGATATCGAGATAAGGACACGCGAGTTATTGAACATAAGAGATGAAGTAAACCATATTCTTTCAATACACACAGGGCAACCCATGGAAAAGATCGAACAAGACACTGACAGGGATTTCTACATGAGTGCCCAGCAGGCGGTAGAATACGGATTGATCGATAAAGTAATTGAACCGAAGAAGCTAAAAGATCGGGGTTAATGAATGAGGGAAAATCCGCCGGCGCTATGCGCCGGCTTTTAACATTAGAGGAGGTATACGGTTTGTCTGCAAGAGAACTTACACCAATGATGAAACAGTATCTCGAAATAAAGGAAAACTATAAGGACTGCATACTCCTCTTCCGCTTGGGCGATTTCTATGAAGCCTTTTTTGAAGACGCCAGGAAGGTGTCCGAAGCACTTCAAATTGTACTAACTTCAAGAAACGGTAATCCTATGGCAGGTGTACCTCATCACGCTGTTGATCAATATGTAAAAAAGCTTCTTGATGCTGGATATAAGGTAGCAATTTGCGAGCAGGTAGAAGACCCGGCAACTGCCAAAGGACTTGTTAAGAGGGAAGTTACCAGAGTGCTCACTCCTGGCACCTTGATGGAAGATGATCTGCTTCCATCAGAAACAAACAATTACATCTCAATTCTTGGCGAGTATAAGGGTAGGCTTGCTCTTGCCATTTCAGATATTTCAACGGGTGAAGTAGGAACATCTACCGTTATGCTCGAAGATGCAAAAGACCTGCTTGAAAAATTCAGACCATCGCAGCTGATACTTCAAGAGAGTCTAGTCGAACACAAAGATTATCTTACCTCCGGAATGAGTAACCTATTCGTCGAAGTGTTTGAAAACTGGAATTTCGCACATAGCTCGAGTGTGGAATATGTGAAAAGATTCTACGGTCTTGCTTCGCTGGATGTGCTGGAACTTTCCGAAACCGAGGTAACGGTGCTGGGAGCTCTGTTTAAGTATCTCGAAATTACTCAATTCAAAACTTTTAAACATCTCTCTTTACCAGTGAAACTTCAAGCACCGGAATATATGTTGCTCGATGCCGCAACCATTGAAAACCTTTCACTTCTGCCATCTGAAAAAAGAGGTTCACTATTTGAAACGCTAAAAGAAACGGCAACTGCTATGGGGGCACGACTCTTAAAAAAATGGATTCTCACGCCGTTAACAACAAGACCCGAGATTGAAAAACGCCTGGACTATGTTGAAGCGTTCGTTCAAGATCGCTTGCTTCATGAGGAATTTCGCGAGTTTTTGAGAAGGGTATTTGATATTGAACGCATCGCGGCCAGGCTATCGTCAGGAAAAGCGGTTCCGAGGGATCTTCAGTCCCTCAGATCGACTCTTCAGATACTTCCATATATAAAAGAACTCTTTGAGACCAACAGCGTTTTTCTTCAGATCGCTGAGGAAATTCCTGATTTTTCCTATGAAAGGAATCTTCTTGAGACTGCCCTTGAAGATGAACCTTCTGCGTCACCGGGAGATGGGAACGTCATCAGAGCAGGGTACAACAGAGAATTCGACGAGTTAAGAGAGTTGTTATACAGTTCAAAGGAAAAACTTCAGGAATTCGAGCAAAAAGAAAAAAGCAGGACCGGTATTAACAGTCTCAAAGTTAAATACAATAAAGTCTTTGGCTATTTCATAGAAGTTCCTAAGACACAGCTCGCAAAAATACCTGATGATTACATCAGGAAGCAAACCCTCGTCAATTCAGAACGTTTCATCACTCCAGAACTCAAGGGGTTTGAAGACAAACTTTTAAGTGCAAGTGAAAGGATAGAGGTCATGGAACGCGAGCTGTTCTCAGAAATTTGCCAGAAATTGAACGACAGCGCCGATGAATTTAAAAGGGTTGCTAAAATCCTCTCAGCCGCAGATGTATATCAATCTTTTGCAACAGTAGCGCGAAAATACGGCTATACAAGACCTCGTTTTTCAGAAAAACGATACCTCCTATTGAAAAATTCAAGGCACCCTATGGTAGAAAGATATATAAGGGACTTTGTGCCAAACAGTGTCGTCTTCGACGAAGAGAGAATCTTTTACATTCTAACCGGTCCCAACATGAGCGGTAAATCCACTTTTATCAGGCAGGTTGCACTCTGTGCCATAATGGCACAGATTGGTTCCTTTGTTCCAGCTGCAGAAGCTGTTTTGCCCATATATGACAGGGTGTTCACGAGAATAGGCGCAAGAGACGATGTAGCCGGTGGAAAGTCCACTTTTCTTGTAGAGATGATGGAAACTGCATCTATCCTCTCCAAAGCCACTGAAGATAGTCTCGTGGTTCTCGATGAGGTTGGTAGAGGAACGAGTACATTCGATGGCATCAGCATTGCTTGGGCTGTATCGGAATTTATTTACGAAGCAATTGGTTGTCACACTGTATTCGCTACTCATTTTACAGAGCTCACTGAGTTGGCGAGTATGTACAAGGGTATAAAAAACATCACGGTCGCCGTCGAGGAAACCGATAAAGGCATTATCTTTTTACACAAGGTTATAGAGGGTGTCGCCGAGCGCTCTCACGGCATTGAGGTAGCTAAACTGGCTGGGATTCCGCAGGTTGTTCTCGACAGGGCAAAGGAAATTCTAGGAGTCATCGTTAAAAGTAGTGCTCTCGATAAGACTGTAAAAGTACTGACAAGTGAAGAAATAACCAAGATACGGAAAACCAAAAAAGGTAAGATGCATCGTAACCAGCTCTCTCTATTCGAGGGCAGTTAACAAATAAATGGTATAATTTAGTCCTGGAGGTCGAATTTATGGATAGGCTGCTCAAATTGCGCGAAAAAATGGAAGAAAAAGAATTGGATGCTCTGCTAGTTTTCAATCGAGAAAACAGCAATAGAGCTTCAAGTTGGTATATTTCTGGCTTCTCAGGCTCTTTTGCTGTGTTATTTATTACCCACCGTTCGGAATATATTATCACGGACTCCAGATATTTCACGCAGGCGTCATTGCAGACGTCCTTTAAACTGATTCCATATAATGGCGGTGGAATTGACAACCTGAAAAGCTTACTTCGTCAGCTGATCTCTGAGGAAAAAATCAGACGCCTGGGCTTCGAATCTGAGAGAATTACCCATCACTATTTTGTCAACTTACTTTCAGACCTTGGAGTAGAGCTCGTAATATCCGACGATATTATCAAGGCGCTGAGAATGGTGAAAAGTCAAGAGGAAATTGAGAAAATCCGCAAAGCCGTCGAAGTTGCCGAGGATTCTTTGCTTGAAACGCTCAATATGGTCAGACCTGGAGTAACAGAGTTAGAGGTCGCCGCAAGGCTTGAATATGAAATGAGAAAGCGCGGTGGAATTCCGGCTTTTGAGACAATAGTTGTTTCCGGTGAAAGAAGCGCCATTGTACATGGCTCTCCGTCTGAAAAAAAGCTCGGCGATGGGGAGTTTCTTCTGATAGATTATGGAGCCTTCGTCGATGGTTATTGTTCAGATATCACCAGAACCTTTGCCATAGGTGATCCTTCTGAGGAAATGATTGAGGTATACAATATTGTCTATGAAGCGCAGAAAAAAGCGCGTGAAGTTGCCAGAGCGGGAATTATGGGTGTTGAACTTCACAGCGTTGCAGGTCAAATTATTTCGGAAGCCGGTTATGGAGAGTACTTTGGACACGGCCTTGGTCACGGTCTTGGCATGGAAGTTCATGAGAATCCGGTAGCTAATCAGATAAATCATGAACCCCTTCCAGCGGGAGCTGTTATTACCATAGAACCCGGGATATATCTACCAGGCAAATTTGGTATCAGAATAGAGGATGATGTCCTTCTGACAGAAGAGGGTTGTATAGTGCTTACTTCTCTGGATAGAGAATTGAAAACATTATAATCTCGGAGGTGTCTTCTGTGGTTGAAGTTGGAGACATAAGAAAGGGTATGGCTCTTATAATCGACAACGAGATCTATATAGTACTCGATGTCAACAAACACTTCACCGGTCGAGGTAGTGGAATCATAAGAACAAAAATGAAGAACATAAAGACTGGATATGTGAGAGAGTTCAAGTTCAACAGTGGCGAAAAAGTTGAAGAAGCCTCACTCTCCTTGCGTCGTGTGCAATATTTATATAGCGATGGTGATCTCTTTTATTTCATGGATCTTGAGACTTATGAGCAGTATACTCTGGACAGAAAAGTCATTGGTGATGCTTTATACTATATGACGGAGAATATGGAACTCGATCTTCAGTTCCATGATTCGACACCAATTGGTGTAGTTTTACCGAACACCGTCGTTCTAGAGGTAACTGAAACGGCACCTAGCTTCAAAGGAGACACAGTTTCAGGTGGTGGTAAACCGGCGGTGTGTGAAACAGGTCTAAAAGTTACTGTTCCATTTTTCGTCGAGAACGGACAGAAGATTAGAGTTGACACAAGGACAGGTGAGTACATAGAAAGGGCCTGAAGAAAGGAGGGTAATCGATGAACTACGATGAAACGGAACTCGGAAAAATCGAAATATCTGACCCTGTTATACGGGATTTGGCAGTTCATTCCTACATGGAATTCAATGGGCTCCCGTTTGATGATCAGAAAGCGAAGAAAGAAGCTAAAACTGCGGTGGATATAGAAGTAGAAGAACTGGAATCAGGAAAGAAACAGGTAAAAATCAATATCGCCACGAAAGTGAAGTATGGTGAACCGATTCCAGAATTTGCAAGAAACTTGCAGAAAAAGATCAAAGAGGATGTTGAAAATTTGAGCGGCCTTGAAGTGTCAGAAGTATATGTCAAAATTCTGGATGTTGTAGAAGCAATTGAAAGTGAACCAGTAGAAACTGTGGAGCCAGAAGAAGACGAAGAAGAGGGAAAATAATCTATGGCTGAGAGGCGTGGAAGTAGAAGACGAATGCGTGATATCGTCTTCAAATCTGTATTTCAATATGATTTTCATAAAGACATAGATGTGGCCGTTAAATTTTTAATGAGCGAATCCAGTTTTCATTCATTAGATGGAGATAGTCTGATGAGGGCCCAGAAGTACCTTAAAAGTATTGTGGAGCATATGGGTGAATTGGATGAAATCATAGCAAATCACCTTATAAACTGGTCATTCGAAAGGCTGTCATCTGTCGATAGAAACGTTTTAAGATTGGGGACATATGAGCTAATACATGAGCTCGATATTCCCATCGAGGTTACTTTAAATGAAGCAATCGAACTTGCTAAAAAGTACGGCTCTGATGAGGACGGAAGATTTGTTAATGGTGTACTCGATAGAATCGCAAAAGTGTATTCCCCGTCTTCAAAGCGAAATCTTTAATGAGGTGATACAATGAACGATCTTGAGATCGCGAGGCAAGCGCAGCTACGCCCTATCACCGAGATCGCAAAAGAGGCAGGAATACCTGTTGAATACCTTAAGCCTTACGGAAACAGTATCGCTAAAGTTTCACATAAGTTCTACGATGTCCTCAAAGAACGCCCCAACGGGAAGTTGATTCTCGTTACGGCAATTACTCCCACGAGCGCTGGCGAAGGGAAGACAACAACTTCCATAGGTCTTGCTATGGCGCTCAACAGGATTGGAAAAAAGACATTTGTGACTCTGCGAGAACCTTCACTTGGTCCTGTGATGGGAATCAAAGGTGGAGCAGCTGGTGGGGGATACGCTCAGGTGCTTCCCATGGAAGAAATAAATCTCCACTTCACCGGAGATATCCACGCCGTTACAACTGCACACAACCTTTTATCAGCATCAATCGACGCACATATAAAATTCGGTAACAACCTTGATATTGATTCCACGCAAATTTTTTGGCCAAGGGCCATGGATATGAATGACCGTGCACTTCGTAGCATAGTAGTGGGATTGGGTGGAAGATCTAATGGATTTCCCCGTGAAGATGGATTCATAATCACCGCAGCTTCCGAGGTAATGGCCGTTCTCTGTCTGGCGAAAGATATTAGTGATCTAAAAGAAAGGCTTGGAAATATCGTCTTGGGATTGAATAAACATGGTGATTTTGTGCGTGTCCGCGATCTTGGAGTACATGGCGCTATGGCAGCTGTGTTGAAAGACGCGATAGACCCTAATCTCGTACAAACGATAGAAGGAACACCAGCCTTTGTTCATGGTGGGCCGTTTGCAAACATCGCCCACGGCACGAATTCCATCATCGCCACGAAGATGGCGTTGAAACTTTCAGATTTTGTCGTTACAGAAGCGGGATTTGGTGCTGATCTTGGTGGAGAAAAGTTTTTAGATTTCGTTTCACCTGTTGGAGAATTTGAGCCTGCAGTCGTAGTTATTGTCGCTTCCATAAGAGCTCTTAAACTCAACGGTGGGGCGGATAAAAAGTCCCTCGGTTCAGAAGATATCGCAGCATTAAAAAAAGGGTTTGAAAATCTGAAAGTGCACTACGAAAATATGCGCAAATACGGTGTGCCTGTTGTTGTGGCGATCAATATCTTCCCCGATGACACATCCGGTGAGAAAAAACTCCTCGGAGAGTTATGCAAAGAAAACAATATACCATATGAAACGTCAACTGTCTGGAAGAATGGTGGCAAAGGTGGCGTAGCGCTTGCTGAACGGGTGGTAGAGCTTTCTAATACATCAAATCAATTTAAGCCTCTTATTTCCTTAGATGCCCCAATAGAAGAAAAATTAAAAATAATAACAAAGGAAATATATCGAGCCGGCTCATATACCCTTGAACCTAAGGCCAGGAAAATGTTGAAAGTATTGAAAAAACAAGGTTTTGGGGATTACCCGGTAATCGTTGCGAAGACACAATATTCGATTTCAGACGATGCGAAGAAACTCGGTGCACCTAGTGGTTATAACTTCCAGATAAGGGACCTCACGCTTTCAGCGGGAGCTGGATTCGTGGTAGCGGTGTCCGGGGATATTATGTTGATGCCCGGGCTTCCTGGTAATTCAAATGCCCAGAAAATCGACATCGACGAAAATGGTGAAATTACCGGACTGTTTTGATGAGGTGAACACATGGCTATATTACTTGAAGGCGCACCCGTTGCAAAAAGGATATATTCAGAAATTAAGGATCAGATGATCCGGTTTGAGGCTAAAAAGCCCAAACTTGTCCTGTATTGCAGTCATCCAGACGATTCAACTCAGTCATATATGAGATCCATAGTAAAAAGGGGAGAAAAGCTGGATATACCCGTTGAGGTCATTGAAGCCACAGAAAAACCCTTCGAACAAATCATGCAGCTCAATGAGGATCCGGCTGTCTCTGGAATAATGATAATGCACCCCTTGAAAGGGATTGATGAGGATATTGTGATAAAATCCATCTCGCCTCTGAAAGACGTCGAAGGACGAGGACCAACAAACCTTGGTGGAATCGTTATGGGTGAGGGTTATTACGCTCCTCCCACGGCTGAAGCGGTAATTGAAATTCTAAAATTTTATAACATCGCTATACGGGGCAAGGATATAACCATATTGGGCAGGTCCACTACTGTAGGAAAGCCGCTTTCCTTGCTCTTTTTGAAGAAAGGCATAGATGGTACTGTCACGGTCTGCCATTCCCGCACCCATGGAATACAGGAAAAGTCCAGAGCGGCGGATATTCTAGTCAGCGCTGTGGGTAAAACCGGATTTGTAAGAGAGGACTGGGTGAAAGAAGGGGCTGTGGTCATAGATGTCGGAATTAATCTCGTTGATGGAAAAATCGTTGGCGATGTTGACTTTGAAAATGTAAAGGAAAAGACCATTGCCATAACACCCGTACCTGGTGGTGTAGGAACTGTCACTACAGCGATACTATTCCGGCACCTTGTTGAGTCTTTTAAGAGAATTCTGGATGGTGGTATATGAATCGCGAGGAACCCCTTTTCAGGAAAGTTAAAAATTACAGTTATCAGGAACTCAAGATATTGGTGGGTGAGATACGGGATTATATAAAGACCGTGGTTTCTAAAAACACGGGGCATCTTTCTTCGAATTTAGGCACTGTCGAATTGACAATTGCCCTGTACAGAGTTTTCGATCCAGACGAAGATATAATTATCTGGGATACCGGCCATCAAGCTTATACCCACAAGATCTTAACCGGTAGATACGGTCGTTTCAATACCTTGCGCCAGAGAAAAGGAATAAGCGGTTTTCTCCGACGAGAAGAGAGCGTTTACGATGTCTTTGGAGCCGGGCACGTTGGCACCGGGATACCGGCTGCTCTCGGTATCGAAAAGGCTTTGTCGATGGTTAATGAAAAGAGAAACGTTGTCGTTGTTATCGGAGATGGGGCTTTAACTTCCGGTATGAGCCTTGAAGCGCTAAACCAACTGAAACAGCTGAACTCTCGTCTAAAGATCATACTTAACGACAACGGTATGAGCATCAGCAAGAATGTAGGAAGCTTGTCCATGACTTTAACAGATTTGAGACTGAATCCCGTTTATAGAGAAATAAAAGAAGATATCAAGGGAACTCTTGAAAGCATGCGCATGAAAAAACTCGAGAAATTGCTTTCAAGAATAAAAGACGGAATAAAACATACTTTTCTGGGTGGAAACGTTTTCGAAGATTTTGGTTTGAATTATCTTGGCCCTGTTGATGGTCATAACATCAAGGAAATGGAAGCAATTTTCAAAACAATAAAGGAGTTTGACGAACCTTTTATCGTACACGTGACCACACAGAAGGGGAAAGGACTCGAATACGCTGAAAAGGATCCAACAAAATTTCATAGTGTTTCAAAGATTGACCCTGAAACGGGAGAAAGACTCTATACTGACTCGCTTATCTCTTATAGTAAAGTCTTTGGAAAAGTGATTATAGAACTAGCTAAGAAAGATACCCGGATAGTAGCGATTACAGCTGCTATGCCAGATGGAACCGGATTATCAGAGTTTGCAAAAAAATATCCCGGAAGATTCTACGACCTCGGTATCACCGAGCAACTCTGTGTCACTTTTGCTGGTGGAATGGCTGTGAAGGGTACAAAACCGGTTTTTGCTGTGTATTCCACCTTTTTACAGAGAGCCTTTGACCAGCTAATTCATGATATTGCTTTACAAAAACTCCCCGTTGTATTTGCTGTTGATCGGGCGGGGATCGTTGGACATGATGGACCAACACATAACGGCATCTTCGATATAGCTTATCTGAACATGATTCCTAATATGAAAATTCTTGCACCCTCCAGTCTTCAGGAACTGGCTAACATGTTTTACACACTCCTGCTCCACGAAGAGCTTGATGGTCCAGTAGTGGTTAGGTACCCCAGACAGTCTGAATATGGTATACTGTCTGAAATAATAGATAATATGTCTCAAATTGATCTCTGGAAATGGGAAAAACTTATCAAAGGAAAAACGAGAATCGCCATTCTGGCTACTGGCAGTATGGTTCAGCCTGCGAGAGATGTAGCGGCAAAATACGGACTGAATATGTACAATTGTAGATCCATCAAGCCCCTCGACACCACAACATTCGATGCTATTATGAAAGAAAATGACATCATTCTATCCATTGAAGAAGGGGTAAGGATAGGTGGTTTTGGCAGTTCTTTATTGCTTTATGCGAGTTCAAAGCGCTATAGTGGAAAGATTCATGTAATGGGAATTGACGACATATTTTCAGAACATGGAACGAGAGCGGAAATATTGAAAGAACTTGGTCTTGAATATGGGGGTATTGAAAGCACAATCAAGAAACTGAGAGGTGAACTAAATGCTTATAACGACAGAGTACGGAAAGATCGAAATAACCTTACAGGCTATCAGCTCGATCGTTAAGAAAGTCGTGTCAGAGTCTTATGGTCCTGTAAACGTTGGCTCTCCTCAACAGGGATTTTTTTCGAGAATCCTTGGTTCTGAAGAGAAACACGGAATAAAAGTCACAGAAGAAATCGATGGCACCCTTGAAATCGATATTGAACTCGTACTTGAATACGGAGTGCGTATCCCAGCAGTTGTTGCTAACATTCAGGAAAACGTGTTTCACAGATTGAAGGTATTAACGGAGGCCAACAACGTAAAGGTGAATGTTTACGTTGTAGGACTTCGGGACTAATAGGGGGCGCGGTTAGATGAAACGACTCAACGGCAGGTTCTTTATCGTAGCTTTCAAAAAAGCCGCTGAGCGTTTGCTCGTTAACAAAGATGAGATAAACGCTCTGAATGTTTTTCCAGTACCAGATGGAGATACAGGCTCAAATATGAGTGCAGCTGTTCTAGAAGCTGTTGAGTATCTCAACAAGCTTAATTCTGCGGATCTTGATCAAGTTGTTGACACGATCAAGAAAGGCATGCTAATGGGAGCACGTGGTAACTCCGGTGTTATCCTATCACAGATTTTTAGGGGGTTCGCTGAAGGCGCAAAGAATCGTAAGTATTTAAACACCCGGGCTTTCAGCGAGTGTCTTGTGAGGGCCAAAGAAGTGGCTTACAAGTCTGTAATGAAACCCGTTGAAGGTACGATGCTGACCGTTATTCGTGTCGTAGCGGATAAGGCAGTTTCTGAGCTCTCTGAAATTGAGGATTTTGAAGAATATTTTATAAAGTTAACTGACATAGCCTTTAAAACCGTTGATCAAACCCCAAGCATGCTTGCAAAGCTGAAAGAAGCTGGTGTCGTTGATGCCGGAGCCAAGGGGTTAGCTTATATTTTCGAAGGCTTTAAACTGGCTGCACTGGGCGAGACGGAAGCAGAGTTAGTCGAAGCTCCGTCAGTCGCTACAGCTTCGGCTGAGCAAATTCTTGAAATTGCCCGCGAGGAGCTGAAATATGCGTATTGTACAGAACTAGTAATAAAGCTCCACGACACTAATGGGGGAACTCAAGAGATAGAAAACAAATTGAAAGATTATCTGGGAACCATCGGTGACTCCATCGTTGCAGTAAATCAGGATGACCTGATTAAAATCCACGTTCACACAGACCATCCCGGGGATGTCATAGAAGAATTCCTAAAACATGGTGAACTGCAAAAGGTAAAGATAGATAATATGAAAATCCAGCATGACCATGTAATTGAGGCGCAAAACGGCGAAAGTAAGTATGGCGTGGGAAAAAAGCACGGCATCGTCTCTATCTCGCCAGGTGACGGTCTCAGTGAAATAATGAAAAGCCTTGGCGTAGACTACATAGTCAAAGGCGGTCAGACAATGAATCCAAGTATGAAGGATATTTTCCAGGCGATTGAACGCCTTGAATCTGAAAATATCATCGTAATGCCCAATAATCCCAACATCCTTTTGACCGCGAAAGAGGCTGCTGCTGCTGTCATGGAAAAGAACCCTTCTAAAAATGTTTTTATTCTAGAAACAAAGACTGTACAGGAAGGCATTGCAGCTCTTTCAGTATATGATGACGAGCTAGATACTGAAGAGCTCCTGACGGAGATGAACGAAGCAATAAACCATGTAATACCCATTTCTGTCACCTATGCTATAAGAGATTCCAGTATAAAGGGCAAAAAGGTTCGTAAAGGGGAATACCTCGCCATTGGAAAGGATGGTCTCATCAGCACTGGCAGAAGGCTCGACAGAATCATACGTGAAGCCTTAGAGATATCTCTCAAAAACAACGATGAATACGAGATTGTTACAATCTTCTATGGTTCAGATGTGAAGAAAGAACAGGCTGACAAACTCGTTGAAAGCCTATCAGGCGACTTCGAAGACATTGAATTCGAGGTCCATGAGGGCGGTCAACCCTATTACTACTACCTTATATCACTGGAATAAGAACGGAGGCTCAAAGATGTACTTACAGGAGATAATCGCGAGACTCAACGAATACTGGGGTTCGAAGGGCTGCCTGATTGATCAGCCATACGATGTTGAGATGGGAGCGGGTACATTTCATCCCTCCACCTTTTTAAGATCGCTTGGAAAGAAACCATGGAAAGTTGCTTTCGTTCAACCCTGTCGCCGGCCTACTGATGGGCGTTACGGGGAAAACCCCATGAGAACACAGAGGTATTTTCAATATCAGGTTATAATGAAACCCTCCCCCGATGACTCTCAGGAGATCTATCTTGATTCGCTTAAAGCCCTTGGGATTGAGCCTAAGGAACATGATATCCGCTTCGTAGAAGACAACTGGGAGTCACCAACACTCGGCGCTTGGGGCATAGGCTGGGAAGTCTGGCTTGATGGTATGGAGATCACTCAGTTCACTTACTTCCAGCAAGTTGGTGGTGTGGACGTTTCACTGGTCTCTCTCGAAATAACGTATGGCCTTGAACGCATTGCTATGTACCTTCAAAAAAAGGACAGCATATTCGACATAGACTGGAATGAGCATTTTAAGTACGGCGATGTCTTTCTCGAAAATGAACGCCAGTTTTCTGTCTATAACTTCGAGCATGCCAATACAGAGATGCTTTTTGAGCTCTACAGAATGTACGAAAAGGAATTCAAAAGATGCATGGAAGGTGACTTGCTGTTACCTGCGTATGATTACCTCATAAAATGTTCTCATGCGTTCAATTTGCTCGATGCAAGAAATGCTATAAGCGTTTCCCAGAGACAAGGGTATATAAAGTCCATCAGGGCTATGGCAAAACAGATAGCTGAAGCATACGTAGCCTGGGAGAGTGATAAGGAATGACAAAGATAGCTTTACTCGAAGTCGGAGTTGAAGAACTTCCTTCCACCGAAATAAGAAATCTCAGACAACAACTGAGTGAAAAACTTGAAAGACTCTTAACTAACTATAGATTGGATTACAGTCATATAAAAACCTTCGTAGCTAGCCGAAGATTCGGTTTCCTCATATATGGTCTTCCTGAAAAGCAATCGGACTTTACAGAAGAAAAACGAGGACCTGCCGAAAGAATAGCGTTTGCCAATGGTAAACCTACGAAGGCGCTGGATGGATTTTTGAGAGCAAATAACGCTTCTGTAGAAGATATAGAAGTAAGGGAAGTTAAAGGTATTCCATATGTATTTATAAAGCGTACTGTACAGGGTAAGAATACTATTGAATTGCTACCCATCATTTTCAACGAGCTTTTAAGTTCTTTGAACTTCAAAAAACCCATGAGGTGGGGTAACGGCGAATTCAGTTTTGTACGCCCTGTAAAATGGATTGTAGCCATGTTAGATGAATTCGTACTGGATTTTGAGGTCTTTGGAAAAAAGGCTTCAAATAAATCGAGAGGACATAGATTTTTCTATGACGAAGTTGAGGTAACACCTGATACATACTTCGATAAATTAAAAGATACGCTCGTTTTTTCGGACATTGACGAGAGACGAAGTCGTGTTCTTGGAGAGCTCAAGCGTGTTGAAACTGAGCTGAAGGCTGTTATTCCGGTTGATGAAGAACTATTGGAAGAAGTTGTCAGCTTGACAGAATTTCCAACAGCTGTAGTTGGTGAGTTTTTGGACAAGTATCTGGCACTTCCTCCAGAGGTTATTATCGTCACGATTAAACACCACCAGCGCACCTTCCCTGTCTATGTTTCCGAGGCCCTAAGTAATAAATTTGTCGCCTTTCAGGATGGTCCAGGAGATCCAAAAGGAAATGTAAAGCGAGGGTACGAAGAAGTAATAAATGCTCGACTCGAAGATGCGCATTTCTACTATTATAAAGATCTCTCGAAGCCTCTTGAAAGTTACCTTCCTGAACTCAAAGAAATCATGTTTCAACGCGGTTTGGGCAGTATGTACGACAAAACTCTGAGAGTCCGAAAACTCTCTGAAATCATTCTCGATCATCTTTCTCCGAAGGCTGAGGAGAAAGCCCTGGTATTGAGGACTGCGGAACTCTCAAAAGCAGATCTGGCTACAAGAATTGTATATGAATTTCCAGAACTTCAGGGAATTATGGGTAGGATATATGCCTTAAAATCCGGAGAGGATGAAGAAATAGCCCTTGGAATCGAAGAACATTACGGTCAGAATGGTATGATACCGCAAAGCCTCTCAGGAGCTGTTGTGGGTGTAGCTGATAGGATTGATACCATCGTTGGAAATTTCTACCTTGGCAATGTTCCTACTGGTTCTAAAGATCCTTTTGCCATCAGACGGAAGTTCCAGTTCATTTTCAACGTTTTCTGTTCACTTGGTTGGTATATCAATCTGAAGGAGCTATTCGAAAAGTCGGCTGAAATTTATGGTTTTGAATACCTGAAATTTTCAGATAAACTGGAAGATTTCACGAGAAACAGATTTGAGAATTTTCTACTCGACAGAGGATATTCGATTAGAATCTCTCGTGCTGTGAATTTCTGGTGGGACCGTCCCTTTAGCGGTGAACTCATCGCTTCGGCCCTAAAATCTATTGTTGGCGACGAGTCTTTCGGTAAGCTACTTACCGCTTATCAACGTGTACATAACATAAGCAGAAAACACGACTCAACGAAATTCGATGGTGCCCTCTTTTTAAAAGATGAAGAAAAAGAGCTCTTTAATGCCTACCTGAAAGCCTACGACTCGCTGAACAGACATTTTGAAAATCACAATTTCTCTGGCGCTATTCAGGACCTGGTTTTGTTGAAGGACTATATTGATAACTATTTTGATAACGTTTTCGTCATGGATAACCAACCGGATATAAGACTCAACAGATTGGGGTTTTTAAAATCCCTTGATCAGTTGTTCTTCAAGGTCGCCAATTTCTCGCAGCTTCTTGATGAGGAGGCAAAGTAAAAGTCATGGCCTTTAAATCAGGAGTAGTATCTCTTGTTGGAAAACCTAATGTGGGAAAATCGACCTTAGTAAATCGGTTTGTCGGTGAAAAAATAGCCATCGTATCTGATAAAGTCCAGACAACAAGGAACAGGATTGGTGGAATAGTAACTACTGAAAAGGGACAGGTCATTTTTTATGATACGCCCGGAATTCATAAACCTCTTCATAAGCTGGGATGGTATCTTGTAAAAATAGCAGTCGGAGCCCTTAATGGTTCTGACCTTCTTCTTGTTATGGTAGATTATGAGGATGGTATTAAAGCTTCTGATCACCTGGTAGCGAGGCATGTGAACGCCTCTAAAATCCCCGTTTTTCTCGTGGTGAACAAAATTGACATAGCACCTAATTCGACTAGAGCAACCGAATTCGCTGTGAAGGCACGGGAACTTTTCGAAAATGTGGAAAAGCATTTCCTCATTTCTGCTGAACGGGGTGATGGAGTAACTGAGTTGCTGGATGAAATAATAGAAAGGCTTCCGGAAGGGCCAAAGCTCTATCCAGAGGATGTAATAACTGACAGGTCTTCCCGCTTCATGGCCGCTGAGATTATCAGAGAAAAAGTTCTGTTGCTCACGAAAGAAGAGATTCCACATTCTACAGGTGTTTATATTCACGATTTTATAGAAAAGGAAAACGGGGTTCTATTTATAAGAGCGGATATCGTCGTAGAACGGCAGAGTCAAAAACCCATTATTATAGGTAAGCATGGTTCAATGATTAAGGAAATCGGCATGCTTGCACGGCAGGATATGGAATACATATTCGACACAAAAGTGTATCTCGAACTCTTCGTGAAAGTCCGAAAGAAGTGGCGGGAGAAGGATAATTTCATTCAGGATTTTGCAAACCTGAAAGAAGACCTCGAATAACAAGGGGGAAACATGAGCAGGAATAACGCCATTCTCTGGATACTCCTGCTTATGATGATCCTGTTAAATGCTGATCAAATGGTAATGGCACCCAATATCGGCAGGATCGAGCAGGAATTCGGGATAGGGGACAGAGAGATCGGTTACATAGCGGGTTCTTTTACGATAATTGGTGCTATATTGAGTCTTATTTGGGGATTTCTGGCAGATAAATACAATAGGAAAAAACTCCTTCTGATAAGTGTACTTGTAGGTGAGATCCCATGTTTCCTTTCCGCTTTTGCCACGAACTATCCACAACTTTTTTTGTTAAGAGCCCTCACCGGTATAGGAATAGGCGCCGTCTTCCCCGTTGTTTTTTCATATGCCAGCGACATTTTCACTGAAAATGAGAGAGCAAAGGTAAACGCTATTCTCTCAACAGCCATCTCAATAGGTGCGATTCTCGGAATGGTTATCGCCGGTTTTACTGGCGAAACCCTGGGATGGCGTCTTCCTTTTGTCATCGTTTCATTACCAAACCTCTTGTTTGTTTTGTTGTTCTTTTTTCTCGCTGAAGAGCCCAAACGTGGAGAAGCAGAGGTTGCCGTTGGAGAACTGGTCAAGAGAGGTAAGGAGTACAGAACTCAGATAAAACTCAGTGACTACCTCGACCTTTTCAAGATAAAGACTAACCTCGTGTTATTCATTCAAGGCATACTCGGTACTGTTCCATGGGGAGCAATACCATATTTTCTTGTTGAGTTTCTACAAAGGTATAAAGGGCTGGATCAAAATAAGGCAACGCTTGTCTTCATTTTCTTCGGCGTGGGAAATGTGTTCGGCATTTTCTTTGGTGGCATGCTTGGCGGCATATTGTACAAGATCAAAAAGTCATATATGTCTTTATTCAGTGCCATAATGACCACAATTGGCGCTTTCCTGGTTCTTGCGGTTCTCAACTTACCCGCTGTTGAAAATACAGGCGGGTTCGTTTTGATATCACTTCTTGGAATGGGAGCTGCGGCAACTGCCTCTATGACTGGCCCCAACATGAAGACCATGCTGATGAATGTAAACATACCGGAAAATCGAGGGCGTATCTTTTCCGTTTTTAACCTTACAGATTCTCTGGGTACTGGAGTAGGTAAAGTCTTTGCAGGCAGTGTTTCCGCTACTCTCGGTTCACTTTCAGCAGCTATGAATATCTCCGCATTTTTCTGGATACCCTGCGCAATTGTACTGCTCTTTGCGGTATATACACTTTCAAATGATGTAGAGAGGCTCCACAGAAAGATGGAGCTTGTTGCGCGAACCATGGGGGATTGAAGGTGTCAAGAGCTCATAAATGGCATATAATACCGTTTGTGGCTATTCCTATGCCCCTGAGCGTTATAATAGTAACGCTGAAGTAACCCTCAGACCGCTTCGCTGCCCTCAAAAAGGGCAGCAATTTTTTATTCTTTCAACACAGGAAACACATCACGCCAATGCTTCATCTTTGCGACCATTTCTTCAGAAATTTCCCAGCTGAGAAGCTGACCTGTTCTTTCTGCTTTCAGCCTATTTCCATAGTAGTCAAATGCAGTGGTGAGTTGACCGTATTCTATCCCCTGAACGTCAGTTCCCGTTCTGTTGACACCTATAATAAAAGCCTGATTTTCTATCGCCCGTGCCCTCAGAAGTGTATCCCAGTGAATTCGTCTGCTCTGTGGCCAGCTCGCTATAACTACAAACAATTCTGCCCCTTTCACCTCTCTGAATAGTTCGGGAAATCTCAAATCATAGCAAATTAGAATGGAGAATTTCAGACCTTTAAATGAAAATAGAACAGGTGTCTTGCCTTTTGTGTAGTACCTGTTCTCGTCAGCATAGCTGAAGAGCTTCCTTTTAAAATATGTGAATCTCTCATGCGTCTGTGGGTTATAAAATGTGGCCGCATTGAAAAAATTTTTCCCTTTTTTGACTATGTGCCCAAAAATAACCGCAACACCATGAAAATCGGCTACCCCTTCAAAGAACTCAATGTCTTTCGAGTCGTACATTGAGAGGTTCATAGTAAAGCCACTGAGGGTCATCTCCGGGAAAATAAGCAGTTCTGAGCCCAAGCTCTTTGCCTTGGTGAATATGTTAGATACTTTAGATTTATTTACCTCCCGGTTTTCGTATTCCGGGGCAAAGGACGCCGCGGTTATTTTCATACCATTTCCTCCAAAAGTCCAATAATACAATTCAACGCTACAAGCGACTTTTCAAGGCTTAAAGAAGGGACTTTAGGTCTGTACAGTACCTGACTATGCAGATATGGAAAATGCACAAATCCTGCCGGGTTTTCAAAGCTCTCCTCATGAAGAAAGTGCATCACCTGGTAAAACAGGCTATTGCACACAAAGGTTCCCGCTGTGTATGATACTCGACTTGGAATGCCACACGCTGTAAGAGTGTCAACAATTTTTCTTATAGGAAGTGTGGAGAAATACGCGGTTGGTCCATTCTTAACTATCATGGTATCTTTTAACATGTGACCGCTGTTGTCCTCAATTCTCGCATCGATCCAGTTCAGAGCGACCTTCTCCGGTGTGACTGCAGCTCTTCCTCCAGCCTGTCCCAGCATTAAAACTGCGTCCGGTTGCTTTTTTTTGATGACATTGATGAGGAGTTTTCCACTTTCGAAGAAGATCGTTGGCAATTTTACAAAGTCAATGTCACTTCTTATTTTCTGGATCTCCCTGCAAAGGATTTCCGTAGAATTCTCCGCGTCATTACCAAAGGGTTCGAAATAACTCACGATTATCACGCTATCACCTTCATTTTTTCATTATTTCCTTTGTAAGATGATATCATTAAAATGGCTTAATAATAACAGGGGGTTTGAACATGAAATACAACTTCGATGAAATTATTGACCGTAGGGGTACAGAATCTTACAAGTGGGATCACACAAAAGATTTCTTCGGGCGAGACGATCTTCTTCCCATGTGGGTGGCGGATATGGATTTTAAATCCCCGCCAGTGGTGATCGAAGCTATACTTAGGAGGGCAGAACATGGAATTTTCGGTTATACCGCCAAAAGCGAAAGCTTCTACCAGGCTTTCATTGATTGGACTGGAAAACGACATGGCTGGGAAGTAAAAAAAGAATGGATAATCGCTTCACCTGGTGTAGTTCCCGCTATCGCTATAGCTATACAGGCTTTTACCAATCCGGGAGATAAAATAGTGGTTCAAACACCGGTATATTATCCCTTTTTCAACGTAGTAAAAAACAACAGAAGAGAGCTCATAATAAATGAATTAATTTACAATAATGGCCATTATACAATGAACTATGAAGATCTCATTGAAAAAATCGATTCAAAAACCAAAATGCTCATTCTTTGCAGCCCCCACAATCCTGTTGGCAGGGTTTGGTCTAAAGCTGAATTGAAAAGATTGGGAGAAATCTGTCTAGAAAAAGGGATTATCGTCGTCTCAGACGAAATTCATTCTGACATCGTATATTCGGAATCAAAACACATACCCTTTGCGAGCATATCCGAAGAGTCCGCCAATAATTCAATTACCTGCATGGCAGCAAGCAAAACATTTAACATAGCAGGGCTCGAAACCTCCCTGACCATTATTCCAAATACTGAACTCAGAGGAAAATTTAAAAAGATACTTCTGAAGGGTCTTTCTCTCACTCTTGGAAATATCTTTGGTACCATAGCAACTGAGACTGCTTATCGCCTGGGTGAGGATTGGCTTGAAGAGCTTCTCGATTACCTTGAAAAAAACAGAGATTTTGCAATAGAATACATTAGAAATAACATCCCGAGTGTCAAAGCAATTAAGCCCGAAGGGACGTTTCTTCTGTGGCTCGATTTCAGAGGACTTGGACTCAGTGATTTGGAATTACAGAAACTCATTCTTAACGAAGCTGGTGTAGCCTTAAACCACGGAACAGTTTTCGGAAAAGGTGGAGAAGGTTTTCAGAGACTGAACTTTGCCTGTCCAAGGGCTATTCTCGAAAAGGGACTGAAAAAGATCGAAAGGGCGGTTAAAGGCTTGAAAGATGATTGAACGCACAAGAGAGGTAAAATCCATTCTTTTCGCCGTATTGTATTTGGTAATAGTTTTCCTCTCCGGGATGTTTGGTTACGCTATCATAGAAGGCTGGAGCCTGACGGACTCTTTCTTCATGACTGTTATCACGGTATCTACAGTCGGTTATGGCACTCCAGAAGATCTGAGTGCGGCGGGTAAGATATTCACGAGCATATTGATTTTCACAAGCATTACACTTGGTGTCTATGCCATCTCTAAAATAACCGCGTTCTTCGTTGAAGGAAAAATGAGCTATGCTCTCAGGAGGAGAAGGATGTTGAAAGAGCTAGAAAGAATGAAAGATCACTTCATCGTTGTTGGAGCGGGTACCATCGGGTTGAGTATCGCGAAGATGCTTTCGGAAAGAGGTTTTAAAGTAATTCTAGTGGACAACGATCCCGCTCGTATAGAGTACATTGAGGACATTTCAGAAGATGGTCTGATCTGTTTCAAAGGAGATGCGGTAAATGAAGAAGTATTGAAGCAGATAGGCGTCGACCACGCCGCGGGCCTTATTACAACCCTTCCAGTAGACGCAGACAACGTCTTTGTTGTCCTCACTGCAAGACAGCTGAATCCGTCGCTTGAAATCATCGCTAAGGCCAATGAAGTGGAAAATATCAAAAAGTTGCGTTACGCAGGAGCTTCTAAGGTGCTGCCAATACCTGAAATCGGTGCGCGAAGAATGGTCAATTTGATATTGAATCCGAGCATAGAGGGATTCCTTGACACACTCATAGAATCTGGCGACATGCAGGTCTATTTTGAACAGGTTTCTGTTCCGGATAGTTTTCCTTCAGAAGGTGTTGAGCTAGGAGAATTGAAAATCCCTCAGAAGACCGGTCTCATCGTTATAGCGATTTACGACGGTGGAAAGAGTATGTTCAACCCGCGTGCCAATGCCTTAATTAAACCCGGACAAGCATTGATGGTGCTCGGAAAAAAAGAGCAGATCGAGAAGCTAAAACTTCTCCTCAAGCATTAATCCGTTGATTGGTTATCGAGATGTTCCACCAGCGTTAAGAAGTTAAGCAGAACCATATATCCGTGGTTGAAGTTTTCATTATCTCCCTTTTCAGGATGAAATTGAACTCCGTAAATGTATTCCTTTTTGTGCTTAATCATCTGTATAGAACCGGTTTCGTTTACCACAAGGAGTTCAAAACCCTTTGGAAGGTCTTTGAGGGAGAAAAGGTGATTTTCCCAGGCGAAGAACTCTTCTGGAATACCCGTTAGAAGAATGTCATCCTTCATGATCTTCAGCTTTCTCCAACCACGTTCTTCCAAAACAACCAGTGAAGAACCGTATATCCTTCCTATGAGCTGAAAACCCATACAGATGCCAAGAACAGGTACCTCCGCATCAGTGATGAGACTCGTAGGCTTTTTTGGTTCTCCCGAATTGGAGAAATACGCCGCCATGTTGTTACCGCCGCTGATGATCAAAGCTGAGTAACTACCCCTTTCAGGGAATTCACCGAGAAAAGTCCGATAGACTACATAATCAACTCCCAGTTTCTTTAGTGCGTTCTCTATTGGAGAACCTCCATTGGGGTAGTCAGAATCGTTTTGCAGTAATGCTATGGGTTTAGATAACGAGAAACATGCAACCGAAACTATTATCGCCAAGAAAAGCAATATAACACGCTTCAAGAGCCTTGACACCTCCGCTGGGTAATGATAAACTATTTATGGCCTGCCGGGGTGGCGGAATTGGCAGACGCGCATGACTCAGGATCATGTGGGCATTACGCCTGTGCGGGTTCAAGTCCCGCCTCCGGCACCAAAGGGGAGCTATGCTCCCCCTCTTTTTTATTTCTTTATTATTATATCCCCGCTCTCTTCTTCAATACCGCTAATGCTATCTTGAAATCATCTCCAAAGTATCTGTCTTTAGTATGTTCGGGAATAAGTTCCTTCAACTGGGAATAAAGTTCCTCTACCTCGATTCCCGACTTCAATGACTTTTTAGAATACATCGCTCTGTAAGCGAGCAGGGTTTCAATTGCCAGAATCTGGCTCCAGTTATTCACGATCTTCCAGAGTTTCCTCGCACCCCAGGCTCCCATGCTCACGTGATCTTCCTGAAATCCCGAGGTCGGTATACTATCAGCAGAAGAAGGATGGGCGAGAGTTTTATTTTCTGATGCCAAAGCTGCAGCCGTATATTGCCAGATCATATAACCTGAATTTAGACCTTCCTCTCCATTGGTAAGAAAAGGTGGCAGGTCATTTAGTTTAGGGTTAACAAGCCTATCGATCCTGCGCTCCATCATGTTTGCCATGTCTGTCAGGGCGATGGAGAGAAAATCCATAACCAGTGCAATAGGTTCACCGTGGAAATTCCCACCAGAAATTGCATCACCGTTTTCAAATATCAGTGGGTTATCCGTTGCAGAATTTATTTCTATTTCGAGTACCTTTTTTACATACTGTATAGTATCGTAGACCGCACCGTAAACCTGGGGGATAGCCCTAAGAGTATACGGGTCTTGGACCCTATCGCAGTCAAGGTGAGATCTTCTTATTTCACTGCCTTCGAGGGCTCTTAACAGTTTTTCAGCGACATACATCTGTCCGGGATGAGGTCGCGCTTTATGTACCCTCAGGTCAAAGGGAGATGTGCTCCCTTTCAAAGCATCTGTCGCCATTGCGGCTACTGTGATAGCCTCGTCGAATAGCCTTTCAGCAATATGAACCGCACAACTCCCTATACCTGCCATAAATGCGGTGCCATTCAACAGGCTAAGACCTTCTTTGGAGGCAAGAGTGAGAGGGTCGATATTCAATGTTCTCAACACATCTGTTGTATCTGACCTTTCTCCTTTGTAAAACACCTCGCCTTCTCCAATGAGAGCGAGCGCAATATGGGCTAGTGGCGCAAGGTCACCACTAGCACCTACCGAGCCCTGTTCAGGTACGACAGGTACAATATCGTGGTTCAAAAATTCTATGAGTCTCTCAACGACGATGGGCCTGATGCCGGAATAGCCTTTACAAAGCGAATTTGCCCTTACCAGCATCACCGCTCTCACGAGCTCGACAGGTAATGGAGCACCAACCCCGGCTGCGTGAGAACGAACGATATTTACCTGTAACTCTTCTATCTTCTCCTCGCTAACTTTTTTGTTTGCAAGCACACCAAATCCTGTATTGACACCATATATCGTCTTTTCTAGTTGGTGATTCTCAAGGGCTTTTCGACTTTTTTCAAGAAGGGAAAGGGTCTCCGGAGATATGACAACCTTCTCGCCCCCGAACGCAACTCTGTAGACTTCCTCCACGGTGAGGGAATTTCCATCGAGTAAAACCAAGATTGACACCTCCGATTACTACGATTACCTGACCCATTCCAGGCCGGGAATTTTTACCTTCTTTTCGAGAAGGCCAAATAACCACGTGAACACTAATATTACGGCCAGATAAATGACTGCCACTACAAGATAGACTTCGAAAAACTGAAAGTTCCTGCTCGCAATAAACTTAGCCTGTGCCATGAGCTCAGGTGCTCCTACTATATATGCGAGAGACGTATATTTGAGTAAATAAATGAACTCGTTGGTCCACGCAGGTATTACCCTGCGTAGCGCTTGGGGCATGATTATATGGATAATAGCCTGTTTTCTCGTCATCCCCAGGGATCTGGCAGCGACCATCTGGTTTCTGTTGATGGAGAGAATGGATCCCCTCAGATATTCCGCCTGATAAGCACCGCTATTGATTATAAATCCAATTATCGCTGCTGTGAAAGGACTGGGCGAAACCCCGTAAGGCGGCAACCCAAAATACAGAATGAATAGCTGTACCAGAAGAGGTGTTCCCCTGATGATCTCAATAAATCCCGTGGAAATAATCCTGAGAAATTTATTTCCGTATACTCTGGAAAGAGCCAGCAAAAGACCGAGTACAAAGCCCCCGAGCACCGAAATCAACGTCATTTCCATCGTAACGCCGAGTCCTTTAAGGAGAACCGGCCAGTATCGTTCAACGATTTTAAGTATTCTTTCCAGCATCAACATGTTAATCGCCCTCGCCGTAGAGCTCAGAAAGTTTGTTCAGGAACTGACGGGTCCTTTCGTTTTCTGGATTCTTGAATAACTTTTCAGGTGGCCCCTGCTCGACAATGAATCCATTCTCCATGAAGATGATTTCGTCGGAAACGGATCTCGCAAAGCCCATCTCGTGGGTTACAACGAGCATCGTCATACCGCTTTCAGCGAGGTCTTTCATTACCCGTAGAACCTCTCCTATCAGCTCTGGATCAAGGGCAGAAGTGGGCTCGTCAAAGAGAATTATCTCCGGTTCCATAGCTAACGCTCTGGCAATACCTACCCTTTGTTTCTGACCACCTGAAAGTTGCGCTGGATAAAGGTTGGCTTCGCGTTCAAGCCCCACCTTCCTGAGTTGTTCCATGGCCTTTTCTCTGGCTTCATTTTTGTCCATCTTTTTGACTATTGTAAGACCTATCATCACATTCTTCAGAGCTGTTAGATGGTTAAAAAGCCCAAAATCTTGAAACACAAAACCGATTCTTTGACGGATTCTGTTCATGTCTTTAACCTGTGTTATCAGTTCGTCCCTCAACCAGATTTCTCCATCATCGGGGTTCACAAGCTGGTTGATACAAGCCAGAAGGGTACTCTTTCCTGTACCGCTGGGACCGATTATGACTTTGGTCTCTCCTTCCGCAACATCGAAGCTGATACCTTTCAAAATCTCTTTATCACCAAAACGCTTCTTTAAATTTATCACTCTCAACAAAGGATTGTTTTTCATCTTATACTCTCCTTTATCTCAAATCCCGGGATGGCAAGCGCCTCTTCAACTTTTTTGAGGCTCCTGTTTACCGTGAAAGTGATGACAAAGTAGATCAACGCAACGGTCAAATAGATGAGCATTGGTTCATAAGTCGTTGAAATAATATAGCCTCCCCGCCTCAATAGCTCCGTAACGCCAAGGGCATAAGCCAGAGACGAATCCTTTAAGACGATCGTGAATTCATTCGTCCATGGAGGCAAAGCTACTCTAAGAGCCTGAGGTAGTACTACATGTCTGAAACCCTGAAGTTTTGTCATGCCAAGGGAACGAGCAGCCCTCATCTGAGTGGTGCTGATGGACTGAATAGCTCCTCTGAATATCTGGGACTGGTAAGCTGCGCTCCTTATTCCAAGTCCGAGCACAACCGCTGTGAAGGGGGAAAACTTGATGCCAGCTCTTGGAAAGCCGTAGAAAATAAGGAACAGTATAACCAATTCCGGTATGCTTCTAAAGATCCTTTCATAAATAACCACAAAAACTCTGAATCCCTTTCCGCCATATACCTGACCAAACGAAAGGGGTAGGGCTATTGCCAGCCCCAACCCCAATGACAGAAATGTTATTTTCAACGTTACCCAGGTACCTTCAAGTAAAGCCGGAAAGGAATTGATTATTATACTTAGTTTATCGATGATATTCCCTTCCCTTCGCTATGGTTTAGAAGTACTTCGAAATCAATTCATCGATCTTTCCGGATTCCCGGAGTCTTCTGATTCCCTCGTTGATGAGATTCAACAGTTCCTTATTACCTTCTGATACAGCAATACCGTACTCTTCTCCCGTTTTTATGATTCCAACGATCTCAACAGGTCTCGTCTTTGCGTACATCTCAGCCACTGGCGAATCAAGCACGATAGCGTCAACGTTTCCGTTAACGAGGTCAGTCATAGCAAAAACAAAGGTCTCATATCTCTTGAATTTACCTGTGAGTATTTTCGTGTTAACAAGGTTTTCCTCTACCCAGAGATCAGCTGTCGTACCTGTCTGGACACCGACATTGTGTTTGCCAAATAAGACCGTGATATTGAGGCCTGAGCCTTTCTTAACCACTACGCTCTGGTCCGCCACCCAATAAGGTATAGAGAAATCCACAACCTGTTCACGCTCGTCGGTAATTGTCATTCCTGCTACAACTATGTCGAGGTTTCCAGATGCCAGAGCAGCGATAAGAGAGTCAAAGGCCATGTCGACGATTTTTACATTGAATCCCATCTCGTCAGCTATAGCCCTGATCAGGTCCATATCGAAGCCAACGAATTCACCATTTTCAACGTACTCAAATGGCGGGAAATCAGCGCTTGTCCCTACGATATAAGTCTTACCAAAGGCAAAAACAACAAGTAGAAGCAAAAGAACTACAAGAAAAGCTTTTTTCATTATCTCACCCCCAAAGTATGGTGTTAAAATATCCTGAAGTCAAATCCCAGGCTCAAGCAAAATTCGTCACCAGAAAGATCATAATTGCTATTTGGATTGAAAGGGATAAACACGGTGTGGTTGTTGTCTGAAATCTTAACCCCCGCTGCTTCAACGGTAAAATTGAAAAGTCCTGGATAGTAAGCCACGGACAACCAGAAATTTCTGAAATAGAATGTGGAATAAAATCCTGAGCGGAAGTTATAAATCCTGTGAAGGAAGGCAATCTCTGTTTCAGTGGGATCAAACATTTTATCATCGAAAGTGACATAGTAAGACACTGTACTCAGTGGATCAGCAAGAGTATCGTGGTAATGATAGGAAAGTATTCTGAACGTATAACCGCTCTCAAAGTTCCTCCTGACCGTTCCTATCCTGAACTCATTTCTCCCGCCTCCTAAAGACATCGCCAAATCAAGCCAGTACGATATATTGAGTCTACCAGCATTGGCAGCCACGCCGAAAGCGAGAGAATGTGTCGCACTGAGGTGGAGCGAAGGTTCATTGACAGCAAAATCATACGATCTGTACTGGTCATCGTTGAAACTGACAATAGAGTTCCAGCCCGAATAGTTTATCTCATAAGGGCTGTAGAAACCAACAAGGTTAAATCTAATATATCCAAAAATCGTAAGAGAGAACACGAGAAAGACAATAATAACAAGTTTTCTCATAAAACCCCTCCTCTTTTAGTATTATACTATTTGAAACATAAATCCCGACAAGTAATGATACGATGATAGCAGAATTAGGAAATATTTGAGGGTAATGATTACCCTTCTATCGAAAAACACGAGAAATGGAAGTGAAAAGATGAAGGTTGGAATCGCGATGAGTGGTGGTGTTGACAGTGCAGTGGCTGCCGCCTTACTAATTGAAGCCGGCCACGAAGTAGTTGGTTATCACATGAAGAACTTGCCTGATCATCTATTTGAAGTTGTCCCTGAAACCAAAAAAGTCTGTTGCAGCCCATCTGACACTATCGATGCATATAAAACAGCTAAAATCCTCGGAATAGAGCTTAAAATCGTCAAACTAAATGAGTTGTTCAGAAACCATATAATAGACTACTTTATCGAAGAATACAGGCAGGGAAGGACACCCAATCCCTGCGTGCTTTGTAATGACTATATGAAATTCGGTGCACTGATGGAGAAGGCCCTGGAAGACGGCATGGAAATGTTCGCTAGCGGCCACTATGCTAGAATAATCAACCATCCTGATTACGGTATCACACTGGCGAAAGGCAAAGCAGATCACAAAGACCAAGCATATTTCCTTTCCAGAATAAAAAAGGAAAAGCTAAAAAAGATACTCTTCCCCAATGGCGAACTGACAAAAGAAGAGATCAGAGAAAAGGCAAAAGTTCTGGGATTGCCTGTCCATGCGAAGCGAGAGAGTCAGGAACTATGCTTCATCCCCGATAACAATTACCGACGCTTTCTGAAAGAAGAAGGAATTGTCCTACCTGCCGGCGAGATAGTCGATGTACACGGCAATGTTTTAGGAAAGCACCGCGGACTTCCTTTTTACACAATCGGCCAAAGAAAAGGGCTGGGAATCTCTTCCGACAAAAAGCTCTACATTATAGACATCGACAAGAAACTCAACCGCCTGATCGTTGGACCCTACGAAATGACCCTCAAAAACAGGTTCAAAGCCATCAAACCTAACTGGCTGATTGATGTGCATAGCAATGAGTTCAGATGTGAATGCATGGTCAGGAGCACCATGAAACCAGAAGAAGCGAAGGTACATATCATAGGAGACAGTTTAACGGTGGAATTTAAAAAGCCGGTATCCGCTATTACACCCGGTCAGTTAGCAGTTTTCTACGACGGAGCCATCGTCCTTGGAAGCGCGTTTATAGAGAGTGTGGAGAGTTGAAAAGCCATCCAACCTGTGATAGAATTCTTTTTGCCAGGGGTTAGTTCAGTCGGTAGAACGCTGGTTTCGGGAACCAGAGGCCCGGGGTTCAAGTCCCCGACCCCTGACCATTTGTGTGACCACTGAATGTTTTTATAATCCGCTCCAATAGCAAATTGTAGGAGCGGATTTATTTTTTTGGTTAACAGAGAAACAATAACTCAAAATCGATTTTCAGACTACTTTTTTCGCTGACCGATACATTTATATATCAGCGCATAGAAAACTCTTCTCACAGCGCAAAAAACGTGGTTGTGGTGGCGGTATAGGAACTCGAACTGTCGGTTCTGCAGGTATGATTCGATGTTTTTTACTCTTGACGATGTGAAGTGAAAGTACAAAATTGACAGTCCAATCAGGAGAAGTTATTAAATAAAAAATTTCTGACCAATTCGATGATGTTTTGTTTGCAATCTTTTAGCGTTTCACAGACATTGTTCTGAAGTATGCTGAAATCGCTTTCCCAAATTTTATCCATATATTTGAATTGACCGAAATCCCACATTTGAAGAGGAACAAAAGGATATTGAAGATTGATATCCGTTTGGTTAAATACACCAGTTTCATCGTTGAATGTGAAAGAATGAATATAAAAATACACGTATTTGTATTTCCAACCATTTGAATGTGTTTCGTTCGAGAGTATATTGGAGTAGGCAGACTTTTTCTTAAAATGCTCAAACCATTCCTTAGGACTCTTTTTACTATGTGAAGTAACTTCGATTATAAGAATTCTTTTTTTGACTTTGGATTCTATAACAATATCAAGTTCTAAGTTCTCTGTTATAGATGTTGTAAGTGGCTTCACTATTATATTGCTGTATGATTTTATGTCGGTCAATCTAACACTATCTATTATCAGCTTTTCCAAAACCATATTGTACAGTCTTTCCATAAAATTATGAATTTCTTCTTCCGCAACATCAAATATTGCCTCAAAAAGACCTAATGTTTCTTTAGAGACTTCCCAGGAATAAATTTCAAACAGTCCTAACTTTCTATAATCACTAGATAATAAACCTATTACACCTTCTCGCTCAATGCATTGTTGGGAACAAGCAAGATCACAAAGATGAGCATTTATACCTTCATTTAATAAAAATGTATTATATTCTGCCACAAGTACTGCTTCCATACACTTTTTCGGATTTTCATGAATAACTTTTTTAACGTCAGGAAGCTTACTAATAATACTTTCCTGGATGAAATCTGGCTTGAAGAAAGGTTTTAAAGGGATATAAATATTAACACTCTTATTTTGAGTATTAGTTTTAAAATCTAAAAAGAAAGGCAATTTAAATGCTCTATTGAAAACATAATACAGATGTAAAAACTCCCAGAATTGAACCAAATGCTCAAACTGTACCTTTTCAATAATTCTAGCAGTTTCCATTAAAGATCTACTAAAATTATTATTTGAACGCTCCTCAATTATTTCCCAAGGTCCAATTTTTTCCATTTGATTCATTCTTTCTTCCTAATGACAATTTAATTTCTAGAGTATATCTGCGCCGAAAGTTGCTTTCTCTACACTGTCCAATGCATAAACGCTTTCAAGAATATCTTCCAAAGATTTATCCTTGTATTTATTGACAATCGAACGAATAATTTGCTCTTCTTTCTCGGAAAATATATTAGCCATCTCTCCCCTTTTCTGATATTCAGGACTATCAATAGATATAAGGTAGTATCTTCTTCCGTTACAACTAATATTCTCGTTATAATGAATAATTCCCTTTGCACTCAAGTAACTAAGAATATCTTCCAATTCAGGTGGATATGGACCATAAAAATACTTCACATACGCAAAAGAACTAATCTTTTTATTTATTTTTGCGGACGCTTCGTTGTCAATTAAAAAAAGCAGTTTTACCAATTTCGTTTTGGTTATGGGGCCTGCAAGTTTAAGAACATTTAATATTAGTTCCTCGTTTTTTATTGCATTAGATACCATAATTTCGCCCCCCTTCCATATAGCTGAATATCTCACATTTTGAAGGGTTTTATATTCTAATCCGAAAGCAATCATTCACTTTTATACTACATATATTTTTATATTATCACATAATTTTCCATATCTCATCATTTGTCTATGTCTACTTCCCCTGAAGAAATAATAGTAGGGTCAAAAAATAGCATTTAGGCTTAGAAAAATAGAAAATAAATAGAGGACAGACACCATTTTTTCATAGAATAAGCACGCTAAACATGTGAGTAGCTTGGCTCTGCTAGGGATAAGCTTGACTTCGTCAGGGGTAAGCACTCCAGGAGAGTGGAGAACCGCTCCGCGGCTGAAGTGTAAGCCTTTATCTCAGACGCTTGAAAACGCTGTCATCTGGTGGGCCGAAGATAAGTAATGTTGGTGATGACGATCCGACCCGAACTATAATTAGAGGGTATGGTTAGATCTCTAACGTTAAAAAATCCCCCTCCAGTCAAAGCCGGAGGGGTGGAATAAAGGGAGGTCAATCTGCTTTTGCATTATGAAACGGAGGGGATTTTCTTCAACCATTCATGTCCAAAGGCATGGTTCAACCAACCTACAAGGGCATCAATTGCAAGACTAGTGATGAAAGTGAAAAGCCAATCTGGAATCTTGATCGCAATGCCGTGGTTTTCCAAAAACTTTTTCACTGCTAAAATTGCTTCGGATTTTTTCTTTGCTTTTTCATCCTGCGACAATTCAAACGACGCTTCTACTGCAAATACTGCTGTTCCGATCCCTTCTTTAAAAACGTTCCACCATTCAAACTTTCCAAACAAAAGGTCCAATACTGCAAAAGCCTTTTCGAGAATTTCCTCGAGCATACTTATTCCTCCTTCTCTTTTTTAAGTTTTTCCCATTCAGATAGAACCCGATGCACAAAATTCCGGGTCTCTTCAGGAAGTTCTTTTTCCCCTTTGAGCCATTTGCGAACATTTCCGATCTCCCAGTTCCAGGAAGCAAGAACAAGAGTAAGGTCTTCAGGAAACTGCTTCATGAGCCAAGAGACATACACGGTCGCGCCTTTTGTGGCCTGCTCGGGATCGAAAGGATCAGTCGGAAGAGCGAACCTTTCCCGGAGATCTTTCAGATAGATAGGAGTCAGCTGAAACAGTCCTGCAGCCTTGGTCCGTTCGTTGTAAGCGACAGGGTTCAGCGAACTTTCTACCGTGGCAATGGCAATCATTAGGTCAGCATCGGGTCGCGGCTTTGCAATTACCTTCTGAACCCATTCGCGAATCTGGTCTTGTCTGACCATGTGATCACCTTCTTGTGAGGATATAGTAGATCAACCCTCCGGATGCGGCTGAGCCAACGGCCCATTTGACTATTTCGCTGATAATCTGCCACTTTGTCTTTTTTATCCCCAGCAATGCATCTGTGAGCTTGTCTATCAAGTCCTTTTTCCAACCGTTGTCGAGGTGCTCTTTGAGCTCGTCTATCTTTTTGTCTATTTCTTTGCTTTGTGTTTCGTTCATATTCTTGACTTCATCAAGGATTTCTTTTTTGAAATCGTCTTTTTGCAAGAGAAAGTAGCATTCTTCAGTATTGTGGATTTTCTGCATCATGATCACCAGTCTTTCTCTTTGGGTGTGTATTTTACGAATTCTGCTATAATACGAATACCCTTTTTCATTCGTATAGCCTCCACTACCCAGCCTCCAATGACTGGGTGGAGGTTTTTTCTTATTTCATAGGGAGTTTGAGCTTCGAAACAACCGGGCTGGAAACATTCAACATTTCGGATCGTCACGTACTCTTTCTGGTGAAAGTGCCCCATACTCACGAAATCCGGCAGGTTTTCTGCCGTGAACGACTCCACGAGCTTTTGGAGTTTGTACGAGATAGCATAAGCCTGCCCGCCATCAGGATGGTGGAGAGAGAATCGGAACCCTGCCCAATCTACAAATGCTTGGTACTCTCCAATGACTCGAATGTCTGGCCTTTTTGCAGCAACAAGGTCCATTATGCTGTCACCTGCAAGAGCCATCCAGGCTTCGTCGTGGTTTCCTCGTATGCCGCTGATTTCATTGAAGAGATACAAAAAAAGCGGAGCAGCAAGGAAAAATCTCTTTAATTTGAAGAAAGAAATTACAATTTTGCAATCTAGAGAAATAACTTAAACAAGAGTTGTGTTTAAATGTAAGTTTATTGTATAATAACGACGAAATTGCTAGGGGTGAACCCCGAAAGGGGTTTATTTTTGAGGGGGATAGGAATGAGGAGAATTGGTTTTATCACTTTTCTCCTGATTTTATTCGCATTCTTTCTTTCTTCGTGCTCACTTATGCAATCTTCAAAATCTAATATCCCTCGGGTTCAACCTTTACAACAAACTGAAAACGAAAAAAATATCTCTTCAAATTCTGTTGTCAGCCTTTCCACCATAATAAGAATGGCAGATGAATTAGATTCAATTCAATGCCAGGAAGACTTTGTGTCATATATGAATTCCAGGTATTCCAACATTATTGATATAAAATTAGACAATTGTGCGGAATTGCTCATAGCAGTAAACGAACCCAACCGTAAAGAGGCATTGCTTCATGAATACTATTCGAAGGATACTATGAGCAAAGAGTTGTTAGCTGCAATAATTAATTCAGCATGGCAATTAAAAGAACAAAATGAGTCTGACAAAGCTTTCAAACTCTCAATTTCTCTCTTCAACCGCGCAATGAACTCACAATATCAAGATTTAAAGGTATTATATTTAAATAATTTAGGGATTTTTCTTAGAGAAGTTGGAGATTTTGATGGATACAAATACACAATAAAGTATGCTTCATCTCTGCAATGTTCAAACAAAAGGTATTTAGGATATATTTCATGGAATATGGCTTATATATACTTGAAAGAAGGCAAAGTATCTCTCGCACTGCATTATATATATAAATGCATTTCAAGTGATCTTAACCAACTTGATGATGTTTTGACTTCGACGGATTTCGATGAGCTAAGAAAACAACCAACCTTTTGGAAGATCATTGATAAATATAGAGATGAGTTTATGAGTAAATATAAGCAAGGGTTTAGAGATATTCCATGGGGTATGAGTTTAAATGAATGCAAGAAGTTGGCAAAAGGCAAATCATCCATACAAAAAACGATAGCAAAATACGGAATTACAGCCCTTATTCAAACTGAGAATATACTTTTAACCGAAGCCAGCATAGCATATCTTTTTTCAAATGATAGGTTATTCGCAGTTATTATGGCATTCAACAATGTTACATTTGGAGATTATTACAATGCATATGAACTTTTTGAGAAGTTATCAAATAGCCTAAAAATGAAATATGGTGAACCACTAGAACTTGATGAATGGTCAAGCAGTTTGTTTGAAGAAATGTATAAAGATGAAGATAGTTTTGTAAAAACAACTCTCATAACCCTTGGACAATACAGGCCTTTAAAAGCATGGATGATTGGTTCACAAGAAGACGTTTTACATTTTATCAAGGAAAGGCTTACTAATAAGAAAGAAGATATCATAAACTTTTTGCTAAAGACAAATTTTGAGTTTGATATGACTTATCTCTTCCTTGAAGCTTCCCCAAATAAAAGTGAATTGTTATTAGGTGTAAATATTTCAGTGGTCTTTTTAGACCTTGACCAGTTAAGCGAAATGTCAGAAGTGGTCAAAGGATTAACCGATATCTTTTGATATTTCTGGTTATTTAAATAAAGTGACTTCAAAAGGAAGTTTCCGAATCTATAGATAGGTTCCAGGAGGGGATAAAAATAGCTAGAAGTTCAAACAGAAAAGAGATAGCTTTCCAAGATGGAATTATTGCTAAAGAAGATTTACCATACCCTTATGTTTATTATCCTGGTTTTTATGGTACATTTTTTGGGTTCAAAAAAAACGAGGATAGCGATATTTACTTATGTTCATGCTCTTATAAAGCGATAAAAAATTACGTTCAACTGATTGAACGCGAGAAATCCGATGCTATATATGGAAAAGACACGCGATTTATAATTAGTGACGATTTTCCTTTGGAGTTTGTTCAGGATTTATTAAGTAAAAACGCACCTAATTCTGAAGAGGTATTGAAATATATTAAATTTAAAGATAACCTTTGCCACGAGTGCAACAAGAAAGTACCTACATATCTTTATTGCCATCCTATGTACGGTGGAAAATTTAAACAAAATTATGGATGGTATATTAATAAGCAATTTTACGAATTCGGTATTCTCTCTATATATGACACTTTACACCTCCCAGAATTTATCTCGCAAGATTTGTTAGTAATGTTAATTGAACTAAACATAGCAATATCACATAGGGAGCGCATTTCAGATACTGATTCAACTGACTTATACGAGATTCGGCGAAAAATTGGCAAATTAGAGAGAAAAATAAATAATTATGTAGAGAATGTAGTTAGAGAAAAATTTGGCTACCGGAAAATTGGTGAGTCCTGGGTTAGTGAAACCATTCTCTATAATATCGTAAGAACACTTTTCCCAAATTATACTGTGAGAAAACATTACAGACCTGAATGGTTAGAGGGATTGGAATTAGATATATATATCGAAGAATTAAATCTTGGCATAGAATATCAAGGGGAGCAGCATTTTAAACCAATTAAACATTGGGGAGGTGAAAGTGCTTTACAAAAGGTGAAAGAACGAGATCAAAGGAAAAGGAATCTTTGTGAGTCAATTGGAATAAAGCTTATATATTTTTACTACGATGAAGACCTCACCGAGGAATATGTTAGAAATAAGTTAGAAAATAAATTAGATAGAAAAATGTAAAACTTTTTTGTTTCAATTCAAAGAGACTATCTCTAACAACTATCTCTAACATTTGACTTTACTTATAACATTCCAACAAATACTTAAAAACGGAAAGTATAGATGAGATATCTACAATTGAGTTCTGACAATTGACGGTAAAGATTGTCTATCAGTTATTTCTTTTGAAACATATATTTGTTAAAATAAAATATGCTTTTTGAAGAGAGTGGGATTATTATGGGAGAAAAATATGTTAATCCTCCTGTTGTAGAAGTTGTTTGTGAATTTAAAGTTTCTGAAAAGAAAGCATGGGACTTAGCAGTTCCTGGTTTACTCTATAATAAAATTAAGGATCTTTTTCCAAAACGCCAACAATCGAATGTCCCAGTACTTGAGATCAGAAAAGTTCCGGATGGTATTGAGCATAGAACTGGTGTTGAACAATTTACTGAATTCAGTTCTGATTCGCACAATATAAGAATTAGAATATCTCAAACTTCGTTGGCTATATTGGAACAAGGCAAATATTCTGGTTGGGAAAATATTAAAAGTTGTATTAACCGTGTTCTAGAGGAGTTTTTAAAGATCGAAGATATTAATATCGATTTCTTCGAGAGGATTGGATTAAGGTATATAAATATAATAAATATACCTAAAATGAGCGAATATGACCTGAAAGAATACTTTACCTTTAGACCTTTATGGGATAACAACAAACTCCCAAGTTCCATAAAAGGATTTATTGTTGGAAGTGTTTTTAATTATGAAAACAATAGGGATTCCTGCAAGATTGAGCTAACTACCATTCCAGGGCAGAAAGAAAATCATATTTCTTTTAAGTTTGATCTTGATTACTATACTGGTAGTCCAAATTCAGTCGAGGTAACTAACGCTAAAGAATGGGTTGAATGTGCTCATAAAAACATCGAAGAAGCTTTTGAAGCATGTATAACTGATGAATTAAGGAATCTCTGGAGGTGAACCATGACACTTAGTCTAACAAAGCCAGAGCAATATAATCCTAACTCCAATTGGTCAGAAATTATAATGTCGAATCCGTTGCTTTCTTTCGAAAGAAAAATTTTGAATACATATGGAAACAAAGTTGAGGCATTTTACACCGATGAATTTTTTAAGAGGCCCACATATTCAAAAGTTAATCACATAGTAGCCTCTTTAAAATCATTAGAGGAGGATCTGGGCATCAAGCTATTGAAAGTCTCTGAAATTAAAGAATATTTTTTAAAGCATATCGACATGTGTGATTTGACTTATGAATTGTCGTACTATTTGTTGTCGCAGTTCACGAATTCTGCATGCCTTACTTTAGATTACTACAATGATAAAGAATATAATGATGAATATCTCTGTCTTTATATTTTTTCTAACAAAAGAAATCAAGAAATAATTGATATTATTTGGGATGCTTATAAAGCGTTTAAGAGAGAAATTAGCAGAGCTAGTGGTTGGATTCGAATAAGTAAAGATTTTGAGGGTGTTCATCATTGATGGGTTTTACATGGGATGAATTTCTTGAAATAGCGAAATTCTTAAAGCAACTCCATCCTAGTAACAATAATTATTCTGATGAATGCATAGTCAGAACAATTGTTGACAGGGCTTATTATAGTGCTTTTAATATAGCGAGAGACAAGGCTGTTAAAAAGGGCTATCAAAAGCAGGGCGCTAAAGACCATCGAAAATTACCAATTTTTTTTAGATCAAAAAGACCTGAAATCGCTGGTGCATTAGAAGAACTAAGAGATTTGAGAAATAATTGTAGTTATGAGATAAAATGGATTGACTCAAGATCAATTCTTGATGTGGAAGAGTATGTAATTTTGCAAGCAGAAAAGGTTTTAGATGAATTAAAGTAAAAATATTCATAGATTTAATTAAAATATATACAAATATGAAAATCACAATAACTTCGCCACTTGGCGAGGTTTCTTTTATTCTATATGGTATAATTTATTATACCATTTTGCATCATCTTCCTCTTTTCATGCTTCAATTTCTTGGGGGAGGGATCTGCGTAGGTAAAAAGCGCGCTGCAATTTATGCCAGGTATTCTTCTGACAATCAGCAAGAACTTTCAATTGAAGGGCAGCTTGATCAAATGCTTGAATTTTGCCAAAAACACGGATATGAAGTCGTAAAGCAGTATGCAGATAGGGGAATATCTGCTTTCTTGATTGAAAAACGTCATGACTTTCTCAAGCTTATAGAAGATGCAATGGAGGCTAAATTTGATACGTTATAGTCTGGAGCTATGACAGGGGCAGCATAAAAAATGCTATAAAACCCTATACTACAAAAAAGGCAAACCACACAAAGGAGGGTTACAGGGCTCATAGAAATCAAAGATATTGTACTCTAATTTCTCACAGAAAACGAAGAATGTCTACTTGGAAGAAGATATCTGAACAGGGGATCTTAACCTGTTTTAGGATACAGGGATATTTTTACAGCACTTTCTTGACAGAACCTCTCTGCAATTTCACACGAGTTCTAAGTCCTTTTCAACCAATGATCGATAGAGTTCTACACCTTTCCTGAAGGCTTCTTTGCTTAACTTACCAGTGGTAGTATAAACATTTGTGAGTTTTTCTGGAAGCGTTAGCTTATCGAAAGAAAACCCGTTATCCAGCTTAAATTTGTATTTGAGGCCATGAATTTTATGTCCAATTTCATCAATACTCTTCGAATTCCAGCCTTCAATTCCGACGCTCTTCAAAGCTTCAAGTACTGTTTCTTTATCATATATTTTTCTGGCGAATAGACAGCCTACCAAAGAATTGAAAACCATTCGCCAGATAGCTTCATTGTATAGAGAATTAATCTGTTCCTCAAAAGGGGCTGGATTACTCGCTATTTTTTGATCGATTGAATATCCCGCACTATCCAGGTGAGAGTGTCTTACGCCGGTGGCATACCCCAGAAAAGCATTTATACCTGTAACGTAGCCAGGTGCTTCATTTTTCCCGAAAACAAT
Organism: Kosmotoga pacifica; assembly: GCF_001027025.1. Lineage (GTDB taxonomy): Bacteria > Thermotogota > Thermotogae > Petrotogales > Kosmotogaceae > Kosmotoga_B > Kosmotoga_B pacifica. Next base: position 344,510 of record NZ_CP011232.1, read on the forward strand.
GGAATTTTCCGTTGCACCATATTTGCGAGCACAAAAATCTGCTCCTTTTTCGAGATCTGAGTAAAATTCATTTTCTGACCGAGCAATTTTGGTGAGTACCCTGAGATAAGTTTCACCATCGCCAAATTTCAGAACCTCTCCGAGCGTGTGCTTTTCACTTATTACTCCATGTTGGAAAGCATCTGTGGCCCAGGCGAGGGTCCCTCCCATGCTGATAGCGTCCCAGCCTTGTTTCTCAACAATTTGGAGGAGCTTAAGGATGGTTTCTGTAGAATCTATAGAGAGATTGGAACCCCATGAGAAGATCAATTCATGGTCATAAGATACTTTGATGGTTTTGTACATATGATGCTTTTTATCGAAAGCCTCTCTAAATGTGGCCATATGAATACAGCCTATTTGGCATCCCGCACAAGCTATTTGCTGTGCTAAGTGCTTTTCGGCAAACGCTTCACCCGAGATTTTATCAGCTCCTTCGAAGAAACCTTGAGAGAAATTGCGTGTTGGTAAGCCATTTATTATACTAAGTGGGACGACATTCATTGCAGTACCCAGATCATGATATTTGGCCATTGCCTCTGATTCCACTACTTGTTTGTATATTCTATGGTAGAGAGAGTTGTAGAGCTTTCTATCGATTAGTCTCCAATATTTATTTCCAGATATGATGAGTGCTTTAATGTTTTTCGATCCAAGGACACCACCAAGGCCAAGCCTTCCAAAATGCCTTGAAGAATCGACTATGGCACAAGCAATGGGAGAAAGCCTTTCACCTGCTGGACCAATTCTGACTATTGAACGTTTCCCTATACCATGTTCTCTATCTCTGAGAACCCTTTCTGTTGCTAGTGCCGACATTCCCTTCAATGAATAGGCTTGCTTAACTTCCACCTGATCATTTTTCACAACTATGTAGGAAGGTTCTTTTGCTTTGCCTTTAATTCGCAGTACATGGTAGCCAGCTTCATAGAGAGACAATCCAAGCCTTCCGCCAGCATGGGATTCACCGAGATTCCCTGTTAGCGGGGACTTAAATAAGCACACGGTCTTAGTTATAACGGGAAACATGTTGTTCAAAGGTCCTATCGCGAATATCACAGGGGCTTCAGGAGCAAAGGGGTCAATATCCGGTGAACAAGAATCTACAAGCAACTTTGTTGCAACTCCCGTTCCACCCAACCATTCCTTGAATAAGTCGGTAACATCTATTGTTTCCTTCTTATTGTTCGTCAAATCGATGTCAAGCATATAAAAACGTCTCATTATTCCACCTCCACAAGAGCGAGGACACTGTTCGGGCAGTAAGAAGCACAAATACCGCAGTGATGGCATATTATTGGAATTTCGAATTCTGTATCCCACTGTAATGCACCAGGAACACACGCATCAATGCATTTCCTGCAATGGATACACTTCGAGCTATCAAAAACCACCCCTCCACCTTTCCTCTTGGTAAGTGCCTGAGTGGGGCAAACAACTATACAGTCTGGATTATTACACCCATAACATATTCTTACTGAAAAGGCACCTTCTACTCCGGGATAGTTTTTAACCCTTAGGGCAGCTTTTTCGACAGTAATAGCCTGTTGCCATGTCCTTGAACAGGCGTACATACAACTAAAACAGCCGATACATTGATCTCTATTTACGACTCTCATTAGTTTTGCCATCAGACCACCCCCACAAATCTGCTTTATTCCATTGTAACCCCTGAGCGGCATCTAAAGATATTACTGAAACTCTCGTGGAAGACAATCTGTTTTTACTTCAGGAGTCGTTATAATGAATATATGCACTATCTAACAGGATGTAGAGCTCAAATGAACCATTTCGATTCATTGAGTTTAATTATATTTAAGAAAGGAGAAATTTGCGCGTATTAAAGACAATGTGTATATCAAAACTTTTAATACAAAGACAGCCGAAAGAAGATAAAATATATAGTGAATTATTTCACATTTCGAGGAGATGATAAGTCGTGGAAATTAGGGTTTGTATGGGAAGTGCTTGTCACATCAAAGGTTCAACAAAAATTATAGCTAGACTTCAAGAGCTAATTAAATTTCATAATCTATCAGATAAGATTGATCTAAAAGGTTCATTTTGTATGGGTCCTTGCAGCAAAGGAGTGGTTGCTCAAATAGATGGAAAATATTTCTATAATCTATCTGAAGAAAATGTGGAAGTTTTCTTTAAAAAAGAAATTCTAAAGTGTGGTGAATAATATGGCAGCTACCAGGACTATTTGGGAGATACTTTGGGATTACGATCCAAATGCACTCGTTGTGCTGGATAAGGAATTAAGAATCAAGATAATAAACCCGGCATTTATAAAGCTCTTCAACATTGGCAATGCTGAGAGCATTTTAGGGCAAAAAATTGAAGACTTTTTCCTAGATACTAGCCTATTTGAAAGGGTAAAAGAAAAGAACGAAATAATACGAAATCATCGGGTCTATTTCGCAAAATATGGTGTAACTGCCAGTGTGGTAATTTTCCCGATTTTGGAAGTCGATATGATTGCTGCGATTATCATAGACATAACCTCAGAAATAGAGAAAGAAGAAAAACACCGAAAAATAAGACTGAAGGCGGCTGAACAAGTTCAAGAAGTCGTTGAAAATCAAATGAAAGTTGCTCAGGAAATTGCCTCAATTCTGGGTGAAACGGTGGCCGAAACAAAGGCACAACTGATCAAACTGAAAGAAATAATTTCCCAGGAGTGATGATTTTGAATATTAAAGCCGAGGCAATATTTAAGCAATTGAATAAACATGGCGAGGAACTATGCGGTGATACTGTAAAAATCCGGAATGTTAATGATTCCACGATAGTGGTTCTTTCCGATGGTTTAGGAAGTGGAGTAAAGGCTCATATACTCTCAACATTAACCTGTGAAATTTTGAGCACCATGTTTAAAGAACGAATCGACCTGAAGGAGATAGTGAGGACTCTTGTCAAAACTTTGCCTGTTTGCAAGGTAAGAGGAATAGCTTACTCCACCTTTACGATTTGTGTGGTTAAGAATAATGGAGAAGTCCGAATAATAAACTATGACGGTCCACTTCCTGTAATAGTCCAACGTGGAAAATTGCTCAATCCCGAAAGTCTGGGAAGTTATAAGACAGTAGAGGATAAACGTATTTTAGATATCAAGCTCTTTTCTATACCTGGCGATTCCATTTTTCTTATGTCAGACGGCATTTTGCACGCTGGCCTTGGGAATATGATGAATTTTGGATGGGGCTGGGAAAATGTCTCAAAATATCTTCAGAAGATCGTGAACAAGACCAACTCTACAAAAAAGGCTGTCGAAACAGTAATTGAGCTTACTAACAACTACTATGGAAACCAACCAGGCGACGATGCAACCCTTGTTGGAATTCGAATCAAGGAGAAGAAAAAAGCAGTTATACTTACCGGACCTCCCTTAGATCCGACGTTAGACGAGTATATCGTTAAAAGATTCCTAGGAATGGAAGGCTACATAAAAATCATCTGCGGTGGGACCACTGGCAATATCGTTTCAAGATACCTGGGAAAGGAGATAAAAGTTGATCTCTCAACCATGCATAAAGATGTTCCTCCTATCGGAAAATTGGAGGGCATTGATCTCGTCACTGAAGGCATCCTTACCCTGAAGAAGGTTATTGAAATCTTCAAAATGTATGGTGTAGACCCCGAAAATATCCCCAACAGCAATGATGGTGCAAGTAAAATGGCAAGATTAATTGCAGAAAGTGATGAAATCAAACTGATGGTTGGACAACGTATAAATCCTTTTTACCAAAACCCATCGCTTCCTTTTGATATGTCAGTCAGGCACACTCTTGTTACCGAGTTAACTGAAATCCTCAGTAAAGAAGGCAAAATCGTTACAAAAGAGCATTTTTAGGAGGTGGCTCCATGAAAGTAAAAATTTGTGTGGGAACTATGTGTCATTTAATGGGTTCAAGTGAAGTACTATACATGGCTCACGAAATTGCTTCTAAAAGCAAGAATATTGAAATAGAAGCTTGTACCTGCCTTGATCACTGTCATCTCGGTAAGAAGCCGCCAATTGTAGAAATAGATGGGAAAGTTTATGAGGAAGTCACTCCAGAAATATTGAAAGAACTTTTGGAGGCGGTTAAATGAGAAATGTTATAACAACAGAACTCACAAAATTACGCAGGCTAGCGCTAATAAAACTATCTGAAAAAATCATAAATAAGAGTTATGGTGAAATCCCCAAGATTTCCAAAGAAATAATTTCCGAAGTAGGTTATCAATATGATCAGGATCTTTACAGAATAAAAGTCATGCTTGATGAAAGCATAAAAATATTTTTAGGAACAGATTATTCCAAGACAAAAGCATTAGAACTGTATGAGCTTCTACCGGAAATGGAAGCTGTACTATCAAATCAAAGTCAGCTGTGCCGGAAAGAGAAAAGCGGTATTATCAACATAATCAAAGAAATTTGTGATGGCTGTCCATTGCCCCAATATTATATTACTGACCTTTGTCGAAACTGCTCGGCAAAGTATTGTATAAATAGCTGTCCGAAGAAAGCAATAAGCATTGTTAATGGAAAGCCAAAGATAAACCCGGAGCTCTGTGTTGGATGTGGGTTGTGTGCCAAGAATTGCCCCTATGGTGCAATTCTCAAGACTCAAAGACCATGTATTTCAGCTTGTAAATTAGATGCAATTAGCTCTGATGAAAAAGGTTTAGTAGCGATAGATGAAAGCCAATGTGTTCAATGTGGTGAATGTGCAATTGCCTGCCCATTTGGTGCCATTGTTGAAACTTCCGCAATAGGACAGGTAATTTTTTCACTGATAAACAAGAAAAATATAGTAGCAATCTTCGCGCCGTCTTCCATCTCTCAGTTCGGCCCAAGAGTTACGTTGGGACAATTTAAAAGAGCGTTGAAAGAGTTAGGTTTCACTGATGCATATGAAGTGGCTCTTGGAGCAGACATGGTTGCAGAAGAAGAGGCTGAATATCTCGATGAGAACCTTGAAAATCTTCGTTTCATTACAACTTCCTGCTGTCCAGCGTTTAAGAATATGATTCTTAAAAAATTTCCCCATTTGAATAATCACATTTCACCATCATTGTCACCTATGAATATGCTCGCCAAAGAAATAAAGGACAAAGATCCCAATTTGAAAGTAGTTTTTATAGGTCCATGTATTGCGAAGAAATGGGAAGCCGATTTATACGAATATACCGACTATGTGCTTACTTTTGAAGAAATAGCTTCTATTTTCGCTGCTTTCAAGATTGAGCCTTCTAAAGTGGATGCTGAACTCTTAGATGACGCCACATCGGCGGGTAGAGGGTTCGCGGCATCTGGTGGCGTAACAGCAGCCGTAAAAGAGCTTGCAAAAAAAGAATTCGATTGCATTGTATGTAATGGCATGAAAGAATGTTTGGATATGCTCAAAACAACTGAAAAGGGAGAGATACAAGGGCTAATCGAAGGAATGGGTTGTGAAGGTGGTTGTATTTCAGGACCCAGGGTAATGATTAACCCGCGGATCGCTTTAGCCCAATTAAAAAAACAACTCCAAAATTCATGAAAAAATTGATAAAAGAAAAGGCTGGTATAAACCAGCCTTTTCTTTTTCGCACGTTCACATTTTTAGCTCATTGGGTTTAAAGAGTCTTCATAAATCTCCCTTATAACTTCTTTTGTCGCTTTCACCGGAGCAAGACTTAGTAAGAGATCGAGAGAAGGTGTAGTCGTAGCTAGTTCGACAAGTTTGGGAATATCATTTTTTGTAAAACCAAAATCTGAAAGTTTTTCAGTGATACCCAGATTGAAAAGCCACTTTTCTATACCCGAAGCGATTTTTTCTGCTTCCCCTGGAATACCTTTGAGTCCAGGAACAATGGGCTCATAAATATCTGCCAGCACTTCAGGAACAGCAGGATATATATGCTTAACAACCGCGGGAAGAAGCATTGCAAGTCCCAAACCATGTGGAAGCTCTGGTTTTACAGCACTTAATGGATGTTCCAGGGCGTGTGTATAATGTAGCAATCCGTTGTCGAATGAGATCCCGGCAATAGTCGAAGCATAGAGTAGATAATATCTCGCAACAAGATTATCCGGATGTGCCAACGCTTCAGGAAGATACCTCGAAATAAGTCTTATTGTTTCTCTGGCAAGGAGGATAGAGTATGGGCTTGCCGCAAGCGTAGTGGCAGCTTCAGTCACATGGTTTACAGCATCAATCGATGTGAACTTAGTTTGGTTATGAGGAAGGGACACCATAAGTGCAGGATCGTCGATAGCGTAAACAGGATAGATACAATCATATGCTAACGCTGGTTTATATTCCTTTGTAAGTATCGAAGCAACTGCGAATCTGTCAACCTCAGTTCCAGTACCATGGGTAGTGTTAATTGCGATTACTGGTTTGGCTCTTTCGGGAATAAAAGTTTGTTCGTAAAGCTCTGTAGCATTCTTATCTGTATATTCGAGTAAGATAGCAACACCTTTAGCAGTGTCTATTGGACTACCTCCACCAATTCCGATAACTGCTTCTGCACCAATTTCTTTTCCCATTTTGGTAGCTTCGTCGATCTGTTCAACCGTAGGGTTTGGTTGAACGCCGGTGTACATTACCCACTCGATTCCATTTTCTTTGAGTGCCGGTTCTATAACATCCCAAGCTCCAGTCACTTTATAGACAACTTCATCTGTAACTACGATAATTTTCTTTCTTCCTTCTTTTTTCAAAGCGCTAGCAATATCCTTTATTTTGTTTATTGCACCTACTCCAAAATAACAGAGGGTCCGGCTTCTAAGTTCGAAGACATTGTAGATGTTGACTTTACTTTCCCACATAATCTCACCTCCGTTTGTGAAATAATTCACTATTATTTTAATACGAATCAGAATTTCATGTATGTCAAAACACAGAAAATATCGAAACAGAATGTGATTATTTTCACAACATCAAAATATACACTCAACCTAACTTGAATCAAATAAACCGGAAAAATCTTTAAGTTCTTTGGATTAAGAATTTTCATTGAAAATCAGGGTCAACTACCATTGGATTGCCATGAAAGTCATTAAAACTAATAAAATGCTCAATTAAATAACTTGAGTTCTTTGTAAATTTAGGCGCACAACTTGAGTATATAGCGCTTGCGAGAATTACAATGTTTATCAAATGAAGTTATCATGAAGATATATATGGTAAGAATGTCATTCCAAGCACTAATTTACCCGCAACACACAGACGTTACAAAAAGATCCTTATCCCTTTTCACCATTCTTAATGGTTCAATTTTCGGGTAGGGACTTATATGAAAAAAATAATTGTTGGCATTTACCATGAGATGATCACGGATATTTAAGTAAAAGTTCTAAACATAATAGCTCACTTTACCCCCCACAACTTGAACAGCTTCCTCCTGAGCAACCCGAGCAACTGGAGTTTCCTGACGAGTAGTCAGTAGGTGTGGAGGTTCCTGAATCCATTTTGAAGCTTACTCTGGAAATCTGTTTAACAAGTTTTCCATTACACTCAGAGCAGGCAGGTGGTTCCTGACCGATTTTTAGCAACAATCTCTCTTCCTTCCCGCAGTTTTCGCAAATAAAACGGTATATAGGCATATCACACCTCCTGAGTATGAAGCATCTATATTATTTTATAGCCAGGTTCCAAAGATCTCTATCTGGTATTTCACCATTTATTTGATAGTTTTGCTGACAGCAATCGTTAAATTCTGAAATCGGATTGGGAGTCATCATATGGAATCTTAAAACATAAAACAATTGATTAATGCTAATTGCCGGTCTCTATTATGTTTTCTGCAAAACCTCCCCCACTAACTATAACCATTCTTCCTATCACTGTACCATAGACGCTTCCGCCTCCAGAAATTGTTACATCCGCATCAGGGGCATAAACTGCTACGGAGTAGAAATCACTGATTACAGTTCCAGCTCCTGCAACTTTCAGATTACCATTAACTGAAGCCAATAGTCCCTTAAATTGGGCGCTCCCAGCAATCTCAACTTCAGCATACTCGCTATAAAAAGTTCCAGAAAAACGAATATTTCCTCCAAATTTAACATTGCTTGGTCCTTTGTAGTAGATACTCATCCTCTCAGCATCTCCATTAAAATTAACCTGACTACTTCCACTTATATTGAAATAATTGTCAACGTAGATCTCGACTTTTCCACTGCCGATAAGCGTAATCTTTCCTTGTTGAACATTCAGAGTGTTTACCCTTATCTTTCTCACAACACCTGCTGATCCCGTATCTATCACAAGTTTTCTATTCTGAATAACCTCTATCTTAGAATAAAAGCCGTCAGCATCAATTATGTATTCTTCAGTTGGAGTCCATCTTGTTCTGAGAACACCATCCTTTAACCAATACCACTTGTGTCCCCATTTTTCCACATATTGGTCTTCGGGGTATGGAAGTCCCTCTGGAAACGTAGGAAATGCGGGAATTCCATAATCTCCCGTTCCTTCTCCACCATCGGAATCTCCCGAACCGGTACTTCCTATGAGGATATTTCCCTGTTCATCTAGTAAAAAGGTATAACATGCTGTCATGTCATCAAAACTGTTCAACCCCCCATTAACGAAGTTAAAGTCCCCAGGAGGGATTGCTCCGCTAACACTTGTTAGCTTTTCGCCCAATGCTAATACATCCACATTCTCTGATGTAAAGATGACGAATTCATAGTAACCATCACTTTCTCTCCACGCGATTCCATATTTCTCAGCATTAATATTTCTACCCAGTTCGTCTATACTTGTGGGAACTTCACTATTCAAATAAACTGTATTTGCAACAGATTGACAAAGAACTTTAAAATTGGTGGCGACTTTTATGGCTTTAGCGTTCTTTATCATATTCATCGTCATTGGAATAATTATGGCAACAAGAGTTGACAGTGCTACGAGAGAAATTAATAATTCGACTAATGAAAAACCCCTTCTTGCACTTACCATACTTTGCCACCTTTCTAAGCCAATATTATACAACCCCAATTATGCAAATATGTGCCGATGAAAAATACGAACAAAATTATTCCACTCACCATAAACCCAAACTATGCACTTAAAAGATAAAAGAGGAAAGGTCATTGAAAAAAGCATGGGAACCTAGTAAATTGGTTGTGAAGCCAAACACAACAAATGGAGGTTCCCCATGCCCTCAACTAAGGTACCACAACTCCTGAACTCTTTGTGTGAAGAGGTTTCCTTTCCAGAGTCTGAACACAAAACTCCACCTTTAGCAATGGTCTTGAGCCCAAATACATAACACTAGACGAAACTGTTATTGAGAGATACGGTTCGAAGAGAACCTTTGTTGGAAATCTTTGCTATGACTATAAAACTTACTGAAGTTCTACCAAGAGATGTCATTCTCGAAAGTAAACTGACGAAGGGTATTGTTCTAAAGGTACCCTTTCTAAGTGCTGCTATGGACACTGTTACCGAAGCAGAGACAACTAAAGTCATGGTAAGAAATGGTGACGTTGGGGTAATCTACAAAAACATGCCGCCAAAGGAACAAATAGGAGAAGTCAGGGATAGAGTGAAAGCAGGAATAGGGCACAAATCCCCATAGAAGTTTTCTAGAGATGAAAAAAGGTTTGATGCGTTAGGCAAGGAACATTAAAAGCCATTGCGACAGGCTATACTAATGAACTTTTCATTTATGGTATAAACAATCTTCTAAATCCTATGGCTGCCCGTACTGACGCAGACGGAATCCAAACCCATCAAGATTTTATCGCTCTATCACTATGTTTCAATTGACTTTTTAAGTTTAAATTTCTTCGCTTTCGAATAAGATATTGCTTCTACAGGACAAACATTTTCACAGTTAAAGCACAATAAACATTCATTTCTGATTATTCTTCTCTTCTTGTTGTCTAAGGTTATGATGGAATTTGCGTTACAAACTTTTTGGCATAGACCACATCCTATACATTTGTCTTCACTGATCCCGAGATGCAATTTTGCTGGCCTGGAGAAGAAGGAAAGGATGGTACCATAGGGGCAAAAAAAACTGTGCCAAAACTCTTCTTCAAAGAACAGAGTAACCATAACACCAGCAACCAAAATATAGAACAGTAAAGGGAGTTTAATGGCGAAAATTCTCGTTGTAACCAATAATCCGAGAAATAGGAAGAGAAAAATATATCTGAATACAGGTTTTTTCATTACTTTTGGAGTTTTAAGGCGCTTTATATGGAGTTTCTTGTAAAGCCAGCCTATCGGTCTAAAAACTGTTTGGATTGGGCAGACCCAACCGCAATAAAATCTACCAAAAAAAAGCGAAAGAATCGCCAAGCCTCCAAATATCAGGATCCATAACTGAAGCTTACCACCAATGAATAGAAACAAGAAGAGTAAAAGTGAAGCTATTTCAGTGATCGTTCTCAAGACCGCTGTTAGTTTCAAGGCAATCCCCCCTATGAACAATTTTTAGATCACTATTTAAAGTATAATGCGTTTTGAAATACCAATCAGTAACATTTGTTACATCCGCTAGCTTCCTAAGAGAGCTAAAGGACGAAAAAAGAGAGTTATCTGATTCGAATAAGGGAAATTCCTTTTGTAGAATTCCAGTAAAACAATTAATATCATGATTAAAAAGGAACAAATTGAAGGGAATATTCATTTTGACCCTTTTCAAGCACGACGATATTAGATTATGCAAAATACGAAGGTAATTAGGTGAGCGTAAATAGACTGCATACCCGATGTTAAGCGAAGTAAAGGGACACTGTTTCTTTTTTTTAGCTCTTATCTAGCCGTATAACCTCCATCTATGACTAGCTCGCTACCAGTGACGAATTTAGATTCGTCAGATGCATGGTAAAGGATGCCATAAGCGATGTCAATCGGCTCTCCAACATGCCCAATAGGATGGAGGCTGTCAAGATGTTTCCTGAACGCTTCGACTCCCTCAGGTGATTTCTTCCCCAGATCCTCAACTAAAGGAGTCCAAATGTAACCTGGGTGTACTGAGTTGACTCTGATGTTATCCTTTGCATAGAGAAGAGCATCAGTCTTACTCATCAGTCTGACGGCGCCTTTTGATGCATGATATGGTGGAATATCTGGAGCGCTTATAAGGCCATAGATAGAAGACAGGTTGATCACGCTCCCACCACCGGCTTTCTGCATGTATGGGATTGCATGCTTGGTGCAGAAGAAAACACCCTTGACATTCACATTCATAACCTTGTCCCATTCTTCTTCGGTTATTTCGTGAGTTGGCTTGTTCACCCCGGCAATTCCTGCATTGTTAACAAGGACATCTATTTTCCCGAATTCCTTGAAGATATCGGTGAAAACTCCTTTCACCTCGTCTTCGCTCGTAACATCAAGATGCCAAAACCTTGCTACTCCGCCGAGCCCTTTGATTTCATCCACTAGCTCTTGACCCTCTTTATTCAGAACGTCTGTCACGGCGACCTTTGCACCTTCTTTTGCTAGGAGCAAACAGGCTGCGCGACCGATTCCCAATGCACCACCTGTCACGATGGCTACTTTACCTTCTACTCTACCCATTTCCTTACCTCCTTTTGATTTTGTTTGATTCCCCTCGAAGGGAGCATTTATTATTTTCGTGAATATCCTTCCTGGAAGTTTTCAATTGTGATAAGACGAAGGCGATGTTTCTTGTGGCTATTCTGCCGCTCTTCGTATGTAGAAGTGCTGAGAAATGTTTAATGTGATATGCGAGAAATAAGGAAGTTATACAGATTAAGATGGTATGGTCCGATAGCTTCCATGGTTATAAGGATATTTTCCCTGAGTTCTTTGGAGTTAGAAAGAAATTTCTCGAAACCTTTCCTTGAACGTTCGTAAAGCCAAGCTACGATCTTTTGAGAATCTGGAAAGAAAGGCAAACATTGAGCTCTGAGGAGAAGCTTCTCTCTACGAGAGGTGCGACCAATTATATATCTCAACTACTTCGAAACCAACGAATATTCACTCTCAAGTTGCCACTGATTTTCTATTTTGATATTTCTTTTGTTGACTTTTGATATGGTAATATACTTATTCATTCGTCCAAAATTAATTCCATTGACTCTTTTGGGTTGATAAAGTTATGGAGGACGAGCAACATACTTTTTATAGTATAAGCTATAGCTTATACTAAAAAGATATAGACAGATTTTGTATTCCTGAACCTGAATAAGACAGAGAACAATGGAGGTTGTCTCTAATTAGTTTGAGTTCCAGAGCTGAGACTTAAATATTTGCGTGGTTACTTGAATTGAATCTTGAAATGTCGTGTTATCTATCACTATTTTCTCTGAGGCATGTGGAAGCACTTGCACATAAAGGATGCTCAATTAAAAAAACCGGGGTGGATTTATCACCCCGGTTTGTTCCTGTAGTCACTTGTCCAAGCTCCCGATAGATGTTGTTGTCAGGATACCACCGCGTATATTGTAAATCATGGTAACTTTTATCCTATTTGTTTCTAGAAGCTTCTTCAGATCCTCGTAGACAATTTTTGTTGCTTCTTCCTGGTAAACCCCTACATTTCTGAAGCTTATGAAGTAATATTTTAAGGATTTGAGTTCCACTATTTTTCCACCTTCAGGATAGTATTCAATAGTAACTTTAGCAATATCTGGAAGTCCAGAGAACGGGCAAACAGCGGAAAATTCATCTGTCTCGATCTTTATGTATTCTTCAGGGCCATCGAATGGAACCGCTTCGAGAAAATCAGCCCTGATTTTGTCCTTCCCTTCAAAAGTGAATATTTTCCCTTCAGCTTTCGGCATAGTATTCCTCCTTTACTTCCCAGTGCCCCGTCACGGCTTTTACACCAAGATAAACGAACGGAGTGTCAATAGCAGCAATGAGTATCTTGAAAAGGTACTGAGAGAATATCATATTTATTAAAACCTGTGTAGGTACAACACCAGCAAAAGCGATGGTAATGAAAGTGACCGTGTCGATGAGCTGAGAAACCATGGTTGAAAGATTATTTCTGAGCCATAAAAACTTTCCTTTTGAAAGTCTTTTCCAGAAATGGAACGCCCATACATCGTGCCATTGGCTAATGAGATAGGCAATAAGGGATGCGATGGTCACTCTCGGAACTGCCCCTAGAACGGTGGCAAACTGTTCCTGCGAGCCGAAGAATTCAGCGGGTGGCAAAATCACAGCAATAAAAGTCAGAAATGGCACCAAAGCAGCGGAAATGAATCCTACTAACACGACTTGTGATGCCTTCTTTTTTCCATAGACCTCTGAGACAATGTCTGTTATTGCAAAGGTAACGGGATACATAAAAACACCTGCAGGAACAACAAAGCCGAGTACGCTAATAAGTTTAAAGGATACGATGTTTGAAACTACAAGAGCAGTAACGAATACCGCGGCTAATAGCAAAAACGCATTGTTCAGGTGATCTTTTCTCAAATTAAATACCTCCTTTTACTCTGCTTCTGATTTGGATTTTATCATCTAATACGTAAAGTATCTCGGCTTTCGTGAGAAGCCTTAAATAAAATTTATTTAAGGCTTTCTCTGAGTCACTTTGTCAAAGGGCGCTCTTTTTTATAGTGCTTAAAGGGGATGGAAATGGTTTTTATCTATTTTCGAAGAGACTATTTTTTCGGAATGGTATTTCGTTTCTTGCTTTGTTTTTTGCATCTTTTGTCTTTTCGATCACGCCAATCGTAGTGGAACTTTCAAATGATTGAGCGCAAATTCCGATTTGCAAATGACTGCTAAATGGCGTTATCAGGCTCTCTTACGAAAATCTTCCTTTTGATGATTGCAACACTTTATTTGCTTATATATGGATACCTGCAAAATACGATGGACAAAGTGTTTTTGTCCTCTACAACCCTCTTTCGATAATTAACGGGTGCGGCTTTTTCAATCGGAACTTTACCTTGTCTGAGAACTTCGCTAAAGCATTCGAAAAGCTGATTTTTATGACAAAAGCAGCAAAAGAGAGAGTTGGACGTACTACAATGAAGAAAAAAGTGGTGTTTGCATATCATACATAGATTACGATAATAAAGCAGAATATGTCATGATCAGAAATTATGGTTCCCTCGAAGTAAATCTAAAAGCTGGATGCTTTTGAATCTTAAAGGTCATGAGCACATTTTCGGAGCAGTGTGCTAAAACCGCTTGAGTAAGTAAAGATCTATTCAGGCCTGGTAGCAACAACAAACATCTGAATGTGCAGGTACATCTGGAATAATGAAGGTAACACGGCGTTCTTGTACGATATCAATGGGTATTTTGTCGATATTTACGTGTATTGAACCATTTTTTCAACGTGTTGGACTTATCAAGGCCTCAAGGAGCTCCTGCCTCCATTTGTCGGATGAAGGATCATAAATACCAAAGCCTGCACAGAACTCCCAGTAAATCCAACCGATTTCATATCTTTCCGCTATTTTTGATATATAGGAGGTCCATCTGACTCTGGAGTCATACTCGGCTTTACTATACGCTCCAAATTCGCCAAGTAAGATCGGGATGTTGTTCTTTTGCCCCCATTTTTTCGCTCTAGCAAAATCAAGTTTTATTTTGCACTTTTGCAGCAGGGTTCCTTTCCAAACCGTGCCCAACCACCTTTTGCTACCTTCAACCCATTCGGCACCCTGATGGGTGAAGCTAAAGGGTTCATAGTAGTGGAACGAAACCATTAAATTTTCATTGTTTGGCAATTCTAGAAGATTAAGCGCATATGGGCTTGCCCAATGGGGCGCATCGATTATTAGTATTCTTGTAAGGTCTATGATTCTTATAACCGCTATACAATCTTTAATTAAGGCGTTCCACTTTTTTGGCGTGAGGTTGCTGTGAGGCTCATTCAAGAGCTCGAAGTATAAGGTTGCCGGATAGTTCTTGTAATGCTCAGCAAGTTGTTTCCAGATACACAGGAATCTTTCTTTTTGTCTGTTCGGGTCGTTCATTAGTTCTTCGTAATGATGGATATTTATTATTACTGTAAGACCTTTAAACAAGGCGAGATTTATCAAATGATCCACCCTGTCGAAAAAGGCACTGTCAATGGTATAGGGGTAATCTTCCAATGCATGTGCGGACCATCTTATGGGTATTCTCACAGTGTTGAAGCCAGCGCTTTCAATCAGGCAAAAATATTCATTCTCGATCACAACGCCCCATTGCCCTTCTTTCGGTGCTTCAAGGGCATTTCCGAGGTTTATCCCTTTGATTATTTGCTCCGAAAACACCTGTGCACTAGCGAGCATTAGAAATAGTATCAGCAGTTTTTTCATCGCTCGTAAATCTCTTTCAATATTTTCATAAAAGCACTTTTCTGAGCCTGCGGCACAAGCTCTTTTTCAAGCTTTTTTTCTATGATCGGGAAATTTTCCCCATCAAATACCCTGGAAAGTTCCCAAGCTGTATAGCCTTTCAACTCAGTCACTTCGAAGAATGAATCTTCAGGAAGATTCCAAAAGTTCCAGGGATAAGGCATCTGTGCTTTTTGGTTTAGAAGTTCGATTTCTGCGACATAACCAAGCTCCGGAAAGTAGTAATCATCTATTACTCCCTCAAAATCCTTATCTGGATATACTCTTCTTATTTTAATGATCGCGGGCGAGGCTTTTAACCTGATGAACATGTTTTCTGCTTCAGAGGGTTGCAACTCACTTTCATTTTCTCTTCTGATGAGTCCGATACCTTGCTTTAATGTGGAAATCCAGCGGGTCTTTCCGAGTTTATCTACCATTAGTCTAATCCTGACTTCCTCCTCATCCGTGAGATACCACTGTGCGATCAACAGAATCGATTTTGCCTGTTTCAGCACATCAAATAGCTTTTTTTTCTTGATCAGGAACTTCCTTTCAATTTCAAACAAAATATCACGTCCTTTCTCGCGGTTACATCTTAACACAGACTTAATTGCCTTAACACTCTTAACATGATACCATTGTTCGTACTGATAAGTTTTATTGTTCGGAGGTTATTTTATGGACGAATTGAAAGACTTCGGTCATCTACATGAACACGAGCATGAGCATCATTATGAAATGTTTGCTATCTCAGACGAAGACGGTAACGAGCACAATTTTGCATTGATCACTCAGCTCGACGTCGATGACAAACGCTACTGGGTTTGCCAGGAAGCGTTTGTGGAGGGCGAAGAAGTTGTGGGCTTTGATGAAGACTCTTACGTTGTCTTCAGAGCCTCAGAAGACGAAAACGGAAACGTAATTCTGAATTCTCTGGATGATGAAGAATTCGAGAAAGTTAGCAAAGCCTGGGACGAAGAGCTTTCCCACATTGTCGGAGAAGAAGAAGAAGAAACTGAAAAATGATGAGTCCGTGCTAAAAGGGGGCGTATGCCCCCTTTTTTAATTGTATAATTATTTGTTGGGGGTGATAAAATGATACTTATAGAAAGCGTGTTCATGCCAGAAGTGCAACCCCTCATCGATAATATGCTCACTCTTGAGACTGGTGAGCTTGTTGGAAGGATCTATTCGAGGGGGATTATCGGTCAAAACGAAGTCACGGTAACCAGCGGATTTATAGGAAAGGTTGAGGCTGCCGCGATAACACAGAAAATGATAGATAGATTTTCACCAGGAATCGTCGTGCTCGTGTCCGGTGCAGGCGCTCTTGACACCAGTTTAAAACCTGGTGATATCATTGCTGGAACGGAATTTCAAGAATATGATTTGATAGTTCCAGCGAGGTCGAATTCCACTCGCATCACCTCTGTAGACTCGAGTACTATCGAACATGTGCAATCATTCTTTCCCGATGCGAAACTCGGAAAGATTGTTTCGGGCGATCGGCTTGTAGCAGATGCTAAAGAACGCGATAGACTTTACAAGGAAACTGCTGCTCTCTGTCTGGATATGGACTCCGCTGCTGTTGCAAGAGTGTGTCAGTTGAACAGTATACCATTCGCTGTTTTCAAAGTAATTCTCGACATGTGCGATGAGTATAGCGAGAGAGATTTCAGCGAGAACTTCAAATTGTATGCAACAAAGCCAGCCGAGATTATTTTTTCGATTCTAAAACGTCATATCCTTGATGTAAAGTGAACAAGGAGGGATAAGTGTGGACTGCATATTCTGCAAAATAATTGCTGGTGAAATCCCTGCTCAGATTGTACGGGAGACAGAACACTATATCGCTTTCAGGGATATCAACCCTGTTGCCCCGTCGCATGTTCTGGTAGTTCCAAAAAAACACCTCGAAAAACTCGGCGAACTAACAAACATGGATGAAAGTGCTCTCAGGGAGTTATTCGAGCTCGTACAGGACATTGCACAAGCGGAGAGGATAGAAGAAACGGGTTTCAGAACCCTTGTAAATGTGGGGAAAGATGCTGGCCAGGAAGTAAAGCACTTGCACTTTCATATCATTGGAGGAAGAAGATTGGGAAGGATTGGCTGATGAAAGAAAATCATTTTGAACATTATTATACACGAAAGCCAACTTCGCGCATAGAAGTAAAAGAAGTAAAACTGAGACTGAAAAATGGGAATTCGTACCGCTTTTTGAGTCCCAATGGTGTGTTTTCGTATGGAAAAATTGACAAGGCAAGCTTGTTACTTATCGAAAACGCGATAATAGGTGAAAAAGATAGGGTCCTTGATCTTGGTTGTGGTTATGGAGTCATAGGCATAACTATCAAAAAGGAAAACCCTGATATTACTCTATTCATGAGCGACATCAACGAAAGAGCAGTAAAATACGCGAAGATGAACGCCAGGGACAACAATATCCTTGCAGAAATAAGGCAGGGGAATCTATACGATCCTTGGTCGGAAAATGAATTTGATACCATACTCTGTAACCCACCAATGGCTGCGGGTAAGAAAATCTGGCAATCGATTATCCACAAGGCCCCTTTATTTCTTGCGACCGGAGGAAAACTCGAGATAGTCGCTTTTCACAACAAGGGTGGGGCCCGATTGGAAAAAATGATGAAGGAAGTTTTTGGTAATGTTAGAACGATGATTAAATCCGGAGGCATCAGGGTGTATGTGTCCATCAAGTTCTGATATTATAACTATAATCGATCTTAAAGCCGGTTACGACGGTGCTATCATCTTCAATGATTTCGATCTGGTAGTTAAACGTGGAGAATACCTTGGTGTTTACGGATTCAATGGTTCCGGAAAATCCACACTCTTGAAATTGATCGCCGGATTTCGTCCGCCTGTTTTTTACGGGGAAGTAGTGGTTGATGGAACAGTGGGATACGTTTTTCAGAACCCGGACAGTCAAATTATAGGAGCAACTGTTGAAGAGGACATTCGTTTTGGCCTTGAAAACATTTCACTTGATTGTGAGACAGTGGAAAGGCGTCTTTCGGAGATACTCAAGGAGTTTGGTCTTGAATCTCTGAGTTCGCAGGACACCCTCACTCTGTCTGGCGGTCAGAAACAGAGACTGACAATCGCATCCATTGTTGCTTTAAAACCTGATGTTCTGCTCTTTGATGAACCCTTTAGTATGCTCGATCGTCGTGAACGCCGATCAATAATGAACTTAATCAACTCATTCAAGGGCAATGGTGTAACTGTTATTATCGCCAGTACGCACCTGGACGACCTGAGCTTCTGTGACAGAGTTATCAAGCTTAACGGAGGAAGAAATCTTGATTAAATTTCGGAATGTGACTTTCTTTTATGAACCCGATTATTCTTTCCAGAGCGCCGCTTTGAAAAATATCAACCTCAGTATCAAAAGAAACTCTGTTACCCTCGTTCTCGGTTCAAATGGTGCAGGGAAATCAACGTTTTTGCTGCTCGCCTCCGGGCTATTCCAACCCACCATCGGCAGTGTTGTCATAAATGGATATGATACCTGCAAATCTCATGCAAAGAACATCAGAAAATTGGTAGGGATAGCATTTCAACGTCCAGAAAGCTATTTTTTCTGTGAGACGGTCGAAGAAGAAGTGTGCTACGCCGCAAAAAAGTTTGGACTTGATAATATACATGAAAGATTTAACAAAATGATGCAGGCTCTTGGCCTTAAAGCAGAAAGAATAAAGAACCTTTCGCCTTTTTCACTATCCGGTGGAGAAGCGAGAAGAGTTGCTATCGGCGGTTCGATAATTCACAACCCTGATGTCATCCTTCTTGATGAACCAACCGTTTCCCTTGATATCGAGGGTATACTTCACATAAGAAAGCTCCTGATCAGATTGAAAGCTGAGGGAAAAACAATAATTATCTCTACCCATTGGCCGGAATATTTTCTGGATATCGCTTCTGATATAATCGGATTTAATGAAGGACAGCAATACTTTCACGGAAGCGTAGAGGAGTTCCTAAAAAAGCCTACGAAATGGTATGAGATGTTGGGACTGTATATCGAAGAAGACCTGTACCAGATACGAGAACATTTCTTAAAAGCAGGTATAATACGTCCTTTTGAACCTGTGGGGTGAGTCGATGCTGAACATCTCTGTGATAGTCAACACGGTAGCTGTTCTGATAGGTTCGGTAGCAGGTATTTTAGGTGGGAAGTGGCTTCCAAAGAAATACAGAGAGGTGCTATTTAAAGTCATCGGACTTTTAACCATCGGACTTGGTATCAAGATGTTCTTTGAATACCACAATGCTTTGGTTGTTCTCGGGAGTATGGCTTTTGGTGGAATTTTGGGAGAGGCCTTTGAACTGGAAGACAAGATAGGAAAACTAACAGGAAAAGAGAGAAACGAAAACTTTGTAACAGGCTTTATTACCGCCACTCTACTCTTTGTTGCTGGTCCTATGACTATGATCGGTTCTATAAAAGCTGGTGTAGAGGGAAACAACGAAATCATTTTTTTGAAGTCATTTATGGACGGAATTTCTTCGCTTATGCTAGCCGCCAGTTTTGGCGCCGGTGTTTTATTTTCCGCAGTGTCTGTTTATGTGGTACAGGGTACACTCGTTTCTCTGGCGTCTGTTCTCAGTTTTTTGCAGGAACCGATATATCTGGGGGATTTTTCTGGAACCGGCGGCTTGATACTCCTTGGACTTGGAATAAGGCTCCTTGAAATAAAAGAAATAAAGGTAGGCAACTTTTTTCCGGCTTTAATAATTTCCCCGATTCTCACCTACATATCAGGCTTATTGTGATACCAAAAAAATTGTGAAAAAAAGGCGGGAGTGGTCCCGCCCTTTAATTGTTAATTATTCAATTGGTTCAAAGTCGTCTTTGCTGGCTCCACAAAGAGGACATACCCATTCTTCGGGAACATTTTCAAAGGCTGTCCCTGGTTCGACACCGTTATCAGGATCCCCGGCCTCTGGGTCGTAGATATAACCACAAACTGTGCATCTGTACTTCATGCTATCTCTCCTTTCACTTTACACTAATGGTTTTAGTATTTTCCCATAGCCCATGCAAATTGCAGTAAGAAATTGCCAGCAATGTTCCGCTCTTTTCAAGCTTTACAGATAAAGTGGTATGAGGGTCAGCAAGAACCGGTGTAAACTCTACATGACCCAGGTGAACAAGGAATTGACCGTCATCAGGTTTGAAATAAAGATCGACCCATTTGATATGATGTTCTATCGTATTTGGATGGGGTATTTCTTTGCCAACGCTTACCTCAATCATGAAAGACTTGCCTGCTTCAACTATATCGGGAGCTTCGATTACTGGAACATGCTTTTCGCCTTTCCAGTCTCCGCTTTTTATGAATTCCCCAATGGCCATTTAGACACCTCCTTGAAGTATTTATTCATGGATATAATAGCAGCGTTACCATGTAAACCAAAAGGTTTATCAACATTTTTATCATACCACAAAGATACAAAAATAATAATATTTAGAATGTATAAAAATAAAACTTGAACGACCGGAGTATATAGTGGAGTCTAAGATGTATAATAGATATGTAATCCCTTACTATGGAGGGGTAGTATGAATGAATTGAGTGGAATCGCCACTTCTACAGTGGGCGGTTCTCTAAATCTAACGGTGGCACCACTAGTCAGCACTGCTATCTCTCACGGAAGCGCTTTTCTGGGAGGATTGCTTTCATTTTTTTCGCCATGTGTTTTACCGCTCATCCCGGTGTTTTTTAGTGTTCTCATGGGTTCAGCAAAAAAACCAAAAGACAGGTTTTTGAAGGGTGTGTTCTTTACTATTGGGATGTCACTTTTCTTCTTTTTGCTGGGAACAGGAGCAGGAGGTTTGGGACAATTTATTGGCAAGAACAGAGAGTTAATGAACATTATTTCCGGAGGATTGTTCATATTGTTCGCTTTTCTTTATCTGTTTGAGGTCAGCTTTAAAGGAATCAAAATCAAT
This sequence comes from Kosmotoga pacifica, assembly GCF_001027025.1. Classification (GTDB taxonomy): domain Bacteria; phylum Thermotogota; class Thermotogae; order Petrotogales; family Kosmotogaceae; genus Kosmotoga_B; species Kosmotoga_B pacifica. Next base: position 365,785 of record NZ_CP011232.1, read on the forward strand.
GTTTTTAAGTTCCATGGCGGGGTTATATCCGCTTTCTTGTTAGGATCCGTATTAGGTATGATATGGGTTCCCTGCGCCGGACCTATTCTTGGTTCTATCCTTGTTCTAGCTGCCAATCAAGGAACCGCAAGTCAGGGTGGTTTATTACTCTTCACTTATTCTCTTGGGTTGAGTATACCGTTTTTGACGTTGAGTGGCTTCGTAGCGAAGTTGACTTCAAAGCTTAATTTCAGTGGTGAAAGTAAAGGAAGAAAAATAGTCAGGTATATTGTTTTCGTTTTACTTTTCATAGCTGGTATACTCACAATATTTGACAAATTGAATCTACTTCAGTTTTCCTTTTAATCTCCAGGTTTTTGATATATTCCAATAGCTTCAGGAGGTGTGCAAATGAAAAGGTCCATAATGTTATTAGTGTTTTCTTTGATGGCTGTTCTTGCTTTTTCCTTTGATGCGGTTCTGAATGATTTCGATATCGGAATGAAACTTGCACAAATCGAACAAAAACAACTTATAGTAATGTTTTCTGATCCGACCTGCTACTACTGTAACCTTTTCAAGAAATCCACTTTACCTGACGAAACCGTTGGACAATTGCTAAAGGCGGGATATGTGTTCGTTGAAATATACCCCTCAGATAATACCGCTACACTTGAAATTCAGGGAAAAGAAGAGACCCTCTCTTACAGAGACCTTTACGCAACCTTTGGCGTAAGGGGCACACCCACGTTCTGGTTTTTTGACGAAACGGGAACACCTTTGACAAGCTTACCGGGATATGTACAAGCTGATTATTTTGCAAATGTTCTTAGATTTCTCGGAGAAAAGGCATATGCTCGGGGAGTTTCTTTCTCTGACTATATAAATGAAAGTCATAATTACTTCGGCGAAAATAGACTCATTGAAGCGAGTAACGAGGATGCCCAGTACGTGCTTGAGCATGACCTCATAGCCATTGAATACTCGTCAGATAAGGAGTTTACTCCATTCGCTGTATGGGTTACGACCGATGAGGAAATAGCAAAGGAGCTCATTCAAAAAGGTGCCTTTCGTGTTCTATTGATCAAAGATGAAGCATGACTCATCCGTGTAATTAGGATTCATTCTTCAAAACACTTTCTACATTTCTTAATAATAATAAGGCCGGTCATGTGACCGGCCTTATTTTTCAAAATACTCGCTGGATATTTTTTCAAAAACTTCCGTCGTTGGTTTGTCAATGTTGCAGGCTCGAATTAGGACAATGGATGTCCCTGGATTATCCCTGAAATAATCCTTTACAGCTTGAAAAAATGCCCTTGCTGCTATCTCTTTTGGCACTCCGAAGATTCCCGATGATACTGCAGGAATGGAAATCGTCTTGACTCCTAGCTCACCAGCTTTTTTCAGAACGTTCATGAAGCTATTATAGAGTTTTCTCTGCACATCCTCTTGACCGTATTGAGGACCGTGCACGTGAATAATGAATTTAGCATGCAGCTCTCCAGCTCCTGTAACAGCTACTTCCGAAACTTCTAAAGGACCTGTTTTCCTGATAATTCTGTCACTTTCTTCCTGTATAATTTTTCCCCCTGCTCTAACAATGGCACCAGCGACACCGCCTCCATGCCTAAGATAACCGTTAGCAGCGTTCACTATGGCATCCACTTCTTCTCTGGTTATATCACCCTGCACTATCTGAATTACCTTTCCATCCTCCAATACAATACTCTTCATCATCATCCCTCCGAAGAATCGATATGTTTGGAAATAAGTTCCTTGAGTTTTCCAAAACCAAAATTCTCCTGACACACCCTGAAGTTGCGATCCACTGTTCTCCTATATCTATCGCTGTCGAAAAGAAAATCCAGCACCTCACGAGCAGCTTCATCCACTATCTTCGAATTAACACAAACGATTTCATTGATGGTGTTATAAGCATCCCCAAAATTTATATAATCGAGGTTTACAGGTTTTATGTCTGGCCAGAAATGTCATATTCAAACAATACGATAATCTTTCCGCAAAAACTGCCTCCAGAAGCTGGTTCTCCCAACCTTCCAGTATCGAGGGATGGGTGATAACCTCGACAACACTGTATGCGTCCCAAAAATTCCAAGTACCGGCTTCGATAGAGGAATATATGTCGATAATTTCAACGCCTTTCTCTTTAGCCAGCACGAGTAATCTATCCCTATAATCAATATTATCCTTCCGGTTCTTCATTCCAGTTGTTTCCTTTTCCCTTATTTTAAGCCTTATCTGTTCAATCCTTATTATAGGATATTCCATACATAAATGAACAGTAAAAATGTTCTATATCTCAAGCGATGATGTGTTGTAACTTGCTAATAAACTACGACTTTTCAGCAACTAAAATAAAAAATCTGGCGAACCACTTTACGAGTGACTCGCCAGATATACTCTATCGTGTATGACTTGCATTAAAAAGTCAATTCACTCAACATAAGCCTCTTCACCGAATTCAAACAGATCCAGACCATTTGTTTCTGTCTCTTCTGAAACCCGCACCGGAGTGATTTTGTTAATAAGCCAGAGAGCTACATATGTAAATACAAATGCGTAAATCGCAGTTACTGTAACGGCAACAAATTCTTTAAGAAAGAACGACGCATCACCAAAGAAAAGACCATTTGCACCATTTGGATTAACATTAGTGCTGGCAAACAGGCCTAACAATAAAATGCCAACGTATCCTCCCATTCCATGAACTCCCCAAACATCTAAAGCATCATCCCATGCTTTTTTATTTTTGTATGCGATGGCTGCATATCCAACGAGAGAAGCAATTATTCCAATCAACATCGACGTCTGTACACTCACATATCCCGCGGCGGGGGTTATTGTGGCGAGACCTGCGACCGCGCCTGTAAGCATACCCAAAACTTTTGGCTTTTTCTCAAATATCACCGCGAGAACCAACCATGTTATTGCTGCGAAAGATGCTGCAACATCAGTATTTAAAAATGCTGAAACTGTTACAGAGTCCACTCTCAATTCACTTCCAGCATTAAAACCATACCACCCGAACCACAGCAACGCTGTACCCAGAGCGACCAAAGGTATACTGTGCGGTCTCATATTTTTAACCTTCCTCTTTCCTACAAAGAACACCGACGCAAGAGCTGCAAAACCTGCGCTCGCGTGTACGACTATACCTCCTGCAAAATCAAGAACCCCCCACTGCTGAAAGAGGCCTCCACCCCATACCATATGCACCAGCGGGAAATATACGAAAAGAAGCCAGACCGTCAGGAATATCATATACGCCTTGAAACGAACCCTATCTGCGAAAGCACCTGTTATCAATGCAGGAGTTATTATGGCAAACATCATCTGGTATGCTACAAACACCAGCATGGGAATTCCCATATTGGAACCAAAAGCTGTGCTGAGGCTAATACCATGGAGGAATAAATACTTTCCATTTCCAATTATTCCACCAATATCTCCGCCAAAGCACATCGTAAATCCAACTGTAACCCACAAGATGGTTGTCCATCCCATTGATACAAAACTCTGCATCATTATCGTAAGCACATTTTTCCTGCTCACGAGCCCACCATAAAAGAAAGCCAGACCAGGTGTCATCAACATAACAAGGCTTGTCGCAACAAGCATGAAACCCGTATTTCCTGTGTCAAACACTTTCTTCACCTCTTCCTTTAATTGTTTTTCAACCATTACTCGCACAACTCGTTCACGTTTGAATATATATTCTCATGACTAACATTGATTCTCCTCGGGAACATTCTCACCCCCCTCTTTGAGAAAAGCACATTAACACAAAGCACCCATACTACGAATTAGCATTCCCAATCATAACGGTAAATGCAACCAGCTAAACACTCCTATTATCTTTAAGCTCATGTAGATCATCACAACTATGAAAGCGTATTTTAATTGTTTAGCTGGAAGTTTGTGGGCAGCTTTTACCCCTATCTGAGCTATGGGAACACTCGTGCCCGCTAACAGAATCCATTGCAGAAGGTTAACATAACCCACGGAGTATACAGGCAATCCCGGGACATTCAAACCATTAACTATGTAAGACAGAATTCCTCCTATCGAAGTAAAGATCATCAACGCTGTCGATGTTCCAACCGCTTGATGCATATCAAATCCTAAAGCGATGACCATGACAGGTATCATCAATACGCCGCCGCCAATCCCGATAATTCCGGATACAATTCCCAGTGGAAACCCCCAAAGCATGCAAGTGAGAACACTGTTCACGGGCTTGCTTTCCGCTTTAATGGGCTTTGCTGTCAACATTCTTATGGCACCTGCAAGAATAGCCAAGCCAAAAGCGATTGTGAGGAAGTTACCGGGTACGTGTGTGGCGATAAATCCACCCACAAACGCTCCTGCAAGTCCTGTTAACCCGAGAACAATACCTGCTTTCCATAAAACCGCTTCTTTGCGGTGATGACCAAATGCTCCACTGATTGCCGTAGGCAAAACAACCGCAAGATTTGTCCCAAAGGCAATTCGAATAGCTATTGTGGAATCAACTCCTATGGAGGTTAACACCCAAAACTGAACGGGTACCATAAGGAAGCATCCACCAACACCCAGAAGCCCGGAGGCAAAGCCAACACCAGCCCCGGTAATCAAAAGAATCACAATATGTATCATTTGCATTTGCACATTAGCTCCTCCTTTCACTCATTCCGTTAAGGTCGATTGTTCTTTTCCCTGTCAGAATTTTCGGAGGAGCTTATTCCCCAACCATCCCACCAACATTTACATACCCGCGCACGCTTTATTTTCATTCAGGTATGCTCCTTTTTTCACAAGCTGTTTACACCATAGTACTTTGCAAAAGCATATATATGCTAATTTCACCCCTTTATATTTTATTCCTTCATTGTTTTCATTCTTGTTTTGATTTGTAGTACAAATGAGTAAAAACAAAAAAATGTCGTTCTCAATAAATTAGAAAATCTGGGGCTATTTCAGCCCCAGAAAAAGATATTTGTATTTTTTGGTCACACCTTCAATCATATTCAGATGCTGGATTTTATATTGTCAGAATGCTTCCATTATTAAACTGCACGCCCGTAGCACCCAGATACTCTAAAAATTGTTTAAAACATTGAATCAACGCCTTCTCCATCTCTTTTGAAACAATCATATCAGGTTCCCACCACCAGTTAATAATATTAAGCTTCCCAATTTTTTTGTCAAATTTAGGTTCAAAGCGAGCCACAAATCTATCCCCATATAAAACTGGTAATACGTAGTATCCATATTTACGCTCAGATACCGGCTTATATACCTCCCAGACATATTCGAATCCAAAAATCTCCTTAATTAATTTACGATCCCATAATAGATTATCTAAAGGTGCAATAAAAGACGCCTGTGGTTCTACATCAACCCCGTTTAATACCTCATGCAACAACGGTGCTTCCTCTTTCAGGATATAGAAAGGGTATTTGATATCCTCTACCTCGATTCGTAACACTTCGCCCTTTTTTTCAAGTCGTGAAAGAGCCTCAATACATTCATTGCTTTTCATCCAGCGTATACCAAGCCAAGCGTCACTAGGACGCCCCCACAATAATCCGACAGCTTTGATTCGTCTTTTAACATGCCACTCAAAGTACTGTTCCATTGTCGTATTAGGGTCTGGCAAAGAAAGTAATTCAGATGGAAGGTGCTTTTTAGTAAAGTCATATACCTTCCTCGTACCGACTTTATGATGGATAATTAGCTCACCCCAGTAATACATGCTTTCCAACGCTGCCCGGGCTGCCCTGGTAGGTGCCCAAGACCAATCTACCATAGTGTCAAAATTCAAGTCGATAGAGGACAATGGACCATTTCGATTGAGCGCTTCTCTCACCTTTGGCAATATTTTATTGATAGGGCTCGAGCCATCCCCATATCGTTGATATGCTTCTTCACGATATCTACTGAAATAAGGCCAATCTTCAATAGAATATATGGACATATTTTTATCCCAACCGTCTAATAATTTTCTGTCAGAATATAAAAGTTCTTGTAGGTATTCTGATTTGAAGTTTTCAATTCTAGATTGAAGAACAAGGTATGGATTGTATCCTACCACATTAAGGGGGTCAAATTGAATACATCCTGCATGGTGTATATATTGCAGAACACCTTCTTTCCCCATAAGTTTACGTGGAGGCATAATCATTTGATGTATAAGAATGAATTGTCGAGCTTGTTTCTTCGTTAACTGCATATAAGAACACTCCTAACCTTTTTTGTAAGCCCCCGCATCATGTGTTTAATCCCATTCCAGGAACTTTAAACAGCTACAAATTAACGCCATTTAGCATTCTAAATACAAAATTCAGTACCTTTATTTATGGGTAAGTGGATTTCCCGTCAGAGGAAGTAAAGATTGAAGTTGTCACCAAAGCGGATCATGAATTCGTGCATTATTCGAATTTCTTCAATCCCTTCCAGAGTTTTTCGAGGCGTGCCTTCACGGTTTTTTCCCTGCCGTTTTCCGTGGGTTTGTAGAAAACCACGTTTTTTATTTTGTCAGGCAAATATAGCTCACGGGAAAAACCGCCAGAATCATGGGGGTAGTTGTAGTCTTTTCCATAACCCATTTTCCTCATCGTGTCTGTAACCGGGTTTCGCAGTTTCAACGGAACCTCTAAGTTGGGATATTTTTTTATAACTTCCTGTGCGGTTTTTTGCGCGAGATAGACCGAATTGCTCTTTGAAGCAACAGAAAGATAGATCGCTGCTTCTGAAAGATTCAAAGTACACTCCGGGAGACCAACCCTCTCCACAGCTTGAAACGCCGCCACAGCGACCAGCAGGGCCATGGGATCGGCCAGTCCTATATCTTCGGAAGCAAGTATAACCATCCTTCGGGCTATGAATTTTGGGTCCTCGCCTGCTTCAATCATGCGCATCATGTAATAAACGGCAGCATCCGGATCACTGCCGCGCATGCTTTTTATGAAAGCTGAAATGAGGTCATAATGTTCTTCACCGGCTTTTCTGTAACGTTTATGGGATATGATAGGCAGTTCGTCGAGTATATCAACGTTTAATTCTCTATATCCCATCGCGGCAGCGTTTTCATAGAGCGTTTCAAGGAAATTCAGCGCGACACGCGCATCACCACCAACATTTTCTGCTAATATCCTTATAAGCTCTTCTGATATGGCAATGCCCAGTGATGAAAGTCTTTCATCTTTTGCGAGGGCTCTGTGAAGAAGTTCAACTGTGTCCTCTGGTGAAAGTTGCCTCAATACGAGCAAACGGCATCGGGAGAGAAGCGCCGGATTAACCTCGAAACTCGGGTTCTCCGTGGTAGCTCCGATCAGGGTAACGGTTCCGTCTTCAACCACCGGTAGAAAGACATCTTGCTGCATTTTATTAAGCCTATGAATTTCGTCCACAAAGAGGACAAGATGTTTACCATATCTCCTTAACTGTCTCGCCCTATCGAAGATTTTCTTTAGATCCGCTGTCCCCTGCAGGCTTGCACTGAAGGCAATGAACTCGTATTTATCATCTGTTAGTGATTCTTCAATGAGTCTCGCAATCGTTGTTTTTCCCGATCCCGGAGGACCAAACAAGATCATTGAGAATATATAGCCACTTTGTACTGCACGGCGGATTATTCCGTTTTTTCCGGTAAGATGTTCCTGGCCTACCAGATCATCAAAGTTACGGGGCCTCAGGCGCTCACTCAGAGGCACCCATTTCTGTTCTGAAGAATTCAACGGTTTTCACCAACCCGTCTTTGAGTTTCATACTCGGTTCCCATCCCATGAGTTCTTTTGCTTTGTCCCACTTCAAAATGGATTTTCTCAAATCGCCGGGTCTCGGGTCAGCGTACACCGGTTCTTTCTGGTATCCTGTAATCTCTTTCAATAAAGCAAAGAGTTCGTTGACCGATGTTCCGATACCTGTGCCTATGTTTATCACTTCATTCTCTACTTTTTCCATAACAAGAACATTCGCGCGTGCAACATCGCCGGCATAAACGTAGTCCCGAACATTTTCACCATCACCAAAGATAATGACCTCGTCGTTGGCCAGCATTCTCTTTGAGAAAATCGCGACCACACCAGCTTCACCATGTGGATCCTGCCTTTCACCATAAACGTTGGCGTATCTAAGTACAGCATATTTGAGTCCATACTGATAGTTGTAGAACCTCAAATAATTTTCAACAGAGAATTTCGCTATTCCATAAGGAGAAATTGGCTTTGGAAATTCTCCTTCTGGTGTGGGTGTTTCCGAGACATCATCTCCATAGATGGCCCCACCTGTAGAAGAGAAGATGAACTTCTCCACACCGTACTTCACTGAAAGTCTCAGCAATTTTAATGTGCCAATGATGTTGATGTTAGCATCTTCAATGGGGTCTTTTACAGAATGTGATACACTTATCTGTGCCGCCAGATGGAAGACATAACGTGGCTTATGCAGCATGAATATCTTTTCCATCATCTCATCATCTGTGATGTCCTGCTGATAAAAAAGCGCTCTCGGGTCGAGATTTTCAACTTTTCCGGAAGAAAGGTTATCCACAACTATGGGGATAATATTCTTTTCGATGAGTGCACTAACGACGTGCGAACCTATAAATCCTGCCCCACCGGTTACTAATAAGTTGTCAGCCATAGTATTACTCCTTTCATGATTTTTTATTCAAGGGAAAGCTCTTCTTCCTTGAGGGCCTGATCGTACATCTTTCGAACTTTCTTTATGTCTTCCCATGTCAGGTATTTCGGCGAGCCCGGTGCTTTCGACGGGTTTCTCAACAAATAACTGGGGTGAAACATGGCAAAGATCTTCGTACCGGGATACCAGTCGTAGAGCTGTCCCCTGTATCTGGTAATAGCCACCTTTTCATTCTCCAGGAAGAAGGAGAGTGCCGTAGCACCGAGAGTTACTATCAGTTTTGGTTTTATAATGGCAAGTTGTGAAAGCAAAAACGGCGAACAGGCTTTCATTTCCTCGTAAGTAGGTGCCCGGTTCTTCGGTGGTCTGCATTTGACTACGTTCGTTATATAAACGTCCTCCCTTGAAAGATTAACTGATTCCAGAATCTTTGTAAGCAACTGTCCTGCCCTTCCTACGAAAGGCCTTCCGCTGGCGTCTTCTTCGGCTCCCGGACCTTCTCCAACAAAGACGATGGGGCTCTCAAGTGAACCTTCCCCCGGCACAACATTCGTCCTTTCCATACTCAAAGGACACGAGGTACACTCTTCAATCTTTCTCGTGATTGCAAGCATGATTTCTTTTCTCTTGATGTAATCGGTCATATTTCCACCTCAGAATCTAAATTTGAAATAGGGTCTCCCATTCTCAATACCCAGAACGAGATATCTATCTGACAGTGCCTTTATATAATATTTTACTCCAACCATTTGCACGATTTCAGAGAAAGTACTGCCAGAAAAATTCAGTTTGAGCACTCCTTCGAGCGCCATACAGTGCAGATCTATGAATAGAGGTCTTGAACTATTATAAAGTGTATCCCAGTCGATGTTATCGAATGTGGTACCAATTTCCAGATAATTTTTTTCTCCGATATAAAGGCTCAGGTGTTTTAGAAGAGAATTCCCTATCTTTAAATTATTGATGTTTAACTGGAAACTCTCAAACTGTTCAGAGAATGACAGTTCCAGTGATAAACCGTAATCCTGAATACCCCTTCTCCCACCAGAAAGAAGTTTTTGATTCAATAGATAAAGACCGCCAATCCCAGCGGAAAGAGTATATCTAGAAGGTTCATCTGTCAGTTTTTTCAAAGCTAAAAAAGCACTTTCAGCTTTGAATTCCCCGATTTGCAAACTTTCAACATCAAGTATATAAAAGCGCCCGCTACCGGTACCGAACTTTTCGGAGAAATATCGGTCAGGGAAAGGATATTGCGGGTCGAAATCTTTATCCCTCAACAACAGATCGACTTTGAGTTCCTTCGCATCGAAATAATGTGTTTTCAGTCTTTTAAAATTAATTAGTATTCGCTCCGGCCAGATTTTATTTCTGTACACAAAGGGGTATCCCATGCTGAAACTAAAAGCAAGCAAATCTGACAGCTCGAGTTCAAGCTTAACGCTAATTGGATTATCTTCGGCAAAAGTCGAATCCGGAGTCAGCTGCCATTCAAAAGAAAACGCAAGCTTGTTTCTTTCATTCTCATAACTTATTGTTTCTGTGTTCTTGATTTTTTCAAATGATTTTTCGTTCCAAAAATATCTTGAACTGGTATTGTGAGTGATTGCACCGTAACTTACGGTTACATCAAAACTTGTTTCGGAAGCCCTTGTTGAATCCAGAACGGTCTTTTCCTGGTGATTTATTTCAAAGCCATAAAAATTCAGGTTACCAGCAGTTTTCAGCTCACCAATCCCGATGAACGTAGCATCATCTGAAAATAGGGCATTAAAGTCGAGCTCAGTGCTGTATTCGATATCCATTAATTTCAGTTTTGCTTCCATATTGAATTTTCCAGGATTTTCGATGATTCCGGTTTTGAAATCCAGTGTTGGATTGTATCGTATGTAGCTGTTAAAAGAAGCAGAAGGAGTGTATTCTAGTTCGTTGCTGAGGGCGAGTTTTGGTGTTCCATTAAGAAGCTCCGCTAGAAAAGTGGAGGTATCAGTGGCTTCAAAATCCAGTGTGTATGATGGAGTCAAATTCATTTTGTAATTGAAATTCCCTATTTTTTTCATCAAAAATGGTATCGCTTTTGAGATAGAGGTGCTCGTTTTGAAACTCCAGCTTTCATCATGGGCGATCCTATAACTCGAATCCGATTGGATATTGAACACACCGGTGTAAGATACTTTTAACGGTTCGATCCAAAAGAGACTTTCTTTCGGGCTTTCAGGGGCACTACTATAATTTAATGCATAATTTCCAGTCAACTCGAACTTCTTATCCTTCGTAAGGAAGGTAAAAGTATTCTTACCTTTGCCACCTGAAACAGGGGTGTAGATCGCTATTTGCTGGTTGTCAAAAGTGCCTTCAAGATCTCCTGACGTAGAAAAGTTGCCCCAGTTGAGTCTATAAGTCTTCACAGACAGATGAAATTCGTCTATGTTTTCAGGTAGCAGCAGCGAGGTAGCTGAATTTCCTTCTACCGTTGAGCTTGAAGAAATTGTGAAAGCGAGTTCATTTATCTCTGATTCAGCTCCAAATAAATATAGCTTTGCCCTGGACAACGATGCACTGGCATTCAGATAATATTTAAGGCTATCATCCAAGTAATACCTACCGAATTCAAAATCAACAATACCGCTTTTTCCGGAGGCTTTAACAGCGGTAGTCGTGTAGGTGAAATCTACCGGAAGCTCGATGGAAAAAGAACTTCCCCATAGATAGGTGGCTTCTTCTGTATTTGTAAGCAATCCATAGGTTCCGGTAAAAGAAAAATCTGCTTTGAAAGTAGGAGAGGACCTGTAATCAAAGGTTCCCAAGTAGAGGTTTTCAACATTCTGCAAGTCGAAAGGACTTATCGCTTTTTTCTTCCCTTCGACAAATTTATAACCGAGAATTGTGTTCCTGAATGGTTCTTTCAAAGTCACAGAAGGTTCTCCATTCAAATACAATCCGCCTATATTAAGTGAGCCGTTGATTTTTGGGCTGAAGAGAAAATATGTGCCGAGATTATAGCCGCTGGTAATCACGTCCTCACTATACTGAAAAAGTCCCTTTATTTCACCTGTTCCAGTAGACACACCTCCGATAAAGTTGAAATAATCGGCACCAGTTTCCCAATTTCTTTCCCACGAGAAACTTAGAGAAAGCCCCTTGATCTTAAGATATCTGAGTGTAACGGTGGTTCGGCCTTCACCGATGGAACTGAGGTCTATCTGAAAAGGACGTCGCTGGGGGTCGTCAAGACGAAAATAGTACCAGGGAAAATAGAAGACAGGGACATCAAGGATTTTCATGACAAGATTCTCTACTTCAAGGTATTCTCCAGGTTTGAGCCGGGCATAGCTCACGTTGAACGTATAATGGGGCTTTTCCAGTTCACAGGTTGTGAAAGACGAATCTCGAAATCTAATGGTGGGAGTCGTTTCTGTTGTTGATTCCACATATTCACCATAAACGAAAAAATCCACACTCTTACTCTCTCCAGTACCAATTTTCGGAATCTTAAGTGCTGTCTTTGTGTAAGCATTCAAAGCCTGAATCATCTCTCTGTCGAGTTCTAATATGGCTCTTTCAGCTAGAATTACATTTTCACCGGTTGATATCCTGACATTACCCCAAAAAGCTATGGAAACGGGATCTCCATCCTTAAGCAGAATCGAAGCGTTTGAAGCTGAAACGGTAACATTCATAACCGTGCTGGTGTAACTGAGCTGCACTCCCTGTGTTAGAAGAATTTCATTGGCTTTGCCGGTAACTGAACCTGCGGACAGCTTCAGACTCCCACTAAACAGAGTTGTTGAGAGGCCCAAAACGAGCAAGACTGAGCTGATCTTGAAAATTCTACCGAGGAATTCACTGAGTTTATATGAGGCCCTCGTGTCAATGAGTGCAAAAACCGCTATTCCGAAGATCGTGAAAATTATATTTGGAATCCAGGGAGCCAGCACAGGATTGAGAAGATTTTCTTTCCCCATGGCACTCAGCCAGGCACCTGAACCCTGATAAATAACAACAAGTATAAAGGTCAGTATGACCGACCATGATCTTGATTTTAGGTTCAGGAGAAGCGAAATGGGTACGCCCAGAAGGACAATCACGAAGGGAGCAAGGGAATTCGATATTTTTTCCTGAAGGGCTACCTGAAGAGAAGACGTATCGACGCCGAGCTTTTCAAAACTCTCTATCTTCTTTCTCAACTCTGAACTCGTCATTTCCCTGGGAGATTTCGAACTCCTAATATACTGACTAATATCCTGATCGAACTCAAGTTCAAGAGAATCAAATTTCATATCCAGAGTCAAAAATCCCGTTTTGTCTGTCTCAAAGATACGCCCGTCGTGCATTATCCATTTCCCTGATTCACGGGAAGCTCTCTCAGCGCTGATGACCCGTGTCTTACCACCACTCAGATCATACAAGAGTAATTTCTGTAAATTACCTGTCTCAGGGTCGATCCTCTTTATGTAGAGATACCTGCCTCTACCATCTTCCATGAACGCGTTTTCCTTTAAGGTAACCTCAGGTCTTTTGTACACGTACTTTGCTATGGCTTCGGAAGCTTTGCGATTGGCGGCAGGAACGATGAAGTCATTGAAACTGTACGCAACAATACAGAGTACTACCGAGAAGATAACGAAGGGTACCACAATAGTCTTCAGGGTAACTCCATGCGTCTGCAGGGCAATTAATTCGTTATCAGATCTCATTCTTGATAGCGTCCAGAAGATCGCCAGAAGGACTCCAACAGGAATTCCGAGGACAATGAAGTATGGAAGATTATAGTAGATCAGAATAAACAATTTGTCCATCCCAACCTTATAGCGCACTATGAGGTCAGAAAGCTGGTATAAAAGCTCAAGGCTGACAAAAAGGATGAACCCTCCCAGCCCAATAAGAAATGAGCCCAGAGACTGTCTGATAATGTATTTTATGAGGATACTCATTGGGATTCCCCCGGTTTCAGTCTTTCAAGTTTTCAAACTCGAAAAAGTCATCCCCCACACATTTGTAATACTTACCGGTTTCAATGAACACGGAACATTCAACTAATGTTGTCGAAAGATCCGCAATTTCTTCGAACTCTTTGAGTATGTTTATCAACTTGACTCCCTGGGGCGTGATCTGAGGATTTTGAATCAATGTCTCGGTTATTTCTTTTTCTATGCCCGCCAAAAGAGTATCAACGGCGTTATCCCTTGTACAGATCTGGGCAGAAAGCCCGAGAGATGGAGACGAAATATTCTTCACTGAACCGTTTAGCATTTCGTCTACAATATTCACCATTTTTGACATACTGTTGTAAAAACCGATCGGGGAGTATTTTGATAATTCCATCGAGGACTGTGAAATGGAAATACAATGGCGCCCTATCCTCCTTAACTTGGTCACCAATTTCATTCCTGTCGTTAAAAATCTGAGATTCTTCCCCCTGAGAATGAGCGTACCGGTAAGGGTGACAATTTTTCGCTCGATATTAACCTGAAAAGAATCCAGTATAGTCGAAGAATAGATAACGTCCCTGGCGTGGTGATCATTACGTTCAAGAAAGGCCATCTTCGTCTTACCATAAAGTGTTTGAACATAGCGGGCGAATTTCAATATATCTTCCCTCAGTTCCTCGAGTCTTGCTTCACCTTTTCTGGATATCATCTTTTAGCCTCCCGCCAAAGGCAAGCTTCTTCTTCATTACTCCGACGAAATCAAATTCTCTTGGCCTTAGCAGAGTGATAGTTTTTTTGGAAAGCGATACATTAATCCTGGCACCTTTTCTGAACTCACGACAAAGCGAACCATCGATATAACAATCTATACTATAACCTCTGTCATCAAGGATTCTGACGGTTGTGCTTCTTGTAGCGCTGACCACAACACTCCCTACGTAAGGATTGTGGGGGCTCAAAGGAGTCACCTGATAGACCTCTGAAATCGGATCTATAATAGCTCCTCCAGCTGCGAGGTTATAAGCGGTGGAACCTGTTGGAGTGGATATGATGATACCATCACCCGCAATATTGTACGGAGAAAATCCTTCTATTTCTACTCCCAGAGATATCGTCCTGCTTGGCCTTGAACGTTCCAGCACAAAGTCATTCAGGGCGTATTCAATACCAAATCCGGTGTTAATCTGAAGCAGTCTTCTCTTATCTGCAGTAAGCCCGGAGTTTCTGAACGCAGTGAGAGCCTCGTTTATCTGGTGAAGCTCGAACGCAGATAGAAATCCCACGCTCCCCACTTTGAAACTCAATATCGGAACAGAGCTCTCAAGAGCGTAGGGCACGGCTTTGAGTACTGTACCATCGCCCCCAAAGGTCATGACGACGTCAAATGTTTCCGATGAACAGCTTCGTCGATCAGAACAGATTATCAACTCAATATCATAATCTCTCAGGGTGCGTTCGATACTTTCCATATCCAGCGACGTTAACCTGTTGCTGTTGAAGAATACAACAGCCTTCAAAACAATCACCTCAGTCTGTGTGCCAGATCGAAGAGAGTTGCAATTAAAAATTGGTCGATGAATACGAGAAGCAAAATTGCTATAACGGGGCTTAAATCAACGCCTCCGACGACCAATCCTGGAAGTATTCGTTTGATCGGCTTCATGATAAAATCACTTAAAACCTGAAAAAATATTCTCACAGATGAGTAAACTCCCGGAGCGATCCAGCTGAATACCGTTGAAAGGATCACGGAAAACATCTCCAGTTCCACTACGATTCTTGCAATAACAGCCAAAGAATATATGAAATTCGAAAGCACAAACATTTCCCTTCTCCTCCCTACTACATCTCATCAAAAAGAGTGCCCGGACGGTTGGGTTTAAGTCCGAGGTGTCTGTATGCCTTTTCAGTGATAGCTCTTCCTCTATGGGTTCGAACAAGAAAACCTGCTTGAAGCAGATAAGGCTCATACACTTCGCTTATTGTCTCAGGTTCTACACCAACAGATGCGGCAATAGCTTTAAGACCGGCTGGTCCACCCTCATAGTTCTCGATAAGCACTCTCAGTATCTTCCTGTCCATATCATCAAGGCCTTCATTGTCAATCCCCATGACTTTCATAGCCCTGGATACCATTCCTGCGGTGATTTTGTTCGAACCGTCTACTGTGGCGAAGTCCCTTACACGCCTGAGCAAACGATTTGCAATTCTCGGGGTGCCCCTTGACCTCATTGCAAGAAGTCTTGCAGCTTCTGCTTCGATCTCAACTTCAAGGAGTCTCGCGGATCTATTTATTATTTCCTCGAGTTCTTCTGTCCTGTAGAACTCCATCTCAAGAACCATGCCAAACCTGTTTCGCAAAGGTGCACCTATCAAACCTGACCTCGTTGTGGCGCCCACAAGGGTGAAGGGATTCAGATCGAGCCGTATCGAGCGAGCACTGGGCCCTTTGCCTATCATAATATCCAGTTGAAAATCTTCCATGGCCGAATAGAGTATTTCTTCTATCGCGCGGCCAAGCCTGTGAATTTCGTCAATGAAGAGGACATCGCCACGCTCAAGACCCGTCAATATGGCCGCAAGATCACCCTGTTTCTCGATAACGGGGCCACTGGTGATGTAGATATTTGTTCCCATCTCATTGGCAATTATGTGGGACAAGGTCGTCTTTCCCAGCCCCGGCGGACCTGCGAGTAATACATGATCTAAAGGCTCTCGCCTTACTTTCGCCGCTTCGATCGCGATCTGGAGCCTTTCCTTGACATTTTTCTGGCCAATGTATTCCTCAAGGCGACCGGGCCTGAGGCTTCTGATTATGTAGTCCTCTTTTAGCTCTCCCGGTGAAAGAAAGCGTTCCCTATCCAGCTCCACAACACTCACCTATGGATGAATCCTGTAAAGGGTTCTTGCAAAGGGTATCGCTTCCCTCACGTGTTCGAGGCCACATATCCAGGCTACCACACGTTCAACGCCCATACCAAAGCCGCTGTGAGGAACGGTACCGAACTCTCTTAGATCCAGGTACCAGTCATAGGAGTTAACATCAAGATCGAATTCCTTGATTCTCTGAATGAGCACCTCTTTTTGCCAGATCCTCTCTGAAGCACCGATGATCTCTCCATAACCTTCGGGAGCAAGCATATCGTCACAAAGTACGACGTCTGGATTTTCTGGGTCGGGTTGCATATAGAAGGCCTTCATCTTTCTCGGATACCTTTCAACAATGACAGGCTTATCGAATTCCTCTGCAATAGCTGTTTCCTCGTCGCCGCCGATATCGTCACCCCACGAAACATTGAAGCCCTTTTTCTGAAGAAGCTTGATCGCATCGGTGTATGTAATTCTCGGGAAAGGCGCGACGACCTTTTCTAATTTTGATGTGTCCCTGCCCAAAGCCCTCAGATGTTCACCAGCATTTTCAAGAGTTTTCTGCACTACGTAGGACACCAGTTCTTCCTGTAACCTGATATTATCTTCATGTTGGTAGTAGGCGACTTCTGCTTCATTCATCCAGAATTCAATCAGGTGTCTGCGCGTCTTGGACTTCTCTGCTCTGAAGGTGGGACCGAGATTGTAAACTTTACCGAGAGCCATACAGGCGGCTTCCAGGTAAAGCTGTCCCGTCTGTGCCAGATATGCTTTGCCATAATCAAAGTAATCGAGTTCGAAGAGGTTACCCGCACTTTCACCTATTGATCCGGTAAATATTGGGGTGTCCACAAGGACAAATTCCCTCTCGTTGTAAAAATCTCTTATGGCCTTTATGATCTCATGACGGGCTTTTAGTATGTGGAATTGCCGCTGTGTACGGAGCCAGAGATGTCGGTGATCCATTAGGAAGTCTATACCATGGTCTGGCTTGTTTATCGGGAACTCCTTTTCGGGTACATGGATTATTTCTATCTCTTTGACCAAAATCTCAACGCCTCCTGGCGCGCGTTCTTCTTCTCTCACAGTACCCCTGACTATTATGCTTGACTCCATCTTTAATTTCTTCGCGAGGTTAAAAACTTCTTCTGGCACCGAGGACTTTTCCACAATGCCCTGCACAAAGCCTGTTCCATCTCTTAAAAACAGAAAATGAATCTTTCCACTGGATCTTTTCCGGCGCAACCATCCTCTTATCTCAACATCTTTACCGGCATATTCTTTTAGCTTCGATATATAAATCCAGTCCATTCAAACACCTCCAGCCTTCTCATCTTCTAAACGATTATATCAAAAAAAGAAAACCCGGGGCTCCTGCCCCGGGATTAATTCAAATTCGCTATCAGTTACTCGGGAAAAATGTCAAAACAACCGCTGCAATACCAAGAATGACTCCAACTATCCCAACGTATAGCGCTGTGACAGCATTATCGTTGGCATGTCGCACACTTTCCTGTGTGGGTACCTGTAATTTGAAGTCGTTGAATTTCGTTTCAATATCGGACACTTTCGCGGTAAGAATCTCTGTTTCACTCGCCATTTTTGTGAGAGTAACGTGATCTTGCTGAACGGTGTTTTTAACATCCGCAAAAGCGACTTCTATGGCGCCCACTTTGTCCTGTAGCTTTGTCACATCCACCATCAGGTTTTCGAAGTAGACAAAATCTTCGCCGAGTTTGTCATTGATTTTTTTCTCCAAAGCACTGAAAGCTTCATCAAAAGTTCCTATTTTCCCCTCAAGAGCATCAAGCCTTTCAAGGCTGGAAGCACTGTAATCATCGTAAGAAGCTTTCAAAGCATCAAAAGAACTTTTGAGGTTCAATAGGTCAGCTGAGACTTTTGAGTAATTTATTTGCAAACCGGAGACATCGTTCTTCAAGTTCTCGACATCGTCAAGCCTGTTGCTCATGACGTTTATCATTTTGGCAAGTTCATCATATCTTTCATTGGCAAAGTTTCTCACTTCGTTCAGACCCGATTCGAGTTCATCGGTTTTTTTGCTAAACTCTTCTTTTGCTTTCGTCAATTCGTCTATACCTACATAGAGTTTCAAGGCACTACTCAGATCACTTCTCGTGATGAGGTCTGAGAGGTTGACCTTTATCTCTGTGAGTTCCTCCTTCGTTGCGAGACCTTCAAATTTATTATCAATATAGGCCTTGAGGCTGGTGCTTGTCTTCTCAAGCTCGTTATCAACATAGTCCCTGGTAGCAAACTTTTCGAATTCTGCTTCAAGACTGCCAAGCCTGGTTTTCAACCCATCGAGTTCGCCAAGGATGTCAGCACGGAAGTTTTCAAGATTGCTTGACAGGTCGTTTTCAAGGACTTCCAACGAACTCAACTTTGATTTAAGTGTATTTACCTCGTCGGAAAGGCTGTCGAGCTCTTTCTTCGCCAGTCTTATACTTTCGCCGAGGGTCTTGAAGGATGCATCGTGCCCTTTTGTAAGAGCTTCGAGAGAACCCAGCCTTTCTTTCAATCCAAGGATTCCGCTGTCGATGAGTTCCAGCTTTGTTGTTACATCATTGAGTACTTTTTCGTATTCAGTTGAACTTGAAGCGAGGGTATTTATATCCAACCTCAGGTATGACATATCCTCTGAAACCGCCTTTATTCTCTTGAGAATATCCTGAATGGCGGATTGTGGAAGTGGGACACTTTCTTCTATTCGCTTACTTTCGAGAGTCGCAACTTTTGCTTCTAGTTCTTTTACAATCTCGAGTATTTCACTGAGCTGAATGATATTACCGGATTCGTCTTTTATCGCCATCTCTAAACGATTCAAAGTTCCCATGATGTCTTCAGGAACGATTCCAGCGGTTGATACACCAATTTTCTGATAGTTTTCATCGATGTATTTTAACAGTTTTCCAAGAAGAACTGCCGCTTGATATCTGTTAAGCGGATCTGAACCTTTGTAATAGAGTTTTCCATCGACTTTAATACCGCTGAGTATACCGAGTTCCGTGAGGTTGACAATATCGCCGTAAGCCCAGTGGCCGGGGGCAACGTCTTCATATTCCACAACTGCCAGCAATTGAATGGATAAAAGCAACAACAAACCAACAAGAAGCCCCATCGTTCTCCTTTTCATAAATTCACCTCCCTGGAAAGTACATATCGGTAAAATTCTATCACAATTTCCCCACACAATTTGAGTTACATGGTAATATTTAACAGCAGGAGGTGTTTGTGTTGGAAAAGAGGACCCATAACTGTGGTGAACTTAGGAAAAAGGATGTTGGTAAAGAAGTTGTCCTGAATGGTTGGGTTGATCGCATAAGGGACCTTGGAGGAATAAAATTTGTTCTGCTTCGTGATAGGTATGGATACACGCAGGTGGTTTTCAATCCAGAAGATAAAGAATTATATGAAAAGGCTCTTTCTTTGTCTCCTGAATACGTGATTTCCATCAGGGGTAAGGTTATGGAAAGACCTCAGGATGCCGTTAATCCCAAAATGCCCACGGGAGAAATCGAGGTTCATGCGGTTTCTTTGAGTATACTTTCTGAGTCACAGACACCACCCATTTATGTGAACATAGATGATGAATCCTCAGAAGAGCTACGATTGAAATACCGTTATCTCGACTTAAGGCGTCCAAAAATGCAGCGTAATTTAATCCTACGCCACAAAGTCGTTCAGGCTATCAGGCGGTTTCTGAACAATCTGGATTTTCTGGAAATCGAGACTCCAGTGCTCACAAAATCCACACCTGAGGGTGCAAGGGACTTTCTGGTTCCTTCAAGGTTAAAACCGGGAAAATTCTATGCTCTTCCACAATCGCCACAGCTTTTCAAGCAACTCCTGATGGTCGCAGGCCTGGATCGTTACTATCAGATAGTAAAATGCTATAGAGACGAGGATTTCAGGGCTGACCGTCAACCTGAGTTTACACAGGTAGACCTCGAGATGTCCTTCGTGGACGAAGAGGATGTCTTTGAAGTGGTAGAGGGGATGCTTAAAGCGGCCTTAGAAGAAGCAACTGGAATAGAGCTACCAGATAAATTTGATAGAATGACATATGATGAAGCCATAGATCAGTATGGTAGTGACAGACCCGACAGAAGATATGGAATGGAGCTCCACGATATAACCGATATCTTCAAGTCCACGGGATTCAGAGTGATTTCGAGTTCGATTGAAACCGGGGGTGTTGTCAGGGCATTCAAAATTCAGGGACTGGCGAGCAGATTCACCCGTAAGCTGATAGATCAATATACTGAACTTGCTAAATCTCAGGGACTTGGTGGACTCATCTGGATAAAGATCGAAAATGAATTGAAATCTTCAATTTTGAAGTTTTGTGGCGAAGAGGTGCAATCAGTCGCTGAGCGTTTGGGTGCGATGAATGGCGACATTATCTTCGTGGCCGTCGGTGAACGGGAACTCGTTTCAAAAGCCCTCGGAAAAGTGCGCGAGAAAGTAATCGCCGAGGAACTTCCAGTTGCTGAAGGAATCGATATTCTGTGGATAACAGAATTCCCTATGTTTTCCTTCAACGAAGAAGAAAAACGGATCGAAGCCGAACACCATCCTTTCACCATGCCGGACTTGAATGACCTATCACGCTATAAGGACACCAACCCGCTAAAAATAAAATCTCGCGCATATGATCTCGTGATAAATGGGTACGAAATCGGGAGTGGGAGCGTGCGAATTCACAGACAGGACATCCAGAACGAGATCTTCAAACTTATCGGTCTCTCCGATGAAGAAGCGAACAAGAAATTTGGGTTCCTACTCGAGGCTTTTAAATATGGTCCACCTCCTCATGCTGGTATTGCCCTCGGCCTTGACCGATTGGTAGCAATTTTAGCAGGAGCCAATTCAATAAGAGATGTTATAGCCTTCCCTAAAACAGCTAGCGGCTCCGATCCTATGACTGGTGCCCCTTCTGAAGTATCGCAACAGCAATTGAAAGAACTGAAATTGATGTTGATGGATGGTAGGGGAGAATAGGAATGAAGATTGCCATTGACGGTCCTGCTGGTTCTGGAAAATCGACTGTAGCAAAGTTACTCGCTAAAAGACTGGGATTTGAATATGTCGATACCGGTGCTATGTATAGAGCTATCGCGTGGAAGGCATTCAGATCCGGGTATTCTCCGAATGATAGACCCGGGATATCAAAGATCATAGAAAGTACAACTTTTTCATTAAAGAACAATCAGCTCTTTATGGATGGTAGTCCTATCGGTGATGAAATTAGAACTTCAGAAATTTCAATGCTCTCTTCGGCAATCGCGAAAATACCGGAAGTCAGAGCCTTTCTCACAGAGGAACAAAGGAAATTGGCTGCTAACAGAGACGTTGTGATGGAAGGTAGGGACATAGGAACTGTTGTTCTGCCCGATGCCGAATACAAGTTCTTTATTAAGGCTTCAGCGGAAGAACGCGCAAAGCGCAGGTTATCTCAGCTCAAAGAAATAGGTATAGATGCCGAGTACGAAACTATCCTGAAAGAAATAGTCGCCCGAGACATAAACGATTCATCCCGGGATATAGCCCCTTTAAAGCCAGCTGACGATGCCATCGTGATAGATACAACGGACATGCCACTGGAAGAAGTCATAAATTACATCTTAAAGAGGATGGGGATTGAATGAAAATTTACATGGCAGCTTCGACAGGTTTTTGCTATGGAGTAAATCGAGCTGTCACTACCTGCGAAAGATTACTTAAAAGCGGTGTGACTCTATATTCTCAGGGTGAACTCGTTCACAATGAAGAAGTGGTGAAACACCTCAGAAAACTCGGTCTCAAAGTTCTGAACAATGGGAAATTCCCTTTGAAACCTGAGCAAGGTTCTGCTGTTGTCATAAGGGCTCACGGTGTCCCACCAAATATAGAAAGTGCTTTGAAGAAAAGCTTTGAAAGAGTCATAGACCTGACCTGTCCGATAGTGTACAATGTATTTAGACTGGCTGAAAAACTAGAAAAACAGGGCAAACTTCTGGTCATATTCGGTAGAAAGGATCACGCTGAAGTGAATGCTCTCTGCGGGAGAGTTAAAAATTACGTTATTGTCGAGCCCGGTTACGATCCCTCGACAGTTTATTCAACAATATTGAAAAAGGCAACTAAGCGAATCGCATTGATTTCCCAAACCACGATGGATCACCGGGAATTCATGGATTTTGCCGAACAGGTTAAACTGGTCGTAGATTTAGAGGTAGAAATCTTTGACACTATTTGTAATGTAACCGTTAAAAGGGAAGAAGAAGCTAGAGAACTCGCCACTAGATGCGCTGCTGTGGTGGTAGTGGGTGGCAAGCACAGTTCCAACACTAAGAAACTTGTTACTATTGTTGAAAAATCTGGCAAGCCAGCGTTTCACGTCAGATCGCCGGAAGAATTACCCCCACTCCAAGAATTCGAGAGTGTGGGTATTATAAGTGGCACTTCTACACCATATACCCAAATCCAGAGAATTCTGGATTACATAGAAACCAAATACGAAGGGGAGGTTATCCATAATGGATGAAGTAAGAAAGAACAATGAGGAAAACCTCAGCATGGATGAGATTTTTGAGAGTATGGACGATTTTTCTATGAGAAGGGGGAGCGTCAAAGAAGCAGAGGTTTATTCATTACAGCCTGATGGGCTTCTTGTCCTGTTTGACGGAAAACTCGATGGATTTGTACCAGAGTCCGAACTTGTGCACCCTCTCAAAGAATACAAAATCGGGGATAAGATAAAAGTCACCATACTGAAGGTCAATGAAGAAGAGGGAAGGAGTACCGCCTCAGAGATCAGGGTCTTTCGAAGAGATGCCCTTAAAACAGTGGAGAATAAATTCAAGAACAACGAAACCATTCAGGGAAAGATTGTAGCAAAGGTGAGCAGTGGTTACAATGTAAGACTATTGAACGTGATCGACGCGTTTCTGCCTGGTTCTCATTCAGGACTTCGAATCGATGATGAAATTCCCGAAGAATCGTTAGATTTCAAGATAATCGCCTTCCGAAGATCGAGACGTGGTGCCCCAAGAATCGTCGTGTCGTTAAAAGAACTAAAAGAACAAAGGATAAAAGCCTACTTTGACAGCATAAAAGAAGGGTATATGATTACTGGTACAGTTGAATCCATCAAAAAATTCGGTGCTTTCGTGAAGTTGACTAATGATATCACCGGTCTTATCCCTGCATCAGAAGTTAGCTGGGATTCATCCGTAAGGATAGAAGATGTTCTCAAACTTGGAGACAAAATCGAAGCAAAAGTGATAGGCATAGATAGAGAAAAAAGGAAAATATCCTTAAGCCTCAAACAATTACAAAAAGACCCATGGGATGATATCGAAGAGCGCTTCCCCGTGGGAACTGTTCACAACGGAAAAGTGAAATCCATCGTCCCCTTTGGATTCTTTGTTGCTCTTGAGAATGGTATAGAAGGACTTGTTCACATTTCCGAAGTCTTCTGGGGCAATACGAGAAAGAAACTTCAGGAAGTTGTGAAAGTGGGAGATGAAGTGCTTGTCAAGGTGAAAGACATCGATAGGAAGAAACGAACTATTTCATTGAGCTATCGTGAAGCTCTCGGTGACCCGTGGGATGACATAGAATCAAGATACAATGTTGGAAAAGTTGTTGAAGGAACGGTTGTCAAAGTTTTGCCCACTGGCGTGATCATCGAACTCGAAGAATATGTCTCCGGTTTTGTACCACTCTCGGAAGTTTCATGGAATTTCGTTGATAAGATTGAAGATGTAGTCAAAGAGGGTGATACCGTTTCTGTTCAGGTAATATCTCTCGATAAAGAAAATCGTAGAATGAGATTGAGTCTTAAGAAAGCCACCGAAGATCCATGGAAAAGGGTAGCTGAAGAATTGAAAGTCGGCGATTATGTTTCTGGAACAATCACTCGTACGATAAAATCAGGAGCAATAGTACTTGTTGACGATTACAATGTAGAGGCCTTTCTTCCTGTATCTCAGGTTTCAGACAAAAAGGTCGAGAATATCGAAGATGCTATAAATCCGGGACTGAAGCAGAATTTTAAGATAATCCGCCTCGTTTACGAACCAGAAAACGACTCCAGAAATATGGTGGTATCCATAAGACAGTACTTGAAAGACATAGAAAAGAGGGAAACTGAAGAAGCCCTCAAAGAGCTATCTTCAGAAGATACGAGTACCCTTTCTCTTGGAGACAAGCTTAAAGAACATCTTGAGAAAGAGGATACCTCTGAGTAAAATAGGAGGAATTCAATAGTGGCAACAGTTCTCATAGTTGGACGTCCAAATGTTGGAAAATCAACGTTGTTTAATCGTCTAGTTGGCGGAAGAAGAGTGATTGTTGACGATCTCCCGGGTGTAACCCGGGACTTCGTCTTTGGAAGGGTGGAATGGCAACAGAAGGCCTTTGAAGCTGTAGATACCTGTGGTCTTTTTGACAACCCGAAAGATATAGTCGAAGAAAAGATGAAAGAGGTTACTCTCGACATCATAGACGATGGGGACTTGATTCTTTGGGTTGTTGACGGAAGAAATGGTTTGACCGCTGCAGACCACGATCTGGCTAATCTTCTACGCAAGTACAAAAAGAAACTTATTCTTGTGGCGAACAAGGTAGAAAATGAGGCAAGTTTTGAAACGAACGTTAAACCAGATTTGTACAGCCTTGGATTTGCAGAACCTATTCCTATTTCTGCCGACCACGGTCTAAACATCGATATACTTCTGGACTCCATTATTCAGAAACTCGAAGAACTGGGACACCATATCGACTATACTCCCGAAGCGGAGGATAATGAAGGTCTAAAGGTTGCTATTATAGGCAAACCAAATTCCGGCAAATCATCACTTTTCAACGCTATCGTTGGTAGCCAGCGTAGTCTGGTAACAGATTTTCCTGGCACAACACGAGATGCTGTTGACGAAACACTGATAATCGATGATACCCCCATCACATTCGTTGATACTGCCGGTATTAGAAAAAAAACAAGTGTAAGTGTAAAAAACGTTGAATACTACAGTGTGATGAGAGCCATTGATACCTTAGAAAGGTCTGATATTGTCGTTCTCGTGATAGATGCCACACAGGGAATAAGTAATCAAGACCAGAGAATTGCTGGACTTGCCGAGAAAAATGGGAAAGGGATCATCACCGTATTCAATAAGGTTGACTTAATAGACGACAGAAAAATGAACAGCCTTTTAAAGGCTTTTGAGCTTGAGTTATACTTTATCGATTACAGTCCCGTGCTATTTACCTCGGCTCTCACCGGTTTTGGAATAGATGAGCTTATTGACAAAATATTCCTCGTCGGCGAAAAAATAGATTATCGTATACCAACGGGTCTGTTGAATAACCTCATTGGGAGATTTGTGAGTTCGACTCCACCGGTCGGCACGAAAGTGAAAAAAGCAAAGATTTATTATGCTACCCAGATAAACACCCGCCCTCCTCTTATAATGTTGAACGTAAACAATCCGAAACTTTTCACACAGTCCTATCTGAGAGGATTGAGAAGGGCAATCAGAGAAAACATAGACCCGCTCGAGGGTACACCAATATTCATTAAGTTGAGGCGAAAGAGATGATGCAAGCGATTTTTCTGGCAATAATTGGCTATCTTTCTGGGAGTATTCCCTTTAGTTATATTATTCCAAAATTAAAAGGGATCGATATACGGAAAGTTGGAAGTGGCAATGTCGGAGGTACAAATGTCCTCAGAAATCTTGGTGGAGTTATAGGGTTCACAACCATGGTTCTCGATGGTCTCAAGGCATTTATCCCAATGCTCATCGCGATGAAGTATTTTGGGCTTCCGAAAGATGAAACAATAATCATCGGTTTCTTTGCGGCGATTGGGCACAGCTACTCGATTTTTCTAGGCTTCAAAGGTGGGAAGGCGGTAGCTTGCACCGTTGGAACCCTAACGGGAATAAAGGGATATTTTCTACCTTTGTTCCTTGCAATATGGACTCCCATAGTACTCATTACCAAGTACGTATCCCTCGGTTCTATAATGAGTGTGGCTGTTATGGATGTCATCGTATTTTTCATAGCAGGTAAGGAAGCCGGTCTGTGGATACTCGCGTTCTTTCTGTTTACGGTCTTCAGGCACAGAGAGAATATAGCGAGACTAATAAAAGGAGAAGAAAGAAAGACCGATCTAATAGCGGCATTTAAAAATAAACGGGACCGATAGGTCCCGTTTATTTTGTACCGCCTCCGCGTACATTTTCTTTGAAGACCCTGATTCTCAACATATGTCTTTGGAGTTTTGCGTTGATACGCGCTTTCTCTTTTGTATCTTTCTCAACCTTCAATATTTCCCGAGCCCTTGATATCTTTTCCTCCGCTCTGTGAATATCGATGTCTTCAGGTCTTTCAACCGCATCTGCTACAATAATCGTTTCGGTGCGTGTGTTTAGAAGATATCCTCCGTGAACCGCAAATAAAAGAGTTTTGCCTTCGGTAGTTTGAATTTTTACCAGTTCTACGGCGAGTTTCGTTATCAAAGGGGCACGTTGTGGAAGAATACCCATACCGCCTTCAGTGCTACGAAAGGCCAGATAGTCTGCTTCTCCTTCCCATTTGATCTCAAAGGGCGTCACGATCTTGACATTGAGAGACATGTTATCGCCCTCCAGCAAGGGTTTTTGCCTTTTCTACCGCCTCATCTATTGTGCCAACCATCATAAAAGCTTGTTCAGGCAAGTCATCGTGCCTTCCTTCAAGGATTTCTTTGAATCCACGTACAGTTTCTTTGATAGGGACATATTTTCCGGGAATATTGCTGAATCTTTCCGCAACGAAGAAAGGCTGAGTGAGGAATCTCTGAATTCTTCGTGCCCTTCTAACAATGAGTTTATCTTCTTCAGAGAGTTCTTCCATTCCAAGAATCGCAATGATATCCTGCAAATCTTTGTAGCGCTGCAATACTTCCTGTACTTTCCTCGCAACCTGGTAATGCTCTGTTCCCACTATTGTCGGGTCGAGATTCTTCGAAGTGGAATCAAGGGGGTCAACAGCCGGATAGAGTCCCTGCTCTGCGATAGACCTCGAAAGATTAACAGTAGCATCAAGATGACTGAACGTTGTTGCAGGAGCCGGGTCCGTAATATCATCGGCTGGAACATAAATCGCTTGAACGGATGTTATAGAACCACTCTTGGTGGATGTTATACGTTCCTGAAGTTTTCCCATCTCTGAGGCAAGTGTTGGCTGGTAACCGACAGCGGACGGCATTCTTCCAAGTAGGGCGGAGACTTCAGAACCTGCTTGAACAAACCTAAAGATGTTATCGATGAACACCAGGACGTCTTTTTTCTGGACATCACGGAAATATTCTGCCATGGTAATTGCCGAAAGCCCTACTCTAAACCTGGCTCCTGGCGGTTCGTTCATCTGGCCGAAGACTAGAGCAGTATTTGGGAGAACACCGGCTTCTTGCATTTCTAACCATAGGTCGTTTCCTTCCCTTGTACGTTCACCGACTCCGGCAAATATCGAAAGCCCCTTGTGTTCAATAGCGATATTCCTGATAAGTTCCATAACCAGAACAGTTTTACCTACCCCGGCCCCACCAAAGAAACCTATTTTTCCACCTTTGTTGAAAGGGGCGAGGAGGTCAATTACCTTTATACCTGTTTCGAGTATTTCAATGTCTGTCTTCTGTTCGGTTATTCCCGGCGGTTCCCTATGTATTTCCCAGCGTTCTTTCGCTTCTACCGGACCGCGTTCGTCAATGGGCTCTCCCAGCAGATTAAACATTCTTCCGAGTATTTCATTACCCACAGGAACAGAAATTTGCTTCCCGGTATCAACAACTTCCTGGCCTCTCACCAGTCCGTCAGTCGAATCGAGAGCGATTGCTCTGATCATATTATCGCCAATTATCTGGGCAACTTCGAGGATGATTTTCTTTCCGAGAAACTCGTTCTCAACTTCCAGTGCGTTGAGAATGTCAGGCAATATCGCTCCTTCAAAACTGACATCAATAATGGGACCTATTATTGACACGATCTTTCCTTTGTTCACTTCATTGGTGGCTTTCACTTTCTTCTTGGAGTTCTTTGCCACGCTTACACCTCCAGATCAACCTTTTAGAGCCTCGGCTCCATTCACGACTTCGATTATTTCTTGAGTGATTGTTGCCTGACGTACTTTGTTTCTGATAAGGGTAAGTTGCTCTATCATCTTCTGGGCGTTCTCTGTGGCGTTTTTCATGGCGTTTTGCCGGGCAAATAATTCGCCTACTTTAGTTTCATATGTCACCAGTAAGATGACAGACGTCACCCATGATTCGAGAAGCTCGCCGTAAAGAACATCAATTTCAGGTTCAAAATCGTATAATTCGTTTGTTTCGAAATTATCGTCAGGCTCAAAAGGCAGGACTTCATAAATAGCGGGTAATTGTACCATGGGATTTTTGAATCTACTATATACAATTTTCAGTCCAGATGCATTCACTTCATTCATGGCTTCATATACCCTGTTCCAAATGATGACAGCTTCGTCGGGGTCAGGTACATCGTAAAATCTTGAAAAACTCCCTTTGAGCAATGGATTTCCTTTGTAGTGCTGTTCACATTTATTCCCAACCGTTATGATGGCTTTTATTTCGCCTTTTTCCAATACTCCATCGGCAAGCCTTAAAATTTCACTGTTGAACGCTCCACAGAGTCCCATGTCCGCTGTAATTACAAGTAGAACACTACCTTCTCCGCTGGGTTTTTCGACTTCATTTATAGATGAACGGACTATGGACAGCGTCTTCCTTAAAGTACTTTCGTATTTTCTAACAAAAATAAGAGATTTTTCGACTTTCTTTATCTTTGCCCGGGCTACCATTTCCATTGCCCGGGTGATCTGCATCGTTGATTCTGTGGACTCTATTCGCTCTTTAATTGCGCGAAGTTTTCCTTTGCTCACAATACCACCTTCAGCTTAGGAAGGACTCTTTTACCTCTTCAATTGCTGCGGTAAGAGCCTTTTCGATTTCGTCTGTGAGATCTTTTCCCTCCCTGATTTCAATCAGTATATCCGGATGTTTTTCCTTCAAATTCTGCAATAGAGCCTTTTCGAAGGCTAAAACCCTCTCGGTGGGTATGTCGTCGAGAAATCCCTTTGTTCCTGCGTAAAGCACGGCTATTTGTTCCTCAACAGGCATTGGCGTATATTGAACCTGTTTAAGAAGCTCTGTCAGCTTCTCACCCCTGATCAACTGCCTTTGAGTCGCCTGATCGAGGTCAGTAGCGAACTGGGCAAAGGTTAGTAATTCTCTGTACTGAGCGAGATAGAGCCTGAGACTCCCGGCGATTTTTTTCATAGCCTTTATTTGTGCAGAACCACCGACTCTCGAAACAGAAAGTCCAACGTTGATAGCCGGTCGATTGCCCGCATAGAAAAGATTCGGGTCAAGGTATATCTGGCCGTCAGTGATAGATATAACGTTTGTGGGGATGTACGCACTGACATCATTTGCAAGAGTTTCTATAATCGGTAAGGCTGTGAATGAACCTCCACCGTGCTCTTCATTAAGTCTTGCTGCTCTTTCAAGCAATCTGGAGTGCAGATAAAAGACATCCCCGGGATAAGCCTCTCGCCCAGGTGGTCTTCTCAAAAGCAATGAGAGTTCTCTGTACGCAGCGGCGTGTTTTGAGAGGTCATCATATATAACCAGGGCATCTTTTCCGTTGTACATGAAGTATTCTGCCATTGCAGCACCCGCATAAGGCGCAAGGTAAGCAAGGGTTGCCGGGTCGCTGGCAGATGCTGCAACGATGGTGGTATATTCCATCGCACCTGTTTCATTGAGTTTATCAATTATCTTTGCCAGCGCCGCTGATTTCTGTCCTATGGCAACGTAAATACAGTATACACCCTGGCCTTTCTGGTTAATGATGGTATCGATAGCTATTGCAGTCTTCCCAGTTTGTCTGTCACCAATTATCAGTTCTCTTTGACCCCTTCCTATGGGTATCATGGAATCGATCGCTTTAATACCTGTTTGAAGAGGTGTATCAACAGGTTTTCTGAGGACAACACCGGGAGCTTTGACTTCAACAGGTCTGAACTCCTTTGTATCGATTGGGTCTTTACCATCGATAGGTATTCCAAGGGGATTTACAACCCTGCCAAGCAAAGCTTCACCGACAGGGATCTGCATGATCCGGCCTGTTCTCTTAACGAGATCCCCTTCTTTTATCTCTTTATAATCACCGAGAATGACGATACCTACGTTGTCCTCTTCGAGGTTAAGGGCCATACCGTAAACGCCATTTTCAAAGGCCACTAATTCGCTCGACATGACGCTTTTAAGCCCGTAAGCACGTGCGATACCATCACCAACCTGTATAACCTTTCCGGATTCAAAATAGTCTATTTCTTTATCCATATCTTTGATCTGAGTCTCTATTATCCTGGTGATCTCTGAGGGACTGATTTTCACTCAACCACCTCCAAGTGGCCAATTTTAACTGCTTGCACCTTGTTTGATTCTTTTGAGTCTTCCCAGCACGCTCATATCTACAACTTTATCTTCATACTTCAAAATAAGGCCTGCAATGAGTTCAGGTACTACCTTTACTTTAAAACTGGGTTCTCTTCCGGTTTTAGCGAGTATATACTTCCTCAATCTTTTGTATTCTTCACCCGTAAGTTCGAGGGCCGTTTCTACTTCAACATCTATTTCACCCCTTGCCTCGGCAAGGAGATTAACATAGCTCGTAAATATATAGGGTAAGTATTCAAGTCTTCGTTTTTCTCCTAGAACCGTAATAAACCGGCTGAATATTTCCGGCACTTCGCCGAGGAACTTCAACAGCATCTCCGATGCCTTTTTTCTGGGAAGTGTTGGGTCAAGCAGTATTTCACTTACCTCGGGCTTCCCAATAAGCTCGGTAGCTGTTCTTAAGGCGTCAACAATTTCATCACCGTTTTTTTTACCAGAACACAAAAAAAGCGCCCTAGCGTATCTAAATGCGACCGTGGGCGAATACTTCATCTCTCATCACCCAGACTCTCCATTAGCTTCCTCGTGTATTGCCTTCGTGCTTCCTCATTCATTTCTTTTCCGAGTATCCTGAGAGCCATTTCAACAGCCGCAGTCATAACAATTCCCTGTATTTCTTTTACAGCTTGTTCTCTTTCCTGAGCAATCTGGACCTCAGCAGCAGCAATGATTCGAGCTGCTTCCGTCTTTGCCTTTTCTTTGGCTTCGTTTATAATCTTTTCTGCTTGCTTTTCAGCACTTGCTATAATCTGAGAAGCTTTCTCATGTGCTGTTTCGAGTTCTTCGCGGTGCTTTTCTCTGTATTCCTCGGCTTCCAGCCTTAACTTCTCGGCTTTTTCTATTTCGTTCTTAATCATTTCCTGCCTTTTCCCGACTATATCAAAGAATCTATCAAAAAGAAGTTTCTTCAATACAAAGAAAAGGACCAGGAAGTTCAGGAGTTGTATGAGCGATGTAAGGTTAAGTTCTATCATTTCTTTACCCCCTTCTTTCGGGGTGGGTGGATTAACCCACCAGCAGTATCATGAATGCGATGACCAGTGAGTAAAGCCCTGTTGACTCAGTAACGGCCATTGCGAGCAACATTCTTGTGGTGAGAGTTCCAATAAGTTCTGGCTGCCTTGCCATTGCTTCCATTGCCTTGGCACCAATGTTACCTTCACCGACACCCGGACCAATAGCTCCAATACCCATTGCCAGTCCAGCGCCAATGAATTTTCCAAGCTGTACCAATGCATCTCCAAGTTCCATACACAGACCTCCTTATAAACAAAATTATTCTATTACAGAACCTATATAAGCAATTGCGAGGATAGTAAACACGAGTGCCTGAATACTACCTACAAAAATCCCGAAAAATCCCCAGAGGAATGTGGGCATCAGAAAGTATTTAACGAGGTAACTGATGATTAGAACCAACAATCCCCCACCCATGATATTTCCAAAAAGCCTTAGTGAGTGGGAAACAGGTTTTGCAAGCTCACCGATAACATTCATGGGAAACATGATGGGATTGGGTTCGAAAAAACCTTTTACCCACTGTCCAAATCCTTTGGCCTTTATCGCAAAAACATGGCTGATTATCAGCACCATCACCGCAAAAGTAGCGTTCGTATTCAGATCAGAAGTTGGTGTGTACCACGTGTCTTCAAATATCGTAAAGATTACCCCATTGTTTCTTGGAACAGCTTGAATTCCAGGAATACCACTTATTATATTCGAAACAAATATAAACAGAAAAAGAGTCGCAGCGATATTAAACGTAGGACGTACGAATTCTTCTTTTGGAACCGCGTCTTTGGTCAAATCCAGAATATAGTCGAGAAGCATTTCAATCAAACTTTGCTTTTTCCCGGGGATGATTGTAAAAACCTTTATTGAAGAGGCAAAAGCTATCAAACCCACCATAATAGCCCAGCTCATAAACACAGTCATCGGGTTTACTCTGTTCAACGGTGGGGTACCAAAAGGGAGCTGGTAGATCCATCTCTGTCCCACACTTTCATCGAGTTTTGGAAACTGGTAGCCCGTGACGATGATATAGGTGAAAATTGCAATGTAACCTGCAACAATGATTCCCAGAAATACTTTATCAGATTTAGTGAGCTGTATTTTCACTCAACCACCTCCCAAAAATGAAAAGCGAAAACTTAAGGTTGAGCAGCCCCAAAACCGCTCCGAAAAAAAACACTTTTCCGTAAATCATAGCTGTACCCAATCCAATCGCATACAGAAAATATCTTAACAGGAAACCAAATCTAAATAAAGCCCCTCTTTTTTCCAGAACTTTTACATCCTTCACCATCAGCCACCAGCCAGTAATCGAAAACGCCGTTCCATAAAGGATTCCAAGCACATCTTCGTTCATAAATGGAAAAAACAATACCAGTTCAACTAGAGCAAGAATCATCAGAGCCACCGTTTCTTTTATCGCCACTCTTGTTATTTCTTTCATACTTTTCAGCTTCTTTCAGCAAATATCTGATTCCCTGATACAGTCCCGAAAAGATTCCGAGCATAAAAAAAAGGACGAGCCAGATTTTTCCTAGATTTGCGTATTTTACCAACAAGTATCCTATCAATCCACCGACAAAAACATTGGATATGACCACAATCCCGAACTGGAAAACCATGTTCAACATACCAAACTGTTTAAAACCAAATTTCTTTTCCTTCATTCACTTCACGCCCAATAGTTAGCGACACTGATATCCACTTTCAAAGGGACTCTCAGTTCGAGGATTTCAGTCATACCCTTATGGAGTATATCACAGATTTTTTTGACTTCTGTTTCTGGAACTTCAAAAACAAGTTCGTCGTGTACCTGTAAGATTGCAAACCCTTTAAGTCCCGCTTCTTTGACAAGTTCATCTACTCTAATCATTGCGAGTTTCATGATATCAGCAGCGGTTCCCTGTATGGGTGTATTAATGGCGATCCTCTCTCCTTCCTGTATGCGTGTCTTATTTTTTGTACGAAAGTGCGGTATCTCCCTTCTCCTACCGAAAAGAGTGGTTACATAGCCCTTTGCTTTGGCTCCTTCAATGGTTTCATGTATATATTTTCTTACACCTGGATAAGCGTTAAAATAATTAGAGATCATATTTTCGGCGATTTTCGACGGTATTTTTAGCCTTCTTGCGAGGCCATAGGAAGAAACACCATATATGATGGCAAAATTTACCATCTTACCTACTTTCCTCATTTCTTCAGTTACAGAATCTACAGTTATACCATAGAGTCTCGAAGCTGTAAGAGCATGTATATCTTCTTCGTGCTTGAAGGCTTCAATGAGTTGTTCGTCGCCGCTGCAATGTGCGAGAACCCTGAGTTCTATCTGAGAGTAATCAGCGCTAACGATCTTCCATCCTTTTCTTTGCGGGACTATGCAACGCCTGATCTCTTTACCGGCTTCATCTTTTATTGGCAGATTCTGAACGTTGGGATTACTGCTCGACAACCTACCGGTGCCTGTCCCTGTTTGATGAAAGCTAGCGTGTATCCGACCTGTAATGGGGTTAATCAACTTCGGAAGCGTATCGAGGTAAGTGGATTTCAATTTTTGGTACTTTCTGTACTCAAGGAGCTTCTCAACCACGGGATGTTCATCAGCAATAGACTCGAGTACCTGCGCACTCGTGGAATATGCTCCCTGCTTTGTTTTCTTAGGAGGTGTAAGGCCTAGCTTTCCGAAGAGTATCTTGGCTACTTGAGAAGGAGAATTGGGATTGAAGTTTTCTCCTGCAAGCTCAAACAACTCACTCAGGAGAATATCTAGCTTTTTTTGATACTGCTTTGAAAGTTCATAGAGTCTGTCAGCGTCAATATAAATACCATTAAGTTCTAAGTCTGCAAGAACCGGAATAAGCTTCATTTCGATATCTTCCATAACCCTATCGAGACCTGTTTCGTATAACTTTGTTGACAAAACCCTGTAGAGCCGCAAAGCTATGTCGGCGTCTTCGATAGAGTAACGAGCAGCTTCCACTGGCGGGATTTTTGAGAAGTCGTCCCCGAGCCGATTTATTTTCATAAGTTCTTCGAAGGATTGCGTCCTATATCCCAGATACTTTAAAGCGAGGTCATCAAGATTGAACCGTTTTGAATCCGGGTTGAGCAGATATGCCCCGACCATCGTATCAAAATGAGGAACTACGGGATTAATACCATGCTTTTTCATTATCTCATAATCGAATTTGAGGTTCTGTCCCACAATTTTCAAGCCCGGGTGCGTCAGTATCTCTTTCAAGGTTGATATAACAGTTTCACGTTCAGGTTGCCATTCCGCATTCTCGTGCCCCACGGGGAGATAATATCCTTTCCCTTCTTCAAAAGAAAAAGATATTCCAACAATTTCGGCCTGATGTGGGTCAAGAGATGTCGTCTCAAAGTCAATAGAAACGAAGGAACTTTTCCGCAACATTTCCCAAAAAGTCCGAAGTTCTTCATCCGAGGAAATCAATTTGTACTCTTGTTCTCCGTTTTTTCTCTCCTCCATCGCATTAGAATACAGTCCAAATTCTTTGATCAAAGAGGCAAATTCCATATTCATGAAAACTTCCCGGAGTTTTTCCTTATCCGGTCCGGTATATTTTAGTTCGTCAAGTGATACCTTCAGATCAGCATCTACTACGAGTTTTATGAGCTTTTTTGAAAGCTCCATCGATTGCTTACCATCTACCAGCTTTCTCCTTAAAGCAGGAGATAATTGTCTGATATTGGAATAGATGTTTTCTATTGAGCCGTATTTTTTCAGAAGATCTTTGGCTGTCTTTTCACCTATTCCTTTTACTCCGGGTATATTATCCGAGTTATCACCGACCAGGGTGAGATAGTCGTGTAATTTGGAAGGAGGAAATCCAAACACCTCAACAACCTTCTTCTCATCATATTCCTGAAAGTCTGTAAGGCCCGTTACAAAGCGCAACACTTTAACCCCATCGTCTATAAGCTGGAGGATATCTTTATCACCCGAAACTATAATGACTTCATTAACTCTATCTTTGAACTTCGTGGCTGCGGTTGCGATTATGTCATCCGCTTCAAGGCCGGGGATGGAGAGGAACTTTATTCCAAAGCCTTCTACCATTTCAGGAATCCACGGAAGTTGGGAGACGAGTGCATCCGGCATTTCCTTTCGCG
The DNA here is from genome assembly GCF_001027025.1 of Kosmotoga pacifica. Classification (GTDB taxonomy): domain Bacteria; phylum Thermotogota; class Thermotogae; order Petrotogales; family Kosmotogaceae; genus Kosmotoga_B; species Kosmotoga_B pacifica. Next base: position 401,881 of record NZ_CP011232.1, read on the forward strand.
TGGCTTTATATTCATCAAACATCTTATGTCTGTGAGTTGCCTCTTTTCTGTCGAAAGCAAAGAGAGCGTAATCTCCATCTTGCATTTTCTCTTTGATGAATTTTGCCAGCATTCTCGCCGTTCCGAAGAGAGCGTTGGTAGGCTCACCCTTTGAATTTGTCAGTGAAACATCAATAGCAAAATATGCCCTGTAAACAATAGCAGTACCGTCAAAAAGGAAAAGTCTGTTAGCCATTTTAATCCTCTCCTTCTAACTCATCAAGGAGAGCAACTGCTCGTCTAAAGTGAGGTATAACTATTGAACCTCCCACCACCAGCGCGATGTTGAAGGCTTCCATAAATTCAGCCCTGGTGACTCCGAGAGATTTACACTGCAGAACGTGATATGTAACGCAATCATCGCATCTCAACACCATGGACGCAACAAGACCTAGTAATTCTTTCGTCTTGGAGTCAAGGATACCTTCCCTGTACACGGCTGAATCGAGCGAAAAGAATCTCTTTGTGTTGATATCGCCTGTTTCCAGAATCCTTTTGTTCATTTTTTCTCTGAATTCTCTGAACTCTTTGATCTTATCCATGAAGTAACCCCCTCCTAAACATCCAGGCTGAAAAGGCTAGCCGCATTTGCGCAAAGGATATCGGCACAAGTTCTAACAGGCAGATCCTTCAGTTCGGAAATTTTTTCAATAACGAAACGAACGTAAGCCGGTTCATTCCTCTTTCCCCTGTATGGCTGCGGTGGAAGATACGGACAATCCGTTTCTGGTATAAGCGTCTCTATCGGTAGTATTTTTACAATCTCTCTGAATTTGTTGTTTTTTGGATAGGTTATTGGACCTCCAATACCGAGTTTAAATCCAAGTTCTGTGAACCTAAGCGCGTCTTCCAGTGTGCCTGAAAACGCATGGATAACGCCCCTGAGTTTCCCGCTAAACTTCTTCAAGATTTCATAGGCTTCATTGTATGCGTCTCTGATGTGGATGACTACTGGCATATCAAGTTCTTGAGCGAGCAAAAGCTGTTCATAAAAGACCTTTTGTTGAATTTCTCTTGGCGATAAGTCTCTGAAATAATCGAGTCCAACTTCACCGATAGCTACAACAGTACTTTTTTTAGCAAGCTTTTTGAGTTCATTGAGATAACCATCTGTAACTCCTGAACTCTCATGAGGATGTACACCCACAGCAACAAAGATTTTTTCTGACCGAGAAGCTAGTTCGATGGCCCTTTTTGAATCTTCTAATGTTGTCCCGACTTCTATTAGAAACTTCAGATAGCCATCTTCAAGTTGCTTCAAGATGTTGTCTCTGTCGTGATCGAAATGATTGAATGCCAAATGTGTATGTGTATCGCACAGACTAAGCATTTGCTCTGATATGTACGATGTCACCGTCATTTATTCTCTCATCCTTTCCAACGAGCCGTAACAAACCTTTGGTCTTGGCTTCGTGCATGCTCCCGGCTAGCATGAAATCTTCGTAGGAGATCACTTCAGCCTTTATAAATTTCTTTGCGAGATCAGTGTGGATTTTCGCTGCGCAATCCAGGGCTGTGGCTCCCCTGTGAACAGTCCAAGCCCTCACTTCGTCTTCACCCACCGTCAAAAAAGAGATCAACCCAACATGAGCATACACCACTTGGGAAAGTCGTTGTATGCCACTCTCTTCAATACCAAGCTCTTCCATAAAGAGTTCCCTGTCTTCTGGTTGAAGGGCGTTGAGTTCTTGTTCAATTTTTCCAGACAGTTCTATGTAAGCAAATCCTTCGGATTTGCAGGATTCTATTAATTTCTCCCTGTCAGAGTAATCACCGGCAGAAAACTGGGATTCATCGAGATTAGCAACAACTATTATGGGTTTCGCCGTGAACAATGATAGAGAACCCAGGAGCTTTAATTCCTCCTCCGAGAGCTCCGCCCGCGATACGAATTGTTCTTCTTCGAGGACTTCAATGACTCTCTGGAGTATCTCTTTTTCCTTCAATTCTTCAGGTGTGAGCTTTTTCTTTTTTGAGTTCTCTTCGAGCCTGTTGAGCCTATTTTCTACGACTTCGAGATCTCTCAGAAGCAATTCAGATTTTATCAGTTCGAGCTGCTTTGTAGGTGTCTCAGCACCTACTGGCCAGGGTACTGAGGGATCTTCAAACGCTCTTACCACTGCGAGAAGAGCATCAGAATTCTGTATAAACTGGAATACTCGATTCTTTTCTTTACGGTTGGCTGAAAGATCAAACCCCGGTATATCAACAAAAGAGAGGGTTGCATAGATCATTTTCCTAGGATTGAATATCTCCGACAGTCGTTCTACCCTTTCATCATGTATCTTAGCAACGCCTGTATAGGCTTCGCTCTTATGAACACGTTCCTCTAAAGAAGTACCTGTCAACAATGAAAAAATGGTGCTTTTCCCGCTCATGGGTAATCCAAAAATACCAATTTCCATCAAAATTCCTCCCACCGTGAATTAATGGGTTATGGTGTACATATATATATTACCAGATATCCAAACATTTACAAAGCACATCAGAAGCGGAAATCAAGCGTAAAAGTGAGCCCGTAGAAGGAGAAATGAAGGCGCTCTTTCCTTTTTAAGTCATCACACCTTGATTCACTGCTTAGAACGCTCTTTAGCGAAGAAGAAAGCTCCTCTCTATCCAGAAAGAGATCGATACCTTCAAAGAACAGAAGTGTTAAGTAAGTAAATCGCTTGTAAAAGAGGAATCTTTCCTTCTCAACTACTCCCGGTCCCATGATTATCTTCAGCAAAGAAACGACGCTGTTCTCAATATCATCTCCCGCAGGATGGGCGTTCAGAACAAACTCCCGGTAGCTGGAAAGTAGCAGATACTTTGGAAAATCCAGCCTCATCAACAGATAGATGATGTCATAATACGGATCATGCTTTACATTTAGACGGAAAATACATTCTGCCCAGATTCTGTTCAAAAGAAAACCGCTGGTGTAAGGAATGAGCCTTTGAATTTCATTTGGTGTTTCTGACCAGTACCAGCTTGTATAACCCGAGAAAAAGTTATACCTGACTATTCTTGCATCTGAAGCTCCAGTCAAATAGGCACCTATAACGTGATTGAATTCGTGGATGTAAGTTACGCTCCCAATGCCCAGTAATACTTCGCCAACTCTCAATATATTAGAACCTATTTCGCAGGAAAAGCCGATAAATGTAAAAGTCAGGAGGAAAAAGATCAGAATCCCTTTCAAGCAGAACCGCCCCTTTCCAGTGAAAGCATTCTCACATTTCTGTATTTCGCCGCTTCCAGAAGCGCCTTTACTTTACTGACTTTGTCCTGGGGTTCATCTTCAAGGGAAGCGCCGGTTTCGAACTTCTTCAAAATCCTATCGAGTTCGGTATAGCTAATCCCCATAGCTGCTTCATCAGTGAGGCCCGGAATCAAGTCGGGAGAAGGGGGCCTTTTAACAATTTTTTCTGGTATCCCCAGTTTTTCTGCCAGTTCGAAGACCTCGGTTTTATAAAGGTGAAGAAGAGGTTCAATGTCGGTGGCATCATCTCCCCATTTAACATAAAAACCTGTCAAATATTCTGTTCTATTCGTGGTTCCAACAACAGCGAACCCTTTTTTCTCCGCTTCCAGATAGAGAACACACATCCTGACCCTGTGTTTGGCCCGATAATAGGCCATGCCCCTTCTCATTTCGTCATCGCCTGTGTTCTTCAGGTCGTTTATAAAAACCTTTGCACCTCCCTGAACTTCCCACTTCTTTAGAGCGTACTGTTTTTTGATACTGTATGGGATTAAGAAAGCTGGCGGTTGCAATTTGTATACACCCAGGACTCTAAGGATTGGAGTGATCTTAACAATTTGGTAGGAAATCCCCAACCAGTTACAAAAACCAACTCCGAGCTTTAAACTGTCCGGCGAAGAATCCCTTTCAGGCAATAACAGAGCTAAAACCCTTTCCTTGCCCAGGGCTTTAACGCATAGACTAGCGGTGACTGCCGAATCAACGCCTCCGCTAATGCCAACCACAGCACCTTTGTAATCGTATTTGTCTATTGTTTTCCGTATGAACTCAACGATTTTTTCCATAAAATCCCCCTATCTAACTTTAGCACCATAGAGCAGAAAAACAATGAATTTTGTTGTCTGAAAGTCAACCAACGGAGCGTCAGCTAATGAAACGACTGTTTATTGAGCGACATTCATAGCACATAAAAAGGACCACCCCTATGGAATCGCTCTTGATTCTTGATGATCATAAAATCCTCGATCTCTGAGGTAATCAGCAATAGGAGACTCAAAAATGATCATGAAGAAAGAACGACAAAAGTTAAAATATCTCTTAGGATATATCTGAAAATGCTTCTCTTTGAATAGCTTGTCATTTTTGTATTTGACCAAAAAATACTCATTGAGGATGGAAACTACAGGATATTTTCAATTTCTCCCGATGAAGCGAAAGTCGTTTGGAAGTTGTAGATGAGCCCGCAACACTCAAGCAATTCCTTGAAGGAGGACATGGACTGGTTGTACGTGATAAATGATAGCGAAATGCTTTTACTATACGGACATCAAACAGCTGAAAGAATATTTATTATGGATGATGATGGGATAATAAGAGCAACGGATGAATATTGGATTGGTGAAATAACTTGGGAAGAGGTAAATATGGTTCTCTAACTTCACGCACAACCGACAATAATATAAAAAAGGGGACTTTGTCCCCTTTGATGGCACGCCCGGAGGGAGTCGAACCCCCAGCCTACGATTTTGGAGACCGCCGCTCTGCCAGTTGAGCTACGGGCGTACACAGCAATATTATAAAGCATACGAGCGGTAATTTCAAGTGCTGGCAACCAGAATACTGAGAATTAATGCAAGAAATATCACACGACAAAAGATTAACATCGAGACGTTCGAGATCTACCGGCAATGAATTCATCCATTTTCTCATGAAGCCGTACATCATATTTCAACAGCAGTTCTAAATGATAAATGTTACCATCACAGCGAAGAACACGAGGTAAATCAACAGAGCGTTATCGAGTCTTTCGAAAGTTTTGGGTAGGGGCTTGAAGAACCTTTTCAGTACAAAATATAGTGGAATCCCAGCCGTGATCATCACCAAGGCATCCAGAACATGATGTGAATCAAAGCCGAGTATTCCATGAGCAAAGATCGTGAAAATCATTATCATGGAAGCGAGTTGGCTATTCCAGGATAATTTGACCTTCTCTTTAGAAGTACGCACAAAAACGAACTTAGCGAAACTAATTACCGTTCCAACAGAAGCAATGACCAGAAGATATTTAGCTGGCCCAATGATGGAATCCATAATTTCATTCTTTGTAACGAAGCCAGACGTCAAAGGCGCTCCGATTATGGCAGCTGATCCGACAAGGAGGGGAATATATTCCTTCCGGCTTATCTTCTCGTTCCACTCTTCAACCTTTTGAGTTCCAAGTCTCTCATAAATGTTCCCTGCCGTCATAAAAAGAAGTCCCTTAAAAACAGCATGGCTAAAAGCGTGCCATGCTGCGGCAATGTTACTTGCAGCAATTATAAATCCAATCTGTGAAAAAGTGTGATAGGCTAAAATATCTTTTGCTTTTCTAGCATTCATCGCAAAAATCACACCTGCTACGGCACTGATGGAACCCACTATGAGATAAACTCCTCTGAGCCATTCAAAAGAACCGTATTGAAGAAAACGTATTACGAGATAATCCTCTATTTTAACCATTAACCCGGAAAGTATCGGAGAGATCTCAGTTACAGCGTTAGCATGCGCATCTGGGAGCCACATCGAAAGCAAAAACAAACCTGATTTAACGGAAAGACCAACGAATATAAGCATAGCTGGTAGCTTATCCATATTATCCATAGCGGAAAAAGAAAAGGTACCGCTCCGCATATAAACGAGTCCTATTCCGATGAGATAGAAATTGAACCCAAGAGCTGAAATTAGCATATATTTCAACGTAGCCCAAATTTGTCTGCCTTTTCTACCATAAGCTATCAATATAAATCCAATTATCGACGCAAGTTCAAAAGAAACATAAACATTGAACAAATCCCGCGTTATGAAAACAGCATTCAATGAGCCTAGAAGTAGAGTTATAAGGGCATAAAAAAAACCATCGTAGTTCTTGTGAAGAGAATTCATAAACACCGCAAAAAGAACTACTACCACGGCCAAAAGGAAAGGTAAGGCAATCTCATCGTACCCTATGGATATGCCCAATGCTCCCCAATCTCCTATCACCGTCTCGAAATTTTTCCCGAGATTAAGAACCAATATTAATACTGAAAGTAGCATCGATACGAATGTCAAACCTATGGTAATTCGCTTATGACGGTTAAGTATTAACGACAAGCCACCCAGAAAAAGCGGGATCAAGCTTATGTTAACAATCATTCTTCCTCTCCTTCTAGGATCTTTTCTATCAGAATTACATCAACCGTGTGATATCTATTGTGAAGCATTATAGTGAAAACAAGCAATAAGCTTAAAATTGTAAAACCTATAACTATGCTGGTTATTATTACCGCCTGAGGTATAGGGTCTGCAAACTGGAGCTCTTCCATGGGCAAAGAGGAAATTATCGGGGCTCTGGTACCACTCATTGAAGATATTGCTGTATAGAAAAGCGTGACCGAAGTTTCTACAATACCAAGTGCCAGTATTTTTTTTATCATGTTAGGTGTCAAAAGCATGCCTAATGTTCCGAGAAAGACCCCGATCAACGAGGCATATACAGCTGCTTCACTTATCATAACGTCCCCCTTCTGACAACGAACTCACTTGCCATCTTCCACGAACCTGCATAGACTTTGATGCCTATTAAAAGATTTACCAGCGGAATCACTCCGCCACTCAGAATACTGCCGTAACTCTGATTTTCATTTATAGAAAGAACAAAGTCAGGAAAAGTAACGCACATCGTCATGATCGATAGGATAATTATTAGCGCAAGATTTTCTACGATCTTCACACGCATATTCTCATAGTGCGATAACGCCTTTATAAAATTTGATGAAACTCCGTAGAGAATGATGCTACTGGCAAGTATTACTCCGCCGGCAAAGCCTCCACCGGGTGAAAGATGACCATTAAGAACCACATAAAGGAAAACGGTAATAGAAATAGCAACGATTCCAGAGCTATACACTTCAGCCGTCCCAAAAACCGTTTGTTCGGATATTTCGCTCCTGGGTTCTGACTTCAGCATACTTGTGACACCAACAACAGCAACTGAAAAGACGATCACTTCAAAGAGTGTATCGTAAACTCTAGATTGAAGATAAACAGTGGTAACTGCATTTGGAATTCTTACCTTTTCCACAAGGGTTTCAATTTTTCCTTCGACCATCTCAACGGCTCCAGCGATTAAGAAATCAATCTGGAAAATAAGTAAAGCAAAAATATATACAACAAGGACAATTGCGGCAAGTTTTTTTGGATTCATAGATATCTCTCCACTATTTTTTTGAGTTCTCCGGATGCCTCAAGTTCATCTAAATCAGATATTATAAAGTTCTTCAAATCCTCAGCAGCCTCAGCCAATAGGAAAATATAGTGTGTCTTGCGCGTAGGAATTGCCTCGATCTTTTCTTCAGTTTTTCTCAGAGATTTGAGATGAAGATAGTCGACTTCCTTGTCCCCAATTTTGAAAAGGATGGTTTCGAGATAGGGGATTTTCACGAAGAATTGTAAATCCTCAACGCTTTCATTTGTCAAACCGCCACAAACGATATCAACCGCTCCTGTTTTCAGGGCTTCGAGAGCTTTTTGGATATTTTCAAACTCAAAAGGTTCTATGTGGTATCCTTCGAGTCCCTGTATTCTGGAAATAATTTCCCATTCCAGCCCGTTGAGTTCCTCATTCCGCTTATAGATCATATGTGGCGTGGAAATGTATCCGATTCTTACCCTTCGTTGTTTTCGAATTGCCATGATGTAAACGAGAATAACAAGGGTTACACCGACAGTAAATTGAGTCAACGCAACATCAGGAGCCCCGAGCAAAAGCATTACTATGGAAGAAAAAAAACCAAGAATTCCATACCATATAACAGCTTTAAAATTCGTTTTCACGCTTATAATAGCTAGTGCAGCCAAAAGGTAAAGGCATGAGAAAGCAACCACCGCAAAGAGCATCTTATCTCCTCCGGGAACTCAAAAAAGCCCTGGCGATAACATGAGAAACCACCGGACCAGAAACAACGAGTATTCCCATCAATACCAACATTTCGAGTAACGACACGAGTCCAAAAAAGAAGGCTGAAAGTGCCAATAAACTCAACCCAACAGTGTCGGAAGCCCCGAGAAAATGCAATGCTTGAACTATACCATGAGCAGACACGGCTCTCAAAGTACCAATCAAAACAAGGAAACATCCACTAAAGAAAAAGAAAAATGCAAATACTCTCATTTATTATCCTTCACTCCCAAAAAATAAGCAGCTATTATCGTTCCACCGCTGTTTAAAAAAAGAAAAATAAGGATTATTTCTGAAAGATATCTGATCTCAAACAAAAGTTCCAGAAAAATAAGTAGCACGAGCACCTTCACTGTTATCGATGAATAAGCTACAAGGAGCTTCCATGGACTCCTACCCCTCGAATAGAAAAAGAGGATTAAAACAGAAAAAATCGCGACAGCAAGTGCCGTGTAAGTTATCATTCCTTTTTCACCTCATGGACGATAAGTTTATTCCTATCCTTGAACACAACTAATTCTTCCGGTGTTAACGTTATGGAGACGATTTTTCCGAACTCGTCTATTCTGTTATCAGGTGAAATTGTTTCTGAGATTGAAAAATAACGACGATTTAAAAGCAACCTAAAACCCTGAAAAACCGCTATCGGGTATCTAGAAACCAATTTGGTCAATACTTTATAACCATTTCCTTTCGGGATGATCCTTCGACCAAAAAGCCATGAAATACCCGCGGAAGAAAGAGCGAAAAATAGATTGCCTGGATTTAACGAAGGTGCCAACATCATCCAGATTAAAAATGAAAAGAAAAAAATCATATTTTCCTCCTTAAGGGTTTAACCCGGTAGACTTCATCATCATTAAAATGCTGCATCCAGCCATCGAATCCATAGTGCTCCATCAGCTCAAGGGCTTTTTCGTATTCTTGCACGGATATTCTTCTAGCGATTTCCGGGTATTCCATTGCTTTGTAGACTGGTCTGTATTGGGACATCAGTGATATCGGTACAGATAAGGATACCTCAAAAGTTAGGAACTCAAACATCTCTTCTGTACCTGAGAGATTTTCAGGCAGAACCAGATGCCTCACTATCAGTCCTCGTTTCACTCCATCTATATATCTAAAGGGTCCAACTTGCCTGTACATCTCTTTTATTGCTCTTTTTGTAACTGTCCAATAATCAGGTATCTTTGAGTATTTCATTCCTATTGAATCGGATGTGTAACGAATATCGGCAAGGTAAACATCGACGATGCCTTCTAGCATCTTTAAAATCTCGACCTTCTCATAGCCACTAGTATTGTATATAAGAGGAAGTTTAAACCCTCGTTCCGCAGCATATTTAAGCGCTCTGATTATTGAAGGGAGATGAGGTGTTGGTGTCACAAGGTCGAGAGTTTCACCACCCTGTTCCTGAATTTTCAGGAATAGTTCTCCAAGCTCTATATCGTTGAGCTCCTTACCATTATTGAGTTGGCTGAAACCAAAATTCTGACAGTACACACACTTCATTGAGCAACCGCTGAAAAAGACTGCACCGGCTCCTCCCTTTCCAACTAGCGGTGGTTCTTCACCAAAGTGCAGAACGCTGGCTGCAATTCTTGCGTTATTACGTTGGCCGCAGACACCAACTTTTCGCTTCCTGTTTACCATACATTTTCTTGGACAAAGCTGGCAATTTTCAACCTGATGATCGAGTTTCATTATGAGTTCATCGATTTGTCCATTTTCAAGGGCAGCGAGATAAGTCGGGTATGTCATAGTGTTTCACTCCTCATCCGGGTAGACCCTCAAATACGCACCAAGGGCCATGAATTTTTCCCTGAGCTTTTCATAACCCCTGAAAATGTGGCCTGCATTATGAACTGTTGTTTCCCCATCTGCAGCCATGCCTGCGATAACTAGAGCAGCAGCAGCCCTGATATCTGGAGCATTTATGTCCGTCCCACTTAATTTATCTATGCCTTTTATGTAAGCTCTTCTATCTTTGACTTTAATTTGTGCACCCATCCTATTTATTTCATCGACGTACCCGAACCTATTTTCGAACACAAGCTCCTCGATGACCGATTCACCTTCTACAGTTGTTAAAACCGCGGTGAGTATAGGCTGTAAATCTGTGGGAAAGCCAGGATAAGGTTCCGCACTGACATGAACGGGTTTTAATTTCCCTGAAGCTTCAACCTTAACCGAATTCTTCCCAATTTCGACCTTCACTCCCATCATATTGAGAGCATTCAAGAGTGCTGTGAGATGATCTGGTACCACATCTTCAACGATAACAGTGCCCCGAGTTATAACACCTGCCAGAAGATATGTCCCCGCTTCTATCCTGTCGGGGATCACCCGGTATTCTGTGCCTTTGAGTTTTTCAACCCCTTCGATGCGTATTGTGTCGGTTCCAGCACCCGAGATTCTGGCTCCAGCTTTATTCAGAAAGTTCTGCAGATCGACGATTTCTGGTTCCTTAGCAGCGTTCTTTATTACGATCTTCGAACCTTTCATGAGCGCAGCTGTTGTCATCAATTGTTCCGTTGCTCCGACACTTCTAAAGGGGAGCGTGTATTCAATGTGACTTTTGAACATATCTGGTATTTCACCGTGGACGTCTCCGTGTTCTTCGGTTATTTTTATGCCAAGCTGTTTCAACCCCTCTATATGATAATCCACGGGTCGCTGGCCGATGTTGCATCCGCCAGGCTTACCGACTTTTGCCCAACCGCAGGCCATAACAAGAGGACCGAAAAGATTGAAAGAAGCTCTCATCTTCCCCACGAGATCATATGGTACAGTCCCAACAATAATATCTCCTGGTTCTATACGAACCACACCATGCTCAAAAGACACTTTTTTCCCGATCCTCTGAAGGATTGAAAGCATGGTATTAACATCACGGAGTTCCGGAACATTCTTTATCGTTACGGATTCGTCAATTAAAACAGTTGCCGCAAGTATTGGCAGTGCAGCGTTTTTTGATCCGCTTATTTTCACACTTCCCTGAAGCCTCTTTCCACCAGAAACAATTATTTGACTCAAAACTCTCCCTCCACAAAATAGCCTTTATCGATTAAAAACTGTACAAATTCAGATACTTTATCCTGGGGAAGATCATAATAAATGGAAGCGAACAATTCTGCCGATTCCCTGCTTCCAATTATATTTGCTACCACAGTAATCAGTTCGGCCAATGATGTAACATTCTGCTTTAGAGGTTTTAAGATCCCTTCTGGCAAATCGCTGAGCCAGTCAAAACCTATTGAACCTTCAAACTTCGGTAGTAGCGGGGTGACAGAAGAGATAAATGCGTTTTCACTATACAGAGAACTAAATCCATACTTCACAGCTTCATAAGATTGGAGGAATACCTTGAAAAGTTCCTTGCTCCCCGGTTTCTCCTTCATTTTTTCACAGTAAAAGACAAACTCCGATATGGCTTTAGATTTTACGTACAAATCCACCTCTAACCTGGGTGAAGATATATTTTGAAGGCTTTCTAGAACTGAATTACCAATCCATTCCAGCTCTCCGCAATCCACTTTATCAAGGTTATCGGCATCAGTGTGATAAAAGCGATCGGGCAAGTGGCCTAAAAACGGCGAGCTGATTCCCATCGCACTAAATACGCTGTGATCTGACCCTGCACTGTATGGGATTCGATAATACTTCTTAACTGGGATTCCATCGCAGCGCCGAATGTTTTTTAGTAAGAAATATTCGATTATGAAATCAAATCTCTTCGGCAATACAGGGGGTGTTTCTGTTAAAAGCATCGAACTTCCCGTTTTAGTTTGATCTTCCCCGACCATATCGAGATTTATAGATAAAGATGGGAGCTCATGGTTCTTCTTCAGTTCAAGCACATATGGTGCGCTACCATAAAATTCTGGAAGGAGTACAATCTTTATCGGCGGAAATCCTTCTGATAGTGCCACTATCTTTGCGATTTCTACTGCAAGTGCGGCTCCACTGGCGTTGTCATTCGCCCCAGGATACGGATGACATAGATGAGCGGTAATCAAAGCGTAAGACATGTGGCTGCCGCGGGTTAAATCGATTTCCAGAACTTGAAGCGATCCTTTTGAAACCTTTACATCGACCTCTGCTGTTATCCAGGCATTCCCCCCTTTAATGTGTTCCTTTAACAAATTGTACTTCTTCTCCGAAACCGAAAAGCCAAAAGCACCATATTCAAAATCCTTCTGTGTGCTAGGGATGCTTAAGTAGTTCACAACGTTGGGATTACTTTCAGGTTCCCTTCCAATCTCTGGGCATTTGCCTCGCATATAACTAACAATGATGGCTTTCGCACCGCTTTTAACGACTGTTTCCTTGAAAAGCTTCATAGGATGTTCTTTCGCGAGAACTGCCTTACCTGAGTAATCACCGGGGCCTTCATACTCAACAAGTGGTAATTCGACCCTACCACCAGTCGGAGCACTTCCAAAAAGCAGGGCATTGGGGGAGTTCCTAAGGGAAGTGATGAACATTTCTTTTGGCTTGGATATCCAGAGTTCAGCACTTACAGGCTCCCAAATCATTGTTGAAGTGAAGTTTCCATATCGTGTTTTGCCATCACAGGCGTATTCCTTTACATAAATCGAATCAGATGGGACTCCTGAAGCTACAAGATGAGCGATCAACTTTTCCAATAATTCGCGGTAAGAAGCACTGCCCCGCGAACGTGTATAGCCACTGATTAGTTCTATAAGGCTTTTTACACTCTTTCCATTTATGAACATGATATTCCCCCATTCTCATTATAAAGCACATTAATCATACGATTTGTACTTTCGAGCGAGGTACTAAATAACTCTTCAGAACGAGTCTAAAGAGATTTTTTGAAAAGCTTGAAAGATACGAGAAAAGCAGCCTCGCGAATCTCTTGTCTCTGATGAGCTCAACTTTATCCGGAAAATTTCTGATAAAGCTATTGCGCAGGCCTAAAGCCATCACGAGATTTTCCATTATTGGACGTGTGTTGTTGAGAAATCTCTCATTAAGTCGTGTTTTCCTATATTTCAGGATGGTCCTGGCTGCTATAGCTCCGGTATACAGAGCGTAGCTAATACCCTCACCCGTCCAACTATCAACGAATCCGGCACTATCACCAACAACAAGGCAACCTTCCATGAATCTATTAACCTCATAGAGAAATTCCAGAGAGAAGGAGGGGATCGGTGTAATTTTCAGATCCTCATCCATGTATGATGCCAACATCAAGTTATTCTTCGACAACATAAAAGATTCTTTCCCCTCGATATACACACCCGCTCCCATTGATGCGTGCTCAAAACCTGGAAAATACCATGCATAACCGTTTTCAAAGAAAGTCAACGCCGCCTCCTCAGAAGTTTTTTTGGCCTTACGGTGAACTATAAGAGAGTATTTCTGACTGAATTCTCGGGAGAGGAGCGATGAACCAAAAATTCCAGCCGAAACAATTGCATAATCCGCCAGATAGCAACTATTATCAGTTTCAACCACAATAGCATCCTCATGTTCTTTTAACGAACGAACCCTTTCACGACTGAATTTCACGCCATTATTTATAACTGCTTCCAACAGTTTCATATCGAACTCTGATCGGGAAACCACATGAAACACCGGTGAACTGAATGAAAACCTGCAAACTTCTTTATTCAAGCCTTTGTGAACGTAGCGAATTTCAAGACAGTTCACGGAATTTGCTTTCAACTCAATCTCGGGAAAAATTTGTTTTATTAGCTTTAAAGCCTTTGGTGTTATTCCTCCACCACAGCCTTTGTTCTTTTTAAAGCCATACTTGTCTAGAAGTAACACTTTGGCCCCACTATTTTTTAAGATCTTCGACGCCGCACAGCCGGAAGGTCCCGCTCCAACTACAACGACATCATATTTTTTCCACTTCAATCTTTTCCCTCCTGTGTATACCAATTACAACGAATATCTCGGCTACTATCATAAATAGAATCAACAAAATGCCCACGCCAAGACCCATATGCTTTCCAATAAAACCGACAAAATAACTTGAAAAGGTGGCTCCTAAAGAGGCCGCAAATGTAAAGGAACTCACAGATATTTCGGCATCGAGATCACTACTCCTCAATAAACTCGCTTGCAATGTGGGAAACATCGCAGAAAATCCAAACCCCATTCCAAAGACCAGAAAACCTGTCAAAATAGCTGAATCTACCTGAAGCAAACACAAAAAGGATACAAAAGATATAACTGTTAGGATGAGCATCGACCTGCTGTAGCCAAGCTTTTCTACAAAAAGACCTGCCAACAATCTACCAATTAATAATCCAAGCCATAGTAGTGAAGGGAACAGTGCGGCTACACGCATATCCAGCTCTTTCACATCATAAATATACGCTGATAACCATGAAGAAAAACCGACTTCATATCCAACGTAAAGAAATATTCCTAGCATAATCAGCCAGAAAAAAACGTCTCTTCGTCCAGGGTCTTTGACATCTTTCTCTATATCGATACTCTTTTCGGTTAATGGTTCAGCAATCCCAAAAAGTAACCCTGTGCTAAAAAGCAATACTACTCCATTACTCAATGCAGCTAAAAGAAAAGGAATCCACCAATTACTTTCGTTCTTTAAAAACAAAGAGACAACCACTGGCGAGAATATCGCACCAAGGGCATAAAGCGAATGCATTATATTTAGGATAGAGCCTGTGTTGTTTGTTTCAATAATCGACGTTCCCACACCTGAATCAATTTCCAGCAAGCCGCTACCAAAATTCAATAAAAGGTATGAGATAAAAAGCAAAAGAAAACTGCGAGAACCTGTTATGAAAAAAAGTGCTATTGTATTGATCATCATAGACAGAACAAGAGATCTGAAGACACCTATCTTTTTCCCAAAGACCATCGTAAATAAAGCTGCTGAAAAAAAGCCTACCGAAGAAGTGGCAAGGATTATTCCCGCCTTTTCATGGTCTAAATTGAGACTCTTCTCGATAGCTGGAAGAGCGCTTCCAAAAGCGATGGCAGAAAATCCGAAATTGAAAAATCCCCCCATTGTAGTAAATAAAAATGTACCCCTTTTACTTGACATAATACCCCCTTATTTACCTGGAACATACAGGTTAAAATCCCTGGAAATGTTGTTTACCTCAATATCAGGCATTTTGACAATCTTGGCACTGTTAAAACCAAAGAAAAGCAAATACACGGAATCGGGCATAGCAGTCCTTATATAAGTATCTTTTGTCAGGGTTACCGTGTAACCTGTTTCGAGTAATGGAGCTTTCAGATAAAAGAACTTTTCTTCAGAGAGTCCAGGTTTGAAATTCTTTTGATATACATATTTTTTATCTTTTGCATTGTTTTTGAACCCTATCCACACTTCGCTGCTCCCCGCTACGAAGATTCGGAAATACGGTCTTTCAGGGTTTTCCTGTAGCTCGGTTAGAATCAATCTCAAATCATTCTCAGAGTTTTCAAGAAAGTTTCGGGCTACAAGATATTTTTCAATCACTCCTCCTCCTGAAATGAGGCGTTTGATCGCTCCGATTTCCTCATTAAGTCCTTTGGAAAGCTTATCAATTTTCTCAGAAGTACTTAATTCAAGAGCATTCAATCTTTCTTCGAATCCATCGAGCTTCATTATTGAAAAAATAGAAAAGGAAAAGGCTATCACAGATGCTATCAGAAGGAAAGTACTGAACAGATTCTTAAAGCTATCCTTAGACATATTCATATCATCCTTTCACCGCAGCTAAAAATATATGCTCTGCCCTTCCAAGAAGTCTCATATCCCTACAATATCGATATTCCCACTCCAGAACTCTGTCAAGATTTCTCGCAAGTTTCATCTCATCATAAGGCGTAAAAACTACCATGCCAGCCATGTCCACAAGCTCAAA
Organism: Kosmotoga pacifica; assembly: GCF_001027025.1. Classification (GTDB taxonomy): domain Bacteria; phylum Thermotogota; class Thermotogae; order Petrotogales; family Kosmotogaceae; genus Kosmotoga_B; species Kosmotoga_B pacifica. Next base: position 417,947 of record NZ_CP011232.1, read on the forward strand.
GTTGTTTCCCTTCAGCAAAGATTCGAGTTCTTCCGGGAAGAACGGTCTTGTATAAAAGTGGATACGACTCACCGTACTGTCACCGATCAGCACCTTTTTCCTCTTTAAAAATTCTTCAGCGTTTTTTAATTCAATGTTGGATATGAAATCCTGCAAAAATGCAAACCCGTTGTCAACTGTAGCCAACAGTTTTCCACCTTTTTTCAGAACTCTATTAATTTCCGATAGAAGCCGTTCTGGAGAAACAGAATAAGATATAACATCTCCCATCGCAAGAACGACGTCAAATTCACAATCATCGAACGGAAGGGCTTCACCCTGTGCTTTTATGAATTGGATATTGACTCCATTCATCTTCGCTTTTTCAGACGCTACTGATAACATTTTCTCAGATGGATCAACCGCAATAACTTCCATATCTTGAAGAGCCATTTCGATGGCCCAGCGGCCTGTACCCGTTCCCAGATCCAGAATTCTTCCATTGACTTTGTGACTTTCGATGAGCCGTTTCAAAAGCATATGATAAAGAACCCAATAGGGCTCCTCATACATATAATCATACCTGCCTGCAATATCATCATAATATTCCCATGATTTTCGCAAAACATCATCCCCTTACAAGATTCTTTCCATCGCTTTTAGCCCTGTAGCAAAGGTCATCAGCTTTTCTGAAGAGCTCTTCTCTGGATTCAATGCCTTCCGACGGATAGGTGGCAACGCCAAAACTGCCCGTTACACTGATATCAAATGGTGAACTCTCAAGAGCCTTTCTCAAGCGTTCTGCAAGAGCCATAGCCCCTTCACGAGAGGTAAAAGGGAGAAGAAACACAAATTCCTCTCCACCAAATCGACATACAACATCGGTTGTTCTGGCATTCTGTAAGAAAATGGAGGCAACGTTTTTCAACACTTCGTCACCTGCCTTGTGTCCATATTTGTCATTTATCTTTTTGAAATCATCGAGGTCGCAGAAAATCAGCGAGAACTTTTCGAGTGTTCTCTGGGTCCTTGCAAATTCTTCTTTAAACCTCTCTTCAAAATACCATCTCGTATACAGTCCTGTGAGCTCGTCGCGTATTGCCATGCGGTATCTCATAAAATTTATAAGAGCTAACTCAATTATGGGCTCAAGGTGTGTCATCAGGTCATAGAATCTCTGGACATCGGCATAATTGACTCGCTGGTCGGGGTTATAAAGTTCCAGCCTAGCCTTGCCATCAAATCCCACATTGAAACTATATGAAACATAGAAAGGATCAAGGTTGAAAACTGAGTCAAAAACAGGTATTCTACCATCTCCAAAATGATAGACCTCTCCGGTTTTTCCAAGAAGTTCGAATGTGCCTGAGTTGGCTGGAAATTCCTCCAGCAAATTTTTGAAAATAATTTCTGCGAGTTGCTCGAAATTCTCGGCATCGGTAAAAGATAACACAACCGCCATTAACTTGCCAATGTATCTCAGAGAATCGTTGGCTTTTCTTGCAGATTCTTTCAAATTCTGCAATAGAAAGCTTTCTGTTCCAGATTTCTCGAGTTTTTCTTCAACCTCTCGTATCAAATCGACAAAAGATTCTCTCTGGAGAAAGGTATTTCTTAAATCGCGAGAGAGGTTGGTCATACCTGATGCGTCGTATAAGAAAGCGGCGAATCGGATATAACGCAGAGCATCGTGCTGAATCTCCAGTCTGAAAGTGGCAATACCAAGTGCATGATAAAGCTGGGCCTGAGAAAGGAGAAGCCCCTTTCTTCTGGCAGAAATAAGCTGCTTGAAAACAAACTCTCTGAAATCGTTTAGATGTGTCTTTGGAAGAATCTGAGATATGAACTGGACAATTTCCTCTACATAATAGTGCATTTTTTCTCGGTACTCTTTGAAGAGCACATAGCCTTCCGCTGGATCATCAAGACCTGTCTTAATAATTTCGAGAAATTTATACTCATCTTCGGTGAGGTAAGGATGAGACATTAGCTTTTCCGGGACACCTTTTATGGCTTCAAGACTACCATTAATTAAGTGATACAGAATTTTGAGCATGCCACTCATATGCTTTCTTGAAAGTATACGCGGATCTTTTGCTTTCTCAGCGATTTCTTTATACCTATCGAGATTTATTTCAAATTCAGAGATATCTTTATCATACAGAGCTATTGTAGCTTTCAGCTCCAAAAAGAAAAATTTGATCTCCGGGTTATTCGTCTTCGTCGTATAGCTTCCAATTTTCTCGACCATTTTCTGGAGATCGCTTTTCTGACCAGCCGACAGATAATTATAAGCCAGATTAATGGCGGTGAAAGCTGCAGTATAATAATCACCTATTTCCTCGGCAGTTTTTATCGCATTGAGTTTTAATTGCTCAGAGTACGCCCTGAAATCTTCTTCGTAGTAGATGCTAAGGTTATTGAAGAGTTTGGCAATCCAATCTTTTTGGTTAAAACGTTTTGCGATATTAAGGGCACTTTCCAGAAATTGTTTGTATTTCTTGTTCTTCATCACTCTGAAGTATCGAGCAAGCAAATTGAGCGCCAGAACCTTTAACAGGGCATATTGTGGAGATTTTGGGAGCAATTTTTCACTAAATCTTTCAGCTTCAGACAGATCTTCTTTTAAGATTTTTCTAATAGCTTTTGAATCCATTATGTTGAATTCAAGAGCCTTTTTTTGGTAATCTGTCAGCTTCTGTTCCAATTTTCGAGAGAGAAGGGCCCTGAAATCATTTTCATCAAGGAGAATTCTCAAAATTCTGGCAAATTTCAGATAGTCTACATGCAACTTCCCTTCCATCCATTCTTCTATGAGCTGTTTATCAATGCGCTTTCCGGTATTGATCATTCCCTGCAGGTGTATTTTAATGTTCCTGCTTGCCCAGCTCTCAAAACCAAGGATTGAATCTGCAGCTTTTACTTTTTCAAGTACTATTTCCCTCGGCAACCAGTTGTAATAATCTTTTCTAGCCTGCCAGAGTAAAGCTGCAGCAAACGACCTTTTAGAATATTGACTATTTTCGTAATGAAAGTAAATACCTTCTTTCAACTGTCTGAATGTTGCCAGAGCTAAATGCTCCTCGGAGCTTACATTCGCTTTTTCAAAGAAATGCTTCCAGTCAGCATCTTTAAAAGAAAGAATACCATCTTTCTCTATCAAATTCCCATTAGATTTCGCTTTTTCTATTGTTCTTGTCAACTGGTCTTTAGAGAACTCGTGACTAAAGAGCGACAAGACTTCAGCCAGGAGGAAACGTTTTCCAAGAGAGGACGCTTTGATCAAAATTTTATCAGTGTTTTTTTCCATACAATCACCCAAAAAAATTTTACCCCAAACATTGCGACAAATTAAAACACTCCCGCTGTGCTTTGTTTAGAATGTGTTAACAAAGAACGTTAGATAACGAAATGATATTTCACTTACGTGATAAAATTTCATGTGAATCATGGTGCTCATCTGATTTTCTTTTAATCATTAAACCAATTCATCAACCAAAATTGAGGAGGTTACGCAATGAAAACAGGGGCGGAAAAAATTAGGTGGAACCTGAGCGAACTGTATGACAATCCGCAGTCACCTAACATTGAAAAAGATATCGCGACAATAAAAGGGGAAATTAATCGAATAGCCAAAGAACTTGATGAAATCCTGCGTAATGATCCTTCGCCCTTGAGATTGAAGAAAGCTTTTGAAGCACTGGAAGAAGCATACGAGAAAAATGGAAAAATCCTTATGTACGCGTTTCTTCTGTTTTCAGAAGATACCTCTAACCCGCAGGCAAACAAGCTAATGTTGAAAGCACAGGAACTTTTTTCTGAATTTGAGAACAAGCTCGTTGCTTTCAGACTGAAACTGGCAAAGTTAGCTGATAACGAATTTGAAAATCTTTTTGGTTCGGAACTCCTATCGAATTACAGACACTTCGCTGAAAAGGAAAGGAAACGGAAAGAATTCATGCTCTCAGAAAAAGAGGAGCAAATAATAAATTTGAAGAATCTAACTGGGAATCAAGCGCTTGCAAAACTTTATACTGAATTTGTCTCTTCCCAAAAATACGAAATAGAAATCGATGGAGAGAAGAAAATACTAAATGAAAGCGAAGTCAGGGCATTGAGGATGCATGAGAATTCCGAATTGAGGGAAAAGGCTTTTAAGGCACTATTCACAAGGCTGAAAGAACATGAAACGGTCTTCACAAATATTTACAACGCCATCGCGAAAGATTGGGTAATTGAAGCGAAGAAGCGGGGATTCCCCAACCCAATTAGTGTTAGAAACCTCGACAATGAAATTTCTGATGAAATTATCACCTCTCTGATTGAAACTACTACGAGAAACAATGATATCGTACACAGGTACTACAAACTGAAAGCCAAAATAATGAGAGCAAAAAGACTCAAACACAGTGATATTTATGCACCAATTGGTTCTTTAAAAAAGACTTACAGCTGGTCGGAAGCACGGGAAATGGTACTCGATGCTCTAAGCAAGTTTGACAGTAAAGTCGTTACTATTGTAAAGGAATTTTTTGATGCAAGCTATATACATGCTCCAGTGATGCGCAACAAGAGAGGCGGGGCTTTTTGTTACTATGTAGGTCCAAATGTACACCCGTACGTTCTTCTCAATTTCACAGGTCAGCTGGAAGATGTGATGACTCTGGCTCATGAGCTAGGGCATGGTTTACATGGCGTGTTATCGCAAAAGCAAACACTACTCAATTACCATACGCCTTTAACCCTAGCCGAAACTGCATCTGTCTTTTCTGAAATGTTGATGATGGACTACCTTCTAGACAAAATCGAGGACTGGGACGAAAAGATCTCCTTCATTGCTTCGAAACTTGAAAGTATGTTTGCCACTATGCACCGACAGAACATGTTCACACGCTTCGAAGTCATGGCTCATGAGGCTATTTCCGAACAATACATGACTTTTGACGAATTATCCGCCATCTATCGTCAAGAACTGGAAAGTATGTTTGGTGATTCTATTGAATATTTTGACTTCAGTGGTTACGAATGGGCAGGTATACCTCATATGTTCCATACACCTTTCTACTGTTACGCCTATAACTTTGCCCAACTGCTCGTTATCTCACTTTATGAAAAATATCTTGAAGACGGGAATCGCTTTATACCGAAATATCTTGAACTGCTTTCGAGCGGTGGGTCTGATTCGCCGGAAAAATTGCTTGCGAGAGTTGGGGTAAACCTAAAAGATCCCTCTTTCTGGCAACGTGGTTTTGATTTCCTTGTAAAACGTCTGTTGGAGCCTCTTGAAGAACTAATTCAACAGCGGGTATGAGCCCGCTTTTTTTCTATATGCCTGGATTACACTATTCAAATGTCTGATGAATTATGCGATGAATTGGGCAACCGGATATAGTTAAATAATTCACAATGTTCGCGAAAAGGAGATTTCATAAATATTCTGGGCAAAAACGCAGCTTTTTTGATATAATCATTTCAGAGTGGTGATAAAGTTGTCTGAAGTGCTGTACCGGAAATACAGACCCCGTAATTTCGAAGAAATTGTGGGCCAGGAACAAGTGAAGCAAGTGCTAAAAAAAGCGATAGCTGCTGATGATATCGCACATGCGTATATTTTCTATGGTCCACGCGGTACCGGAAAAACCACGACAGCCAGGATTCTTGCTAAGGCTGTTAATTGTTCAAACAAAGTGCCCTCTGAAAGGCCCTGTGGCGTCTGTGATTCGTGTAAGGCAATAGATAGTTCAAACTACATGGATGTTATAGAAATTGATGCTGCGTCATACCGTGGAATCGACGAAGTGCGTAAAATAAGAGATGCCGCTTCATACAGACCCACTATGGGAAGGTATAAAGTCTATATTATCGATGAATTTCACATGCTTACAAAAGAAGCTTTCAATGCTTTGTTGAAGACATTGGAGGAACCACCAGAACATATTCTATTTATCCTTGCAACAACGAATCTTGAAAAAGTGCCGGAAACGGTCTTATCTCGCTGTCAGATCTTCATTTTCAAACCCCTCAACAACGAAGAGATTATCAACTACCTCAAAAGGATCCTTGAAATTGAGAGAAAGAACTTTGACGAAAGGGGATTGGAGTTGATTGCCCGCGCTGCCCATGGTGGCATGAGAGATGCCGTGAACCTTTTGCAAAGAACACTTGTTTTCTCCGGGGCGATCAGCGAAAAAGTTGTTAGAGAAGTTCTTGGCATACTTCCTGATGAAGTAGTGGAAGAGTACCTTTCTGCTTTTTGTTCTGCCGATTACGACACTCTGATAAAGATATCCAAAAAAATGTCCGGATCGGGCTATAGTCTTGAAACATTGATTGATCAGGCTATTGAAAAAATTAAAGAGAACATTTCTTCAGGAAACGCTAGCGTTAAATCCGCTGTTGTTACTGTAAAGCTTCTCTGGGAAATTGCCCGAGAATTGAGGTATTCAGATGATAAAGGACGGACCTTTGAAACACTTAACATAATAAAATCAAATGAACTAGCTGGTCTTTATAAAATTGAAGCTAGCAACGTGAAACCAAGAAGTAATGTAGTCACAGCCTCTAACGAGGAGCGTAAACTTCTAGAACCTGAGGAAAAGATTAAAGCTGATGATACTGAAGACGATCTCTCACTCCTTCTGGATAGACTGTACTCCGAAGGTCATATTCTCACATGGACACTCCTCAGCCTCTCAAAAAAAGAAATAGAGGAGGCGGCAGATGGAGTCAAGAAACTCAAGGTTGCTTTTTCAACTGAAGATAGCCTTGCCAAAGCGATTTTTGAAGAACAATTCGAAAGTATTAACGAACTCGTAAGAACAAAGAATGGATGGGTGCTTGAGTTTGCTTCTCAGGAATTACGAACTGAAAAGGGGACAGATGTTCTTTCAAAACTCCCCCCAGAGCAACAAGAATACATGAAGAAGATAATATCGTTATTCGATAACGTGGAAATAGAGGTGGAGGAGGAAGAAGATGGCTAAAAAGATCAAGGGATTCGGTGGTCGCAGTTACGGACAAAAATCTAAAAAAGCTGGAGATCTAAATGAATTGCTCAAGCAGGCCCAAAAGGCGCAGGAGCAAATGGAAAGCCTCGAAGAATCGTTTAAAGACCTTGAAGTAAACGTATCAGCCGGGGGCGGGGCAATAAAGATTACCGCTACCTGTGATTACAGGATAAAAGCCATCGAGGTTGATGACGAATTAAAAGAAGAAGACTTTGAAATTCTTCAAGACCTCATCGTAGCCGGTGTTAATGAGGCCCTTGAAGCTATCAAAAAAAGAAGAGACGAAGAATATGCGAAGGTTACGGGATCTATGGGACTGCCGAAAGATATCATATAACTACAATCGCCGTATATAGGAGGTGTTAAGGGTGAAAGTTGCCATTAACGGATTTGGAAGAATCGGAAGACTGGTTTTCAGGGAAATGGTTAAGCGAGGAAACTTTGATATTGTTGCCATCAACGACCTTACAGATGCCAAGACGCTTGCCCATCTGCTCAAATACGACAGCGTTCACGGAAGATTTGGTGGCACAGTCGAAGCTGGTGAGAACGCTATTATCGTCAACGGAAAGGAAATCAAAGTATTCGCCGAAAAGAATCCGGGAAACCTTCCCTGGAATGACCTTGGTGTCGACATCGTAATCGAATCTACTGGTGTATTCAGAAATAAAGAAAAGGCCATGCCACATATTGAGGCGGGCGCCAAGAAGGTCTTGATTACTGCTCCTGCAAAGGGAGAAGTAGACGCTACTATTGTTCTCGGTGTAAACGAAGACGTTCTACAACCTGAACACACTGTCATCTCTAACGCTTCCTGCACGACAAACTCCATTGCACCTGTTATAAAAGTGCTCAATGATAAGTTCAAGGTTGTTAAAGGATTCCTTACGACCGTTCACGCCTATACTAACGATCAGAGGATCCTCGATCTTCCTCACAGAGATCTGAGAAGAGCTAGAGCTGCGGCTGCTAATACAATTCCAACCACTACCGGTGCAGCTAAAGCAGTAGGCATTGTCATCCCTGAACTCAAAGGCAGACTCGATGGAATGGCTTTAAGGGTACCTGTTCCGGATGGCTCCATAACAGATCTCACCGTTATTGTCGAAAAAGAGACAACAGCAGAAGAAGTAAACGCTGCAATGAGAGAAGCAAGTGAGACTTACCTTAAAGGGATTCTCGGTTATAACGAGGAGCCGATTGTTAGTTCCGACATCGTTGGCTCTACATATTCTGGAATCTTTGATGCTACTCTTACCTTCGTAAACGGAAACCTTATAAAGGTGAGTGCTTGGTACGATAATGAGTACGGTTACAGTTGCAGAGTAGTTGACCTTACTGAAAAAATCGCCAGCATGTAAATTCTTACTCAATGGGGCCTTCGGGGCCCCATTTTGCTAATTTTTGAACAGGAGGAATGTATATGGGCAGAAAGCTCACGATAAAAGATGTAGATTTAAAAGGGAAAAGAGTTTTAATGCGTGTTGATTTCAACGTGCCAATAGACAAGGAAACTGGTGCAGTTGCTGATGATACCAGAATCAGGGCTGCATTACCTACAATTGAATATGCTTTAAAACAGGGTGCCAGAGTTATCCTCACATCGCACCTGGGGCGACCTAAGGGTGTGAAAGACCCAAAATACAGCCTTAAGCCTGTCGCCAAAAGATTGGAAGAACTCCTTGGGCATCACGTTTCCTTTGTGGACGACTGTATAAGCGAAGGCGCTGTCAAAGTGGTAGAAGCTATGAAAGAAGGAGAAGTCGTACTACTCGAAAACGTAAGATTTTACAAGGAAGAAAAAAACAATGACCCCGAGTTCGCTAAAAAACTGGCAGCTCTTGGGGATATACATGTCAACGATGCTTTTGGAACAGCCCACAGGGCTCACGCCTCAAACGTAGGTGTAGCGCAGTACCTAACGAGTGTAGCCGGTTTTCTCATGGAAAAGGAAATAAAAATGCTGGGAAAAGCTGTCGAAAACCCTGATCATCCATATGTTGTTATCCTTGGCGGGGCTAAAGTTTCGGACAAAATCGGTGTCATAACTAACCTTCTCGAAAAGGCTGACAGGATTTTGATAGGCGGAGCAATGATGTTCACCTTCCTCAGAGCTAAGGGAATAAAAACCGGCGATTCCCTTGTCGAAGAGGACCGCATTGAACTTGCAAAAGACATTCTAAGGAAAGCAAGAGAAAAAGGAGTCGAATTTGTTCTTCCTGTCGATACAATAATAGCCAAAGAAATAGCCCCCGGCGCTGAGAAAAAGGTCGTTGGAATAGATGAAGGTATACCGGAAGGCTGGAAAGGGCTCGATATTGGTCCAAAGACCATAGAACTCTTCAAAGAGAAGCTTGCTGATGCAAAAACCATCGTCTGGAATGGACCTATGGGTGTTTTTGAAATTGATGATTTTGCCAGAGGTACTGAAGAAATTGCAAAAACTCTGGCATCTTTGAAAGATGCGGATACGATAATAGGCGGTGGCGATAGCGCAGCGGCTATCAACAAGTTCAATCTCGCAGATAAAGTTAGCCACGTCTCTACGGGTGGCGGTGCTTCTCTAGAAATGCTGGAGGGAAAAGTTTTGCCTGGAATCGCCAGCATAGCTGAGGAAGAAGATGTAAAAAAAAACGTAGAGTGACAATTGCCGGTAACTGGAAAATGAACAAAACCCCGACTGAGGCAAAACTTTTTGCTGGTCTTCTTGCTGCCGAGGTCGGTAGAGAAAGAGCACTGGATGTGGTGGTCTGTCCTCCATATATCGATTTGCCGGTAGTGACTGATGTCCTGAAGGATACTGAAATAGGCGTTGGAGCACAGAATATCTATCCAAAAGAAAGCGGTGCTTTCACTGGAGAAATATCAGTATTGATGCTCAAAGATCTGGGTGTGAATTATGTAATCGTCGGTCATTCAGAGAGACGACACATTTTTGGAGAAACGGACGAATTAATAAATGAAAAGGTCAGGTTTGTACTGGAGAACGCTCTGACGCCTATTTTCTGTATTGGTGAAACCCTCGAGGAAAGAGAATCAGGAAGAACATTTGAAGTGCTGGAAAGCCAGGTTGTTAAAGGACTCAAGGGTGTGGAACTCGAAGATATCTTGAAGGTAATTGTGGCTTATGAACCCGTCTGGGCAATTGGAACCGGAAAAGTGGCTACCCCTGAACAGGCCGATGAAGCTATGGGATTTGTCAGACAATTAATTGGCAAACTCTATGGCTGGCAGATAGCTGAGCAAATCAGAATTCTTTATGGCGGAAGCATCAAGCCTGAAAACTTCGATAGTCTGATCAAAATGGAAAACATAGATGGTGGCCTTGTAGGTGGTGCCAGTTTGAAGGAAAGTTTCATTGACCTTGTGAGGATAGCAAAAAAATACCTCTAATATTTCAAAATGAAAGGGCTGCATTGTGGCCCTTTCATTATTGTTTCGTGAGAACACATTATCTGCATGAGGAATGATGCTATAATTTTGTGTAGGGGGTGTTCGAATGAATCTCTACGAGGAGCTTGAGCTTGTTATAGACAAGATGGTAGAGGAATTCAACAAATTAAAAAAAGAGAACGAGCAACTCTGGGCACAACTGGAAGCATCCGAGAAACAGAAAGAGGAATTACAGGTTAGAGTTAAAGAGCTCGAACTAAGACTAGATACCGAAAGAAAAACGATAGAAGAATTGATCAAAAGAATCAGAGGAAATCTCGGGAACCGTGAAGATTAGGGGGCATTTTTTCGATGAGAAGGCCTGTTGTTCTAAAATTGGGTGAAAGAGAGTTTGAATTTATCACAAATGAGCCTCAAAGTATTGTTGATGAAGTATTCAATGAAATCAGTCAAGAATTTGCTTTGCTTGAAAAAGATGTGGAGAAAGCGGGATTTGAGAAAGTCCTCGTTGCCATGCTCGTCAACATGACAACAGATTTCATCAAAGCAGAGAATGAGCTTAAAAGACTGAAAGAGAAATACAACGAAGTCTTAAAGGATTATTACAAAGGACGTGGGAGGATTGCAAAGGATTAAAATAGGTGTTTATGATTCAGGTGTAGGTGGCCTTACAGTTCTAAAACACCTTATAAAAAAGATCCCTAATGGGATTGATTTTTTTTATTTCGCTGACACTGCAAGGGTTCCATACGGCTCAAAACCGCCGTTTCTGGTACGTAGTTTCATTACTGAGATATTTGGCTTTTTCAGATTTCTGAATATTGATGCGATCGTTACCGCTTGCAATACCACCGATTCTTTGCTGTTAGAAAGCGAAAAACGTGGTCTATGGGTACCCTTTTTCAGTATCATAGATCCTGTTATTTGGCATATGGAAAATGTCGTGTCCTCTGGAAGTTCTGTGGCAATAATAGGAACAGAAACAACTGTGAGACGCTCTGTATATTTGAGAAAACTCATAGGAAATAAAAACATAAGCAGAATATCTCAGAAGGCCTGTCCGTTATTCGTGCCGCTGGTTGAAGAAGGTCTCAATGACAGTGAACTTGCCAGAAGAATTGTATCTTATTACCTCGAAGAACTCAAGAAGTTTTCACCAGATTTTCTCATATTGGGTTGTACGCACTATTCTTATTTAAAAACTATCATAAGTGAATATATGGGAGATCGAACGACATTAATCGATCCAGCTAACTATGTATCTGAACAAGTTATTGGTTGGCTGGAGAATATTGAGCCTCGCGAAAAATCCAGCGTGCAATTTTTCGTGACAGGCAGCGCAGAGGATTTCAAAAGAAAAGCCTCAAAGCTTATGGGATTTGATATAGATCTCGATGTTAATCACGTTGATCTTGAAAAACTCAACGAATTGGCTCGTCTGTGAGGTGTAAGGATGGCGGAACGTAATATGATAATATTAACGGGGATGTCTGGAGCGGGAAAGACTTCGGCATTGAAGTTCCTCGAAGATTTTGGCTTTTTCTGCGTAGATAACGTTCCACCAGCTGTTTTCAGAGATTTGTACGAGATCCTGAAGCGTGGTGAGATGGACAATCTCGCCGTAGTTATTGACGTAAGGGCCATTTCTAAATTCGGGAAAGCGGAAACACTCATCGATGAGATTAAAAAGTCCCAAAGCAACCTTGGAGATGTAGCGGTGAAAATTATTTTCCTCGATGCCGACGATGAAATCATCGGATATCGGTACGGAAAAACAAGACGGGCGCACCCTTTAATGAAGGACTATTCTCTGTTAGAAGCCATCCGGAAAGAACGAGAAATGATGAAACCTCTAATGGAGATCGCAGACGAAGTTATCAACACATCGAATATGGACATGAAAGAGATGTATGAACGGCTCCTTGATGCGATAAAGAAAGAGCTGCATGAAATACCTCCAATACGGGTTATTATAGAAAGTTTTAGCTATACAAATGGCATTCCACAGGATGCGAATCTCGTTTTTGATGTACGTTTTTTGCCCAATCCGTACTATATATCAGGTCTGTCTGAATTAACAGGAAAAGATGCCAAGGTCAGTGCATTCTTAGAGAAGTTCGAGAGACTAGGAGAGTATTTTTCAGCCATAAAAAAGATTTGCGATATCACTGTAGAAGAATTTGGTTTAAGCGGGAGAAATCAGATAAAAATAGCCGTTGGTTGTACCGGTGGTAAACACAGATCAGTCTATATTGCAGAAAAATTGTATAGAGCGATGCAAGATGAAAGCAGAAATGTGACCTTAAGACACAGGGAACTCCAGAGAATTTAACAGGGGGATTCTAATGAGCTTTGCTGATAAAATCAAAGATGAAATTTGTCATCTCAACATCGAAAATGATCTGGAAAGCCGTGCAGAATTTCTGGGATATGTCAAATCGAGAGGTTCTCTGAGGATCAGCGCCGGAGAAAAGTACCTGAGTATTTCTATTGGGTCCATTGCGAGTCTTAAAAGACTGTACATGTTATCCAAGAAGCTCGAACTTGTACCCATAGAGACTAATATCGTCGAGGAAACGAAATTGAAACATCGCAGGGGCGGGGAGATTCTGTATTCATTTGACAAGATTTACGATTTCCTTGAGAGGTTCGGTATTTCCATTTTAAGTGATGATATACCAGATTTTGTAAAGCATGATCCTGCTTATTTCGGTGCATTCATTAGGGGACTCTATCTAGCTGGTGGCTCCATCGTCGATCCTTCTAGGGGTTATCATCTGGAAATCTCCCTTGATACAACGAAAAATTTTGTTCTCAATCTATTAAAACACCTATCGCGTGTATTTAATATAAAAGCCGGATATGTTGAAGTTGGGAAGAAATACAAAGTATATATAAAATCATCCAGAGATATAGTTGAACTGCTATCACTTATGGAAGCATCAAGAGCTGTTTCTGTGCTGTTGAAAGCTGTCGAAGTCAGGCAGATAAGAGGAAATGTAAGCAGAACTCTCAATTTTATCACAGCCAATGCAAATAAATCGGGGCAGGCAATGGCGAAGCATGTGAAGGCCATCAGAACAATAGAGAAAAAGCTCGGTCTTGAAAAGTTACCGGCAGAACTGGCAAGAGTTGCGAAGTTAAGACTTGAGTACGAGGATCTGAATTTGCGAGAACTTGGAGAACTTATGGATCCGCCTATGAGTAAGTCAGCTGTGTTCAACAGGTTGAAAAAATTGCAAAAGATTGCTGAGAGGCTGGAGGGGGAAAAATGAAATGTCCCTTTTGTGGAAGTATTTCGACGCGAGTGATTGACACGAGAACTACGGACAGTGGTAGCGTTGTGCGAAGACGAAGAGAATGTGAAGATTGTGGTGGGAGGTTTACCACATACGAGAGATTCGAACAAAGACCAATCTTCGTGGTGAAAAAAGACGGCCGCCGACAAAGATTTGACCGTCAGAAGATTTTATCCGGTATTATGAAAGCCTGTGAAAAGCGCCCGGTTACCCTTGAAGAAATGGAAGAAATGCTCACTGAGATCGAGCAGAAGGTTCAGAAACTTGGAAAGTCAGAGGTTTCTACTCTTCAGATTGGTGAACTTGTCATGGAAAAACTTAAAGAAAAGGATAGAATCGCATATGTTCGGTTCGCTTCTGTTTACAAAGAATTCAGAGATCTGGACCACTTCATGGATATAATTAGTGAATTGAAAGATGAGTTAAAAATAAAGAATCGTTAAGGAGGGATACAAGTGACTAAAAAAGAAGTTATTTATCTCACGAAAGAGGGGTATGAAAGCCTTAAAAAGGAACTAGAAACATTACGGAAGAAATTAATGTATGAAATAGCCGAAAGGATAAAAGAAGCGAGGGAGCTTGGAGATCTGAGCGAAAACAGCGAATATGACGAAGCGAAAAACGAACAGGGCAAAATAGACAGCAGGATTAAACAACTTGAAGAGATCCTCAACAATGCTGAGATAATTGAGGATAACGGCGACAATTCAATCATACGCATAGGCAGCAAAGTTCTTTTAGAAAACCTTGAGAACAAGGAAAAGTTAGAGATCAGACTAGTTAACACCCACGAAGCAAACATTTTTGAAAACAAAATCAGCGTGGATTCGCCCATTGGAAAGGCATTGCTGGATAGACACGTAAACGAGGAGCTTATTGTCAGAGCGCCATCGGGAAATATCAAATATAAAATCCTAGCCATTACAAAATAATGGAGGGCTGAGCCATGAATGAGGAAATCAGACAACAGAAAATACAGAGCATCAACGAGTTGAGAGAGCTTGGGGTTGAGCCTTATCCCTATCGATTCAACAAATCTCACCCCGCTGCAAAGATTAAGGAGGAGTTCGACTACCTTCAAGCATCCGAGACCAAGGAAGATGTTGCTCTCTCCACTGCCGGTAGAGTCATGGCGTTACGGCATCATGGGAAATCGGCTTTTTTTGTACTCAAAGACGATTCAGGAAGAATCCAGGCTTACATAAGGAAAGATTCTGTTGGTGAAGAAAAATTCAAGCTCTTCAAAAAGTACGTAAGTCTCGGTGATTTTGTTGGTATTGAAGGCTTTCCCTTCCGGACTCACACGGGGGAAATGTCCGTATACGTTCAAAACTTCAAAATCCTTTCTAAAGCCATCAGAACGCTCCCAGAAAAGTGGCATGGCCTGAAAGATAAGGAGATTATTTATAGACAGCGTTATGTTGAAATGCTATCAAATGACGAAGCTCTTGAGAGATTCAAGAAAAGATTTGAGCTCTTAAGACTCATCAGAGAATTCCTCAACCAGAGAGGTTTTGTCGAAGTTGAGACACCGATACTGCATACTGTCACTGGCGGTGCATCTGCAAGACCCTTTGTGACACACATCAACGTTTTTGACGTAGATATGTTCATGCGAATTGCTGAAGAGCTATATCTAAAAAGGTATCTCGTGGGGGGATTTGAAAGGATCTACGAAATTGGCAAGAATTTTAGGAATGAGGGCATTTCATTCAAGCATCATCCAGAATTTACCATGATGGAGATATATCAGGCCTATGCCGATTACGAAGACATGATGGAACTCACCGAAGCTTTGATAAGCACAGTTGTTGAAAAGCTGACGGGCAGTACAGTGATTGAATACCAGGGTAAACAAATCGATTTCTCAAGACCCTGGAAAAAGGTTAGGATGAGAGATTTCATAAAAGAACGGCTTGACGTTGATATTCTGGAAGACAGCGACGAAAGGCTGCTTGAAGTCCTTGAGAAACAAGACAGCGTTCCAGAAATAAAAGAACGTGGACACCTAATTGAAAAACTCTGGGATCTTGTGGAAGATGAGCTCGTCGCTCCGACCTTTGTTTTAGAACATCCGGTGATTATATCGCCACTAGCAAAAAAACATAGAAAAGACCCGCGGGTAACCGAACGCTTTGAATTGGTAATCAACGGAATGGAATGTGCCAACGCTTTTAGTGAGCTAAATGACCCCATCGAACAGTACAGAAGATTCCTTCATCAGGCGGGGTTACGTGATGCCGGTGATGCAGAAGCACATATGATGGATATGGATTTCGTCAGAGCACTGGAATATGGTATGCCTCCTACAGGTGGCTTGGGCATTGGACTGGATAGAATATTGATGTTTATTACGAATTCACCGAACATCCGTGATATAATTCCTTTCCCCCTTGTTAGACCGGTTAGTTTTGCAGAAGAAGAATTCGCTGTAGAACAAGCTGTGGAAGAAAACGGGAAGGAGGTATAATATGGACCTTTATGAAAGGATACAAGCTGAAATAAAGGCCGCTATGAAGGAGAAGAATCAGATAAAACTCACTGCTTTGCGTTCTGTTGTGGCAGGTGTAAAGAACTTCCTGACCTCTTCAGCTGAAGCCAGAAATAGCGAAATAACGGATGAACTCGTGCTAAATATTCTTTTTAAAGAAGCTAAGAAGCGTGAAGAGTCCATTGAAGCATACAAAAATGCTGGCAGAGATGATCTCGCTACTTCTGAAGAAGCCGAGCTAGCGGTTTTGAAAGAATTTATGCCCAAATTGCTCTCCGAGAGCGAGATCAGAGAAATTGCCATAGAAGTGATCGATGAGATCGGAGCATCGAAGCCTTCGGATCTCGGTAGGGTCATGAAAAAACTCATGCCTCGCGTCAAAGGCAGGGCCGATGGTAAACTTGTTAACCGTATAGTGAGAGAGCTCTTGGAGTGCTGACGGATATGAAAGTTGATATAGTCGTCGCTGAAATCGGGAGCACCACTACGGTGCTTTCTGCTTTTGCAACAGATGGTTCTGGAAAATTAAGATTTCTTGCTCAAGGAGAACATTACACAACAGTAGATTCAGGAGATGTTACTGTCGGTATCGAAAGGGCTATCGGGGCACTTAAAAATCGACTCAATACTGACAAGCTAGATTGGGAAATGTTCCTCGCAACAAGCAGTGCTGCGGGCGGGTTGAAAATGACCGTACACGGTCTGGTGTATGATATGACTGTAAAAGCTGCCAGAGAAGCCGCCCTTGGAGCAGGTGCTGTTATCAAATATGTGACAGCAGGTAAACTCAACAGTGGAGATCTAAAGCATATTATTGAGGTTGAACCGCGTGTGATACTTCTTGCAGGCGGGGTAGATTATGGAGAGAAGGAAACTGTGATTTACAATGCCAAACTCCTCGCTTCTCTGCCTTTGAACATTCCGATAATCTACGCGGGGAACATAGCTGCGACAGAAGAAGTGGTCGAAATCCTGAAAGATGGTGATAAAGAGGTACTTATAACGGAAAACGTGTATCCGAGGATTGATCAGCTCAACGTCGAACCCACAAGGGAGATCATTCGTGAAGTGTTTGCAGAAAATATAATAAAAGCTCCCGGAATGGAAAAAATCTACTCCGTAGTAGATAGGAAAGTAATTCCCACTCCCGCCGCTGTGATGCTCGCGACAGGGTTACTCGCTGAATCCTTCGAAGATGTTCTCGTGGTCGATATAGGCGGAGCTACTACGGATGTTGATTCTTATACACAAGGAGATCCTGAAATCCAGAAGATGCTTATAGCACCTGAACCTCTGGCAAAACGGACAGTTGAAGGAGATCTTGGGGTTTTTGTAAACGCTGGATACGTCATTAACTATATCGGAGAATTTAAACTTCACCAAGAATTTCCAGATTACGACAACATAATTTCAAGTATTTCACCTTATCCTCTAAACTCAAGAGTCGAAGAATTCATAGCCAGACTGGCAACATACTGTTTCGAGACCTCAATTAGAAGGCATGCTGGGAGGATCCGACAGCTTTACGGTCCAACCGGACGAATTGAAGTAGCTGAAGGCAAAGACCTGACAGCCGTCAAGCTCCTTGTCGGCACGGGTGGTGTCCTTACACGGTCCCGTTTCCGCGAAAGAATCATGAAATCTATAAGGAATCTGAAAAAAAAGCATATAAAGGAACTGCTGCCAAGCCCTGATGTCAGACTTGGATACGATAAAAATTACATATTCGCAGCGATCGGTGTACTCTCAAAAATAGATAGAAGACTTGCGCTGGATTTGCTTGAAGACGACTTGCAGCTTGTTACCACCTGAAAAGAGCTTGACACCTCTTTTGCAGGGTGCTAAAATTTAATTGCATGCGGGTGTAGCTCAGCTGGTAGAGCATCAGCTTCCCAAGCTGAGGGTCGCGGGTTCGAGTCCCGTCGCCCGCTCCAGAGTGATGCGGAGGTTAGGCACCTCCGCATTCACTATTTTAGAAGAATCTGCTATTGACTGTATTTTCTCAAAAGATCGGTTAGTGCTTCGCGAAGCAGTGCAGATTCTGTTTTCTTAAGCCTCTTGGCCAACCGTGAAAGCTTTTCGAGCTGAGATTTAGGATAATAGCTTGATTTAAGCGACATTTTTTGCTTACCTTCAACTGGCGCAAAAATTATCCTGTTTCTTCCCTGCTTTTTAGCTGTATAAAGACCATCTTCGAGAACATGGACCAGCGAATCAACACTGGAAGCACTCCTTGGTATATCTGCCACAGCGCCAGAAACAGTAAATTTAAGAATATAGCCTTCACATTCCAGTTCGGAGCCTTCGATCTGCTTTCTAACTTCTTCCAATTCCATCAACAGCGTTTCTGCTGTATGTTCGGTGCTCATAACAAAAAACTCATCCCCTGATCTTTCCACAACGATTCCTTCTGGTAGACTTTCTTTAAGAATTTCGCTTATGAATTCGATGACTTTATCTCCACACGCCCTTCCATACTCTTCATTGATGTTGTAGAAGTTGTCAATGTCGAGGTTTCCCACTGCAAACGTTCCAGATTCATAAGCTTTGTTGAAAATCTTTTTGATCTTCTCAAAGGATGTTGGCACTTATACCCCTCCCTATAAAGATATCGCTATAATTATATACATATATATATAATAGTATAAATTAAAGAACAGTAACAACAAGATGAATTATTGCAAACTGTAATGCAGTAAAATGGTGTTGTGTGAGAGGCGGATGATTTCCTCAAGGTGAAGGTTGTAGTCCCTCTGTAGATATTTGAAGCCTATTCTGCCACTTAGAAAAAGCGGTTCTATGGTAAGGTATAAGTCAGTTATCAGACCCTTTTCCAGAAAAAGAGAATAAATTTGTGGTCCACCAATTACTGCAACATGGTTAAATCCTTTATCCCCAAGATATTTCAGCAAAGTTTTCGGTTCCATATTGGTGAAGAAGAGGTTTTGATGCCTGTGCTTCTGGAAAATGTGTGGTTTCCTTGTCATAACAACATTCAATCTTCCGGAAAGAGGTGTTGAACCGATGGTCTCAAACGTTTTTCGGCCCATAACCACGACACCGGTTTTCATTGTGAACTCTTTGAAAAAGGCTTTGTCTTCCTTTGATGACCAGTCAGTGGATACTTTATCATCTCTGGCAAGCAAGCCATTAACACTCATTACAGCAACAAGAGATACTTTCATTTTCTCAATCCACCGTATGGCGTACAATTACTTCTGATCTAGGAAACACCACATCGATTTCTTCATTGAGTTCTATTGTAATATTTTCAGAAACATTGATGGCTTTCTTCTGACCGGGTTCCAGTATGTGCTCCTCATCACTGGATAGAATTTTTATAGAAGTTTGCCTGTGATTCATCACCACTACGCTGTCATCTTTTCTTTCAATTTCTATGCCGAGATGGATATTCTTGCTTCTCCTTGGAGACAGTGTAATGTGCACCGGCGTAGAAGTATTGATAATCTCCAGGAAGTCTTTTGTATAGTTTTGAAGAATTCCAGTGTGTTCGCGCCAGCTACCCTCTTCAAAGCGCTCATAAACCACCCTTCTTCCTATGAGTTTTTCAAGAAGGGGATCGTACGAATTTCCAATATAGTCAACAAAACTCTCACCCATTCTGCTTACATACTTATCCTTACCGGAAAGAACAGAACTTTTTGGTGTTACCTGCCCGATCAACAGTTTCATCGATTCAACCACCCCATCCCTTACAGCGGCGAAGAAGTTCCTTATCATCCTTCTGACTGCGATGAAAAAACCAGATCTCGAGAGAAGCGTTTTCATTTCGCGTTTCTTTCTTTGAGCATCATCGAGATCGCTCAGTATCCTGTATATCGCTTTTACCCCGGCGTATTCATTTTTGTATATTATGAACCCCGTTTCAAAATGCGAACCACTCTTATGGGGTCGCGAGTAACGTAAAAGCATGCCGGTGCTCTCCAGATTCATTGTACCCCAGACGGTTTTCCCATCTTTGAGAGAGATAATTACAGGAAAACCTTCCAGGTCTTTCAAACACCTGTCCCGCCACGTGGCTTTTAGATATGCCACGACAAAGGCAGTAACAAATATCACAATTATAGTTATCGTAAGACTGGTCATGATACATCCCTCCAAAAGAGCCCGCGTTTAACGCGGGCTCTTATGAAAGTATCAGGTTTATGATCTTGTCAGGAACATAGATTATCTTTCGAATGACTTTCCCTTCCAGATACTTTGAAATCTTTGGATCATCCTTCAAAGCACTGAGCACAACCTCCTGCGAAGCACCCTGAGAAACTTTGATTTTGCCTCTGATCCTGCCATTGATCTGGACGGGGATTTCTACATTGGCTAGTTTCAGGTATTCATCGTAGCCAGACGGGAAACCAGCGTTCAACACACCACCTTTTCCACCTTTCATTTCGAATATCTCTTCAGAGATGAAGGGAGCAAAGGGAGAAAGGAGTTTTGCCAGATCAACGACAAGTTGCTTCTCAATTCTGTCAAATTTGAGTGCTTCATTCACAAATTCCATTATTGCGGCGACAGCAGTGTTGTACTTTATGTTTTCAATCGAATACTTGACCTTTTCAACCGTTTCAGCCATTTTGATTTTCAGTTCAAGAGGGGTCTCTCCTTCAGGCATGTTCGCGACATCCCAAACCCTGTTCAAGAATCTTCTGATAGCATCCATGCCACTATCCCTGAAGTCGCCACCTTCAAGGAAATTGCCCATAAACATGAGATAGGTTCTTAAAGCATCTACTCCATGCGTTACAAAGTAATGGTTGGGGTTCACTATGTTTCCCTTAGACTTGCTCATTTTTTGCCCGTCTTTTATTATTAATCCGTGTCCCCTGAAGGATTTGAAGGGTTCTTCAAAATGGAGTAATCCCATATCATGAAGGGCCATCGTAATAAACCTCGAATACATGAGGTGCAGGTTTGCGTGTTCATTTCCGCCGATATACATATCTACCGGCAACCATTTTTTAGCCAGTTCTGGTTCATAAGGTTCTTTATCATTGTGTGGCGATATGTACCTTAAGAAATACCACGCAGAATCGAGGAAGTTGTCGCTGACATCTGTTTCCCGTTTAGCGGGACCACCACATTTTGGACAGGTGGTGTTAACAAATTCTGAATTTCTAGCTAGCGGCGAAAGCCCGCTGCCGTCCGGTATGTAATCATCAGTCTCCGGTAGCAGGACGGGAAGGTCTTCTTCGGGAACGGGGACAGTACCACACGTATCACAATAAATTATCGGGATAGGAGGTCCCCAATATCTCTGTCTGGAAACACACCAATCGTGCAGGTGATAGTTAACGGTAGGGGTCATGCTTTCATGAATTTCACCCACTTTTTCGATGAACTCCTCACTTCTCCAACCGGTATGTGGACCACTGTTTATCATGATGCCATACTCGGTGAATGGAAGCTGTTCAGGATCACACTCAATCACCTGTTTGATTTCCAGACCATATTTCTTGGCAAAAACGTAGTCCCTTTCGTCGTGAGCAGGCACAGCCATCACTGCTCCTGTACCATATTCAACAAGGACATAATCTCCTATCCAGATTGGTAAACGCTCCCCCGTAAGTGGATGTATTGCGTAGCTGCCTGTAAAAATACCGTTCTTTTCCCTCTTTATGGAGGTGCGGGTTGCTTCGTCCATTTTGCTCACTGTTTCCAGGAACCTTTCAAAAACATCGAACTGATCCTCTTTTACGAGAGATCTGGTCATTTTGTGCTCAGGTGCGAGCACGAGGTATGTGACGCCATAAATAGTATCAGGCCTTGTTGTGAAGACTTCAATTACTTGGTCGGTGCCTTCGACCTTGAATCTAATCGTTGCACCCTTTGACTTTCCAATCCAACTTCTCTGAATGTTCTTAGTGATTTCAGTCCAGTCGAGCCAGTCGAGGTTTTCAAGGAGTTTATCGGCGTATTTCGTGATTTTGAAAAACCATTGACTCATCTCGCGTTTCGTGATTTCCGTACTGCACCTTTCGCACTTACCGTCGATTACTTGCTCGTCAGCCAGAACTGTTTTACAGGAAGGGCACCAGTTAACCTTCGACACACGTTTTTCAGCAAGTCCGGCTTTATACAGCTTAACGAATATCCACTGGGTCCATTTGTAATACTCGGGGTCTGAAGTGTTGACCTCACTCTGCCAATCAAAGATGTTTCCAATTTTTTTAAGTTGTTCATCACGAAAGTATTTGATGCTCTTTGGCGTTAACCTGGCAGGATGTTCTCCAACTTTCAAGGCATAGTTTTCGCTGTGAATACCAAAAGCATCAAACCCAATTGGTTCGAAAACGTCGTATCCTTTCAGCCTCATATATCGTCCATAGACATCGGAACCAATGAAAGAGTACATGTTCCCAATATGGAGGCCTGAGGCTGAAGGATAGGGAAACATCATGAGATTATAGAAAGGTTTTTCTGCCTTTTCAAGATCCACCTTATAAGGGTTTTCCTTTTCATAATACTCCTGCCACTTTTTCTCAATTTTCTTAAAATCGTACATTGGCATCCCCCTGTTTAGGTAATTTTTCTCAGTCGAGCTTGCTTATAAACCTCAAAATTATACTTGCAATTTGCTTTCCTGTTCTGTTTGCTACCTCAATTACTTCTTCGGCAGTGAGGGGTTTAAGATCATCTGGAACTGCTCTGTCTGTTATAGCCGATATGCCGAGAACTCTGATCCCAGCATGTCTGGCAACTATGACCTCGGGTACTGTGGACATACCGACAGCTTCCGCACCCAGTTTTCTCAGCATCTTCAACTCGGCGGGTGTCTCAAAACTTGGTCCGGATACACCAACATAGACGCCTTCGTACACACCGATTCCAAGTTCTTTGGCAGCCTGAAGGGCCAATGATCGTAATTCACGGTCGTACGGCTCGCTCATATCAGGGAATCGCGGCCCCCACTCTTCAACGTTGGGACCTATCAATGGATTGCTACCCATGAAGTTTATCTGGTCTTTTATAAGCATGGGGTGACCTATCTCAAAGTCAGGGTCAAGGCCCCCAGCTGCGTTTGTTACAATCAATACCTCTACTCCGAGCTCCTGCATAACCCTGATAGGAAAGGTTAGGGTCTTCATGTCGTAGCCTTCGTAATAATGAAACCTTCCGTTCATAAGCATTACCGGGTATCCATGAATTTCACCAAATAGCAATTCACCTTTATGTCCTGGAGCAGTTGATAGAGGGAAGCCCGGTATTTCAGAATATGAGATTTTTACCGAATTTTCAAGGCTATCCGCGATTACACCCAGGCCAGAGCCGAGCACGATGGCGATCTTGGGGGACCTGGCAATTTTTTCCTGAAGAAACCGTGCTGATTTTTTTACGTTCGAAACATATTCGCCTATTTCTTGAACTAGCTTATGAACACTCATAGTATTCCTCCTTTCGGGTTCTAACTTTTATCTAATACATTATATCAGAATCCGGAAAAGTCGACCAGAAAATGCTATAATTTCACCGAGATAAAGAGTCATATTTGAAAGGAGAGTTGTTGATGAGGTTTTCACAGCTCTATGCGCCCACGTTGAGAGAGGCTCCTGCAGATGCTGACTTGGTTAGCATAAAACTGTTGATTCGAGCTGGTTTTGTACGAAAGGTAGCCTCCGGAGTTTATATGTACTTACCACTCGGTCTCAGGGTACTAAAGAAAATCGAAAATATCGTACGAGAAGAGATGGACAGAATCGGTTGTCAGGAGGCATTAATGCCAATCATTCAGCCTGCTGAACTGTGGCATGAATCGGGCAGGTGGGATGATTATGGCCCTGAAATGATGAAACTAAAAGACAGACACGAAAGGGATTTTACTCTCGGGCCTACTCACGAAGAAATGATCACCAGTGTTGTAAGAAACGAATTACGTTCTTATCGTCAGCTCCCTCTATGTATCTATCAGATTGCGCCAAAGTACAGAGACGAAATCAGACCAAGATTTGGTTTGATGCGTGCTAGAGAATTCCTTATGAAGGACGCATACAGCTTCCATTCGAGCTGGGAATCTCTAGATGAATCGTATAAAAAGTTTTATGAAGCATACTCGAAAATAATGGAACGCATTGGATTGAAGTATCTTGTTGTCGAGGCAGATAGCGGAGCGATAGGTGGAAAGGAATCTCATGAGTTCAACGTACTCGCTAAAAATGGAGAATCAACACTATTTTATTGCGAATGCGGATACGCAGCCAGCGATGAAAAGGCGGAGTATATGATCCCTGAACCTGAGGTTGCACGGATTGATCCGCCACCATTGGAACTCGTTGAAACCCCTGGTGTTAGAACTGTAGAAGAAGTCGCTAGATTCCTGGGCAGGAAGACCTTCGAGATAGTTAAATCACTGGTATTCAAGGGTAAGGATGGATATGTGATGGCTCTCATTAGAGGTGATCAGGATCTCAATGAGTCCAAGTTGAGAGCCCATCTGGGTGACCAGACTCTAAGACTTGCGGAACCTAATGAAGTCTACGACCTTTTCAGGGTACCGATTGGTTTTGTTGGACCCATTGGAATACCTGAGAATGTGAAAATAGTGGCGGACCATTCTGTTAAACCTCTGGCGAATTTTGTTGTCGGCGGTATGAAGGAAGGCTATCACTATATCAATGCCTGTTATGAAAGAGATTTTAAAATCAAAGAATGGACCGATCTGAAAATGGTAAAGGAAGGAGATCCATGTCCAAAATGCGGACGTCCCCTGAGAAGCACTAGGGGAATTGAGCTTGGTCATATTTTTAAGCTTGGCACGAAGTATTCAGAAAAGATGAACGGCTATTTCACCAATGTAAATGGTGAAAGCAAACCATATATCATGGGCTGTTATGGATGGGGTATTTCGAGAACAATGAGTGCAAGCGTTGAACAACTGCACGATAAGAACGGTATAATTTGGCCGCTTTCTATCGCTCCCTATCAGATAATAATTACCATTCTCAACACATCCGATGAAAAAATCAAAAAGACCGGCGAGGAACTTTACGAACTGCTTCAAGAAAAAGGATATGAAGTGCTCTTTGATGATAGGGATACTTCTCCTGGAGCAAAGTTCAAAGACGCTGATCTCATAGGGATACCCCTAAGGATAACAGTGGGACGAAAAATTAAGGAAGGAAAACTTGAACTTAAACTCCGCACTTCAGAAGCACAGGATGTTGAAATTGAGGAGGGCTATAGTAGGGTCCTGGAAAAGGTCGACCAGCTCTTAGCGGAATACAATCCAGGTGACGTTCTGGAGGTAGAGTGATGGGCTTCCTTTCGAAGATAAGAGAAGGACTAAAAAAGACACGGGAATCCATTTTCAAACAAGTGAGAAGACTCCTTAGCTTCGAAAAGCTGGACGACGAAACTCTGGAAGAGATAGAAGAGCTTCTGATAACATCAGACATGGGAGTCAAAACTGCTTCTGAAGTTATTGAAAAACTCAAAGAACGAGCGAATAAATCCGACAACCCATTGGAAACTCTGAAAGAGATTTTGAGAGAATTGCTGAAAATCGATAGTGTAGAAAAACATCCTGAACTCCCCCCGTTAGTGATATCAGTTGTAGGGGTAAACGGTACCGGAAAAACGACCACTATCGGTAAGTTGTCCAAACGCTTTGTAAATGAAGGGAAGAAGGTTGTTCTAGCCGCCTGTGATACGTTCAGAGCAGCAGCTGTTGAACAGCTAAAAATCTGGAGTGAAAGGGTCGGTGTCGATTTCATCAGCCAGGGGCAGGGTGCTGATCCCGCGGCTGTGGCTTTTGATGCTGTCAGTCACGCGAAGAGCAAAGCAAAAGATGTTGTTCTCATCGACACCGCAGGCAGGCTTCATACAAAACATAACCTGATGGAAGAGCTTAAAAAGGTCCATCGAGTCATAAAGAAAGTCATACCAGAAGCCCCTCATGAAGTACTTTTGGTTATCGATGCTACAACCGGGCAAAACGGTCTCGTCCAGGCAAGAAAATTTATGGAAACCGTGGATATCACAGGCATTGTGCTCACAAAACTCGATGGCACAGCCAAAGGCGGTATCGTCTTCGCCATAGTCAGAGAGCTCGGAATTCCTGTGAAATATATAGGTGTTGGTGAAAGCATTGATGATTTGAGACCGTTCAATTCTGATGAATTCGTGGAAGCCATTCTTGGTACTGAAGAATTTGAGGAGAACGAGGTGTGATTATATGGGTTTTACGATTAAGAGTAGCTACGCTCTAAGAGCATTGCAGGAGCTAGCGTCGTCTTCAGAAGAAGGGACCGAGAAACTGTCTTTATCTGAAATTTCTCGTAGAAATAATATCCCAAGAGACTTCCTCGAAAAAATATTCGCAGAGCTGAGAGAAGCCGGCTTTGTAAAGTCTCTAAGGGGTAGATACGGTGGTTATATTCTCGCTAAGAAACCCGAGGAAATAAAATTAAAAGATGTAATTTTAAAACTCGACAGTCCCATGAATTCCTACATGTGTCTGAAATCAAAGGATGAGTGTGAAATTGATCCGTTCTGTGCCGTTAAGTATGTATGGCTGAAGTTGTACAATGCCATGCTCAAAGAACTTGGTAGTATGACATTAAAGGATGTCGTAGAATTATCAAAAAACATAAAACACAATGCTGAACTCTTGAGAAAGGCGAGTACCCCTGAGATCCTCGGTGATAGTGGATGAAACGGGCAGTATATCCTGGGTCTTTTGACCCCATCACATATGGGCACATAGATATTCTTAACAGAGCTGCGAAAATTTTCGATGAAGTGATTGTACTGGTAATGAATAACATAAACAAAAAGTACTTCTTTTCCTTTGAGGAACGCTTTGATATGGTCAAAGAAGCCATCAAAGCCTATGAAAACGTAAAAGTCGAAACCTATGACGGTTTGTTAGTAGAATACACCAGAAAAAGGGAGATCTCCGTACTCGTTAGAGGCTTGAGGGCTGTATCAGATTTTGAATATGAACTCCAGATGGCTCATATGAATAAATCTATGTGTCCTAATCTGGAAACTGTTTTTCTTATGACGGATTCGAAATACTCTTTCATTTCTTCGACTGTCGTGCGAGAAGTGGCTAGATTTGGCGGTGATGTCTCTCCCTGGGTTCCGAAATACGTTATAGAAGCTTTCAAAAGGAGACTTGGTTAGTATCATGTCATTATGGTTAACCTGTTTGAAATCTTGAAAATGAGAGTTGCGTTATAATCCTAAAGAGAATGTCGAATCATATGAATCATATATTAAGGGAGGAACTAAAATGGCTGAAAAGATCACTGCTTCAATGGTCAAAGAGTTAAGAGATATGACTGGAGCTGGCATGCTCGACTGTAAAAAAGCTCTGATGGAGACCGGAGGAGACTTTGAAAAAGCGAAAGAATATCTGAGAAAGAAAGGTGCCTTGAAAGCCGATAAGGTAGCTGGAAGGGCTACAGGTGAAGGCATCATTTACTCTTATATTCACCATAATGACAGGCTCGGCGTTCTTCTTGAGCTCAATTGTAACACCGATTTTGTCGCCAGAACCTCAGAGTTTAAAGAGCTTGCTCACAAGATCGCACTGCAGATCGCTTCCATGGCTCCAAGATGGGTCGCACGTGAGAACGTTCCAGAAGAAGTTATTGCGAAGGAAAAAGAGATCTACACCGAACAAATGAAAAATTCTGGCAAGCCCGAAAACGTCATCGAAAAAATCATTGAAGGAAAAATCGAAAATTTTTATAAAGAGAACTGCCTCCTCGAGCAGGAATACGTATTTGAGAAGGGCAAAACCATAAAAGATCTCATCATCGACCTGATAGCTAAAACCGGTGAGAACATACAGGTAAGTAGGTTCGTCAGATGGGAACTTGGAGGAGGCTCTAATTGAGACACGGAGGTGAGCAATGCTCACCTCTTTTTTTGGGAGGTTTAACATGTATAAAAGGGTTCTCTTGAAATTGAGTGGCGAAGTCTTGAGTGGTGAGGGAAACAAAGGCTTTTCCGACGACAAAATAGATTTCCTAGTTGAAGAGATCAAAAAGGTAGTGGAGCATGGGATAGAGCTTGGCATCGTTATTGGAGCTGGAAACGTATTTAGAGGCACAGAATTTTCCAGACTTGACGCAAAGACCGCAGATCAGATCGGTATGATGGGCACCCTTATAAATGCATTGTATCTAAAGGCGATTCTCCGTAACAAGGGAATAAAAGCTGTAGCCATCTCTTCGAGCACTAATTCCCCATCATTCGAACCTTACCACTACGATACAATTGAGAGATATCTAAGAACGAATCATGTAGTTATCTTTGGCGGCGGCACGACCCTACCATATTTCACGACCGATACAGCCGCTGCGATACGCGCTATTGAAATCGGTGCTGATGTCCTTATTAAAGCAACAAAAGTAGACGGGGTTTATGATAAGGATCCAAAGCAATATCCCGATGCTCAGCGAATTGAAAGGATTACTTTCAAAGAAGCCATTGAAAAGGGTTTGAAAATCATGGACATGGAAGCTTTTTCGCTTTGCCAGCGATACAGCAAACCCGTAATCGTTATTGATTTCTTTATCCCCGAAAACTTATTAAGTGCTATAATAGGCGAGAAAACAGGAACTCTAGTTCTGCCTGATTGAGGAGGTGTGGTTTAATGTACGCTCAGATTGTCGATTTGATAGCACGAGAAGTACTGGACTCCAGGGGAAATCCAACCATCGAAGTTGAAGTCTGGCTCGATGATGGAACTTCTGCAAGGGCCATCGTTCCTTCGGGCGCGTCCACAGGAAAATTCGAGGCTCTAGAACTCAGAGATGGTGATAAAAAAAGATATTTGGGGAAAGGAGTACTCAAAGCGGTTGATAACGTCAACGAAATCATTGCCCCCGAGATTATCGGCATGAATGCACTCAATCAGATAACTCTCGATAACACGCTCTTAAAGCTTGATGGTACAGAGAACAAGGACAAGCTCGGTGCAAATGCCATTCTAGGCGTTTCTATGGCGGTTGCGAGGGCAGCTGCAAGCTACCTAGATATCCCTCTTTACAAGTATCTAGGTGGAGCAAATGCCAGACAGCTTCCAGTGCCCTTCATGAACATAATCAATGGTGGTAAACACGCAGATAATAGTCTCGACATTCAGGAATTCATGATCGTACCTGTAGGCTTTGAAAATTTCAGAGAAGCTCTGAGAGCCGGAGTCGAAACTTTCCATCATTTGAAGAAGCTTCTAAAAACCGATGGGCATGTTACCGCTGTCGGTGACGAAGGTGGTTTTGCACCTAATTTTGGTAGCAATGAGGAAGCAATACAGTATATTATAAAAGCCATAGAATCCGCCGGATATCGAGCCGGAGAAGAGATTTACATTGCTCTCGATTGTGCTGCCGATTCCTTCTTCGACGAGAAAAAAGGTGTCTACCTCGTTGACGGAAAAGAAATGTCTGGTGATGATCTCATAGCTTACTACGAGGATCTGACAAATAGATACCCGATCATAAGCATTGAGGATCCCTTCCACGAAGAAGACTGGGAAGTTTTCAGAAAATTCAACGAGAGACTGGGAAATAGGATTCAGATCGTCGGTGACGACCTGTACGTAACGAATCTCAACAGGCTGAAGAAGGGTGTGGAGCTTGAGTGTTCTAACTCCATACTCATTAAGTTAAATCAGATAGGTTCCGTCACTGAAACCCTTGAGACGATTGAATACGCGCAAAAACACGGAATGAGCTGTGTAATCTCTCACAGATCTGGAGAAACTGAAGACACTTTCATTGCTCATCTTGCTGTTGCCACAAACTCAGGTATGATAAAAACCGGTTCCGCTTCGAGAAGTGAAAGAATTGCAAAGTACAACGAACTCCTCAGAATTGAAGAAGAGCTCGGTGACAGTGCATTCTTCGCGGGAATGGACTCTTTCTATAATCTTTGAGTAATTAAATAACAAAGCGCGGGAATGTTCCCGCGCTTTTTTTGGAGGTAATAACGTGATTCTTGATGTTATCGGTCCCGTAATCATTGGTCCCTCTAGTTCTCACACTGCTGGCATGGCTCGTCTCGGCAGAGCTTTCAGATATCTTTTCAATGACCTGTCCGAGGGAGACGTGCCTTTGAAAGTTGAGATCTATCTTAACTCCCCTCTTTTTTCCACTTATAGGGGGCATGGAACCGACAGAGCTCTTATTGGTGGTGTTCTCGGTATTTATGAATGGCAAGAAGAGCTTAAATCATCAATAGAGATTGCTCGTTCAAAGGATATGAGTGTCACATTCTACGAAAGTTCTTTTGAAGGCAAACACCCGAATACGATTATGATTTCAGGTGTTTCTAAAAGTGAAAGTCACTACCTGATAGGTGCTTCAACGGGTGGAGCAGCGGTGGAAATAACTGAGATTGACGGGGCAAGAGTGAGTATCTCTGGAAAATATCCAACCCTGATCATAAAAAATCTGGATACCCCAGGTGCTCTTTCAAAGATCGTGACAACAATAAGCATGAAGGGAATAAATATAAGTAACCTCGTTTTAGTAAGGACTAACAGGATCAGAGGAGAAGCAGTTTGTATCATCGAAATGGATTCAGAACCATCCAAAGATCTTGTTGGTTTCCTGAGAGGTCTTCAGGATGTGCTGCACGTTGCGTATTTGCCTGTACTTGCCATTCCGTGATAATGGTTAACTCATAAGGGAGTGTCTCAGATGGATTTCAAAAAATTGATAGATACTGCTATAAAGACTGGAACGAAACTCGATAGAGTTATCGCTGATTGGTATATGCTTGAAAGTGGAGCTTCTTCAGAAGAACCGTTTGTGTTCTCAAAGAAAATGATCGAAGAGATGTTTGGAGCTTACGAAGTGCGTCTGAAATCTTCAGCACCTTCTTTAACAGGTTGGGTTGGTGACACCGCCGAGAAGCTGAGAAAACACTCTCCAGTATTTATGAATGAGCAGCTGATTTTTGGGCTGGAAGTGGCATTATCGATAGCTGAACACAATGCATCTATGGGCAAAATCGTTGCGTGCCCGACTGCCGGCTCTTGTGGTGTTGTACCGGGAGTTATTTTAAGTCTAAAAAAATTCAATCACTTCAGTGTTGATGAGTTAAGCAGAGCTCTGGTGGTAGCCGGAGCGGTTGGTGAGTGCATAAAAGAGAAGGCCTCCATTTCGGGGGCTGTTGCTGGCTGCCAGGTAGAAATTGGAACCGCAACGGCTATGGCATCAACAATAATCGTTTATGTTATCGACAATACTAACTACGATGCCCTGTATTCCGCTCCAGCTCTCTCCTTGAAAGCGCTTATGGGGCTTGTGTGTGATCCAGTAGGGGGGTTCGTTGAAATTCCATGCGTCAAGAGGAACGCCTTCGGCGTTTCTATCGCATACACCGCTGCTGAAATGGCACTTGCTGGAATAAAGTCAATCATACCGTTTGATGAAGTTGCAGAAGCCATGGGAAAGGTTGGTCGTTCTCTGCCAGAAGAATTGAGGGAAACAGGTAAAGGTGGTATCGCTGCTACGCCAACGGCAAAAAAACTATTTGAAGAATTCATAAATAGAGGTGATATGGGTTGATAAAACTGATTATTTTCGATCTCGGCGGTGTATTCTATAGTGACGCAGATGTTACGCCAAAAATCTCTGTGGAGCTTGGGATAGAGAGGGGACTCTTTCTGGAATACGCAATACGATCGGGTTTGAATGAATTGAGCTGTGGCTTGATCACTGCAAATGATTTCTGGCATCGATTTGAGAAGGTTTCAGGGATGCATGTCTCTGAAGAACTATGGGGGAAGTTATTTAACCCCTCTATAAACGAAGATGTACATAACCTCATTATCAACCTGAGAAAAAGGTACAGAGTAGTTGCTGGTACTAATACTATAGCTCCACACTATGAAATAATGTTGGAGCGTGGGGATCTGACTGTTTTTGACTGTGTATATGCCTCTAATATAATCGGGAATGCTAAACCTGATCAGGAATTCTTCAGAAAGATTCTAAACGCTGAGAAGATTGCACCGAATGAAGCGGTCTTCATCGATGACACGGAGGTTAACGTGCGTTCTGCCGACGGACTTGGTATAAAGGCCATACATTTCAGAGATGGTATTGAACTCGATAGATTGTTGAATAGACTCATTGGTTAACACTTTTTAGATAGCATTCAGCAAGGTGCAGGTCAGATGGTGAGGTTATTTTGAAGTTCGGTGAATTTGAATCGATCAATTTGATTCTGCCCACATATTTCATATAAAGGCTGGCATCATCGGTAGCGTTATTCAAACTGTCTTCTTTTGCGCGTGTATGAGCCTCCAGTATTTCTTCAAATATAAAGCACTGAGGTGTCTGCGCTTTCCATAGTTTTGTCCTGTCAGGAATATCTATAACATAGTTATTTTCCACAAAGTAGAGGGTGTCTACGAGCTTCTCGGCTACGACCACACCTGTCCCCCTTTTGATAAGACCTAGGATTTCAACAATCTGCCCTTTATCAAAAAGAGGCCTGGCGGCATCGTGTATCATGACAACTTCGGGATTATACTTTCTTAAAGCAACAAGCCCGTTGTATACTGATCGCTGTCTGTTCGAACCTCCAGGTACCACCTCGACATCTTTTAATCCGAGATCGGATAGTATTTTTACTGCTTTTTCCAACCAATTTGGATGCATTACTAGTACAATTTTAGAAATGGAGGCTGAATGTCGAAAGATTTCCACAGATCTTATGAATATCTCTTTGCCAGCGAGTTTTAAAAATTGCTTTGGGAGAGGGGAACCAAAGCGTTTCCCCTCTCCTCCAGCAACAATTAGCGCCGCAGTTCTCATTTTAAAAGGTGAACAAAGAGTCCGCTTCTCAGCTTGGGTTCAAACCATGTAGACTTCGGCGGCATAACCTTTCCATCGTCAGCCACTTTCATGAGGTCTTCCAGGGATGTGGGATACATTGAAAAGGCTACAGCCCAGCCATTATTCACTCTTTCTTCAAGTGCTCTGAGCCCTCTAATACCGCCAATGAAATCAATCCTTGGGTCTTTCCTCGGATTTTCAATCCCGAGGATAGGACTCAGAAGGTTCTCCTGCAATATAGAGACATCCAGACTGGCAACTGGATCACTGGGGTCAAAGGCACCTTCTTTTGCTTTCATGACATACCATTTTCCAGAAAGGTACATGCCAAATTCATGT
Organism: Kosmotoga pacifica; assembly: GCF_001027025.1. Classification (GTDB taxonomy): domain Bacteria; phylum Thermotogota; class Thermotogae; order Petrotogales; family Kosmotogaceae; genus Kosmotoga_B; species Kosmotoga_B pacifica. The sequence continues at coordinate 451,275 of NZ_CP011232.1, forward strand.
TTTTGAGAAGGTTTGAAAGGTGACACGGATGCATAGGTGACTTCGAATTTTTCCTTTACTTTTTCGAGAAATTCTGCTGCGTTCATTCCATTGAGGTCTTTAACTACCCTATTGTAATCAAGTACCTGCAGGTGTGAATGTGGAAATATAACTGAAAGGAAGAAGTTGTACTCTTCTCTTCCATTGTGTTTTGGGTTTTCGGTTTTCATGATTTCTCTTACCCTTGAAGCGGATGCAGCTCTGTGGTGCCCATCTGCAATATAAAGGCAGTGTACTTTTTTGAAAGCAGACTCAATTCTTTTGATATCAGTTTCATCATAAACCGGGAAAACTCTATGTTGCACTCCGTTTTCATCAACAAAATCGTAAAGCGGGGTTAGTTTCTCCGTGAGTTCTCTAAGGAGTTCTTCGAATTCTGTTTCGGATCTGAAAGTCAAGAAGACAGGGCCAGTATTTGCCCCTACGGTGTACACATGCTTCGCACGGTCATCTTCTTTATCTTGCCTGGTTAGCTCATGTTTTTTTATCAAACCCTTCTGATATTCATCAACAGACGCACAACCAACTACACCGGTCTGTGTATGTTCACCCATCTTCTGCCAGTATATGTAGTACGCGGGGCTTTCCTCCTGAATGAGGACACCTTCTTTCAACATTTTGTGGAGATTCTCTCTGGCTTTTTCATACACCGGCTCACCATAATGCGGGACATCGTTTGGTAAGTCGATCTCGGCTCTGATTACGTGCATGAAACTTTCTGGGATCTTACCATATTCCCTTGCTTCCTCATAGCTGACAACATCGTAGGGTGGGCAACTGACTTTCTCAACAAGCTGGGGGGCTGGTCTTACCGCTCTAAAAGGTTTTACGACTGACACTTTATCCCTCCTTGACAAATCTATCAAAATATTTCTGCTGTCGTTCAAACATTTCACTAGCTTCCTCATCATTGAGCTCATGATTGTATCCCAGAATATGGAGGACACCATGCACTATCATCAATCCGAGTTCTTCTTCAAAAGCGTTCCCGTATTCTTCTGCCTGTCGCGCGATGGTCTCCAGGGAAATCATTATGTCTCCAATAACTGCCTCATTAAGACCATATTCAAAAGAGAGGATATCGGTGGGGCCTTCCTTTTTTCTGTATTTTTCATTCAACTCGGCTATCTCAGCATCGTTTGTAAGCAATATATCCAGCTCAGACTCTGGTTCGCTTCCAAGTTCTTCCACGATTACATTCTTTACCAGTTTCTGCAGCTTTTCAAGATCTACTATCTTTGCTGTCCGGTTTTCTATTATGATTTTCGTTGGAAATCACCACCTTTTCCACTTTTTCCTTGGGATACTCTATTCGGCTCTGGCTAGTATTTATCAAAACCCTTGTGAAGGCGTCTATTATCTCTTCCAGATCGCTAAGATTAAGGCCACTCCGGTCAAGTTGCCTCTCATTATAGATACCATTAACAATGTCTTCGACGAGTTCTCTTATTTTCCCGGGAGTTGGATCTTTAAGGCTTTTGAAAGCGGCTTCTACGGAATCGGCCAGCATAATGATTCCCGATTCCCTGAATCGGGGTTTCGGGCCCGGATATTTAAAATCTGCAATATTACTATTTCCCTGGCTCTTGGCTTTATGGTAAAAATACTTTTTCACCCGGGTTCCATGGTGTTCTCTGATAATATCTTCGACTAAAAGGGGAAGTCTGTACTTTCTTGCGAGTTCAACACCAAGCCTAACGTGTTCGTTGATAACGAGACTTGACATCGACGGGGTTAAACCATCATGTGGATTGATATCCTGTTGATTTTCTGTGAAATATTGCGGTCTTTTTGCTTTACCTATATCATGGAAATATGAAGCAACTCTAGCAAGAATTGCATTTGCCCCTGTCATCTCAGCAGCTGCTTCTGCAAGGTTTGCTAGAGCTACGCTGTGATAATAAGTACCTGGAGCATTCATGGAGAGTTCTTTCAGCAGTGGGTGGGAAAGATTCCCAAGTTCCAGCAGACCAACGTCTGAATATATCCTGCTGATGTACTCAATGTATGGAATGATACCAATAGCAACAATTGATGAAACAATCGGATTCAAAAACGAAATAATTAGATCCGTCGAGCTGAATTCCATATTGAATATGGAATCAACAATTCTGATCAGAAGGAAAATTGTCCCAACTTCAAAGCCAGTACGTGCTATGTTGATCCTCCGCAAAATTCTCCGCGTTAATAGAGCTGAAAACAGCGTTATTACTGAAAGAATTACGAAATCTTCAACAGAGAATCTGTTTATTGTAGTTGTCATGAACGACAAATACAATCCGGACGCCATTCCCTCTTCGTAACCAACAAGAATTGTTATTATCGTGACACAAAGAAAAATGGGTGAAAGGCTTACCACATAATCCAGTGTGAAGAAGTAGGAAAAGACAGAATTGAGGAAAACACCCAGGGTTATTACAGAAAAAACTACGTATCTGTAAGTCCTGTGTAATTTGAAGTAATGACTTCGTTTGAAACTCCTCTCCGCGAAGAGATACCAGAAAACGATTGATCCCGTCAACGATATAAAGGGTTTCTGTGGCCAGTCCAGGTAGAGGATGTTTGTCAACAATGCCATTAACATGGGAAAGAGCAGATAATTTGTTATATTCTCCAGGTTGAACGATCTGGCGAATCTGCTTCTCTTAACTTTTTCTTTCATCGTCTCTTTCCTCTCTCTCGTAGATGTCATAAGCTTTTATTATTTCCTTGACTAGCGGGTTGCGAACGACATCCTGATCATTGAGATAAACGAAGGCAATTCCGTCAATATTCTTGAGAACTCCCTGCACAAGAACAAGGCCGGAGTCCCGACTTCTCTCAAGATCTATCTGCGTTATATCTCCGGTGACCACAGCTCTAGAATTGAAACCTATCCTTGTCAAAAACATCTTCATCTGCTGATAGGTGGTATTTTGCGCTTCGTCAAGTATGATAAATGAGTTATTGAGAGTCCTGCCTCTCATGTATGCTAAGGGAACAACTTCTATAATTCCATTATCTTTGTAATAGTTCAACCTATCCATAGGTAGCATGTCCATGAGAGCATCGTACAACGGTCGAAGATATGGATCCACTTTTTCTGAGAGTGTACCAGGCAAAAAACCCAGTTTTTCACCAGCTTCAACCGCCGGTCTTGTCAAGATAATTCTCTGCACCTTCCCTGATCTCAAATAATCCACGGCCATGGCTACCGCTAAATATGTTTTCCCTGTACCGGCAGGACCTATCGAGAAAACAATTTCGTTTTTCTTCATACATTCGATATACTTCTTCTGCCCCACAGTTTTTGGCTTTATGCGTGCTGAGAGAACGCTCGTACCTCTAACAGTTTTGTAAAACCCTTCAAACTCTGTTGACTCCTTTTGCTTAATCTCATGCTGTTCGACCAGATATTCAAATTCTCTCCAATCGACAAGGTGGCCATCGGCATTCATTTCTATGAGCTCATCGACAATGTCTTTCACAGTCTCAATAATCTCTGAGTCCTCGCCTTTGATCCATACCTCATTGCCAATTATAGAGATCTTAACGTCAAACCTTTTCTGTAAAAATCGCGCTCTGCGGTCGTATTCCCCGAAAAGCTCACTAATCTCTACTTCACCGGGAATGTGTATTTTCCTCACTGGCAATTTATCGCCTCCTCATCTATGAATAAATTATACAGCAAATCCCACCACCGTACAGTTTTCGTACCCCAGAAGTGATAAAACGTCCACAAATCGGACACTCTAGCCTGAAAAAAGCTGGCATCACTTTGCTAGTTTTCTTTCGGAGGTGATCCTTTGAAGTATGGTATCGTTACTGACAGCACCTGTTCTCTCGATCAGGAAACCTTAAAAAAACATGGTATCAGCCTTGTGTCACTTTATATCAATAAAGATGGAAAGTATCTAAAGGCGCTTGAGCTCGATCCCAAGATGTATAGCAAAGAAATGGCTGACCCGAGCTTTTCAGCATTGACTTCTCAGCCAAGCCCCAATGATTTCTATGAGATCTTTATGAAGCTCAAAGCTGTGTGTGACCTTATACTGGTTCCGGTGATTTCTTCAAAGTTAAGTGGTACTTATAGTTCTGCATTACTTGCTGCTGAAATGATCGACATTCCGGTGAAGGTCATAGATTCCAGGCTAACAAGTTATCCCCTTGGTTCTCTAGCCATTAACCTTAGAAAGCTGGCTGAAAGCGGGAGGCCACTCGATGAACTCATTGAATACGCAGAGAATTTTCACAGAAAAGTCCGAGTATTCTTCTCTGTTGATTCACTGGAGTATTTGTATCGTGGTGGTAGAATCGGCAAAGCAAAGGTTCTGATGGGAAGTCTTCTGAATCTAAAACCCATAATAGAACTAAGCGATGGGGAACTAAAAGCAGCAGGAACCGTTCGGGGAAATAAAAAGCTCCTTGAAAAGTTATTTTCTCTCGCCACTATGCCAATGGCCGGTCATGATTTGAAAACGTTTAGAATCCTGAATGTCAGCCGTGATGAGGATAGTAAGTTGCTTTATTCAAAAGCGAAAAACAACTTCCCGAACGCCGATATCTTCATCTCTGACATAGAACCCGTGGTATTGACCCATCTCGGACCATCAGCCATAGGAATCATAACTGAATGGCAGGAAAAGTCAATCTGAGTCGCCTTTAACTCCAAATTCATTCAGGAGGTCTCTGATTCGCCTTGGTGTCAGACCAAATTCCTCTGAAAGAGAGCTTATATTGTATTCAAGAGCCTTTGCTCTCTGTTTTAATAGCTCTTTTGTTATCCTTTTGTGCAAGTCATTCAGGAATTCTTTATATGTAATTCCTTTGACCATGTTCAATATCCTAGCTTCTTCAGCAAGAGAATGGGTCAGTTCTTCGAGATTCTTGTTTGTTTTCATGTAAACTACTGTGTTCACGGCGAGAAATTCCTCTATCATGTTAAGTAGTTCGCGAACATTTCCTGGATAGTCGTACTCCATGAATATTTCTTTTAACTCCGGAGACAGACCCTCAAAAGTAAGTAAGTAACCTTTGCTTTTTAGGACGCTATCAAAAATAAGTGGAATATCGCTTTTTCTTTCTCTTAATGGAGGAAGTTCTACCTTAATCGCCGATAATCTAAAACGAAGATCGTTTCTCAGAGCAGTATCTTCGGTTCTGTTTGTAGCTGTGATGAACCTAACATCAACTTTTTTAGGCTTAGTATCTCCAATTTTGAAAAACTCCCTATTCTCTGTAATGCTCAATATCTTGGCCTGAAGGTTCAATGGCATATCACCAATTTCATCCAGAAATAGAGTGCCCGTGTTTGCCTGTTCGACAAGCCCTGTTTTTTCAGTGCTAGCACCAGTAAACGCACCCTTTTTGTAACCAAAGAGCTCACTTTCAAGCAACGTTTCAGGAATAGCGGCACAGTTCATTGAATAAAAGGGCTTATCCCACCGAGGAGATAGCTTAGCAATTACTTCTGCCAAGAGGTTTTTGCCAGTTCCGGTTTCGCCAAGTATCATAACGCTTCCATCATAAAACATTGAAAGCACAAGCATTTTCTTGAGCTTCACCACTTTATCACTTTCTCCAACAATCCGCATCAGCTGTGTATCGATCCGCTCAATGATTTCCCGGGCTAGCTGTCTGGAACTTTTGTAGCTTCCCATTACTCGGTAATAACCTTTAAACAGGTTGCATTCTTCAGAATATCCCCTTAATATAAAAGCTCTGATGGGATTATTGTTTATTAAGATGATGTTCGTAAAAGCGTAAAGCCAGTCTTGTAAGACTTTTTCATCGTATGGTGCACCGTCAATAAAGAGGAGCGTAGGTATATCCTTTTCCATGTTTACAAGGTAGTCGAAATCCAGTTCATATATGTTCGAAAAACTATCGAAGGAATCAATATCTTTTAGATCTTCTCCGATCATTATCGCTCTGTAATACACATAAACACCTCCGCGCATATTATACAACAATGATTTCCAGATTATCTGAAACTCTCGAATTTCGTCTTAAACCAGCTAGAAATATAAACGTCGATAATAAACAAATGAGATAAGCCATTACCACTCTTTGTTTGAAATCGTTTTTTAAGTATACTTAATTATGGTACCCCGATGGGGGAAATCGAAAAGGGGAGGTATTGACATGAGGAAAGTACTGATACTTTTCGTTGTTTTGTTGCTCTCCTACGTATTGCTCGCTGAAAATCAGCTTGAGATTTTCAGCTGGTGGACCGGCGGAGGAGAAGAGGAAGGGCTTCTCGCATTGTTTGACGTGTTCCACAAGTATTATCCGGATGTGGAAATTATTAACGCTACCGTGGCCGGTGGCGCTGGAACGAATGCAAAGGCTGTGCTAAAGACGAGGATGATAGGCGGTAATCCCCCTGATTCTTTTCAGGTACATGGTGGAATGGAGCTGATAGACACATATGTAGTCACCGGAATGATGGAACCCATAACATGGCTTCTGGAGGAATGGGGTATTAAAGACAAATTCCCTGAGGACATTCTTAAAATCTGTAGTTATGAAGGAGAAGTTTATTCGATACCTGTTAATGTACACCGGGGAAACGTTGTGTTCTACAACAAAGCCATTCTTGAAAAAGCTGGCATCAAAGAACTTCCGACAACCTGGCCTGAATTCTTTGAAGTTTTGAAGAAAGTCAAAGCAGCTGGATATGTGCCATTAGCCCTCGGTGATAAGAACAAGTGGACTGCCACCCACCTCTTTGAAGACATTCTACTCTCAACTCTTGGCCCTTACAACTATAACGGCCTCTGGAATGGTAGAACCTCCTTCGAACATCAAGGAGTCAAAGAAGCTCTGGAGATCTTCATCGAGCTCATGAAATATGTTAACGAGAACCATGCATCACTCACCTGGCAGGACGCGACATTACTTGTCTTTGAAGGAAAAGCGGCTTTCAACGTGATGGGAGATTGGGCGGAAGGTTATTTGAAAACCCTCGGCTGGACTCCCGGAAAAGAATTTGGTTGGATGGTCGTTCCTGGAACGAAGGGAGCATTCATGGTGGTAACGGATACCTTTGGCTTGCCCAAAAACGCGCCTCACAGGGAAAATGCCATTAAGTGGCTGAAAATAATATCTTCTGTCGAGGGTCAGGATACATTCAATCCCATAAAAGGATCGATCCCTGCCAGAATCGACGCTGATAGAAGCCTGTACGATGATTACCTGATCTGGTCGATGAACGACTTCGCTACAAACGCTCTCTGTCCATCGATAATTCACGGTTCAGCAGCTCCAGAAGCGTTTGCAACCGCACTAAACGATGCTATAAACATGTTTGTCACCACAAAAGACCTGAAGAAAACCCACAAAATTATTATCTACGCCGCTGAAGATTATCTGGAATAATCCAAGGGCCCCCAGGGGCCCTTGCTTGTTCGGGAGGTGGTTCAAATCAAAGGTTCCACAAGGAGAAAACTCGTTGGGTTCCTTATTCTCCTTCCAACTCTCGTATCTTTGGGTGTTTTTGTCTATGTTTTCATTGGTTGGACAGTAGGGGTTTCCTTCTCGAATTGGAACAGCTTTTCAAAGTTAATAAAGGGAGAGTACATTTTCACAGGTCTCAGGAACTATATGAGGCTTTTTGAAGATCCGAGATTTCAGACTGATCTCTGGAATACATTGTTCTTCACACTGTTCTTTATTGCTGGATGCCTCTCACTAGGAATCATACTTGCCGTACTCATTGACAAAGGTTTAAAGGGTTCAAGAGTCTTCCAGAGCATTTTCCTCTTCCCGATGGCAATTTCCTTTGTAGTAACCGGAACCGTGTGGAGTTGGATATTCGCCCCTGGAATACTCCCAAAATTTCCGCAAGGCATGAATCTGCTTTTCAAACTAATGGGTCTTCAAGCGCTGCAGTGGAGGTGGTATACGAGCACTACATCTATTCTTCATTTCAACCTTGCCTTGATTCCTGTGATAATCGCTGCGATATGGCAGCTTTCCGGCTACACGATGGCGATGTATCTCGCCGGGTTACGAGGTATTGATCAGGCCCTCATTGAAGCAGCGAAAGTCGATGGTGCTACTGATAGACAGATCTTCTGGAGGATAAAATTTCCTATTCTCAGGCCCATAACGCTCAGTGCGATGATCATTCTTGGACACATATCTTTAAAGATCTTCGACCTCGTGTACTCAATGACGGGAAGTGGCCCAAATAATGTTACAGATGTACCAGCAATCTATATGTTCGAAACAACCTTTCGAGCTAACAGATACGCCACTGGTTCTGCTATCGCGATCATCATGCTGGTTATGGTGGCTGTAGTTATAGTCCCTTACCTCGTAACTTCTATTAAAAAGGAAGTGTGAAAATGAGCAGAGCAAGCAAAATAATCACATATATCCTTTTACTCATTTTTACCGTGTTTTTTTTGATGCCCATCTACGTCTTAATATCGACCAGTCTTAAGTCCTTACAGGAAGTCGGGCTTGAAAAAATGTGGTTTTTACCCCTTAAACCTTCATTCGATGGATTCGTTAAGGCTTTTCAAAAACTCTCACCGAATCTTAAAAACAGTTTTATTCTTGTAATACCCGCCACCATCATATCAGCAATGGTAGGGTCCATTAATGGTTACGTACTATCCAAGATAAAATTTAGGGGGGCCAGTTTCCTTTTCACGCTGATCCTCTTTGGTATGTTCATACCTTATCAAAGCGTCCTGTTTCCTGTGATCCGTTTTCTCCAAAGTATAAATTTGTACGGTTCTATCTGGGGACTGGTAGTTCTGCATGTTATATATGGTCTTCCCATAACAACACTCATATTCCGAAACTATTACGCTGAAGTACCAACCGAACTCATAGAAGCAGCACATATTGACGGCGCCGGTATATTTAAAGCCTACTGGAAGGTCCTGTTCCCCATCTCTCTTCCTGGATTTGTTGTAGTTATCATATGGCAGTTCACCAATATTTGGAACGAGTTCCTTTTCGCGGTTACCGTAACGAGTGATCCGACAAAACAACCTGTGACCGTAGCATTGGTGAACCTTGCCGGAAGCAAGGTTGTGGAATGGAACGTCCAGATGGCAGGGGCTTTACTCACAGCTTTGCCAACACTACTGGTGTATATAATTTTAGGGAAATACTTCTTAAAGGGGCTACTAGCAGGTTCGGTAAAAGGTTAAAGAAGATGAGGCTATTAAAATGCGGAATGCACTCAACACCGGAGAGCAGCACTTCTTATTGCAAGAACTTTTATAGTCGTTAGCTCATTGATTGGAATGGATTTTGGAGACAATGTGGAGTTGAACAATTATCTGGACGATTTGATAGGTGTTAGTGACACCAATCTTGTGAGCGGCAAATCTACCATGGAGAGTCTTCAACTAATAGGTCTCAGAAATATGTTCGACCTCGAAGCGTTAATTTTAGCCAGTACAGTTTTGAACTTTTTTCCGAAGTAAGTGATAACCTGGAAAAGGGGATGCTGTTAGTTATGGCTTATACAGCCTGAAGTCCAACCTTCTGAATAGAAAGATTAACCTGCTTTAAAAATATGGAACACAAAATGTATTGTTATCACCACAAAAAAACAAAGGTAAGTATAGAATTACTACAAGCACGGAGGCGGCAAAAAATGAATAAGCTTTTAAAGCTAACGGAAATCCTTTTCACAATATGGTCTTGGGTACTTTTACTTTGACCGTTTTCAATGGGTTTACCACCTGGCTTATCTGAAGGTCGCAGGCGATACTTGCAAGCATATAGGCTTCTTCAAAGCTCAGTTTTCTTCTCTGTGCTATGTGATCCACAGCATATTCCGTTGCTTTTTTAACGGCATTCTCGAGCAATTTGTCACTGGAAAGAAAATATATTGCCTTATCTGTTTCCACTACGGGTTCTTTCAGCTCATTATCTTTTTCTAGCTCAACTATGATAACTACGAGGGCACGGGTTTCGACACCTGTGCCGCATACTTCCCCCTGACCCATCAAGGCGTGAACATCTCCGAGCGCCAGGAGACCGCCTTCCACAAAAACAGGTAACCTGATAATGCTACCCTCTGTGATTTCAAGAGTATCGAGATTTCCTCCGTGTTTTCCAGGGATACCGCAGGGAACGGGTACGCCAGCAGGCGCTACCCCTATTACACCCACCATCGGCATGACATCAACACTTAAAGCGCCAAAAATGGCTTTATTGTTTTCGAGTTTAACGATTTTTGTCTTGCATTCGGTGACAACATCACCGAGTACACCAAATTCAGGACAGAGTTCCACCACACCCTGAAAGTCCAGTTCGATCCGCATTATCTTTACTGCCAGAGTGTCACCCGGTTGAGCGCCCTGAACATAGATGGGGCCGGTCGCAGGGTTTACCTTTGAAAAATCGAATTCATCATCCAGCCTTTGTTCCTCTCTCGTTATTTTATGCCCAAAACAATCTTCTGTTTCGACTATAATCTTGTCACCAGGGTTTATGAAAAGAGCTGGATTGTTCTCATTGGACATCGCATATATAACACTGTCACGCTTTAACCTATGTATCACTCAAATCCCTCCTTTATCGTTATTTATATTTTATCTCTTACGAGTGTTAAATCAAAGCTTCATTTTAAAACCGTCTGTTATACTCTTCTAAAAAAGAAAGGAGATTAAACATGAAAAAGTATCTTGCAATAACATTTTTGATTTTTTCCACTCTTTTTTTCACGGCCACTTACCTCCCACGTTATGCACCGTCAATTGATACCGGAGTGTTTTACGAGATATTTGTAAGAGCATTCTATGATTCCGATGGAGATGGCATAGGAGATTTCAAGGGTATAGTTGAAAAGCTGGATTATTTAAACAACGGCAATGCCTTCGAAGATAATGATCTGGGAATTTCCGGAATCTGGTTGATGCCGATTTTCCCAAGTCCCAGTTATCATGGCTACGACGTAACTGACTATTACGCTGTCAATTCTCGGTACGGTACAATGAGGGATTTTGAGACTCTCATAGAAGAAGCCCATAAACGTGGAATAAAGATAATGATCGACCTTGTGATCAACCACACATCGAATCAGCACCCCTGGTTCCTTAACGCATCGAATCCCGAAGCTCCTAAACACGAAAAATACAGAGATTATTATGTCTGGACAACTGGTGATCCTGACGGACCTTCTGGCCACAAATGGAACTATATCAAAAGTATGAAGAGTTCTTACTATTCAAGTTTCAAATACAAAGGAATGCCTGACCTAAATTTCGATAACCCTGAGGTGAAGGAAGAGATAAAGAAGATAGCCACATTCTGGTTGAAAAAAGGTGTCGATGGGTTCAGGATAGACGCTGCTAAACATATTTTCAACGACCATTCGAAAAATAGCGAATGGTGGAAAGAATTCATGGCGTATGTTAAAAGCATCAATCCAAATGTTTTTGTGGTTGGCGAGATCTGGGATTCCAATGAGTTAATCGATGCTTATTATACTTCACTGGACTCAGCATTTGAGTTTGAATTCAAGGATAGGGTCTGGCAGACTGTGAAATTTAACAGTGTAACTTTCTGGAAGCAGACTGATAAAAAGCACAACATATTCCCTGAGGGATTTGTGCCTTCTATCTTCGTTTCAAATCATGATATGGACAGACCGGGTAGCCATTTTGAAAAGGGAGCCCTTAAAATTCTGTCCACATTACTGCTGACTTCTTCAGGTGTTCCTTTTATATACTATGGTGAAGAAATCGGTGCAAAAGGAAGAAAACCTGACGAAAACATAAGAGAACCGATGGACTGGTATGCCCTCATGGAAGGTCCTGGCAGAGTACACTGGCTCGATAGCTACAAATATGCCTTTGAAAGATACAACCAAAAGGCCGATGGAATTTCCGTGGAAGAACAAGATGAAGATCCCAATTCGTTGTTGAACTGGTACAGGAAACTTATTCATCTGCGTGAGGATTACCCCATCTTGAAAACCGGCAAAATGAAAATTATCGATGTGGAAGTAGAAAGAGTAATAGCTTTGAAGAGATACTCAGATACAGCTCTTGAAATGGCCTTTGTTTTTGTGAATATCTCAAAAGAAGTTAAAAAGCTGGATGTTTCAAAATTTCCTGAATTTTTCAAAGCTGAATACATCTCCCTTCCATTGGGAGATCAAGAAGGGACTAATATCATTCTCCCTCCTTTTGGAATAGCCATTGTGATTGTCCGAGATAGTGAAGGTACTGATTGAGTACATTCAACAAAAGTCATCATAATCTTTTTTTGATTAAAGGAGATTTTTGGGAATAATAAATTCTTGAGTTAAGTGAACTTTTCATGTTTGTGATTTCTTGAATTGGAAAGATATTTTGTGATAAACTTTCTCTATCCGGGAATATCTTCACTAGGGGGTGAAAACATGCGGAAAGCTCTTTTTCTTTTTCTTATTTTAACGCTCGCTCTTTTTGTCTTTGCAAGAGACTATATCACAATTGGTACGACTGACAAGATCAGAATCCTTGATCCCGCTGATTGTTACGACTATTTCTCAAGCAACATACTCCAGAACACCATGGCGGGATTGGTCGATTACGAAGTTGGCGGAACGGAAATAATTCCCTGGCTAGCTGAAAGCTGGAACATTTCCGATGACGGACTGGTTTACACCTTCCACCTCAGGAAAGATGCGCACTTTATGAATGGACATCCCATTGATGCAAACGCCCTTAAGTTCTCATTTGACAGAGTGATTAAACTAAATGGTGATCCTGCTTTCCTTCTGTCAGACGTTATTGCAGAGACACGGGTAGTCGACGATTATACTTTTGAAGTCACATTACAGTATCCTTTCTCAGCTTTCATCGCTGTTCTTGGATATACTGTAGCTTACCCCGTCGATCCTGCCGTTACGCCCGCGGACGATTTCTTTTACGATGTGCCTATAGCATCCGGACCTTACTATATTGCTGATTGGGAACGTGATGTACAGCTTGTGCTGAAGGCCAATCCCGAATATTTTGGTCCAAAGCCCAAAACAGAGACGATAGTTATAAGGTTCTATCAGAATGCGAGCACACTTCGTCTTGCCCTTGAAAGCGGCGAGATAGATGTCGCTTACAGGACTCTGGATCCTAGAGATCTCCTCATTCTCAAAACTGATCCCAGATATGTCGTATACGAAGGTCAGAGTCCAGCAATAAGAGAGCTCGTCTTCAACGTTAAGATGCCCCCTTACAACAAGGTCAACGTGAGGAAGGCTATCGCCTACGCTGTAGACAGAAGCTACATCGTGGACGATGTTTTTGCAGGAACGGTTGAACCACTCTACACGCTGGTTCCCATCGGTATGTGGAGTCATCTTGATGTGATGCCTGAAAGAAACCTCGAAAAGGCTAGAGAACTCCTCAGAGCCGAGGGATACTCTGAATCCAACCCGCTGGAAATAGAACTTTGGTACACACCCAGCCACTACGGCTCCACAGAAGCGGACGTAGTTCAGGTACTGAAAGAAGCCATAGAAGAAACAGGCCTGGTCAAAGTAGACATCAAATACGCCGAATGGGCAACCTACATAGACTACTTCATAAACGGTTATATTGGTGCTTTCCTGCTCGGATGGTATCCGGACTATCTCGATCCCGATGACTACCTGTGGCCTTTCCTTTCGAAGTCCGGTGCTGCTTCCATGGGTGCATTCTACGAGAACGCCCTCATAGAAACTATGATGATACAGTCAAGAGCAGAATCCGATGTGGCCATCAGAACCGAGATCAATGAAGACGTACAAAGGGTTCTCGCAATCGATGTTCCATATGTACCTCTCTGGCAAGGAAAACAATACTGTGTCACCTATCCGTACGTCAAAGGCGTCGTTCTCGAACCGTCTCAGATCTTCAGATATTACCTCCTCTATACCGAGGAATAACGTAGCAAGCCGGGTCGGAAGACCCGGCAGTTTTAAATAACCAGACAGGAGGTGCTTCCGTGTCGCTAAAGTGGTACATACTCACCAGAATCCTTCTGGCAATCCCCATGTTTTTCATCCTTCTACTTCTTATCTTTGTTGTTTTACGTATCCTCCCGGGAGACCCGGTACTCTCCATGCTTGGTGGTAAAGCGCCAATGTCCGTTATTGAAGCTAAGCGGCACGAGTTGGGATATGATAGACCTTTACTCAATCAATTTGGTGATTACCTTCTGGGTGTCCTCAAAGGCGATCTCGGCAGATCGGCGCTAACAAAAAGGCCCATTGCTGACGAAATTGCAGATAAATTACCTGCGACCATTGAACTAACGATTTTTGGATTTATAATAGCTCTGGTCATAGGAATTTTCTGGGGAGCTGAAGCAACAAAGAGACATGGTGGAATATTGGACGTGACCGGAAGGGTCTACGCAATATTCATTTATTCCATTCCGGTGTTCTGGTTGGGTATGCTCTTTCAGTGGCTCTTTGGCGTGAAGTTGAAGTGGCTCCCCATTGCAGGAAGAATTTCACCACTCATAAAGCCCGAAAAAATCACAGGAATGTACATCTTTGATGCTCTCTTCACCTGGAATTTGCCTGCTTTAAAGGACGCGAGTCTACATATTATCTTACCAAGCGTTGCTCTCGGACTCATCATCTCCAGTGTTTTTTTACGCATGGTGCGAGGTAATATGGTGCTAATGTTATCACAAGACTTTGTAAAAGCCGCAAGAGCCAGAGGAATCAAAGAAAACAGTGTCATATACCGTCACGCTCTTAAGAATGCATTTGTACCCATCATGACAGTAATGGGGCTCCAGTTTGCCGCACTGATGGCCGGGGCTGTTTTGACGGAAACAACCTTTTCTTGGCCAGGTATCGGTTCATACCTCATCGAGAAGATAAGGTATAGAGATTTTCCGGCAATTCAGGGAACTATTGCAGTGTACGCTATTATAGTCGTTGCCATAAGTATCATCGTTGACATAATGAATGCCCTGGTCGACCCAAGGGTCAGGTATTGAGGTGATAGCATGCAGGAGTGGAGCTTATCATACAAGTTAGGTAAAGGTCTGCGGAGACTTTTCAAAGATAAATCCGGTGTAATGGCTTTTGTAGGTCTGGCAATCCTCCTGACTTACTTATTTATGGCCATATTCGCTCCATATTTAGCACCTTATGACCCTGTAAAGCGCTCCGGACGAGCCTTTTCAGCACCATCTAAAGAACATTGGTTTGGCACCACTAATCTCGGTTATGATGTTCTAAGCAGAATTATTTACGGCGCAAAAATTGCCCTAAAGATAGCCTTTCTTGCCGTTGCTGTTGCTGCAGCAGTGGGTATCCCACTTGGTCTCATTTCCGGTTATGTGGGTGGTGCTTTTGACAGAATACTCAGTATGTTTATGGATGCGATCTATTCTTTCCCTGGACTGATACTCGCCATCGCGATAGCCGCTGTCCTTGGCCCTGGGGTAATTAACGTTGCACTATCCATAGCAGTTATATACGCCCCAACGTATTTCAGGGTAATCAGAAACCAGGTAGCTTCCCTGAAGGACCAGCTTTTCGTCGAGGCTGCCAGAGCTATGGGAGCGAGGAATTTTACAATTCTGGGTAAATATATATTACCGAACGTTCTCCCATCTGTGATAGTAGTACTTTCAATGAACCTGGCTGATGCCATCATGACCGAAGCTGGGTTGAGCTTCCTTGGCCTTGGAATCTCTCCACCCACTCCCGACTGGGGGTACGACCTTTCCAATGGGCAGAGATTCCTGCTTCTAAACTACTGGTGGATGATCCTCTTCCCGGGTCTCGCGATAATTACCATAGTACTTGGGTTCAGTCTTTTCAGCGAAGGGCTGAATGAGTTTCTTAATCCCAATGTAGGCGAGACCAGGAGGTGATAATTGATGTTGTTACAACTCGAAGACCTTACGGTAAGCTATAAAACACGCGAGGGCAGAGTGTTGGCTGTTGAAAATGTCAGTCTCCCCCTAGAAGAAAAAGAAACACTCGGTCTGGTGGGAGAATCGGGTTGTGGTAAATCCACTATGGGTGGTGCTATTCTGGGAATTCTACCAAGAGAAACGAAGATAACAGGGAAGGCGCTCTTTAGTGGAATCGATCTCATTTCAATGCCAAGCAAGAGGTTACGACAGATAAGGGGTAAGGAGATCTCAATGATATTTCAGGATCCCATGACTTCTCTGAATCCCGTTATGAAGCTGAAGGATCATTTTCTCGAAACGATAAACACCCACACCGATATTTCAAAAGAAGAAGCCCTCGCCTTGTCAGAGCGAGCTTTACAGGAAGTCGGTATCTCTTCCAACAGGTTGAACGATTACCCTTTCCAGCTCAGTGGCGGTATGCGCCAGAGGGTGATGATAGCCCTCTCACTGGTTCTCAATCCGAAGCTCGTCATTGCTGACGAACCAACGACGAGCCTCGATGTCATAGTACAGGCCCAGATCCTTCAACTACTGAAAGGCCTTCAGAACAAGTTCAAGATGGCAATGATCCTTATTACACATGATCTTGGTGTTGTGGCTGAGGCAGCCGATAACATCGGGGTTATGTATGGTGGACATCTTGTGGAGTACGCTTCAAAAAGAAAGGTTTATAAAGATCCACTACACCCTTATACAAAAGATCTCTTGGCATCGGTTCCGAACACTAAAATTGAGGACAGGGAATTGAGGTTTATCCCGGGATACCCCCCAAATTTGATGAATCCTCCAAGGGGATGTCGGTATGCGGACAGATGCAGTAAAGCAATGAAGATTTGTTCTGAAAAAACTCCGCCTAATGTCCAGACTGACGACGGGAGGCTGGTAAAGTGCTGGTTGTATGGAGAGGGTGAAGTTAAATGATGCTGGAAGTGAAGAATCTAGTCAAACATTTCCCGGTAAGGGAATCCTTTGTAAAAACATTGTTGACAGGCAAAAAGAAGTTTGTTCATGCCGTAAACAATATTAGTTTCAACATAAAAGAAGGCCAAACCCTTGGCCTCGTCGGTGAATCTGGAAGCGGGAAAACCACTACCGGAAGACTGGTACTCAGACTGATCGAACCCACTTCGGGAAGTGTCGTGTACCGCAAGAAGGATATCACCGCTCTTGACAGGGAATCACTGAGAAAATTGAGAAAAGAGATCCAGATAATTTTTCAGGACCCTCTGGCAGCACTTAACCCCTATATGAAAGTCGGTGACGCAGTAAGGCATCCTCTGGATATACATGGTATAGGTAATAAGAAGGAACGCCATGACATGGTTCTGGACATGCTCTCAAGGGTGAACTTGGAACCCACTTCGGATTTTTTCAAGCGTTACCCAAGGGAACTTTCGGGCGGTCAACGCCAGAGAGTCGTGATTGCAAGAGCACTCATTACACGACCAAAATTTGTAGTGGCTGACGAAGCCGTGGCTATGCTTGATGTATCGGTGAGATCACAGTTGCTGGACTTGATGCTGAAATTGAAAGAGGAGTTCAACCTCACATATCTCTTTATAACCCATGATCTCGCCACGACAAAATACATCTGCGATAAAATCGCGGTCATGTATCTGGGGACGATAGTAGAAACTGGTTCTTTTGAAGAGATTTATAAAGAGCCTGCTCATCCCTATACCAAGGCGCTAATCTCCGCCGTCCCTGAACCCGATCCTGATCTAAAAAAGGAAAAATTAATTCCTAAAGGAGAAGTCCCCAACGCTGTGGAACTTCCGTCAGGTTGCTTTTTTCATCCGAGATGCCCATACATGATGGACAAGTGTAAAACCGAAGAACCACCGGAAATCAAGTTAAGTGAAACAAGAACTGTGAAATGTCACCTCTTCAATCGTTAATTTCTTTGCTTCTGCGGTTTCCGCAGAAGCCTTTCTTTTTGACGTAGACGCCCCTTTTCAGACTTTTCCACAAATATATCTTTCCCGGTTATAGGATCTCTCTCGGCGTAGTACATGGCAGTGGAAAAGGTTGAAGGTGTTGGTGTGAATATTTGAACCTGCTGGGGGGTGTAACCCATCTTTGATTTCACATATTTCTTCAACTCGATCATATGATTCTCACGACATCCTGGATGAGCAGCTATAAAGTAACCGATTAGATAGAGTTTTCGGCCTTTAAGCTGAGACTTGAAGAGGTCTATGAATTTGTCGAGAATGCCTTTTTCGGGTTTTCCCATAAGTCGCAAGACTTCTGGGGAGACGTGTTCTGGCGCAATCTTTAATTGCCCCGAAATATGGTGATCTATTAATTCTTTGAGAAAAATTGCACCGTATTCTTTATCAGCTATTATCAGATCATATCTGATCCCCGAAGATACAAACACATGTTTAATACCATCGATTTCTCTGATCTTCTTCAGAAGCTTAAGGTAAATTGAATGATTCACTTTGAGCGCTGGACAGGGAGTTGGAAAGAGACAACGTTTATCCTTACACGCTCCTTTTTTAAATTTGATAGAACATTCAAAACCATACATATTTGCGGTTGGTCCACCGACATCCGTTATCGTGCCCTTAAAACCTTTTTGCTTAGAGATGTGCTTCACTTCGTTGAGTATCGATTCAATGCTCCTGCTGACTACATATCTACTCTGGTGGAGAGTTATGGAGCAAAAATTGCATTCGCCGTAACAACCTCGGTGTGTGGTGATGGAATATTTCACTGTCTCTATCGCTTTTACATGCCCCTTTTTCAAGCAGTATGGATGGACTTCTCGAGAATAGGGCAGAGAATAGATCTTATCGAGTTCATTACGAGAAATGAGTTCAGGAGGATTCTGGATTACATAGCGTGTATCCTGTTTTTGATACACTTTTCTTCCCCTGATAGGATCTGTTTCAGTGTAGAGTTGTTTGAAAGCCCTAATGTATGCCATTTTGTCGTTGGAAATATCTTCAAAGGAAGGAATCTCTATGCCTTCACTAGGTTTTTTCGAACTCCAGTACATTATCCCAGAAATTTCTGTATTGATTTGTCCTGTCTCCGAAATAGATTTGGCTACTTTCACAATGCTTTTCTCAGCCATACCATACACTATAATATCAGCCTTCGAATCCACAAGGACGGACTTTCTGACCCGATTACTCCACCAATCATAATGTGCGAAACGCCTTAGACTCGCCTCTATACCGCCTAGTATGATAATTGTATCTTTGAAAGCCCTTCTAATAAGATTTGAATATACTATAGTTGCTCTGTCTGGTCGTTTCCCTCCGTGTCCACCAGGAGTGAAGGCATCTATCTTTCTTTTCTTTTTGGATGCGGTATAATTAGCCACCATCGAGTCAACATTACCAGCAGTAACACCAAAGAACAATCTTGGCCTGCCCAACATCGTTATATCGTCTAGTGAGCGCCAGTCGGGTTGAGAGATGATCCCAACGCGAAAACCCTCCGCTTGAAGTACCCTTGCTATAACCGCAACTCCAAACGAAGGATGATCGACATACGCGTCACCAGTAACAAGGATTACATCAAGTTCTTTCCAGCCAAGCTTTTTCAATTCACTAGGTGTCATGGGTAAATACTTCAGAACATCACCTCTTATATAAAAATAAGCTGGAAAGTGAGACTATAAGCCGGATTCTGTCTTAGGTGGTCATCTATCTGGGAAATGCGTTTCCGCATTTCTCAAGCGTCCTACCCGGGAGGGAATTTGGCGGGCGTCCTCTGACCCTCCCTGCTTGGACTTGCTCCGGATGGGGGTTACCAAGCATCCGGGTCGCCCCGGATCTGGTGGGCTCTTACCCCACCGTTCCACCCTTGCCTTTCGGCGGTTTTCTTCTCTATGGCCCTTACCGGGGATCACTCCCCCTGGGTGTTACCCAGCATCCTCGCCCGTGGAGTCCGGACTTTCCTCGGCGTTAGCCGCGACCACCCGTCTCACTTTCCAGCTTCAAAATCATCTGTTCAAATAGCTAAATTTCTTTCCCTGATAACTGTCTCTTTGCTTCATTACTTTTTCGATCCTATTAAGAATCATGATCTTTGGCAATCCCCAATTTCCGAAAACCGTTCCTTCATGGGGAGGATCGGCTACCAGTCTATGTACCACGATTTCAGGATCCAGATATTCGAGAAATGTAATTGCCCTTTCGATAAATTCTTCCAGAGTCCCAATCTTGATTTTACCCTCACGAAACTTTTTTTCAAGGGGGGTATTTTCCACAACATATAAAGAGTGGAGTTTAACACCATCGACGCGGAGGGCAGATAGAAGTTTTGCCGTTTCTATTATATCTTCCAGACTGTCCCATGGCAGATTGAGTATGACGTGTGCAATGACTTCCAGACCAAACCGCCTGGCCCTGATCACCGCATCAATAAATTCTGCCAAGGTGTGTCCACGATTTATTTTCATAAGTGTGTGGTAGTTCGCAGTCTGCAAGCCCAATTCCAGGAAGACATCAACTCTGCTTTTGAAACTCGCAAGTAGTTCAAGGACTTCATCAGGCACCAGATCAGGTCTCGTGGACACATCCAAAATGATCACATCATCGAGCAAGGCACTTGAGTACAGATTCCTTAGCCTGTTCACAGGAGCGTAGGTGTTTGAGTTTGCCTGAAAGTAGGCCATGAATTTTTTCACGCCCTTGCTTCTGAGTCTGATCATTCTCTCAGCCATCTGTTCCTGAACACTGAGTTTTCTATTAACAGTGAAACCACTACCAGTAGGATCACAGTAAATGCACCCGCCAACACCTACGGTGCCATCACGGTTGGGACAGGTGAATCCTGCGTCTATTGGAACTCTGTAAACAGGCTCACCGTATTTTTCAATAAGATACGTCTTCAGATCCCTGTAAGGTTTATGATTTGATTGACTTTTCCAGTTCTTTTCTGTACTCATTAAAAGCTTTCACCGCCTCTTTAACGGTCCCTTTTTCCCCAATGAAGATGAAGATCCACCGACCTTTGAACCAGGCCTTTACATAGCCCGATGTGACTTCACCACTCAATTCTCCATAAACTGCTGGGATAGCACTCAGTATCGTTTTCAACTCACCAAAATTGTATCTACCCCATTCATACCAGAATGAAGTCGACTTTGTAGCACTTTCAAACTTTATCACATAGATTTTGAGAGATTCGGTACCTTTTGCCAGCTTGATCCTGAGTGTGACTCCTTTATCCACAATCAAACCATCCACTTCTCCTCCGAGTTCCACTCGGGACGAAACAGTCATGAAACCTTTAAGAGTGAAACCAGCAAAATTTCCCGGCGAAAATTCTCTCTTGGTGCCGACGCATGAGATTAAAAGCATAGCGACAAGGATTATTAAAAACAACAGTTTGACTTTATTCATATAATCCTCCTTTCGTGGAGGTTATTAGGCACCCCAACTTCAGTTTTTTATAGAAAGTATCAGCCGGCTCAATGAGTTTCAAACCAATACTTGCCTCCAGCTTCTTGTAATATTCACTATATGAAATGCCGGTTCCCGGTTCTACAATGTCTGGCGCGATTTCTAAAAGGGGAACGAGGACAAAAGATCTGTTTTTCATATCATAATGGGGGATAGTTAATCTCTTTGAGTTGTAAATCATAGTGCCAAACAATAGTACATCAATATCAATGGTTCTTGGCCCCCAGTGGATTTCACGAGTTCTGAGAAGTTTTTGCTCAATTCCCATTGTAGTGTCAAGGAGTTCTTCGGGAGTTCCACGATATTCAAAGCTACCGACACAATTTAAGAAGGCGGATTGTTCAATGAATCCATACGGTTCACTTTCATAAACACTGGAAACGTTCAGCAGTTTTATTCCTGCTTTCTCAAGGGAACAAATTGCGGCTGAAATGTATCCGAGCCTGTCTCCAAGGTTACTTCCAAATGCGAGATAAATCTTCTGCATTTTCTATCATCTTCCTCACCCTCCAGGCCTTCTCTTTCAACATTCGTAGTGCTGGTTCGCTGATCCCTCCATTCCACCAGTAAGGTAGTAGAGAATTGTCCAGCATCAGAGGATCAATATCTTCTGGTAGACTCCCTTCATTCACGAGCCTTTGCCATTGAGGTGTACCGGGGATTGGAGTGAACTCGTTGATCACGGGTATAATCCCCAGCTCATCACACTTATTTATGGCTTGTTCCACATCTTCGACTCTCTGTCCAGGAAGGTTGGCTATGATATAAGCACTCACTTCTTTTCCCGAAAAACCAGCGTTTTTTAGGTATGAGACGGCTCTTTCCAGATCTAGATTTGTAACTTTTCCACCTGTTTTCTTCTGGAGTTCTGCATTTGAGGTTTCATATCCGAGCCTAATCGTCTTGAAGTTCACTTTCTTCATCAAATAGGCGGTCTCTTCATCGATAAACCTTGCATGCAATCCATTTGGAAGGTGAAATCTCAAAGGCAAATTCTTTCCTGCGAGAATTTTCAGTAATTCTTTGAATTCACTTCCTATCAATATTGCATCGTCAAAAAAGACAATATCTTCAATATGTCTCTCACTATATACCTTTTCGATTATATTGACAATTCTTTCTGGGGTACATCGTTTAAAAGCTGGCCACAACTTCCAGCTAAAACAATAATCACATCTGAAAGGACAACCTGTGCTTGTAATAAGAACCACATAACTCAATCTCTCATAATGGGAATAGTCCGGTTCAAGCTCTTCCAGAAAATTTTCATTTAAGTTTGCCTTCATCCCAAGAAATTCAAGTGCGCTAACCAGAGGAGTGATCCCAGTTCCAGGAGCAACGAGATCCGCTCCCGAATGCAATGCGGCATGTTTGGGCAAGATTGAAGTGTATACACCACCGAGTACAATAGGTCTATCCGGAAGCTCTTCTCTTATCACCCTTATAGTGTCGCTGACGCCATAGTACCAATAGGTCATCATCGAGGTGACAAAAATGGCGTCTACATCGATATGCCTCCTCAATTTTCTTCTAAATAATTCTTCGGGAAGTCCGTACCTTTTGAACTTTCTTGGTATGCTCTTCATTACGGGAGGCTTCTCAATCTCAACACTGTAAAAATTGCCTGTGCCGTAATATCTATCCTTTACTTGCTTGCCAAGAAACGCTTCCAGTTCTGGGTCGTGACGATAGAGCAGGTCTATAAGATATGTTTCAATTCCCGCTTCTTTAAGAATCGATGATATATATAAAAGTCCCAAGGGCTTCAACCAAAAGTCATATGCTGCGACATCTTCTATCCAAGGATTAATCAGAAGTACCTTTTTCAATTCTTCTCACCCGCTCACAATATTCCAGGATCCCCTTTAACGTCAATTCAGTATCAACCGTATCAAAAAATCCTTCATTGATGTCAAAAAGCTTTGCGTATCCACCTGTGGCGATTACCACCGGCTCGTTGGAATATCGTTTCTTTATGCTATCGACGATGTTTTTTAACCCAAAGAATGTTGCATTGACTATCCCGATTCTTATGTTATCAGCTGTATTTCTTCCGATTGGATCTTTCACAAAATATAGTTCTACCTGCGGAAGCTTTGCCGTACCAGAGAATAAAGCTTTCATAGAAATTGGTGGTCCCGGTAGAATTGCTCCTCCAAGAAATGCCCCTTCTTTAAGCACATCTATCGTTATAGCGGTGCCGATATCGATGACTATAGCGTTATCTCCGTAGTATACTTTACCCCCCAGCACATTGGCGACTCTGTCTGCCCCGATTTCTGGAGGGAAATCAACATCCCATTTTACGCCGAGATCATCGCGCGCCGAGACAAACAACGGATCGATACCAATGTACTTCTTCCCAAAATACCTGAATGAATTGTTTATCGATGGTACAACCGATGCTACACACATGTCTTGAAGTTCCTCAAGGGTATGTCCATATCTATCTAAAAACTCTCTGACTATTATGTATATCTCGTCTTCCGTCCCCAATCTTTTGGTGGAAACGCGCCACTTGCCTTTGAGATCGTTTTTGGTCCATAAGCCAAAAACTGTATTGGTGTTCCCCACATCGACAAGAAGTTGCACCTGAATCCCTCCCGCTAAATGTTAACACCTTTTTATATACGCTTCCACGCATTAATATTACAAGTACAAAAAAACGCCACATTGTGGCGTTTCTCAAATGCGAGGAGGCCATAGTACTGGCTTCAATTTTTTCTTGTTCCTGTCTTTATCAATGAGTGCGAGCTGGAATGGAAGCGTGAATTTCAAGAACCCCAGCACATTTTTGACCTTTGTGAGCTCGTTATCTTCAGCAAAGTTGAGCAACATGATCCCGTGTTTCCACGCCATATTATGAATAGCTTTCACAAGCCTTTTACCGTGCTTTGCGTTTTCATAATCCATGTATATCACGTTCCAAGAAAGAATAGGACTATTCATCTTTGGAATTCGAATGAAAGGAAAAATTTTCACTAAAAAGTCCGCTAAATTCCGGAAGCATCTAAGCCCTGCTGGTAGTTTGGTGATTCGAATATCGTA
Source organism: Kosmotoga pacifica (assembly GCF_001027025.1). GTDB lineage: Bacteria > Thermotogota > Thermotogae > Petrotogales > Kosmotogaceae > Kosmotoga_B > Kosmotoga_B pacifica. Next base: position 475,652 of record NZ_CP011232.1, read on the forward strand.
TTCTCCTGTGATATCCCAAACTATCGCGGTAGCAGTTTTATATTTTATCAGCTTTATTCTTCCTTCAGCTATGAGTTTCGGGAAGAAGTTCTCTGCAAGATCGAGTGGGACGAGGTCGTAATCATCTTTCTTGGCATCATATAATCTCTGAAGCTCCCAAGGATCCGGTCTTTCGTCCACGCTAACTCCTTTGACCTGTCCCCGCCTTACTACTGGAACTGTATAAATATTCAAAACTCTCGTTGGTTCGAACTTCATATGTTTCAGGATTTTAACTGAATTGATATTGTCTACTTTAACCGATCCAAAACCAAAATCAACATCTGAATTCTCGAGAATATCACTCATTTTCTCAATAACGGCTTTTAACCATCTTGCCACACGGAGTCTGTATTTTGGATTCGTTCTCAAACCAAACAAATAAGCTCCTCGTTGTTTTCGTCCTTCAAGCCAGTACTCCGCATAGCCAGCACCAGCACAGCCGATAATATCACCGCTCTTTTCGTCTTCAGCCACAAGCAAGAATCCATCCCGGAAATAATGCATTTTTTCAAAAAAGTCTTTCCTGTCGGAGGCAAACCAGATCTTTCCCTCCTGTGAGGAGGTTCTTTCAATTTCTAACAATTTTTCGTTATCTTCAGGCTTTGCTTGCCTGACGATCATGCTTTATCCCCTTCTTTCAGATGGATATTGAACCAATCAATTATCGCCTTAAGCCTCTTCTCCCTGTGTATTGGAAGACCGCTTCTTGACAATTCGTGGTTTTCACGTGGGAAAAGTATCATTTTAACTTCTTTGCCTAGTCGCCTTAAGGCCGTAAAGAATTGCATGGCTTCCGGTACCCAGCATCTGTAGTCTTCAAGGGAATGAATGAGCAATAAAGGAGTTTCAACATTCGGCGCATAGAATAGCGGGGACTGACGGATATAAATTTCAGGATCTTCCCAGAAAGCTTTTGATAGACCAATCTGATCTTCTGCGAAGAAATAACCTATATCTGTGGTTCCGTAGAAAGAAATGAAATTAGAGATGGAGCGTTGTGAAACGGCTGCCTCGAAAATATCGGTATGAGTCACAATCCAGTTAGTCATGAACCCACCGTAAGAACCTCCTGTAACACCAAGTCGCTCCGAATCGATGAATGGAAATTCATTAACAGCATGTTCCACAACTTCCATGATGTCCAAAAAATCTCGTTCCCCATAGTGTCCGCGTATATCTGCGAACTCACTGCTGTAACCGTGACTTCCCCTGGGATTACAATAAAGAACAATATAACCTTCGGAGGCGAGAGATTGAAATTCGTGCATGTAAGCATTTCCATATGCGGTCTTTGGACCACCATGAATTTCCAGTATAGTTGGATACTTTCTATCGGCCCTGAAATCCGGTGGCTTCAGTATCCATGCATCGATCCTAGCGCCATCTGACACAACTACATTGAATCTCTCAGGGACGGGTATCAGGCAGGTGTTTAGCCAACGGTTAAACGAAGTTAGCTTTCTCGACTTTCCTTTATGATACTTGTAGATTTCAAGCGGTTTTGAGGATGTGGAAACCGTAAAAATTATGCCTCCTTTTTCTGAAATATCAAAGGTATCGATGCTGGCGTTGACATCAAGGACAGTTTCCACATTTCCATTTCTGTCTACTTTCTTCAACAAAGACTTATACCTTTCAGTAACGAGAATGTACAGTGAGCCTTTATGGATTTTCAATTGTCTGCCACCAACTCCACGTACATCACTGTTCAAAACATTGAAAAAGGGAATGTCCTGGTTTCTAGTCAGAGCGTCAAAATTTCCATTCACATCAACAACTGCAACAAAGGCATTTGTGGCAAAACCTTTGCTGTAATCATTGGCAATAACAAAGAGCTCATCTTCTTTTCTCCATCTTGCTTCAAGTACACTAATGCCTTCAGGGGAAAGCTTCAACCTTCTACCACCTTTATTGACGTAGTAAAGTGATGTCCAGTGTGGTAACTGTTCAGGATCTTCTCTGATGATCAACACATATGCATCTCCATCGGGCGAATACAGGATATCCACCACGTTCATCAAAAGGTTGTCTGTGAGCTGTTTTAATTTATTTCTCTCAAGGTCTAGGGAAAAGGCCTGTCCTGTTTTTCCTTCCGTATAACCTCTCTCGTTGGACAGAAAGGGAATCCTCTCTACTTCATATACTTTTCTCCCGTCATCTTCTTTTCCAATAGAGTGAGTTCTACCAACATACGAAATAAAAGATACCCTTTCGTTGTCAATCCATCTCAGATTAGTCACACCTCCGGGAAATTCCCTTATCTTTATAGCTTCACCTCCGGTGAGGGGTAACAGATAGAGTCCTATCTTTTTAGAGCCTTCACCCCTCTTAGAAAGGAAGACCAGTTTTTTCCCATCGGGACTGATCTTTGGTGAAAAATCACTATCACCAAATGTCAGTTGCTTTAGGTCACGACCGTTGAAGCCCTGAATCCATATATTGCTCCTGTATTGGTTTTCTTTCTTATCCATGTGTCTTCTCACGAAAATAAAGAACTCACCATCAGGTAGAAACTCAAGTTCACCAACACTGACATACCTGTACAAATCCGAAAGCCTCACTTTTCGCATTTTACCCCTCCTCTCACCGATTTTATCATTTATTCAGTTCATCCGAAATACGGCGGCTGCATGTACAACTAATACCTATTTGCAAATGAATCACAACCTTTTTTTATCGAAGAGCTGTGATAAAATTTGAATATGAGAGAAAACATTAAGAAGTATCGCCTAAAACCCAACCCAGTTCCAGAATTTATCAACAATTCACTGGATCTTGAACAGTTGGATGCGGTCGTTAATTCCGTTGGGAGAACACTAATCGTCGCAGGGCCAGGCTCTGGCAAAACAAGAGTCATAACTTACAAGATCGCTTACCTTGTCTCTTCCGGAATAAAACCCGAAAATATTCTATTGGTAACTTTCACCCGGGCGGCTTCACACGAAATGATTGAACGGGCCCGGAGGGTGAGCGGTTCAGATTTAAAAGGGATGCTTGCGGGAACTTTCCATCACGTGTGCAATCACTTTTTAAGGAAGTACTCCAAGCGAGTGGATATCGACGCTAATTTCACAATACTCGATAGAGAAGACGCCAAAGATCTTATAAAACACTGTCGTGCACAGCTCATAGAAGAACTTGGCAAGAAGAATTCATCGATTTTACCAAGCGCCGGAGTACTTCAATCAATCTATTCTTACGCGGTTAACTGCGGGCTTTCTTTGAGAGAAGCAATAGTTCATCAGAACAAGAAATTCCTCGGAATTGAGGAACACATTGAGGAAATATGGAAAAGGTACACTGTTCTAAAATTAGAAAATAATTCAATGGACTATGATGACCTCCTCGTAAAAGCACTCCAGCTCTTTGAAAACAATTCCGAAGTCCTTGAAATTGAATCAACAAGATTTCGATGGATACTGGTCGATGAGTTTCAGGATACAAATATTCTCCAATATCGGTTACTCGAGTTGCTTTCGAATGTTCACGGTAACCTTATAGTGGTGGGAGATGATGCGCAGTCGATTTACTCCTTTAGGGGAGCTCGATTTGAAAACGTGTTTGATTTCCTGAACAAGGGAGATACAAAAGTTTTCAAAATACAAACTAACTATCGTTCCACACCCGAAATAGTCAAACTGATAAACAATATAGTCCCTACAAACTCTGTCGAAAAAAACCTTAAAGCTGTAAGAACTTCCGGGCCACTTCCGGTAGTTGCTGAAACCTGGGATAACATGGAAGAAGCAAATTTTGTCGCCCAGAAGATTGAGGAACATATCAACGATGGAATTTCACCTGAGAGAATCGCTGTCCTCTACAGATCACATTACCACTCTCTGGAACTGCAGATGGAGCTTGACAGAAGAAAGATCGATTACATATTATTTTCAGGACCAAAATTCGTTGAGACAGCTCATGTGAAAGATATTATTTCCTTTCTCAAAGTTCTTATTAATCCTTCCGACCAGCTTTCATGGGGGAGGGTTTTAAGGCTTTTCCCTGGAGTTGGAATTTCCACATCACTAAAAATAATCGATTCCTTAAGAACTTGTATGGGTGATCAAAAGAGGATAATAGAGAAATTGAAGGCTTTTAGCACCAGCAGAATAAAACTTGAGCATCTCATCGATATTCTCTCAAGTGCAGATGCTGAATTACAGCCCGCCAATGTGATACAGCTTGTTCATAACAATTTCTATGAAAATTATCTCGATGAAAAGTATCCTGACGCCCGGGAACGTAAACTGGATATCGAAAGGCTAGAAGAGATCGCAGAGAGATATTCGGGCATCTCTGAGTTCCTCGAGGATCTCGCCGTTAGCGAAAAAGTGGACATTGAAAGGGAAAGAGTGGAGAAAGAATCAAAAGTGGTTTTAAGCACTGTACATCAGGCGAAAGGCTTGGAATGGGACGTTGTTTTTGTGATCGCGGTAAATCCTGGGGATTTTCCAAGTTATTTTGCGGTCAATGAAGGTAATATTGACGAGGAAGAGCGAGTATTTTATGTTGCCATAACTAGAGCACGCGACTATTTATACCTTGTACGCCAAAAAGGTGGAAGAAGCCGGCCCATGATGGGGAACAGGTATGTTTTCAGATCTGGCTACGATTTCATTACCAGAATCCCCGAAGATGCGGTGGAGTTCTGGGATGTAGGATGGGATCTTTAAAATTTTGTAATTCTATACTTCACTAGGGGAGGGAAGAAGTAGATGAATGCACTTTATCTACCACTGATTGCTGGTCTAATCTCAACGGTTTTCGCGTTTGTTATGCTAAGGAGGACTCTCAGGTTTTCTCCCGGAGACGAAACGATGCAAAAACTTTCCGGTTACGTGCAAGAAGGTGCCTCTGCTTTTCTTAAGGAGGAATCCAGAAAGATCTTCGCCGTAGCAATTCTCATCGCCGCCGCTCTGGGGATAATATTTCAATCGTTCAAGTACCCAATAGCACTTCTTTTTGGTGCTTTCATTTCAGAACTTGCAGGCGTTATCGGGATGTACGCCGCTACCAGAGCAAATGCCAGAGTGGCTGAAGGTGCTAAAAATGGACTCTCACAAGCTTTCAGAGTTGCCTTCTCTGGTGGCTCGGTTATGGGGCTTTCCGTTGCTGGATTCTCCTTAACCGGGCTTGCAATAGTTATGCTGGTCTTCAAAGATTCTTTTATCTATGAAGGAATCACAGAGGTTTCAAGAGCTTTCGGTAAAATCTCATTCCTTGATTCGGTAATGATCATCAGTTCATATTCGTTGGGTGCAAGTTTAATTGCGCTTTTCGACAGAGTCGGTGGTGGCATGTATACTAAAGCCGCCGATATGAGTGCTGACCTCGTGGGTAAAATCGAAGCGGGAATCCCAGAAGATGATCCCAGGAATCCCGCTACGATTGCTGATAATGTCGGCGATAACGTGGGTGATGTTGCTGGTCTTGGGGCGGATATACTCGAATCTTACGTTGCTTCCGTTGTTTCGGCCATCGTTCTTGCGATATTCATGAAGCTCGCCGACAAAGAGATCGTCAACGGCATTATCAACTGGGGAATGAGCTCTGAGCAATATTACAGACTCATTCTTCTTCCTGTTTTGATTGCAGGTGCTGGTGTGATCTCCTCACTCATCGGAGTAATAGTTGTGTCTAACTTTAGAGCAAAAGATGCAAGAAAAGCTCTTAGCTTCGGTAACGTGTTTACGGGTATACTCGTGCTGGCATCGACGGCTTTGGTTATTGGTCTTTATGCTCCCGATTACAAATTCAAAGACGCATTCATTGTGAATCCCGACTTCGTTTCAAAATGGAGGATTTTCTTCGCAATAGCAAGTGGTCTTGTTGCAGGTCTGATAATCAGTAAGCTCAGTGAATACTTCACGTCTACCGATTACAGTCCTACCCGAAAACTTGCTCAAAAGACCCAGTCTGGCGTCGCTATCAATATTACCTCTGGCCTTGCTTTGGGCATGGGAAGTACTTTATGGCCGGTTATTACCCTGTCGCTTGCTATTCTTGGCGCCTACTGGGCCGCGGGTGTATACGGGATAGCCATTGCAGCCTTGGGAATGCTCTCTTTTGTGGGATACATCGTTAGTGTTGACAGCTATGGTCCTGTGGCAGACAACGCCGGTGGAATTGCACAGATGGCAAAACTCGATCCAAAAGTCAGAGAAATAACTGATAAACTCGATTCCGTCGGTAATACCACCGCTGCAATAGGTAAAGGATTCGCCATCGGTTCAGCAGCATTTGCAGCGCTCGCGTTGATCGTTTCCTATATCTGGGGTACTGCCCAATCTGCAGAAGAAATCGTCAACAATCCAGTTATCAATCTTGTAGAACCATATACCATCGTTGGTGTCATTATCGGGGCTATGTTACCTTTCTTCTTCACTTCGTTGTTGATAAAGGGTGTCGCAGATTCAGCAGATCTAATGATAACAGAGATAAGAAGACAGTTCCGCGAACACAAAGGTATATTGACGGGTGAAGAAACACCAGACTATAAGAGATGTATAGAGATCACAACAAAAGGTGCCATCAGCAGGATGCTCCCTCCTGGACTCATAGCCATCCTCACTCCCTTCATAGTAGGTTTTCTCTTTGGAAAAGCAGCCGTTGCTGGTTTGCTTCTCGGTGGTCTTGGAAGTGCTATAATGATCGCGCTCTTCACTGCAAATTCTGGTGGTGCCTGGGACAACGCAAAGAAATTCATTGAAGAAGGCAACTACGGTGGGAAAGGCACAGATGTTCATGCAGCCGCCGTTGTTGGTGATACAGTGGGTGATCCGTTGAAAGACACCGTGGGGCCATCGATGGATATCTTGATAAAGTTAATGTCGGTAGTTTCTCTGGTATTTGGTTCGCTTTTCCCAAACAAACCGTTCTTCATGTGATAAAAATCCCGGGGATTACCCCGGGATTTTTTTATTAATATTCGTATATGATATTATTTTTAGCTAGAGTATACTTGTGGGGGTGAATTTATGAAAAAACTGCTCCTCATCCTTTTCCTTACAGCGATAGTTGCAGCCAATGGTTTTTCAATGACTTCTCTGAACACTCTAACTTTCTACACGGTTGATCTTGAGAACGGCCAAAGCGATATTTTTCCGATAGTGTACTTTGTTTTCGAACCTATAAAAGGATTTAGCTTGAGATTCGAAGATTATTTAGCGCTTACTCATGACACATTGAGTTTTGGACCAATAAGTATCATGAAACCAAGGTTTTATTACGTGCAATATATGGGAAATAATGTGAGTTTAAAGATCGGAAATTTCAGATCAAAACACTACAACACACGAAAGATCAACCTCCTCAGAGTTGGTGGATTCTACGATTACAACTACGGAATAGAGGTCGGTTATACCTTTGGAAAATTCTCTCTTTTCGGAAGATACAACTACATTGACTACTATTCAGAGCACCAATACGGTAGCTTAATTGCATATGATGATAAAAACCTAGCTTTTGGACTCTACCTCATGAAGAAAGGAACAGTGTACGATCTATCAGCGGACGGAATTTACAACTTTTCACTTGGTCCGGTGAACGGCAAGTTTTTCGGGGCAATTGCAGCGTATGGAGCCTATCCCTTTATAGCACTACCGACTTATCTCGTTGGCGGTTTATTTAACTGGAACAGACTTGATATAGGAATCCAGTTTGCTCAACAGGGATCCTGGAGCATTGATTACGATTTCGGAGACCCAAACAAAGGAGCTTCATGGGTATTAAACACTTACCTCAATTACAACTTCACCTCAAAGATATCTGCAGGAGTGTTCTTCGATCAAAACTCTTCCGGTATGAACTATGGTACAAAGCTCAATTTTGCAGGCTTAGAGATAGTCATTTCAAACAGCGACTATGATGGTGGAATGACTGGAATTCAGAGACTGGAGCTGAGCTATTCAAACTATTTCTCGATAGACATCGAAAAAGCTGTAACAGCCCTCATCAAAACAGCCAGGAAATTTCCGAAGATTTCTGAAATAAGGGAATCTACACAAATTGGAGATAACGTTACAATAAGGGGCGTTGTTGCTGCTGATACCGACCTTCTAGGAAATAATGTCACATACGTGGTAGATGAGACAGGTGGATATATGATTTGGGGACGTAATGCTGCTGGACTGAAAGCAGGAGACGAAGTGATAATTTCCGGCTATACGAAGGAGTACTACGGTATAGTCGAGATCGTTGTTGACAGTGTAGACAGGATAGCTTCTGGAAAGAAGGTTCCTGTTATCACACCGAAGGTCATAGATATATTTAGCGGAAAGTATGAATCTGCGTTTGTTAAAGTAACTGGAAAGGTTATCGAAACGAGTAAGTACTCTATCGTAATCAGAGACGACACAGCAAACATAAAGATATATGCAAAGAAGGGTACAAATGTCTCCTTTGAGAATGTTTCTTTTGGTGATATTGTTACTGTTTATGGCATCGTTTCACAATTTCAGGGTGAATGGGAGATAATCCCGCGCTCTCAATCAGACGTAGTCTTTTAAGACCGGAGTTGATAGTCATTGGTTTTCATTAAACGCGGCCCCTATTTGATTGTATCCCTACTGGCTATACTCTTTGTGCTTGGTGCCTGCAGTTTATATCTGACGGGCGCAACGGTTTCGGTATTGAGTATCACAGATGGCGATACCATCCGAATACTGTACGATTACGATAGAGACGGATATCCCGAAAATATACCGTTAAGGTATATAGGTGTTGATACCCCAGAACTGCACGAAAATTCCAAACCTATGGGTGAATTTGGTGAGGAAGCATATCAATTCAATAAACAGTTGATTGAAGACTCGGGGTACGTAATCAGAATTGAGCCACATGGGTTCGACAGTTTTGGAAGAATATTAGCTTTCTTATACACAGAGAACGGTAAATTCATCAACGAAGAATTGATCAGAAATGGACTGGCCAGACCTCTCACATATGAAAATACAGCCCAGCATTCCATGGACTTCAAAGAAGCGTATTACGAAGCATATAATAATAGACGGGGAATTTTTTCATTGTATGATACCGCACCAGTCGTGGACGCTTCTGAGGTTAGGAACGATCTCAAATCTTTTGTGGATGGGGGATATCTTGGTAAGATTATCTGGCTAAAATTTTACGTTACTGATGCCTCGAAGTACATTCTGGAAGGAAACGATGCCATAGTAGAAATCCGCAAGGAAGAGGCGAATCTGTTCTTCGATGGAGATCCAGAATTTGAAAGTTACCTACACAAGACAGTCAAAGTATTCGGTGAAATCTGGGAAAATAAAGAAGATGGGAAACCGAAAATATTATTACGAGCTCCTTTTGAGCTCAAGATCATTAACTAGGGGGTGCAGGTTTATGAAGAAAGTTCTTCTTCCATTGTTGATAGCATCACTGGTGTTAGTGCTTGCAGGTTGTCCCGGATGGTTCGATTGGTTTAAATCCACGGTGATGAGTATCCCAGAAATTATTCAGTGGATTGAAGACAACGACGCCACTTCAACCGGCAATTTTCTTGTAGAGACTGAAGGTATTATAACCTACGCTTACAGTTACTATGCTTACGTAGTTGACGAAAACAACAACGGCATCAAGATCGAAACGGATTCCAGCAAATTCGACATGGATGACGACTTCAGCCCGCAAGATAGAATTCGTATAGTGGGCTCACCCTATAGAAAGGATTATTCGGACGCATTCGAATACAGAATCGACACGGATGTAGCGAGTGGAATGGTAGAACTAATCGAATCCAATGTTGACTTACCCGATCCTGTTATTTTGTCTGCCGGTGCTACTTTGACTTCTGACCTCTTCGCAAAACTTGTTCAATTCACTGGTGTATACAAGGGATTGGATGGCTACAGTCACTACACTTTTGACAATGGCGGTGAAATTATCACGGTCTACAAATACTCTGATATGCCGGCGCTCACAGTTGATGCAACTTACACGATCATGGGAGTCGTCGGTCAGACTTACGGATATAAACTCTTTGTCTGGGATCAAAATTACGTCACAGCCGAATAACAAAAAAGGGGCCATCAGGCCCCTTTTTTTCAAAACGCTCCGCCGCCTCCTCCGCCTGAACCTCCACCCACGCCTCCGGCACCACTGCCACTTGAACTAGAAGAGGAGGCTGCAGAAGCGGTAGATACAACGCTACCGAAGTCCCGTGAAACATGTAAACCATATGGGTAGTACATATACATGTGTCCGCCTTCTTTTTCCCACAACTCCTGTGGTACGATTTTATTCATGTGTTTTCTTACTTCATCAGCTACTCCAAGAGCCGTGGCATAAACAAGGTATTCTTCCCAGAGAACGACAGAAGAAGGTGGATATTCTGATAGCAAGGAGTAATCTTTCAAATAATTTTCGAAATTCTTCCATTTCAGATAGTATTCCCTACCCTTTTTTGTCCATCTTCCAAAAACATCGACCGGTAAAGTCAGAACTACAGCCCCTACGCCCCAAAAGAGTCCATATACATATCTTGCAACAGGGAAAAGAAAATTGATTTCATAGGAATTCGCTACATTGAACAACGCGAACAAAGAAAAAGCCATTAAAAACAGCGCATATAGTTTGGAAAGTCCAGCTCCGGTACTAAGAAGGTATTTTCTTTCTTTTATCATAGCTTTTATAAAGCTTTTCCACGTTCTGAGTTCCTGTGTGAATCGTCTTGCTTCTTTCTGGTTTTTTCTGAATCGGCTTTTGAGTTCACTGAAATCGAAAATCTTTCTATCACCAAAATCGATGGCATATCTTGAAAAGAACTGCAAGAGTTGCAATTCGGCACTGGAAAGGTCACCACCTGATAGTTTCTTTAAAATGATACCTTCGATCCTTCCCTTTTTTGAATCCACATTAAAGTCTAAATAACCTTTCCTGTAGAGGTTTAGTATACAAGCCCCGAGACCATCATTATCGACTCCTGTGCACAGGTTCTTGACGACAGCGTTTATAAATTCCGGTCCGTCGTTTGTTGGCAATTCCCTTTCATATAAGGCGTTATAATCTATTCTGGGTTCCCGACCCATGAAGTAAAACAGCAAGAACAAAATAAGAATGCTACTCCCCAGTAAGATGAGAGGAAGGTTCACCTTCCATAACATCACCTTTCTGGAATAATCATTTTCGATCTTTTCTATATCCTCAAGTGTGTATCTACCTGAATCTGAAACTGTGAACACACCTTTTGGCAGCACCATGCGCACTTCCCCAAAAGTCTTTGCAGGGAATTTTTTCCACTGAAGCCAGTATGTATTACTTTCCCTTTTGATGTCCGCAGGAGGGTGGGTATATATTTTGATGGGGTTCACGTAGTCGGGAAAACTGAAGGAAGCTTTCAAATTTTTCACAGGTTGTTCCCAGTCTTCACCCCAATATTTCCAAAAGAGCTGTGCCACGTCATATCCTTCTTCTACAGCTTCTTGAACTTTATAGGTTATATGAAGCGTTACTCTATCTCCGCCTTCAGATGGTTCCCTAGGTGAACCATTGAAAGGAACAAGCCAGACTTTTAACTTGAGCGAGTTGGCCGTACTGAAGTTTTGGATTTTTGTATAATTCATTCCCTCAGTCCAGACTTTTATGTCACTATATTTAGTTCGGCCTGTTGGGATTTCACGGTATATTCCTCTGTAAGGTTTAACAAGGAGATAATTGATTTTTTCATGCACTTCCATTGTGCCATCATCCATTATTCTATGCTCGATTTCAACACTTTCTAGGTGATAAGTCGAGTTAAATCCTGTACCACCCACTACCAAACTTATGATGATCCAGATAGCCAGACTCACCGCGGCGGTGATAACACCTCTGATAATCAATTTCTTCATCGCTCCACCTCCCACTTACATTCTATAACGTTCCGTCGTGCTTTCGCATGCACAACATATTCGCCTAACACTGCCAATGTATAGGATAAAATCGATGCGGTTCTGAGAACTATTTTCATGATACAAACCAAATATTTGCATGGGAAAGGAAAGAACCATTTCACAGCTGATTTTAATGGTTTATGGCCGGGTAGTTCGAAAAGGATAACAAATTTTCTTCGCTGTTGAAGAAATTCGAGATGGCTAACAGTACACTCAAGACCCTATAATGGTTAGCACACAGCTTGGACAGAGAGCATAGCATCGTTCTGTAGATAACCCTTTTAGGAGTATAATATAATGTCCAAATACTCTAAATGAGGGGGTGTACTTTTCATGAAAAAACTTTTTTTGGTTTTTCTGGTATTACTGCTCCTTTCTGTCCTTTACGCTGTCCAGTTTCATCTCACGATCCTTCATACCAGTGACCTGCACGGCAACATCTTCCCCATAAATTACGCCACAAATGCACCGTATTACGTTGGATTGGGGAAGGTCTCCACTATTTTAAAGAACACACTCGCCGAGAATCCTGCGACAGTCATCTTAGATACGGGTGATCTAATTCAAGGCACACCGCTCGAATATTACCACGCAAAGATCGACAATGAACCGATTGATCCTATGGTACTGGTTATGAACCATATGGGGTATAAAGCTTCTGTACTCGGTAACCATGAATTCAATTATGGTATGGCTGTTTTGGAGAAGGCCATTTCCGAGGCTAATTTTCCGTTTATAAGCGCTAATATCGTTAAGAAAGGAACAGACGAACCCTATTTTAAACCGTACATCCTTTTCAACGTTTCGGATGGAGAAAACATCATCACAGTCGCATACCTTGGTTTGACGACAAAATTCATCCCTAATTGGGAAGAACCAAAACACATCGAAATGTTCGACTTCTTAGACCCGGTAGAAGTTGCAAAGAAATACGTTCCGATGCTTAGAGATGTGGCAGATGTTGTGGTGGTAGGTTACCACGGTGGTCTGGAAAAAGATCCGAAAACAGGTGAACCAACTGAAGAACTGACTGGCGAAAATCAGGGATACCAGTTGATCGAAGAAGTTCCCGGTATTGATGTACTTCTGACCGGCCACCAACATAGAGAAATAGCGACCACGATAAACGGTGTCGTTGTTTCACAACCCCGCAACTGGGGTAAAGCAGTGGGAAAGGTCGACATTATTCTTGAAATGACAGACGATAAATGGGAAATAACCAGCAAAGAAGTTACAACGATCTCAGCAAAGACAGTTGACGCAGACCCCGAAGTGCTGGCTCTTGCACAACCTTATGAAGATAAGGTACAAAAATGGCTGATTCAGCCTGTTGGTATCGCCACAGGTGATTTCTATATTGATGATCCGCTTGTTGCGAGACTAGCTGATAACCCATTAATGGAATTCATAAACAAGGTACAGATGGAAGTGAGTGGTGCTCCCATATCTTCCGTTGCCCTCTTCAATAACTCAATAAAAGGCTGGAAAGCTGGTCCTGTTACGTTGAGAGACATAAATGCAGTATATATTTACCCAAACACGCTTAAAGTCCTCAAAGTAACGGGGGCTGATATCAAAGCAGCTCTAGAGAAGAGTGCGGAGTACTTCACACTGGAAAATGATGAGGTAACCGTTACGAAAAGCTGGGTTGATCCGAAGCCAAGACATTACAATTATGATATGTGGGAAGGCATTGAATATAAGATTGCCGTCAACAAGCCCGTTGGCGAGAGGGTGATAGAGCTAAAATTTAACGGTGAACCTATTGATCTGAAGGCAGAATACGAAATAGTCCTAAACAATTACCGTGCCGGCGGCGGGGGCGGATACTCCATGTTCAAAGGAAAACCAGTGGTAAGAGAAGTGATGCTAGAAGTAGCAGAATTGATAGCTGATTACATAATGGAACACGAAACTATTAGCCCGACCGTTGACGGTAACTGGGCCGTGGGTGTAGGCGACATTTATGAGATTCGATGGAACGACACCCTGAACAAGATAGCGGAAAAGTATGACATCACTGTATCTGAGCTCCTTGAAATGAACCCCTCTCTGAAAGGTGCTGATAGAATAGAAGCAGGCACGAAACTTGTGATATTCAAACCTTTCATTCCCGCGCTAGTCCACTGAATTTGATAAAGGAGGCCTTGAAGGCCTCCTTTTTTTGCTTCTAAGAAAAACTTTGTTTCAGCATGGATTATAATAAAAATGATGCATAAAAAGGACGTTCTGTTAATCGAAGGCGTTAGCAAACTATATAAAGAAAGCAACACTCAAGCCCTTAAAGATGTTTCTATGGTGGTAAAAAAGGGTATGATTCATGCGCTTATCGGCGAAAATGCCGCCGGTAAATCCACGCTTGTCAGCATAATTGCCGGTCTTATCCCCAAAGACAGTGGCGAGATATTCTTCAACGGTGAGAGATTGAATTTTTCTTCCCCGAAAGAGGCATATAAAAAGGGTATCGCCCTGGTTCATCAGCATTTTATGCTTGTTGATGAACTTAGCGTTCTGGAAAACATCATCCTAGGAATCGAACCGTCTTTTCTGGGTTTTTTAAACAAAAAGAAAGCTCTCAATTATGTAAAGTTTGTGGAGAAAGAATATGGACTTTCAGTTGATCCCTTCGCTTATGTAGGAAATTTGAGCGTAGCCGAGAAGCAATATGTTGAGATATTGCGTGCACTCATCCATGATCCCGAGATATTAATTCTTGACGAACCAACCTCAGTTTTGACAGAAAAGGAAGTCGATGAACTTTTCAAAATCCTTGTTTCATTAAAAGAGAAAGGCAAAACTATTATATACATCAGCCACAAATTACCAGAGATCAAACAAATTGCTGACAGGATAACAGTTTTAAGAAAGGGTATGGTAGTTGGCGAATTCGATTCTTCCGAGCTTTCAACAGAAGAAATTGCACACCTGATGATCGGAGAAACCGCCTCGTTGAAGCCCATCAGGACCTCCTCTGCTGGTAATATATTGCTCTCTATAAAAGAACTCCGCGCTGGATCAGTTAGAACAGGCATAAGAGTTAATGGAGTTTCATTCGACATCAGGAAAGGTGAAATAGTCGCAATAACAGGAGTTGCAGGAAACGGTCAGGAAGAACTAATACACGCCATATTTGGACTCGTTGATATAATTTCAGGCACTGTTGTATTTCTCGATGAAAATATTACTGGTTTGAAGCCAAAAGAACTTCGAAAACGGAAAATAGCTTTTGTACCATCTGACAGAACGTCTATGGGTTGTTGCTTAAAATGTACTGTTGTTGAGAATATGGTGATGCCCTATATTCATGCTCAGAGGATAAAATTATTAAATTGGCAGAAACTCACATCGCAAGTATATGAAAGAATCCAAAAAAATGAAATATCTGTTCCGGGGCTATCACTTCCGGTACGATATCTCTCCGGTGGAAACCTTCAGAAGCTCATAATTTCGAGAGAACTCGCTTACAACCCAAAACTACTGCTCGTATCCGATCCCACAAGAGGTCTAGATACTAAATCAGCAACGGAAGTTCAGAACTTACTTCTGGAGTTTAAAAGCAGAGGTAGCGTTTTGATGGTTTCAACAGATTTAGATGAAGTGCTAAACGTGGCAGACAGGATATTGGTAATGTCAGCTGGAAGAATTGTGTTTCAAACTATAAATGACGATTCGGTAAGTAAAGAAATTTTAGGCAGGTATATGATTTCAGGTGATAAAAGTGAAAGAGAAGTCACTGGAGTTAACCATGAAACCAACACGTGAGGGGCTACTAAGTACGTTGTTCGCCCTTGGGATTTCACTTCTTGCTGGCATCATTATAATTTTGGTCACCAGCAATTCTCCATATGAAGCGATAACAGCCTTTTTCATATCACCATTGAGAAGTTCATACTTTCTCCTCAACATAATAACCGGTGCTATCCCTCTAGTCTTCACTGGACTTGCAGTAGCAGTTGCTTTTGGTAGTGGAAACTACAATCTTGGTCTGGAAGGGCAGGTATATATTTCTGCTATCGTTGGAAATTATGTGGCAATAAAACTTGCTTCCCTTCATACACTCCTGGTTCTTTCATTGGTTTTCATATTTTCGTTCTTAACCGGTGGCTTGGTTGCCGGCTTCTCAGGGCTTATGAAGAAAGTAAACGGCACCAACGAGCTTATAAGTTCCCTTCTCCTTGGAAATGCCTTCGTGATATTGTCAGACTACCTTGTCGAAGGCCCTTTCAACGATTTTCAATCGGGACTCGCTGCATCACCAAGAATCCCTGAAAATCTTTTGTTTACAAAAATAGCCCCACCGTCTGATTTGCATACTGGAATATTTTTCTCGTTGATTACTATAACACTTGTATGGCTGCTTTTAAAACACACAAATGTAGGATACTACATGAAACTTACTGGCAGTTCACCGAAATTTGCATTCTATAGCGGAATAGGTATCGGGAAACTCTCGGTATTTGCGATGTTTATCAGCGGGGGTCTCGCGGGTCTCGCAGGGCTTATCGATTTACTTGGGGTACATGGAAGAGTTGTCCGTGGTTTTTCCACTGGATATGGTTGGAATGGCATAGCGGTCGCTTTGATCGCCAGAAACAATCCCTTACTTGTTCTACCTGCCGCTCTGTTATTCTCATATCTCAATGTGGGAGCTCAGGTAGCTTCTTTTGAAGCGGATATTACGCCTGAGATTTCAAGAATAATCCAGGCACTCATTTTCTTCCTTATAACTATGAAGGAACTCAGAGGATTCCTCCCTGGCAGGAGGGGAAAGGAATGGGTTTAAAAGTCCTTCTGGAAACCATTGTTGTTAGCACTCCGATATTACTGGCTTCACTGGGTGGTGCTTTTACTCAGCTTTCCGGAGCCCTTAATATTGGATTGGAAGGTTCTATATTGATTTCCGCTTTTTTTAGCTTTTTTGGCACATACTTTTCATCTAATACCCTGATAGGAATTATTACGGGTATTGGAGCAGCGGTAATTTTAAACGTTATCATTATCCTTCTTTCAGAAAAACTAAGGGCCAATCTTTTCATAGTTGGACTGGCTTCTAACCTCTTTGCGTCAGGTATAACGGGGTTTATTGCGGTTCTCTTTTTTAAAAGTAAAGGAACAATAATAACTTCAGATTTTCCAAAGGTTGATGCTTTACTGAAGTTTTTCGTTGAAAACACATCAGTTGGATTTAACTTCTTCGATATAACTGCGCTTGTTTGTATACCGATAGTGTACATGATGGTCTCCAAAACAAACTTCGGGCTAAGGCTCAGGGCTACTGGTTACAATCCAGGTGCTACCTATGCTTCAGGAATAAACGTATTCAAAATGAGGTTTTTTTCGTACATCCTGTGTGGTATTATGACAGGGCTGGCAGGTGCTTCTCTGTCATTGAGCCTTGGAGCTTTTGTCAGTGAGATGTCTGGAGGTAGAGGGTGGATTGCTCTTGTTGTAGTATTCCTTAGCAAGGGAAAGCCTTTTTGGACAGCATTGGTGGCTTTGTTAATGAGTTTCACTTTCGAACTATCAAATATCCTCCAAACAACGAGCTACTTTCCACCGAAACTTCTTTTAAGCCTGCCATATCTTTTGACGCTTTTTGTGGTAATTCTTTTCTCAAAGAAGCGCGGTCAGGAAGGTTAGGTATACTAACTAATTATAATGAACACGAGGTGATGGGATGAAAGAACTTGAAAAACTAAAAGAACTGTTGAAAGAAATCTCTATGATCAATTCTGCCGTTTCCTTGATGCACTGGGATCATAGGACATATATGCCTCCCAAAGGCGCTGAATCCAGAGCAGAGACTGTTGGATACTTGTCAACCCTTTCTTTTAAAAAACTCATCTCAACTGAGATGGGTGAATTGCTTGAGAGTCTTTCCAAAAAAGAGAATTTCGATTCGCTTTCAGATACAGATCGTACTCTGATCAAAGTAGTAAAACATGATTATAAAAAGGCAAAAGCGATTCCACCAGAACTTTATCAGAAATATGTTATTGCAGCCTCCAGAAGCGAAACAGTCTGGGAAACTGCAAAGAAAAAAAACGATTTCGAATCCTTTAGACCCTATCTGGAAGAATTGCTTGAAATCATTAGGGAAATGGTGAAACTCTACGGTTATGAAGAGAACCCATACGATGCCCTCCTGGATAACTTTGAGCCGGGCATGACAGCATCAAAATTAAGAAAAATCATTGCAGAGCTCAAAGCCAACCTCATACCTTTTGTCAGACTAATAGCCACTAAAAGTGAAAATATTGATAGATCTTTTCTCAAAGGAAGGTTCAGCAAGCGCACACAGGAGAAGCTTTCAAAAGAAGCATTGAAAGCTATTGGATATGATTTCAAAGCTGGAAGACTCGATGAAACGATGCATCCTTTTACTATAACCATCGGTTATAATGATGTAAGGGTTACAACGAAATATGAAACATCTGAATTTACCCCATCATTGTATGGGACAATACATGAGGGTGGACATGCCCTTTATGAGCTTGGAATTTCTCAGGAATTGAAATGGACTCCTCTTGCCGATGGTGCCTCCATGGGTATTCACGAATCGCAATCGAGGATGATGGAAAATATCGTTGGGAGAAGTTATGAATTCCTCAAATTCTTCTATCCAAACATCCAGAAGACCTTTCCGAAGCAATTTAGAAATGTTTCCCTCGATCGATTCTATAAAGCCATCAATTTTGTGCGACCTTCGCTCATAAGAATCGAAGCGGATGAAGTAACTTATAACCTTCATATTATGCTCAGATTTGAAATTGAAGAAGCTCTCATAAACAGAGAAATCGAGGTAAAAGACCTTCCCAAAATATGGAACGAAAAAATGGCTGAATATCTAGGAGTTATTCCACCAAACGACTCACTAGGAGTCTTACAAGATGTCCACTGGGCTGGTGGAATGATCGGATATTTCCCCTCTTATATGCTCGGTAACCTATATGCTGCGCAATTCTTCCGTGCTGCAGAGAAAGATATTTCCGATCTGAAGCACCTGATAGAGAAAGGCAATCTGGCTCCATTAAAAGAATGGCTAAAAGAAAAAATTCATAAACACGGTAGAATGCTCAAGCCGGAAGAGCTGTGCAAGAACGTTACTGGTGAGGAACTTTCTCCCTCATACTTTATCGATTATATTCGTGAAAAGTATTCAAAAATCTATGAACTATGATCTCTCAAGAAACACTACCCGCGCAACCATTGACCCCGGCGGTTGCTGTTTTTAATCGATAGTATGATAAAATACGATTAAATTCTTTGAAGCGGGGAACTGTATGAAAATAGTCAGGGTAACCAACAGCAAATCCCGAAGGGCGTTTATTGATCTACCCTTCGGGATATATAAGGACTACCCTCAATGGGTTCCGCCATTTAGGCATGAAATGAAGAGGATCGTCCGTGGGAAAGGTTCGCAACTGCTCAAAAATGGTCCGCATGATTTTTTTGTCGTACTGGACGGTAAGAATGTCGTCGGGCGTATATGCGTGGGAAAAGATGAGGTATTAAACAGTGCCAAAGGCGTAAAACATGCTTATTTCACCCTCTTTGAGGCTATAGATAATGAAAAAGTGGCTCATTTACTTCTTAAGCAAGCACAAAAATGGGCATTGGAAAAAGAGGCTGTATATCTAAAAGGACCGGTTTCACCAA
The DNA here is from genome assembly GCF_001027025.1 of Kosmotoga pacifica. Taxonomy (GTDB): domain Bacteria; phylum Thermotogota; class Thermotogae; order Petrotogales; family Kosmotogaceae; genus Kosmotoga_B; species Kosmotoga_B pacifica. Next base: position 495,235 of record NZ_CP011232.1, read on the forward strand.
CTAACGGCGATGATTATCGTGGCTTGTTAATTGATAACTTTGAAGAACCTCCATCCATTCTTATGCCCTATAACCCACCTTACTACAGGAGATTCTTCAAGAACTTTAGTGTTTATCTAAAATACTACGCTTTTTCCTACGATCCGCAGAAGACGATCTCTGAACGTGAAATAAAACTTACTAAAATTGCCATGAAACGCTTTTCTTACAGAGTAGAAAATGCCGATTTTTCAGATATGAAAAAGCTAGCAAGAGATCTTTACAAAGTCATGGTGTATTCCATGCCTGACTGGGAAGAAGACCTAATGCCTCCGAGCTTTAAAGAGATCTACGAAATGGCCAAAACGATGAAGTTAGTTGCTGATCCTGAACTGGTCATCATTGCGCGTTCAGGAAATCGCCCCATCGGTTTTCTTGTCGCCCTGCCGGACTTCAATGATCTAATCAGAGAAATAAGGGGAAAACTCTTCCCTTTTGGCTGGATTCGCCTATTGGCAGAAAAGAAAAGCATTGATAAAGTACGGGCCGCGATACTGTTTGTCACCGAAGATTTCCGAAATAAAGGAGTACCGGCAGCAATGTTTGTAAAGGCGTTCGAAAATATAAAAAACCGAGGATACAAACACATAGAAGGTTCGTCCATCAGCTGGAAGAACTCTGTGATGCTTGCCAACGCATCTCGTATTGGTGGCAAACAGTATAAAACATACGTTGTCTTTGGTAAAAGTATAGTCTCAAGAGAACTTTCCCTTGAGGAAATATACGGTCGTGCTGCCTGGAAATTTGAAAAAGCTTCCGGAAATGATTAGGCCCGCTTTAATGACCTAATATAACTGTCAATAGCTCTTGCAGCACGTTTCCCCGCTCCCATGGCTTCGATAACCGTTGCCGCACCGGTGACGATATCACCGCCAGCAAAGACTCCTTCGAGATTCGTTGCACCTGTCTCAGGGTCTGCTTCTATGTACCCCCACTTGTTGAGCTTCAGACCGGGAAAACCGGTTCTTAATACTGAATTAGCCTTTTGTCCGATGGCTTCTATGACTAGACTGGTTTCCACGATAAACTCGGATCCATCAATTGGAATCGGTCTTCTTCGACCGGATTCATCCGGAACCCCAAGTTTCATTTTTATGCATTTCATGGCCTTCACGTTGTTATTAATATCCCCTATGTATTCCACTGGCTGGGTCAGCCAGTGGAAGATAATTCCTTCTTGAAGGGCGTGATGATATTCTTCGAGCCTTGCTGGCATCTCAGCTTCACTTCTGCGATATATCACCAGAACTTCTTCAGCTCCAAGCCTTCGCGCGGTTCTTGCTGCATCCATACTGACGTTTCCTGCACCTATTACAACGACTCGGTTAGCTATACGTACAGGGGTGTCGTACTTCGGAAATTCATTCGCTTTGAGTAGATTCACCCGCGTGAGAAATTCACTTGCAGAATAGATATTATTCAAATTTGATCCTGGTATTCCCATAAACCTCGGTGCTCCCGCACCGATACCGATAAACACGGCATCAAAATCCTGACGGATCTTTCTGAAAGGTATCGTCCTTCCAATAACCTGATTATACTCGATCTTCACACCAAGGGATATCACATAATTCACTTCTTTTTCGACGATATCTTTGGGTAACCTGAATTCTGGAATACCGTATATCAACACACCACCGGCCCGGTGAAAAGCTTCAAATATGGTGACTTCATAGCCCATTCTGGCCAGATCAGCTGCAACCGTTAGTCCGGCCGGCCCAGCTCCAATGACGGCCACCTTCCCTGTATTCTCAGTATCACTCCTGTGTTTCGATATTTCCAATGAAAGATCGAGGTCTGCAAGAAATCGCTCGAGTCTACCGATGGCAACGGAGTCGTTGCCTTTCACTTTCCCAAGTACGCATTGAGCTTCACATTGTTTTTCCTGTGGACAAACTCGTCCACAAATAGCCGGAAGGTTATTTGTGTCCTTTAATATTTCTATTCCCTTTTTATAGTCCTTCTCGCAGATTGCTTTTATAAAAGCTGGAATGTTGATCTCTACGGGACATCCTGAAATGCATGGGTGAGTAGGACATTGAAGACATCTATTGGCCTCCAATAAAGCCAATTCCTCGGTGTATCCGAGGGCAACCTCAGAAAAGTTCTTTATTCTCTCTTCTGGAGATTGTTCCAGCATGGGAACCCGCTTTTTCAAAGCCATGAGAGATCACCCGCTTCTTTCTTGAACAATTCTAGTGCAGCTTTTTCCTGCTCTTTGTACTGGTGCTGCCGTTTGATGAGTTCGTTCCAATTAACGAAACGCCCGTCAAATTCCGGGCCATCAACACAGGCAAATTTCATGTTTCCGTCAATTTCAACCCTGCAGGCTCCACACATTCCTGTGCCGTCAACCATGATCGGATTAAGGGAAACCCAGCAAGGAATTTCTTGTCTGGTTGCTATCGCGGAAACGAATTTCATCATTACCGTAGGCCCGATGGCCCAGATCCTGTCAAAACGCTCTCCGGCATTCAAGAGCTCTTCGAGTCTGTGCGTCACGAGCCCTTTCTTACCAATTGTGCCGTCGTCTGTTGTTATAATCAATTCATCCGAGAGTTCTCGAAACTCTTCTTCGAGAATGAGAAACTCGGCTGTCGCAGCACCCAGAATCGCTGTAATGTGATTACTCGCACCTTTCAAAGCTTTTGTTATAGGTAGAAGGGGCGCAATGCCAACACCACCACCTATGACGCACACTCTGCCGTAGCAATCTATTTCACTGGGGTTACCAAGCGGCCCTACAACATCGAGAACATGTTCTCCTTCTTTCATCATTGCGAGTTTATAAGTGCTCTTTCCCACACATTTGACAATGATCCTCACAGAATTCTCTTGAACACCCGCGATCGTAATAGGAATTCGCTCTCCCCGTTCGTCTATACGTATGATCAGAAATTGGCCAGGTCGTGCATAAAGAGGAATGGTAGTATGTTCAATGAGGAAATCGTATAGCCCAGGTGCCAACCTTTTTTTCTTCAATATCTTGTAAGCCATGCTATCGCTCCTTTGTACATCGCTAACTAAATCATATCAAAATGGATGAAACATTTCAAAAAAGAAGGCTGCCGGGAAAGCAGCCACAGGGGGTAAGGGAAAAGGGGTTTGTTTTGTGTTGTATAATAATATGCAATATTGTGCCATTTGATCAGCTGTCATATATATTTACTAAAGAAAATATCATATATATTTACTAAAGAAAATACTTAAAACATATCACCTCTTTCGAAAAGACATGGTAACATCATCTTGATTGAGATCTTCGAATCACAGTAGATTACTTTATTATTGACAAAAATCCACTATAATCTTAACTAAATCTTGTTATCAAAATAAATCCGAGGAGGTTTTCAAATGAACCTAAAACTAAAGAGATGTCTTTTGAACCCCTTGCTTTCCCCAAAACCTCATCACCTTTGGGAATCCAGATACGTTTTCAATTGTGCTGTAATCAAGAGAAATGGATTGTTCCATATGATTTATCGAGCCCAGGGAGATGATATGGTCTCAAGATTTGGATATGCCATTAGCACGGACGGGATCAAATTTAACAGGCTAGAAGCACCTGTTTACGGGCCAGCTTCGCAATGGGAGCTATACGGAGTAGAAGACCCAAGATTAACAGAAGTAGATGGAAAGATCTACATGCTCTACACCGCTTATTCTCCAAATGGAGTAAGAGTATCAATGGCAGCTACAGAAGACTTTATAAGATGGGAAAGGTTTGGAGTAGTGATCCCAGATGTGAACAATAAAGACGCTGCTCTCTTTCCCGAGAAGGTGAACGGCAAGTACGTCATGTTTCACAGGATAGAACCCGATATATATCTGGCTTTTTCTGATGATCTGATTCACTGGGATGATTTTATTTCAATCGCCGGACCCCGCGAGGGTTATTGGGATAACAAAAAAATAGGTGTAGGAGCTCCCCCAATAAAGCTTGATGAGGGGTGGCTAGTACTTTACCACGGTGTAGAAAATACAGCCAGACCAACTTACAGGCTTGGCTTTATGCTTCTTGACCTAAATGACCCGCGAAAAGTCTTAAAGCGAAGTGAAGAACCGATTCTGGAACCGGAGATGGAATGGGAAATCTTCGGCGGCGTTCCTAACGTTGTGTTTTCAGATGCAATGGTCGAACATGAAGGAAAATACTATATTTACTACGGAGCGGCTGATAATCATATTGCCCTGGCAACCATCGATAAAGAGGTGATCCTCGAATGGGTAAAAACTTAGTGCTGGAAGTATGAACACCAATGCACTTTTGAAAAAGACAGAATTTAAAGAGGAGACTCCTCGAATATCACGATAATGGATACTTGCAATACGCGATATCAACTGTTTTTGCCGGGGTTGTCCCGGCTTTTGTGTGGTGATTATTGGCGTATTATGATATCCTTCTATGGGAGGGATTATTATAAAAAAATTACTGTGGGTACTTTTCATCCCATTTCTTTTTATTAGTGCATGTAATTACTTATCAGATTATAGTCTGCACATCGACAGTATGTCTTTTGAAGCAACTAAATGTACTTACTCTATTAGCATCACTGGTTCAGAGAGAAAGAAACCTCAAATACTCGTTTCTATCGATCGGGTTCCAGAAAATACGAGGGATGGCATCGTCCTCAAGACTGAGAAGGGGCAGTTTTATGTTGACAGAGAAGGAACAACAACCCTGTATTTTACCCTTTTTGCAGGTAGGAGGTTTGTTTCTACTCCTGTTTCAACTGTCGTGAGGGTTTATAAATCAAAACCCGAAGCTCCGGCTATAAACCAATTCAGTATTCGAGATGGGAATGTTGTGCTCTCTCTAAAGAGTCAGTCAGAATCAATCAACGATTACTTAGTGAAAGCGGGTAAAATCGTTTATCATAGTGAAAATGGATTTTTCTTGATCCCTGTAAATCAATCCCTTGAAACTCCGATTTATTGTTATAGCGTGAGAAAAGATGGAGTAATGTCTCTACCCATCAAACTGAATGTCAATTTCTCTGTTAACGAGAAGCCTTCTTTTGATTTAAAGCTACCCGCAAACTATTCTGGTGGAAAAATACCGGCAGAGTTTCATGATGACTGGACAGTCCCTTCAAAATTGGTAATCGAAGCCAGTGTCGATGGGAAAATACCACTGTTGTTTGATGGAACAGCTCTGTTCCCACTATATGAAATACCTAGTGGAGAACATCTTATCCATGTAAAAGTTGTGGACCAAATGGGTCTATCCAGTGAAGCCTCTTTTCGAATTATGGTTGAAAAAAATCTGCGGGACGAAATCGCGGAACTTTATATAGAAGAAGGTGGAACTTTCAGAAAGGCCTCCTGGTCACTGCCTGAACCCATTCAAAACGCCGTTATTCAGATTATGCAAAACGGCAAGTGGTCTGACATCATCGAAGTGAATTCCAATGGTTCGGTGAGAATACCATCAAAGTACATCAGTGAAACCGGAGATATTTACAGAATAGCTCCAGAAGGTGGAGAGATTAGTTTTTTACCCTCAGTTCCTGTTTTTGCCAAACTTGAACAATCAAGGCGAGTTACTTCCAACTACATCATATCCCTCTATGGAAAAGACGTAACTTTGCCTTCAGGAGGTTCTTATAGTTTTCAGGGAAATATTGCCGTAAAGTCTGGCACCCTTTTGAGGATAGAATCTACTACAAACGTATATCTCTCCCGTAAGAGCGTGCTTCTTGTCAACGGTGTGCTTGAAATTGATGGTCGTAGGGGAAAGGTTAACATCTCCTCATCCGGAAGTCCTGCCACGTTGTACGTAGGGAAGAACGGTACTTTGATCGCCAGAAACGTAGATTTTAACAATGTCAAGCTTGTTGTAAACGAAGGTTCCGTGGTTGTGCTGGAAAATTGCGAAATTGATTCCGAAGTACATTTAAAAGCCTCGACTGTTCAGGTGTATAACTCTAATATAAGAGAGACATTGAAGATAGATGATTCTGATGAGCTTTACCTGTATAATACTGAACTTCTGAATGGTCTTGAAGTTGCTAATGTAAGAAGAGCCATTGTGCTCAATTCTCGTTTCGAGTTAAGGAAAGGAATTATAACAAACAGCGAAATAAAAGTATTTGGAACCGAATTTTCAGCCAATGAATTACAAATAACCAACTCGAGTCATGCCAGTTTTTACAACTGTGTTTTTTACGCTGTTCAAAGCTCCATCAGCAACGCATCAGAATTATATCTCGAAAGCGTAAAACCCAAGGATAACCAAAAAATAAGTTTAGACAGTTTTTCCAGAGTTATTCTATCCGATAAATTGAAAGAAAAGTTACATATTGAAAAAGACGATACATCAGAGATTTTTTTTCACAGTGGTGATTGAATGATGAGAAGGTTCGATTCCTCTCCAATTATGGGTCTGTCGTTTGATCAGAGTTTGCCTGAAGGAAGGACAAATCACGCCACAGTGATCCTCGCTCTTTATTCATTCGCTCCGAAGAACACAAAAAAAATACTAGAACTTGGTAGTGGAAGCGGGGCTGTATCGATTTTTCTGGCATATAAATATGGTTGCGAAGTAATAGGCATCGAAAAATCCGAAGCTCTTGTAAAACTGGCTGAAAAAAATGCTCACATGAACGGATTGGATAGACAAGTTAGATTTTTGAATTGTTCTGTTGAAGATGCGGATAGATTCTTGGTACCAGGAACCTTTGATATGGTTGTTTCTAACCCACCACACTTTCTACACGGGGGCAGAATCAGCCCTGTTGCCTCAAGAAATAGTTGGAGAAGACTTGAAAAAAAACAGGCCGAAGGGTTTATTAAAACTGCTAGAAAAATGCTCAAAAATAAAGGAATATTTTATTTTCTACTTCATCCAAGGGATCTCATTCGCTGGATAAATATCCTTGAAATAGAAGGATTCGGTATTCACAGATTAATGCCGATCTATGGAAACACAAAAAAACAGGCCCGGTTAACTCTCGTTTCAGGTAGAAAAAACTCGAGTTCTGAGTTGATTATAGAGCCACCTTTAGTTCTTAACGAGGAGGAAGAATGATGTTTATTTCTTTTGAAGGTGTCGACGGTTCCGGAAAATCAACCCAGGTCACATTGTTCATTGAATACCTCAAAAAAATGAAGAAAGAGTTTTTACTCATCCGAGAGCCAGGTGGAACAAAAGCTGGTGAGGACATCAGAAGCATTCTACTTCATTTAGAATATAAACTCTTTCCTGAAACGGAATTATTGCTTTTCATGGCATCGAGAAGTCAAATAGTTCGTGAAATTATAATGCCCGCACTGAAAGAAGATAAAATCGTTGTTGCTGATAGGTTTTTAGACTCCTCCCTTGCATATCAAGGGTTCGGGAGAGGTCTGGATATTGAGATGGTAAGAAGGCTTAACAACCTGGCAACTGGTGGACTTGTTCCTGATCTAACTTTTTTAATCGATGTCCCTTTGGAAGAAGCCGCAAAACGGAAGCAGGCTCAAGAAAAAAATGATAAAATAGAAATGGAAAGTTTAGATTTTTTCAGAAGAGTAAGAGAAGGTTATCTTGAAATTGCAAAGGCCGAACCTGAAAGAGTGAAAGTGCTCAATGGATTGAATGATATTGAACTGATTCACAGCGAAATTGTCAAAATATTCGAGGTATTTTTCAGGAAAAGGGCTCGTTAATATGGAGGTGATATGAAATGTATTTCGATAAATTTTCTGAGGGTGCGGCACAGGTTTTTGTAACAGCACAGGATGAGGCTCGTAGTCTGGGGCATCCTTACGTTGGAACCGAACATTTATTACTGGCAATACTGAAAATAGATCGTGGAGCAACCACACAAATTATGAAAAAATATTCCATAACCTACGACCGTGTTCTACGGGAAGTAATGACCATGGTGGGAACAAATGTACATCAATCAGTGGTAGGATCACCCCAGATGACTCCCCGAGCGAGAAAGGTAATTGAACTTGCCAATGACGAATCAAAAATGCTTGGTGAGGAAAAAATTGACGTTGAACACATAATGTTGGGCATCATACGCGAAGGCGAAGGTATTGCTGCTCATATCTTGAAGCAGATGGGGATAAACCTCGGTAAACTGAGACGTGAAATAATCGAGAATATTGCTAGTGACTGGGAAGAACAGAATGGCACGGGTATCTTCTTTGGTAAAGCCCAGCAGGAATCGAGCCTGACTATGGCTTTGAAACAACTGGACGGTTTTGGAACGGATCTTACCAGACTTGCCCGCGATGGCAAACTTGACCCAATAATTGGTAGAGAAATTGAGCGCCAGAGGTTGATGGAAGTGCTCTCACGTAGAAAGAAGAACAATCCTGTTTTAATTGGCGATCCAGGAGTGGGGAAGACCGCCATTGTGGAAGGCCTGGCTCAAATGATCGTGAACGATGAAGTACCTGAAAACCTAAGGGGAAAAGTGATATTTGCCCTTGATGTTGCCGCTCTCATCGCTGGCACGAAATATAGAGGGGAATTCGAAAAACGTTTGAAGAAGCTCATTAATGTTATAAGAGACAACAGAGACATAATTCTGTTTATAGATGAACTTCATACAATAGTGGGCGCAGGTTCTGCTGAAGGCGCTGTCGATGCAGCAAATATTCTGAAACCAGCGTTAGCCAGTGGTGAAATACGCTGTATTGGTTCGACTACTCCGGATGAATATAGAAAATATATTGAGAAAGATGCAGCTCTTGAGCGTCGTTTCCAAAAAATCTATGTAAGCGAACCAACAGTTGAGCAAACGATTGATATCCTCAAAGGTATACGTCACAAATACGAAGCTCACCATAAGGTGCATTATTCGGATAAGGCTCTGGAGGCAGCTGTTGTACTCTCACATAGATATGTCAGCGACAGATTCCTGCCTGATAAAGCCATAGATATCATCGATGAAATCGGATCCAGAGCCAGGTTGAAAAAACTTACACTCCCTGAAAGACTCAAAATGATGCAAAAAGAACTCGAGCAATTGCGTATGGAACGTGAAAAGGCTGCAACCGAGCAGGATTACGAAGTTGCTGCCACTTTGAAACAAAAAGAAAAGGAGCTCTATGAGTTCTATAAAGAAGAATACTCAAAGTGGCGCGAAAAAGTTGATTCTGAATTCGTCGAAATTGGAGAGGATGATATAGCAGAGATAGTTTCAAACTGGACAGGCATTCCATTGAAGAAACTTGAAGAATCTGACAGTGAAAAACTCCTTTCCCTCGAAAGTGCGCTGCATAACAGAATTGTTGGCCAAGATGAAGCTATCACTGCTGTTGCACGAGCGATCAGGAGGGCAAGAAGTGGATTGAAAGACCCTCGAAGGCCGATAGGAACGTTCCTGTTTTTAGGACCAACAGGCGTTGGGAAAACTGAATTGGCAAAGGCACTGGCTGAGTATCTATTTGGTGACGACAGAGCCTTGATTCGCTTCGATATGTCTGAGTACATGGAACGGTTTTCGGTATCAAGGCTCATAGGCGCGCCTCCAGGGTATGTTGGCTATGATGAAGGTGGTACCCTCACTGAGAGAGTAAGGAAAAGACCTTTCTCTGTAGTTCTTTTTGATGAGATTGAAAAGGCACATCCAGATATATTCAACCTTCTTCTCCAGATAATGGATGATGGCCATCTAACCGATTCTCAGGGGCGTCATGTGGACTTTAGAAACAGTATTATCATCATGACGAGCAATCTTGGAGGCGAGTTCATCAACAAAACGAAAACCTCTATTGGTTTTGTAGACGCTTCTGGTGTCGAAGAAAAAGAATATGAATCGATGAAGACTTCCGTTCTTGAGGAAGTGAAAAGAACTTTCCGTCCAGAATTCCTGAATCGGCTTGATGAAATAGTTGTATTCCATCAGCTGACAAGGGAGCAAATAAAGGAAATCATCGAAATTCTTATGCGCGACATGCGAAAACGCTTGAAAGAAAAAGGAATGGAGCTTATCATATCTGAAGCCGCTCAGGACTTTCTTGTATCAAAAGGCTTCGATCCGGTTTACGGTGCGCGACCCCTGAGGAGGGCCATACAACGGTACATAGAAGACCCCCTCTCCGAAGAATTATTGAAAAGACGTTTCAAAGAAGGAGATACTATAACTGCGATTTCTCAGGATGAAAAGATTGTTTTCAGGAGAACCACGAAGAAAAAAGCTGAGGTTAAGGCTGGCACATGAGAAAAAAACAGGCATATGTATGCGACTCTTGTGGATATGAAGCGCCTGCATGGTTTGGGCGCTGTCCTATGTGTGGTGAATGGAACACTGCGGTGAAGATGTCAATCGAAACAGAAGATGTAAGTACTATTGACACTGTGACCCCCAGAGCTTTAGCTGACGTACTTACCGATGAACATATGAGGTTCAGCACCGGTATGACTGAAATTGACCGGGTCCTTGGCGGAGGGGTGGTGCCTGGAAGTGTTGTTTTGGTCAGTGGTGAACCGGGCATAGGTAAGTCCACACTCATGCTTCAAATCGCCGCGCTTGTAGCTAGCGATAAGGACGTACTGTATGTATCAGGCGAGGAATCCGATAGACAGATAAAATTAAGAGCTGAAAGACTGGGCATACCCGAAAAACGGGTAAGCATTGCTACTACCGGTGATCTTTCCTTCTTGAAATCACTAGATGTTCAACGTTTTTCTATGATAATATTTGATTCATTACAGACATTGAAACTTCCAGAAGTTCCATCGCTTCCTGGGAGCGTGGTTCAAGTTAGGGAGTGTGCCAATTACATCGTTTCCCTTGCGAAAAAGACCGATGTACCCATTTTTATCGTCGGTCATGTCACAAAAGGGGGCCAAATAGCCGGTCCAAAGCTTGTAGAACACCTCGTCGACACTGTACTTTACTTCGAAGCAAGCAAAACGGGTTACAGATTCCTTAGAACAACCAAAAACAGGTTTGGCCCTTCGGATGAAATCGCTGTTCTAGAAATGACCTCATTGGGTTTGAAAGAGATAAGCGATCTTTCAACGATATTTGTAGAGGACTATATACCTGCCCCAGGCAATGTTATCACTGCAGTTGTAGAAGGTTCTAAAACATTTCTCGTCGAGATTCAATCCCTTGTTTCGAAGCCACTTTATGGAACCCCAAGAAAACTTAGCAACGGTGTTCCATTGGATCGTATCTTGCTAATTGCTGCGGTATTGACCCGAAGAGCTGGAATTCCGCTCGACAGCATGGATATATATGTAAATGTTGCAGGCGGAATCCAGTTAAGTGACCCTGGTGCAGATCTGGCAATTGTTGCGTCAATTGTCTCGTCCTTTTTTGATGAATCTCTTCCAAAAGGTTTTGCGGCTTTTGGAGAAATCGGGCTTGATGGTTCAATAAGACCGGTAATTTTTTCAGATAGACGAATTGATAGACTGAAGAATTCAAAGTTTTCCTATATTTTCTCTCCTGATGGTGGGGAAATCGTCAAAAATGTCAAAGAATTTGTAAAATATTTAGGGGGGATAAGGCGTGAACCATTATGAATTCTTGGAGAAGTTGAAAATAGTTTCTCCGGGGACCCCTTTGAGGTTTGCACTCGACCAGATCGTATCAGCTAACACCGGAGCTTTGATATTTTTTGTAGATGACTTTGAGAAGTATAAATCTCTCATGCAACTAGGATTCATGCTCAACTGTGATTTCAATCCAAATAAGCTTTACGAACTCGCCAAAATGGATGGAGCAATAGTTGTAGATGAAGGACTAAACAAAATCATAGCAGCTAACGTCCAGCTTGTTCCCGATCCTTCTATTCCTTCTTCACAAACAGGCATGCGTCATAGGACTGCTGAGAGAATGGCCCGACAGACCGGGAAAATGCTGGTAGCAATTTCCAAGAGAAAAAGAACGATAAGTCTCTTTTTTGATGATTACAGCCATGTATTAAGATCCCTCGAACTACTCATTCCCAGAATAAATCAGGCCGTTGGAACTGTGGCTCAGTATAGACAGGCTTTTGATAAAGGACTTGAAGAGATAGACGTGCTTGAAACTTCCTCCGTTCTAACCCTTTACGATGTTATCAAAACGCTGCATAAAGGATTGATGATACTAAGAATCTATAAAGACGAAGTGATGACCCTTGCAGAGCTTGGAAACTATGGTGATATTCCAAAGATGCAATTTGAAGAGATCTTGGGTGGTGTCACGGAGGAAATTGAGAACCTTATTCTTGACTTTTCCAGTAAAATACCTGATGCTGAAAAGGTTGATAAACTCACTGAGAAACTGTTCTCGCTGTCAGAACGTGAAATGTCAAACTATGTTTATCTGGCCAAAATTCTAGGATATGAAGTATCCTCAACTGCACAGACTATGGAAATGTCCCTTTACTCAAGAGGAATCAGATTTATAAGAAAGATTCCAAAGATCCCTCTGCAGGTTGCTCTGAACATTGGAAAACGCTTTGGATCTCTTTCAAAGCTTCTAGATAGCTCTTCTGAAGAACTGAAAGAAGTTGAAGGAATTGGAGAAAAGCGTGCCATGGCCATTAGACACGCTATTGACGTTAAGAAAAGACATGATGAAATCGATTAAACTACTTATGTCATAAAATCTCGTTTAGCCTGTTACGTATCTTCTCGAGGTACTCCCGCGTGACTCTAGTGTGGTTACCAGACTCAATCATTCTTTCGCCAGCATTCCAGACGTCACTAACATAGTAATTGTTAGACAGATCAACTATAAACGCAGAGAGAGACTCCTTTTCTTTTTCAATAAATGAAAATGGGCTTCTAGGCTTAAACAGAGCCAAATCCGCTTCATATCCAGGTTTTATTTTTCCAAGTCCTTTCTTAAAAAACTTCTCAGCAAGTTTGTAGTTATTATCAAAGAGTGTTTTCTTCAATTCATAGTCGATGACTTTTAGGTCAAACCCTTTAAAATGACGTTCGGAAAGTATGAGTCCACGCGCTTCGCCAAGAAGATCGGTATCTATAAGACCAGAGCCAAGGCAGACATTCATTCCTCGCCCAAGAAAGTCAGCAATGTTTGACTTGAAAGTTCCTGCAAATAGCTCTGTTCTTAGAGACTTTATTACGAACATCTGCTTACTTGCAATGATATCCATATCTGTTTCACTCATATTTCCAGCATAAGCTATACCGGCGTTTGGAACCATCAAGCCATTATTCAATAGTCTGTCAATCAGATGTTCCCCATAAAGGGAAAGACAACGTGTATCATCGGAGTGCATATCGAAGACTACAAGGATAACATCTATTCCAGAAACGATAAGGCTGGTAAGTTTTTTCAATTCTCTCTCAGAATATTCAGGCAGTTCAGTGATGTAAACGACAGGATAAAACAGTTCACTCCTACTGGCATTCTTCCATTTTTCAACGATCTTATCCAAATTTTCTTTATAAATTACAGGACCAGTAACTAGTCTGACTCCGTACTTTTCTGCTATTTGCATGATTGTATCCGGACTAGTCGTCTCAGAATCAAATATGGGACCAAAAATTGTAGTGATCCCATTGATCTGTGAAAGAAGCACTCCAACTTCGATTGAATACACCTCGAGTTCGTCCCATTTCAGCTCTTTAAAGTAACGCACTAGGCGTTCCAGATAATCTGTTCCCACGATTCCTTCAAGATTTTTTCTCAGCGCCAAATTATAAACAGAATTGTATAAACTGAAGTGAGCATTCACCAGTCCAGGTATTAAAATCGCATCAGACCCATCGAATACTTCATCTTTCGAGCCTTTATATTCTTCCATTGTACCTACTTTCCTTATAATTTTGCCATGGATTTCCACGTAACCCCTTGATATAAAAGGATTTTCCGGATCATTTGTGAATATCGCCACGTTTGTGATCACCAAGTTAATCACCCCTTTCGTGGGAAAAAGCGTACTTGAACACATAAAAAATAAACTTAAACAGCCTGGGCAAGATTTTCATTCTTTTGCGGGGTTCCCTAACGATTCTATAAAGCCATTCCAGGCCAGCTTTCTGCATCCAATTTGGAGCTCTCTTTATCTTCTCTGCGATGACATCAAAGGAACCACCAACACCCATAGCTAAAGAGACATCTAGCGATTCAAAATTTTTCGAAATCCACATTTCTTGTTTCGGAACCCCCATCGCTACAAAAAGAAGTTTGGCATTCGTTTGATTAATTTCCATTACAATTCTATCATTTTCATCTTCTGTAAAAAAGCCATGATGAGTCCCAACAATTTTCAATAATGGAAATTTTTCCGATAGGTTTATTGCAGTTTTTTTAACAACTTCTTCCTTTGAACCGAGGAGAAAAACCTCGAGTCCTTCGCTTTCAGCAAGTTCACAGAGTTTTATCATTAATTCTATCCCTGGAACTCTTTGTAGTTTCTTCTTCTTAAACAGCTTTATCATCTTTATTACACCTATGCCATCGGGAACAACATAATTCACATTTTTCACGGCTTTTGCATATTCTGGTTTCTGGAATATCTCATACACTATTAAACTGTTTATAGTCAACACAAAATAACGCTTTCCCCGCTTTATTCCCTCAATGAGCTTTCTCGCGTTTCCTTCGATGTCGAGTTCTGAAATTTCGAAACCAAGAAAATTCAACGGTTACACCTCCATAAAATAAAGAGGAAGGCAAAGCCTTCCTCTGGTGCCGAGGGCGGGAGTCGAACCCGCACGGGGCTCTCAACCCCAGCGGATTTTGAGTCCGCCGCGTCTGCCAATTCCACCACCTCGGCCCGCAAATAAAATTTACCACTACAACGGGGATATGTCAAGTTAAAACCATGGCTTCGCCCATCACAGATCGAAATACAACTGATACTCCGCAGGGGATGGTACGCTGTTCACGTATCTCGCTTCTTCCTGCTTTAGAGTATACCAGTTAGCAATCAATTTTTCGTCAAAAATACCTTTCAAATATTCATTATCTTTTTTCAGTCCGTTAAGCGTGGCGTTCAAATTCGTCGGAAAAAACTTTATGCTCTCTTTTTCCTTGTAAGACATCAGATAAACATTCTTTTCAAGGGGACCAAACCCCATTTCTTTTGGATCAAGCTTCTTCTTGATGCCGTCTATACCTGCCAGTAGAATAGCAGAGAGTGCATAATAAGGATTACAGGTGGCATCCATAGTTCTAAATTCTATTCGAACTTTGTCCGGATTCTTTACGTATCCTGGTATCCTCACAGCCGCACTCCTATTTGCTCTGGCAAAAGCAGCACACACAGGGGCTTCAAAACCCGGAACGAGCCTTTTAAAAGAATTCGCTGAAGGATTCGTAAAAGCCAGAAGAGACCCCGTAAGGCTATGTTCAAGTACCCCAGCAATATACTGAAAGGCAAAGGTGCTTAATCCACCATAATCGTTGCCAGAAAATAGGTTTTTACCATTCTCATCAACCAAAAACTGATGGACGTGCATGCCATTCCCTGCTTCTTCATAAATTGGCTTAGGCATAAAAGTCACAACCAGCCCGTATCTAGAAGCTGTGTTGCGTATGACATATTTTGTAAGAAGAATGGAATCAGCTGCTTTTAAAGCATTCTGGAACAACAGCTCTATTTCGTGTTGTGCGGAACTGACCTCATGGTGGTGATATTTCACAGGTACACCTATTTTCAATAGTATTTTAACTACTTCATTTCGAAAATTGGCAAAAATGTCCGCCGGTGGCGTTCTATGATAACCCATCTTTCTTCCCACAACGTTTTGATTCGAGAATTCTGAACTCCTCCAAAATCCTTCGGAAACATCAACCTCATAATATACCCTATTCGCACTAACTTCATAACTCAGACCTTCAAAAATATGAAACTCAAGTTCAGGCGCCATCATTGCATCCGAAGCATGTACTTCTTTAAGTTTTTCCACGGTTGTTCTTAATAAATTTCTCGGATATTGTGGGAATGGCTCCAGTGAATCAACACGATATACGTCGCAGAAGAACGAAAGAGTCTTTTCGGTGTAAAATGGGTCAATGAAAGCGGTCTCTGGATCAGGAATCATTATCATATCACTCGATTCCACTGCAGCGAAGCCAAAATTAGAAGCATCAAAACCAACACCTTCCGTAAAAAGGGACTCAGTGAGTCGGTCCCCTGGTAGCATGACATGTCTCAATCGCCCGTGAATATCAACCACTTTCAAATCGATGAATTCGATCTCATTTGCGTACTTTTCTATAATATGACTCATGTCAATACCTCCTTCTACTTTCCTCATTCCCATTTTAATTTCCCCCCACGAAGGAATCAATGTACCATTTTGAAGAATTATGACTGCATAGAGTGTTTTATAAATCACAAACACATTCGTTCAGAACTTAAACAAGTCAAGCAAAACCCCCTTTCTGTCACATTTGGGTAACATAACAATTCCGCAATAGTCATAAATAATGAATTAGTGAAATTTCACACTTCTAGTACTGTGATATAATCTCATTCGAATATGACGATATGAAGGGAGGTACTAGAATGAGCAAGAAATACGTGTATTTCTTTGGCGGCGGCAAAGCAGAAGGTGACGCTACCATGAAACATCTTCTCGGTGGAAAGGGTGCTAACCTTGCCGAGATGGTCAAGCTCGGCTTTCCAGTGCCACCGGGATTCACCATTTCAGCAGAAGTCTGCAAATACTATTATGACCATGGAAGAACATATCCCGAGAATTTAAAAGAACAGGTAGTTAACGCTGTAAAAGAGCTTGAAGATGTTACGGGAAAAGAATTTGGTTCCCCTGAAAATCCCCTTCTCGTCTCTGTGCGTTCGGGTGCGGCTATTTCTATGCCAGGAATGATGGATACCATTTTGAATCTCGGCCTTAACGACAAAACAGTTGAGGGAATGATTAAAGCGACAGGCAATCCTCGTTTCTGCTATGACGCTTACAGAAGATTCATGCAGATGTTCGGCGATGTTGTTCTAGGCATTGAGCATTCCTATTTCGAAGAACAGTTGAATGCTGTAAAAAATGAAAAAGGCGTAAAGCTTGACACTGAACTTGACGCTGAGGATCTGAAAGAAGTCGTTGAAAGATATCTTGAAGTTTACAAGAAGGCCGGTCAGGAATTTCCCCAGGATCCATGGGAACAGCTATGGAAAGCTATTGATGCGGTTTTTGGAAGCTGGATGAATGAAAGGGCTATTAAATATAGAGAACTGAACAACATAAAGGAAGGCGAGCTCCTTGGTACCGCTGTTAACGTGGTTACCATGGTATTTGGCAACATGGGCGATGATAGCGGAACAGGGGTTGCTTTCACAAGAGATCCCAATACCGGTGAAAAGCAGTTTTACGGCGAATACTTGCCCAATGCTCAGGGCGAAGACGTTGTTGCTGGTATCAGGACGCCTTATCCTCTCACAAAGTTGCAGGAAATCATGCCTCATGTTTACAACCAGCTTCTCGATATCTTTGTAAAACTCGAAACTCATTATCGTGATATGCAAGACATAGAGTTTACTGTTGAAAAAGGGAAACTCTATCTCCTTCAAACAAGAACTGGAAAGAGAACGCCTTTTGCTGCAGTTAAAATAGCTGTCGACCTTGCAGAAGAAGGCCTCATTACTAAAGAAGAGGCAATCATGAGGGTATCTCCAGAACACATCGAGACTCTGCTTCACCCATACTTCCTTCCGGAAACAAGGAAAAATGCGACACTTCTTGCTAAAGGTATCGCGGCTTCTCCGGGTGCAGCTTCCGGTGTGATCGTGTTTGATCCTTCTGAAGCAGAACGTCTTGTAAAGGAAAACGGCAAAGATGTTATACTCGTTAGACCTGAAACTTCTCCGGAAGATATCGCTGGAATGGCAGCCGCCAACGGAATACTCACCTCTACTGGCGGAAAGACTTCTCACGCCGCGGTTGTTGCAAGGGGCATGGGAAAAGCATGTATCGTTGGCTGTGAAGCCGTTGAAGTAGATGAAACAGCTGAAGTAATCAGGGTGAATGGCAAGGAATTCAAAAAAGGTTCCTGGATTAGTATTGATGGTACGACCGGAGAAGTTTTCGAAGGTAAACTCGATGCAGTTAAGCCCCAGGGGCTGGAAGGTCCTCTCGCTAAACTCCTTAAATGGGCCGACGAATTCAAGAGACTAGGAGTCAGAACAAACGCCGATACTCCTCGTGATGCCACAGTTGCGAGACAGTTTGGCGCTCAAGGAATCGGTCTGTGTAGAACAGAGCACATGTTCTTCGATGAAAAAAGAATACCCGCTGTCAGACAGATGATTGTGGCCAAAACTGTTGAACAAAGGCAGGCAGCTCTTGACAAACTTCTTCCGATGCAGAAAGAAGACTTCAAAGGACTGTTCAAGGCAATGGAAGGTTACCCTGTTACCATTAGACTTCTTGACCCACCTCTCCACGAATTCCTGCCAAAAGAAGATGAGGATATAAAGACTCTGGCTGAAGAAATGGGTCTCTCCTTTGAGGAATTGAAGGCAACCGTTGAAGAGCTTCACGAATTTAATCCTATGATGGGACACAGAGGATGTCGTCTCGCCATTACTTACCCTGAAATCGCTGTGATGCAAACCAAAGCGATCATTGGTGCAGCAATCGAGCTCTTCAAAGAAGAAGGTCAAACCATTGTTCCCGAAATTATGATTCCTCTTGTTGGACATATAAACGAGCTGAAATACCTGAAAGAGATCATCGTAGAAACGGCAGATAAAATGATTAAAGAAGCCGGTGTGGAATTAACCTACAAAGTCGGTACGATGATTGAAATCCCAAGAGCAGCATTAACCGCTGATGAAATAGCCAAGGAAGCTGAGTTCTTCAGTTTCGGAACCAACGACCTCACTCAGATGACCTTCGGGTTCAGCAGAGACGACTACGGTAAGTTCGTGAGCGAATACATGTCCAAGGGCATACTCGAAGTTGATCCATTCCAGAAACTCGATAGAGAAGGTGTTGGCTTGCTCGTAAAGATGGGAACCGAAAAAGGAAGGTCCACAAGGCCTGATCTGAAAGTCGGTATCTGTGGGGAACACGGTGGCGAGCCATCTTCTGTGGAGTTCTGTCACATCGTTGGACTTGATTACGTCAGCTGTTCTCCTTACAGAGTTCCTGTTGCAAGACTTGCGGCAGCCCAAGCGGCATTAAAGAACAAATGATGTGTTATTAAAAGCATTGCGACCCCTCAGGGGTCGCGATTTTCTTTGATGGAGGTTTGGCGATGGTCGAGACACTTTTTGACTTTCTTGGCACTACTGGTTTTTCAGCTTTAAGCTGGGAAAATCTGGTCATGTTTGCTATCGCTGCAGCCCTTTTTTATGTGGCGATCGTGAAAGAGGCTGAACCATTGTTACTCATTCCGATTGCCTTCGGTATGATCCTGGCAAACATTCCACATGAAGTTACCGGGCTTTTTGAAGAAGGGACGGGACTCATGTGGTTTATACAAAGGGGACTATATCTCGGTATTTATCCTCCTCTTATATTTCTTGGAATAGGTGCTATGACTGATTTTTCCTTTGTTCTATCGAACCCAAAAACTCTCTTCTTAGGCGCCGCTGCACAGGTAGGTATCTTCATCTCCTTTATAACTGCAAGGTTTCTTGGGTTCAGTCTGCCAGATGCCGCATCAATAGGTATCATAGGTGGTGCCGACGGTCCAACTTCTATATACGTCGCAAGTCAGTACAATTCCCCCTATCTAGCAATTATTGCCATTGCAGCGTATTCTTATATAGCTTTAATTCCCATTTTACAGCCTCCAATTATGAAACTCCTTACTACAAAAGATGAACGAAAAATAAAAATGGGAATGCAGTTGAGGTATGTATCGAAATTGGAGAAGATAGTCTTTCCTATAGTGGGAACAATAATTATTGCTCTTCTAGTCCCAAAGGCATTACCCCTTATAGGTATGTTGATGCTTGGAAACATCCTCAGGGAAAATGGATTGACCCAGAGACTGGCTGAAGCTGCATCAAAATATGTTTCCGACACAGCCATTATTTTCTTGTGTCTTTCCGTTGGTGCCAGTGCAGATGGAAAAGTATTTCTCACCTTAGAGAGTCTTGAAATCATAGGGCTTGGAGCTATGGCTTTCATTGTGGCAACAGCATCTGGTATCATATTTGCGAAGGTTATGAATCTTTTCTCAAAAAAGAAAGTCAACCCATTGATAGGTGCTGCGGGAGTATCAGCAGTACCTGATTCAGCAAGGGTTGCTCATAAGCTTGCGATGGAAGAAGATCCATCTAACTTCATATTAATGCACGCCATGGGACCGAATGTTGCCGGAGTAATTGGTTCTGCTGTTGTTGCCGGTGTGTTCCTTTCAGTAATATCATAATCTGGAGGTTTGCGCATGGCGAAAAAAATGTACGATGTCAATATCAATAGAAACTTCTGTAAAAAGTGTGGTATCTGTTACTGGATTTGTCCCACAAAAACGATTGTAAAGGGTGAACTTGGAAGACCGGAAATTCCAGATCAGGACAAATGCATAGGATGTTTGATGTGTGAAAATGCCTGCCCTGATTTTGCAATAGATGTTAGTGAACGCAAGGCGGTGAAGGAAAATGTCTGAATACGTTCTCTTGCAGGGTGATGAAGCCTGTGCTCTTGGGGCGATAAAAGCCGGATGCAGATTTTTTGCCGGATATCCTATAACTCCAGCAACGGAAATAGCCGAAACTATGGCCAAAGAACTCCCAAAAGTTGGTGGCACTTTTATACAAATGGAAGATGAAATAGCCAGCGCAGCTGCCATCGTCGGTGCATCCTTGGCCGGTGAAAAATCTATGACAGCAACAAGCGGCCCCGGTTTTAGTTTAATGCAGGAAGTAATCGGATACGCTTCAATGGTGGAAGCACCCACGGTATTTGTGAATGTGCAGCGTGGTGGACCTTCAACCGGAATGCCCACTAAAATTGCTCAGGGCGACATAATGCAGGCACGGTGGGGTACACATGGAGATCATCCGATTATTGCGTTGTATCCTTCAACCGTAGAAGAAGTGTTCCGTTACATTGTAACCGCTTTTAACTACGCGGAGCACTACAGAACTCCGGTGATCTTCCTCATGGATGAAGTGCTCGGTCATATGCGGGAAAGTCTTTATCTACCCCCAGATTCGGAGTTGGTATCTGTGCCAAGGGCTAGCGAATCTGTATTGGAAGATGATGACATCTTTCAACCCTTCATCGGAGATGATCAAATGCTTGCTGCCCCTCTTATTAAAATGGGTAAGAGTAGATTTCACGTCTCAGGGCTCGTTCACGATGAATCTGGGTTCCCGGTGGGGGCTGCAGTAGATGCTAATAGATTGTTACGCCGGCTTGATCACAAGATCAGGCTCCATGCTGACGAAATCACGATCTACGATGAATATGAGACTGGAGATGCGGAAATATTGATTGTCGCATATGGTTCTGTAGCCAGAAGTGCCCTGAGGGCAGTAAAAATTGCCAGAGAGGACAAAATCAATGTTGGGCTATTCAAACCCATATCAATATGGCCCTTTCCCGCTACCCGATTAAGGCAGCTACTGAAGAGAGTAAGCGCGGTAATTGTAGTTGAAATGAATCTGGGACAGATCGTTTATGAAATATCAAGATTAAACAGGCGTGGAACAAAACTCGAACTATTGAGTAAAGTGAATGGTGAGCTGGTTACCCCCCAAGAAATATTGGATATCATTGCAAAAGTGAAATCTGAAGTACTCGACCTTTGACATTATTTAACAGCTACAAACACCTTAAGTAAGCCGGAAAGTGCGAGAAAAAATTTGTTAATGATTTGGATGCTATTTCCATTTTGTGGTAAAATATTATGACCACATGCTCGAAAAGGAGGCAGTCTGAATGGAGATACTGAAAGTCAGTTCCAAGTCAAATCCAAACAAAGTTGCTGGTGCTATTGCAGGAGTTCTTTCAAAAGACGACCAAGTCGAGCTCCAGGCCATTGGAGCGGGTGCAGTCAATCAGGCTGTTAAAGCTAGTGCCATTGCATCAAGGTTCCTCAAGGAGAGAGGTGTGGAAATCTATGTAATCCCCGGTTTTGTTGAAATCGAAATCAACAACGAGACCAGAACAGGAATTACTCTGAAGATCGTCGCTAGTAAAAGGGAGGAAGTCGAACCTCAGAAAGTTACTGAGACTGAGGCTTGAATTGATCTCTTAGTACAGGAGGTAAAATGAAAAAGCTCAACGTTGGTGGACAAGCAGTCATCGAAGGCGTGATGATGAAGGGTAAGCGTACAGTGGTGGCTGTACGTGGTCGTGATGGAAAAATAATCACTAAAGAGATAGAGGGGGCCGTGAAGAATCCGGCCCTATTTTCTGTTGTATTCTTGAGAGGACTTCTTGCGCTCTATGAAGCGTTGGTTATTGGTACTAGAGCATTAGGTTTTTCTGCTGAAGTAACCGGTGAAGGTGAAATGACGAAAAAAGATATCTTCCTTACCTTTATTGTGGCCTTTGCAGTCGCCATTGGAATGTTCGCCCTTGGACCTCTATTCCTTGCTCAGCTGTTAGTCTCGAAAAGCAACCCGGGCATGTTTGCACTAGTAGAGGGACTCATTAGGGCGGCATTTTTCATAACATATGTCTGGGTTATTTCTCTGTTTAAAGACATCCAACGTGTCTTCGAATACCATGGAGCAGAACACAAAGCGGTGTACACTTATGAAAATAATGAGGAGCTTACTATTGAGAATGCACGAAAATATACAACGTTGCATCCTCGTTGTGGCACGAGCTTTCTGATTCTTACGTTGTTTTTTGCAATCATTGTTTTCGCCCTTCTGGGTTATTGGAAAGATATGGATCTTATCTGGAAGATAATGTCGAGAATTGTTTTTATACCAATTATTGCTGCACTGACTTATGAATTTCAACGTTTGACAGCGAAAATCGTTAATACGAAAATCGGGAAAATCCTCGCTTCACCCGGATTACTTTTTCAAAAGATTACCACCAAAGAACCTTCGGATGACGAGCTGGAGGTCGCTCTCGTTGCATTAAAGGAATCCCTTAGAGATTAACAAAAACCAGGATCACCACCGGGTAGTTATGTTTATCCTGCTTTCTTCAGGGATTATTTTGTATTTTCTTAATAACCACCGTACGTCACGGGTGCAATAAATCCGCACAATTTGAATGAGGTTGCTACTGATGAGGTGATACGCCGGATACCGTCTTTCGAAGTCTTCAAAAGATAGAACATCTCCACGCTTGTCGTCAAAGAGGTAAACACTACTGGAAAGAAATTCCTGAGGATGTGCCAGGGAAAGTTTATAAGGCGTATCTATTCTGAACAACTCGTCAAAATTCGCTAAGAGTTCGATTAGGAGTTTTTTATCGTCTTCTTCAGCTTGCTCTTGAGCGACTTCGAGTTTTAACTTCATCTTTGTCAATGCGTCTATCGCAACGGAACCACTAACAACAGATGGGTCAACACCAGTGGTTGAAAAAGATATTTCCATAACTAGCTTCCATAGATCTCTTATCCTGAATCGCTGAACGTTTATGTATGCCATCAATAAATCATATTCATCAGAACTGAGTTCCACATTCAGGTCACCTGCAAGAACTTTCTCCTTCGTCAGCTCTTCATTTTCTTTCAATCTCATTGAAAGTTTCTTCACCATCTGGTCGAAACGTATCTCTATTTCATCAAGGAGCCTGTTGTCTGTCAACTCCAGAAAATCATTTATCTGTTCGAGTCGCTTGCGTAATTCTAAAGGCCCATAGGCAAATTTGAGGATTTCTTGTATCATCAGATCCGCCGCTCGTGCGGTTTTATGAAAATATACATTTTTATACATCATAAACCTCGAAAATAGTGTTGTGTAAATATCATCGATTACTTTCAGACTATATGCGAGTCTTTCCCCTTCAACAATAAGAGAGCCACGAATAATCCTTTCTAACGAACCTGTTCCAAAATGTCTGGTACCTGCGAAATACGAATCCCTGAGAACAAAATCAAGTCTATCAGCACCCAACGGACCCTGTATTATATTAAAATCTAGACTGCCTCTTTTCTCTCCTTCGAAGACATCGTTTATCTCCCTCATAAGAGAATCAAAGGCTTCCAAGAGTTCCACGTTTTCCCCGATGATTTCTTTTAATTCTTCATCTATCGCCTTTTTCAAATTATTGTCTCTGATATTTTCGTACCTCTCCACCAATGCTTTCGGATAATATTCGAGTAATATGCGCTTTCGGTAAGTATCGTGACCCTGTTCGAATCCTGCTCTGGAATAAACAACGTCATCGAACTGATGACTATATGGTCCATGGCCGATATCGTGTAGTAGTCCGGCTAATCTCAAAATTCTTTCTCTTTTAAGATCATTGGGAAATAGATGAGAAGCGTACAATCCAGCTATATGCATGGTACCCATTGAATGTGATAGTCTCGTGTGTGTGGCACCGGGATAAACCGATTCAGCTCCGGCAAGTTGAGATAAGAATCTCAGCCTCTGAACGGGTTTCGTATCGACAATCAGTACTTCCAGCGGATAAAGATAAATTTCTGTATAAATTGGGTCTCTCGATACTTTATAATACATTCAATCCCCTCACAGTTCTGGATTTGTTTAAAAGGCCTTCAGGACAATTATAGCATCAGCGTGTTATAATCATTGCAAAACCGCGGAGGAGGGGGAAAATGAGAGAGTTAAGTACCAGATACGATCCCTCACAGATCGAGAAAAAATGGTATGACTTCTGGAACGAAAATGGTTATTTCAAACCAAAAGAAAGTGATGAAAGTTTTACCATAGTAATCCCGCCACCAAATATCACCGGTTCCATTCATATGGGCCATGCACTGAACCTGACCCTTCAGGACATCCTCACAAGATACAAGAGAATGCGAGGATTTAGAACCCTTTGGGTTCCTGGTGAGGACCATGCTGGTATTGCAACTCAGAACGCTGTTGAAAAAGACCTTGCAAAAAAAGGAATACACAGAGACGAACTCGGTAGAGAAAAGTTCATAGAAATCGTATGGGACTGGGCAAATAGATACCGAGCACGGATTGTTGAGCAAATAAAAGCCATCGGTGCTTCTGTTGACTGGACACGAGAGAGGTTTACCCTTGATGATGGCCTGAGTAAGGCAGTAAGGAAAGCATTCGTGAGTCTTTACAATGAGGGATTGATCTACAAAGGAAAATACATCGTAAACTGGTGTCCCCGTTGTCAGACGGTACTCTCAGATGAGGAAGTCGAACACGAAGACGAAGAAGGAGCCTTTTATCATATCAGATACCCCTTAAAAGATGGCAATGGACATGTCATTATAGCAACCACAAGACCTGAAACAATGCTCGCCGATACGGCTATTGCGGTGCATCCTTCCGATGAAAGGTACAAAGACTTGATTGGCAAAAAAGTCATTCTCCCTCTTGTGGGGAGAGAACTCACCGTAATTGCTGACAGATATGTCGATCCCTCCCTCGGTACGGGATGCCTGAAGGTTACCCCCGCCCATGACCCCAATGATTTCCAAATAGGTCTCCGACATGGACTGGAGGTTATTGAGGTTATAGGTAAAAACGATATCATCAATGAAATGGGCGGAAAATACGCTGGAATGCACAAGCTCGATGCCAGAAAAGCTATCGTTAAGGATCTTGAAAATCAGGGATATCTTGAAAAGATTGAACCGATCACCCACGCGGTAGGAAAGTGTTACCGGTGCCATACCATAGTAGAGCCGTCCCTTTCTGATCAGTGGTACGTCAAGGTTGGTCCTCTTGCCGAAAGGGCTAAAAAAGCTGTTGAGAATGGCGAAGTGGTTTTTTATCCAGAAAGATGGAAAAAGGTTTATTTGCACTGGATGAGTGAGATCAGGGACTGGTGTATTTCTAGGCAGCTCTGGTGGGGGCACAGAATACCTGTTTGGTATTGTGATGATTGTGGTGAGACGGTTGTCTCAGAAGAAGATCCAAAATTCTGTCCAAAATGCGGTTCAAATAAGCTCAGACAGGATGAGGACGTGCTCGATACATGGTTCAGTTCGCAACTCTGGCCATTTACCACATTGGGCTGGCCTGAACACACTTCGGATCTTGAAGCATTTTATCCCACCAGTGTCCTCATAACAGGTTTTGATATCATTTTCTTCTGGGTAGCGAGAATGATAATGGCTGGCTACCATTTCATGGGGGAAAAGCCATTTTCGCATGTGTATATCCACCAGTTAGTTCGTGATAAACACGGCAAAAAAATGTCAAAATCTCTAGGGAACGGAATCGATCCATTGGAAATTATTCAGGAGTTTGGAGCCGATCCTATGAGATTCACCCTCGCCATGCTTGCAGCACAGGGTCGTGATATAAAGCTCGATCCCAGATTCTTTGATTCGTATAAAAAGTTTGCTAACAAGATCTGGAATGCCACGAGGTTTGTCGTTATGAATCTTGAGGGTTATGAAGCGGAGAAAATAGATAATCTTAAACTCGAACTCGAAGATCGATGGATTCTCTCACGCCTTCAGCGCACAATTGAAGAAGTCACAGAAGCTCTAGAAAATTATGATTTCAATGTAGCTGCAAAAAAAATATATTCTTTCTTTTGGAATGAGCTCTGTGACTGGTACATAGAGAGCGTAAAAGAACGGCTAAAAGGTTCCAAAGATAGCAGGAAAGTAGCGCAGAATGTTCTTGTCAAGGTACTCGATGATTCACTGAGGCTTTTGCACCCATTTATGCCATTTATAACGGAAGAACTCTGGCAAAAATTGCCTGTGGATGGTGATGCGCTTATCGTTAGCCACTGGCCAGAAACCCGAAAAGAACTGATAGATGACGCAGCGGAATCCTCTTATCGTCGACTGATGGATATTGTCAGGGGAATACGAAACATCAAAGCAGAGATGAATATACCACCTTCATCGAAAGTAAATATAAATTATGTGGGAGATTCAATCGATGAAAAGTTTGCCCTGATGATTTCTTCACTCTCAAATTCCAACCCTCTTATAAAGCAGGATGAGAAAATCACTGGAAGCGTAGCCGCGTATACTTCAGAAGATTTCACTGTTTATGTTGAGCTGGGTGAGATAGATCTTGATACTGAGTTGAAGCGCCTCGAAAAGAAGATGGCCAATCTCTCAACCGAAGTTCAGAGACTAAGCAAAAAGCTAAGTAACAGAAAATTCTTAGAAAATGCTCCTGAGGAAGTAGTCGAAGAAACAAAAGACAAACTCATGGAAACAAGAGCTGCATTGGAAAGGGTCCAAAATCTCATAGAGGATTTGAAGGTTTAAAGCATGAATTACAAAAAGGCTATTGAATACCTCTACAATTCGAGACCGTACGGCAAGATAAAGTACGGTCTCTTTCGTATGGAAGAACTGATGGACAAGTTGGGGAAGCCTCAGAATAGCTACCCCATCATTCATATCACCGGTACCAATGGAAAAGGAAGCGTTGCTGCAATGATTACCTCTATTTTGATAGAGATGGGTTTCAAAGTAGGGCTGAATATTTCTCCCCATATAATTTCATTCAAAGAGAGATTCCAGATAAACAGGAATTTGATCGCTGAGGATGAGGTAGTAACTCTACTTGAGGAAATTAGACCATATCTGGAAAAAATGGATGCGAAAGGAGAAGAATTTGCTCCAAGTTTTTTTGAAGTTATTACTGCAATGGCATTTCTCTATTTCAAGATGAAAAATGTAGACATAGCGGTTGTTGAAGTCGGACTTGGAGGCAGGTATGATGCAAGTAATGTTATCGAAAAACCTTTGGTGTCGATAATCACAACCGTGGGACTTGATCATCACAAAATACTCGGAAATACGGAAGAAGAGATATCTAGCGAAAAAGCAGGTATAATAAAGTCAGGGAGACCGGTAGTTTCGGGTGTTACCAGACCTTCTATAAGAAGAAGAATAGAGGATATCGCCAGAAAAAATAACTCCCGGGTTTACTTTTTCTGGAGGGATTTCCAGACATATCTTGTAGAATTAAAACCTGGAAACAATTTATTCCACTACGAAGGAAAGTGCCGTTATGAAAATTTGTCACTGTCGCTTAACGGTATTCATCAACTACAAAATGCGGGCGTAGCGATCAAAGCTCTCGAAGTAGTAAGTGATGAACTTGGGATAAAACTCAAGGAAGATACTTTGAAGAGAGGTCTTTCAAATACAACCTGGCCAGGAAGGTTTGAAAAACTAACTTATATGGGCAAAGATCTTATTCTCGATGGTGCTCACAATCCTGAAGGTACACGCACTTTCATTGAAAGTGTCCGTAGATATTTCGGGGAAAAGAAAATAAGATTGCTCTTTGGTGCCCTGGATGATAAAGATTACAAAAGAAGCATACAACTACTATCGACAATAGCCGACGAAGTTATTGTAACACGGGTGAGCAGTCACAGAAGCACCTCACCTGAAAATATTTACAGAGTGTGGAAAACGTATGTGGATAACGTGAAGTATATTGATAAACCTAAAGAGGCCCTTGAAGAACTCTTAAAAACGAGCAGAAACCTTGTGTTTTGTGTAGGCTCGCTTTACCTTGTCAGCGAAATCAGACAGTTAATACTTGGGGGAGAGGAAAATGCTTGAAGGACTCGAAGGTACAGTCGTTAAAATAAGAGAGAACTATATCCTGGTCAAATCAGGGCCTTTCACATTCGGAATGAACTGCTCGATTTCAACTACTGAAAGGCTGAAAGTAGGAGAACATTATAACTTCAATACTTACCTGGCTTTCTATCAGGACAGAGCTCCAGAGCTATATGGCTTCGTATCAACAGAAGAACTCGAAGTTTTTTCAGCACTTATCAAGGCTAACAAGATCGGCCCCAGACTAGCGTTGAAAATTCTTTCCGGTACCACTCCGGATAAACTGAAAGCATTGATTGCAAGCAGAAATATTGAAGGGCTTTCCAACTTACCTGGCCTCGGGAAAAAAACAGCAGAGCGCTTGATAGCGGAAATTGGACATCTTTTTGAGAATGAGAAAATTGGTGAGAGCCTTGCGTCGAATGATTCACGTGTGGATGACGCACTCAACGCACTCGTTTCTCTGGGATTCGACCGACGCATATCCAGCAGGGTCCTCTCAGATATATTGAAAGTTACTCCTGATATTGAAGTAAATGAATTAATTAAGGAAGCGTTAAAAAAGATTCGTTAAGAATAGATTTTCTCTTTTGATACAAAAAGCCATTAATTAAAATATAACATCTAAAAGGGGGGAGCAGCTATGAAAGCGATTGTGTTGGCGGCGGGCCTCGGCAAAAGAATGAACTCTAATCAACCAAAAGTAACCCACAAGATTCTCGATAAAGCAATGATTAACTGGGTGCTTTCTGCAGTTTTTAATGCTGGAATAGCACCTGAAGATACAATAGTAGTAACCGGTTATAAGGCTGAGACGGTGGAGGCTATCTTGCCAGAAGGTGTAAAAACCGTAAGACAGCTCGAACAGCTCGGAACTGGACACGCAGTAATGCAGGTTCTGGAATCTGTAGAACTTGAGGGTAAAGTCCTTGTTTTACCAGGAGATGTTCCGCTTATCAGAGCAGCTACTCTTAGAAATCTAATGGAAAAACTGGCTGAAGGTCTGGAGGTTGTAGTTCTAACGACGGAGTTAAACGAGCCGGCTGAGTACGGAAGGGTGATTTCCAAGAACGGGAGAGTGCGTATAGTAGAAGCGAAAGATGCCACTCCAGAAGAGAAAAAAATCAAAGAAATTAACACCGGGATTTACGTTTTCAGCGCTGAGTTCTTAAAATCGTCATTGAAAATGATTACACCAAATAATGCTCAAAAAGAATATTATCTTACCGATGTCGTTCAATTTGCCGAAAGGGCCGAAAGGTTAATATTAGCTGATCCTACAGAATCCCTTGGCATTAACGACAGAATTCAACTTTCAAAAGCACAGAGAATTGCTCGCAAAAAGATAAACTACGAACATATGCTCAACGGTGTAACA
The DNA here is from genome assembly GCF_001027025.1 of Kosmotoga pacifica. Taxonomy (GTDB): domain Bacteria; phylum Thermotogota; class Thermotogae; order Petrotogales; family Kosmotogaceae; genus Kosmotoga_B; species Kosmotoga_B pacifica. The sequence continues at coordinate 525,160 of NZ_CP011232.1, forward strand.
ATTATTGATCCAGATACCACATACATCGGTCCAGACGTTGTCATAGGTAAAGATACTGTTATTGAACCCATGACTTTCATATACGGACATACAGTGATCGGCGAGAAATGTGTTATAGGTCCGATGACACGAATAATCGATTCAAAAATATTTGATGATGTGAAAGTAACGCGTTCCGAAGTGGAAGGTGCTATGATACATAACGCTTGTTCTGTTGGCCCGTATTCTAGACTGAGACCGGGAGCAGTTTTGCTGGAGAACGTAAAAGTAGGAAACTTCGTTGAAATCAAGAAGTCAACCATCGGGAGTAATAGTAAAGCCCAGCATCTGACATATCTTGGAGACGCTGAAATAGGAGAAAACGTCAATGTGGGTGCAGGAACAATCACATGCAACTATGATGGTAAGAATAAACACAGGACAACCATCGGAGCAAACGCTTTTATCGGTAGTAATACCTCTCTTGTAGCTCCTGTGAGCATCGGTAAGAATTCCATTGTCGGTGCAGGCTCAGTTATAACGGAAAATGTTCCCGATTATTCACTTGCTTTGGGCAGGGCTAGACAAATAGTCAAAATTAACCGATACAGAAAAAACGAGGAAGGAGAATGAAAAATGCCTTTCCAATTGAATGAAATGAAACTGTTTGCCGGTTCGTCGAACGTACCTCTTGCTGAAAAGATAGCCAGGCATATGGGCATACAACTTGGAAATTGTGATCTTGGCAGATTTTCAGATGGAGAGATAAACATTAAAGTTGACGAGACTGTCAGAGGTCACGACGTGTTTATTATCCAATCAACATCAACTCCGGTAAACGAGAATCTAATGGAGTTATTGATAATGATCGATGCTTTCAAAAGAGCTTCTGCACATTCTATTGCCGCTGTGATTCCTTATTATGGATATGCCCGTCAGGACAGAAAAGCTAGGGGAAGGGACCCGATCACCGCAAAGTTGGTAGCGAATTTGCTCACGGTCGCTGGTGCGACAAGGTTGGTCACCGTTGATCTCCACGCAGAGCAGATTCAGGGATTTTTTGACATCCCCGTAGACAACCTCTGGAGTTTTCCCGTTTTTTCAAAACATTTCTTGAACAGCAACATTGTGGATATAAATGATGTTGTCGTGGTTTCACCCGACATTGGTGGGGTTAAAAGAGCCAGTAAATTCGCCGGGAAACTCGGAGTTCCTCTGGCAATACTCGATAAACGAAGACCCAAAGACAACGTTGCTGAGGTTGTAAATATCATCGGTGAAGTTCGAGGGAAGACAGCATTACTCTTTGATGATATAATAGACACCGGTCGTTCTCTGGTAGAAGCAGCAAAAATGTTGAAAAAACATGGAGCAATGAGAATTTTCGCCTGTGCAACTCATGGGGTGTTTTCAGGCCAAGCCCTTGAGTTAATAGCAAACTCTGAGATCGAAAAAGTTTATGTAACGGACACAATATGCCATAAGAAGTTACCAGCTAATGTTGAGGTTCTCTCTATAGCACCGTTACTAGGAGAAGCCTTAATGAGAGTGAGAAAGAACCTGTCGGTGAGTATTTTGTTCAGATAGAGGAGGGATTCGTATGCACGAATTAACACTTACTGTTGAACCCCGCAGTAAGGAAGTTAAAGCCAAGGATTTACTGAAAACTGGAAAAATACCCGCTGTGGTATATGGTCCAGATGTCGAGCCTTTTAGCATCTCTCTTTATAAGGTGGATATCATGAAGCACATAAACCACCTTAGTGAAACTACGGTTATTACCCTTGTCATGGAGGAAAACGGTGAGAGAAAAGAGATTCATGGATTTTTGAAAGCCGTCCAACGTGACAGAGTAACCGATTCTGTGATACATATTGACTTTTATGTACCTGCGAAGGGACACAAGATGGAGATTCATATTCCTATCAACTTCATTGGAAAAGCTAAGGGCGTTGAAAAAGGTGGAATACTCGAGCACGTTATGACTGAGCTTCCCGTCGAAGTGTTGCCCAAGGATATTGTGGATAGTATCGATGTTAATGTTGAACATCTCGATTTCGGCGATGTTCTGAGAGTAAAAGATCTACCCCTTCCAGAAGGCATTAAGCCATTGCTTGATCTTGAAGAAACTGTGGCCGTTGTAGAAGCCCCAAGAGCTGCCATCGTTGAGGAGGTTGTTGAAGCCGCCGAAGAAGAGGTTGAGCCTGAGGTGATCGAGAAAGGAAAGAAGGAAGAAGAGGAATAATTAATGCGTGTTTTTATAGGACTGGGGAATCCTGGCCCACGTTATGTGCTTACCAGACATAACGTGGGTTTTCTATTCATCGATGAAATATTAAAACAAAGTAAGCTTATAAGTACGTATGAAACCCATTTGTATCTTGCGCACCTGGTTGAATTTAATCAGCGTAATAAAGCACTGTTGGTGAAACCGATGACATTTATGAACCTGAGTGGAATCGCCGTAAAAAGGGTGTGCCAAGAATTCAATGTGCACAGTTTTGAAGAGATTATCGTCGCGTATGACGATATATGGATACCCCTTGGAAAGATAAGGATACGCAAAAACGGAAGTGATGGTGGGCATAACGGCCTTAAATCAATAATAAATTCACTGGAAACCATGTCTTTTCCACGGATCCGGATAGGCATAGGACCTAAACCCGAAAAAAACCTCACGGACTATGTGCTGGGTGAATTCACAAGCGATGAACTCAGCATTATAGGAAAAGTATTAAAATTAACCACAGAGGCTGCGAAAGAGCTGTGTCAGAGTGATATTAGCAAGGTAATGTCAAAATACAACAGTTTAGAGGTGGGCTGAATGGAATTTCTGCTTAAATCTCCTTTTGAGCCAAGTGGAGATCAGCCCGAAGCTATAGAGAGACTCGTGAAAGGCTTACAGAATGGTTACCATTTCCAGACTCTTTTAGGGGTCACGGGGTCAGGAAAAACCTTTACAATGGCCAGCATAATTGCGAAAACTCAGCGCCCTGCACTGGTAATATCCCCAAATAAAACACTTGTAGTCCAGCTTTATAGAGAGTTCAAAATGTTTTTTCCACAAAACAGAGTTGAACTGTTCATCAGTTATTATGATTATTATCAGCCTGAAGCTTACATTCCTAACAAGGATCTTTATATCGAAAAGGACGCTGAAATAAACAATATTCTTGCCAGAATGAGACTATCAGCACTCAAATCAGTGCTAACACGAAAAGACGTTGTGGTTGTCGCCAGTGTTTCTGCCATCTACGCCAGTGGTGATCCCAGGGACTTTGAAGAGCTGAATATCAAACTGGAGAAGGGGAATAGAATAAACAGGAGAGAACTCGCTCTTAAACTTTCTGCTCTGCAATATAATCGTTCGGAAGATGTTTCTGTTGGTGGGGTATTTCACATGAAAGGCGAGCTGATCGAAATATTCCCCCCATACGAAGAGTACGGTATCAGATTATACCTTTTTGATGATGAAGTTGAGAGGATAGTGTGTTTTGACCCGATAAACAGAAGTACCATTGAGGAGCTCGATAGAATAATTATTTACCCGGCAAAAGAATTCGTAACGACGGAAGAGAAAATTGCCCGATCAATAAAAAATATCGAAAAAGAACTCAGAGAACAGGTGACACTATTGGAGGGAAACGGGAAATATCTAGAGGCTCAAAGACTTAAGCAGAGAACACTTTATGATATCGAAATGCTGGAGACTCTTGGATACTGCAGTGGAATTGAAAATTACTCAAGATTCTTCGATGGAAGGAAACCCGGCGAACCGCCTTTCACCCTACTTGATTATTTCAATAAAGACGAACTCATACTATTCATTGATGAATCACACATAGCTGTTCCACAGTTGAGAGCAATGTACAGAGGCGATTACTCAAGGAAAAAGAATTTAGTGGAATACGGGTTCAGACTTCCTTCTGCTTTTGATAATCGTCCTCTTAGATATGAGGAATTTCTTGAAAAAGTGGGACAGATCATTTTTGTTTCCGCGACGCCTGGAGAGTATGAACTGTCCATATCTTCACAGGTTGTGGATCAGGTGATAAGGCCCACTGGCTTGATCGATCCAGAAGTTGTAGTGAAGCCAACGGAAAATCAGGTGGATGATTTCATCGAAGAGATGATGAAGGTCAAAGAACGGAATGAAAGAGCTCTGGTTACCGTGCTGACTAAGAAAGCTGCTGAGATGTTGAGCAGCTACCTCAATGAAATGGGTATAAGATCGGAATATCTCCACTCTGAACTGGATGCGGTGGAGAGGGTAGAGGTTCTCAAAAAACTTAGAGAGGGGTACGTTGATGTCGTTGTGGGTGTTAACCTTCTAAGAGAGGGGCTGGATCTTCCAGAAGTTTCTCTTGTCGCGATTATGGACGCTGATAGAGAAGGGTTTTTACGTTCAGAAACAACATTGATACAGACCATTGGAAGGGCGGCGCGAAATATAAACGGGAGAGTTTTACTCTATGCTGACAGAGTTACCAATTCGATGAAGCGTGCAATTGAAGAAACCAACAGAAGAAGATTGAAACAACTGGTTTATAATAAAGAGCATGGAATAACACCTGAAAGTATTATTAAGCCCCTTTACGAAAACATTTTTGCAGAAGCAACAGAACAAAATAAAAAGGAAGAAATGGCAAAGAACACGTATATTGAAGGAATTATGAGTCTTAAAGAGAATCTGGATATCGAGGATTATGTAGCGCTGCTCGAAGAAGAGATGCTCAGAGCGGCGAGTGAATTGAGATACGAAGACGCCGCTGTTCTCAGAGATGAGATATACAACGTCAAAAAGAAAAAGTGAGGTTGTTGCGATGAAGGTAGTATCAACCAACAAAAAAGCAAGGTTTCAATATCATTTGCTTGAAACTTATGAAGCTGGGATCCAGCTTCTGGGCACGGAAGTAAAATCCCTCCGGCAAGGTTCGGCTTCACTTTCAGAGGCTTTTTGTAAATTTGAAGATGGGGAATTGTATCTGTTAAACGCTAACATCAGCCAATACAGTCATGGTACCCATTGGAATCACGATCCCTTGAGAAAAAGAAAGTTACTATTACACAAAAAGGAGCTTCTGAAAATAAGTCAAAAAGTTAGAGAGAGAGGATTGACGATAATTCCCACAAAGATATATTTCAACGATCGGGGTATTGCCAAAGTAGAAATAGCCCTTGCCAAAGGAAAACGTTTATACGACAAAAGGGAAGATATCGCAAAGCGTGATATGGAAAGACGGCTGAAAAGAAAACTTGATATATGATTAGTTTTGTATTTCAATACCAAGAATATTATAATATCTTTTAAATGTACCTCTGTAATTCATTTAAAGTGATAAACCTTTCTGTGCTATAATTTTTGTATAATCGTTTTGAGGGAGGTGTGGTTATGAAGAAGACCTTTGCTGTATTGATATTAGCACTCCTATCCACATGGGCCTTTGCCACAGTTTACATCGGTTCAGGTGTAATCATGCACGCAACAGATGTGGGGACGGGTAAAGTCACGTTACCAGGCATAATGCTAAGAGTTGAAATGCCCCTTAATGACAACGTTGGTTTTTCTCTAAACGCTGAATTTGCTATGCTTTCCGTTGATAACAAAGCAGGTGCTTTAACCTTCGATTTCTATTTCAACCTTTTGTCCGATCCTGATCTGGTTAGTGTGAGATTGCTTCTGCCACTGGGATTGATTTTTGATACGGTCGACGGAAATCCAGATACTGCTTTTGGTGATCCACATATTGCAGCTGGCCTTGGACTTGAACTAACCGCTCCCATAGGCAAGAACATAGCTCTTCTTGGTACTATAAAAGGCCTGAGAGTCAAAGATTATCCAGCAAATCTTTATTCTCCCGTTTTCTTTGAATACTTCACCGGAGGACTTGGACTTGTTTGGAGTTTTTGATTCATGAAATGAAATCGTTGTTCTTTATTGTGGTTTTCCTGTTACTTGTATCCTCTTGCCTGGGTGCTAAAAATTATGACAAGTATCTGCATTTTTCTGTAAGTTTCACCGCCTATGGTCTATCCAGCTACATACTGGAAGACATAGGCGGTTTGCTATTTACACTATCTATTGGTATTGGAAAAGAGGTAAGGGACTGTTTTTCCCCCTCTGGCAGTGCTGAATTTGAAGATCTTCTTGCAGATATCGCCGGAATAACCATGGGATATCTATTCGCTAAAAGTACTTCACCAAGGCCTCTTCTGATCTTCTATCTAGTTTTCTAGTGGTAGATAGATTCAACATGAAAACCACTTGACAAGGTATCTATCAGAAGATAGAATATATTGACCCTTGCTCAGTACGTGGAGTATACCCGTACTTAGCATGAGGATAAAATGAAGGAGGAAGAGCATGGCAGTAAACAAAGAGGAACTCATCAAGGAGTTTCAGATTCACGAAAAAGACACGGGTTCAGTCGAGATTCAGATCGCAATTTTAACAGCGCGAATCAAACACATTGCAGAACATCTCAAAGCCCATCCCAAAGATTTTCATTCAAGAAGAGGTTTGCTAAAGATGGTAGGAAGAAGAAGAAAGATGCTTAGGTACTTAAAACACAACAAGCCTGATGTTTACAAAGAGCTTATTGCTAAACTTGGCATTCGTGGTTAAACGGAAAGATACAGGGGGAGCATAAAAGCTCCCCCTTTTATTTTTTGAAATACGCGTAACTTATTTAACTGGTATAATTATTGAAGAAAAACGTTAAAAAGAGGTGTTAGCATGAACGAATTCAAAAAATGGGAAAGAGAATTCTATGGAAGGAAACTCGTCGTCGAACACGGAAAAATGGCAAAACAGTCTCATGGTGCATGTTTCGTGAGATTCGGTGACTCTGCTATTCTGGCGACAGTTGATGCAAATGAAGAACCCATAGAAGGGGCAGACTTTCTACCCCTGACTGTCGAATATCAGGAAAAATTCTATGCAGCTGGTAAGATCCCAGGAGGATTTATAAAAAGAGAGGGCAGACCCAGCGAAAACGCTGTGCTTTCCGCTCGGCTCATAGACAGGCCAATAAGACCTCTTTTCCCCGATGGCATGACAAATGAGGTTCAGGTAATAGTTACTGTGCTCTCAGCGGACCCAGATACACCACCGGATACAATGGGTATATTTGCTAGTTCGCTGGCATTAAACATATCTCCCATACCTTTTAACGGAGTCGTTGCCGGAGTAAGGGTCGGATATATTGATAACGAATACGTAATTTTTCCGACAGTTGAACAGTTAGAAAAGAGTATGCTTGATATCGTTGTGGCTGGTACAAAGGAAGCTGTGACGATGGTGGAGGGCGAAGCCAAAGAAGTATCTGAAGAAGTAATGCTTGGTGCCTTGAAAGCTGCACATGATGCTATCAAAAAGCTTGTGAAATTCCAAGAAGAAATTCTTTCAGAATTCGAAATACAGAAATGGGAAATAAGAATACCGGAGCCACCGGAGGGGCTACTTGAATCATTTTCTGAGCTTCTCGACGACGATGAAATATTCAGATTGATGCTTACTCCTGGGAAAAAGGCTAAGGATAAAGCACTCAAAGAATACAGAAACGAAAAAATAGAAAAATTTAAGGAATTATACGCCAATAAGTGGTCGGAAGAAGAACTCACTGAAAATGAAAAATTCCTTAAATCTTTCTTCGATGAACGCTTAAAGAGCATAATGAGACATTCGATCATAGAAAAGAATTTGAGGTTGGACGGGAGAAAGCACAACGAGATAAGGCCCATCACCTGTGAGCTGGACATACTTCCTAGAACCCATGGTTCAGCATTGTTCACCAGAGGTGAAACACAGAGTCTCGGAACGGTTACCCTTGGCGCTCCCATTGACGAGCAAGTAGTCGACACACTTTTTGAAGAAGGATCAAAAACATTTATGTTGCACTATAACTTCCCGCCCTTCAGTACCGGCGAAGTTAAGAGGCTTAGAGGACCAGGAAGAAGAGAGATCGGCCATGGACATCTTGCTGAAAGAGCTCTTAAGTTTGTTATTCCGCCTGAAGAGGAATTTCCCTACACGATCAGAGTCGTATCTGAAATTCTTGAATCTAACGGCTCATCGTCTATGGCTACTGTTTGTTCGGGTTCATTGGCCCTTATGGCGGCGGGTGTGCCCATAAAAAAACATGTTGCAGGTGTAGCGATGGGTCTGATTCAGGAAGAAGACAAAACAGTTGTATTGACCGACATACTTGGTAACGAAGATCACATGGGAGATATGGACTTCAAAGTCACCGGCACCCGTGATGGTATAACAGCATTTCAGATGGACGTGAAAGTCGCTGGGGTATCGGAAGAGATAATGCTTAGTGCCCTCCTTCAGGCGAAAGAAGCCAGACAAAAAATTTTAGATCTTATGTATGCAACTATTCCCGAACCCAGGAAGGAAGTCTCGCGCTATGCGCCTGTAATCAAAGTTTTCAATATACCTTATGATAAGATTGGTGAGCTGATCGGCCCCGGTGGCAGGGTGATCAAGAAACTCAGCAGTGATTACGATGCCAAGATCTTTATTGATGATGAGAAAGCACAGGTAAAAATAATTGGTAATGACCCTGATAAGATAGAACGGCTCCTGAAAGTAATCGGTGCGATGTTGAAGGAAATTGAAAAAGGTCAAGTATTCGAAGGTATCATCTCCCGCGTTGAGCCGTACGGGATTTTCGTTGAACTTGCGCCTGGGAAAGTGGGACTGCTCCATTCCTCAAAACTCGGAGAAAATCTCAATGAATTCCTGAAGACTAACAGTGTTGGTTCCCCGGTTAAAGTAGAGGTCACAGCTATCGATGACCTTGGAAGGATACAACTAAAACGATTCGGTGTTGAAGTCAAAGAAGACGATCGTCCAAGGAAGCCATCAAAATATGTACAAAGATCCAACCAAAAGAAAAGATACCACAAAGACTGAGGGTGAAGTATAATAATGCAACGAATATTGAGAGACTCTGAAATCATACTCAAAGAATTGAAGAACGGCTCTATTATAGTCGGAGAGAAAAAGAGGGAGACCCGCACGGTCTCTCTCGCATTCGCTTTCAAAGTTGGTTCTATTTATGAAAATAATGAAAACAATGGAATTTCCCATTTTATTGAGCACGCACTCTTCAAAGGCACGCAAAATCGTTCTTCATATGACATCAAAGAGCCAATAGAACGTGTTGGTGGAACCCTTAACGCTTACACCGGAAGAACATCCACAGTCTACTTTGCTCAGGTACCTTACACTCACGCTGAAAGCACAATGGAAATACTCTATGATATGGTGAGGAATCCTTCCTTTTTGGAGGTTGACATCTCTACCGAAAAAAAGGTAATTCTGGAAGAAATTGCTGAATCTTTTGACGATCCTGTGGATCGTATTTACAATGTAACCTTGTCTAAGATCTGGGATGAACATTATGGCAAACCTGTTCTGGGAACAATTGAGTCAGTCAGCACCATAAATCGTCAGAAGTTGTCTGATTATTATAATTCCCATTACACTTCAGATAGGCTGATTTTCGCAATTACAGGAAACTATGACGATGATCTCTTGACCAAGGTCGAGGAGATGTTGGAAAGATTCCCTGAAAGTTGTGGTATGGAAAAGAACTTTTCTGGTTCGATGAAAACAACGAAGGAACTCATCATTGAGAGAAAAAAAGATCTCAAACAGGTACACTTGCTCCTTTCAACAAGAGCTCCTTCAAGAAGAGATTCTGAATTCGAAGCCTTCAAAATATTCAACGTGCTATTTGGTAGTGGCATGAGTTCAGTGTTGTTTCATAACATCAGAGAAAAATACGGGATGGTGTACAGTATAGGTTCTGAATACATCGCATATGAAGACTTTGGCACACTATTTATCTATGCTTCCACAACACCCAATAATCTTCAACAGCTGTTAAAACTTCTCAAGAGTGAACTAAAAAGGATAACATTGCATGGTATTACCAGTGACGAATTTCGCTATGGAAAAGAAAGATTGAAAGGCAAACTCATGATGTCAACCGAGGGTACATTGCCAATTCTTAGCCGTCATCTTGATAATGTGATGACCCTTGGAACAGTTGAGAGTGCCGATGAACTCATCGCGAAAATCGATAAACAGGACTTTGATTACACAAACGAAGTAATTCACAAATATTTATCTGGTGAATGGAATATTTCTCTACTCATTCCAGAACAACTAGACATCTCTCTTGATGCGAACTTCATCACTCTCTAGGGCTCTTTTCTGCATGAATTCACAGATTACCAAGGAACGGGAAAGGAATTCGTAACTTGACAGGGTATGAGAGTGATGGTAATATAGGAACTGCCGGCGCGAAAGAGGGCGCGGGCAGTAGGGAAGAAGGCAGAGGGTCATTGAAAAATGGATAGCGGTCCCAGTCAATTAACAAAGAAGTGAAGAGCCATGGATGGAGGGTTTGATCCTGGCTCAGGGCGAACGCTGGCGGCGTGCTTGACACATGCAAGTCGAACGCCGAAGCCCCCTTCGGGGGGTGTTAGGAGTGGCGAACGGGTGAGTAACACGTGGGAACGTATCCTGTGATGGGGGATAACTACCCGAAAGGGTAGCTAATACCGCATAAGCCCGAGAGGGGAAAGGCGCAAATGCGCCGTCACGGGAGCGGCCCGCGGTCCATCAGCTAGTTGGTGAGGTAAGGGCTCACCAAGGCGACGACGGATAGCCGGCGTGAGAGCGTGGCCGGCCACAAGGACACTGAGACACGGGTCCTACTCCTACGGGAGGCAGCAGTGCGGAATTTTGGTCAATGGGCGAAAGCCTGAACCAGCGACGCCGCGTGCGGGAAGAAGGCCTTCGGGTCGTAAACCGCTGTGGTGAGGGACGAATACTCCACAGAGTGGAAAGCTGTGGAGGGAGACGGTACCTCACTAGAAAGCCCCGGCTAACTACGTGCCAGCAGCCGCGGTAATACGTAGGGGGCGAGCGTTGCCCGGAATCACTGGGCGTAAAGGGAGCGTAGGCGGCCTGTTAAGTCGGCTGTGAAAAACCGGAGCTCAACTCCGGTCCTGCGGTCGAAACTGGCAGGCTTGAGGACGGTAGAGGGAGACGGAACAGCTGGTGTAGGGGTAAAATCCTTAGATATCAGCTGGAACGCCGGTGGTGAAGACGGTCTCCTGGGCCGGACCTGACGCTGAGGCTCGAAAGCTAGGGGAGCGAACGGGATTAGATACCCCGGTAGTCCTAGCCCTAAACGATGCTCACTAGGTGTGGGGTGCGTAGAGCACTCCGTGCTGAAGCTAACGCGATAAGTGAGCCGCCTGGGGAGTACGCCCGCAAGGGTGAAACTCAAAGGAATTGACGGGGGCCCGCACAAGCGGTGGAGCGTGTGGTTTAATTCGAAGCTAAGCGAAGGACCTTACCAGGGCTTGACATGCTGGTGGTAGTGAACCGAAAGGGGAACGACCCCTCTTTGAGGGGAGCCAGCACAGGTGGTGCACGGCCGTCGTCAGCTCGTGCCGTGAGGTGTTGGGTTAAGTCCCGCAACGAGCGCAACCCCTGCTCTTAGTTGCCAGCGGTTAGGCCGGGCACTCTAAGAGGACCGCCGCCGACGAGGCGGAGGAAGGGGGGGATGACGTCAGGTGTCGTGCCCCTTATGTCCTGGGCGACACACGCGCTACAATGGGACGGACAGCGGGATGCTAGGTCGCGAGGCCAAGCTGATCCCAAAACCGTCTCTCAGTTCGGATTGCAGGCTGCAACCCGCCTGCATGAAGCCGGAATCGCTAGTAATCGCGGATCAGCCATGCCGCGGTGAATACGTTCCCGGGCCTTGTACACACCGCCCGTCAAGCCACCCGAGTTGGTAACACCTGAAGACGGGGATCCTAACCGAAAGGAGGGACCCTGTTTAAGGTGGGACTGGCGAGGGGGGCTAAGTCGTAACAAGGTAGCCCTACCGGAAGGTGGGGCTGGATCACCTCCTTTCTAAGGAGTACGACGGACCGCTATCCATCTTTGAGTGATACCTCATGGAGGGCTCGTAGCTCAGTTGGTCAGAGCGCACGCCTGATAAGCGTGAGGTCAGTGGTTCGAATCCACTCGAGCCCACCAGTGTGGGGACATAGCTCAGCTGGGAGAGCGTCTGCTTTGCAAGCAGAAGGTCAGGGGTTCGAATCCCCTTGTCTCCACCAATGAGTGACTCTCAGGTCATTGAAAAGTGCATAGGAGAAGGTAAAGGTGCAAAGGGCACACGGGGGATGCCTTGGCAGCAGGAGGCGAAGAAGGGCGTGGCAAGCTGCGAAAAGCCGCGGGTAGGTGCAAGCGACCGTTGATCCGCGGATGCCCGAATGGGGAAACCCGGCTGGCAGGGATGCCAGTCATCGCTTAGGCGAGGCGAACCCGGTGAAGTGAAACATCTCAGTAACCGGAGGAAGAGAAATCAAGAGAGATTCCCTGAGTAGTGGCGAGCGAAAGGGGAAGAGCCTAAACCGTGCTAGTGTAGAAGCCTGTGGGCGTTGCTGGTACGGGGTAGTGGGGCACTGCTGGGCGAGGCCACAGACTCGCCGGGGCAGCGTAACGTCTAGCCGAAAGGTCTGGGAAGGCCTGCCGGAGAGGGTGAAAGCCCCGTAGGTGAAAGGCGTGAAGCGCTCTGGGCAGTGTACCCGAGTAGCGCGGGACACGAGGAATCCCGCGTGAATCTGGGGGGACCACCCTCCAAGGCTAAATACTACCTGCTGACCGATAGCGGAACAGTACCGTGAGGGAAAGGTGAAAAGCACCCCGGGAGGGGAGTGAAAGAGTACCTGAAACCGTGTGCCCACAAGAAGTGGGAGCCCGAAAGGGTGACCGCGTGCCTTTTGATTAATGAGCCTGCGAGTTATCGTAACTGGCGAGGTTAAGCCGGAGGAGGCGAAGCCGAAGGGAAACCGAGTCTGAACAGGGCGATAGTCAGTTGCGGTAGACCCGAAACCGGGTGAGCTACCCATGGGCAGGTTGAAGGTGGGGTAACACCCACTGGAGGACCGAACCAGTTGGCAGTGAAACGCCATTGGATGACCTGTGGGTAGGGGTGAAAAGCCAACCGAACCCGGTGATATCTGGTTCTCCCCGAAACGTGTCTAAGCACGGCCTCGCATGGTCAGTGATGGGGGTAGAGCACTGGTTGGGCTAGGGGGGCAACCTCCGACCTCAGCCAAACTCCGAATACCATCACTCAAAGTGCGGGAGACAGACTACGGGCGATAAGGTCCGTGGTCGAGAGGGAAACAGCCCAGACCACCAGCTAAGGGCCCGGAGAGATGGCTAAGTGTGAAAGGCAGTGAAGAGTCTGAGACAGCTGGGATGTTGGCTTAGAAGCAGCCATCATTTAAAGAGTGCGTAACAGCTCACCAGTTGAGGCTCTTCGCGCCGAAGATGTAAGGGGGCTGAAGCCATCCCCCGAAGCTGTGGGACAGGAAACTGTCGGTAGGGGAGCATTGTGCGGTAGGGAGAAGGCGTACCCGCGAGGGGCGCTGGACGAAGCACAAGAGAGAATGCAGGCATGAGTAACGAGAGGAGAGTGAGAATCTCTCCCCCCGAAAGCCTAAGGTTACCTGGGGAAGGGTCGTCCTCCCAGGGTTAGTCGGTACCCTAAGGTGAACCCGAAAGGGGTAGCCGATGGGAAACCGGTTAATATTCCGGTACCGGTGTTGTACGAGGTGCGAGGCGTGACGCAGGAGGATAGGCGCCGCGTACTGGTTGCACAGTGCGTCCAAGCGTTTAGGCCTGAGAAGGCGGTAGGGAAATCCGCCGCTGGAGGCTGAGGCGCGATGGGGAGCTCCTTCGGGAGCAACGGTGTTGAGTCCACACTGCCAAGAAAAGCGTCGCGTACCGTTTGAGTGCAGCACTGACCGTTCCGCAAACCGACACAGGTAGGCTGGCTGAGAAGGCTAAGGGGAGCGGGATAACCCCTGTTAAGGAACTAGGCAAAATGGCCCCGTAACTTCGGGAGAAGGGGCGCTCCTGGGTGTGTTGAGCATCTGGGAGCCGCAGTGACAAGGCTCCGGCGACTGTTTACCAAAAACACAGGACTCTGCGAACTCGAAAGAGGACGTATAGGGTCTGACGCCTGCCCAGTGCTGGAAGGTTAAGGGGAGGGGTTAGCCTTCGGGCGAAGCTCTGAACCGAAGCCCCAGCAAACGGCGGCCGTAACTATAACGGTCCTAAGGTAGCGAAATTCCTTGTCGGGTAAGTTCCGACCTGCACGAATGGCGTAACGATCGGAGCACTGTCTCAACAGGGGACCCGGTGAAATTTCAGTCTGGGTGAAGATGCCCAGTACTCGCAGCTAGACGGAAAGACCCCGTGGAGCTTTACTGCAGCTTGGTATTGTGCTTTGTTATGGCGTGTACAGGATAGGTGGGAGGCAGAGAACCCGGCTCGCCAGGGTCGGGGGAGCCGCCGGTGGGATACCACCCTCGTCATAACGGAGTACTAACCCGTGTGTGTGAAGAGCACAGCGGGGACAGTGCTAAGTGGGCAGTTTGACTGGGGCGGTCGCCTCCAAAAGAGTAACGGAGGCGCGCGAAGGTCAGCTCAGGCTGGTTGGAAATCAGCCGTAGAGTGTAAGGGCAAAAGCTGGCCTGACTGTGAGGCTGACAGGCCGAACAGGAGGGAAACCTGGTCCTAGTGACCCTGCGGCACTGAGTGGAAAGGCCGTAGATTAGCGGATAAAAGTTACCCCGGGGATAACAGGCTTATACCGCCCGAGAGTTCACATCGACGGCGGTGTTTGGCACCTCGATGTCGGCTCATCGCATCCTGGGGCTGGAGCAGGTCCCAAGGGTTAGGCTGTTCGCCTATTAAAGCGGTACGTGAGCTGGGTTCAGAACGTCGTGAGACAGTTCGGTCCCTATCTGCTGCGAGCGCAGGAGGCCTGAGGAGGGTCGCCCCTAGTACGAGAGGACCGGGGTGAGTGGACCTCTGGTGAACCAGCTGTCGTGCAAGCGGCAGTAGCTGGGTAGCCACGTCCATGAGCGATAACCGCTGAAAGCATCTAAGCGGGAAACGTGCTCCAAGACGAGGCCTCTCAGGGTCGTCCGAGAAGAGGACGTAGATAGGCCGGAGGTGTAAGCCCTGCGAGGGGTTGAGCCGACCGGTACTAATAACCCGAGTCCTTTACCTTCTCCTTTGCACCTTTGAGTGAGCTGAGAGTTATCCTGGGTGCCGATACCGGAGTGGGAAACACCCGGATCCATCCCGAACCCGGCCGTTAAGCCACTTCGGGCCGATGGTAGTGCGGGGGTAGCCCCGTGCGAGAGTAGGTAGCGCCCAGGGTTCTTTTGCGAAGAGGGAGAGTCATTTGACTCTCCCTCTTTCGTTGTGGGTGATAACAGAGAATCGAGAGCCAAATTTATAGAAAATCGGGTCTGGGGTCTAGGGTATAGAAAAAGTTCAACAACTAGGAATTAACAACTGGCAACTGAAGTCTTGCCCCACTCCGAAGGAGTGCGCATCCACGCGAAGCGTGCTTACCCACTGACAGCATCTAAGGCGCAATCCCACACTTCATTTGTGTCAGCAAATCTCACTTCAATCTTTATTATTTTGCTCTCCTGAGGCCCTTTCAACAATTCGTAGAGCCTCATCAAGCATAGGATCTGATTTGCCGATTAACCATGATATTTTTTCCTCAAGGCTCAGGATTATGGGAATGTCCGGCTCTATACGCATTCCCTCTTCCAGAAGAAAAATCCTTATACTCGATATATTTACACCACATTTCGTATTTGGTAGTAAGTATCCTTTCCACTGCGAACCAAAGTTCGCGGTTTCGCTGGATCTTTCTCCGAGAATCGTTCCAATACCCTCTCTTGAAAGAAAACCAAGAAACAAAAGGTTAGCGGAAAAGACGTTTTCATCTGTCAGGATCCACAATCTTCCAGAGAACAGCTTTACTGCGGGATATATGTGTACATTGAACTTCGAAACGGTGAATTTGACCCCTTCCCTGGTATGAGATTTTGATCCGATACCTATGGCCAATTCAGTTGGTTTATCTACAAAATATCCCAGCAAACTTATAACGGGTTCTATAAAGCCGCCTGCATTGGCTCTAACGTCTATGACCAGATCAATAATGTGGCTATCCAGAGCTTCTTCCATCCTGTCTATTATTTCCCGCTGAAATGATCTATCAAAACTTGGGATTTTCAAAATACCGATAGAACCATGCAGTTCAAAGGATGGGCTTCTTTTTCTTGCAGGTTGAGTAACCCATTTATAGTCTTTTGCGTTGGTAGTTTCAATTTTCAGCGTTTTTTCCTCGTCTTCGTAAAGATAGGTAATCTCAAATTTCTCGATTCCCCACCACTCCGGCAGGGCTTGAAAGAAGAAATTAGTCAGCCAATTTAACCTGCTCTCAGTGGTTTCAAGAATACCATAAATTTCGAGTGCTTCGATTATACTTTCAATTGGGATATCGTTAACCTTTGTCACAACGCTCCCAAGTGGCAATTCGCAGATAGAATCCACCACCACGGCATGCCCATTCACTCTGCGCATCCTGAAAGGGAAAACTTTGATCTCGACACCTCTTGGAGGAGATAAAAAGGAATGCTGATCATGAAGGATAGATATTAACGGAGTAGCTATCTTATAGAATTCCAACCAGGTCAGCTCATGGTCTAATTGAGCTCTTTTCTTCGCTACAAGATCCCAGAATTCATCCTCATTTACTTTGTACCAGGGGTCATAATAATTTTCAATGACTCTGGAAACTAGAAAATCCAAATCCTCTCTCAATTGCTCGGGTGTAAAGAACCGTTCTGCTATGGTGAAAGTGGAAACGATCAAAAAGATTCCTATGAGAATGTAGCTTATTTTATTCACTCAAATCCCCCCATGGATTTTGATAAGAGATCATACAATTCAGTATCTTAACCTCATTATACATTGTGCTGTGTAAGCCTTTTACAAAGCAACTCCAACTGCTTGTAGTTTGCCATATAACGAGCTGAACAAAAAGACAAGTAAACCTGTATTTGAAAGCACTAAGAAAAAATAACAACCACATAAACCGTACAAAGTGGCATTAAAAAAGAAGCATAATAATTGCTGTGAAGGTGATGTCCTTTCAGAGCAATATGCAACAGTCATTCTTCTGAAGGTTATCATAGAATGAGCGGGTATTGATAAAGACCCTGGATATTTCTTGGTTCATACCCGTTTTACGTTGCTGGTTATAGATTGTGCATGAAACCAAGAGTCCGAGACTCAGAATTCGAAAGCCGAGGTTCGAAAATTCGAGAGGACGAAAAGACGAGAAAAAAAGACACTGCGGAGACTGGGGCTTTCTCGGACTCTCAGATCTCTGATTCTCGGTTCTCAAGGGTAAGACCCGAATTTTCAGATTATGGATCTTGGAATCTCTATTCTCTCAAATCTCGCTACTCACTCTTCCTGAGTTTTACCGCGGTGCCATAAGCGACCATCTCGGCGGCTCCGGACATCACCGCTGAGCTGCCCATTCTAAAAGCAACTATAGCGTCAGCATTCATCTTTTCTGCTTCATCAACCATACGCTGAATAGCAATGTTCCTTGCCTCAGTGAGCATCTCGGTGTATCCCTTTATCTCACCACCAGCAAGGGTTTTGAAAGCCGCTCCGATGTCTCTGCCAATGTGTTTGGAACGTACCGTGTTCCCGATGACTATGCCCAGAACCTCTGAAATTTCATAACCCGGAACGTTATCCGTTGTGACCACTATCATGAACATTCCCCCCTTATATCTCTTTATGGTTGAAAATTTCATAGCTAATAAATAGCAGAAATCCTGATACTAATAGCAAAGAAACGGTATAAAGAATATCCATGTCCCCACCTGAAAAAATATCCACGCCCAAGATATAGCGATAAGTATTTAGATACCTCAACGGTCTCAATAGACCTAAGACCGTCGTCAGCACCAGGGCACCCAGCGAAGCCAGTATGGGCTTAACCTGGTCGTTGAAGACGACGGAAAATATCAGTGTGACACTGTACCACAACAAACCGCCGACCAGCGCGAAAATCATAAATTGGGGAACATATTCATTGACAAACTCCTTTCCGGTGACAAAGGAGTACAGTATCGGTAAGAAGGACAGTATCACAATGATGGAGACTAGCGCTAATAACCCCGTAAAGGACTTGTTCATGAAGACCCGAAGTCTACTCTGGCGCACCAGCAAGAATTCCAGAGTGCCGTTTTCGCTCTCTCTGGAAAAGAGCGGAAAAGCCAGTACTATGGCGATTATCGGAACAAGCTGTCCAAAGTTTTTACCGAACCATTGTGAATACATATAAAAACTCCAGTTAGTAAGTTGCTCGACATATTCTCGATCTATGTATTTTCCCATAAACTCCCCTGAACTTCCCTCAAGGCTTCTCAAAGTCCCCACAGCATAGTCTTGAAAGGGTGCAATAGCGAAAAAGAGGGCTAGCATGAGGAAAAACAATGCCAGGGCTCGTATTCTCATATCATACAATTCTTTTCTCATCTGGCATCACCCCTGACAACGGCTTCAAATATCGCATCAAATGGAGCTTCTTCATAGTCAGTGAGACCCTTTTCACGCCGGAGAATATATATGTCCCCGGTTTGGGTGCTTCTCCAAAGAAAGCCCTTCACTTTCTTTCCTTTTTCCACGGTAACAGCGGCGTATCTGCTCTTGAGTTCTTCAATCCGTCCCATTTCTAGTATCTTTCCGTTATTCATTATTGCAACGGTGTCCGCGAGCTTTTCTACTTCAGATAGTATATGACTGGTGTACAGTATTGTTTTACCAGACACTGCGAGTTCTTTTATTATCCTCATCGCATGGGTACGCATCAGGGGATCGAGTCCCCAGGTGGGTTCGTCCATGATGTATATATCTGCCTTCTGAGCGAAGACAAGGGCGAGATACACCAGTGTGAGCATACCATGGGAAAGATTTGTTATCTTCTCTTGAAGTCCTATCCCGAATTCTTTTACAGTAGAAAAGGCTTTTGACATATCAAAGCCTTCAGTCAGGTCGTTGGTGAATGCGATGAGCCTTTCAATACTGTACGAGGGATAAAGATTCTTTTCTTCTGGCAAATAGGCGACGGTGCCATCGAGCTTCACGGACCCGCCATCTATTTTTCTCAGACCGAGGATACATTTTAGCGTGGTGGTCTTCCCCGCACCGTTGGGACCCAGCAGCGCAAAAACCTCACCACTCTCAACAGTGAAACTTATACCGTCAACAGCAGTATTGTGTCCATATGACTTTTTCAGCTCCTCAATTCTCAACATTCGAGTCGCCTCCGTCAAGCATATTGCCCAATCTGATTTTAACAAATCTTCACCTGTAAACCTATTGGCTGAATTTCAGGGAATCGAGAAGTCAGAAATCTATACATCTGGAAAGCAAACACTTTGTTTTACAACATTGATGAGTTCCTCAACAGTTTCCGCAACTGTATGTACGAAGAATATTATTTTCTCCGTTAAGTGCCATTTTTACAATACCCGGCGATTTTCAATGATTTTATGATTTTATACATGAATTGATATACGGCGCAGGTCTCTAACAAGTTTATACTTCAATTTGTAAATCATTCTGGCGAACTTTCTTCAGCCATCACTCGCTCAAATTTTTGCAGCAAAAAACCATTGCCTTTCGTTTTTCATGATGCTCTGGACACATGAATATCGGGATTGATTGGCGCGATTGATGCTCGGAACTGCTACGCAGTTGATGCTGATCACAGAAAAGAACTTTAATAACGGTCAACCCTTGTATGGCCAACGACGCGTGAGGCGATGTTCGAAGACTGAGGTTTCAAGACTGTGAGGCTAGCGTGGTAATAACTGGTACACCGATTACGGCTTAGTTATGCCTGCTTCACAGAGATATGCACTCCTTAAGAATGACAAATGCTCTTGTCAGAAAACGACAAACGGTTTACGGAAAACAGTTCTCCGCTTTCTCAGACTCCATGAACCGCACATCTGCAGAGTGGTAGCACATTTCGTGTTTGACACTGTTTTTTTCTCTCCTCACACACTCATAGCGAGCAACCAGCCACCGAGAATGACCAGAAGGCCACCGGGAAGCTTTTCCAAGAGTTTTTCCTTGAAGATGACAGCGGCAAAAAACATGGCGAGGATTATAGACAGGTTTGCCAGCGGCTCAACAAGACTCAGTTCAATGCTCTTTATGGCGATCAGCAGAAAGAGATACGCCGCACCGTTTATCGCTCCACCAATTAACATGGGGAAAGGCTTTTCACGAAAAGATGAGACGATCTGTTTTCCTTTTTTCCTGAGCTGAAGCAAGAGAAAGAAATTGAAGGAGACGACAAAATACAACATCGTGGCATATATCAAAGGATCGTTGTCACTGGCGAAAGACTTATCAATCACTCTTCCCAAAGACTGAAGTACTACACTAACAAACATGAGCTGACTTGGCCTGTCATTTATTATGGCCCTGAACGATTTCAGCGGTGTCAGCATGCCTTTGAGTATGAATATCCCGTACAACATGAGAAATATCCCCAGTAGTTTAACACCTGTGATCTTTTCTCCGAGAAAGGCCGCAGCGAAGAGTAAGATCACCGCGGCATTTAAGCTACTGATAGGCGTTACCAGCGAAACTTCTCCTGTTGCTATCGAAGAAACATAAGCAAATGAACTGAAGCTGTACAGAAGTGCGCTTAAAAGACACGGGATGAGGAAATGCCAGTTAGATATTTCTCTGGTCACAGCAAAGGGCAGAAGCACAAGAGCACCGATAAAGAAAAAAAGAAAACTAGCAGCGAGGTTTCTATAAAGGGCCCCTGTTCTGTCCCCCATGAACTTGAGAACGATTTTTTCAAAGGCAAGAAGCAAAATCCTCAGTGCTAACGCCAATATGGGAACTGTCATCATTTACTCGTTCGTAAAGTTATTCGATATTCGTGATGATATCCAGAAGACTCCTCAGTTCTGGTGAATCGGCTACCTCTGTTTCCAATAGCTCTTTTGCTGAAGAGCGATTCCCGTAAAACACTTCATTTGCCTCGTAGTCTATTTTTATCACTGACCCTTCGACTGTAAAACCCACGAAGAATCCCTTCGATATTGAGTAAGAGAGTATCGCTTGAAGTGTATAATCAATATCCGCAGAGAGATTTCTGCCGACAGGTCCGGCTGCGATACCGATGCTTCCGCCGAGGGTAATATTGTCCCTAGTAAAACCTTCAAAGCCTGTATCGTTCATAATCAACAATACCAATCTAATTGATTGGGCACCTATTTGAGGTCCATAGCTTACCTTGTATAGTTTCAGAAAAAGGGGGCCGTACCAGACTCCGTCTTTCTTTCTCAGGACAAACCCTTCCCCATACTGACCCCCAATAACGAGCCCTGCTTTCAGGACATTCGGAAAGAAGGCGATTCCCTGTGCTTTGGAAAGAAGCTCTTTAAAGGCGTCATTTTCAGGCATTGAAAGAAGTTCTTTCAGAACCTCTTTTGCATCGATAAATCTATCCACTGGCGAATAAAAGCCCATAGCCATCACTCCTGATAATATAAATAGTGTCACAAGGTATTTTACTTTCATTTTCTCACCTCTCATTATTATACATACTTTTTCACTCTCTTAAGAAATGCTAGTTGATTTATTACACTGACTGTAGCCAATATAATCGCAAGAATGCCCATACCGTAAAGCCCCGGCCAGAATTCGAGGAAATATCCGCTCAGGAGCGGACCGAATCCAAAGGAAAGCCCTATCATAGTCTCGTGAAGTCCTCCCTGTTTACCGTGGTCTTCATTTGGGGAATTTAAGCCATAAAAAATTGCGAATGTATATGGAATTGAATAATTAATGCCTGTAAATAGCGCGACAAGAAAAAATGTCAACACACTGGTCTTGAGAAAGTATAGAGGAATTGAGAGTGGGAATAACATGATAAGTACCATAGATATTCCAGGATTACCTACCCAGAACCTGAATTTCCCCATCAGAATAAATGTGAGAAATACCGCTACATTACCGGCAACCACTAGAAAACCCGCATTCTCCAAAGAAATGTCACTCATAGCCATCAACTTCGGGAAAAGGCTGATGACAGAGGAGAAAAGCATTGCCGTCAGCACCAGAGACAATCTGTACGTCTTCCTATAAAGATTTATCTTGGGAAAATCAATTGCTTTTGGCTTCTGAAGCAAAGATTTGTGTACATTGAATGGGAGTCTCTCACCAAAAGATCTATAATGCCTGAGTACAATGGTTCCTCCGAACAAACTTATGGCGGTGACGATTAAAAACACGGCAGAAGGGGTTTTCTGAATTAAATATGGGCCAAAAGCCATTCCTAGCATATTTCCTGAGCTCCATGAGAGTGTGAATCTAGTAGTCGTTAACGAAGGTTCTATACCTTCAAGTTTTTCAGCCCTGGATAACAGTCCTTCTACTAATGGGTAGAAAAGACCGAAATACGAATACACCAATATAGCAAAGAGATATAGGAATAAAACAGAATGACTGCTATATACAAGTAAACCACTAATCGTGACTAATGAAAAAGCAAACATGCTGGGATATAAAATTTTTTTATAACCGTACCTATCACCTAGGGAACCTAGAAAGAGAGCAATTAGGGTATAAAAAATGTATCCGGCAAAGTTGATTTTTCCGATCGTTGAATAAGAAAGTCCCCAATCAGCTGCTATTGTGTTTATCGAGGAAAACAATAGGTATCCGGCTGCTGAAAATAACGAAATTAGATAGTTGAAAATGTTGAAAAAGGAACCTTTTCTCAACCCACAGCCCCCTTTTTCTCAAGTTGGATGTATTATACCAAAAGAATAGGGGAGACCGCACGGTCTCCCCTATTCTTCTACAAATAATATTATTCGCCAGCAATGAGCTTTTTGAGTTCTGCCTCCGCCCAGGCAAGACCTTCATCGATTGTTCTCTTGTTGTTCAGTACGTCTCCGACCATCTGGCCAATAATTGTTCTGACTTCATACCATTCAGCGATGTTGGGATCAACAGAACCTTTATCAATCTGATTGATGGGTACCACAGCATCAGGATGCTGGTTCACATATTCTTTCCACTGCGGTGTTTCAAGGGCAGTCTTTACAGCTGGCATGTAACCGGTCTTTACGGACCAGTAAGCCTGTATCTCGGGGCTGAGTAGGAACTTCATAAACTTCCACGCGGCCAGCTTTTGTTCTTCAGAAATCGTTGAGAACATGATAAGGTCTGTTCCAGCAAAGGGTGGTGCCTGTGTCTTCCACATCGGTACAGGAGCCCAGGCCCAACCGTGTTTGCCCTTTGATGATTTATCGACATAGGGTTTGCTAGCAATGGTTTCGATGAACATCATGATCTTACCATCACCAAAGGGACCATCTAAGTATCCTCCCTGTGAGTAAGCAATCTTGTATGTATGCACCATATCGTACATGAACTGAAGAGCTTCACGGGCTTCAGGAGAATTGATTGTGACGTTGATCTCGCCATTGGGTCCAATTTCGATTATCTTTCCACCGTTCGCTCTCAGGAAGACAACAAAGTGGTCTATCGTGGTTCTAAAACCCATACCGAACTGATCGATTTCGCCATCACCGTCTTTGTCTTCTGTCAGCATCATGGCATCAAAGAACAGATCTTCCATGGTCTCAGGTGGGGTTAAACCGTACAGTTCGAAAGCGTCGGTATTGTAGTACAAAACATATGTACTCTTGTTGAAAGGAACGGCGTAAACTGTATCTCCCCAGGTGATCATCTTCTTGAAGGGTGTCCAGATAGCGTTCCATTGTTCAGGGGTGAATCCATAATCAGGATTGTTTATAAAGCTGTTGAGTTCCTGAACAACACCACGTGGGATAAGCTTGGCGGTCCAGTTTCCATAAGCCTGTGATATAGCAGGCAGATTACCAGATTCTGCGCTCGCAAGGAGCTTTTGAGAAAGGGCTCCGTAGTTTCCAACATAAATTGGTTTAACTACAATGTCCGGATTAGCTTCGTTGAAAGAATTGACGATCTCGTTCAGTGCCGCTCCATGTCCACCACCCATGGCGTGCCAAAACTCGATTTCCACGGTTGCCATAGAGATGACTGAAAGAGCGAGGACAGCAATGAAGATCAAAAGAAGCTTTTTCATTCCCATACCTCCCTTATTTGAAATATCCACCACATAATATTATAACACCACCCCACACGCTGACAAAATCTTTATCACGCTTTCTATGAGCTTTTGAGGCTCTCTATCATTGATATACAGAAAATCGCTCTCTTTTGCGTATTCCTCTATAGCTCTCTGAGAAAAGAGAATTTTCCTCGCTTTCTCTTCGTCGATCCCCCGCTTAATAAGTCGTTGCAGTGCAATTTCTTCCGAACAGTCTATGAAGATCGTCAAGTCACAATATTCTTTCAGACCAATCTGATGCAACATGGCTCCATCAATCACAATATGTCCCCTCACCTTTGTTATGATGTCAACTACCTTTTTCTTTATAAGGGGATGAGTAAGGGCATTCAGCATTTTCAACTTTTCAGGGTCTTTGAATACAAGTTCACCGAGATATTTCCTGTTCACACGGTTGTTCAGGATCACGTTCGCCCCAAAAGCTCGCTTTAACTCGTCCTTTATCTCTTCAAGGACCTCATGTCCGACCTTGTCAAGCTCAATGACGTTTAACCCTCGCTCTTTGAGTGCGTTGGCTAATGTCGATTTGCCACAACCAGCCCTGCCAGTAACGCCGATAACCATCAGAGAAGTCTGGTCCCCTTTTCAATGGCATTGATCACTGTGAGAGCAATCTCGCTTTTTGTACTTTTAAGGGCTTCAAGCTCTTCCGGTGAAAGTACGGCAACATCGGCTTCAAAGTCCTCGTGTTCTCCTAAAATTTTCATGAGCTGTTCCGGATCCTTTGCGATGATAGCGTAAAAAGGAACCTCTTCCCCTTCCACCATGTATACTCCTTCGACTTCACATTCTTTGAGTTTTTCCATCAGATTCATCATAATTTCAACCCCCAGTGATCCCCAGAATATTCGTTTAGAAGTTCCTCGTACCCGTCTCTTCCCATAAGTCCGTAGGTAATTTTCTTTCCGAGTTCAACCCCCGGTTGATCGTAAGGATTGATATGCAGCAGTTCGCCCATAACAGCGGTAAGAAGCTCGTAATAGAAAATGAATTCACCGACATGTTCTTCATTCAACACGGGGAAGCTTATTGTCAGGTTAGGAACACCATTTTTAGCAAGAGCAAAGGCTGTACCTCGTTGTTCGGAATTCAACAACGTAGAAAGGCTCTTTCCGCCGAGATATGATAGTGCATTGATATCAGTATACAACCGGGGAATTTCATAATCAGTCAAAAATTTTTCCAATCGTAGAAAGGTGACTATTTTATCTTTCGGCCCCTCGTTGTAAAGCTGAATTTGAGAATGTTGATCAACCGCTCCAAGCGCTTTTACCGGTGTCTGGCCAGTGAAAACTTCATTTCCATCAAGATCATACTTCTTACCAAGGGATTCAGCCCAAAGTTGCCTGTACCAATCAGCCAGCAGATAGAGCCTGTTTGAATATGGCATCATCACTGAGATGCTTTTCCCCTTCTTCATCGCATCGAGGTGAAGTAAGGCGTTTATTATGAGAGGATTTTTTCTCGCCTCAAGATTCCCATAGCGCTCCAGTGCTATTCTCGCTCCGTGGTATAACGCCCTTATGTCGATTCCTTCCGCCAGAGCAGATGCCAATCCCACTGGAGTTAACACGCTGAACCTGCCTCCAACGTCTTGAGGTATGGTCAGGGTCTTTATACCTTCCTCCTGGGCGATTTTTCTCAGGACACCTTTCTCTGGGTCCGTTGTGAAGAGCAAATGATCGGCCGGAACTAGGCCCTCTTTATCCAAAATTCCCCTCACGATGAGGTAGTTCGCCATGGCCTCGGCTGTTGTCCCAGATTTGGATATGACGTTGAAAAGAGTCTTCGATATCTCAATCTCCGAGAGTGTGGCTTCCAGAAATTCAGGATCAACGTTATCAACAACGAAGACACGAGCTTTTCCTTTTCTATCGTAACCCGATGAGTTCCAATTAAGGGGTTTCAGTGAAGTATGAAGGGCAATATTGCCGAGCGCAGAACCGCCAATACCCAGTACCACAATGTTGTCGAACTTTCCAAGCCAGTCTGCTATATCTTCGACTTCTTTGATATATTTATCAGTTCCCAAAATCCTGATAAATCCCGGTTTTGAATCGATAACCTTTCGTAAAGCCGTCATGGCAACACCTGAATGTTCCATGAGTTCCTCAAAGCTGATACCGGATTTCAAGTTTTCTTTGAAAGCTAAAGAAAAATCAAACTCAAGCATATTAACACTCCCTCAATATTTAATCAGAGCTTCCACACGATATTTATCCAATTTCTTCCTTGGTTCAAGGAATGAGAGCTCGATGATCGTGATGATACCGACGACTTCTCCTCCAGCTTCTTCGATCATTTCAGCGATAGCTTTGATTGTCCCTCCAGTAGCAAGAACATCGTCCAGTATCAAAACTCTGCTTCCTTTCTCAATGGCGTCTATGTGCATTTCCAAGGTTGCATTTCCGTATTCGAGGGAATAAGATTTCGAAATTGTTTTGTAAGGGAGTTTGCCGGGTTTTCTAATAGGCACAAATCCTTTGTTCATTTCAAGAGCTAGAGGTGCTGCAAATATGAACCCCCTCGCCTCTGGAGCAACGATAATATCAAAATTCCATTCGGAGGCAGCCTTCTTCAATTCTGCGATACTTCCTTTAAAGGCTTCTGGATTCTTTAACAATGGAGTGACATCTTTGAAAATAATTCCCGGCTTTGGAAAATCCGGAATATCGCGAATAAAGGACTTTAAATCCATTGTATCTCCTCCTTTGATGTCTTTACCAACAACGCTTATTTTAACATAAGCACAGAACTATTTCGCATTCTTCATGTTATAATCTTAGTGAAAAAATTAACTTACAACTCACGAGGAGGTGCCTCCCTTGCCTTCGACAAATTGTGCTGGACATGAGGAACTTTATGCCGAGCTGAATGGTTATATCGATTCCGTAAAAAATCAGCCCGGTTCTCTTATTAATGTACTTCATAGAGCTCAGGAAATTTTCGGCTATCTTTCTGAGGAGACTCAACAACATGTTGCTGAAAAACTTGACATACCCTTGAGTCAGGTCTATGGTGTGGTTACCTTTTACAACTTTTTCAGCACAAAACCTAAAGGAAAACACCAGATCAAGGTATGTTTGGGAACAGCCTGTTATGTTAAGGGTGCCGATAGAGTGCTCGAAAGACTGAAGGAAGAGCTCGGTGTAGATCTTGATGAACCAACTCAGGATGGAAAATTCTCCATTCACGCCGTGAGGTGTCTTGGAGCTTGCAGTATGGCTCCTGTTGTACTCGTCGGTGAAAGGGACTTCTATGGCAAAGTAACACCCGATGAGATCGGTAAAATCATTGAAAAATACAAGGAGGAATGAGCCGTGGGTAAAATCAAAAGCCTTGAAGAGCTCATGAAAATCAAAGAAAGCACTCTGAAAGAACTCAAAATGCGCGACACGGACAAGCGGGGTAAAATAATCGTCGCAATGGGAACCTGTGGAATTGCGGCAGGTGCCAAAGAGACATTGAAAGCTATCGTTGACATCCTTGGCGAAAAGGGAATCGATGATATCGCTGTTGTTCAATCAGGTTGCTTCGGATTGTGCGATGTTGAACCTACTATTGAAGTTCGCATTGGCGAAAGTGAACCAATTATCTATGGTCATGTCACACCTAGCCAAGCAAAAAGAATTGTCGAACAGCACATCCTAGAGGGAAAAGTTGTTTCTGACCTCGTTGTTAAACGCGGGGAACTCTGAGAAGAGGTGATTATTAGTGCCTGCGGTTGAAAACACTATCGTTATCTGTGCTGGTGGCGCCTGTATTTCCGCTGGCGAGATAAGCGTCAAAGAATCCCTTGAAAATACACTTAGAGAGTACGCCCTCGACGAGGTTGTTCGTGTTGTTGAAACGGGTTGTATGGGCGCGTGTGACCTCGGACCAATTATGGTCATTTATCCCGAAGGCGTATTCTACCAGAAACTAGACAGCAATAATGTCAAAAAAGTTGTTGAGGAACATCTCTTAAAAGGTCGGATAGTTAAGGAACTGCTTTACACCGGTCCAACTGGAGAGGTTAAGGAAAAACCACAGGAAGAACTTCCTTTTTTCAAAAAACAGGTAAAAATCGCTACCAGGAACCTTGGTGTTGTCGATCCACTGTCTATTGAAGAATATATCGCCAGAGACGGTTACTTTGCTCTCACGAAAGTCATCAAGGAGATGAATCCTGAAGACGTGATCTCTGAGCTTAAAAAGTCGGGTCTCAGAGGAAGGGGCGGAGCAGGTTTCCCGACAGGTCTCAAATGGGAGTTTGCAAGAAAGGCCACTGGAGATATTAAATACGTGATCTGTAATGCCGACGAAGGAGACCCAGGTGCTTTCATGGACAGGGCAATACTGGAAGGAGATCCCCACTCTGTAGTCGAAGCCATGACGATAGCTGCTTACACAGTTGGTGCTAGCAAAGGCTTTATTTATGTGCGTGCGGAATATCCTCTGGCTATCGAACGCTTTTCACACGCTTTGAAGAAAGCAAGGGAATACGGCTTCCTGGGCGAAAATATTCTCGGATCTGAATTCTCCTTTGACATAGAAATCCGAATTGGTGCTGGCGCTTTCGTATGTGGTGAGGAGACAGCACTCATAAATTCTATAGAAGGAAAGAGGGGAATTCCCCGCGTTAAGCCTCCATATCCCGCTCAAAAAGGGCTTTGGGGAAAGCCTACCCTCATTAACAACGTTGAAACTTATGCGAATATCCCACCGATCATTCTCCATGGTGGTGATTGGTTCGCTCAATTCGGCGTTGAAGGTTCCAGAGGGACAAAGGTTTTTGCATTGGCAGGTAAAGTGAATAATACTGGACTCGTGGAAGTCCCCATGGGTATTTCTCTAAGAGAACTAATTTATGAAATCGGAGGAGGGGTACCTGGAGGGAAAAAATTGAAAGCCGTTCAGACAGGTGGTCCCAGTGGAGGCTGTATTCCCGAAAAACACATAGATACACCCATAACTTATGATACACTGAAGGAACTTGGAACAATAATAGGTTCCGGCGGAATGATAGTAATGGACGAGGATGACTGTATGGTCGACGTTGCAAAATTCTTCCTTGAGTTCACCGTCGAGGAATCTTGTGGCCAGTGTACCCCCTGTCGCGATGGTACCAAGAGGATGCTTGAAATTCTCGAAAGAATAACCGAAGGCGAGGGTACTGAAGAAGACCTTGAAACGTTGAAGGAACTTAGTGAACACATCATGAAAACTTCTCTATGTGGGCTCGGACAGACTGCACCGCAACCCGTCATGTCCACGATGAGATATTTCTGGGACGAATATGAGGCTCATGTAAAAGAAAAACGTTGTCCCGCTAAAAAATGCAAGGCCCTCACAAGGATAGTGATCGATAAGGAAAAGTGTGTTGGCTGTACGGCTTGTGCAAGGGTTTGCCCTGTGAATGCTATAACCGGGAGCGTCAGGAATCCACACGAAATAGATCCTGAAATATGTACCCGCTGTGGAAGCTGTCTGGAAGTTTGTCGCTTCGGTGCCATAAGCAAAGTATCACCATAATCAAACCATTTCGAGGCCTCATAGGAGGCCTTTTTGCTTATAAAAAGTTTGTGACTCCGCGGAAGGAGGAGAAAAGGGATGTCGTTCGAGGAAGTAAAAAAGACCGTAACGGAGATATATGAGCGAGTGAAGTTAGAAAGTCTTGAAGAAAGGGATAATCTAATTAATATTTTACACGCGATCCAGGAACATTACGGAAACTACATCCCCCTCGAAGCGGCTGAGGTTTTGAAAGAGCTGACGGGGAAATCACTTTCTGAAATATATGAAGTACTCACATTCTACACCATGTTTTCAACTCGAAGACGGGGCAAATACATCATCAGGGTCTGCAAGAGTCTACCCTGCCATGTAACCGGCGGAGCGGCTGTTATCGAAGCCCTGAAAAACGGTCTCGGAATTGATTATGGTCAGACAACGGAAGATGGCCTATTCACATTAGAAGAGAGCAGTTGTTTGGGACTCTGCGGGGTTTCCCCAGTAATGCTCATAAACGACGAAGCTTATGGAAATCTCACCCCCGAGAAAGTTTTTCAGATTATCGAGGAAATCAGGGAAAGGGAAAGAAGTGATGTGAAATGAGAAAACCTATCACAGTACTCGTTTCTGTTGATTCAAACAGTGTACTTCTTGGTGCGAGGCATTTCAAGAACTATCTCGTTGACAGGTTGGCTTATTACAACCTTACGGAACTTGTAGATGTTCTCGAAACGGGTAGTCTTGGAAGGTATGATCGTGGTGTTCTTTTCTTAGTGCTACCTGACAATACACTGTACGGAATAAAAAATACGAATGACATCGACCGTTTTGTTGAAGAACAACTTCTAAAGGGAAGGCCAGTAAAGGACCTGGCTGTTGAAGAGGTTAAAACGCCAAAGTCAGTCGAAGCAAAAAAAGTGACTGAAGAAGAGCGTATAGTTTTAAAACGGGCTGGAAAGATAAATCCAAGAAACATCGAGGAATATATTGCCCTTGATGGGTATCAGAGTCTGGCAAAAGCTTTGAAAATGAGACCCGAAGAAATTATTGCTGAAATCAAAGAGAGCGGTCTTAGGGGTCGTGGAGGTGCAGGTTTTCCAACAGGCCTAAAGTGGGAATTTACGATGAAGGTCAATGCGCCAGAAAAGTTTGTTATCTGTAACGCTGACGAAGGAGAACCGGGTACATTTAAAGACAGGCTTATCATGGAAGGTGACCCTCATTCCGTCATAGAAGGTATGCTAATCGCAGGGTATGCTGTAGGTGCAAACAAGGGGTATGTCTACATCAGAGGAGAATATTATGAGTCTGTGGATAACCTCCGTACTGCCATATCTCAGGCATATGAATACGGTCTACTTGGTGATAACATTCTGGGATCAGGATTCAGCTTCGATCTAACTGTGAGACTCGGTGCTGGTGCATATGTCTGTGGAGAAGAGACCGCATTGATAGAATCGATAGAGGGAAAAGCAGGCAGACCCCGACTGAAACCCCCGTATCCACCCGTGAAAGGACTCTTCCAAAAGCCCACCGTGGTAAACAATGTTGAGACCTTCGCAAGCGTACCAGCGATTCTTTTGAACGGCTCAAACTGGTTCAAGAGCATCGGCACTCCTTCATCCCCGGGAACAAAAGTCTTCTCATTATGTGGCAACCTTGTTAGAAGAGGAATAGTGGAAGCTCCTATGGGTACAACCGTAGCCGATCTGATCTACAAATACGGTGGTGGTATCGAAGGGGGCAAGAAATTAAAGATGGTTCAAACCGGTGGTGCTGCTGGAACGTTTATAAAAGCTGAAGAAATCAGCGCTCCTATGGATTTCGACTCTTTTAAGACTCATGGTGCTTCACTTGGTTCAGGAGTGATCTTGGCCATCGACGATTCACATTGTGCGGTGGATGTAGCGTTGAATCTGATGGAGTTTTTCGCCCACGAATCTTGTGGAAAATGTACTCCTTGTCGTGAAGGAACGCGATTGATTGTGAACATGTTAAAGGAATTCAGCAAAGGTAGGGGCTCCCATGAAATGCTGGATAACCTTTACAACGTAGCCTATACTATGCAAAATTCCGCTTTCTGTGGTCTGGGTCAGTCGGTCCCGGTTCCACTTACCTCTCTTCTTGATAGGTTCAGAGATGAATTCGAAGCTCACATCGACGCACTGGAATGTCCTTCGGGAGTTTGTAAATTTGAAAAAAAGAAGAAAAAAACGAAAAGATAACATGACATGACATCCACGAGTCGGGGAGATTCCCCGACTCTTTTCTTTGGTATAATCTTTCGTGAATATGCTTATTTTTGGAACAGTTTTTAAATGAATACAGAATCTGGTATACAATCGGAAAAACTGATGGTTAAGCTTAATCGCGGTGCTAAGAGGGGGATTATATGAATAAAAACAATTCAGATATCTTAACTTTCACTCTATTTCTGGTACTAATCCTGGCTATTTCGATTACCATCGTCTTTTTCAATCCTCATACCCCTTCGAAGATCGTTAAAGAATTAGCAATTTTATACAATAAAGGGCTTAATATCGATATATCTGAATATTTCAACGAGCCTAGCTATTCATATCCCGAAGACGTTCTAAATGCCTACAGGTTCTTTAAAGGGAAAAAACTATCAAATTTCCACGGTTTCGCCGTTACCAGAACAGCTTCGAACGTTTCTGTGGATATTTTTGAGTCAGGCGATCGCTCCATTGAAACCCTGATAAACCACTCAGTCAAGAAAAAGAAGCCTTTCCTCAAAGAACGGATAAGGGAGGCCATTGGGTTATCTTCCACAGTTCAACCAGTTATCTCTAACAGTGAAAAGATAATAAACGCTGTTTACAACGCGTTGCTGGATTTTTCAACTATCGAAGTACCTCTTAGAGTCGGTGATGATAAAGTCTTGCTAAGCCTTTCAGACATCGAGCCAGAACTTGTGCTCGCCATCTGCTTCAAAGAGTCAGGGTTCAATCCGCTGGCTCTTGGGAAAGTAACGGAAGAAAATCCAGAATTCAGGTATTCAAGAGGTCTTATGCAGATATATCAAAAGACCCTCTACACTCTCAATACATGGCTGGCGGAGACGGGCATTAACATTTCTCCTGAAGAGTTATGGAATATAAGGAATAACATTTTTTTGGGTATGGTGTATCTGGCATACGCCAGAGAACAATTGTTGAAAGGAGATTGATATGGGTACTTGGAAGAGAAGCATAGTATACCAAATCTTCCCGGATCGTTTCAAAATCGGTGAAGGGAAGACTGTCTTCGAAAAGGAAAAAAAGGGACTTTATTCTTTACCCGAACAACGCGTCAAAGAGTGGCAGATCAAGCCAGAGAGATCGAAAGATGGTAGTCACCAGTACGTGTTCTGGGGTGGTGACCTCAGGGGCATTATCGAAGAACTAGAATACATCGCAACCCTTGGTACCGGTATGATATATCTAACGCCGATCTTTCTGGCAAGGTCGAACCATAAATACGATACGATAGATTATTTCAAGATTGATCCTGCTTTCGGCACGCTTGAAGATTTCCGTGAGCTCTGTGATAGAGCTCATGACATGGGAATGAAGATTATCATCGATGGTGTTTTTAATCACATTGGGGAAGCGTCGAAATGGTTTAACAAACTGAAGCTTTTTGGAGATAATACCGGAGCATATAACGATCCAGATTCTGAGTTTCGGGACTTTTTCTATTTCAATGGCAACAACTATCGGGGCTGGATGAATGCAAAAACACTTCCTGAACTACACCTTGAGAACTCATCACTTCAGGAGATACTCTTCAAGGGAGAAGACTCTGTTATCAAATACTGGTTACGGCAGGGAGCAGACGGATGGAGGCTCGATTGTGCCTTCGATCTAGGGTACGAATTCAATCGAATGATCGTCGATGAAGCTAGAAAAGTGAAAGAAGATGCTCTAATTATCGGGGAAGTGTGGAACTACCCCAAAGGTTGGAACACCGATGCTGGCTTAGATGGATTGATGAACTATTTTTTCCGGACAATCATTTTTGATCTTGTACGCCGGGAACTCGAGCCTCATATCGCGGGTAGAATACTGGAAAAAACGGTCGAGGATTGTGGTATTGATTATCTTAACACTTGCTGGAATATTCTTTCTTCACATGATGTCCCAAGACTCTCGTCGGAATTTGAAGATGAGAAAGATATCCGTCTTGCAATAGGGCTTCAGTACACTCTTCCTGGAGTTCCGATGATCTACTATGGTGAAGAGCTGGAAATGGAAGGAGGAATAGATCCTGAAAACAGAGGCGCAATGGAATGGGATAAGTTGCAGAAAAATCCTCCTCGAAAGACTTTCTACGAAAGACTGGGAAAGATCTGGAAAAGTCACAGAGCTATCCGTGAAGGTGGCTTTGAGGTTTTGAGTACCTCTTCAAATGGTGTTCTTGCATTCAAAAGACATACAGAAAATATTGATGAGCTCGTAGTTGTTGCCTTTAACTTTCAGCTTGAGGAGTGCAACGTTAATGTTTATTTGAACGAAGGTACCTTCATGAACGGTACACCAATGGTAGATCTCCTTACCGATGAACGGTTCAGCACACACACTGGAAAGATAAGCGTTAAAATCCCTGGAAGGGGGTTCGTTTTATTGCGACCTGAGATATCAAGAAACATGTTGAAATATACACCGTACAAAAGGATATGATATGAGGACATTTAGAAGCAGAGCGGTCGCAACTGTTTTTCTGGCTACTACTTCAGTTATGTGGGGGATTTCCTATTTGTTCACGAAGGTGGCAGTACAGAGTCTGCCACCTATGGTTCTTGCGTTATTAAGGTTTGTGCTTGCTATCTTAATTCTCTTTCCACTGTCAATGAAAGAACATAAAAAACTTATATTCAGATTTTCTACGATGATGGCCGGCGTTTTTGGCGTAACCCTTTATTTTCTCTTCGAGAACTATGGGTTGAAATACACCAGCCCCTCCGACGCGTCTATCATCGTATCTTCTGCTCCAATTCTTACATTGATTTTCTACGATGTACTTCACAGAAAGTTCGATTTTCTTGAGTATGCGGGGACAATAGTTGCATTCATAGGCGTCGCTCTGATAATCTACGGTGGTAAATTTACTGAAAGCTCCTCCATTGTTGGAAATTTACTGGCGTTCGGCGCTGCTATATCCTGGACAGGTTACACATTTTTCTTTGACAGAGCCAATGATTCTTCTTTGACAGCAAATGTTGAAGTAATGCTTTGGGGTATTTTGTTCATACTGCCGTTTGCGGTATTCGAGATATTCACAACAGAACGTATTAACATTTCCCTTCAGGCTATTACCGGTGTTCTTTACCTTGGCATTTTCGCTTCGGCACTCGGTTATTTTCTATGGGGAAAGGGGATACACATGTGGGGGGGGAAAGCAGCGACACTCTGGGTTTATACCATCCCCATTTTTACTATATTAGGCGATGTGTTCGTTCTGCACTATAAACCCGGTTTGCATTTCATTCTAGGAGCAACTGCCGTGGCAACTGGTATGTTTACCGTTATTTTGCGACATACCTGGACCCTTCGAGGCTGAGGAGAAACTGCTTCCATTCCTGTCCTCCTAAGAAACCTCCCATTCCGTCTTTTGCTACAACCCTATGACAGGGGAAGAGTACCGGAAGGGGATTTCGGCGCATTGCCTGCCCCACAGCCCTGGCTCCTCCGGGTTTTCCGAGAGCTTCTGCCACCTGCTTATAGGTCATAACTTGACCGTAAGGTATGTTCCTGATGTATTCGAGCACTCTCTTTGAGAATTCCGGCAATTCAAGCACATAAGGTAAGTCGAATATCTTTCGCTTTCCAGCGAAGTATTCTTTGAACTGCTTCGTGAAAATTGAAAGCTCCTTCTCCTGAAGGACTTCGTTTGTCAGGCGAACAGCTATGAGCTTACCACTTTCCACTTCTATGATTACAGATCCAAGAGGTATGTTGACTATGCCTATCCTTTCCATGAAATCACCTCGCAAGAGTTGAGTGTAAGAACTATTTGCCGTTGTGGGTTGTAGGTTGTTCGTTCCACACCAGACTCAAACCCGCTCTTTCCAAAGAATTTCTTATCGGTCAACGGAAGACGGACAACGATAAACGATTCTCGGTCACCGGCTCTCGAATCTCGATTCTCGCCTTCTTGCTCTCTCGGTTTTTTCTCGCACGATGCACCACGATTCTTACATCTTCAACATCTGTAAGCCTCACACTTTTGAAGTGTTGTACCTTTATTACCTCGCTCTACTAGCTGTCACACCATATATACATTATCCCATTATAGATTCTAAAGCGTTGAATTCAACAGGGATTATCTTTGAAACTCCATCTGTCATGGTTATACCATGGAGTACACTAGCTGATTCCATGACTATTTTGTTGTGAGTGACCACCAGGAATTGTGTGTCACCAGCGTGGCGCTGGAGCATTCTTCTGAATCTGTCGGCGTTGAAATCATCAAGGGGAGCA
Source organism: Kosmotoga pacifica (assembly GCF_001027025.1). Lineage (GTDB taxonomy): Bacteria > Thermotogota > Thermotogae > Petrotogales > Kosmotogaceae > Kosmotoga_B > Kosmotoga_B pacifica. The sequence goes on from NZ_CP011232.1 coordinate 561,272, forward strand.
TCAACCTCATCGAGAACATAGAAAGGGCTGGGCTTTATGCTCAAAAGGGCGAAGACTAGCGCTATACCGACCAGCGCCTTTTCACCTCCTGACATCAGCTGGAGCTTCTGAAATTTCCTTCCTGGACGTCTTACCGATATTTCTAAACCCGCTTCAAGAAGGTCTTCGGAAGGCATCAACCTGATTTCTCCTTCTCCTCCTTCAAAGAGTTCCTGGATATATTTCGCAAAGCTCGAGTTGATTTTCTGGTATGTATTCATGAAAATGGTTCTTGCTTCACTGTCCGTTTTGTCTATGAGCTCAATGAGTTTTTGTCTCGCTTTTTCAAGGTCAGCTTTCTGATTTGATAGTTCTTGATAATCGGCGTCCACCAGCTTGTATTCCTCAATGGCATCGAGATCCACGGTACCGAGGAATTTCAGTTTGTTCAACACATCATCCAGCTCACTCTTGATATTCTCGATCTCTCCTCTCTCCAGAACAGGTATGTCAGACACGTCGATGCCTTCAAGTTCTCTGGAAATCTGCTCTACACGCATTTTTGTTTCTTGAATTAGAAGCTCTATCTGATGAAGGTTTTCCCGTTTCTTTTCTCGTTTTTCTTTAAGGACATTAATACCGCTTTCAACCTCTTGCAGCTTGCTGAACCTCTCTTCTTTACCCTCTCGCTGGTATCTTATGCTATCAAAAAGCGATTGGGTCTCCTTCTTTAGAGACTCGAGCTCTCTGTTCTGTTCGTTGACCTGTCTTCTTAGTCTCTCGGAATCTGCCTCCAGCTGTGAAAGCTCCCTTGAAAGGATGGAAATCTGCTCTTGGTTGTCCCTTTTTCTCTGCGTTAACTCTGATAGTTCTTTGGAGTACTGTTCTTTCTTCTCATATAGCGAAGCGAGGTATAGTTTCGAATCTATTATGTTGTTCTGGATGCTTTCCAGTTTCTGCTTTTCCTTTTTTAGCTCCTCAGAAAAGCGGGACATGCGTTCTTCAAGGGACGATTTTTCTTTCATGAGATCCTGAAATTCGCTGGAAAGCTCCTTTCTCTTCTCCTGGCTGGTGTTGAGTTTGGCTGTATATTCTTCTTCAAGCTTCATGAGTTCTTCAAGTTCATTTTCCAGCGCATCTGCGGTTTTAAGCAATTCGTGGATCATTCTGTTTATGGCGGCTCCCTTAGAGACCACTTCGTTAAGTTCTTCCTGGAGAACTCTGATGTAACCCCTGAGCTCGATGATATCATCTTTACGCCTTTGAATGTCTTTTTGTACCAGTTGAATATCTCTCCGAAGTGTCTTTTCCTTTTCTGCCAGAAACTGAATTCTCCTTTTTCTCGATATTAAGTCAGAACGAACACTATCTCCAAGATACCCGCCTGTTATGCTTCCACCAGCTGATAGTAACTGGCCATCAACGGAAACAATCCTGCCACGAAATGCTGTTTTTCTACGGATGTCGATAGCGTCATCCAGGCTCCTGACTATTATTGCGTTACCAAATAGGTATTCTGGGATGATAGAATATTTTCGATCTACACTAACAGCTCTGGCTGCAAATGCAATAAAACCTGGATGGTTTTTAACAGTAAGATCCTCTCGAAAATTGCTCTGCAGCAAGTCCAGTGGAAGGAGAGTTGCCCGTCCAATCTTGTTCATTTTTAAAAAATCCACGATTCTCTTGGCGGTGTTGGCGTCCTCGACGACGATGTCCTGCATATGACCTCCGAGCAGTACAGATATCGCCGTTTCAAAAGCTTCAGGCACATTAACAACATTTGCAACAACGTCGATGAGACTTTCAAAGGTCTCCTTCCGCTTGAAAATTTCCCGGACAGCTCTTGAAAAACCCTGATACTCTTCTTGCTGCTTCTCGAGAGTGGTCCTTTCTATCTGCGCTCTTCTCAAGGTGTCATTCAATTGCGCTAGCTTTTCCTTCAGGTCTTCTAACTCTGTTTCGTTGCTCTTGAGTTGTTCCTTAGCTGCACTTATATTCCTCTCGAGCTCCTTCTGTTTTTCTGTACTTTCCCGTCCCTGCGAAGCAAGACTCTCTATTTCCTCTTTGAGGGTTTCAAACCTATCACTTTTTGAGTCGATCTGTGACTTGATCAGGTTCAATCTTCTTGTGGCATCCTCACGAACACCTTCGAGCTTCTCGAGTTCCGCTTCAATCCTGTTTATTCTCTTGGCAATGGTATTGTGTCTTTCCTGTTCCTTTAGCCAGTCCTTTTCTTTTTCACTGTACTTTCTGACGATTTCATCGCGTTCCTGTTCCATTGAGCGAAGCTGGTTTTCCTTTTCTTCGATTTCTCTTATCATGCTGTCGCTAATCATTTTCAACTCTTCTTTTCTTTTGCCAAGTTTCTCAATTTCTTCTTTCAGTGAGTCCAGCTTCGTACTAACCTCAATGAGTTTGTTTTCCTTATCGCTAAGTCTACGGGAGTACATCTCCTTCAATTCTAGTAGGTCGTTTTGACGTTTTTTATATTCCTCCAGCAACTGCGTGAAACTCTCAATCTCCTTGTCCATCTCAGAAAATTCCTGCCTCAAAGCACTCCAGTGGGCTTCTTCCTCTATCAACTTCTTCTGGATGGTTTTCAGCTCCTCAGCGATTCTCTTTCGCTCAGTTTCATGCGTTTTCAGGGTTTCTTTTTCTATTCGAAGGATATTCCCATAATAATGCTTTTTCAGTCTGGACAATGAATCCTGGTATTCAAGGTACTTTTCCGCCCTCTTCGCTTTTAAATAGAGGGATTTTCTCTGCTTACCGAGTTCGAACAGGATGTCCTCCACCCTTTCCAAATTTGCTTCTGTTTGGGCGAGTTTGGACATAGCTTCTTTTTTCTTTTCTTTGTAAATCGCCGTGCCAGCGGCCTCTTCAATAAGACTTCTCAGTTCATAAGGGGAGGCAGTGATCACCTTATCGACCTGCCCCTGACCAACAATGGAATAGAGTTCTTTTCCAACGCCTGTGCCCTTGAAGAGTTCCTTGATATCTTTCAACCTGGCTGGTTTGTTGTTCAATAGATAATGGGAGAGACCGTCTCTGGTAACCTCTCGTCCTACGGTGATTAACCCTTCATCGGTTTCAAAAAAGAGTTTGACCTCTGCTGCATTGGCTGGAGGATTCTTCTCCGAACCAGCAAAGATAACATCTTCGCGATTGTCTGCTCTGATACTCTTCATCGATTGTTCACCAAAGAGCCATCTTATAGCATCGACAATGTTCGACTTTCCGCTGCCATTTGGACCTACTATGGCAGTTATTCCAGCATCGATGTTCATTTTTGTGGGAAAAGCGAAGCTCTTGAAACCCCGGATATATACAGCTTTCAACCGCATTAAAACACCCCCGCACGTGTCTCTATAATCTCGTTCAATCTGTCAATGTAGTATCCCAGATCAACACGAGGAGCATTTCTAGAAAACTCTATACTCAACCCCAGGTCTTTCGCGTTTTCAACGACGTATTTTCTGTATCCGGTGAAAAACTGTCTAATCTTGTTGTCATCTGGAAGCGTTAGTTTACAACTATTTCTCTCTTCAGAAAGGAGCTTTAATATTTCCAGAGCCACCCTGCTTTTTATAAGGTCACCGAGGGCAGGATGATATGGTCCTGCCACAATGTTATTCACTTCTTCTCCATACAGACAAAGTCCCACTCTGTTTATATGAACGCCTCCTGATGTAAGTATCACATACATCTTCCATAGAACATCAATGGCTTCTTCAAGACTCTGAGGATGGTACTTTCCTGCTTTGAATTTTTCTTCGAGGATCGTTCCTTTCAGCACCACTGTTGGGTGAATGCGACATGTAGATGCTCCAAGTTTTACCGTCTCGAATGTAGAGAAGAGATCTTTTTCCACAGTGTCACTAGGTAAACCTGTCATAAGGTGAATACCAAAAGGGATTTCTGCTTCCCGAAGTAATTCTGCAGCATGGTAAATCTCCTCAACTCCATGAGGTCTGCTGGAGTTTCTGAGAACACTCTCATCAAAAGACTGAACTCCAAGCTCCACAAGAGAAACGGGATACCTCTTTATCATTGCTATCTTTTCAGGAGTAATCTCTTCAGGAGAAGTTGAAAAACGAATAGCTCTTACAAAACCTTTGGTGATCATCTCGGAAGAGAACTTTAGATATCTTTCGAGTATGTCTACAGGCAGACCAGTGAATGTGCCTCCATAGAAAGCGAGTTCAACATTTTTTCTGTCCTTGAAATAGGATAGATATCGCTGTACGGTACCAAAAAGCTCCTGCTCTTCGGGAAGCTTCTTTATACCTGTAGCAGAGTATTCGTTACAAAATACACACCGTGTTTTACATCCTGCATGAGGCAAGAAAAGAGGAATTATGTTCATATCTATATTATAACCCAATATATCAAAATGCGTTTAGAAAACAAAAAAGCTCCCTTACGGGAGCCTGGCTCCAGCGGAGGGACTCGAACCCCCAACCATCCGGTTAACAGCCGGACGCTCTGCCGATTGAGCCACGCTGGAACGCACTTTTATTTTAACCTGAATCTCAGTAGTTTTCAAGGGGGGAATCAATTTTTTCGACATTTCTCGTCGCAATAAGTGAAGTTCCCTTTCCATCAATGTTCTGTATGAGTACATCGCCAACATTCACCGGGGCCTGCACCGAAATTTTCTTTATTTTTTCCATTATCTCAAATATCCTGCTCTTTTCAACTGGCGAGTCTGTTTTCACAGAAACCAGTGGAGTGTCTCCAAACAATACTTTCACGCTGGTGGTTAAAATTCTCCTTGGACTGAACAATTCATCGATAGCGTACTGCTTTCCACGGAGGCACCGGTTCCCGCTTATCTCATGGTCACCGTTTTCGCCAGTGGTAACAAGAATTTTGCATCCTACGGGGCATACAGTACATGTTATGTGTCCTTTCATTCTATCACCTCGATTTTTACAGCTTTCTTTAATCCCTGTAATTTATCGCGGTTAATTACGAACTGGATCATTTCACTCGGAGTGCCATAGTTAAAAGGTGTTTCTATATCCAGTTCTTTAGAAATTACAACACCTCTATCCATCGGTTTGCGCAACCTTAGATAGACTCTCAAATGTTCTGACGGGTCTATGAATGTTGGAACAAGCACTCCCACATTTTTACCTCTCACTATCGGTATACCTGGGCTCTTCCTTCTTTCACCTCGAGCATGTAGGGCAGCATTTTTCCCCGCAATCCAACCTTCAGCGGCTACGTAGTCTACGAGGTCAAAAACAGCCACATTGTTTCCTGCTGCGAAGATACCTTCAACACTTGTTTCACAGGAGTTTGAAACTGCAAAACCCCTGTTGACGGGATCCGTCTCAAGCCCTTCACCAAGATCTTCTACCTGTGGAATCAAGCCAGCAGAGAGGATCAAAGTATCAATTTTAAGCCATCTTTGCGTACCAGGAATAATATTGAAATTCTCATCCACCTTTGAAAGTAACACTCTTTCAAGCCGTTTCTTACCACGAACTTCGACCACAGTATGGGAAAGATGAAGAGGTATGCCATAATCCTCAAGGCATTGTACGACGTTACGAGTAAGACCTCCAGGATAGGGTAAGCGCTCCACAACACCCAAAACCTCCATTCCCTCCAGTGTGAGCCTTCTCGCCATTATCAGTCCAATGTCCCCCGAACCTAGTATGAGCGCTCTTCTACCTGGCAGCGTATTTTCAAGGTTAACCATTCTCTGTGCCAGGCCCGCTGTATATATGCCTGCAGGCCGATCACCGGGAATCATCAGCGAACCAAAGGGTCTTTCCCGTGCTCCCGTTGAAAGGACAATGGCTCGAGCCTGGATTATAAAGACTCCATCAGGTGATAATACCTCAACGTATTTTCGCATCGTGTCTATGTGTCTGACGTACGATTCACTGATTACATTTACGGAATGCTGATTCATTTCCAGCTGCAATTTGTGAGCAAATTCTGGTCCTGTCAATTCCTGCCGATAGAATTGTAGACCGAACCCATGGTGTATACACTGATTCAAAACACCCCCAGTTTTTTTCTCCCTCTCAAGCAGAGTTACCATTACTCCTTCCCGCGAGGCGGAAAGCGCGGCAGCCATCCCTGCTGCCCCTCCTCCAATGACTAGCACGTCTGTTTTTATATGTTCAATCACACTCTTACCTCCCCATCAAAGAGTTCTGTACCAGCATCATTCATTCTTACCTCAGACAGAGGAACATTCAGTTCCCGGGAGAGTATCTTGGCTATTCTCCATGAACAAAAGCCTCCTTGACAACGCCCAAATCCAGCGCGTGTTCTAAACTTAACCCCATCAATACTCGTGGCACCCCTTCTGATCGCTTCGATTATTTCCGCTTCGGACACTTGATTACAATGACAGATTATCCTGCCATAATCTGCCTTTTCCTCTATCTTTTTGTTTATCTCTTCAAGGCTGCTTTCATTCACTCTGAACATCTGGGATCTGTAATTTAGTACTGCTTTTCGTTTTCCAAGCATGAGTCCCATACGTTGTTCCAAAATTTCTTCAATCACGTAGTGAGCTATCGCAGGTGCCGCAGTCAGGCCAGGAGAGCGTATTGCACCCACAGTTACAAAGTTACTGACTTCATCGCTGTTCCTTATGTAAAAATCTTTGGATCGAGTTTCCGGTCTCAAACCAGCAAATGACTTGATAATCCAGTTCGATCTAACAATACCCGGAATAAGCTCATCACCCGCTTTTATCACATCCATCAATCCAGATACGGTTGTGGAAACATCTTCTGGATCGAAACCCGAGATTTCCTCTGATGTTGGCCCGAGTAACACTCCTCCGTCGATAGTCGGTACAACAAGCTTCCCTTTTCCTTTTTCACTTGGTAAAGGGAAGATAACGCCATTAACCATTTTCGAAGCCGCGTGATCCAAAAGAATATACTGCCCCTTTCTGAGATATACTGGAGGAGTGCGTACACCAAATTTTCTGGCTATTTGATGGTAATACAAGCCAGCAGCATTGATTACTAGATCAACTTTAACTTTTTTCCCAGATTCAAGAACGAGGGATTCTACTTTTCTGAAATGTAACTCTCCTCCTATTACTCCATCAGCTTTAATGAGTTCTGCACCAGCCTTCTCAGCTGCTTCAATTGCTAAAATTGCTACCATCCATGGCTCTGTTATCCCTGTATGCGGGCAGTATAAAGCATAACTAAACTCCTTCGAAAGATTGGGCTCACGTTCTTCCATAAACGACCGATCCACTATTTTTATACCGCTAACACCATTTTTTTCGCCTTTTTCCAGTAACTCATTCAATTTCTTCAGTTCATCTAAAGAGTCTCTGGCAACCACCAGAGAGCCTGTTCGCTTTAGAGGTACACCAAGTTTTTCGGATAACTCGTCATAAAGCTGATTGCCATGATAACATAAGCTTGCACGTAAACTGCCGGGAGGATCATCGTATCCACCATGCACTATGGCGGAGTTGGCCTTTGTGACACCTTGACCAAAATCGCTTCTTTTTTCGATCAATATGACCTCAACCTCGTAGTGAGAGAGCTCATAGGCGAGTAATGCCCCTACAATACCTCCACCGATTATGGCTATCTTCATAACAATCCCTCCAATAAAAAAACCACGCCAATACTGGCGTGGTTCTCTCTTATCCTCTACCACTTTTTATATGTTACCACAAATGTGTTATTATTCCAAACGTAGGAGGGATAGAATGCTTAAAAAGATCATAGCAGCATTGTGGGAAAGTTCAATACACCCCAAAGAAATTCCTGTTGATACGGTTTTTTTGTTGTCAGGAAACCTCCAGGAAATTGGAAAAGATGTGACAAGGTTTATTTCTGCCGGCAAAAAAGTATATGTGGATATTGACTTCATCGCTGGATTGAACCCCGATTCATATGGAATTAGATACCTTAAATCGCTGGGAATCAACGGGATTATCACCGCAAAAATGTACACTTACCGTCAATCTCAACAAGCGGGTGTTCCTGCGCTCTTGCGCTTTTTTGCGCTGGATTCACGGGCTGTTGAAAAGGGGATTGAGCAGATACTCAAAAATAGAATAGAAGCAGTTGAGATCCTTCCAGGAATTGTAGCCTGCAAAATCGCCCAGCGTATACGGGAGCTTGTCGGCAACATAAACATTGTGGCTGCGGGATTGATCGACAGTGAAAGCGAAGTAAGGACATTACTTCGGTGTGTAGATGCTATTTCCACCAGTAAAAGAAAATTGTGGAGCTGCGAACTTCCCCACCTTAGAGAAAGCGGAGCTTCCCACTTCAACCAACCGTGACTCACAGACCCAGTAGTAGAATCGTTTCCGCGATCAGAAGGTAACAGCATATTTTAAAATTATAGAAGACATGGTCTTCTTTCAATGCAAGTTGATAAAGAAAAAAGCGGAGCCCTTCGGCTCCGCTTTTTCTCACATTATCTTACCGGTTTCGATATCGAAGAATTTAAGCCCCTGATCTGTTGAAAGCAGGAGAACTTTCCCGCTTCCACCGACCGTAATGCTTAAAAGTCTTCCTGAAATTTTTACATCGTCAATAACCTTAGGATTCGATGGATCTCTGACGTCAATTATGGAGAGTCCTTTATCGGTCACAGCATACAGTGTGTTTCCAACAAGGACCATTTCTGTGGCAAGGTAATATCCGTTGATAGGCACCAGAGATTCCATATTGTCAAGGGAAACAAATGATATACCTCCACCAAATCCAGTTATTCCGATGAAAGCTACGCCATCTTTAATGACAGCAGAATTGGCAATGCCCTTTACCAGATCCACAAAGTTTTCTGGAGTGGTATCTGAATATCTGGTACCATCCCATTTGAGAATTATCAGTCCGTAAAGTGTATCGGCTATGAGAATAGAGGAAGCATCTTCAGATACTGCCAGGTCAGCTGCACTTACGATTCGGCCGTTTCTGAAGAGCTCAACCTGTCTTCCAGGAAGACCGTCTTCCTGCAACGACAGTCTGTAAAGGCTCTTACCAAATCTGCTCGTACTCACAATATAGAGAGCGTTGCCACTGATTTCAAATGTTTCGGGATTGTTATACCTATCACCTTTGATTTCTTTGATTTTCTGTCCGATTTTCACCGCTACGATAGTTCCGTCAGTTCTAAATGCATAAACGGTGTTTCCAAACACAACAGGCTTTACATTACCACTTATGTCGGAAGGTACGAGTGTGAAGACCTGTGACTGCGAATCTTCAGTGAATACCGCAAGCTTCAAAGCACCATTTTCAACATAAGCTATTCTATCGACGACACCAATTGTGGTGAAGGAAGCAACTGTGCTTTCAGAGAAGCCACCTTTCCCATCATAGGAATCCACTTTCCAATAGTAAGTTTTGTTGCCATCAAGAATGCCTTCGATCTGGACATGAGTTTCCGTAGTGCTTGCGATTTTCGTCATCACATCGGGAGTCTCACCGAGGTAAATGGCATATTCGAGAGTGTCGCCGTCGGGATCTTCACCCTGCCACTCTAGAACGGGTCTAAGAGCAACATTGGTTGCATTTACCTCAGGACTCAGAATGATAGCGTTCTTCGGGCTTGCATTTCCTGTACTGAAAGACCAAACATCGGAGTTGGCTATGCCTCCGTGTTCATCTCTCACCTGTACCTTCCAGTAATATGTGCTATTACCCTTGTAAGAACTGAAGACATAGGATGTATCAGTCGCGCTCGCGAGAACTATGTTTTCTTCATCAAGGTCTTCGGCTGTTCCGAGATAGACGGTATAGTAGAGCACTTCTTCATCGGGATCCTCTCCCTGCCAGCTCAACCTGATGCCATCGGTTAGGTCGGTGGCGTTGTTGGAAGGCTCAAGCAGGCTCACAACAGGGCTGTGGTTCAAGGTTGTAAAGGTCCATCTGTTGGAAGTGATCTTGTTATCAAATTCATCGATGGCAACGACGTACCAGTTGTATATATTGTTGCTCTCAAGATCGACGTAATCTGTTAACGTGGCATAGCTTGTTGTGAGACCTGTTGCCACTGGTGAATCCTCCAGATAGAGATCGAAGGTGATAACATCACTATCCGGATCTTCGAACTCCCATGAGAGGATAATGTTTTCCGTATCGACACCTGTCATTCCATCAGCAGGTGTGGGGGAAGCAATCCTGGTGGGAACATCCGGTGCCATGAAGGAATATAGCTTTCCAACTTCTTTTGTTGTGTCTGGCAATTCCGCAACGACCCTCCAGAAGTAATTTCTATTTCCCCGCAGTTCAAGATCATCAGCTGATACAAGGCTATCTCCATCGGTCGATCTTTCGAATATAGTGTCTCCATTCTCGTTGAAGACCCTCAATATGTAATTCACAGGTGTTGCTTCACCAGAATAAGACCAGATAAAGGGTGACTTACCATCGAAAAGACTCTTGTCCTCAGGCGCGATATAGACGAGCTTTGTCGAAGCGGGTGTAATCAACACCGGTGATTCGAGTTTGGCAGTATTTCCCTGTGCGTCTTCGGCTTCTAGCCAGAAGTAATAACTTTCTTCTGGATTCAATGTACCTTCGTATCGGTATTCAAACAGATTTACGCCAGTCGCAACCGGACTTTCTTCCCAAGCGTTTTTATTCATACCAAAGTACACTTTAACCAGAACATCGGAACCCTCTGGGTCGCTAACATCCCAATGGAATACAACAGGTGTCGTTGCTCCGTAGTGTTCAAGCTCGTTGAATTCAAAGCTTATAACGGGAGGATTGTTACCTGTTTTAAAAGATTTTACTTCACTTCTAGCTTCCTTTCCGGCCGGATCTTTTACAACTATCCAGTATGTGTAAGTGGAGTCTGGCGACAAAACGAAGTCTAGAGAGTACTCGTTTGTATTTATTCCCGCAAAAACTACTTTCTCTTCGCCGAGTTCGGGTTTAAGGTGGATTTCTATTTCAGCAACTATGTCATCAGTATCATAATAAGACCAGAAGAAAGTAGCACCAATGGGATTAACGACACCGTCATCCTCTTTTACTCCTATTTCCTCAATGATAGGCGGTAGATCGAAGGTACTGAAGCTCCAAGTATCACTGGTAGCGGTTGCTGCACCATCATTAGTAATAACCCTCCAGAAATAAGTGGAATTAGTTTCAAAGGCACCCTCAACGAGAACCCTCGTTACCCCTTCTTTCGAAACCTCACCTTCTTTTCTGGCAACCAATTCAGTGAAACTGGAATCTCTGGAAACTTCGAGCACATACGAAAGCGGATCGCCATCAGGGTCACTGCTCACGAACTCCATAGCAATTCCTGGGTCAAAGGCAACATCCGTAGCATCTTTTTCCGGGAGAGTGGCCACTGCAGGGATAGGCTCATTGTTTGAAGTAACAAAGGTCCATTCGTCTGATTTACCCTTTGCACCTTTATCGTCCACTGCCTCTACATGCCATCGATAAGCAGTTCTTGACTTAAGCTTTTCAACTGTATAAGTTGGAGAATTAACGGGTGCCTGTATTTCAGCTCCGCTTGGATCGATAATAACAAGCTGATAGCTAATGACATCGTCACCGTCGGGATCCTCAGCTTTCCAGCTGAACTTTACTTCAAGAGGATTGACAGCTTCAGTCGCTGATGGCGTCAGGAGCTCGACAACAGGTGGATTGTTTCCAACAAACACTGTAACTGTTGCGTTACCTTCTCCGCCGAAGGCATCACGAGCCACCACTTTGAAAGTATATTCTGTTGCGCTTTCCAACCCCTTCACAAGATAAAAGGTATCTTCGAGGTTAGAGGCCAGTTTCTCTTCTACCCCGTTCCTTATAAGGTAAACATCGTAAAAGAGCGGATCATTTTCTAGATCACTTGCTTTCCATGTAATAGTTGCCTCGGTGGTCACATACCCTCTGGCAGGTTCGATTATCTGCACCTCAGGGTTATGATTTATTGTTACAAAAGAGGCTTTTTCGGATTCTACAAGTTTTCCATCCTTATCAAGGGTTGTTACAAACCAGCTATATTTTGTATGACCAGTAAGATTTGCCACAGTTAGCGTTGTTTCTGAGGTTTTTTCCTCATATACAATTTCAGAACCTTTTCTCAGAATGAAATTGTAATCGAGAGGCCAATAATACCTTTCGTTCGTTTGCTTCCATGCAAAAGCAACTGGTGTGCTTGCATCCACTTCTTCATTAATCGGGGTGATGAGACTAAGTTCAGGCACTGGTTTCGGTTCCGTTTTAAACGAACCCGTAGTGGAACTCACTTCAGCACCATATCCGTCTTTAGCAACGACATGCCAGTAGTAGGTTTCCCCGAATTCCAGTTTATCGATGCCGTTCAGATTAAAACTGTTTACTGTGAGGCCTTTCCTGGAATAAACAACTCTGTCACCTCGCAAGTCACTTGTAATGTAAAGATCGTAGACTATACTATCATGATCGGCATCCTCAGCCTTTGTCCAGCTAAACTGAATATTATCGAGGTGAACTTCCGTGTTTCTACCCGGAGTCAGAAGATTAGGTGCCTCGGGTTCTGAATTTCTGAGTGTGAAAGAAATGGGATCTTTGGTCTCATCATACTTTCCCCTACTGTTGTAGACCTTAACTTTCCACCAGTAGGTACTATGTGGATCTACTTTCAAGTCATAGCTGAAGTCAAAAAGAGCTTCAGCCGTTGAAGAGAGAACTCCTTCGACTTTTTCCGCAACGAGTTCAAGAGAATCTGGGCTTTTACCTGCGAAAATGTCTGCGTTTATTATCTCTTTGGTTTTCTTATAGTGCACTTGAAAGTTCAATTTTACTGTATCGCTATACTCCAGACTTTTTCCGGGATAGGGCCTATAGGAGCTTTCATCGATACTTGGTACCGGCTTAGGCCAGAGAACAAGAGCTACGACTATAGCGACAACGATAATTGCCACTACTATCGCAAGCTGTTGCAGCGTAAAGCCTCTTCTTTTTCTTGTAGTGTACACGTTAATCCCTCCTCAGACACAATTTTATTACAAAATTATAATTTCACATCGTTGAGTTTTTTAACCTGTCTGGCTTCTATGTGAAAGCCATTCCTTTCTTTTTCTACAATAACGTAACTCAGTTCAATTCGTTTTTCAAAAGCATTCCTGTTGCTGCCATCTATCACCTCCACAACAGGCTTCCATGTTCCTGAATTGGCATAAAACTTCTTCTCGCCATCCACATGAACAACCCTCAGAGTGTTTTTGTGATTGTGACCCATCACGCAACCACTGATTTCAGTCGGTATCACTTCTGGAAGTCCATGGGAACCAACAAAATACCTACTGTCCATTATACTCTTAAAACCGTTGTCGCGAAAAGCGCCAAGGAATTTTTTCGCACTTTTAAATAAATAATCCGTTCTTCGGACTGTACGAAGATCCATTATTAGTCGCACTATCCGTTCACCAAGTTTCATACCACCAAACCTGTTGACAAATAACCCCGTGAAGACTCTTAAATAGGGATAATTGGCCCTTAACCATGCTTTAGAAAAATCTGTTTTTAGCATTCTAACGAAGGATTCACTCCATAATTCTAGTAAATTGAGCTTTAAATCATAGAGTTCACGGATGTACTGAAACCACTGAAAAACGTCGAGAATCGGGCTGACATTATGATAATCCTTTAAAATATGATCCGGAACATCGGCGTTCATGAGGTGGCTATCAAAATACCTAAACATATATCTTGACATATACTCACTGAAAGGTACTAAAATCCGTTTATTGCGGGGATTGATGCTCAATCTATTGACAGCGTCGAATTGGTTTCCATGAATAGCGAGAATCTTCATTTCAGGATCAAAATAATGAGGTAAAACTTTGACTCTATCTGCTCCCCCAAGTATTTCAACAAGTCGTTTCCTGAGTCTCTCGCTAAAAAGAAAGTAATAGTCGTGGTTTCCGATAACATAGACTATCCTGCCTCTTTTACTGAACTCCCTGAATGCCATAAACACATCCGGATGTTTGTATACTATTGAATCAATAAGATCTTCTTTAAGTTCCTTTTCGTCCGGAACATAGGGGGAAAGTTCTAGAGACATTGCGAAAGAGGAATTTATTAACTCAAGACCATCTCCCACGATTACAAGCTCATCGCAATCAAAATTTATAAGCTGATTGAGAAAATCTGTCAGCTCTAAATCAAACGCGAAATCGTCCTTCCCCTTTCCATCCCCTATATGCAAGTCACTTATGTAAACCTTTTTCATGCTCTCACCAAATTCTATCATACTACAAGTTCCTGACAGTTTCTGATTTCTCAACAAAATTGAGGAAATTGTACAATTTTTTATAAAATCATGAGACAATAATTCTGAGGTGTTGCCTGTGTTCTTTATTGACTGGTTGATATCACTCATGTTACTCTCTTACGGTTGGAAATATTTTGTGACCTCCGGTTTGTTGAGCACAATAACAGCCATTATCATGAGGGCCTATGAATACGAAATACTCGCAAATAAAGTAAAGCGAACAACAGCTCTGCTGGGTTCGTTTCTATTGTTATTGATATTTCTTGCTTTTATAGATGAACGAATTATTCTTCTGCCAGCTATGATCGCTATCTTGTTTCGGTTTTTCTTTTCTAATCAATTATCAAAGCTCGTCCGAAAAAATGATGGCTTCATAGCACCATCTGATTTCAGATGTTGTGATGCAGACAACGAAAAGTACGATAGGGTAAAACGAGTTATTGATCTTGTGTTTGGTGTTTTTCTTTTTATCTTTCTGCTTCCGGTGATGATCCTTTTAGGACTCTTGATACTATTTACCAGTGGAAAACCCATCATCATAAAGCAGGAAAGAATAGGTAAAGACGAGAAAACGTTTGGTATGTATAAGTTTAGAACTTTCACAAACAGCGATCACAACAAAAAAGTTACGCATATCGGAAAGATCATCAGACCATTGAGGCTTGATGAGTTACCACAGATTTTCAACGTAATAAAAGGTGATATGAGCATAGTTGGACCGAGACCTGAACTTAAAGAATTTCATGAAATGGCCAAAGAACATATTCCAAATTACATTTGCAGACTGAAAGTGAAGCCGGGTATTACCGGCTGGGCTCAGATAAACTACAAATACACAACAACACTGGAAGAGTACAGAATAAAGACTTCGTATGATCTCTTCTATGTGAAAAATCGCTCCTGCATTCTTGACTTTAAATGTGTTATGAAAACACCATTCACTATCCTTGAAGAGTTTATAGAAGCGGTTAAAAAGCATATAAAGTTATAAAAAATCCGGGCCTTGCGGCCCGGTTATTTATTCAACTCTCTCGAGTTCTTTCTTCCGCTTCAGTACACTTTCTTTCCTGTCTCTGTAGTGAGTATGAAGTAGCTCATGGGACAGGTGACTAAGGGGTTCACCAAGGTACTCTTCATAGAGTTTCAATACTGCCGGGTTTTCGTGTGATTTTCTCAAAGTTGACATTTCATCGATACTGTAAATCGCTTCCATTCTTTTTTCGAGATATCCCGGCTTATTCGACTTCGGCTGACCTCCGCCACCGATGCAGCCACCAGGACATGCCATAATTTCGATAAAGTCGTAGTAAACTTCACCGTTTCTCAGTTTCTCCATCAACTTTATTACGTTAGCCCCACCATGAGCAACTGCAACTTTCAGTTCTTTACCATCGAGGTTAACGACAGTTTCCTTAACGCCTGCTAGTCCTCTGACATCTTCAAAATCGAGCTTTGGCAACTCTTTCCCTGTGTAGAGCTCATAAGCTGTCCTGAGTGCAGCTTCCATAACACCACCAGTCGTACCGAAGATAACTGCCGCTCCGGTCGATATACCAAGAGGTTTGTCATATTCTTCTTCTGGTAGTGATTCGTAAGGAATTTTCTTCATCTTTATTAGTTTCCCTAGTTCTCTCGTTGTAAGAACAACATCTACACCATCGACGCCTTTAACTTTTAGTTGTTCACGGGTAGCCTCATCTTTTTTTGCGGTACAGGGCATAATAGAAACCACGAATATATCTTCAGGATTTTTTCCAATCCTTTCAGCGAAATAAGTCTTCACCAGCGCACCAAGCATCTCATGTGGAGATTTAGCACTCGATAGATTTTCCGTGAATTCAGGATAAAGCTTTTCCATCAGGTTCACCCAACCGGGACAACAGGAAGTGAACATCGGGAATTTTCCGCCATTCTTAACTCTATCGAGGAGTTCTGAGCCTTCTTCCATGATTGTTAGGTCCGCAGCAAAATTGGTATCGAAAACGTAATCAAAGCCAAGTCGTCTGAGAGCTGCTACCATCTTTCCAGTGCTGATTGTCCCAGGTTCCTCACCAAATTCCTCACCGAGAGCAACCCTGACCGCAGGAGCTGTCTGAACTATGAGCACCTTTTCGTGTCTGTCTAATTCTTCAAGTACCCTTCTAAACTCCATTCTTTCAGTAATAGCTCCGACAGGACACACAGTAGCACACTGCCCACAGTTGATACAATCAGTGGCTACAATAGGAGCACCGAGGGCAGGAAGAGGAAGAGAATGATGCCCCCTGTTGACCATTGAGAGTATGGAAAGTCCCTGGAGTTCTTCACAAGCCCTGACACAGCGGCCACATGCGATGCACTTATTCATGTCCCTGAACAGTGAAGGGCTCGATTCATCGTACGGAACATTTCTTAGCTCTTTGGGGAACATATCTTTGACGTTATACTGGTAAATAAGATCCTGGAATTCACATCTTCCGTTGACATCACAAGTCATACAGTCATTGGGATGATTGGAGAGTAGAAGACCGAGATTGAACTTCACGGATTTCTTGACTCGATCTGAATTAGTCCTGATTACCATTCCATCAGCTACTTTTGTGGCACAGGCGGGGGCAAGGTTTCTCGCTCCCTCCACTTCTACAACACAAACGCGACAGGAACCGACCACAGAGAGTGCCGGGTGATAACAAAGCGTGGGGATATCGATCCCAATACTACGACAAGCTTCAAGTATGGTTTGATCCTCATTTACCTGGTACTCTTTACCGTCTACAATAATGGTAACGGGCATTAAAGAAAGCACCTCCATTCGGTAGCCACCAAGCACGAGATTGTGAATTTTCTGTCAATTAGATTTTAGCATATTTGAATATGAATGTGAATTTTATAACGTTAAGATTTTCTATCAAAAGTTTCGGCTCCAAAGTTCATATTACCCTGCGCAACCATGTCTTTGAAAGAATTATCACGGCTGATACTGCCGCGATTAATAAGTTGCTGATCAACATTGCATACCAAATACCGGTTGTCCCCATTGAAGCGCCAAAATAGTGTATCAATGGTATCCTTATTACCCAGAGCCGTGATATATTGATGAACATCGACAGCACTGTATGTCCTGCACCACGCAATGCGGCATCAAAGATGTTGAAAGTTGCAAAAAACGGAACAGATAGTGAGACAATTCTGAAGTATCTTATACCCTCCAGTAGTACATCCGGTTCATTTATGAACACCATCGTAACTTCCCTGCCAAAAACAAAGGTTAGAGTACAAATCGCGCCAACTACCAGCATGTTCCATGCTGAGGACTTCCAAACAACTTTGTACGCCTTTGCATTCTCGCCGGCACCAAGATACTGTCCAACCATCGTTGAAGTAGCCTGAGCAAGCCCAAAAGAAAACATTGTTGCAATAGAGGTCACTCTGTTTCCGACCCCAACCGCAGCAGTTGCAACGGAACCATATCTCGAAATCATAGCGATGATGATAAGAAAAGCCAGGGACGTTATAGAGTTTCCAAAGGACGATGGTAGTCCGACCTTTAGGATTTTTGAAATCATACCTTTAGAAGGAATGAGGTCTTTTAACCGTAGTCCAAATCCTTTTTTGTCTGAAAATAGTAGATATAGAGCATAAAACAGCACGATGCCCCGGGAAATAACCGTTGCCAGCGCTGCTCCAAAGACTCCCAACGCAGGAAACCCTATTCCAAATATCATGAGAGGGTCCAGTACCGCGTTAAAGAGCACCGAGAAAGCTGTTAATTTCATGGGAGTTACTGCGTCTCCCCAACCTGTAAAAATAGAACTTACAGCAAAAAGGCCAAAAGCTAAGGGAGTTCCAAAGAAAATCGTGGACATATAACTTCTGGTATAAGGGATCATCTCTGAAGGGATCTTTAACAACAAAAGAAACTCTTTGCTATAAAAACCACCAATGATCCCAACGATTATGGCAAAAGAAAAGGTGACGCTCAATGCCTGTCCGGCTGCTTTCCTTGCCAGTTCATCGTTGCCCTTTCCGGTATACTGTGCAACAAGTGCCAGACTGGCTACTGTGATCCCTCCACCAAGTGATAGCACAAGAAAGATAGCAGGCCAGGCGATCGTCGGAGCACTTATCTCCAGCTTCCCGAGTTTTCCCAACCAGAAGGCATCTGTAATGTTATACAACGTCTGGAACAACATTGACAAAACAGCAGGCCAGGCGAGTTTGAACAGTGCACTGGTCATATCTTCATTCAAAACATCAACTCGTTTCACTGCTCCATCTCCTTCAATATCCATATGAAGTCAGCAATCCGAACTATATGTTGGTAGAAAAAAACCGGGGCCCGCAGACCCCGGTAGTACCATAAAATTACTTTATTACTGAAATGCCTTTCATGATAACGAAAGTCTGGGGTTGATACTTCTCGTCGGCAATGTTTGAAGGAAGCTCAGTGGAGGTGGAAATCACAGAGCCACCAAGGAAACTTCCTGAAACAACGTGCTTCGTAATTACGAGATTGTATACCGAGCCAAGTTCAATACTCTCAGGTATTTCGTCTTTCAGAGAAACAATCTTGTTGTAAATGGCGTCTGCACCTTCTTGTTTTCCGTCAATCTTTATGTACGGAGCATTGAGATTATCGGCGAAAGCCCTGATATAGAGTGATGAATTCAACACATCAGAAACTTCTAAGCTCACAAGCCTTCCAAAGACCGGGGTTGTAATCTCTGGTTTCCACAGCCTGTTCCATTCAGAGTAGAGCGGTACCATCTCTGTTTCAAGACGCTCATCTTCGGCATCAATATTTATCAGCCAGGTCCTTACGAGTATGATCTCCTCACCCGAAATATTATCTATTCTGAAGGGCTGCTTGAATAGTTCTGCGTAATTTCTAGGACCTTCAATGATCGCTCCTTCTTTGAACAAGTTTACATATTCCTGGAAAGCAAGGGCACCGAATAGTGTGGTTCTTACATCGGTTCTTGTAACGGCATCAATTAGCTCACCAATTACATCTGCTGGTAAGAGTTTACCATCGAAGTCATAAGCATTGGAATTTGCTGGAACGGCAAGGAGATCCAACTGTTTTTCGCCAACAGTTCCAAAGAACAATCCGTTACCATCGACTGCAAACAACAGATCAACTCCCTGCAGATCTATATCGACAGATTCGTGTAGTTGCTTCGCAAGTTCCTCGGCTGGCACTTCCCACAATGTGGCTTTCATCTCAGGATTCTCGGGATTTGTAAACACCTTAGCACCTGCAATCGCTGTAGTATCGACTCTTATATCCTCGATAGAACCAAAATACAATGCTCCAGCTTTCCTGAATAGTTCCTCCACAAATTTGGGTACAGCAGGCTTCATAAGGCTAGCGTTGTTCCGGTTATTCAATCTGAACTTTGGCCAGAACGCTTGGGCAAGTCCACCATTCTTCGTTTCGAAAGCACAGAAGCGCCTATCGTGGGAACCGACATACACAGTGCCATCTTCTGCTATCAATGGACTGGCCCATACCCAGTTGTCGAATTTTGCCTTCCAGATAAGCGTTCCATCATTCCTTAGTGCATAAAGTGTTCCGTCGAGAGAACCAAAGATAATTGTTTCATCCACTGCCAGAGCTGGGGTTGAATGAATCGGGCCTGCAGTTTCGAAGGTCCAGAGTACCTCACCGCTATTGTTCAACGCATAGAATTTGTTGTCGTATCCACCAAAATAAATTGTGCCATCTTCAGTGATTGCCACTCCACTTCTGACAGGGCTCCCTGTGTAGAACTTCCAGACAAGAGAACCTTCATTGTTGACACGGTACAGATAACCATCATCCGAGCCGAATATTATGTCTCCGTTCTCTGCAATGGTGATATCCGATTCTATCCAGTCTCCTGCTTCAAATGTCCAAAGAACTTCTCCTTCAGGACTTAAAGCGTAAAGCTTTCCATAAGACGCTCCCACATAAACCGTTCCTGATTCAGATACAGCTGCACTGGACACTATTTTACCCAGTGATTTTTCCCAGAGTATCTCACCGTAATCATTGAGAGAATAGAACTTACCCTTGGTTGTTCCTACGAAGAGCTTTCTGTCTCCATTAATAACAACGGTTGACTCTATCCCTCCATTCAGTTTTAGGGACCAGTTCAGTTCTCCATTAGGATTAATAGAGTACAGGTTACCACTTTCATCACCAATATAGATGTTTTTATACTCATCGATTACTGGTGAAGCTTTGAAGTCAGCTTTAGCCTTGAAGTTCCACAGCGTTTGGCCGCTTTCTTTATCGAGTGCGTAAAGCTTTTTGCCAATGGCAACGAAGACTGGAGAGCCTTCAACCATTGCGGCACTGGAGTAGATGAGGCCATCCATGGCTCTGAACCACTTGGGGTTGAGAATAACAGCTGCAAAATTCCAGAATCCAGTCTCAGTCTCCTTGGGATCAGACCATAGATCGACGGCCCTCACTTTCCAGAGGTATTCGCTACCCAATTCGAGATTATCTACAGTGTAACTGCTATCAGCCGTATCAATTCCTGTAAGATTAGCTTCTAAATGCCCGTAATAAACAGTAAATTTCATGTTGTCTCCATCTGGATCTGTTGCAACCCATTCCAGCGTAACAGTTGTAGGAGTTTCAGAGTCGTTTGCAGGCGAAACTAATTTGATTATTGGAGCACGGTTCACGTCGACGACTCTGAAGGGAATCGTTATCTCTATTCTGTCATGCCCGTCCCAGGCAGTTCCTTTGAACTCGATGTCCCTTGTAGTAACTTCTGGATTATCGTGGGTAACAACATCGTATCCGGGTTTGTAGCTTACCTTACTTCCTTCAACTACTACACCTTCAATAGAATAACTTATTTCATCTCCGTCGATGTCACGTTCCGGGAGAGAAATTATTGCTTCTTCACCTTCCTTAACTTCCACAGGTTCAACGGGTTCAACGGAGAGCCTATTCATACTTGTGAAGATGAGTACACCACTGTCACTGGACCTCGAGTCACCAGTCTCGCGTATATCAGTACCGGTTACCCAGCACTCATAATTCGTGTGGGGCTTAATGTCAAGGACATATCCGCTTTCCTTAAGCCCTTCAACCGTGGTCTCCTCTCCTGTGTCAATATCTTTAAGGTGGAGTGTATAAATGATCCCATCTCCGTCTATATCTGCACCTGTCCAGGAGAAAAGGACTTTCAACACGAATTCAGTATCAGTAGCCACATAGGACATTTGTGGCGTTGTTACTGTCGGAGGTACGTTTGTGTCGATGATAGTTATCGGATATGTAACTTCAGTAACTCCCCCAAAACCATCATCAACAGCCAGAGTTATTTCGTACTCTCCTGCAGATAGAGGATTTTCTTCTGTTCCGTCAGCACCTTCATTGGAGACGTTGTCAACATATACCCAGAAATCACCATCTTCAGTGAGTGTACCGATGCCTTCAACTTTATTGAAGGTCAATTTATCTCCATCGGGGTCAGTGAAATAGCCTCTGAAGTTTATTCTGTACTTTTTGGGGTGATTGTCTTTTTCTTCGGGTTCCGGGAAAGTGAAGCTAGCCTCAAGGGCTACAGGAGCGTGGTTCGCTGTCGTAAAACTCCACAGTTGACTCGATGCCACGGTGGCATCATCAGTGGCTTCGACTCTCCAGAAGTATCTGGTGTGAGGCTGTAACTGAACTGTCGCGGAAGTCTCACTAAGCCACGTAAATTCATTATAAGCATCAATTGGTGGTTCATTAGCTCTAAGGAACAGATCATAATGAAGTGGGTCGTTGTCGAGGTCCTTGGCTGTCCACCTCAAAGTGACCTCAGCGGCATCAACCACATCACCATCAACCGGGGCTTGCAGTTCTACCATAGGTGGTCGGTTCACGTTGGTCACAACTACACGCACGAAGAACTCAACGCTATCTTGCACGTCTGAAACAACCATTTTCACCGTAAACTCTTTGCTGCCTTCTTGTGTTGTAACAGCCTCATAACTAGGTTTTAAAACCAACTCAGCACCATCAAGTGAGAGCCCGAGTTCGGGGTAATCTTCTAACAACCCGAACGTAAGAGCGTCCTCATCGGGATCGTGAATAAGAGCTCCCAAGTCTATCGCTTTTTCCTCATCTTCATTTATATTCACGGTGATTTGGGGCACGAACGGAAGGCTGTTTCTGGTCCTAAAATGAACAATATCTGTCTCATCAGTGAGACCGTAAGCATCTTCGACTTTTACTTTCCAGTAGTAATCTGTGTGAGGAGCTAATGTTGCCTTAAACTCTGTTAGTTCGGTCATAAAAGAATTGAGTTCATCCTTTGAAGTACCGTAGTATACCGTAGATCTAACATAATCATCTGGATCAGATCCGTCCTCTATGTCCGGATCGATTACATTCCATTTGAAGGTGACCTCTGTCGAGACCTCCGTGTCCATTGCAGGAGAAACCAGTGAGACCTCCGGCGCTCTGTCAACATTCCTGACTGTAAGAATAAAGTCATCGGATGCCGAGAGTTCACCATCTTTTACTTCAATCGCTACCCTGTATGTTCCAGAAGAGTCGTACGATGGTGTATAGGTGTAGGTTGAGCCTTCTATCTCACCTACCGATCCAGGCAACAAACTGAATGTAAGCGGATCGCCATCTTCATCACTAGCGTAATCAAGTAAATTCAATTTGAGCGGGTGTTCTTCATCGATCACAACATCTTCAAGCTTAATACAGGGGGGATGGTTGGCTGTTTCAAAGCTAAAAATTTCACTTTCCATCTGGCCACCCCGTCCATCTTTCGCGATTACTTTCCAGTAGTATTTACTGTGTCCTTTCAGATCTCTTGCTTTTATGTCCAATCTGTCATGATCGACCATCCATGGTGACTTAAAGGGTAAAGTTTCACTCAAATAAATATCGTAAAAGAGATAGTCACCATCCTCATCATTAGCGTACCAGAGAAGTAAAGCACCATTATTCGTTTCTTCCAGTGAGAGTTTCTTTCCATCATCGGGATAAAGCAACTGTACTTCGGGAAGATGGTTGGGTAAATCTTCTGGTCTCATTACTTTTACCACTACTTCGCCTTCCAATGTTCCCGCAATGGAGACGACCTCGACCCTTATCGAATAAGCACCCGGCTCTTCGGGGGCTCTCCAGACCGCGGTACCATTTTTATAGTCCCTTATAATTGCTCCCTCTTCTGGTTCCCATTGATAAGAGAGTATGCCGTCACCAACGGCATCACAACGTAAGAAAACCCGTCCACCAGGTCCGGTTAACATCGGTTTGGCAGAAACCGTGTTGATTTTCAGTTCAATTGGTAACAGAGTGCCAACCAGAAGTAAGAACAAAACCAGCAATATTGCGCCTTTTCGCATATTCACACCCCCTGTATATCGCTTTAGAATTATATTCATAAGAAAACCGAGGGCTCGGAAGCCCTGTACCATTAAAAATATACCAGAAACGGAATTGTTAAGTCAATTACAGTACACGTATATAATATCAAATTAATCATATCTTATAGGCAACAATCAGACATTTACAAAAAATATCGAAAAGAGAAATTATTTTTCCGATGATTTGAAGTGATATACTTTTTCACGGAGATAGTCGTCATCAACCTGACTCTTCTTTTCTTGATAATAACTGTAGTCTTTTTATCCACAGAATTTGAGGCAATGTCAACTGGAAATATGATCTTATATTTCGCTTCTCTGGTTATAGATATAGGAACAGAAGCGCTCGTTGTAGGGCCGAAAATGAGCATCAGTTTAGTGTTTAGATCGATGAAAGAAAGTTTGAATCCGTCCTAGAAAGCATCAAGATCGATACTACTTTTTTCGATGAGTTTTCCAAAGTTTTTATTATAATAGGCAAATAGTCATCGTTAATGAAGCAGGATTGTAGAAGAATACACGAAGTGCTCTCTGAAACAGAAGAATCAATGAATCTAAGCTCAATACGATTGAATAAAGATGGGGGTGTCTTCATGTTTCGAAAATTCTTAGTGATTTTTGCATTCTTATTCCTAACAGTCAACCTTCTGGCTTTCACCGCATATTCCGCTGGAAAAGTCGCGGAAGACTTCGGTGGAAGAACCGTTCTTATCGTCCATTATCACAGATACGATGGCAATTACGATGGGTGGAACCTCTGGATATGGCCGCACAAGCCCCAGAGTCTGGCTGGTAAAAGTTACCAGTTTACTTATTCGGATGAATTTGGCCCGTATGCTATCGTTACTTTTGATGATAGATGGGAGCAGTTAGGCTTTATCGTTCGGCTCAGAGAGTGGGAAAAGAAGGATGTAAACGCAGACAGATTCATCGATATACCGGAAAGTGGTGTAGCCGAGATTTGGGTGCTCGAAGGAGAAATGGATTTCTATACAAACCCCGATAAAGTTGACCTAAGCCCGAGAATTAAGGCTGCTTTTCTCGATAGTTTTTCAGAAATTTACGTATATCTCTCCACACCCTTCAACACCAAAAAATGGTCAGGAAGAGTACGATTGAGTGTTGGTGGGAAAGACTTAAGTATTCGAAGTGTGTCTAAAGCGGATCCTACTGATATCTCAATGACCAAGTATATAAAAATCCTCCTCGAGGAGCCCCTCAATTCCGAAGATATCTCAAAGCCAATTCTCTTGAATATCGAAGGTTATATTGAAAAGACTGTTATTTGCAGAAAAGTGCTTGATGATAATCGTTTTTACTATTCCGGAGAACTGGGGGCAATATATTCACCAGAACAAACAGAGTTCAGGATCTGGTCCCCCGTCTCGAGTAGAGCGGAACTTTTATTGTACAACGACTATGATGCCGAAGAACCTTCTATGGTAATTCCCATGAACAGGGAAGATAGAGGAGTGTGGAGCGTAACGGTACCTGGAGACCTTCACTTGAAAGCTTATAAATACCGGTTTTTCTCCTATGGGAAGCTGAGAGAAACTGTGGACATGTATTCGAAGGCCGTTACCAAGAATAGCGAAAAATCCGTAGTGGTGAACCTTTCAAAAACAAATTTCGATGGTTGGATATCTGATACGAGGCCAGCAATGGAGGCCTATGAAGACGCCATAATCTATGAAATTCATGTTGCTGATATAACTGGCGACCCTTCAACAACCATAATCCATAAAGGAAAATATTTGGGGCTCACGGAAAAAGGCGCGACTAATACGATGGGGATAAAAGTTGGCCTCGATCATTTAATAGAATTGGGTGTCACCCATGTGCATATAATGCCAATACACGACATTTTTTATCTCAAAGAGGGTGAAGAAAATCAATATGGCTGGGGATACGATCCTTTCCTTTATTGGGTTCCCGAAGGGCACTACAGTACAGACCCTTCGAATCCTCTGGCCAGAATAACTGAAGTCAAGAAAATGGTAAAAGCATTACATGAAAACGGCATAAGAGTCATCCTTGACGTCGTTTATAATCACACAGCTCAGACGGGACCAAATTCACCCTTTGATCAGACTGTTCCGTATTATTTCTACAGGACAGACAATACAGGTTCTTATACCAACGGCTCTGGCGTCGGTAACGAGATCGCCACCGAAAGACCAATGATGCGAAAGTTCATAGTGGATTCGCTTCTTTATTGGGTTCGTGAATACCATGTTGATGGCTTCCGTTTTGATCTTCTTGGACTCTTTGACAAAGAAACCGTGAAAGCTATTGAAAAAGCCCTTCATGAGGAAGATCCTACGATCCTCATCTATGGAGAACCCTGGGGAGGCTGGGGTGCAAATATTACCTTCGGGAAGGGCGATCAAAAAGGTTTACGTGTTGCCGTCTTCAATGATGGCATAAGAGATGCCATAATCGGTAGTGTTTTCAATAAGAAATTAAAGGGGTTTGCCCTTGGAAGTCGGGCCAAAGAAACGAGGATAAAACGTGGCATTGTTGGAAGTATCTCATACGACAACAGAATCTACGATTTTACGTCTGATCCTGAGGAAACTATCAACTACGTCAGCTCTCACGATAATCTTACCCTATGGGACAAAAACACTGAAGCAATAGGTAGTACAAATATTGAGCTCTTGAAGTCTGCTCAGAAATTTTCCAACGCGATAATATTGCTCTCTCAGGGTATACCTTTTTTACATGGCGGAGTGGATTTTTGCAGAACTAAATACGGCAACGATAACAGTTATAACGCGGGAATCGAAGTAAACAAATTCGACTGGAAACGCAAGGCTGAGTTCTACGATATCTTCCTGTACTACAAAGGGCTAATCGAATTGAGGAAAAATCATATCGCTTTCAGAATGCGTACTTCTGATGATATCAGAAAAAATATATCGTTCCTCAATACACCCCAAAAACGGATGGTGGCCTTTAGGATCAACGGAGGGGCCGTTGGTGACGAATGGAAGGATATCATAGTGATATTGAATGGGAATACAACGCCAGTATTTTTCAAGTTGCCTGACGGGGAATGGAAACAGGTCGTTGATGGCGAAACAGCCGGAAATAATGTAATAAGAATAGCGAAGGGAATAATCAGGGTTGCTGGTACAAGTGCTTGCGTGTTATATAAATGATCCGGAGGTGCTTTATGTACACCGCTTCAATTTTGAGAGTTCTTGAATCTGGATATGATGAATCAAACTACACGATAGAATTATGTAAAAGAATACTCGCGAAATTTGGCTTTGAGGTTTACACTCAAGAGAGTGTGGAGCCTGTGATGAGCGCTTTGAAGGAAGCTATTTTCTCTACGGCCAGAGACAGCGAGCTCGTCATTGTTCTGGGAGGGACGGGGCTCCTCAGGGAAGATATTGCGACGGAAGCTGTGCTTTCGATTATCGACAAGCGAGCCCAGGGATTGGAAATCTCAATGGTACATAATGCCCTCAAAAAAAACCATGAATTTTCGTTATACCGTTGTGCGGCCGGGACAATTTTGAATTCTGTTGTATTATCCGTCCCTGGACAAAAAGATGCGGTGGAGTGGTATCTTGAACCCGTTTTGAACACCATTAAAACTTTATTGGATAAGTGGAGGAGAACTCAATATGATGCTGACGAAACTCACGGGTAAATATCTTGCAGTTGAAGGAGTTATTGGGGTTGGTAAAACTACTCTTGTTAGATACCTCTCCCGCAGATACTTTTTACCAACAGTTCTGGAGGTTGTCGAAGAGAATCCTTTCCTTGAAAAGTTCTACGAGGACATGGATAGATGGGCGTTTCAGACACAGCTATTCTTTTTGCTGAGCAGGTTCAACCAACAAACTGAACTCGCTAAAAAATTGAAAGAAGGAGCCGGAGCTGTTTCAGATTACATCTTTGAAAAAGACCATCTTTTCGCATCTTTGACCTTAAAAGATGATCAGAAGATGCTGTACGAAAAAATTTTCAATCTTCTCAGAGAACAGGTTCCCAAACCAGAGCTGATAATCTATCTCTATGCGTCAGTGGATGTTCTCATGTCGCGAATAACTTTGAGAGACAGATCTTTTGAACGCAGTATGGATCGCAATTACATTGAACTTCTTGCCGATGCTTATGAAAATTTCTTCGAAAAATTCAATGATGTACCGGTTCTGAAGATAGACACAACGGATCTTGATTTTGTAAAAAATGAGCAGGACCTAAAGTTTATTTTCGAGCAGATAGAAAGGAGATTTCAGTCATGATTATAGGTATCTGTGGAAATATTGGGGCAGGCAAATCTTCGCTGACCTCATTACTTGAAACGTCACTTGGGTTCACTCCCGTGTATGAAGCTGTTGATGAAAATCCCTTTTTGAAAGATTTTTATTCTGACATGAAACGGTGGGCTTTTCATTCTCAGCTCTTCTTCCTCATAAAACGCTTTGATTTTTTGAAAAGAGTTGACGATGTAGGGAAAGTTATTATTCAGGACAGAACAATTTATGAAGATGTGGAGATATTCGCAAAAAATCTTCACTTGATGGGATATATCGACGAGAGGGACTGGAAACTCTATCGTGACACTTTTTATACCCTTTCCGATCATCTCAAGACTCCAGCAGGAATGGTTTACATTAAATGTTCTGTTTCCACCCTTATTGAACGCATTAGAATGCGGGGGAGAGGTTACGAAAGTAAGATTGAAACAGAATATTTAGAGCGCTTAAACAGTCTTTATGACAGCTGGTTTGAAAACTACAAAGAGTCAGAAAAACTGATTATTGATGGAGATAGATACGATTTCATCGCCAACATCAGCGATAGGGAACATGTACTTGATATCGTAGAAAGCTTTGTTAAAAAATTATCTGCAGGAGTTCAATCCAGTTTATTCAATGGTGAACTATGACGAGATATCTGGCTATCGGATTTGGAGGCTTCATCGGTGCCATCGCAAGATACATTTTAAGTAAGCTGATAAATGAGCGTTACGGATTTCTTTCACTTCCCCTGGGAACTGTGATTGTTAATATTGCAGGGAGTTTTGTGCTGTCGCTTTTTCTAGCATTTGCTTTTAAAAAAACCGAGGTGAGCAGAGCTTTTTATCTCTTCTTTGCCACAGGTTTTCTCGGAGCCTTTACAACATTCTCCACATTCTCTTATGAAGGACTCAGGCTGATACAGGAGCAATCTTATAGTGCTTTTAGTGTTTATTTCCTGTTGAATATCTTTGGCGGATTTACCGCCGCTTTTTTTGGGCTGATAATCGGCAGAAGTTTATGATTGGGGGGAGAAAATATGGGATACGGATGTTTGAAAATTTACATTGGCGAAACAGACAAACTGGATGGGAAACCTGCCTATGAAGAAATCATAAAAATGGCCTACGAAGAGGGATTGAAAGGTGCCACCGTATACCGTGGAATAATGGGCTTCGGACTGAAGCGCCATTTGAAAAGATCGGATTTCTTCACACTGAGTGAAGACTTGCCTATTATTGTGGAAATCGTTGATGACCAAATTCTTCTGGAGAGTTTTGCTGAAAAGATAAAGGCGAGGGAGCTTGATGGGCTAATAACTCTTTTACCAGTCAGTTCTTCATATCATCGATAATTTTTTCAATCGATGACACGTCGATAAACTGAATGCCCACTTTACCACAAGCCCCGTCCAGTATTGGATCATTACCAATCATAATGCTGTTCTCAGGAACACAATTGATTTCCTCCAGAATTCTTTTATAGTACTCAGCTGATGGTTTCAAATTGTAGCTGTTTTCCATTGTCGTTATATAGTGAAAATCAGAAGGGTTAAGACCAATCCATCTTATTCTCTTTTCTATTGCAATGGAGGGAAATACGGGATTTGTTGCCAGCACTATTCTATGCCCCTGCGACTTAAGTTTCTTGAGTGTTTCGATAACCTCGTTTCTAGGGGCTACGAAATTCCTGAGTTCATCGTAGGTTGTGTTATAGAAATCCATGAAGAAATCCGTCCAATATTCGGGAGTACCACTTCCCATCTTCATGGCGAAGTTTTCCATGAACCTGTCAAAATTGTTTCTGCCATCGGTATTCCGGCTTATTGTTTCAATGGCTATGAAAACCGCGGACTTGATCCTGTTGGTTAGTTCCACGTTACCTGTGTGTTTTGCAATCAATCTGAAATAGAGTCTGATGAATTCTTCATCTGAATTTCTGGTAAGGGTACCATCCAGATCGAACAAATAACAGAACATGTTTTCCCCCCTTCGATTAACGGCTTTTAACCAAATGATACCATTAATTTAATTGGAAAATCTGTTTAATGGTAAAATATGCGTTGAAATAAAGATGCATCTAAACTATAATGTAATGGAGTGTATCAGGAAGGAGGACCTGAAAATGGCTAAGGTATGCGAAGTATGTGGAAAAAGTCCATCGACCGGAAACACCATCAGCCATTCCAACAAGAAGAGCAAACGCTGGTGGAAGCCAAACGTACAGAAAGTCCGGGTTCTTGTTGATGGTAAAGTCAAGAGAATGAGAGTATGCACCAGTTGTCTGAAAGCTGGTAAAGTTCAAAGAGCAGTCTAATGGCGCGCTTAGCGCGCTTTTTTTTGATGCTATGTTGAGCAGAAGAACTTTTTTGGAAATCGATCTTACAGCTTACATTAACAACCTGATGTTCTTTTCCAGAAAACTCTCACCAACAAAAGTAATGGCTGTTGTGAAATCTAACGCTTACGGTCACGGTGCTATTGAGTTGTCACGGGTGGCAATTGAAAACGGGATAAACAAACTTGCCGTTGCTTTTGTTGAAGAAGCTCTGGAACTAAGGGAAGCTGGTGTGAAAATTCCCATTATCGTTTTTAACTATTTCGATCCTGAATATTCAAAGGAAGTACTGGCCAATGACCTGACTATAACTATTTACAGCGAACAACAGTTTAAAAGGATTAAAGAACGAGTCCCTGAAGGTCTTAAAGTCCACCTCAATGTGGATACTGGCATGAGAAGACTTGGTCCAGACGTCGAAAGTGCTTTGAAACTGGCAAAAGACATCGTCGATTCAGGTTATTTTCTCGAAGGTGTTTACACACACTTTGCGGTGGCCGACGAGAGGGACGAGAGTTTTTCTTTGAGACAGCTCAGGGACTTTCGGCGATTTCTTGAATCTATTAGAAAAATAGGGATTACAATACCGATTATCCATGTTGCCAACAGTGCTGGAGCTCTTCGTTTCAATTGTTCTGAATTTGATTACGCCAGAATAGGCATCGCAAGCTATGGCCTGCAGCCATCTGAGGCATTCCAGATAAACGAGCTGGAGCCTGTTCTTTCATGGAAATCCGTGGTTTCCTATGTTAAAAAATTGAAAAAAGGTGATAGCATCAGTTATGGTCGAACGTTTATAGCGCGAAAAGAAATGACTGTGGCTACAGTGCCCGTGGGCTATGGAGATGGTTATAATCGCAAACTTTCAAATAGAGGAGAAGTTCTAATAGGAGGGAAGCGGTGTAAAATCCTGGGTAGGGTGTGTATGGACCAATTCGTAGTGGATGTGAGCCACCTCTCGAAAAAACCTAAAATAGGGGATGAGGTGGTATTAATAGGCAAGCAAGGTGAAGAACGTATAACGGTGGAAGAAATAGCAAAGCTTATAGATACTATCAATTATGAGGTTACGTGTACCATAACTTCAAGGGTACCGAGGATCTATCGCAGAAGGGAGAATTCTCGATGAAATTGAGAGACATACTTGGTGAAGATGCAAAAAGTTTACTGAATCAGGTGACCGGCGGTAAAGAAATGTCTTTTGTCTCAGAGATGAAACCTGGCATGGTTGTAAATGCTGATCTCAAAGTACTTTCAAAAAGACTTCAGGAGGCAAAAGATGGTAAGAAATTCCTTCTGTTGACTCTGGGTGATAGAACAGGAGCTATTAGAGCCATAGATTGGCATAATGCTGAAGAGAATGATACAATGATTCCCATCGGAGCCATTGTCAGAGCAAAAGGCAAAGTCGTGGTCTATGATGAAAGGTTACAGTTGAATCTAGATCCACAGAAGGGGTTAACACTTCTTGAAGAAGGTAGTTATGATGTTCAAAGATTTCTTGCAGTTACAAAGCGCAATGTTTCTGACATGTTCGATAAATTACTCATGTACATCAGTGATTTGAGAAATGATTATCTCAAGAAACTGCTGAAAATTTTCTTTGAAGAAGAAAAAGGGTTTATCCGGACATTCATAACAGCGCCTGCTGCAGTAAAGGTTCATCATGCGTACAAAGGCGGACTCCTTGAACACACATTATCAGTAGTCGAGCTATGCGAGTTTTTAGCCTCGAAATATCCAGAATCTATAGACCGAGATCTGTTGATTTCAGGAGCCATTTTACATGACATCGGCAAAATTAAAGAATATGGTATCGGAAGTTCAGGCATTGAAAAGACTGACGAAGGTGAGCTGGTGGGCCATATATCTATTGGTCTGGAAATGGTAAGTCAACGTATAGAAAAAATACCAGACTTTCCCAATAACTTGAAGACTGAATTGAAACATTTAGTACTTTCGCATCACGGCGAAATGGATTGGGGATCACCTGTAGTACCTAAAACAACAGAAGCTATGGTACTTCATATGGCCGACAATCTGGACTCAAAAATTGCGCAATTTAGAGAAATAGAGACGCGTGAATACAACGGTACAGGAAATGGATGGAGTAATTACGATCGGTTCCTAAACAGACGGATATACATGAAAAATCGCGATAACTTATAAGAGGTGGTATCTTGCAAAAGACACTTGTAATTGTAGAATCCCCTGCGAAAGCAAAAACAATAGCGAGATATCTCGGTAAAGGGTATGAGGTAACCTCTTCCAAAGGGCACGTGAGAGACTTGCCAGAGTCTGAGTTTGGGATAGATCTTAAGACCTTCGAGCCAAGTTACGAAATCCTTAAGAACAAAAAGAAGGTCGTCAGCGAATTAAAAAGGATGGCTAAAGGCAAAAAGATTCTGCTGGCTTCGGATATGGACCGTGAAGGAGAAGCTATTGCCTGGCACCTCTCAAAAATATTGAACCTTCCTGAAGATGATAAAAACAGAGTCGTATTCAGTGAGATAACGGAGAAAGTAATTAAAGAGGCAGTTAAAGCACCGAGGAGGATAGATATCAACAAAGTAAACGCCCAGGTGGCACGACGTGTCCTGGATAGAATCGTTGGCTACAAATTGAGTCCGCTATTGTGGAAAGCAATGAAGCGTGGCCTTAGTGCTGGCCGTGTTCAATCTGTCGCTCTTAAATTCATAGCAGACCTTGAAAGTAAAAGGGCAGCTTTCAAACCTCACAAGTATTACAAGATCTTTCTAAAATTCAAAGGCAAGAAGATTCCCTTAACAGAACTCGAAGGAAAAAGATTCAATAACAAGTCCATAACTTCAATCGAAAAAAAGGATCGAATAATTGAAGAGCTCTCCAAAACAAAACTTTATGTAATGGATCATAAGAGAAGAACAAGTTCACGGAAGCCACCGCTACCATTCATAACTTCAACATTGCAACAGGCTTCAATAAATGAACTGGGATGGAGCGCAGCAAAAACCATGAAAATAGCACAGCAGCTTTACGAAGGCGTCGAGACACCCGAAGGTACTATGGCTTTCATTACTTACATGCGGACAGATTCCACAAGGATTTCAGCCGAAGCAAAGGAAAAGGCAAAAACCTTGATCAAAGAACGTTTTGGTGAAGAATTCGTTGGCGGTACTCATCGAACAAAGAAAACCAGTAAAAAAGTACAGGATGCGCATGAGGCTATAAGACCCACCTACCCGGAAAAGACCCCGGAGTTTGTTGGGAAATCCAACCTCCTCAGTGGTGATCATCTGAAACTCTACAAATTGATATGGAATAGATTTATGGCATCTCAAATGGCACCTGCTGAATATGATGTTGTGGAAACGAAAATTGCAGACGAAAATGGTAAATTCGTCTTCAAACACACAAGGGAAGAACTCAGATTTGCTGGCTTTGAGATACTCTATTTCAGAAAGTCAGAGAAAGATGTATTGGAGATTTCTCTCCCTGTGGGAGCGGAATTTACACCGGAAAAGGTACTCTGGGAAGAGGATGAAACAACTCCACCTGCGAGGTTTACAGAAGCCTCTCTGGTGAAAGAACTCGAAAAGAAGGGCATAGGTCGTCCGTCAACCTATGCAACCATCATCTCCACACTACTTGAGCGCAAATATGTTGTGAAAAAGAAGCGCGAACTCGTTCCTACCATCCTCGGAAATATTGTCGCTGACTTTCTAAATAAAGGTTTTCCCGAAATAATCGACGAAAAATTCACAGCAAATATGGAAGCTAGGCTCGATGAAATAGAGAAATCAAATAGAGAATGGAAGGAAATAATCAGGGAGTTCTATTTGAACTTCGCCCAGGATCTTTCAAGAATCACAGAAGCCATAAGATCCGGTAAGATAAAACTGTTTTATCCAACTGACAAACAATGCCATTGTGGTGGAGAGATGAATATCACTTTTGGTCGTTACGGCGGGTATCTCAAGTGTTCTTCTTGTGGAAAAAACGAAACACTCAATATGGAGCTGACTGCACCATTGGTTAACGGGAAAATTCTGTTAGCTGAACATGTAAAAGTTAAAGGAGAGAATGGCGAACTTCTCGATGAAAAATGTCCAGAATGTGGTGCTCCTTTGGTGATGAGAAATGGAAAGTTCGGGCAGTTTATTGCCTGTTCAGCATACCCCAATTGTAAATACACCAGAAACGTGACGATAGATGTTCCGTGTCCTGATTGTGGGGGAAAGATCGCGAAGCTTCGCAGCAAAAAAGGAAAGAGCTATTTCAAATGTACTTCATGCGGAAAACTTTTCTGGAATGAACCATCAGGGGAAATTTGTCCATCCTGTGGTCAAGGGCTGGTATATCTCGCCAAAAAAGGCGGGAAGAAGGTCTTATATTGCGAAAACTGTAAAAAAGAAGCAAAAGAGTGAGAATATGAAAGAAAAGGTCGCAGTGGTCTACGGTGGGTTTTCACTTGAAAGGGACATCTCACTGATCAGTGGAAAAAGAGTTGTTGATGTTCTCAAGAGACTAGGGTATCAGGTAACCCCTTTTGAACTAAACAAAGACAACTTGACAGAACTTTTCGGGTTAAAAAACCACGATCTGGTTTTTATTGCATTACACGGGAAATTTGGTGAAGACGGAAGAATTCAGTCCCTTTTCGATCTGAGTGGGATAAGATACACGGGGTCGGGAGCTCTCGCAAGTGCTATATGTTTTGATAAAGAGATTACATACAGAATAACTCGCGAAATTACTAAGCAACCATATCATTTGAAATTATGTTCAAACGAAGAAATTGAAAAACTGGATTGGTCTTATTTTCCAGCAATGGTTAAGCCAAATTCAGAAGGTTCTAGTATTGGAATAGAACTTATTCAAAACCCTCCTTCGCTGAAGCCTGCACTTTCAAAGGGGTTGAAATTGTACGGGGATATATTGCTGGAACATTTTATAACGGGTCGGGAGCTTTCAATATCAGTCCTGGAAATAAATGGCGAACCTGTTGTGCTCCCTATACTTGAAATAAAGCCAAAAAAGCGCTTCTACGACTTCGAAGCAAAATACACTAGCGGCTTGACAGAATTCATCGTTCCTGCGCCACTCTCTGAAAAACAGGTTGAAAAACTCGTACAACTTTCCAAAGAGGTCTTTTCCATATTGGGCTGCAGACATATGATTAGAATCGATGGAATACTTTCAGATAACGAATTTTATTTTCTGGAAGTAAATACAATACCCGGACTCACGGAACTGAGCGATCTTCCTCAGTCTGCTAAAGCCATGGGAATGACCTTCGAAGAACTCATAGAAAACGTGGTAAGAGAAGCCCTAAGGAACAAAAAGGAGGTGCCTTAATGGAAAAAATGCACGGAACAACAGTTATCGCTATAAAGAGAGGAAACAAAACTGTCATTGCCGGCGATGGTCAAATAACGCTTGGTTCCACGGTGATGAAAGGTTCGGCAAGGAAAGTGAGAAAACTTGGAGATGGAAAGGTCCTTGCAGGATTTGCTGGTTCGGTAGCTGACGCCCTTTCGCTTTTTGAGAAATTTGAGGAGAAGTACCGCGAGAGCAACTCAAGTCTTCTGAGAGCTGCTGTTAATCTTGCAAAAGAATGGCGCACAAATAAAATTCTACGCAACCTGGAAGCCCTTCTCCTTGTGGCTGACAAAGACAATATTTTGTTGATTTCAGGAAGCGGGGAAGTAATTCAACCTGATGAGAACGTGATAGCTATCGGGTCCGGTGCCTCATATGCTCTTGCAGCAGCGAGGGCTCTAATGAGAAATACGGACATGGATGCCGAGGAAATTGCCAGAAAATCTATGGAAATTGCGAGTGAGATCTGTATATACACAAATTCGAACTTCTCCATTGAGGTTCTGGAGGTGAAATAATGTTTGCAATAGATCTAGAGCAGTTAACTCCCAAGCGAATCGTACAGGAACTAGATAAATACATAATCGGACAGAGTGAAGCGAAAAAAGCAGTAGCAATAGCGCTCAGAAACAGAATCAGAAGGCAGAAATTGCCTGAGGAAATAAGAAGGGACATCGTTCCAAAGAATATTCTTATGATTGGACCCACTGGCGTTGGAAAGACTGAAATAGCCCGACGACTTGCAGAATTATCGAGTGCTCCCTTTTTAAAAGTTGAAGCCACAAGGTTTACAGAAGTCGGCTATGTAGGTAAAAATGTTGATTCTATGATCAGAGAACTTGTCGATGCAGGCATAAACATGGTCAAGCAAGAAAAGATGAAAGGTGTTGAAGAAAAGGCAAAGTTTCTCGTGGAAGAGAGAATTCTGGACGCACTTGTACCGGGCGCAAAACCGAAGAATCAACAACCAAGGAACATATTCGAATTATTCCAGGGAACACCCCAACAACGTCCTTCACCCGAAGAAGCCGAAAGGCTCAGAGCCCGGCGAGAAGAATACCGCGAAAAGCTCAGACAGGGAACTCTTGAAGATTTTGAAATCGAAGTCGAGATGGAAGAACGGGCCCAGTCCATGATCATGATCCCGGGCATGGAAGACATGGGCATAGATATGTCCAGTATCCTCGGTGGTATGTTACCCAAGAAAAAAAAGAAAAAAAGAATGAAAATCTCAGAAGCGCGAAAACTTCTTTTGCCTGAAGAAGCCGAAAAGTTGCTTGATATGGATAAGGTTATTTCTGAAGCTCTGGATAGGGTTCAAAACCGAGGAATTATCTTCATTGATGAGATCGATAAGGTTACCTCACGAAGCGGAAAAGGCGGTGTCGATGTTTCTCGTGAAGGCGTGCAGAGAGACATGCTTCCAATAATCGAAGGCACTACTATTAACACAAAGTATGGTCCGATTCGGACCGATTTTATACTGTTCATAGCTGCTGGTGCTTTCCATGTAGGTAAACCTTCCGATCTGATACCAGAATTTCAGGGTAGATTTCCCATTAGAGTTGAATTAGATGCGCTTACTGAAAATGATTTCTACCGCATCCTCACAGAACCCAAAAACGCAATTATTAAACAATATAAATTCTTGCTCCAGACAGAAGGAATCGAGTTGAGTTTCACGGATGATGGTCTCAGAGAGATTGCTCGCGTTGCGTTCGAACTCAATGAAAAACTTGAGAACATAGGTGCAAGGCGCCTTTATACCGTTGTTGAGAGAGTCCTCGAGGATATCTCATATGAAGCTCCTGAGGTTGGACCAAAAGAGCTCGTAATAGATAAAAATTACGTGAACTCGAAGATCAAGGATATCGCGGAAAACGAAGATTTGAGTGCCTTCATACTCTAAGTAAAAATGGAAAGATTTGAATATGCTTTAATTGCTCTTTCAGGTGATTTCACCACAAAGGAAATGGAAAAGTTAATATATGAGGGTATCGGCTTGAAAGAACTTTTAACAAGCCGAATCAGTTTTCTAACCGAAAAAAAGCAAAAAAAGATGCTTTCAAATATTTCTCAGGTAGAGAAGTACATTGAGAAGTACAAAAATCACCTGATCACTTATCTCGATGAAGTGTATCCCGATATCTTAAGAAACTCCTATTCCCCTCCCACCGTAATCTTTTTCGAAGGCAGAAAAAAACTGCTTCTAGAAGAACCGGCGATATCCATCGTTGGCTCGCGAAAGGCGACAGCGTATGGAATAAATGTGGCACAAAAATTAGCAAAAGAGCTTGATGAAAAGGGATTGGTCATAGTGAGTGGTTTGGCTGCCGGGATTGATGCTGCTGCCCACAAGGGGAGTCTGGACTCCGGTGGCAGGACCATAGCTGTTCTTGGAACTGGTATCGACGTTATTTATCCTTCGAGTAATAGAGAACTGTTCCTTCGTATAGCCAATAATGGATGTATTGTGAGCGAATTTTTGCCCGGTACCCCTCCATTGAAACAAAATTTCCCAAGGCGGAACAGGATCATCGCGGGTCTTTCTCAAGCGGTTCTGGTTGTCGAGGCAGCAATTAAGAGTGGCTCTTTAATAACAGCTAAGTTGGCATTGGAAAACGGCAGAGATGTTTTTGCCGTTCCTGGTGATATTACCCGAAAAAATTCCGAAGGGACCAATTGGTTGATTAAGAACGGTGCCAAGTTAATAACCAGAATCGAAGATGTTCTGGAGGAGTTCCCTAATTTTTCCACTACAATCTTTAAAGAGGAATACCCTGATTCCGCTGTTTTGAACAGTTTAGAAACAGGTCCAATGGATTTCAATCAACTATTGTTGGCTACAGGGATTGAATATGGTCAACTCGTAGAAGAGTTACTAGACCTGCAATTGAAGGGGTTTATAACAGAAGACCAGGGTGTATGGCAGCTTTCACCATAATATTGAGAACAGTTTTTCCAGTGTTATAATCTTTAGGAGGAGGGATGCATACATGGCATACGTAAATACAAAGGAAATTCTCGAAAAGGCGAGTCAGGAATTCTATGCTGTACCAGCTTTAAACATCAATAACCTCGAATTTTTACAGGTAATCATTGAAGCTGGCCTCGAAGAGAGGGCACCGGTGATAATCGAAACATCTGAAGGAGCAATTAAATACGCTGGTAATGGAAACATTCTGAGGGGAGCAAAACTCTTTGTCGACATGGTAAGAGCATACGCCGACACCATTGATATACCCGTTGCATTGCACTTAGATCATGGAAAACACTTCGAATTTATTATGGCAGCCATAAAAGCAGGCTATTCATCCGTAATGATAGACGCCTCGGAATATCCTTTCGAAGAAAACCTTAAGATAACGAAAAAGATCGTTGAAATTGCTCACAGTGTTGGTGTTTCAGTGGAAGC
Organism: Kosmotoga pacifica; assembly: GCF_001027025.1. Classification (GTDB taxonomy): domain Bacteria; phylum Thermotogota; class Thermotogae; order Petrotogales; family Kosmotogaceae; genus Kosmotoga_B; species Kosmotoga_B pacifica. Next base: position 600,218 of record NZ_CP011232.1, read on the forward strand.
CGAGCTAGGCAGACTCGTGGGAATCGAGGATAACGTCATAGTCGAAGAACATGAAGCCGCGTTAGTTGATCCCGATGAAGCGGCTGAATTTGTTGAAAAGACTGGTGTTGATTTTCTTGCTCCGGCAATAGGTACGAGTCATGGTGCTTTCAAATTCAAAGGAGCTGCAAAGCTCGATTTCGATAGGCTTAAAAAGGTCAAAAATCTCACTAACAAACCTCTTGTGCTTCATGGAGCCTCGAGTGTTCCACAAGAAATAGTGAAGTTAGCGGAGGAGTATGGCGCCAATTTCAAAGGAGCTAAGGGTGTACCGTCTGAAATCCTTAAAGAGGCTGTCCGGTATGGCATAAACAAAGTAAATACGGATACTGATCTCAGAATGGCCTTTGTCGCAGGCTTAAGAGAGTTCCTTGCAGGTAATCCTGCCGAATTTGATCCGAGAAAATACTTCAAAACTTCAAAAGAGTACGTAAAGAAAGTTATAAAAGACCGAATGAGATTACTCGATTGTGCAAATAAAGCCTGATTCTGGAGGTGTATTCTGTGAAAGTACTGGTTATTAACTGTGGTTCTTCCTCTATCAAGTACCAGTTGCTTGAAATGGATAATGAAACTGCTCTAGCAAAAGGACTTCTCGAAAGGATTGGTATACCCGGCTCCAGATTGAAACACAAAAAGGGCGCAGATAAGTATGAGATAAACAGGGATGTTGCAAACCATAAGGAAGGACTCAACCTGATTATTTCGACACTAATCGACGAAAAAATGGGAGTAATCAGAGACACTTCTGAAATCGACGCTGTAGGACATCGGGTCGTTCATGGTGGAGAACTCTTCGCTTCTTCTGTAAGGATCACTGACAGAGTTATTAAAGAGATTGAAGCCAACGCTTTCCTCGCTCCATTACACAATCCACCGAATATTCAAGGCATAAAGGCTACCATGGAGCTTCTGCCCGGCGTCCCACAAGTGGCAGTCTTTGATACTGCCTTCCATCAATCCATGGATTCCAAAGCTTACCTATACGCTATTCCTTATGAATATTACGAGAAATACAAAATCAGAAGATATGGATTTCATGGTACAAGCCATCGTTATGTCGCGGCAAGGACAGCAGTCATCTTGAAAAAGCCCTTAGAAGAGCTTAAAATAATCACAGTTCATATCGGAAATGGTGCTTCCATCGCTGCAGTGAAACACGGGAAATCTATTGATACCTCCATGGGTTTTACCCCCCTTGAAGGTCTCATAATGGGAACCAGATCTGGCGATATTGACCCCGCTATTGTTCCGTTCTTACAAGAACAGGAAGGACTTTCTCCAAAAGAAATCACTGAGATACTCAACAAAAAAAGCGGTGTGCTGGGCCTGACACGTGGGCAATACAGTGACATGAGAGAGATCGAGGATGGTGCTATTGCAGGCGATCCCATCTGTAAATTAGCTCATGACATATACGAATACAGGATCGCTAAATATATTGGTGCCTATGCAGCTGCCATGAATGGAGTTGATGCCATCTCCTTTACGGCAGGCGTTGGAGAGAATAGTCCTTACCTCAGAAAAAATGTAGTTACTAAATATCTCGGATATCTGGGAATAACGCTTGACGAAAAAGAAAATGATTGCAAAGCCTGTGAGAAGATCATTTCGACCCACGATTCAACGGTAAAGGTGCTCATTGTCCCCACCAATGAAGAGCTGGTCATCGCTCGCGATACGAAGGAGATTGTTGAGAAGAACCTCAATGAACTCAAACTCTGGTAATGCAGCGCCCCGATAGGGGTGCTGATTTTTAGAAAAGGAGTTGTCTTTGTGAAAGAAGTGAAATTCAACCCTGATGAAAAGATCGCTCGACAGGGTCAAGAAGTTAGTTGCGCTTATATTATCCAATCCGGCGGGGCTATTTTGAAACACAATGGTTCTGATCGTATTTTTATTGCGGGGGATATAATAGACCCCGTGAGTGTTGTTTCGGGAAAATCAACAGGTGATGTTTATTCGGTGGGCTCCACGTCTTTGATTTGTGGCACTGTGGAAGAAATATTGGAGTTCATCAAAAAGCATCCAAAGTTACTACAAAGGGCTTTAATAAAAGCTGTTGAAGAGTTATCATATTTTGATGATGAATTGAGAGATAGACTTCAGTCTATAGAAGACATAACGGCTGTCCTCGTCTCAAAGAGGCAATTCTTGTTGAGCAGCTATCCACCTCTTTTATTCGGCGAGAAACCCCTTTATAGAAAAGCTGTTAAACAGCTTCAAAAAAAGGATTTTGAAGGGGCAATTCAAAATCTGAAGTGTTATCTGAAGCAGTATCAAAACTCTCCTCTTTCAAGACCAGTAAAGTTGTATCTTGCCCTTGGTGAGCTGAATGTTTCAAATTATGATAACGCTGCAGAACTTCTGATCAGTCTATTAAACGGTTCAAAAGATCTAGTTTCAAACTATGTTAGAAAGCTCTTCAGTGCTTTTGAGCTCAACGAAACAGCTTTCATCCTCACTAAGGGAACACCGACATATCCAGAAGGCTTTTTTGAGAAGGTTGTTAATGAAAACTCTGAAAACATCATTAAAATAAATGACGACATGCCCCTTGTTGAAGAGGGCGCAACAATTAACAATATCTATTTCATACTTGAAGGCAATTTCTGGATAACCAAAAAACACGGAAACAAATTTTTCAAACTGATCGATATGCCACCTGGATCCACTTTTGGAGAACTTCATATTCTTACGAATTCGAAATCTGATTCAACTCTCATGGCAAGAACTGGTTCAAAGGTAATCGTCATAGATAAGAAGAGCTTTTTTAAGACGGTAATTTTCGAACTCCCCGATGCAGGAGTCGAACTGCTGAAACATCTGCTCTCATACGAGAGAGAACTGCTAAACAAAGACTAATCAAGTTCCACAATTACATTATCGATCAATCTAGCTTTTCCAAGAAATGCGGCAACAGCGAGAAGAACTTTTTTGTTGGTGGCGCTCCTCACATCTTTAAGCGGGATGAGGTTTTCTTCATCAACGATCTCCACATAATCTATTCTTATCAGTTCTCCAGAACTGAGTACTTGTTTCATCTCTTCTTTAATGGTTCGAGTATCAAAAACCCCCTCATCTATGAGTTCTTTACCCTTCTGAAGCGCCTTGTATATGAAAGTTGCTTGGAGGCGTTCCTGCGGCGACAGATAAATATTTCTCGAACTCATGGCGAGTCCGTCAGGTTCTCTAATTATTGGCATTTCTATCAATTCTACATGGATATTGAGATCTCTGACCATTCTCCTGATTACCCTAAATTGCTGGGCGTCTTTCTGCCCAAAATACGCTCTCGTTGGCATGACAATGTTGAATAATTTTGCTACTACTGTTGTGACTCCCCGAAAATGCCCAGGTCTTCTCTCACCACAAAGACCTTCTGTTAGCTTTTCAACGAACACATAAGTGGAATGATCGTGATGATACATTTCCCTGACATCTGGAATAAAAACATAATCAACATCGAGCTTCTCAAGAAGCGAAAGATCATGTTTTTCATCTCGCGGATATTTCTGGTAATCCTCATTAGGCCCAAATTGAGTTGGGTTCACGAAAATACTAACAGTGACCACTTCGTTATCTTTTTTCGCCTTTTTAACAAGAGAAAGATGTCCCTCATGAAGATAACCCATAGTTGGCACAAAACCATGTGTTGAGTTTCTATGTATAAGTCTGACTGCTATATTTCTCATTTCTTGAATGGTTCGAATTACTTTCACATCATCACCTCTCAATGGGATAACCGAAGTTCCATTTCCTTCTGTGTGGTCAATTTGTTGAAACCATTGTTAGTCAGTACAGAAAAAGTGATATCGTTTGTAGGCACCCATGGAATGAGAAGACTTTCATAGCTTCCGCTGAAAGCATGCTTTATATATTTCACTAGTTCGCTATATTCGACTACAACCGCGGGGCCAAAGTCCATGATATATGCGATATTGTCCCTGTGACTCCAGATGCAATACCCGAGAAGTTCTCCATCCTTTTTGATACCAGAAAAGCTGTTGTATTTCAAATGCGATAACACTCTGGGATCGTTATACCAGTTGTGCTCTCTGTTGAATCTGTTCGAAACCTTTACAGCAATTTCTTGAACCTCTTTGAGGGGTAACGATTCTAATATAATTCTCTCATCTTTACTGGATGAAAGGGAACTGAATAAAGATACCAAATCCCTGTTGATGCGAAATCCATATCTCTTGTAGAATTTCTGAGATATAACATCCTCCTCAGGAGTTTCGAGGATCACTCTGCTGATGCCTTTCCATTTACAGTTATCCACAATCTTGTCCAGCATTTCAAGCCCAAGACCACTCCTTCTAAACTCCCTCAACACGCCCATCAATCCTATACGACACGTGGAACCTCGAAATCCGACAAGAAAAAAGCCCACATTTCTCCCAGCGACTCTAAGCACTGCTGAATCTTTCAGGGAGATGTCATTTTCAATCAGGTCTCTTTCGAGGCTTTCAAGATCCCAGTGAAGCCTCATAACATAGTCATTGAAGGCTTCATTCATCAGGTTGAGAAGCTCAATACGTGAAATTTCTTCGACTGTTACATACTGCTTCTCCATGATCTTCTCACGCCTCTCTATCCTTCTCTATGAGAAGGTTATTTTATGTTGTGCATCTCTTCATGTTCGATTATAAGTTCTTCAATCAGGTCTTTGAATTTCGCGTTGATGTTGTTTTCTGTAGTGGTTGCGAATATCCAGGGCCTTTGTGTCACTTTACGTATGAACTTCAGTATCTCAATGATCTCTTTATTTTCAAAACCATGAAATATCAAGAAAGAATACCCCTTCGTTTTTATTTTTTCGTCGGTTCCAGGTTCTTTTGGATGACGACCGCTTATGATGTGCTCGAGCTTATCGTTTTCGTGTCCCATACAATCGATTGTACGGTAGTTAACAAACGTTTTTTCAATGATTTCTTTTTCTCCTTCAAATTCTGTATAGTATAAAGCAATAGATTCGTTCTGCTCATTCATTTCAACTTTACCTCCATTTATGCCACAATCCGCCATAACCATTTATCACTTTAATTCTATCATGTAGTCTGTGTTTACCGCCGTATTCGAAGAGTGCTTTTCTAGTTTTTCGAGTTTATTCCCTCTTTTCCAGCAATAACTGACAGATTTTCTTCAAGAATTCCTCATCTGGACCAGAAAATGCGTCTGCATGGTGACTGTCTATGTCTATTTCACCTATAACGTCATCACCATCAATGATAGGAACGACTATTTCAGATTTTGTTTTTTCGCTACAGCTCAGATAATTTTCTTCTTTGCTGACATCAGGTACAAGGAAAGTCTCCTTTGTCAAAGCAGCCTGTCCACAGATTCCTCGACCGAAGCTGATCTTCACATGTTCCGTAGGTTCGCCGACAAAAGGTCCCAGAACGAGTTGCTTTTCAGAGTCAACAAGGTAAAAACCCGTCCAGTTATAATACTCCACGTAATGATCCAGTAACCGAACAATCGTTTTCATGGCTTCTTCGAAAGAGAGGGGGGACAACTCCGTTTTCAACATTTCGTAAAGCCTTTCAAATCTCATGCTTTTTTCTTCGTCAGTCGCTCCGCTAAAAACCGCCAACTTTGAGAATGCTCTGAACTCCTTCATCTTTTCTATGATATGCTCATCAGCGTTTTTCAGAAGCCCTTTTCTATAAAGCGAAAGCAAATCGATCATGATAACATGTCCCCTAGAAGTTGGAACGAATATTCTATCTGCTTTACCAAGAGCTACCATCAAATAAACCACAAAATCCTCTCTGGATAAATCCAGAACATTAGCAAGCCCCTTAAGACTCTTCAGAACCTTACTTTTAATCCCCGCCTGAACTATCTGCCATTCATGATAAAGTCTGTCCAGTTCTCGTCTTTCCAAATGAGATAACGTTTCTTCGACATCTCTTTCATTCAAGGAGTTTTTCATGAGGTACTCTTCCCATATCCTGGGATGATCCTTTCTGTGCTCCAGCCAGAAAGAAAACCATTTCTCTTTAGGAAAGCTCAGAATCGTGAAAAACTCCTCCGAAAAATCCCTCAATATACTCCTCATATCGTTGAAACCTCCTTGAGCTTACCTCTTCTAAGCTCGAAAATTCTATCACAAATTTTAAGTGTTTCACTGTCATGGCTGGTGAGTAATAGTGGAATGCCTTTTTCCCTAACTTTGTGGAAAAGTCTGAGAATGGATTTCTTGTTATCTTCATCAACGCTCCCGGTAGGCTCATCGGCGAAAACAACTTTGAGATTTCCCACTAGTGCACGCGCTATTGCCACCCTCTGTTGCTCTCCTACCGATAACTCAGAAGGATAACGCTGCGCCAGATGTGAGATTCCCATCTCAGAGAGTAACTCATCAATTTTCTCGGAATTCATCCTGTATCCTCTGGCCAGTGAAGCGACCTGCAAATTTTCTGCGACAGTCAATTCTTTGAGAAGATTCCGGAGCTGGAAGACTATTCCCATATATCTTCTCGTCTGTAAGATGGAACTGAAGGAACTGTATACCTCGATGTCGTCGATGACAACCTTACCAGAAGTGGGTTTCATTAAACCGGAAAGTATTGCTATTAGCGTGGATTTACCCGAACCTGATTTCCCAAAAATACCAATGATTTCAGTTCTTTTTACGTCCAGTTCCACACCTTCAAGGACTTTCACAGTACCATAGTGATGAACAATATTTTCTGCACTAAGTATCATATCATTCATATTTGAGCACCTCTGTGGGGTCGATCTTCCCGATGTACCTTGTTGGCATTAGAGAAAACATAGTAACCAAAAAGAATTCAAAAACTATGGCGAAAAATATGTCTGTCAATTTTAGCTGTACGGGTAGATAAGTCGCATAAAACACATCCTGTGGAAGCGGAATCCTTATGTTAGAAATGATCAGCAGAGATACCCCACCAAGCGCCGCACCGATCAATAAACCAATAAAGCTAACAACAATCGCCTGCAGCCAGAATACAAACGCTATATAACCGGGAGATAGCCCCATGGAACTCAAAATTCCTATTTCGTGTTTTCTAGTCAGCACAGAATATAACGTCGCGTTCATTATTCCAAAGCCAGATAGGAGCACTACAAAGAAGGTGATTATTAGAGCAAAGAACTCATCTATTTTCACAGCTTTCGCAAAACTGCCGTTGAGCTCGGTCCATGTGTATATGTCACCTGTCAATTCCTTTTCGAGCTTAATCCTGACTTTCTCTGCATTTCGCGGATCATCCAAATACACGGCCCAAAACGAACCGTCTCTGCTTCTCGTGATGCAGATTGTAGAGTCAAATTGATAAATACCTGTTCTCAAAATCCCTGAAATCGTCTTTTCCGTAGATACGGGTTTACCATCAACAACACGCGTTATATTCACTTTTTCGCCAGGTTCAAGATTCATATTCTCGGATAGCCTGGATCCTAACAGGACTTCTCCCGCTTCAGGATAACGCCCCGAAACTATGAACTTCGAAAAAAAGTTGAGCCCAACCTGATCGGTGTCGTAGATGATCACACCCTTAAAATCTCTACCATTTGAAAGAACTCCCTCGGACATCCCAATTCTGAACACAGCTATAAACTCATTGGTATCTTCAACAGGTTTTATGTCACTATCCACAAGCAAGTGGGGGAAAAATCCCGTGAGCGAATCCAGTAAAAGGGCATCAAAGCCGTGTATTACAGCGAGCACGACCATAAGTCCTGCGAATCCGATACCAATCGCAAACACTGGAATCACAAAATGTTTCTTCTCTTTGAAAGCAAAATTTTTTGAAAGCTTCCACGCCAATGATATCTTTCTCATCTTTTACTCCCGAGCAGGACAACGTAATCATAATCTGTAAAGTAATGCTTGTTCATTGAATACGCTTCCAAAACTGAGAAATATTTTTTCAATCCTTCGAGTTCATATGTCCTGAATACAGACGGTTTATGTAGTGGGTGAGCAGCACCAAAAAGTTCTAAAATTTCGTCTTTTGGGTTGTTTATGAATATGAGAGTTTCGTTTATTGCAATATAGGGGTTTGGAATCCATTCATCTATCGTATCGATATGAAGGCCGGTTCTGACAAGCCATTGTCCCTTAACAATTTCCGAAAATGATCTAAAGCCCGGGATATTGTTTATGACCAACACTTTAGGCTCATGGGGAATGTCTTCACGTTGTTCTGTTAAAATAATAACGTTTCCTTTTTCATCTAAACGATATGGAAGGGTACTGAAAGTTACTGCAAAACCACTATGCAAAACTCTTTTAGCAAATTCCAGAGTGTTCGCAAGTTCGAATTTTATCTCGGAATTTCTAATGAAAAACACTGCGGTTTTTAACATATCTGAAAATGACGATTTCTTGAGGTTTTCAAGTAGTTTCACCATGACTTCTTTCTGTCTTTCTATCCTTCCCAGATCACCTGTTGCATCGTATCGATACCTCAAGTACCCAAGAAGTTCATTACCAGCAAGTTCGTAGATTCCCGGCTCGAAGTGTATATGTAGATCCTGTTGAAAATCGTCATAATGCATTGGTTTTAATACTTCCACAACCACGGGACCTACATAATCAGTCAAATGAACCACCGTTTCGTAATCTACAATCATGTAACCAAAGCAATGACTTTTCAGTATGTTTTCTATACTTTTCTTTACGGCATCGATCCCAAAACGATTTAAAAGGGAATTTATCTTTATTTGCTCTCCATTCCACAATACAAGGGAATCCCGTGGAATCCTAAGGGCTTCAATCCCTGTAGTTCCAGATCTTAGAGCGAGAATAAAGTCTGTTCTTCCACCTATTGAATCTTTCCCGCCAGAATCAGTACCAAGCAGCAAAAAGAAGCCTGGAGACCCTGCTGTTTTGAATTCCATGTAGGCGTTAGCTGCAACCAATTGAAGAAGGAGCACCGGGAGAAATAGCAATGTAATAATTAGAGAAATCAGGGTAGCTCTCAAAGACATTAAAGATTACCACTCCTCAAAGAGAGACATAAGGTCTTCGAGGGATTTTTCTTCAAGATACAACCTCTTAATCGGTTTTCCAGAGACTGAGGTTTTTATTTCAATGGGATGCTTTGTAATTACAGATATTTCAAAATACCTTAGATTTTCATCTCTTAACCTCAGTAACATCGCCGCAAGTCCTGCTTTTGAAATACGCGCGCTATTATCATATTTTTCAATAGCGGCAACATAATCCTTCAGCCTCCAGTAATCGAGAAACTTGAACCCCCTTCTGGAGAGTTTATCTAGCAATTCTCGATAGCTTTCCGCACTAAATCCGAGTTTTGAAGCAAAACTTCTGATACCATCTTTATCTGTTTCCCAGTAATAATATTCATCACTGCTGATTCCCAGCCAGCTGTCAAGAAGTTTCTTTATTTCGTCGAGGGATGTACCCGTCAAAGATTTTTCAAGAGGTTCTAAGGCAAGATATTCTGGCAATTCCAGAACAATATTCCCGTATCCTTTCTTGTTTCGCAAGAGAACAAATACAGGATTTTCTGGATCCGTGATATGGATCAAATAATCGATTTTTTCTGCTTGGACTTCTTCACTATTTTGTATCGCCGAGATCTTAAAATAGAAATAGGCTGCCCCCACTACGAGTATCACTATCACCAGAAGTGTGATAGCAATACCATAGCTGCTCCTGTTTTTCCTATTCCGAATCTTTATGGTAGCCATCTGTAACACCCCCAACTAATAACCGATTCCACGCAGTCACGGTCTCAGGAAGAATGTATAAGTTGTTTCGTAATGCCCATATCATCTTCAATCTTATCACGGTTATAAAGGTTTTTTCCAGATCACAAAATGCACTTCTACGGATTATATTAACTTCCGGAAAATCTCTGTTTTCTTCAGCCATATCAGCTATTAACAAGGCTTTGCCGATTACAGGGAGATCTGGATGACCGGATACGTGCCAGTAAATTGACTGAAAAATGTCATCGTCAATACAAAAAATCTTTCTTAAATAAAGAGCGGCTATTTTCCCATGCAATAATATTGGGTTGTCTCTTTCCAGCGCGTTAGGTCGATAGTTAAAGGCTTCTGCAAGCTTAAACAAGCCCTCCTCATTAAAGTCCCTAAAGAGGTCGTGTCCCCAGGCTAACATCATGCAGCTCTTTTGATCGAGACTGTGAATACTGGCTAATTTTTGAATAAAGTTTGCAACCCCTTCTATGTGTTTTATTCTATTGGTAGTGCAGAGTTCTTTTGCAATTTTACTTACTTTATCGATTTCTCGGTAATGAATAGTCAAGAACAACATTCACCTCACCATTATTTGGAACGGTTACAGGAATTTCAAAGCTCCCGTCTTCCTTTACCTCAATTTTTGTTTCAACGCCATCGATATGCAATGTATAATTTATCACACTAAGGGAAAGATAATCGCTGATGATAACAGTTTGCGAGATTTGACCGGCGTTTTTCAATGTGTAAAGTCTTTTGTACTTCAGAGTGTTGTAAGTCTTTCCTGTAAATGAATCAATAGATTTTGCCATCAACTCAAGGGATTTGGCAACATTGGTTAATTTCAAACTCTCTCCTTTAACATGGGTTTTTATGAAGGTATAACCCGAATATCTTTCTCCATCAAATATTTGAACATTTCCAGCTGGTAAATCAAATGGAAGTTCATTGATTTCATAATCTATGGAGACACCTGTGAATACACCAGTGAATCTGGGACGGTATATATATTTCTTAATCGGCGTTATCTCTTCGGAAAGGAAGGCAATCTTTGTCACTCCTGTCAGGGGCTTTACAGGTAGATGATAGAGAATGAAATCAGGAGACTTCTCTTCAGGTGATTCGACATAGTTTAGAGCTTCAGTTTTGTAAATCCCCCTGGTTATAAATGGACTCAGTACGGGTTTTTGAATGTCAGCCGCTACAACATATGTCTCTCTTTCCTTTGGGTCAAACCCAAGATTGATACTCATATAACCCGTTATTCTACTTAATTCATCGAACCTTATCAGATATTCAGCCTCCCAATTTCCGTTTTGGATCATGTACGAGTAAAAAATCTTTTCTTTAGGTAATTCTGGAAAATACAGCATGAATCGATTCATAGGATAATAATCGGTGTCAATAAAAATCGGGTACCCTTCAGGTTTGTAATAAAGTGTTCCTTTTTTCAGATCTCTTAGTACTGGCAGTGGCGAGACCACTAGCATCTTCTTTTCTTCGTCCCAAGGAAATTTGAAGATAATGGTCTTTCCAACATTTTTTTCAAACAGACTTTTCAGATCATCTTTTTTTTCAAAGGTAATTTGAGTATTCTGCGGCAAACCGGTCGCGAGAAAACTCTGCCATTCTACTTCCGCATTCAGTGGAATTTCAATCGTCATATTTTTCGAAGTCGGTGTAGCTTCTCCAACGATAATCACAAAATCACTAAAAACATACAACTTTTCAGCAGCCTGAAGAAAGACTGCCATAAACAAAAAGGTAATTAATAACACTGATACTTTTTTCATGTTATCCCTCCTCACCATATTTCGGTGCTTATGCTCGCAATATCGAACCCACCTCCTATTATCTTTTTTTCAACACTCTGAAAGAGTGATTCCAATTCTTTTCGAGAGTTGGCTAACATTCCAACGGATATCTCCAGCCAATCCTTTGAATCTTGCCTATTGCTTTCGATGACGGAAGCATTGAAAGACTTTCGTAATTCATTCAAGAGTTTTCTTGAAATGCTTCTCTTCTCTTTAAGAGACTTAACACCGTAGAGTTTTATCAGATAGCTTTCGTAACCAAAATGCATAAAATCCCCTTCTTGCTTCAGACTTTTAATCCTTTCCCATGGTTCATGATTTCAAAAAAAGGGGGCTATCGCCCCCTTATTCATTTGAATTCATTACTCTTCTTCTAGTTCCCTCTGCCTTTCTACGATTACCTTCTGTTGAACATCAGGTGGAGTTTCCTGATATCCTGAGAACTTCATCGTGAAATAGCCTCTACCACTGGTGATGGAGCTTAACTTACTGGAGAAGTCCAGCATTTCTGACAAAGGTACCTGCGCCATAACTTTGCTCAGTCCCTTTCCAACAGACTCCATTCCCATGGGCCTACCCCTTCTCGAAGTGACTTCTCCCATAACGTCACCGGCGTTTTCATCCGGTACAAATATTTCAACATCCATGATCGGTTCAAGAATAACGGGATTTGCTTCTTGCATACCTTTTTTGAAGGCCTGACTGGCAGCTATCTGGAAAGACATATCGGATGAATCGACTTCATGATAGGACCCATAAACAAGGGTAACTCTAACATCTACAACTGGATAGCTAGCCAGAACACCTTTTTTCATGGCTTCCCTTATGCCTTTTTCAACTGCTGGAATATAGTTCTTCGGAATAACACCACCGACAATTTTGTCGACAAACTCAAATCCTGCCCCTCTTTCAAGGGGTTCAATCTCTATCTGAACATGACCATACTGTCCATGACCACCGGTCTGTTTCTTATGCTTATACTCAGCAGTGACCTTCCTTCTTATAGTTTCACGGTAAGCGATCTTAGGTTTGCCAACTTCAACATCCACAGAAAACAGTTTCTTTAATCTCTCCACCATGATATCAAGGTGGACTCCACCAAGGCCGGAGATGACAGTTTCACCCGTTTCTGCATCGTGCTCCCAGATGAAGGTGGGATCTGATTCTGAGAGTCTCGAAAGACCGTTGCTAATTTTGTCAATATCTGACTTAGACTTAGGTTGCACAGATTTTGATAACATTGGCTCCGGCCATTCGAGAAGTCTGAGCTTTAACTGGCGATCTTTGTGAGTCACGGTATCTCCTACAGCACTCTTTTTGAGTTTTGCGAGCTTGATGATATCCCCAACGGTAGCTTCAGAAATCTCAATATCTTTTGTTCCATCAACGATGAGTATGTGTCCAGCTTTTTCAGTAGATTCCTGATTCACCACCACGAAAGAATCACCCTGCTTAAGAGTTCCAGAGATGATCTTGATGAAAGTAATCTTGCCAACGAAGGGGTCTACTGAAGATTTGAAAATATATCCAACCAATGGCTCGGATTCTAGTGGTTTAACGGTAACTTCATCTCCACTCAGCAGATCAGCTGTCCAGGGTTCAGCTTCTTCGGGAGTTTTTCCAAGTTCGACGAGGGTATCAAGAAGAAGATTTATACCGATGTTCTTTAAGGCGGAACCAAGAAGAACCGGTACGATCTGATTCTCAACATAGGCTTTCCTGAGAGTTCTTTTCAGCTCTTCTGTCGAGATCTCTTCTCCTTCGAAATATTTTTCCATCAACTCTTCATCAGTTTCGACTATATCCTCTATCATCTTTGTTTTTGCTTCCTCAACAGCGTCTTTCAATTCTTCAGGAATGTTTCCTACAGAAAACTTACCGCTGTCCCCTTCGTATATATACGCTTTTTCCTCGACCAGATCGATTACACCTTTAAATTCGGAAGCGGTTCCGATAGGTAACTGAAGAAGGACAGGTGTTCTTTCGAATACTTCTCTTATCTCTTCGAGAGCGGCTTCATAACCTGCGCGATCCTTGTCCATCATGTTGAAGAATACCATTATGCTCTTGTTCAAATCTTTCGCGACAACCCCGAACCTTTCCGCCATAATCTCCATACCTGAAACAGCATTGATAACTGTCAGGACGTTTTCAGAAGAATAGAGGCCATTAACCGTTTCGGCGTGGAATTCTGCCATGCCGGGAGTATCCACCAAATTTATCCTTACACCCTTATGGCTTAAACCAGTAATTCCAAGAGAAAAACTGGCTTTTCTGTTCTTTTCCACTTCTTCGGTATCAGTGACGAAAACACCGGTTCTATCAAGCTTCCCGGAAGTAAAAAGAATGGAATCTACTAAATGAGTTTTCCCACAGCCGTGATGACCCAAGAGTACTACATTTCGTTTGTCCTGGGGACTGATCTTGTCCATAAACTCCACCTCCAAAACTATTTATGATCTATCATTATGGCAACAGGAAGGATAGGCGCCCCGGAAGAAGGTGAATTCAACAGTTCGCCCTCAACAACGATTGCTGAGCTGCGCCCACCATCCAGACACATCAAATAAGAAAAATCCTTATCTGAGAAAAATTCTATCATTTCTTTAAAGCTTAATCCATAGCTCTTCGACTGATATCCATCCACAACCATGAACACAATGGTTCTCCGGGTTGTTATACCAACAAAGGTCCTCGGTGCTCTATTATCCAGTATGGAAGAATTATAGAAATTTCTCTCGTAATCGCTTGCCGGTTTTCCATCGTGGATTACAAGAGGTCCTCCTTCAACAGCAAACTTGAGCTCATACCCGTAACTGTTGTATATTTCAAACTCAACTTTTTGACCAGTACTTATTTTACCGGTTTTTTCGAGGCCAGTCGGAGAGATCAGGAGAGTATATGTATTGTTCTCCACTCTTTCATTATAGCCTTTACTTACAACTATGCCATCCTTAATAACCAGATACACAAAGTCTTCATAATAAGGCACAATACCACTATAATGGTCATTGTAAATAAGGAGTTCACCTTTATAAGTCGTGTTAACCCCCTTTATTCTGACTTTCCTTCCATTGGTTTTCAAAAAAAAGTCAACATCCATCCGCGATATACCCATCTTTCCATCACGGGTTATAAAAAATATCGGTCTACCCAGCGTTGGCAGGCTAACGATTTCGCCTTCGTCGATCAGTAAACCAATAGGGTGATTATTGGATGGGTCGAAATAACCTGCATTGATAACAGCGAAAGCTTTGTTATTTTTTGCAATTTCACGTATGTCCCTGACCGAGGGAATCCCTGCCCCTCCATATGCCAGTTTGATCTCAAAATTATCTGGATTGAATTCAAGAGCGGTCACCACGAACTTTCTACCGGATACAATACCCTCGATGCTGCTCAGTTTGTATCCTTCGCCAGAAGAGCTAGATAACACCTTTCCCCATCCTGACGACTTTTGAATGATAATTCTATTTCCATCGAATAGAGGGTAAGCCTGATACCATTCACTGCTACCATCCAGAAAGAATTTTAGAGATTGCTTCCCATTATACAGTTCGATATCAGTTTCTGCTGTCGTATCTAGTACAACAGGTTTAAGCGTTATTATCAGCGCTCCTGTCTCAGTATGCCAGTAACTCAGGGCCTCTTCAGGTATGGTTCGATCGAACTCAAGAGTAACGTTCTCTTCTGTTTTCCTTATATTTTTTAGATAAAAAGGACTGTCATAGAAAATAATGGCTTTTTCAGTTTCTGTCTGTGCTAGATTTAAAAAATAACAAACGAAACTTGAATCGAGAAAAATTTCAGAATCTTTGGATATAACCACATCATCAAAAGATTCACTGAAATCCAAAACAGCTTTCCCGGTATCCGCGTAGAGAGATAGCATTTTCCCTTCAGGTAGCATTATAAAAACTTCTCTCCCGCTTGCAGATCTTGAAATTATACTATCCTTCAATATCTTGTCTACGAAATCGATTGAAATGAAATCTCTATTACCACTTTTTAGTAACACACTTTTAGGGAACCAATAAAGATTCCCGGCATAAGAGAAGAGAACGATTTTTGACAGGAGCAGGGTAGAAAGAAACAATATTAGAAGCAATAGAAAACTTTTGCGCATTTCAAGCCCTCAATATACTTCGTATATCAATTTCGGCTTCAAAGTTTCTATCGAAGAGAATTCATAAGCTTCAAGAAGCCTTTCTTTTGCTCTCTCGTACTTGTCCAGATCATTTGCATATATAACAGCAATAGGTTCGCCCTTTTCTACCCTGTCACCAATTTTCTTCAACACTTTAATTCCAACCGAAGGATCAATATGATCATCCTTTTTTTCACGTCCTGCACCGAGTATCATTGCCGAAATCCCTATTTCTTGAGCATCAATATTTTTAACGTATCCTTCAGTGGGACACCTAACTTCGAATTCGTAGCGCGATTTTGGAAGAACACTCTCGGGTTCTTCGATTACTTTCGGGTCACCACCCTGAGCCTGCACGAACTCAGCAAATTTCTTCAGCGCTTTGCCTGAAAAAACAGCTTCATGAACCATAGATTTAGCTTCCGCCGAGTCAGCTATCCCCGCCAGGAGAACCATTCTCTCTGCAATAACTCTGGAAAGTTCAAAAAGATCCGCAGGACCATTCCCTTTAAGTGTTTCAATCGCTTCCTTTACTTCCAATGCATTTCCCACCATGGTTCCAAGCGGTTGATTCATATCGCTTACAACTGCTGATATCTTTCTCCCATGTCTTTTTCCTATATCCAGCATAGCTTGAGCGAGAGCTCGGGCGTCTTCAACAGTTTTCATAAAAGCGCCTGAACCTGTCTTCACATCGAGAACGATGATATCTGAACCAACGGCTAACTTCTTGCTCATTATACTGGATGCTATAAGCGAAATTTCATCGACAGTTGCCGTTACATCTCTCAGCGCATAGAGCTTCTTATCGGCAGGTGCAACATTTGCAGTTTGACCGGCGACTGCCATTCCGACTCTGTTGACTATCGAGAAGAACTCTTCTTTTTCCAGGCTTGTCCTAAATCCTGGAATCGCTTCCAACTTATCTATAGTACCACCGGTATGTCCAAGTCCTCTGCCGGAAAGTTTTGCAAAAGTTAGACCAAGCGAAGCGATAATCGGACCGAGAACGAGTGTAACTTTATCTCCAACACCGCCGGTGGAATGTTTGTCCACTTTGACTCCCTTTAAATGTGAAAGGTCGATCTTTTCTCCAGAATTTAACATCACTTCGGTTAAGTCAGAACGTTCTTCCGCTGTCATGTGATTAAAATAGACCGCCATAAGCCATGCAGAAACTTGATAATCGGGCACATCACCCTTCACATAGCCTTCAATGAGAGCTTGCAACTCTTCTTTTGTATTGGGATAACCGTTTCTTTTTTTCAATATGATGTCATAAATCCTCATCTTATCACCTTCTTTAGCGGAAATTTTACTCTGAAGGTAGTGCCACTACCGTATTCACTCTCCAGCTCAACTTTGCCGTTGAGCTTATCGGCTATAAATCTGACAATGGCCAATCCCAGACCTGTACCTCCCATTTTTCTTGAGCGCGCTTTGTCAACTCTGAAGAATCTTTCAAAGATTCTTTTCCGTGATTCTTCAGGAATACCTATTCCGGTGTCTTCAATTTCGATAAACGCATAGTTGGCTAAAGCGTATATTCTCAACCAAACTTCCTTTGGACCATGTTCTTTGATAGATGTATACTTTATTGCATTATCTGCGAGATTGAGCATGAGCTGAACAAGTCTATCAAAATCCCCTTCAATAAATACACCTTTTTCGAAGTCTTCTTTCACTTCCACATCCAACTCCCTGGCGAGTGGACCGACGATCCTTAGAACGTATTCCCCCACTTCTGAGAGTTCTATGTCTTCGATATTGAATTGAGCATCACCCGATTCGAGTTTTTCGACATCCAAAAGATCGTTGATCAATCTGGTCATCCTCGCCGACTCTTTTTCAATGATGCTCAAAAAGCGTTGAACGGTCTCAGTGTCATTGAGGTCATGATTCAACAGGGTTTCTGCGTATCCGTGTATTGACGTTAGTGGTGTTCTTAGTTCGTGTGAAACGTCCGACACAAATTCCCTTCTGATCGCTTCCAGTTGTTTCTCTTTTGTGATATTCCTTAGTATCAAGAGAACACGATTCTCATCAGCATAAGAGACAGGAATCATCTCGCAGTCATAATACTCTCTTTTCTGGCCGAAAAGGGTAATTTCGGTACGTTGAGATATTTTCGTTTCGATGACTTCATCGTACAAGTCACCTATAAAGAAATTATTGAGTACATCAGTAAATTTTCTACCGACAATTTCGGGTGTATCTACAACGCTCCTAGCAGCGTTATTAACATACTCTACTTTTCCCGATCCATCCACAATAAAAAGGGCCTCGCTCAGGTTATCCAGCACGTGTCTCATGTATTCTATTTCTCCGGTAAGCGCTTCGATTTTTCTGTTTTTTTCTTTTATAAGCCTCCTGAGCGCATCATAAATACTTACAACTTCAACACTTTCATCGATCCCCGCTAATTGAGCAACTCGTTTCTTGATCTTAAGATACCTATTGAGCACACTCCTGCAACGCAAGAAGAGGAAAAACAGCAGCGCTGAAAGCGCTGCCATTATCACCAATGCCACTATCAACGTTCAGTCTTCCTTTCCTGGGTCTCTGAACTTGTACCCCTTTCCCCTAACAGTCATAATATATTTGGGATTTGAAGGGTCCTCTTCAATCTTTGTTCTCAATCTTCTGATGTGCACGTCGACAGTTCTTGTGTCACCATAGTAGTCATACCCCCACAGCTTATCGAGAAGCACATCCCTGCTAAAAACTTTTCCTTCATTCTCAGCAAGGAATCTCAGAAGCTCAAACTCGAGAGGGGTTAAGCTCACCAATTTGCCTCGCACTTTAACTTCGTATTTCTCCGTATCAATCTCAAGATCTCTAGCTGTGATTTTCTTCGGTCTCTCTTCTTTCGCCTGAATACTCTGCTGGATTCTCCTAAAAACGGCTCTGATTCTGGCAAGTACTTCTCTAACACTGAAGGGCTTCGTTATGTAATCGTCCGCACCCAGTTCGAGCCCAAGTACCTTATCGAATTCTTCGCTCCTGGCACTGAGGAAAATAACAGGGGTTTGCCTATACTTTTCAGAGCTCCTCAAGTTTCTGACGAGCTCAAAGCCATCCATTCCTGGGAGCATTATATCGACAATGAACATGTCGATTTCGTTGTCTTCGGATACACGCAATGCTTCTTCAGCATCATAGGCTTTGAACACGTCGTAACCTTCCTTTTTTAAGTTGAATGTCAGGAGTTCGACTATGGAAGGTTCGTCATCGATTACAAGAATGTTTTTCTTGGCCATTCTTTTCCCACTCCTTTCGCGTTGAATTAATTCTTTTCGCTAAATCCAGAAGGTATCTTTTTCTCTTTTGCGCTGAGTATTTATCTGTAAGAAACTCAATTGCTTGTTCTCGAGTCATGTTCGCAATACTGAATTGCATAACGGATTCTTTCAAACTCTCGAAATCACCTTTTACACCTCTGACATTCAAAAGGTCTCTGAGTTCAGCTTCGATCTTTCTGAGCTCATTAAAATCTTCCATCGGTAGTGTTCCAAAGGGTGTGCCGGGTTTAGGTATAAGAGGATTCAAGCTGGCTATTACTTGTGAATATCCCATCTTTTTTGCATCTAATATCAGTTTAACTATTTCCTTTCTGTCTTCTGGTGATTCAAAGACCGCTCCGTATATATAATACAACTTGATATGCTTGAAACCCACCTTGACACCCATTTCAAGAGTCCTATAGATGTGTTCTTCTGAAATCCCCTTGGAAAATAGATTTCTGATTCTCTGACTTCCTCCTTCAGGTGCAATAGTAAATTGAGTCTGACCAGAATTCTTTAATAAAAGTAGCAGCTCCTCTGAAAGGGCATCGAGCCTCAAAGAGGAAACGCTTATACCCAGCTTTTCCTTGTTAAAATAATCTACCACATCCTTTAACCATGGATAATCGGTAACGGTGGCTGCTATGAGTCCGATGTTATTGACACGGGTCTTGATACTGTCTACTACCCTTTTTAACTCTTCAAAGGGAAGATATCTATCTTTGCCAAAAGTATAACCGGCAACACAGAATTTACAAGCTCTTTTGCAACCTCTTCCGATTTCAAGGAGAAATCGTGAACCAAAAGCCGCTTTGTTCGTTACAAATACGCTTTTGGACAATTCATTTGATATCGCAGGAGAGAAAGCTTCACCCCTGACAGCATGAGGATCTTCCTTCAAAGCTCTAATTATTTCATCGCGTTTTTCCTTACCTGTCAAAGACCCCAAGATCGATAAAAAATCCGTTGTCAAATCACCAGAATGAACCACATCACCAAGCAAACCCAACAAAGTGTTGGAAAAATAAGTCAACGCACCTCCGATGACCACCACCGGATGATAACTATTTCTTTGCTCATTAAACAGCGGTATTTTGTAGCTAAGCAATATATCAATCAGATTTAATACATCAAGTTCAAAATGCACTGAAAACGCCCATATGCGAAACTCATCAAGGGGCTTAAAAGATTCGAGTGAATAAAACTTCTTGAACGCCCTATTGTAAAAGAACCTCTCACACCGCACGTTGGGTAAACTGTTAAACTTTTCGTACAGGTGGTGAAACGATAGACTCGCACTGGCTACTTCATAGTCATTTGGATAAATCAACGCGATCTCGAGTGAACCATTCAAATCAACCTTTTCAAGAAAAAGTTCAGTTTCCTTGAAAGCCAGGACTTTATTGAATTCCCGCCATGTTTCTGAATTCCTAGGCTTTCTCACTAAGTTTCCTCCCGATACTTTCAAGGCTTATCTTTCGTCTTATGAGTTTGAACTCGGCTACAACGGAATGACCCTGTTCAACCGTTCCTTCAAATATCACATTTCTTCCATTAACAGTAGTCGTAAATTCGAGATTCACATATCGTTTTACCAACGCAACATCTTTGTGCTCTAGCTGAATGAATGTAACCACAAATACTTCAGATTCTGATTCAAATGGGCTCAAGATTTCTCGTGAAGCTATCAATAATAACTTTTGTATGCCACTAGTTGACAGGAGGTTCAGCCCCTCAATATCAGGCCGTTCCTTCCATAAAAGTTCCGGGTCTTCTGTCTCTAGTAATGCAGAAAAACTTCGTCCATTCAGTTCTTCTAGTTTCATGCCTCTTCCCTCTTATGTTCATTGGATTCTTCTTTAGTACTTTGCTCTACTTCTATTTCGGGTTCACGATAGTAGTTTCCATCTTCAACCAGTTCAAGTATTTCTGCCAGTTCTTTTCCAGTGAGGGTTTCTTTCTCCATAAGATACTCAGCGGCTTTATCGAGTTTGTCTCTGAACTTCACAATAATCTCCTTTGCCCTATCATACGCATCAAGAATTATTTTCTTCACTTCGTTGTCAATTTCACTCGCAATTTCTTCGCTATAATTCCGCATCCGAGTGAGCTCACGGCCAAGAAATACTTCACTTTCCTCACGTCCCCAGGCTATGGGACCAAGTCTCTCACTCATCCCAAGACGGCAAACCATCGCTCGGGCGATGGTTGTTGCCTTGTCCAGATCGTTTGCAGCACCGGTGGTTATTTCACCGAATACAATCTCTTCAGCAGCTCTTCCAGCGAGGATCTGCGAGAGATTATCGAGCATTTCAGATTTAGAGTTGAGATACCGATCTTCCGCCGGAAGACTCTCAGTAAAACCAAGGGCCATTGTCCCACGAGGAATAACGGTCACTTTGTGAACAGAGTATGCATTTGGTAACGCTAGACCAACCAGTGCGTGCCCGAGTTCATGATAAGCAACTATACGCTTTTCTTTTGGATTCATTATTCTAGATTTTCTTGCAGGTCCGGCAATGACTCTATCAATAGCTTCTTCGAATTCTTTCATACCGATTAGCTTCTTCTTGTGCCTTGCCGCGAGTATAGCCGCTTCGTTGACCAGATTTTCAAGGTCAGCTCCAACAAAGCCCGGTGTTCTTTTTGCCAATAACCAAACATCGATGTCCGGATCTATCGGTTTTCCACGCATGTGAATTTTCAAAATCTCAGCCCTACCCTTAACATCAGGTGGATCAACGGTTATCTTTTTGTCAAACCTGCCAGGTCTCAGGAGAGCCCTGTCCAGGATATCCGGCCTGTTTGTGGCTGCCATAACAATAACACCCGTTTTTGTGTCGAATCCATCCATTTCAACGAGAATCTGATTCAACGTCTGCTCTCTTTCGTCATGACCTCCACCAAGACCGGCACCTCTGTGCCTTCCGACAGCATCGATTTCGTCAATGAATATTATCGATGGAGCATTAGCCTTAGCTTGAATAAAAAGATCACGAACCCTGGCTGCACCAACACCCACAAAGAGTTCAACAAAGTCAGAGCCACTAATATAGAAGAAGGGAACATCTGCTTCACCCGCAACAGCTTTGGCCAACAATGTTTTACCAGTTCCGGGAGGTCCAACGAGAAGTATCCCTTTTGGCATTCTTGCGCCCGTTTCCGTGAATATATTTGGATCTTTCAGGTAGCTGACTGCATCTTTCAATTCCTCAACTGCTTCATCTACACCTGCTACATCTTTAAAAGTTACTTTATCTCCGGTGGACATGTACTTTTTAGCTGGACTTCTGGTAAAACTGAAAGCCTGTGAATTCCTTCCAGACAGAGAGCGCATGGCAAAAAACCAGATAAAAACGATTATTGCGAGGGGGATGATTGTGCCGAGAAGGTTTACCCAGAACATGGAATCGTTACCTTTTTCGTATCTTACCTCTACACCCTTCTGTACCAGATCATCTATGAGTGACTGAAATCTGTCTGTGGAAAGTGTCTGCGGTGAGACATATGTTTGGTAAGATTTAGGCTTACCGCTTACAAATTTCGAATACACGACTCGACCATCATCGTAAACTACAAGTTCATCTATGTTGTTCAATTCAAGCTCTCTAATGAACTCACTATATTCGACTGTATTTACTTCAGTGCTTGGATAGAGTCCTCTAAGGGCCAATATGAGAAAAATCCCAAAGAGAAAATAAAATAGAATCATTCCTAATTTGGGTCTACGTTCCACTTGTTGACCTCCTTTCGAACCTAAAGAGGAGAAATTCATCCTTTCTGTCAATGCTTCTGCAAAATTCACTTGCTCTAACCCCTGGAATCCAAAGAACTCTGCCTTCACTATCCTCTAGTACCATAAGGTTGAGGAACACATCCGGGGTTGCCTTGTGAGCCGCAAGTGTTACTACATCTTTCTTACTATGCAAACCAAAGGGTATGATTTTATCAGTCTTTTTCGCTCCCCTTAAAAACAGTGGAAACTTGACTGTTGAAACCGGACAGACAGCCATATAGCTTCCATCAACGTTGTCAGGTATATCATGTGCCTTTTCAATTATCACATTACCAAAATCAAACTCAGCCATAAACGGAATGTTTGAGATCTGCAGTACTTCAGGCTCAACAATGGATGAGCTATTATAGAAGCGTATATAACTGCCTTCATGTACACAATCAACACCACCAGGGAACTGAATTTTCCAGCCCCCTTTAGGTGATGCTAACATTTTTTTAAAGACCATGACTCGTTCTCTACTGGGTGGATAGTGCCTTGCCGAAAGGCGCTGAACGATAATTCGAACGTACTCCGCTGTGACAGGCCAATCGCAAGTCATCAACAGTTCTTTCTTTATCAATGCCTGACCTTCACGCCAGTGTGTATCACTTAGCAATTTCCTGACATTCTTTTCCAATATCATAAACGTTTCAAAAGTGTTCACAAAAAAACGCCAAAAAGCTTTTTCGTATGCTGGATTTAGCTTCTTCAAAAGCGGCATGACTTTTAGCCTGATGTAATTCCTATCAAAATCTTCAACAGTGTTGGTTTTATCACTGCTGAATGGAATCATGTTAATTGTAACATAATCTTTGATGTCCTGCACTGTCACAGATAAGAACGGGCGGATGATCATACCATCAATAGGCTTCATACCAAGGATCCCTTTTATCCCTGTTCCGCGAACCAATCTCATAAGAATCGTCTCAGCCAAATCGTTCAGATGATGGGCAACGGCAATCTTATCGGCGCCAACAGATGCTCTTATGCGATGTAAAAATTCCATCCTCTTCAACCTCGCCGCTTCTTCAGGTGAAAACTCGCGATTTTCTTCCATGAATTTTCTAACATCGATCCTTTCATGATAAAAGGGAATTCCTCTTTCGCTGCAGTATTTTCTGATCATTTGAGCTTCCACTTTACCTTCCGCACCTCTTAACCCATGATCCAGGTTTGCAGCAACTATCTCACAATCGAAGAGATCGGTGTGCTTTGAAAGAAAATGAAGAAGGGCCATAGAATCTTTGCCACCCGATACAGCTATGAGAATTTTACTCTTGGGTTCTATCATTTCATACTGTTTGATAAACTCAAGTACTTTCCTCTCAAAACTGGAAGTCATTAAATCACTTCCTAAATCAAAATTAAAGCGCCCGCTGAGGGCGCTGGAGCCAACGGTGGGACTCGAACCCACAACCTGCTCATTACGAATGAGCCGCTCTGCCAGTTGAGCTACATTGGCACACAGCAGTATTTTACATTAGCAGGCGCAAACTGTCAATTGGTTAACTGGCATATGCTACGCTCCTTCTTTCTCTGATTACTGTCACTTTAACCACACCGGGATATTCCATTTCTTCTTCAATTTTCCTCGCGATGTCTGCAGCAAGTTTTTCAGCCAGGAGATCATCTACTTTATCAGGTTCCACAATTACCCTCAGTTCCCTTCCTGCTTGAATTGCGTAAGCTTTTTCTACATGAGAAAAACTCGTTGCGATTTCCTCAAGTTTTTCCAGTCGTTTTATATACATATCGAGGGATTCGCGCCTTGCGCCAGGACGTGCAGCAGAAATAGCATCAGCGGCAGCTATAAGCACACTTTCAGGTGAAGTGGCTTCGGTTTCTCCGTGATGGTATTGAATCATATTTACTATATCTGCCTTTTCACCATAACGCTTGGCGATTTCTCCTCCTATTATTGCGTGAGAACCTTCAAGTTCGTGGTCAACGGCTTTTCCTAGGTCGTGAAGGAGAGCCCCTCTTTTAACTTTGTCAACATTGAGCCCTAGCTCTGCCGCCATAAGCGTCGCTATTTGCGCAACTTCTATCGAGTGTTCAAGGACATTCTGTCCATAACTTGTTCTGTATTTAAGACGACCGAGCAGTTTTACCAGTTCAGGGTGCATTGATGGTATTCCGACCTTCATCAGTGCCTCCTGACCCGCTTCCTTTACTTCTAAATAGACAGCCTTTTTGGCTTTTTCGTACATCTCTTCTATCCTGGCTGGATGAATTCTTCCATCTTCCACAAGTCTTTCAAGAGTCAACTTTGCGACCGCTCTACGGAGAGGATTAAAACAGGAAACCACAACTATTTCTGGTGTGTCATCGATGATTAAATCAGCGCCTGTGAGCTTCTCAAAAGCTCTAATATTCCTTCCTTCCCTTCCAATTATCCGTCCCTTCATTTCATCGGAAGGCAGGCTTACCGTGCTCACTGTAATATCTCCTGTAACATCCGCAGCATAACGTTGAACAGCGTTCACTATTACCCATTTTGCATGTTTCATAGCTTCTTCTTCGTACTGGTCTTTTATCTGCTTGAACCGTTGGGCGATCTCATATTCGTAAATCTCCTCCGCTCTTTTGATCACGAGTTCTCGCGCTTCTTCAGGTGTAAGTTCAGAAAGTTCATATAACTTCTTCTCAGCGGCTTCTTTGAGGTTTTTTATTTCTTCACGTTTCGATTCGAGCTCGAATTTCATTTTTTCAAGAACTTCTTCCTTTCTATCGAGGTTATCTTCCTTTCTGGACAACCTCTCATCCCACTGCTTGAGTTCCTCTCTTTCTTTTCGAAGCTCTCTTTCCATTTCTTCTCTGAATTTATGAAGCTCTTCGCGACCTTCTATGAGAGCCTTTTTCCTCAAATGTTCAGCCTCTTCAAGAGCCCTTTTCTTTATCGATTCAGCATCCTGCCTGGCAGCTTTAAGCTGTTCTTCAAGCCTGTTTTTAACCCTTTTGGTGACTATGGGGATTGCGATGAATGTTATCGCTGTTCCTATTATTAATCCGATAAAAATCCCAATTATCATATCTTTCGCTGGTATTTAAACCCTAATGGGATATTCCAGCTCCCTCCTTCCTTTCAGGTCTCATGTGAGTTTAAGATTTCCCTTAGAGTAGCATCGATCATGGAAGAGGCAAAGCCCCTTCGGTAAAGCTTTGCTTTTAATTTTTCAATAGCACTCGAATCGTCAATATCAAACCTAACCCTTTCAAGATATGCCTTCAAGACTGAGGTTATATCGATTTCATCTTTCAATCTGGACAGTGTTTTCGTAACGATTTCCTTCGAAATTCCCAAGCTCAATAGTTCTCTTTCTATCCTGTAAGGCCCTTTAAAATGTACCTTCAAAGCATCGTAAGCATATAGCCAGGCGAACATTTCATCATCGACAAATCCATGTTCCTTTAGCCAGGCCACAACTTCGGTTATCACCTGAAATGGATATCCTTTTTCTTTAAGCCTTTTGAAAATCTCTTTTTCGGCTCTTGAGCGATATTTTAACAATCTGAAAGCATCGCTTTTTGCCCTTTCAAACTCCGGGCTCTTTTCACTTCTGTTCATTGTCTACGGTGTCGCCTGCTTTCTTGGCTTCGACGAGAGGAAGACCATACTTTTCACGAATTCTATTCTCTATCTCGAGCATCAGTTGTGGGTTACTGTTCAAGAATTCAACGCCGTTGCTTTTTCCCTGACCAAGACTTATCTCTTTTCCATCTTTCGATATGTACGTGTACCACGCGCCTTTTCGCTCTATCATACCTTCTTTCACGGCTAGATTGAACAATTCATTATCATGAGCGATGCCCCTACCATAGATTAGATCGACCCTGGTGTCTTTGAATGGAGGTGCGACCTTGTTTTTCACTACTTTGATAGTTACTTCATTCCCAATTATTTCGTTTCCTTCACGAATGGCAGAGCTCTTCCGAACTTCCAGTCTAATAGAAGAATAAAATTTTAGTGCCACACCACCGGTGGTGGTTTCGGGGTTACCATAAACCACACCTATTTTCATTCTTGTCTGGTTGATGAACATGACGATGCTGTTTGACTTACTCACCGTACCTGAAATTTTTCTGAGCGCCTGTGACATCAATCTGGCCTGAAGCCCTACCTGCAACTCTCCCATTGAGCCCTCTATTTCAGCTCTGGGAACGAGGGCAGCAACGGAATCAACCACGATCAAATCGACGGCATTTGACCTCACGAGACCATCAACGATTTCGAGGGCCTGTTCGCCATAATCCGGCTGGGAGATAAGCAGATTATCAACATCGATACCAAGAGCTCTGGCATAGTTGATATCGAGAGCATGTTCCGCATCGACAAAAGCCGCAATGCCACCCTTCTTTTGAGCTTCAGCAATAGCATGAAGAGCGATTGTTGTCTTCCCGCTGGACTCGGCTCCATATATCTCGACCACCCTGCCACGCGGATAACCTCCAACCACTAGAGCAATGTCCAAAGAAAGAGAACCACTGGGAATGACATCTATATTGCTCCTGGCTTTCTGGTCTCCAAAGAGCATCACAGAACCTTTCCCAAACTGTTTTTCAATTTCCTTTATCGCCCTCTCAAGGGCGCTTTTCTTCTCCTTAGGAATCATACTTTATCAGACCTCCTTCAAAACTACAGGAAAAGAGTTTTGTATACTTTGCCCCTTCCGGTGAAAGTTCTGATTTGAATAAAGAAACCTCGCTCACCGGAACAATTACTTCTTCAATTTCAACCGTTTCAATGAGCTTCCTCCAGTAAGGTGGACTGAATTTCATGCGTCCAACGGTGATATGAGCATGAAAGTTTTCATCGACATTAAAACCGAGACTTTCCAAAGCCACTCTGGTTTCTCTGAAAAGGTTATTTAGTATCGGAGAGGATTTTACACCTATCCATATAACTCGCGGTAGGTTCTTATGGCGAAAAAAACCCAGTTTTCCCGTTGAAAAAGTGAAAGTCGGGAACCCCCTTAAACGTTTTGAAAGCATTGAGGCTATTAGTTCAACTTTTTCGTCTTTAACTTCATTGAGAAAGGCGAGAGTAAGGTGAGCGTTGCTCCCCGGTACCCACGAAGCCTTAAAGCCCATTCTTTTCAATTTTTCAACAACAATGTCTACGATTTCAGCCACTTTTTGTCCTGTATCGATTGCAATGAATGTCCTCAAGTTATTTCCCCCTTTCAATATTGCGCCGGTAATCGAGAATATAGGTCACTCCACTGAGAACCGTTATCAGCGCAACAAGCCATTGAAATGTTACCGCCAGCATAGGAATATCCCAATCGAAAATTTGCTGAAAGTAGAGAAACAGCAAGAATGCCATCTGTATTACTGTTTTGGCTTTTCCGTAGTAGTTCGCCGCAATAACGACGCTCTGTGAAGCCGCAAGCATCCTGATCCCAGAAACGAGCGTATCTCTAAAAAGCACCACAAAAACCAACCAGAAATCGACTTTGCCTATGAACATGAAAATAAGCAACAGAGACGTTATCATGATTTTGTCAGAAATTTGATCCAGAAACTTCCCAAAAGTTGACACCTGATTCAACTTTCTCGCAAGTTTTCCGTCGAAATAGTCCGTAAGAGCAGCAATAATGAAAAACGCGAAAGATACTGCTGACCACTTTTCAGGTTCAAAATAAAGAAAAGCCACAATCGGAATTGTCAGTATTATTCTTGACAATGTTAGTATGTTAGGTATGTTCATCAACGACAACCCCTTCCAAATCATTCTCGTAGGCTTCTGTTATCAAAGCCTCTACATACTCTCCAGGCTTTCCCCTTCCCTTAACGAAAATATTTCCATCAATTTCAGGAGAAAAATGCCACGACCTGCCAACGAGAAATTCCTCGTTCATTTCTTCAACCAACACTTTCAGCCTTTTATTCAGAAACTTTCTATTTAATTCGTATGAGATCTGCTCCTGCTCTTCAAGAAGCTGTTCCAGTAACTTGAATGCTACTTCCTTATCCATCGTTAAACCCATGTTATATGCCTTGGTTCCTTCTTCGGGTGAATATACAAATCCACCTAACTTATTGAACCTGACCTGCCTAACAAATTCAAGTGTTTCAGCAAAGCTATCCTGCGTTTCTCCCGGGAATCCAACCATAATAGTTGTTCTAAGTACTGCCTCAGGTATTCTATTCCTTATTTCTTGAAACAGTTGAATGAGTTCTTCACGTTTTCTCCATCTGCCCATCGACTGTAATATTGCATTCGAACCACTTTGAACAGGCACATCAAAATACTTTACGACCTTCCTTGAAACTGCCATTGTATCTATAATATCCGCAGTAAGATGGTCAGGATGTAGATACATTACCCTGACCCAGAATTCGCCCTCCAGTTTATCGATATGTTTGAGCAATTCTGGAAGAGTTTGCTTGTTGTAAAGGTCTATCCCATATTGAGTGGTGTCCTGTGATACAAGTATTATTTCCTTCGTTCCATTTGAAATCAGTCCCTTTATTTCAGTGATAATATCTTCTAATTTTCTACTTCTTGAACGTCCTTTGAATGCTGGTATTGAGCAAAAAGCACAGTTCCTGTCACAGCCATCGCCTATCTTTACATAGGCGTATGTTTCGCTCTTTTCCCTTACTTCAAAACTGTATACCCCATCAGGCTCATCAAGGTAGAAGAACGTTCCATTCTCTATGAGATCAGCCAATTTTTTCGGTGAAGTTACCCCCACAAGGCCATCGAGTTCTGGTATTTCCTCTTTAAGCTCGTTGAAATAGCGTTGAACGAGACACCCAACAGCGATAACTCTTAGAGATGGTTTATCCTCTTTAAGTGAACAGAATCCAAGTATTTCTTCGATACTCTCCTTTTTAGCCTCTTCGATGAAGCCACAGGTATCAATAATCATCACATCAGCGTCTAGTGCGTTGTCCACTATTCTGTGACCTCTCTTTTTGAGAATCCCTTTGAAATTTGCCATGTCTGCGAGATTTTTAGGGCAACCCAGTGTTAGAACTCCTATTTTCATCGGTAGTATTCCTTCCTTTTCTTAAGGTAGAGTTCTCTTATTTTTGTTAATTCCTCAATGTACTCCTGATCTTTGTAATTGGGATAAGTATATTCAAGGGGTCTAAACGCTCCGTTTAAAAACATCAGAGTAACTTCAGCATTTATCCCTCTACCAATGTATATCCTGTTAGCCCAATGTTTTGTTGAAGCGAGGACAAACTGCGTATGATGAATATAACCAGGATCGAGATTGATTTTCCTCTTACCTTCAATGGCAAAATCTTTTTCGATTTCATTCGTTCTGAGCTTAATCTCAGCAAGCTGGGAGGGATGAATCAATCTTTTAAAACTTACGAGCTTTCCCTGTAATTTATGACCCATTTCATCGTTGTAGAAGTAAGTATATTTATCAAAATCAAGGGTACGAGATGTGTAATCTATAGATCCAAATTCCTTTTCAAGCACGGGCTTCACTTCTGTAAAACGATATTCTATGTAAGAAGAAAAGACAAAAATCACAAGGTTCACGAGTTCTGTTTTCTTTATTTGTCCCATTTTATGAGTCTCACCTCAACTTTCTGTATCTGAATCTCGAAGGTCTCGTTCAAAAAATGCAATTGATAGGAACCGCCACCGTTAACTATTTTGAGTGTCTGTCCTTCTATGAGTTTGAAAGCCTTTGAATCACCACTCCGGATTTTATACAGTTCATTACCCTTTCTAACCGTGATTTCTTTTTCTATTTTATCGACCACAATGGTATTCGATTCTGCATCGAGTTTCCTTAGTGTTAAAAACAACATTACATCAGTTATCAAAAACATAAAAAGCAGCAGGAGCAACAGTAATAAAAAGACTTCGTTTCTCATCGAAACAATCCTTTTTTCAATATTCTTTTTTCTACAAAATTATATCACGCGTACTCGAAGGCTACTATAGAATTCTTTTAAGGACAACAAACTTTGTGATATAATTTCACAAGTAAGTCAGATGGAGAGGAGTGAGCAAATGGAAGGAAAAATTCCAAAACCAACGATTAAAAGGCTCGCTGTCTACTACAGATGTCTTGAAAATCTGATTAAAAGTGGTAAAGAAACGGTTTCCTCACAAGAACTTGGAACCTATCTCAATATAAAAGCAAGTCAAGTGAGGAAGGACCTGTCGTACTTCGGGGAATTCGGCAAACGCGGAATAGGATATCAAACGAGAAGATTACTCGACGGTATAGCCGAAATATTAGGTATTAAGAGAACATGGAACGTATGCATCGTGGGAGCTGGTAACCTGGGGATAGCTCTCGCTAATTATCCTGGCCTATCAAAGGGTGGATACCATGTAAAGGTGATCTTTGATAATAACCCTGCAAAAATCGGGATGAAGCTTCAAAACGGCCTGATAGTGGAAGATCTCAAGAACTTCGAGAAAGTTACCAAGGAAAAGGAAATTCATATAGGTGTTATCACCGTGCCAGCTGAAAGTGCCCAACAAGTGGCTGATATTATGCTATCTTCAGGCATAAAGGGTATCATAAATTTCGCTCCGGTAAAGTTGTCCATTCCCAAGAAAATTCCTGTCGAAGAGATAGATATATCTCTCACTTTCAGGGCACTCTCATTTCAGATAAGCACACAAAAAAACCAGTAGTGAGGTGTTTGGATGCTTGTTGCGATCGTAGGTGGTAGCGGTGCAGGAAAAACTTCTGTTGCTATGAAAATCAAAGAGCACTTCGGTAAAAGTGCTGACATTCTTTCCATGGACGACTATTACAAAAACCTTGAACCCGGGGTCGATCCACGAGAGTTCAACTTTGACAGCCCCAAAGCCTTCGATTTTGAACTTTTTGTAGATCATTTGAAGGCCCTCAAGACCGGGAAAGAAATTCAAACACCGATATATAGCATGGTGACTTACAGAAGGGAATCTGGAATATCTAAATCATTCTTTCCAAGACCATTGATACTTGTCGAAGGTATTCTTGTTCTTTACAATAAAGAACTCAGAAAGCTTTTTGACTTTTCTGTATATATTGATGCACCTGCCGATGAAAGGCTTATAAGGAGAATTGAAAGAGACACAAGGGAAAGAGGTAGGTCCATAGAAAGCATAATAACCCAGTACAGAAAATTCGTTGCTCCAGCTTTTAAAACTTTCATCGAACCCCAAAAGTATTTCTGCGATATTGTTCTTCCAGACGGTGTTCAGAATACAGTCGGATTGAAAGTCATAATCAACGCCATAGAAAATATGTTAAAATCTAATCGCTGAGCTCAAATGACATTAGTTCACCGGAAATTAATGACACTTGAAAGAAATGATGGTATCGTAACTTCGTAAATCAAAAATAGAATTTGCTATGTTTCGGAGGTGGAGCCGTGAGCAAGCGCCCCGTCGTTGTAGTTTTTCTGCTTCTTTTAGTTGTTACCGCTTTTTCTTTCGACACTCTGAAAGCCGAAAAAGCTTTTAAGGTATATGTAGAGGATTACGAAAGGGAATCATCGAAATTACCGATTATCCTCAAATTGAAGGAGGACCTTAAGGATCTCGCTCTATACAGGCTTTACAAGCTCCAGATCGCTGGAAGCATTGAGAAAAAGGAGAGCACCACAACGATCCCTGATTTGCTTACAGCCCATATGAAATCCTTGGATGAGAGCTTTTTTTCCAGCGAAGAGGAAAAGATTGCCTACAGTGCATTTCTCGCTTGGGTTGTTTCCATCGTATCGGGCAAAAATTTTCAAATCGGCACGATCAACGAAATGCCCGCCTATTCTCTGACTTTCAACAGTTACTCTTCGAGAATAAGGTCATCTGCGCCACGGGTCTATGAAAGCTGGGTTGCTTATGCGCTTGGGTTATTAAAAGAACGCCCTGAAGGTTTCCCAGATGGTCGTTTGCCGACACCAAAGACTTTCAGTGATTTTGATCTCGATATCGTTTCCGATATCGAAGAACAGCAAGAGATTGCGTCGATAACCGATGCTGAAATTCTCAGACAACTCTCTGAAGCGATCGAAATGATCTCCGCGAAAGAATATAATGTCAGCGTCCTATTCAACGATAAAGTGGAAGAAAGAGTCAACTTCATCACAAGTAAACTCCCATCTGAACTCACTGGGCTGGAAGAATCCACAAGGAACCTCTTAAAACTCTGGATTTTCAGGTCCCTTTCTCTCATTCCCGATGCTCCGTACTTCCCAGAATCTTTGCCTATTGAAACGCTTGAAATTTCAGGATTTATAAACACTATACCACTGGAGGATCCGAATTACGAAAAAATCAGTGAGATAATCAAGGCTAATAACCTGATGATGATGCAACTCAATTTTGCGCTGAAGATGATCGCTAGAAATGATTATTCCCCTGTGGGGCTCATCGAGGCTGATATCAACAGTGAAGCAAAGAAAATGGTAGCTCCACTTTTGAGTACCCTTGGACAGATCAGAAACGAATTATCCGCTGTTTTTGTATCGAGTGTTTCAAAAAAGATTTCCTTGGGATGGCTTAGAATATTGTTTTACATTCTTATCGTTGCTTTGGCGTTTACTTATCTTCAATTTTTAAAGAAATACCTCGTATACATAATCGTCGGTTTTGAGACTTTTTATCTTCTCTTCATTTCAAACCCAAACCAAAGCACTCTAGATTTGTCCTTATACGCTATAGTTATAATTCCATTGTTCGTTTTTGCTATTTTGATAACACTTGGGCGCGTGTTATCTAAGAAAAGGAAAGTCATCGATATTGCCGCTCTAATATTGATAGTCTTTGCCTCTATACTCCCCTTTGTTAAGCTTTATAAGAATGTGCCCGAGCTATCTATGGAAAAATTCCCCGAATTCTACGAATCCATATATTACGATACATTGAAAGAGGACCTCTTTGTTTCTCCTAATTCACTATTTAATATTGAAGTTAGAAAGCTTACCTCATTGATATCAGCTGAATTGAATGAACTAAAGCGAAGCTATCGCGTGGTGATACCGAATATGCTGAATGATCTTGCGAAAAACACAGAGACAAAGTTCTCGGTATCTGGAACACGTTTGAGAGTTACAATGCCTGCCTTTGATGAATATCTCTCTATCGAAAAAGAACCGACCTACATCTCGAATTTCGAGGATCTCCAAAAGGCTTTCAAAAGTTTCGTCAGAAACAGTAAAAGTAATTTCTCGCAGTATAATAAGGTACTTAATAACGTTGAAAATATGGCGGAAGAGATCGTACTATACGCAGGCGAACCCTTACGCGCGGACTTCGAGGAGTACCTCGAAAAAACTCTGGGGGCCAAACCTGAGTACGCTGTAGCAATAGACAACATAGAAGAAGCCATCATAGATGAACTGAATGCTCAACCGATAGCGGCTACAATTGCCCCTTACAAAGTTCCTGGATTCGCGGTGCTTCTTCTTGGAATATTTATTCTTGTGGCAACTACTGTGATTTTTAAGAATTTCTATCTATCGCTTCTCGAAGGTATGCTTATCGTAGCAGCGTTTATCGGAAACATCAGTAACAAAAATCTCGAAATATTCGTTCAAGCTGGCACTCCTTATTTGAAGCTGTCTGTAAATACAGGAATCAGTGTTTGGTTTTTTACTCTGTTCACGGTTATAATTGTCTTGGCTGAAATATTTGCCTTCACATCCTACAAAAAAGGGAGGGAGAGTGCATGAAGTTAAGGATTGCTTTGGTTCTCTCACTTGTTCTGCTCATAGCGCTTCCTGTTATGGCGCTGAAAGTGATTATGGTTACCGACGTTGGAGGTCTTGGTGACAAGTCTTTTAACGATGGAACTTGGGAAGGTATTGTGAGAGCTGCAGATTTCCTTGGTATCGAAAAGGAAGTTGTTCAGTCTCACGAAATGGCTGACTACATTCCCAATCTCTCCAACGCTGCTAAAGAAGCTGATATCGTCTTTGCCGTTGGTTTCATGATGACAGATGCCCTTTTCAAGGTTGCCCCACAGTTCCCCGACACATATTTCATTGGCATCGATATCGTTCCACCTGAGGGAGCAGAAGCCAACAACGTGGCGACCTACATTTTCAAAGAGCAGGAAGGTGCATTCCTCGCAGGTTACCTGGCTGCCGCTATGACAAAGACAAACATTGTGGGTTTCATCGGTGGTATACCGATACCCCCTGTTGAGAGATTCAGATATGGTTATGAAGCCGGTATAAGAGTCTATGAGGAACTCCATGGTAAAACCATCGAGATCCTCAGGGGATACACCATGGATTTCAACGATCCCAAGAAAGGTAAGGACCTAGCGCTCGCTCAATTTGCCGAAGGCGCCGATATCGTCTTCCACGCTTCTGGTGCCTGTGGTAATGGTGTGATCGAAGCGGCTGCTGAAAAAGGTGAAGGATTCTTCGCCATCGGTGTCGACGCTGATCAGGACTACATGGCTCCTGGAAGGGTTCTCACCAGCGCCATGAAGAGAGTCGATATGGCTTCTTATCAGGCCGTTCTCAGCGTTGCTCTTGGAACTTTCACACCTGGTCTCCACATCCTCGGTATCAAAGACGAGGGCGTAGGAATAAGCCCGATGAAATACACCAAAGACATCGTTCCAAAGAGTGTTCTTAAAGATCTTGAATTCCTAAAGGAAGAAATCAAGAAGGGTACGCTGGTTGTTCCAGACACTCAGGAAGCACTCGATGCCTTTGAAGTTCCTGAAATCACACTTCCCTGATTCAGCAAATTCCGGGGTGCCTTACGGCACCCCTTACCCTTATCACTAACTATATTAAAGGTCGGGAGGTCCTACTCCCGATTTTTAGTATCGTTAGTGGTGGAGGTGAGTCTGTGTCTGCATTGAAATCTGGTACCCCAGACTTTTCCGATTATGCGGTAGTAATGAAAGGGATTGTTAAAAGATTCCCTTCAGTTGTGGCAAATGATCATGTGGATTTCTTCGTTAAAAAAGGAGAAATACACGCTCTCGTTGGAGAAAACGGTGCAGGAAAATCCACACTTATGAAACAATTGTATGGACTGTACACTCCCGATGAAGGCGAGATCTACATTAATGGCAAGAGAGTCCATTTCAAAGGTCCTAAAGATGCCATAGTCAATGGTATTGGTATGGTTCACCAGCACTTTATGCTTGTGGATAACCAGACGGTAGCTGAAAACGTAATCCTCGGTTCGGAACCGAGAAGAGGGGTTTTTCTGGACATAAACAAAGCAAGGAAAGAAGTCAAAGAGTTATCTGAAAAATTTGGACTCGCCGTTGATGTTGATGCAAAGATAGAAGACATCCCGGTTGGAATGCAGCAGAGAGTCGAAATTTTAAAAATTCTTTACAGAGGTGCCAATATTCTCATCTTCGATGAACCGACAGCAGTTCTCACACCTCAGGAAACAGAAGAACTCTTCAACATCATGAGATTACTCAAAAACAGTGGTAAGACCATAATTTTTATTACCCACAAATTGAATGAGGTCATGGCTATCACTGAAAGGGTAACAGTTATGCGCCTTGGTAAAGTCACCGGAAACGTCCTTACCAAAGACACAAACCCCAGAGAAATAGCCACTATGATGGTCGGAAGGGAAGTGCTCCTCAGAGTAGAAAAAGAAAAGGCACAACCTTCAGATATAGTGCTTAAAGTTGAGGATTTGTGGGTGAAAGATAACCGTGGACTTGACGCGGTCAGGGGAGTATCACTGGAAGTACGGGCAGGAGAAATTGTCGGTATCGCGGGTGTAGCAGGTAATGGTCAAACAGAACTCGTCGAAGCGATCACTGGGTTACGAAAAGTTGAAAAGGGTCACATCTTTTTGCTCGGCAAGGATATGACAAACGCTTCTCCACTGGAATTCAGAGAGTCTGGTCTTACTCACATTCCGGAGGATAGAATAAAGCGTGGTATGATTTCACAATACCCGGTTTATTACAACATAATCCTCGGAAAACACGGTGAAGAACCCTTCGCAAAAAATGGAATATTGAACCTCAAAGCAATTAAAGGATATGCTACAGAGCTTATTGAACGTTTCGATGTTCGCCCAAGGGATATGGACATACTCGCTGGAAACCTGTCCGGTGGTAACCAGCAGAAAATGGTCGTTGCCAGAGAACTTGATAAAACTCCCGTTCAACCAAAGGTGGTTGTCGTCGCTCAACCTACCCGTGGTCTGGATATTGGAGCAATTGAGTTCATCCACAAGACGATTATCTCCATGAGGGATCGTGGCATAGGCATTCTTCTCATCTCCATGGAACTTGATGAGATCTTCTCTCTTTCCGACCGTATACTTGTCTTTTACGAAGGTGAGATCATGGGAGAAGTTACACCCGATGAGGTTACAAGGGAAGAAATCGGTCTCATGATGGCTGGTCATAAAAAAGCAGAAGTGCTGGGTGAACGAGGTGATGTGAAATGAACCGAAGCAAACTCTATCCACTGCTTGTTCCCACCGTTGCCGTTCTAATTGCCCTTGCAGTAGCATCGGTTATCATAATCGTTATAGGCAAGAACCCTATCACAGCCTATGCTGTAATGATCAAGGGAGCATTCGGCGGAGCCGAACAACTCGCCAATACGATTGTAAAAATGACGCCTCTTGTACTAACGGGACTCGCTGTGGGATTTGGCTTTAGAGCAGGAGTCTTCAATATCGGTGCCGAGGGTCAGATGGCCATCGGCGCTCTCATAGGTTCCATGGTTGCGATAAACATGGGTGCAGTTCCTTCAATCATTTCTATTCCCATCGTTATAATCACCGGAATGCTTGGGGGTGCTCTCTGGGCTTCTATTGCGGGTTTTTTGAAGGCTTTTACCGGTGCACACGAAGTCATCTCAACGATAATGCTCAACTGGATTGCTGCGAATCTGGCTTCTTTCATGGTTACCGGTCCGCTCGCTGTGGGTTCAGGAACCCCGAAAAGTCCGGAAATAGCTGAATCAGCAAAGCTTCCGATTATCTTGAAAGTACAGGCTACTGAGCTAAGCATAGGTATAATCATCGCTGTTGTCGTTGCGATCATTATGCAGATCATCCTCGAGAGAACTACCATGGGTTATGAACTAAAAGGCGTTGGATTCAACCCATACGCTGCTGAGTATGGTGGCATCAGCATAAAAAAGAGCATCATTTTGACCATGGCTATAAGTGGTGCTCTTGCAGGGATGGCAGGAATTATAGATATCATGGGGGTTCCTCCCCACAGATTTGTTGGAGAATTGACTGGTGGTAGAGGATTCGACGGAATTACCATAGCACTGATCGGCCGAAATAACCCGGTGGGTATTATCTTTGCTGCATTACTAATTGCAGCTCTTAGAACAGGATCTAACGCAATGCAGATCAGCGCACAGATACCTGACGATATCGTCATAATCATTCAAGGTATTGTCATTTTCCTCGTTGCCGCGGAAAGAATTGTTGCCACCATAATTTACTGGAAAAGAAAGAGGGGTGAACTGGCATGAGCTGGATAGAAGCTATCTTTTCAATCCTCGTAAACCCTCTGTTTTATAAACTCATGTTACTTTCAGCCACCCCGCTGATTTTTGCTTCTCTCGGCGGTGTTTACAGTGAATCCACCGGTGTAACCAACATAGCTCTTGAAGGGATAATGTTGATGGGAGCGTTCGTTTCCATCGTTTTTACTCAGATTACTGGAAATCCATGGATCGGTGTGCTGGTTGCTGTGATCGTGGGATTGGGCTTTTCCTGGCTTCACGCTTGGGCGAGCATACGCTGGTCTGCTAACCAAATAGTCAGCGCAACAGCTCTCATTATAATAGCCCAGGGTATAACTTCGTTCCTGATGAAGCCCATTTTCGGACACGAAGGTCAGACGGATTTCATCGGGAAGATAGGTGATTTTGAAATACCTTTCTTGAAAAAGATTCCATTCATCGGTGATATATTTGGTGAACTGAGTCCCTTCGTGTATATCGCTCTAGGGCTCGTTGCTCTCAGCTGGTTCATCATGTATAAAACTCCTCTCGGCTTGAGAATGAGGGCAGTTGGAGAAAATCCTGAAGCTGCCGACACCCTGGGTATAGATGTTTACAAAACCAGGTACTTCGGGGTGCTCATGAGTGGGGTGCTTGCCAGCCTTGGTGGAGCTTTCCTTTCAGTTGGGGAACTCGGCAGATTTGTCGAAAATATGATCCATGGTAGAGGTTTTATCGCCCTGGCAGCAATGATTCTTGGTAATTGGAACCCTGCAGGTGCGATGTGGGCCGCCTTGCTCTTTGGAGCCGCTGAAGCTATGAATCTACAGCTACAAAGCAGTTCCATAGTCTCAGTCTCGGCCACGGTTAAACCACTGTTTAACATGTTGCCCTTCGTTGTAACGCTGATTGTTGTTGGAGGATTTATCGGCAAAACGAGACCACCTGCTGCCGATGGTATACCCTACGAAAAAGAATGATTATTCCCCCGCAGAAGCGGGGGTTTTTTGAAACCCATCTTGAAAGATTCCAACCCTTGTGGTATTATTATTTCTGGTATGCAGGCGTAGCTTCAATCGGTGGAGCGCCGCCTTGGTAAGGCGGAGGTTGTGAGTTCGAGTCTCATCGCCTGCTCCAAA
Organism: Kosmotoga pacifica; assembly: GCF_001027025.1. Taxonomy (GTDB): domain Bacteria; phylum Thermotogota; class Thermotogae; order Petrotogales; family Kosmotogaceae; genus Kosmotoga_B; species Kosmotoga_B pacifica. The sequence goes on from NZ_CP011232.1 coordinate 639,520, forward strand.
AGGCCTCGATACGAGGCCTTTTCATTTTGGAATTGCATTACTTTTATGTTAATATGAATAACAAAACCAAGTTAGAACGATTCTTCAAAAACAATGGGGGGGTTCTTCTGTTAGAAATGCTTTCGCGTTATCGCATAGTTCTCGTTGGGAGAGGCCAACGCGACGCTCGTAGACTGATTGATGCCTTTTCTACGAAATTTGATATCCGCTATACGGAAGATATCAGTGAAGACCTCTGGTTTTTTTCTGACCTGATTATTTTCGATTTCATCAATGAAGAGCTCATTTCACGTGCGAGAAAAGAAAAGACAAATTACCTTTTCCTGATCGGCAATGAAAACGACGTAAAAAAATACGACTTGAAAGAAGAAGAATACGTTCTCAAAGGGCCGGGGTATCTGCACTATTTGAGTAATATCGTGTTTAACATGTTAAAGAACAGAAGCTTAAGACAAACACTGGAATTTGAAAGAGAAAAGTACAGTACACTCGTGAATAACATGGGATGTGGTATGATCGTCCTTCGTAGAGATGGAAAAATCATTTTCTCAAACAGCTCGGCAAAATCGATACTCGGATATTCAGATAGAGAACTAGCTAACCTGAACATAAAGGATGTTCTACCTGAGGAAAGTGTCGTCAATAAAATTCTAAAGGGTGATATACTCAACAATCAGGAATGTATTCTTCTGAATGCTTTTTCTGATGAAAGAACTGTCACTCTGAATAGCTCGACGTCTCTATATGGAGCCGAAAGAGTCATTCAGGTCACTTTTATGGATATCACAACCCAGAGGAAAAACGAAAAACTGATTGAATTCCAATTTAATTTTCTCGATAATATCGAAGAGATAGCTCTGGCGGTGAATTCCAGAGGCGATATAGTTTATCTCAACAAGTTTGCAGCTAAAAGCCATGGCTATGAACTCCAGGAAATGCTTGGAACACCGGAAAAAAACTATGTCAAGCAACATTCCAGATATTTGAAGAGCAAAAGCTATGCTTTGCGCACAACAGGAAGCTGGATAGGAAGGGAAATAAGGTTGAGAAAAGATGGTAGTTACTTCATTGTCGAAGCAAGAAGAAAACTGTTAAAGACATCAAAAGGTGACTTTGAACTTATGGTCGGTCGTGATGTAACTGCAAGACATGAAATGGAAAGAAAGCTCAAACTTCATTCTTTGCTTCTGAACAACGTAAGGGAAATTGTGCTTGCGATTGATAGTTCTCATCATATTATATATATGAACAAAACAGCGGAAGACTTTTTCAAAATAAGTTCTAGAAAAGCTCTGGGAAAGAAAATGGAAGAATTGCCATCAACGCTTCTAAAACAGCTATTGGGCAGGATCATGCCTCTATGTACTGAAACATCTTCCGGAAAGCTCGTTGAAATCGAGGAGGAGCGTGGCACGAAGATAATGATTCAGTTTGTTTCTCAGTGTGTAAAAGAAAAAGGAAGGGTTGTAGGTTACGTTATTACGGGCAAAGATATAAGCGGTATTTACTATATACTCCCGAGTTTAAAGAGTCGAGCCGAACTTCTTGAAAAGCTTTTCAACCCCGCTGTTGCAACCGATCTCAAAGGTCAGATTCTATACGCAAATGCAAGCTGGTTAGAGACCTTTAAGCTCGATGATGTCAATAGCATAATTGGCTTGAAATTGGTTCCAACTTTCCTACGAGTTTCCAACAAGGTGTGCAAAGACGTTAACAGGATCCTCGAAAACAATGGATACATAAGTTTTGATGAATTGACCTTCGTTGACAGGAACGGTGACATATTCAAAGCCCCTTTGGCGATTATAAGGCTTCGTGATAGAACGGGCTTCTTCGTCGCTGATATCAGTATAGTTATGAAGAACAGGATTAAAACCTGAAAGGCATTACTTCATGAGCCTGATTAGTCTTATTGCCACTTTTCCAAAACCGCCCTCATCATTGGTAGGTGCTATCACATCGGCGGCTTTTATGGCTGCTGGAGTTGCGTTAGCCACCGCAACAGAGAAACCCGCTTTTTCAAAAAGGGGTACGTCATTATCATTATCACCAAAGGCGACAACTTTTTCTGGAGCTATATGCAAATCATCACAAAGCACCTTCAGGCCAATGCCTTTATTCACACCTTCTGGAAGTAAATCAAGATATGTGGCGAAAGACCTGAAAACGTTCAAATTAGTGTATCTAGCTGAGTAGAGTTCTTTCAGTCTTTGAACCTGCTCTGGAGTATCAATTATCAGCAGCTTTGTTGGAGGATTCTTACTCACGAATTTTGAGAGATCCTTTTCGATCCTGAAGCTAACACCTGAATGTTTTGCATATTCTCTAGCCTTTTCACAATCATGGGGAACAATTAGTTCATCGTCCACGTATGCCTGAATATATAGTTCTTCTTTCAATGTATACGAAACGATTTCTGCAGCTTCTTCTGGATCGATAGTTTTGCTGAATATTATGTTCCTTCCGTTCCATACAACAGCACCGTTATAGGCAATAACAGGGTAGGTTGTGCCAAGTTTCGTAGACTGAAACTTAACAACAGACCGGAGCATGCGCCCGCTAGCAAAGAATACTTTCAGTTCCTCTTCTTCAATCATCTTTAACGCCTGAATATTTTCAGGTGGAACTTTTCCATCAGTACCTATGAAAGTTCCATCTATGTCTATTGCAAAAACTTCTATCATAACTATCTCCTGTATCCATTAGTAATTGGCATTCGCCAGTCTTTACCAAATGCTCGTCGCGAAATTTTTATTCCCGGAGCTCCCTGTTTCCTTTTGTATTCATTTCTACGTAGAAGCTTGAGTGTATAGTTCACCATCTCAGGATCATAGCCGTGTTCAGCGATTTCGTTCTGGGAAAAACCTTCTTCTATATAGAGTTTCAGAATACCATCAAGAATATCGTAGGGTGGAAGGGTATCCTGATCTCTCTGATCAGGTCTCAACTCTGCCGAAGGGGCTTTTGAAAAGACTCTTTCCGGAATTATTTCTTTACCTTTAATTTCATTGAAGTATCTGGCAAGCGCATAGACTTCTGTTTTGTAAACATCTTTAATAACCGCCAACCCACCGGCCATGTCACCATACAGGGTGGCATATCCCGTGGCGATTTCGCTCTTGTTACCGGTTACTAAAACCAGCCAGCCAAATTTGTTTGAAAGAGCCATTAGATAATTACCACGGATTCTGGCCTGAATATTTTCTTCGGTTACATCAGGTTTCGTATTTTTAAACACAGAACTAAGGGATTCGAGATACGAATGATATACCCCTTTAATGGGTATGGTAAGTTTGTTGATACCAAGATTTTCTGCCAGCTGCACAGCATCGTCTATGCTCTCCCGTGATGTATACTCCGATGGCATAAGGACACCTATAACGTTTTCACTTCCCAATGCCTCAGAGGCGATACAAGCAACCAGGGAAGAATCCATCCCACCGCTAAGCCCAAGTGCCACTTTTTCAAAACCGTTTTTCCTTACATAATCCCTGAGTCCCAGTACAAGTGCCTGAAATACTTCTTCCTCCCAACAAACTTCACCAAAAGTCACCTGTGGTAGAATCTCCGCTTCAGATTTGCTTGGAATGACTACGTTGAGTGACTCCACCTCAGATAATCTGGGATATCCTTTGCGCTTCCCCTCATATAAGTTATACCTTGTTGACACGAAGGGGTCCACATCCACAACAAATAGCTCTTCCTCAAAGGCTTTACCAACGTAGCATTTTCCTTCGGGTGTGGCGACTGTACTTCGCCCGTCAAAAACCAACTCATCCTGTCCTCCAACAACATTGCAATAAGCAATAATAGAAGAATATTCCATTGCACGGGTGAGTAACAGGTCAAGGCGTGAGCGCCACTTTCCTGAACTAAATGGGGAAGCTGAGAGGTTCACTATAAGGTTTGCTCCTGCGATGCTCTGATCGTTTATCGGTCCGGAAGGGACCCAAAGATCCTCACAAATATTAACGCCTATTTTTAATTCTCTGTGCTCTATCAACACAGGCTTGTTTCCTGGTGAAAAGTACCTCTTCTCGTCAAAAACGGAGTAATTTGGGAGGTGCATTTTGTGGTATCTGCCAAGAATTTCACCGTTTTTCAGTATCGCCGCTGAGTTATAAAGTTCGCCATCAAAATCTACAAACCCAAGAAAGATCAGCGTCTCCATCCCCTTTGTTGCCGCTGCAACGCTTTCTAGAGCCTTCAAATTTTCCTTGACAAAATCCAGCCTCAACAGCAGATCTTCTGGTGGATAACCAGTGATTGTCAATTCCGGAAATACGAGAATATCTATATCGTTTGCTTTTGCTTTGTTGAGATAAGTGAGAATTTTTTCCACATTTCCAGTAATATCGCCAACGGTGATATCAATTTGCGCCAGTCCCAGTCTGATTATCATAAGTACTGACCTCCCAAAGATAGTTGAAGTGTTTCATGAACTGGTTCGCGATTTCCTTCGATTCAATTATAACAACCAGTTCCCTATTTCTGTTCCACGCACTCCTTGTAAAATTCGCAGATCCGGTAATAACGATTTTTTCGTCGACAATAACAGTTTTGTCATGCAAAAGCCATTTTTCCATGTTCATCCTAAACCCAATTCCCGTTGAAAAATACTCATAAATGGGTGAACTTGACATATTCCAGTCATCCACAACTCCTTTGACTTTAACACCATAACTGGCCTTATATTTTAAAACAGCCAGGAATCTTGGATCTGTGAAGGCGTAACACATGAAATATATACTTTCTTTTGCGTCACTCAGTTTCTTTAAGATCAATTCATTCACACCCTCAATCGGTGTTAAATAGAAGGAAAAGTTGGAATACTGAAATCCCTCTGCTTTAACGCCTTTTTTGATTGCACGATAGAATTCCATGAGTCCTAAGGCAATATCTTCTGATTCGAAGTAAAGAATAATATTCGAATCTTCGTCCAGCCCACTTGTAGTAAAATTCCCCGTTGAAATAATTCCAATGCGATCGTCTATCACCATGAATTTTGAATGGATCAACGCTGGTGATGAATCGCATAGCAATTTAAAGCTGGGATTAAGAGCGAGTGTACGGAATACCGAAGAATCATCAACGATACCTTCAACATGAAGTCCTTCCTTTGAGAGTTTATTAAGTTTTTCCATCACAAGGGGTTCATCAAAAGAGTAGGAGACGAATAACACTGTACTCTCCGCTGTGTCGAGAAACTCAATTATGGTTTCCGTCAGAGAAAACCTTTCTGAAGGATAATATCTTATCGTTATTGAAACAGCTGTAACGGTCAAAAAAATTAAAACCGTCGCATATAGTGTTTTCATATGTGAGCTACCATACCTTATAGAAACTTTGGTTAGCTTCCCATTTACTGCCAGTAAAACCTTTCTTCGCTAATCTGCTTCCACCCTAATGTTCCAGTCATGATAAGCCCAACACGCAGGACACATCCATTCTCTTTGCTTGATGGGATCCTTTATATGTATCCGCATGTATCGCACATCATAATCCATCGTTGATCGAGGAACGAGATATTTATTGTGTACCGTATTTTAATACTTCGAATCTTCCAGTATGTTGGGTAAACCTTGAATCTATATGTCTTTAGCACGTTGCCTTTTTACCGAGGGCAAATATATTTCATACTATCATACACCGAGGCTCACACGCACCTTGCAGAAGCCACAGCTCTCTTTCGATACAAGCTGATAAAAAAGGGGAACCTCTCGGTTCCCCTTTGGTGGAGTCGAAGGGATTCGAACCCTCGGCCTTCACAATGCCATTGTGACGCGCTCCCAGCTGCGCTACGACCCCACTCCAGGACAATTATACGATACTAACCGGAAGTTTTCAAGTACCCATGCGAAATTTATCGCGCTCTTCTTTCGAGCCACTTGATCACGACAGGGGCGGCAATATATAGTGACGAATAGGTTCCGACTACTACACCCACAAGAATACCAAATGCGAATGGTCTAAGCACCTCGCCTGAGAAAATGAACAACGTCAATACAGCCAGGAATGTTGTCAAAGAAGTATTTAATGACCTGACGATAACATCGTTGATGCTCTTGTTAACGATCACAGCAATATTCTTACCACCCATTTTCCTTAGGTTTTCTCTCACTCTGTCATAAACCACTATGGTATCATTCAGCGAATAACCCAGCAGGGTCAATAGTGCTGCTAAAACCGGAGCGTTTATCTCCATACCAAAGAGACTATAAAAGCCCAGTGTGATGAGCAAGTCATGCACCAGCGCGAGAATTGCCCCAACACCGAAGGAGAATTGGAATCTGATCGTTATATAGAGTAATATAAGTGCAACTGCTATCACGATAGCTGTCCAAGCATAACCCTTTATTTCCTGGGCAGCAAACCCTGATATTCTGTTGACTGAGAGCAAATCGGAAGAAGTCACACCCTTATCCGAAAGAGCTTTAAGTATTATGTTCGTGAGTTCTACTTCACTTTCCACGTTTACGACGATTGAGAAACGTGCTTTTTCTTCCTGCCCGTTTTCAGTTGTAAGAGGTTTTTGCTTTATAATTCTGGCGGACCCGAAGATCGGATCTTCAGAGGAGAGTTCGGCTCTCATTTGTGCAACACTGAAGTTCAAATCAGGAACGAGAACACTGACTTCGGTACCACCAGTAAAATCAATGCCAAGGTTAAACCCCTTAACAAAGAAGAGAACGATGGAAATGAGGATGAGCAGAATAGAAAAAAATATGAAAGCTCGTCGTTTACCAACAAAGTCTATGTTAAACCTCATCTTACCTCGCCTCCTCTGGCACGGGCCTCTTTAACATATCTTGATGGTTTTATGCCTTTTGACATACCGGTAAGCATTGTCCTCGAGACCACAAGGTTGGTGAACATAGCACCTAATACACCCAATATGAGAGTCACTGCAAAACCTTTTACTGTACCCGTACCGAAATAAAGGAGGACAAGGCCGGCTATGATAGTCGTGAGGTTCGCATCAAATATTGTCCAGAAAACCTTGCTAAAAGCGCTGTCTATGGCGTTTTCTGGTGTCTTTCCAAGTCTGAGTTCTTCCTTGATCCTCTCATATATCAGCACGTTGCCATCAACTGTTGTACCAATCGTAAGAATGATACCGGCTATACCAGGTAGGGTAAGTATCGCCCCAGAAGCAGAGAGCATACCAAAAAGCAAGATGCTGTTGTAAATCAGAGCCACATCAGCTACAAGTCCCATAACTCCATAGAAAATTACCATGTAGATCATAACTATTATGACACCAGCTATGCCAGCCCAAAGAGCACCCATAATTATATCCTTTCCCAGTGTTGGAGAAAGTATCTGTTTATTGAACGGGGCCAGTTCGACGGGAAGGTTTCCACTGCCAACGAGTATAGCAACTTCCTTCGCTTCGTCGATGGTCTGCAGTCCAGTGATGATCGCACTACCTCCTGAAATTGGTTCATCTACCCCGGGAGCGATAATAACCCTATCATCAAGGACAATAGCGAGTCTGTTTTTTATATCTCCCGAAGGGTAATTTGCTTTTTCTGCTGTTATCTTATAGAAAGTGTTAGCACCTTCGCTGTTGAATCTCAGGGTGACCATGAATTTTCCCTGACCAGGTCTCGGCTTGGGATTGACACCAGGTTGTGCTTCATTAACAGAACTTCCATTGAGTTCAATGTACTGGGTCCCCACGAGTACCCGCGGACTTATGAGATACCAGGTCTGGTTTCTAACGCCGTTTTCGAGTTTTCCGAAGTGAATGTCTTTAAGCCAGTATGGTTCTGCTCCCTGAAGCTTTCTCTTACTGACCTCAAAAAGCAGATCGGAGGGAATCTGTGGTGTGGCTTCACCGGTCTCAATAGCCAGAACATCTGCAAAGTAAAGTTTACCGGTACTTCCTATCAAGCGTTCTGCTTTTTCAATATCTGTTATTCCCGGGATCTCAACTCTGACCCTTATAGGTGGTATGTTCTGACCATATTCGATCTTCGCTGTCACTTTTTCAACGGTTGCTTCAGTGAAACCAGCGGAATCAAGTCTCCGTCTGAGAACCTCCACCACTCTATCTGCAAGAGAATTCAGTTCTTCTTTTGGAGCTTGTGTAACCATTTGGTACTCAAGCAATGCCCCACCTTTGATATCAAGACCGAGTTTAATATTGGCTGCTATCTTTGATAGAAAGGTTTCTCCTTCGGCTCCACCACGTGGAATAAGGAGCGGCAGCAAAGCAAGGATCAGAATTATAACACTGATTATGAGTCTTTTTTGGTTTGCTCTCATGGCCAATGCCCGTAAAAACGGACAGAGCACCCCCTTTCAATTTTTATTGATATTGAGAATAATTACTTCTTTTCTACCTCGACTTCTTCGGGACTCTCACCCTTGCCAAGAATGACCGTGATAGAACGCCTTGTAACGTCGACTTCCGATCCATTGCCTGTTCTTACCCTTATTGTATTATCTTTTATTGCCGTAACTTTACCGAGAATGCCCCCGGCCGTGACAACTCTGTCCCCAACCTTCAGTTGGGACATCATCTGTTTGAACTGTTTTTCCCTTCTCCTCTGAGGAAGAATAATCATGAAATAGAACAGGGCTACCATTATGATAAGCCAGATGAAAATTCCGGAAAGCCCACCGACACTGGAAGTGGGGACTGCCGGCGCTGGCTCAGAGGTTACTGGAGCGTAGGTTATAAATCCCAAAAACGGAAACATGTCTATACCTCCTGTCGAATAAAAAGCTCGATAAAGATTTTACCAGATCGTTTATTTCAATTCAACCAACGACTTATCGTGTAGTATAAGAACACTAAATAGCTTGGTTCTATATGCCCCCTCAGTTAAAAGCTATCAGCCACTATGTTATAATTTGCACTAGAATGCGCAACGCGAAGGGAGGAATGAGCTATGAAAAATTCCATGTTAAAAGAAGCCGAAAGCAAAATGGAAAAGAGTGTTGAAAAGATAGTGGAAGAATTCAGTCACATGAGAACGGGTAGACCTTCTCCTTCTTTGCTTGAAGAAATCAAGGTAGATTACTACGGTGTTCCCACACCCGTAAATCAGCTTGCTACGATAAACGTTTCTGAAGACCGTTCCCTCGTGATCAAACCGTGGGAAAAGAACCTGCTTTCCGTCATCGAAAAGGCAATACTGGCTTCTAACCTTGGGCTTACACCTCTCAATGATGGTAACGTCATCAGACTCAACTTTCCCGTTCCAACAACGGAGCAGAGAGAAAAATGGGTGAAGATGGCTAAAGAAATTGCCGAAAAAGGCAAGATTGCTATAAGAAACATCAGGCGTGATTTCATAAAGGAGGCTAAAGAACTTCAGAAAGAAGGGGAAATAACGGAAGACGACCTCAAGCGTTTTGAAGAAGATATTCAGAAGCTCACTAACAAGTATGTCGAAGAAATGGACCATCAATTCGAAAAGAAGAAGAAAGAAATAATGGAGTTCTGAAAATCATGAAAGTTCCCGAACACGTGGCTATTATAATGGATGGGAACGGTCGCTGGGCAAAGCAAAGGGGTCTAAATCGTGTCGAAGGACACAAAGTCGGCGCAAAAGTGGCTGAAGATGTTTCAAAATGGTGTGCAGATCTTGGTATTAAATATCTCACTTTGTATGCCTTTTCCACCGAGAACTGGAAACGTCCGGAAGAAGAAATCAAATTTCTCTTCCGCCTAATGGTTGAGTACCTCGGTGAGCGATTGGAGATGCTCTTGAAAGAATCCGTCAAACTACGCTTTATGGGTAGAGTCGAGGAACTGAATGAGGAAACAAAGCAGTTTTGCAGGCAAATCGAGGAGAAAACCGCAGAGTGCAACAGGTTAAATCTCATAGTTGCTCTAAATTACGGTGGAAGAGCTGAAATTGTTGATGCTGTCAACAAAATTATAAACGAAAAGCTTGTAAATATAGATGAAAATACCATCAGAAAACATCTGTATCTACCCAATGTGCCAGACCCGGACCTTATAATCCGGACCTCCGGTGAAAAGAGATTGAGCAACTTTTTGCTCTGGCAGAGTTCTTACAGTGAATTGTATTTCACCGAGGTACTCTGGCCTGATTTTTCTAGAGAAAATTTTATTGAGGCGTTAGAAGAGTATTCTAGAAGAAAACGCAGGTATGGAGCTGTGATAGATAATGAAAAATAAAGAACTCGGGATCAGATTGGCAACTGGCTTCCTGGTTGGTCCATTTGTTGTATTCTGCTTTATAAACTACTATTCGTTGATCGGCCTCGTTGCAACAGTTGTTATGTTTGCGAGTTTCGAATATATAAATTTCAGCCTTAAAAACAGCGGACATCCAATTCTACGATTGATGTATGTCGGTATCATCACATTAACGACGGTACTCTATGGCCTTTTATTGGACAAACTCAATTTGCTTGGTGACACGAAGCGACGGCCTGAACTTATTTTCACCCTCGCATTCATCACGATCGCTGTGCTGACTATCCTCTTAATCAGCGACGTCAGAAAGGCCAAAATTTTTGTTGTGAACGGATCATTCTCGCTCATTTATATTTCCCTTTGCCTTTCCTTTTTCTTTCCTATTTACATAAATTTCGGCCCATTTGTCGCATTGATGAATCTTCTCATGGTATGGGTATTCGATGCTGGAGCTTATTTCAGCGGAGTGAGATTCGGGAAATTGAGAATATCTCCTTCATACAGCCCCAAAAAAAGCTTTGAAGGAGCTATAGGTGGTTATCTGTTAACAGTCATTTTTGTATGGTTGTACACTCTGTTGGTCAAAGCAATAACTCCTGAATTCAACCTAATAGGACTTGAAGAGATCTTCCTTTTACCTATGGTAGTTGCTGTTTTTGGTACTGTAGGTGACATTACTGAATCCGCTTTCAAAAGGTATCATAATGTGAAAGATTCAGGAAATGTACTACCTGGACACGGGGGCATGTTGGACAGGATCGATGGATTGCTCTTTGTAACGCCGATTTTTTACATATTCATGATATTGCTAAACACCTGAGGAGGGCTCAAATGAGATATATGACATCCGAAGAAATAAGACAGAGTTTTCTCGATTTCTTCAAATCAAAGAATCATACGGTCTTACCGAGCGCTTCTTTGATTCCAAATGACCCGCAACTTATGTTTACTGTCGCTGGGATGGTCCCTTTCAAACCTATTTTCTGGGGCAAGATAGAACCCACCTATCCTCGAATTGCCACTTGTCAGAAATGTATCAGGACAGTAGATATCGAGAATGTTGGTAAGACACCAAGGCACCATACATTCTTCGAAATGCTCGGTAATTTCTCTTTCGGCGATTACTTTAAGAGGGAAGCAATTAAGTGGGCATGGGAGTATGTTACTGAGGTTCTTAAGATTCCGGAGGAAAAATTATGGGTTTCCGTGTACAAGGAGGATGACGAAGCGTTTGAAATCTGGAAAACTGAAGTTGGCATATCCGAGAAAAAGATCGTAAGACTGGGAAAAGAAGACAACTGGTGGGGGCCCGCTGGACCTACGGGGCCCTGTGGACCTGATACCGAGATATTCATCGATACTGGTCGCAGTGAGAATTGTCCCGACGTTGAGAACTGTAGCCCAGCCTGTGACTGTGGAAGATTCCTGGAATTCTGGAATCTCGTATTCACTGAATATAACCAAGACGAAGCTGGGCAACTCGTTCCCCTAAGCAGAAAAAATATCGATACCGGGTTAGGACTTGACAGGCTTACAGCTATAATGCAGGGAGTCGAAACGAATTTCGACACCGATCTCTTTATTCCAATAATAAGAAAAATCGAAGAGTTGCTAGGCGTCAAATACAGAGAAAAAGAAAATCAGGATACCTCCATACGTGTCATAGCAGATCATTCTCGCGCTATCAGCTTCATGATTGCCGATGGAATACTCCCCTCTAATGAAGGTAGAGGTTACGTGTTAAGGAGGCTTTTAAGGCGTGCAGTAAGGCATGGGTCTTTACTCGGCAACAAGCGTCCATTCCTGCACAAAATTTCAGAGACAGTGGCGCAAAAGATGGGAACTATATATCCTGAGGTAAAGGAAAAGCTCAGACTTATAGAAGAGGTAACTCTTAAAGAAGAAGAGAGGTTCCTGGAGAATCTGGAAAAGGGAACAAAACGCTTATGGCAAATAATCAACAATAAAGGGAATCTCGAAGGTGCTGATCTTTTCATGCTGCACGATACCTATGGCTTTCACGTGGAATTGGTGGAAGAAATGTTGAGCGATAGGGATATTTCTCTAGATAAAGAAGGTTTTGAAAAGCTTATGCAAGAGCAAAGAGAGAGAGCCAGAGCCGCCACAGGAAATCGTGAATATGGAGTTATTTCCACTCTTAATAAAGAGCTGTATGAGAAGTTAGGTGGTACCGAATTTCTTGGATATGAATATCTGGAAACAGAAACCGAAATAAGTGCAATTCTTAAAGAAAATGAGCTCGTTGATACATTATCCGAGTCTGAAGAGGGAGAACTTGTGTTTCAGAAAACCGTTTTCTACGCCGAAAAGGGTGGCCAGGTCTCTGATACTGGATTAATAGAGACTTCTACCGGAACTGCAAAGGTATTTCATGTACACATACCCTATCAGGACATGGTTCTACATAGGGTGAGGGTGATAAGAGGTCAACTGAAAAAAGGCGAAATAGCCCATTTGGTGGTTGATAAAGAGAAACGAAAGGCTACCGCAAGAAACCACACGGCCACACACCTGCTGCACGCAGCTCTCAGGAGAATCCTTGGAGACCACGTGAAACAATCGGGCTCTCTCGTCGAACCAGAAAGGCTGAGATTCGACTTTTCACACTATTCTCCGTTGAGCCTTGAAGAGATTACGGCCGTTGAAGATTTGGTAAATGAAAAAATTCTGTCGGCTTTAGCCGTCACGATTGAAGAAAAGAGTTTTGAGGAAGCGAAATCTGAGGACGTTATAGCCCTTTTTGAAGAAAAATACGGTGATAAGGTAAGAGTAGTCAACATCTCTGATTTCAGTAGGGAACTCTGTGGTGGAACTCATGTCAAAAACACGGGTGAAATCGGACTCTTTAAAATTGTTTCAGAGACTTCTGTCTCGGCAGGAGTTCGCAGAATCGAAGCAATCACAGGAAATGAAACGCTCAAATACTTGAGAGATCTGGAATCACTGCGAGAAGATCTGAAAAGCATGCTGCAGGTATCAGAAAAAATGATACTGGAAAGGGTTGTCATGTTGACTCAAGATCTCAGAGAAAAGGAAAGGGAAATTAAAAAGCTGAAGGAAAAACTTCTCTCCGGAAAGAGTGGTTCCGATGACCATGAGATAATGATAGACGGAACGAAATTCTTCGTGCGAATTGTCGAAAACGCTCCAGCTGAGCTGGTAAGAAACACAGCGGACATATTAATGCAGAGACTTGGAAATGGTGTGGTGATTGTTTTTGATAAGCAGGAAGATAAGGTATTGTTTGTGGTCAAAGTATCAAAAGAACTGACACAGAAATTCAACGCCGGGCAGATAGCCAGGAACATCGCCAAAACCCTCGGAGGAGGCGGGGGGGGTCGACCCGACTTCGCCCAAGCTGGCGGGAAAGAGGTAAACAAAATTGAAGAGGTTATCCAATCCCTTGAGGAATATGTCAGAATTTGAAGCCTTGTCTAGATTGTTGACTGTCGATTATGATGTGGATGAGTTTTCCACGGATACTCTGTCTTACATTGGCGATGCTGTGTATGAGCTCTTCTTCAGGCTAAGAACGCTGAAAGAGGCCAAGAGGAGAACAGGGTATCAACACGAATTGTTGACCAAGCTGGTAAATGCCAGAGGACAAAGCCGTGCACTCGAATTTATTGACAAACTCTTGACAATAGAAGACAGAAGAGTGATAAACCGGGGCTATAATTCAAAGGGTGCAAAGAAGCGAGGAAATGATATCGATTATAGACGGGCCACCGCGCTGGAGGCATTGATCGGTTATCTCTACGTTAAAGGTGATTTTGCCCATCTGGAAGAAATCCTTTCAAAGGTGATGGCCAGTGTATCTACACGGTAGAAATGTTCTCAGAGAAATTCTCGATCTTAATTCCAAAAAATTGAAGATAAAGCGGATACTCTTCACAAATCAGCAAAATGTGTCTAAAGAGCTGGAAGAGCTAAAGCTAAGGTGTTTGAAAAGGGGTTACAAGGTGGATGAAGCTCCACCGGAAAAACTCTATAATCTTTGTAGAGAGAAGAAGCACCAAGGTGTTGTGGTGGATCTCAAAGAGTTCCCTTACACTGACTTTGAAGATATAATAGAATTGTCAAGAAATGAATCTGTTTTTCCTCTGGTTCTACTTGACACGGTACAGGATCCTCATAATCTCGGTGCAATCATCAGAAGCGCTGTCGCCGCGGGTATGAGGGGTATTATAATCACTGAGAAATCCTCCGCCAAGGTAACTTCAGCGGTTGTAAAAGTCTCCACCGGCCTCGCCTTTAGAATACCCATCTCCATAGTAACTAATATGGCAAGAACAGTCGAAATACTTCAAGAAGAAGGTTTCTGGGTCTATGCAGCTTCTATGGAAGGAGAACCCTATTTCAGCATTGAATTTCCCGAAAAAGCTGCAATCATTCTGGGAAACGAAGGTGAAGGTGTTAGGAAACTGGTCAAAGAAAAGGCGGACTACATCATTTCCATTCCTATGGAAAAAGAGGTGGACTCTTTAAACGTTTCAGCTAGCGCAGCAATTCTCTTCTTTGAATTGAGAAGACAACTATCCGGTGGTGAATAAAATGAAAATAAGAGAACTTCCAAAGGAAGTCGTCTTGAAAATAGCTGCCGGTGAAGTCGTAACTGGCTGTTTTTCCGTTGTAAAGGAACTTATAGAAAACTCAATAGATGCCCACACCCGAAGAATCGAAGTGGAAATTAGGGAAGGCGGGAAAGAATTTATTCGTGTCAGCGACGACGGGGAAGGTATGTCACCGGAAGATCTCAAAGAGGCAATAAAACCTCACACAACGAGTAAGATCAAATCCATCGAGGACCTCTACAGATTAAACACATACGGTTTCAGGGGCGAAGCCCTTTCAACCATCGCCAGTGTTTCCAGAATGATCATAACTTCGAAGCAGGAGAAAAACAGTGTTGGATTAAGCCTGAGGATAACCGGTGGGAACGTCGTTGCGGAAGAGCCTTATCTTGGGAAAACTGGCACAATGGTTGAGGTTTACGATCTGTTGTTCAACACACCTGCGAGAAGAAAATTCCTGAAATCAGCAGCTGTTGAAGGAAGGATGGTCACAGAAATAGTCCAGCGGTTCATGCTATCAAATCCGTCTATTTCCTTTCTGTACGTTAAAGACGGGAAGGTTATCTATGATTCCCCGATAGATCAACCTTTGAAAGATCGGATCAGACTCATTTTCCCTGAGCTCAAACCTGATGACCTCATAGAGGTTGAATACACCGATGAAAATTCTGGTATCAGCGTAAGGGGCTTTGTTACAATGCCAGAAAGAACTCGTCTGAATCGTTTCGGTGAGATGATTTTTGTGAACAGTCGTCATGTGAAGCAAATAGAGCTCAACTATGCCCTCGAGAGAGGATACGGTGAAACACTCGAGAAGGGGCGTTTCCCCTTTGCCATCATTTTTATAGAGGTGGATCCCGCGCTGGTCGACGTAAATGTTCATCCACAGAAACTTGAGGTAAAGTTTTCCAGAACCTCACTTGTACTTGATGCACTCAAAAGAGCTGTGAGAGTCGCCATTCATCAGCGAGGTACATTCAGGATAAAGCCAGGGATATCCTCGGAGTCAATACAAAAGGCAAATACTGAAATCGAAAAAAATTCGGACTATGACTTCAAAAATCGTGAACACATTGGAGAACATTGGCCGAAAATCCGTGAAAGCTACCGGAGTGTTCCGGATGAGTCATACGCGCTACCTCTTGAAATTGAAAGAAAAAACTTCAGAGCTTTTCAGCCAGAAAATTCGAGAAAAGAATCGAAAGAGTTTAAGTTTATCGGTGTGTTCGGCGAGAGATACATTCTTGTCGAAGGCTCTGAAGGACTCATCATTATAGATCAGCACGCAGCTCACGAAAGACTCATATTTGAACGCCTGAAAAGAAATAAGAGAATCGAATCCCAACAACTCATATCCCCTATAACGTTGAAAATCGATGCTCTTCGATCTGGATTGCTAGATAACAATCAAAAAAAATTAATGGAACTCGGCTTTCGCTGGAAATCGAATGGTGATAAAATAACGCTGGAAGCAATACCGTCTTTAGTACCACAGAATGAGGCAGAAAAGGTTTTTTTGGATATACTCGATGAGCTCAGGCTTGTGAGGTTGGAAGATCCTGTGAAGGTTTTCGATAACCTTCTGGCATCCATAGCCTGCAAGGCGGCTATAAAGACAGGGGACAGACTAAACGAGGTAGAGGCGAGGAATTTGCTCGAAGAACTGATAGAAGAGAAGCTCGTAGTTTGTCCTCATGGAAGACCCATATCGATGTTCATAACTCTTAATGACCTTGATCGCTTCTTTTCTAGAAGGTAATCAACCTGATTACGACACCAGGTGAAGGGAAACCGGTGAGAATCCGGTGCGGTCCCGCCACTGTGAGTGGGGACGAAATCCGCTTTGAGCCACTGGCAAATGAGCCGGGAAGGCGCGGAAAGTAGGATGATCCACAAGCCAGGAGACCTGCCTGGTGTTAAGATAGCACCATTCCTCCGGGTCAGAGGAATGGTGGAATTTCGTTTTTTGGAGGTGGAATCATGAAAAAGCTTTTATCTGTTATTCTTCTGTTAATGGGTATCACACTGTTTTCTATGAGTGTGATCGATGATCTCGGCAGACTCATAGAAATCGATCATTTACCTGAGAGGGTAGTGATTGCCGCTCCTGCCGTTACAGGTTTTTTCACCTATTTGGGTCTAGATGACAGAATAGTAGGGGTCACTAACTGGGATAGTTTTTCTCTTTCTCATGAAGTGGAAAAGATAGGTAATCTGATACCGCTGAACATCGAAAAAATCCTTTCTTTAAATCCCGATCTCGTCTTCCTCACCGGTGGCTTTCAAGAACCGGAAGTTCCTAAGCTGGAACGTTTTGGGATCAGGGCAGTGGTCATAAACCCCAACACAGTTGAAGAAGTGTTCCGGGATATAGCCCTGATCGCCACAATTTTCGGTGAGCATGAAAGGGGGAGCAAGCTGGCACACGAATTCAGAAATAAAATATTGGAAATAGCCAAGAAGACCTTCATGATTCCCCAAGAAGAAAAACCGAAGGTGTTCTACGCAATGGTGACCGGGGAAGTGAAAGAAATCTGGACCTGCGGAACGGGATCTTTTCTAAACCAGGCAATCTCCTACGCGGGCGGAGTTAATGTGGCTGCTCCTTATTCTGGCAACAACGGTTGGTTCCCTGTTAGTCCTGAATTCGTGATCAAAACCCAGCCAGATATCATCCTTGTTCCGTATTATTACCCCGGCGGTGATGTCGAAGCTGTACAAAAGATCACAGAATATCCTCCTTTTAAAGAACTGCCTGCTGTCAGAGAAGGCAGGATTTATGCCGTTGATGGAAACCTTTTTTCGTACGCAAACCCTGATCTCCTCAAAATAATCGAGGAATTACATACGTTGTTCTACGGTGCGAGTGAAAATGCGCGGTAACTTTAAGAGAATATTTGTATTTTTGGCCATATTATCAGGAACATTGTTTCTACTACTCATATTGTCTTCATATGGAACAGTCAAATATAGTGTTCGAGAAATCTTGAGTGTACTCACCGGTAACACAACTGGAGTCCGTGCAACACTTTACAACCAGCTCAGGTTGCCAAGGGTACTCGTTGCCTTCCTCATCGGAGCTTCCCTCGCTGTAGCTGGAGATAGCCTTCAGCTAACCCTGAAGAACCCTCTGGCTGACCCCTACATCGTTGGAATTTCGGCAGGAGCCTCTTTTGGAGCAGTTCTGTCGCTGGTCCTGAAGGAATATTTTGGATTAACTATAAACATGGAACTACTGGCATTCGTTTTCGCACTTGTCTCTGCCTTCACCGCATATTTTGTTTCGCGAAAAGATGGAAAGATACCGGTGACCTCGCTCATATTGAGCGGGGTCATTATCTCCTTTCTTTTCAACGCTGCCGTCACTTTTCTCGTCATATTCACCTGGAGAAATATTGTAAGCCTTCACTTCTGGTCTCTTGGATCGATGTCCGGAGTTAGCTGGAACGATTTCCACAGAATGCTCATTGCCCTTGTGGTTGAAAGTGTGATCTATTTGCTCTTCAGACGAAAGATGTTGATCCTCGCAGCAGGTGAGGAGCATGCGGTCACAGTGGGAGTCAATCCGGAAAGGGTAAAAAGCATCGTGTTCTTCAATGTAGCCTTCGTCTCGGCGTTGAGCGTTTCAACTGCCGGGCTTATCGGATTCGTGGGCTTGATTATCCCCCACATTACCAGATTACTCTTTGGCACAGACAGCAAGTTCAATTTGATTTCTACTCTATTGATCGGCGGGATCTTTCTCACCGCCTGCGACACCGTTTCCAGAACACTCTTTCAGCCCACAGAGCTCCCGATAGGGGCTGTGACAGCTCTGGTAGGTGCTCCATTTTTCATATACCTGCTGAAGAGAAAGGCGGGAATTACAAATGGTTGAGGTGTTGAAAGCGGAGAGAGTAAAGTACAGCTATGGAGAGATACAAGCTCTCAATGGAGTTTCTTTTTCACTATACGAAGGCGAGATATTAAGCATTCTGGGGCCGAACGGTGGAGGCAAGTCTACATTGTTGAAGATAGTCAGCGGTATATTGAAAAACTATGAAGGTAGCGTAAAGTTATACGGCAAGGAAGTATCGGTTTGTTCAATAAAAGAATTGGCTAGAATAATTTCGTATATTCCCCAAGAATTTTCTCCGGCATTCGATTTAAGATGCGAGACCATTGTACTCTTTGGAAGAAATCCTCATGTTACTGCATTGCACAGTTTTACCAAAGACGATTACAAAATTATTGAGGAGTCCATGAAGAGGGCTGATGCCCTGGAGTTCAGGGACAGGCTTTTCAATACTCTTAGCGGTGGTGAACGCCAGAGGGTGGTCATAGCGAAAGCCATTGCTCAAAAAGGAAAAATAATGCTTCTGGATGAATTCACAACGCATCTTGATCCCGGACATTCTCAGAAGCTTATAGAGCTTGTAAAAAACATGATGAAGTTGGAGGGAATTACGGCCATCAACGTAGCTCACGACATAAACCAGGCAATAAACATGTCTGATCGGATAGCATTTTTAAAGGACGGCAAAATTCTCGCTGTTGGAAAGGCAGAGGAGATATTGACCGAAACCTTGATAGAAAAAGTTTATGACGCAAAATCTACGATAATTGAAAATCCATTGACAAAAAAACCGCTGGTGGTTTTTTACTGATATCGTAATACGCTTTTAATGCAATTGCCTACCAAATGAAAGCCCCAATTTCAAACTTCTTAATTCTTTAAGTGTTAGAATTACTCGACTTTTTGCAGGGAGGGCTGCTTATGCAGGTTACACCGGTGGTTAGAACTTTGGCAAGGAGCCTTGAAACGCCATTTCTGCTCATGGATCTCTCTTATGTTAGGAATAATTACTACGACATAATCAACCACGTCAATAATGTTCGAGTATTCTATGCCGTAAAAGCCAACTCTCATCCGAGAATAGTTTCCCTCCTCAACACCCTAGGGAGCAGTTTTGACGTTGCTTCAAGGGGAGAGATAGATAAACTACTCTCATTGAATATAACACCCGATAGGATGAGTTTTGGCAACACAATAAAAAAGATCGAAGATATTAAATATGCTCACTCAGTTGGGGTCGAATACTTCGCAGCTGATTCTGAAATGGAAATCGAAAAAATAGCGGCTCATGCACCCGGTAGCAAAGTATATGTCAGGATCATGACCACCGGTAGTGACAGTGACTGGCCTCTCTCGAAGAAATTTGGCACCGATGTCGAACATGTGATATCTATCTTGCGTTATGCCGACAACCTTGGCTTGGACGCATACGGAGTTAGTTTCCACGTGGGTTCCCAAAATTACAATGTCGCCAATTGGGAAAAGGCCATCATTGAAGCCGCCAAGGTGTTCAAAGTCCTAAGGACTGAAGGAATAAATCTAAGGATGATCAACCTTGGTGGCGGTATGCCCGTAAAACACATAAAGGAGATCCCTTCGGTGAAAGAGATCGGAGACGTGATCAACAGGGCGATAGAGAGAGAGCTGTCCTTTGTCCCAAATCTCGAAGTGTTCATAGAACCCGGTAGGTCTATGGTCGGCAATGCCGGTATTCTTGTTTCTCAGGTGATTCTCAGAAGCAGAAAAGGAAATGAGGATTGGGTATACGCTGACGCTGGTGTGTTCCACGGTTTGACTGAAACCATTGAAAATTTCAGATACGAAATAATCGTTGATGGAAAACAAGACGACAAAAAGGAAATTTTCACTCTTGCCGGTCCCAGCTGCGATTCTATCGATACCATTTATGAGAAAGTCGAACTTCCAAAAACCATTGGGTACGGCGATATTCTGTATTTTATAAATGCCGGTGCTTATACCACGGAATATGCTACGAATTTCAATGGCATTAAAGCACCGGGTGTGTATTTTGTTGAAGATTTCACATTAGCCGAATCGGAATTCTTTCAGGATGAAAAAGGTTTTGAGCAGGATCTTTAACGCTTTGAGAAAAATCTGACAGCTATTTGTGTCTTAGAACCAGGTTCATAAGAGTATCCTACTGTGAGAAATCCCGGCTCTATTTTAAGAAGTTTGAGGGGTTTCTCACTTTTTTCTGTTTTATTTTCAAGAATACCCATAGGTTCTCCATCAAAGCTATAGAGGAATATTCGTTGTTTATAACCTTCGTCGTATACACTTTCCAGGACACAAATTCTGTCGTCCAGCAACAGTATATCTCCCGGTATTTCATCACGGAAATCGTCAATGGTTTTGCTCCATAACATGATCCCATCGGTGGTATACTTTCTCAGAACCACGTCATAATCATTCGTAGGTGTAGGGACAATTCCAAGCACGTAAAAAAATCGATCAGTTTCACCAGAAACTACTCTCAAAAGCCACCCTTGATATCGCCATTTCAACACCATTTCACTGCCAATAACGACAACGGGAAAGTTCAAAGTTTCCTCAGAAACCGAACCTACGAAGACAGCCTTACCCCCCACTACCGTAGCATCAATTAAAGATAACTTTCCCAGTTTAATCTTTGAAAGTTCTTCACCTTTTTTTACAAAGGCAAAGGTACCAGTGTTACTTCTTCCAGCAAATATTATCGTGTTGTCAAAGCCCTTTAGCAATTGAATAGAAGAAAACGCACCAGGAAATATCGTCTCTGTGGAACCACTATCGTAACAGAAGATGGGAACTTTCCCAGCTTCAGTGTTTTCGTAACCCAATATTCCATCCTTCCAGAAATCTGTGGGAGTGAAAGCACCGAGAAAACGCTGTTCGACTACGTTGAACTCCTCCGAGAGCTTATACTGATACGCTTCATAACTTGTACCATTGAGCCTTTTTCCGAGTATGACCACTTCATCATTCACTATTTTAGCGTCGACGGGATATTCCCAGTAAATACCACCGAAAAGGTAATCAAAAGTTTTAGGAACGTGAAATTCCCATTGCGAGCTCCAATATTCTTCGTCATATACAACCGTTTTTACTTTCCAGCTATATGTCTTTCCAGGTTTAACAGGAAAAGAGAAACTTCTTTCAGTTAGCGGTCCAAACAGCTGACTATTTTCGCCATCATAAACGTTAAGATAATATATGAGAGTTTTTCCATAGGGGTTATTAACAGACCAGCTCAGCCTGGCCTCTCCATTGAAGGGCAGTATGACAGCTCCATCCTTAGGAAAAGGCGAAGTGGCTGAATAATCCACAGCAAGAGCAATGGCCGTTAGCATTATCAACAAAAAGATCAACGAACGTTTCATGTCCTACCCCCTCAAAGGAACTTTCTCAGTTTTTCAAATTCTTCACTCGTCAACAGGTCTCTTTCGTACAACTTCCAGAGAACTCGTTGAGCAAGTTCGGAATCTTTCAATTCACTGAGTTCCTTTCTGAGTTGAGCGATCTGTATCGTCCTTTCATCGAGTCCTTCTTCATCGCCATTGCTTTTCAGGGCATTCAATATAGGAACATATTTCAACAGGATTTCCTGAGATATTTCTTCAGGTGATTTTTTCTTGACCCTGGTGAATCTTGGTTTTCTCACTACAGCATACTGTGGCGGTATAAACCAGCCTAGCGCCATTCCCGCTAGCAACCCGCCAATATGGGCTGCATTACTTATATTTGGAATAGCAAATCCGAAAATCAGGTTTAACAGGATTATTGGCAACAGTGAGAAACCGGTAACAGATCTGAGTATTACAGGCGTGTCCTTTTTAAAACCAAGTACAAAAAGCACCCCAACCAGTCCAAAGATAGCGCTACTGGAACCTATTGTAATATAAGTGGTAAAAGCCACCGCCGTCAGATTACCCACGATTCCACTCAAAAAATACAGGAGCATAAAATTTTTTCTTCCAAAGAGCCCTTCCACAAGATATCCAAGCTGATAAAGGGCGTACATGTTGAACAGAATATGCCACATATTTCCATGTAAAAAGAGGGCAGTCAGCGGGGTATATATCAACCCCTGCTGAAGTGCACTCCGACTCGCTCCTCCATAGTACAGGAACAAACTGTAAAAATCGCCGAGGTGCGGCCTGAGCATGGAGAAAACGAACAAGAAGAAATAGATCGTAATGTTTATGGAAATAAGTGTCATGGTAACAGGGGGTACTTTCCTCATCATCATCACCTTTCTTAAAAGAGGAGTTTGATTAGTTTCTTGTATTCACTTTCAGTGAGAAGCGTTTTTTCAAGCAGAGTATTTAGAATATCGCCGGCGTCTTTTCTGCTGACATTTCCAAGATCCCTGAATAAAGACGCGATTATCTCTTTTCTTTCATCACCTGTGGGGAATTTCCCCAGTGTAGAAGTGTACTTTTCCCTGATTCGCTCAGCATTTTCAACTGCCTGGACGAGTTCCTTTTCTCTAATGCTCCTTTTTTCGAGGGTCTTTCCCTCCAGCTCTTCAACTTTTTCTCTGAATCTGTTGTAGAGAACCTGAACCATCATCAATCTGTATCTGAAATACCAACTAAAGATACCATAAGAGACCATTGTAAACAGCACAACTGTCCAGACTGAAATGGTACCCGGAACAATTGGAGGAATCCTCCTTTTCTCTGCAAGCAGGAGTTGCATCTTCACCTCATCATTGTATATGATATCTATTAGCTTGTAAAAGAGAAACGCGGTGAGTAAAAGCGAAACCAGGAAAATAGCGGAATAGATCGTATATTCCTTTCCAAGAATTTCCATTAACCTAGCGGTATCAGTATTTTCACTCAGAACATAGGCATTTTCCATCAAAATCTTCATAGCTCCCATGCTGGAGAGCTGAAGAGCCGTAAATGAAAAAGTATAGGCGATCACATATGGAACCGCCCTCCTTTTCAGAAGAAGTCCTTTCCTTTCCATCCCCGGTTCTTCGAAAATCCCGCTTTTGAGGAGTTCTTTATAATGCCCGTCTCTATTTATTGCAAGAACATACCATATGAAAAGACTTATGGTAATTCCCACGGCAAAACTAACCATGGAGAAATATGTATTCCCAGTAAATAAGGGTAAATAACTGCATAGCGCACCAAGGATAAAGACAAGACTACTTACTCTCAGCATCAAAGTCCCCCTCACTGAGGTCGACAATCACTGTCCTGAAATTCCGATAAAGAACCATCCCCGGATGTGCCCCTTTTGGTTTCCAGACGTTTCTCACTTCGGTATAATCGACATCTGCTTTCCCTGACATCCTACCTCTAGAATGAAGGACAGCCAGATAGGCGCCATATCTGATTTCTCTATCACCTGGCTTCTTTCCAGCTGTTTTCAGTATAACATGTGCACCAGGAATATTGCGAGCGTGAAACCACAGATCCTCACCTGCCGCCTGCTTCCTTATCTCATCATTCTGGATATTACTCCGACCAACTATGTAGGTAAAGCCACTAAAAACAAATGTCTTTGGTCCAGACTTTGTTGCTGTCTTTCTTTTTGTTGTTTTTTTCTTTTTAAGGATACCTGCTTCGTGCAACTCGATTTCCAGCGCTTTCAGATCTTCCCTGGTTTGAGCCATTTCGAACATTTCCTGAAGCCCCTCATAATAGGAGAGTAGCTCTTCAAGTTTTTCTATACGTTTTCGCACGGCCTGGACTTTTCGCTTTGACCTGTTGTAATACTTGAAGAAAACTCTGGCATTTTCTGAAAAGCTCAGGCGAGGATCGAGTTTTATCCGGATCTCTTCACCACTTTCCCAGTCTTTCAAATTGACAACCTCTCTCTTGTCTTTCAGCCTGTAAAGATTTGCGATCAGTAGCTCTCCCATTTTTCTGTATCGATCATAATCTGATAGCTCTCTCATTTCTATGTTGAGTTTATTCAGCAACCTTTGAATTTTTATGTTTTCTTTCTTCAGATACTTTAAAATCCTGTGTCTTTCGCTCTCAAACTCCATGCTCTTTCTCTCATTTTCTATTAGGTTGTCGATTGCCTCTGTAATTTCCAACTGTTGGGAGCCAGGAACAAAAAAAGCGGAAAGCCATGGTTTTCCATAAGTGTTCACAAGATAAATATTGGGGGTACTTAATGTTCGCTCGAGCTCTTTTAAAGCATTAAAAAGCCGTCTTGTCTCTTCGACAGTGAGAACTCCATCTCCAGCTATGGAAAGTAGTTGAAGAAAGTTATTCAGGCTTTTCCCATCAAATCCCTGTATTCTGATTTTCTTTATCTGATATCCAATCGTTTCAAGATATTCCGTATATAAGCGCCAATCCATTCCCACGATATTCAAACCGCTTCTCTCCGGAGGTTCATAACGAGAACCGGAGAGGAGGGTTCTTTTTTCGGTGATCCTTTTTTTCAGAAGAGCGATAATTTTCGATTTTTCGTCAGTGAGAATCAGGTTTGAACCCGGTCCCATTAATTCTACGAAGAGGTGATAAATTTCTATTTCACCAAAAGGTGTTTTCCTATGAAAACTTAGATCCAGAACTCTATCGAGCCCCTGTTGAGTTACTTCAACAAGTACTGCTCCATTCAATTTCATCCTCAAAACCTTGAGAAACGCTGATTCGCTCCCAAGTTCTCTATCATGGCCATGGCGAAAGAGAACGAAAGGATACACAGGATCGACGGAAATCTGCATTGTTCCCTTTGAAAATTTGAAATAATAACTACTCTTGCCACTCTGATATACCTGCCTCAAAGAAAGCCCGCACAGTTTCTCCAGCATTTTAAGCACTTTATGCAACAGAAGGCCATTAAAAGTCATTTAGTTTCTTCACCTCTGCTGAGCTAACAAAATTGTAATTCCCATCCCTGGATTCCGGTTCATAGAGACTAAACAACGTGCTCCCCGAACCGGAAAGCCGGTGAAATATCGCCTTCTTTCTGGAGATTTCTTCATACAGTTTCGCTATCTTTTCTAATCTCAATATTACCCTTTCAAAAGTGTTACTACTAAGAGAGGCGACTTTGGAAAAATCGCCATCTTTAAGTGCTCTATACAGTTCAAATGCTTTACTGATATCTTGCTCTTCATTGTGGTTCTCTTTATCGATCATCGCAAAGGCCTCCGGTGTAGAAACTCCAAGCCCGGGGAAATACAGATCCACCTTGTACCCTTCGAGATCGCCCGGAAAGATCAATCTCTCTCCTCTGCCCAGACCGATTGCTGTTCCGCCAACAAGAAAGAAGGGAACATCACTTCCAACTTTACACGCAGCTTTGTAAATCGTTCTAAAAGGTATTTTTAATAGTACACCAAGGGCTCTTAATAGCGTACCTGCATCGGAGCTTCCTCCACCGAGTCCTCCTGAAAACGGAATACACTTTTTTAATGTTATCCTGATGGAAAGCCTTTGATGTGTTAACCTTTCAAAACTCTCACAGGCTTTGTAAAGGGTGTTCTCCTCATTCCAGAGCAGTTTCGGTTCTGAATAAAACTTCACCCCCGGTGAAAGAGAGGGTTCGATGTACAGTTCATCAGATAATGATACTGTCTGAAAAAGTGTGACAATTTCATGATAATTCCCCTTCAAACCACAGACCTGTAGATGTAGATTAACCTTTGCAAAAGCTTTCAGGGTCTTAGGATATATCTTACCGTTAATCTTGACCACCCTTCCATCTGCCATATAAAGTCATGTAACTCCTCCTTCTTTACCCTATACACCTGAAACATATCTCGCTCATTCAGGCCATTGAAATGCACTTCCGCAATGTACAGGATACCCAGATGTACCCGCGATACTTCCGTGGTGAGATCGTTTATCACACCAAGGTATTTTAGGGTCTTGAGTTTTGCATCTACTTCTTCTCGAAATTCCCTTTGAAGACCTTTTTCGAAGGTTGTCCAGAGGTTTTTGTGGTCCCCATCCTCTGAATTTATATGACCTCCAATACCTATGGTGAATTTGTTGTGAAGCCTCTTTTCCCCTTGTTTTTTAGTACGCTTTAGAAGGACGAAATCTTTACCGTCTTTGAGAACGATATAGGGAATCAACTGTCTGTACCTCTCATCGTTTTCCGCAAGTTCTCTGGGTAAAAACTCCCCATATTTTTCTACCTGTTTCTTTAAGATATCGAGAGGGATTTTCTTTATACCTGAAAAACTGAGGAGTTCTTTAAGATATTCTGTTCTTACTACCAAGACATGCTCTGATTGCAAAGAAACACCTCCATTAATAGTTTGCATCTGGTGAAAATATCATCTCCGCTCCCAGGATAGTCGGAATCTCGATAATAGTTTCTCCATTAAATTCAGAGGACTCTGGTGCATAACCTACAAGCATGACACCAAAATAATGGTCGTTATCTAGTAATGGTCCGATACCAAGTTCAGATTCGTCCAGCGTGAATTTCACTACGATGCCCGCCATGCCGAAATCAGATGTTCTGGAGATAGTCAAGGGTAGTATGGAAACATCTATAAGCCTGTCAGCTACAAATGTTCCCCCGGTTCTGACAGCTCTGATGAGATATATGGATTCATTATCAGGATCAAAGCCCACACCGAATATATCGGGGTAAAGTGTGACGTTCCACCTAGTGGGAAGCCCATCGCCTCCGATTGAAGACAGGTCAGCAGAGATCTTGATTCTCCTTCGCCAACTACCTTCGCCGATGTTAACGTCGTCAAATTTTTCATTCAGTTCCGTGACAGAACTTTCACTTTTCTTGACTTCTAATTTTCCGTGAAAGTACACCTCAGGTTCCGTAGGTGATGCGTTCGGTATTATTTCTATCGCCATTATTCGCCCTTCATAGGGGTCGAATTCCAGCAGAGTAGTCATCGAAAATCCTTCGACATACCTGAAGAAGAAGGGCGTCCGTTCCTCCTTGAAGATTCCCCAATTTCTAAACCAATTATCCGGTTCAATAAAGCTTTCGGTGTTTTCAAAGATTTCCACGGCAACATCCGGCTTATCAGAATAGTATATGATTCTTGAACCACCGATGTTTTTGAGCTCACCATCTACAACAGCCATTGTTTTGGCTTCTACCCAGAGCTTTTCATATTCGATATCAGGTAGATAAAGAAGTGCACTTTGGCCAGAATCCTGAGGAAACAGATGACCGTCAAGGGAATTCCAATTATCCCCATCCCAGTATTTCACCGACCAATCGTAAACTTCGGAGCCATTTGGAAGAAAATTCACCGGAATAGCAAAGATTTCGATTACCTCTCCCGGTTCTCTGTTTAAATCTTGTACAAAAAGCCTTAGGTACGGTCTACTGCTGATTGCACAGCCCCCTGCCAACAACAGTAAGGAAATTACTATAGCAAACGCCATAATATTTTTCACTTTCATTTTATCCACTCCCCAGAAGCTCTTTAACAAACTTCTCTTCTTCCTCAGTGTGTAAACCTTCGAGTTTCGCCAGCTGAAGTTCTTCAAGTATCTTTCTTATTTCAGGTCCCTCTTTGAGACCGAATTTTTCGATCAGGAGTTTTCCGTTGATACGAGGTTTGATTCTTTCAATGCGTTCAAGGTAATCATGAAGTAGCTTGGATGCTTTGTCATCAAGAGTGGCATCAATAAAGCTAAGCACCTCGGGTTCTGGTTTTTTCAAAAGGTAAAAAAACGTCCGCAGTGTCAATTGTTCTCCGCTTTGGACTGTCCGTTTCAACTTTTCAGAAATGTTCACAGCCCTTTTTATCCAGTCGGGGAATTTCCTCGGAAAACCATATCTTTTGATAACATAATCAAGACTTCTTTCAGGGGCATTCTTGAGTAGGATCATGGCTAATATGTAGACGGGCTTTGGCTTTGCACTCTTTTTTCTTCTGAAGTACCTATCCAGCATTCTTAAAGCCTCATCGTCGACAACACTATCTGGGAAGAGGTGTTCGAACACTCGGAGCTCTTCCATTCTCTTAATAGCCTTCAAAGGATCTGGTTCTTCTATTATTTTTTCGAGCTCATCTCTCAATCTTTGACCGGTTACCCTTTCTAGATAGTTTTGAGAAACATGTTTTTTGAGAAGTTCGAGAGTACGATTTTCTATTTTGAAGTTGAAGCGTTGTTCAAAACGGATAGCCCGTAGTATCCTGGTGGGATCTTCGACAAAACTCAGAGGGTATAGCGTTCTGATGATTCCCTTTTCAAGATCATTCTTACAACCGAAAAAGTCAAGCAAAAGCCCGAATTCTTCCTGATTGAGCTTTATCGCCATTGCATTTATTGAAAAGTCACGTCTGTAGAGATCTTTTTTTATCGTGCTCACTTCAACATTGGGTAAAACTGCAGGCTCTTCATAGTATTCTGTTCGAGCTGTAGCAACGTCTATCCTCAATCCATTTCTAAAAAACATCGATGTAGTGAGGAATTCCTTATGTTCCACACACGTCACTTCAAAGTACCTGCTGAAAGTCTTTGCAAATACTCTGGCATCTCCTTCAACGACGATATCGATATCGTAATTCTTCCTGTCGAGCAAAAGATCTCTCACAAATCCACCAACCACATAGGTTGGCATATTAACTTCACTACCAACGATCCCAAGAAAGCGTAGCATGGTCGCAACATCTGGTTCGAGCCTTCTTTCAATAAGATCCGTCACTTTCGAAGTTTCAAGTCTCAATGTTTCGAATTCTTGAGACTTTTTTGTTAAAACACCTCGCATCAAATCTGATTTTGTGACAATACCAACGAGAATGCCCTTGTCGAGCACGAGAATCCTTCCAGAACCGTTTTCCACCATTTTTCTCGCGGCTTCGCTAACGGAATCTGTAGCTTTGATCGTAACAAGGTTTGTCTGCATAATTTCCTTTATAGGTACGTTCTTAAGGCCATGTTTAATGGCTTTTCTCACGTTATCGTATGTCACCAGTCCAACGAGCCTGTTGTTTCCAATAACCGGTAGACCGCTGTGCCCCGTGTTCTCCATTATCCTAGCGGCTTCTTTCACTGGCATCTCAGAAAGCACTGTACGTACAGGCGAAGACATGATTTCTCGAACCTGTACAAAACTCAGAATATTTTCTCTCAGCGATTTAATAATTCTTTCTTTTAATATGTCAAAATCCACTTCTTGGTAATATGCGAGGGTAAAATTGGGATAACTACTGAGTCTAGCACCAGAGAATATTCTAGAAAAATCTATTTCTCTGTACCTCGTTCGTCCAGCGATGAATGTGTCCCTACTGGTTCGAATGAAAACTATAAGATTATCGTAACCCAATGTGATCCATAACTTTTCTATCAACTCGAAGATACCTTGAGGAACGGTTTTGAGTTTGATCTCAGAGAAGCCAACTTCGACTCCTTTAATCGTTATCGTACGAGTATTGTCAATGAGCTTCTGAAAGTGTCTGCGTTGATCCCTATTTAGACTGAATTTCTGATACTTCAACACTTTTTCTAACGAAGCACCAGATGCTAGTAACCATGCCCCTATGTTTAAATCCTCAGGCATCGTTGTGAACAGAGAAAAATTTAGTGTTTTACGATACAAAGCTACAGCGTAAAAAGTAGCTTCTTCAGTTGTTATTTTTACGTTATTGTCCCTTAATTCCCTGCACAGCAATGTAATAGCAGCACCGTAGTTTCCGGAAATAACTTTATCCCAGTTTTCTGACGCAGCTGTTCCTAAATGGTCAAACAATATCTTCTTACAACGACTCAGAAAAGGGGCAAGGGCCGTCGGTAGTTGATTTTCACTCACTGTGCCGACAACAATCAGTGAAGAAACGGACTCCAGTTCCAGTTCTTCAAATTTATGGAAGAAAAAAAGATGTGGAGCAGTTTCATTTATAAACCTTTCGAGTTTTTCTTCAGGTTTACCTTCGATAACTATTTCATGATCTGCATAGAGCCTCTTGGCTGCGAAGCACGCTGCTAGATCATCAAAATCCGGTCTTGAACGGGTTGTAATTATCTTCAATCGAGACCCCACCTCTTCAATTTCGTGTAAAGGGTACTTTTACTTATTCCGAGAGCCCGGGCTACCCTTGTTTTGTTGCCTTTATATTTCTTAAGAAGGTTTTCTGTATACTCCTTTTCTAGTTCTTCCAGCGACGGTTCTTCAGGCAAATTTCTTCTCTCAGAAACGGCTTCTAAAATATTTTCTGGTAGCATCCATGCTTCCAGACGCTCGATATCATCGTGGATCGCTATTACCGACAGAAGCGTGTTCCTAAGTTCTCTCACATTGCCAGGCCAGTCGTAATGTAATAACATGTCCATGAAATCGGGAGAAATGTCAATTCTTCTATTTAATCCTACTTCCTTTTGTAAAACCGGCACAAAATGTTTCACAAGCAATGGTATGTCCTCTTTGCGTTCCCTCAACGGTGGTAATTCAATTTTAACCACATTCAGACGATAATAAAGATCAGCTCTGAATTTACCTTCTTTTACTTCTTCCGCGAGTTTTCTGTTAGTTGCACATATCAACCTTACATTGACTGTCTTTTCAGATGCCCCTCCAAGTCTTTTAAAAGAATTGTTTTCTATGAATCTCAGCAGTTTTGGCTGGAGATTAAGGGGCATTTCAGAGATTTCATCAAGAAAGAGGGTCCCGCCATCAGCCTCTTCAACGAGCCCCTTTTTAGATGTAACCGCTCCCGTAAAAGCACCTTTCTCATGCCCGAACAGTTCTGATTCAAAAAGATTTTCTGGTATTGCCGCGCAATTTAGAGCAACAAATCTTTTCCTACCACTCAACTTGTGAATCAGGCGTGCCACGACTTCTTTTCCAGTTCCGCTCTCACCTTCAATAAGAATGGATATTTTTTTCCCCGCAATAGATTCCATCATTTTTTTGATCCGGACAACGGAAGGACTTTCTCCAATCAAGTCTACATGAAACTTATCGCCAGTCAATTTCGACAGTTCTTCGTTTTCCAGTTCTAAATCCCTATAATCAATCGCCCGCTCTATTTCGATCAAAGCATGGTTAAGGTCAAAGGGTTTTTCGAGAAAATTGAAAGCTCCCTTCTTTACAGCTCTGACTGCACTGTCTATGTTTCCATGAGCTGACATGACAACAACGGCGGAAAGGGAACTAGCAGTTTCCACGAGCTCCATACCATCTCCATCGGGGAGTCTCAAATCGAGTAAAACACAATGAAAAGAATCACTGTATAGTCTTTCCCTAGCTTCTTTTAACGTTGTAACACCCTGTGGTTCATAGCCCTCATCCTTCAAGGCTTCACAGAGCATTTCGTTGAATGCAAGATCGTCATCGACGACGAGGATCTTCTTTATCATTTCTTCACCTCTTAAACATCAATCTTATAACCGTCCCTTTACCTTCCTTGCTCCACATCCTGAAAGAAACATCGTTATCTTCACAGAAGCTCTTCGTCAGCGTAAGACCAAGACCAGTACCGTTTTCTTTTGTAGTAAAAAATGCTTTGAAAGCCTTTTCAAAAACTGTTTTACTCATCCCCATGCCGTTATCGCCAATTAAGAGTATAATGCCCTCTTTCTCATTTCGAAGTTTTAAAACCACCTTTCCTTTGTCTTTGACTATGGCTTCGATTGCGTTGACAACGATATTCTTGATAACATTCTCCAAACGTCTCTCCTGTACTTTCACAACGGTGTGCTGACAAGCCGCAATTAACTGTAATTCAACTCCCTTCGCATCGGCAATGGGTTTTAAATACTTAACAACTCTATCTAGAACTCTCAACAAATCAACGTCCTGTGGCTCCTCGCCGTAATGGTATATCTGTAAAACTCCATATATCTTCTCTTTTAGAGACCGTAGCTCTTTCTCCAAGCGTTGAAGATTTTGATCTTTGCCCGTTCGTCTGTACAGGTCAAAAGCCAACTGAAGGTTCGCCAGTGGTTGTTTCAGTCCGTGGGCGAGGTCCGCTACCGTTTCAGCACTAACAGCGTAACGCATTGTTTTTTCCAATAATTTCTCGGTTTTCCAGCGCGCTGTTATGTCGGTAAATATCATAGAAAATTCGCCCTTTTCTCCCCCTTCTACAACCACCATGTAACGCTTGTTCTGCCTTCTGGAGAAGACTTGAAAATTTCCCCTTTTGATTGGAACCTTAAGACCGTTTCTTCGCAATAGGCTAAAAATTCTTTCGTTCCCAATTTCCTTTCCGCCATTGAAACAATTTTTGAAAGCCTTATTGTAAAACCTGATCTCGCCCGTACTGTCTATAAGAACAATTGGCAATTCGAAAGAGTTTACAAGGCTGACAAAATTCTCGTAACGCTCCTTGTAAAAATCCCTTTCCCGCTCTATCTGCCTGAGAATATTCCTGTGGGCAAGAAAAACACCATTTAGAGGCCCGGAAACGTTATCGGGTCTCTTTCCTGAGTTGATGGCATTGAGAAGTCCTTTCACGTATTCATCACGCTTTTTAGCATCTTTGCAATAAATGCCTATCAGAACAACACAAATGATAACAGTGCTCAAAGAAAAATCGAGTAAGATAATTGAAACCAACCAAACAGCGAAGACAATTGCTGCCTTTTTGACACAATCGTTACTCGCGAACTCCTTAAACTTTTTTAAGAACGATGGGCTCACCTCCCCTAAGTCCAAGAACCCTGGAAGCATCGCCTTCGTTCACGGCAATCTCGAGGTAACCACTACTATCTTCATGTACCAGAATGGCGCCACGTTTCACATCGAAATACGTTCTGCCGAAATACCCTTCGAATTTTTTTCTTTCAACACTTATAATGACCTTTTCATCAAAGTCGAAAAGTCCCTTAACAAGAGAACCGGGAATATTTGTTTCTATGTTACCAAAGCTATCCGTGAACGCGACTTCACCCTTTATAACGCCCGTTTCATCTATACACGCCTTCCAGAATTTCAAGACTTCATAACTCATCAAAAGGCTACCTATTTTAGAGAAAGGAACACCATTAGCTAGATGTGCTGCTACAGCGGCGAAGATGTCTCTACCATGAAAGGAAGCCGAATTTCCATAATGAAATTTCCTGTTGTCAAGCTCTCTGACCTCACTTACTCCATATTCTTCACAAACAAAAGTGAATATTCCATTGTCTGGACCCACAAAGATCCTGCCGGATTTAGTCCTTATAGCGATAGCTTTTCGAGATGTCCCAACACCCGGATCCACTACAGCAAGAAAGATCGTATCAGGTGGAAAATTCTGGGATGCCCTCTGTAAAATGTAGGCTCCCATTCTGATATTAAAGGGTTCTATTCCGTGAGTAATATCAAGAATATCCACAGAAGGAGTTATGCTTTTCATCACTGCTTTAGCCACTCCAACATAATAACTTTCGTATCCCCAGTCTGAAAGAAAAGCGATCACTTAAACACCCCCATATGCTCAAAAACACTTTCCAGCGCTTTAAAAAAGTTTTCTTTTTTGATCTGATAAAGGTTCGAACTTGTATCGCAATCCGAAGCTCCAAAGTGCTCTACAGCTTCTCCAAATTTTGCAAAAAGCCGGGAGATCCTTTCCTCAGTTTTTATGCTGGAAGGCACAAGAATCGCTAAAACGATCCTGGCTTCCGTTAAAAGGAAATCTATGTGCCAGAATCTCTTTTTGGCTCCTTTCAAATGTCTTCCAATACGACCTGACAAAGTTCCCATGGCAGAACCTATATAACAATAATAACCAGGGAAGATTTCAAAGGATCTCGCCATTGTTTTAACTTCGAGTCTCTTATCGACTTTAATCAAGAGAACATAACTACCTTTGTCCATATTTTAATTATACGATAACTAATACTTCCAAACTGATATAATTTCAGAGGAGGTGTGAAAATGGCATTCGTTGAAGTTTACCTTGACAGGATTTACCATAACGCTGCTTTTCTCAACAACCTTTGTGCAAAAAAAGGCATCGGAGTAGTCGGTGTAACAAAGGTAACCTGTGGTGACCCCGCTGTTGCTAGAAGTCTGAATAAGGCAAGCATCAAGATTATTGGTGAATCCAGGATAGAGAATATTGAGAGAATGAAAAAGGCGGGAATCGATTCCGAATTCATGCTTTTAAGACCTCCTGAACGCTCTAAGATAAAGGAGGCACTGGAACTGGCAGATTATTTTTTAGTTTCAGATTTGGCAATCTTAGAGGCGTTTGTCGCTGCAGACATCGAGACAGAAGTTCACGGTTACATATATATGGTGGATACCGGCGACCTACGAGAAGGCGTCTGGTATAGAGAAGCCGAGGATGAACTCAAAGAGGCATTAAAAATTGCCAGAGATAAACTCCTCGGGATTGGCACAAACCTTGGTTGTTATGGAGGAGTTATTGCAACTCCTGAAAAATTTCAGATACTTATAGACCTTTCTGAAAGATTGAAAAGGTTCACAGGCTTTCAGCTCAAAATTCTTTCAGCCGGAAATACCGCATCCCTTCCACTCGTGGAATATGGCACCATCCCGGAGGGCATCAACCAGTTCCGGCTGGGTGAGTCCATTGTGTGTGGTACCGATGTCACGAACAACAGGATCGTTCCTGGAACGAGGCAAGATACTTTCATTCTACATGGCGAAATTATAGAACTGAAGCGCAAACCTTCGGTTCCAGAGGGTGAGATAGGTCAGGACGCCTTCGGTAGGAAACCACATTTTGAAGATCGGGGTGTTAGATTGAGAGCCATTCTAGATCTCGGTGAGCAGGATGTTCTTCCCTCTGGGCTTATACCTTTAGAACAGGGAATTGAGGTACTGCACGCTTCAAGTGATCACCTCATTGTTGATCTAACGGAGTGTCCGAAAGAGTTTAGAGTCGGGGATACACTATCTTTCAGAATGTCTTATGGGGCTTTGTTGAGAGTGATGACTTCAAAATATGTGAGAAAGGAGTACATACATGAACTTCAGAAAGGTCAGTCCCGATGACTATCAACAGATCTTGCGTCTCACCTCAAACATCTGGGATGGGGAAGACTATATCCCTGATGTGTTTGAAAGCTGGGTGAGAGACAAGAACAGTTATTTCTACTGTCTTGAAAACAATGGTGGCAAACTGGTTGCCCTTGGAAGGCTTGTACTCCTCGATGATACCGCAGGCTGGCTCGAAGGGCTAAGAGTCGATCCGGCTTTTCAGGGAAAGGGTTACGGTAAAGAAATGGCAAAAAAGATTATTTCCCTCGCTAGAAATCTATCCCTAAAATCCTTGTACTTTTCAACATACTTTAGAAACACCAGATCAATAAGGATCAACGAAGATTTGGGATTTTCGAAGATTGAAACCTTTACCAACCTTCAACTTGATTTTCTATCCCAAAAGTTCGTCGTTGACTATTCAGTCGCAACCTTCAATCCCTGTGGTTTTGTCGTTAATGACTGGGTGTTTTTCCCTGCTAGAAAGAGAATAATAAGAAAATTCCTGCCTGACTGCGAATTTCTGGATATTGCAGGTTGCAGAATTATCTTATCGAAAAACTTGAAGTACCCTGATATCATGGAGATATCGTGGATCGAAATACCAAAGCTCAATCACGAAATTGTCAAAAGAATAATTTCCCTGGCTTCAAAAAAAGGGTTCAAAAAAATACACCTAATGCTTAAAGCAGGCGCTCCCCTCGCTCCTTTCCTGGACAACGGTTTTTATTATTTTGAAAGAAGTGAGGATGTTTATCTATACGAAGGAAAACTCGAGAGGTTGAGACTCATTTGAGACCGCAATTGACCACAAGGAGCTCGATGGAGTTGAGGTTGCCAATAATATTCTGATTTTCATCGACAACAGGAACCTCGTGAACTTCATGTTGTATCATTAGCTTGAGGGCTTCAAATTTGGGAGTCTCGAGTTTTACCGTTATCGGATCAAGCATTATATCCTGCGCTTTTTTCCCAGTCAGGATAATTATGTTCCTCACAAAAAGGCTACCTGGCTGAACGATGACATATTTTTCATATCCCTAGATCTTCAATAGATGCAGTACTGGAATCATTCCAACGAGCTTTCCATTTTTATCCATTACATAAAGAGTTCGTGTAATGTTTTCTACGAAAACCTCAATTTTTGAGATCGGTTTCTTCGCTTACAACAAGAACTTTGATCGTTATGGTGTTGTAAACATCTTTGACTTTCAATTCCATACTATCATTTCCTTAGCCATACCTTACTATCACGTAGATGTTTCCCAGAATAAGACTGACAACCGTAGGAAAGAGAGCAAATCTTAGATACTTTCGAAATCCCACGCCCTTTCGA
Source organism: Kosmotoga pacifica (assembly GCF_001027025.1). Classification (GTDB taxonomy): domain Bacteria; phylum Thermotogota; class Thermotogae; order Petrotogales; family Kosmotogaceae; genus Kosmotoga_B; species Kosmotoga_B pacifica. The sequence continues at coordinate 676,311 of NZ_CP011232.1, forward strand.
GTATGTTTTTCAAGAAGTGCCGTTCCTACCATGTTGGCTGCGGCACCTGTTAAAGTAGCGCTTCCACCAAAGCAGGCCCCAATTGATAGGACCCACCAAACATCATCGGGAATACCATGTATCGATATCAAGTTTTTAACGATGGGAATCATCACAGTTACAATTGGTACCGCTCCAATAAGCCCTCCCAGACCCGCTGTGAGCCAGAGGATAAGCGAATACAACAGAACTTCATTGGTGTAAGCTCTGGCAATAACACCAGATACCATATCCGTAATTCCCACTGCTTTGAGACCATAAGAGAGCATAAACAGACCTATAAAAAAGAATATTGTGTCCCATTCGATGTCTTCCGCCAGCTCTGAAAAGTCTTTACCACTCAGCAGCATAGCAGCTGCCGCACCGGTAAGGGCAATGGTTGCAGCTTCATAGTCGAGTTGTTCGTGAAGAACAAAGGCGATTATAACACCTATGAACACGCTGATGGACTTAATGAGATCTTTTTTTGAAGTTATCACCCGGGAGGCGTCGAGGTTCATGAGGTGTTCTAGTTTGGATTTCTGAACCCGAATTTTTGAAACAAACTTCCTATTGAAGAAGGTGGCGAAAAAGAGCAAAACCATTATTACAATTGGAGCCAGTTGATATATGAAATCCAGAAACCCTTCTCCACTGGCTGAACCAATGAGAATATTGGGTGGATCACCTATCATCGTGGCTGTACCACCAAAGTTAGCAGCCAACACAGCAGAAAAAATTAATGGTGTGGGTGAGATATTCAGAGAATCGGAAATCAGAAATAGTATGGGCGAAAAGAGCAGGATAACGGTTACGTTATCCAGAAAAGCCGAAAATAAAGCTGTCATTGCAATAAAAAAGGCAAATAATAATTTCACATTTCCCTTGGAAATTTTCACTACGCTTATGGCAACATATTCAAAAAAACCTGTCCCCCTCAAAATAGCGACTATTATCATCATCCCGATGAGAAGGCCTATGGTATTGAAATCAATATAGAGACCGACATTTGAGATCTTGAATCCCTCTATAACTTTTGACATAGCTATAAGCATACCGGCTGAAAAAGCCACGATTGAACGCTTGAATTTACCTCTGATTATCAGAAAATACGTAGTAAAAAAAATAACTATAACAAAGATTCGCTCCATACTAAACACTCCCATAGAAAACGGCAATTTCAAGTATATCACTTGAACATGAACCTCAATAAGGACAGTACAGTCAAAGAGTGATGGATACCAATTAAAGGGAGGTGCCTTAAGAATGAAGAAGTTGTTGCTGTTGACTCTTTCTATTCTGGTTGTGACTTTGGGACTGGCTTTTGTCAATCCTGATTACGTGAGTCCCGTTGAAAAAGTCATAGAAGCCGCTGCTCCCGCTGTTGTAAAGATCGATGTTGAAACAACGACTAAAGTCAGCCCCTTCGATCCATTTACAGAAGATTTCTTCAAACGGTTCTTCGGTGAAATCCCCTTTGCAGAAAAGAAAGCCGAAGCGCTTGGTTCGGGGTTCATATTCAACGCCGAGGGCTACATTCTTACGAACGAGCATGTAGTACATAATGCAGATGAAATAAAAGTCACACTCCTTGATGGCAGCAAATTCGAAGCCAGATATGTTGGAGGCGATGAAGAGCTCGACATAGCAGTCATTAAAATAGACCCGGATGGCCGAGAACTTCCTGTCCTGGAAATAGGTGATTCTGATTCTTTAAAAATCGGAGAATGGGCGATTGCAATAGGTAACCCCTTGGGCTTCCAGCATACCGTTACTGTCGGCGTCATTAGTGCTACCGGAAGACAAATACCTAAGCCCGACGGAAACGGTTACTACTCAAACCTCATACAGACGGATGCAGCCATCAACCCGGGGAATTCTGGCGGACCTCTTTTAAATATTCATGGTCAGGTTATTGGTATCAACACTGCGATAGTTTCACCTCAGTACGGAAGCACCCTTGGTTTCGCGATTCCAGTTAATGTCGCCATGAGATTTGTTGATACGATAATCAAAGGTGTTCCCATTCAAAAAGCCTATCTTGGTGTGTATGTAAGTACCGTTACAGAAAATACCGCTAGATCCCTTGGTCTCAAAGTGGACACCGGTGCTCTTGTCACTGATGTGATTAAAGATTCTCCCGCTGAAAAAGTCGGCATAAAACCGCAGGATGTCATTATTAACTTCGACGGTCTCGATATTCACAGCTCTGGAGAACTGGTTGCTGCTGTTCACAACTATCCCGCAGGATCTGAAGTGACAGTCACAATAGATAGATTCGGAAAGAAAATGGTACTGAAAGTTGTACTCGGTTATCAGGACAATGCTGGCGGAAAAAAGGCTATGGAGAAATACCATGACGAAAAACTCGGGCTCATCGTTGACGACATTCTCCCCGGAGATAGAGAAGAGCTCTCCATCCCGCAAGAGATTTCCGGTGTAATTGTTCGAGAAGTACTTGAAAAAGGCTATGCCTCTCAGCTGGGATTGAATAAGAATGACATAATCGTTAGGATGAGCGTGAATGGCAAACAGAAAGAAATCGATTCCCTCAAAGACTACAAAGAAGTGATCAGTGGTCTTAAAAAGGGAGATTATATTGCTTTGATAGTTCTCAGAGAAGGCGTGAGGTATATAGCTTCCTTCAGATATTATTAATATAAAGTAAAAGCGCCGCTACACCCTGCGGTGTATGCGGCGTCCCCCTTTTCCCCTGTCACGGGCATACACATTGGATTATAACACAACACCCCTTGATTTCAAAATCATAGAGAGTGTCCCGTTTTCTCTCTTAGTTGACTTCATTGAGCCAAAGATATATAATAAATACAGAATAACCTCTTATGGAGGAGGGCAGTTTCAGCCCTCTATTTTTATTAATTTAAGAGGTGATAAGGTATGAACCTTACAGATGCATTGAAAGAAATAGCTATTAAAATCGCACAACAGATGAAATATGAGATTTACGACCTGACTCTAAAAAGGAATAGGGGAAAGCTTCAGCTTGCTGTTTCCATCGATAAAGAAGAGGGCAACGTTTCCATTGAAGATTGCAAAAGATTCTCAGAGGCATTCGGTCAGAAGCTTGATTGTGCAGATTTAATAGAATCGACTTATGAATTGATCGTACAATCACCCGGTGTAGAACGGGAGCTCAGAAAACCGAAAGACTACTTGCGATTCACGGGTAGACTCGCAAAACTTGTCCTGAGAGATCCCATCGACAACAGAAGTGTAATCGTGGGGATAATTGAGAAAGCTGATGAAACTGCTGTTGAAATCAGAGAAAAGGATACTGGGAATTTTTATGGGGTGGCGTATGCAAATATCAAAAGAGCAAACCTGAAGCTGGAGTTCTAACGGGAGGTGATTTAATTGAATCTCAATCTTCTTGAGGCCCTTGAACAGCTCGAACAGGAAAAAAACATAAGAAAGGAAGAAGTACTCGAGATACTGGAAAAGGCGTTACAAAGTGCTTATAAAAAAAATTTTGGCGGTGAGAGTGACGTCCAGGTAATAATAGACCGTTTGACTGGAGATATTGGAGTCTACGAAAAACTTCTCGTAGTTGAAGAAGTCAGTGACCCACATCAAGAAATCACTTTAGATGAAGCCTTGAAAATCGATCCTTCGGCAAAAATCGGTGAAACGATTTTAAGAAGGCTCAATATAAAGAAATTCAAAAGAATTGCTGCACAAACGGCGAGACAAGTTCTCATACAGAAAATAAGAGAACTGGAAAAAGATAACCTTTACAATATCTACGCAGATCTAAAGGGCTCTGTAACCACCGCCGAGGTATTACGAGTGACTGAAGGATGGGCCGACCTCCGCATCGGTAAGATAGATACAAGGATACCACTTAAAGAAGTCATCCCAGGCGAAGAACTAAGACCAAATGCACTCATAAAGGTGTTCGTTGTCGATGTCCTGAAAACCACAAAAGGTCCGAAAATACTCGTTACCAGGAGAGGTTCACAGTTCATTGAAGAACTCCTGAAACTTCAGGTTCCTGAAGTAGAAAATGGTGATGTCAAGGTTATCGCTATCGCCCGTGAGGAGGGTGTGCGAACAAAAGTCGCTGTGGACTCGACTGATGTGAAAATAGATCCTATAGGAGCCTGTATCGGAGAAGGCGGTATTCGCATTGGAGAAATCCTGCGCGAAATAAGGCCGGAGAAGGTCGACATTCTTAGATGGAGCGCCGATCCCGCTAAATTTGTTGCTAATGCCATTGCTCCTGCAAGCGCAATAGAAGTAAAAATATCCAGTGAAGAGAACAGAGAAGCAACTGTTTATGTTGCTCCCACACAACTCTCCCTGGCAATTGGGAAGGGCGGGCAAAACGCCAGACTCGCCGCAAAACTGACGGGCTGGAAAATTGATATAAAGCCTTTGATGTGATGGAGTATTATTGTAACATAATACGCATTTGTTGTAAATCAAAAAGTGTACAATTTTCCTGTCATTCAGAGATCGAGATCCAATAGGGAGGGTTAATAGTGAAACAGGATATTCTCAGGAATGAACTTAGAAGAAGAAAACAACGAATGACAGCACAGAGAGAGCTCATTCTCAAGATCTTTATGGACTCTGAAGACGAGCATATGAGCGCAGAAGAAGTTTATAGAAAGGTGCTCGACAGGAGGCTAAGAATAAGTAAAGCCACTGTTTATAGAACAGTAGATCTCCTTTCGGATGTAGGACTGCTTAGACGGATCGTTTTCAGAGACGGTGTTATCAGGTACGAACTGGTTAACAAAGACGAACACCATCATCACCACATCATCTGTACTGAATGCGGCCGGGTAGAAGAGTTTCCTTTTGACCTCCTGGATGATCTGGAAAAGCTTATCGAGCAAAGCACGGGTTACAAGATCACGGATCACCAGTTGAAACTCTACGGACTTTGCTCAGAGTGTGCCAAGAAGAAAAACAACGAGAAAACAGAAACTGATATGAGGAAGGCCACAAAGTAATTCAGCGGGAATTCCAGCTGTATAACAGGAGCTGAACGTGAAAGTTTGACAATAAAGCTCTCAAATAGGTTCGAAAGGTATTCAAGGCCCTTTGCAAAAAAGACAGCAAGGGGCTTTATTTTTAGAAGATCAAAAAGGAGAAGGGAAACAGTTCCCACGAGAGTAGGTATCAGATAGATAAATACCGCGATAAAAGTCATTGGGATACCCAAAAGTGCAAAACTACCAAAAAGGCTCAAAGAAACCGGCAAGGTCACTCCCTGTGCTGCCCCACCTATAAGGAGCACATTTACGAGGGGGCTTCTTCTTTTCTGATCCTTTACCATAATATACAGCAGTATGCCAGCTGTTGACAGATAACTCAACTGAAAATCCGCCTGAACAAGGTCAAAGGGTGAGAATGTTAACATAATTATGCCACTAAGGCCTAGGATATTGAGTGAAGATTGGGGGTAATCCAGAACGCGGAATAAAACGTATAAAAACAGCATCAAAAATGCTCTCATAGCTGAAAGTGAAGGCCCAGTTGTGAGAACATAGATCCCTGTTATCGACAGGGAAGCGAGATTTCTGAAAATGAAAGGTAGTAAAAAAAGTGACATAAAGTAATTCACAAGCAAAAAGAAGAGCCCGATATGCAGACCGGAAACAGCGAATATATGGGAGATTCCGATTGCTTTTAAAGCATTTTTTACTTCTTTTTTTAGTCGCGATTTATTTCCAAAAAATGTGGAAAAAATCACAGGGTTTGTTACTCCATAATTCTCCAGTGTTTCTACAATGCCTTTTCTGATATTTCCTGCAAATCTATCAAGCCCAATTGTTGGACCGTAAGCTATCACCTCAGAGTCCAACATCATCTGAAAAGGAGAGAGGTTATCGAGCATCCCGCTGGCCCAGAATATTTTTCCTGTATCGGGGGTTATTTCAACATCACTTCTTGTTTTAATCATTATAGCTGATGGAAGCCTCTTCCATTCTCCATTGACCAGGAAACTGCCAGAGGCTAAAAAGAAGTCGTCAGAATAGACCTTTTTCACTTTTCCCGTAACTTCGATCGAAGAACCCGGTTCCGGAAATACCGTATCGAAATTGTTGAAGGCAAGCAGTAGACCAAAAAGGAAGAAAGTCAAAATTGCTGGTAATAAGCTCTTGTTAAGATAACATACCAATATGAAAGGCACTAAGAACAGAAGTCCTTTAAGAAGCTGATCCATTCGGCTAAACGTCAAAAAAGTCAATACACCAAGAGCCATTGAAACAAAGAGTATAAACAGTGGTGAACTGGTGTTTCTTGGAAAAATGGAACGAGGCACGGGAGGAACCCTCCCTATGCCCCGTACTTTTCAAGTCTCAAAGCATGAGCCAACATCAGTGGAACTCCGTCCAGAGCCATAATATTGCCCAGCGTTCCCCGGGCACATTCATTTTCATCAAATTTTTGACTCAAGCCAGACCTTGCGAATTTAGACCTGATCATGAATGGAACGGGGTGCCAGCTGTGAGACTTCATTTTGGTTGGTGTAGAATGGTCTCCTGTGACAACAATGACATCTGGATTCAAGGAAAGGATTTCGGGAAGTAGAGAATCCACTTCCTCAATAACATGGACCTTCTTATCGAAGTCACCATCCTCACCATAGGAGTCAGTTTTTTTCACGTGAACAAAGAAGAAGTCAAAGTCGTTCCAGATTTTTTTGAGCGTTTCGATCTCTTCAGCAATAGTTGTTCCTGTTGGCACCACAGTCATCCCTACAAGTTTCGCGAGTCCTCTGTACATCGGATAGGTCGCTATTGCTGCTGCCTTCATTTTGTAAATCTCTTCAAAAGAAGGCATTACAGGATGTTTCGAGAAACCTCTCAAGAGCGCGAAATTCATCTTCGCTTCGTCTTTTAACACTTCTCTAACCCTTTTCAAGAACTCATTAACAACTTTGGCTGTTCTTTCAGCCTCTGGAACAAGCGCTTCGCTCCAGACTATTTTCTTGCCTTCTTTTTGTGGATCTGCATCCGAGACTCTTTCATCGAGCCAAGGAGCAGTAAATTTCACGACAAAACGGTGTTCTTTGCCCGGGTAAACAGCGATCTTAACACCGTCGATTTCTTTGATAGACGCTCCAAGCTTTTCCACAACTCGAGCACTTATATCCGTTGCTGGACGGCCAGCTCTCCTATCCACGACAATGTCGCCTTCCAGAGTTGCAAAATTTGCCCTCGCGACTAAATCATCTTTCCCCACTTCGATATCGCCACCCAAGGCTTCGAGAATGCCCCTGCCAATCTGGAATTTTAAGGGATCATACCCGAACAAACCCAGATGACCTGGACCGCTACCGGGAGTTATTCCATGGAGGACTGGTATGGTCTGACCCAATTCAGATTCTTTTGCAAGAGCGTCGAGGTTCGGTGTATTTGCGGCCATAAGGGGTGTTTTCCCATCCACCGGCAGGTCGCCTATGCCGTCCATGACCAATAAAACTATCTTGCTTTCATTCTTCACGGAAAGCTTGCTTATTAATTCATGCCTATCCACTTTTACTCCTCCTTTCGTTCAATCACATAATTTTACCACGCTGAAAGGGAATCCTTCGTGCTAAAATTGGTTTGATATTCGACGGAGGTAACGTCAATGAATTCTTATGGTATCGTTCTGGTGGGTTACTACGGCTATAGAAATTTTGGAGACGATCTTTTGTTATTTTCAACTCTCCGACTTCTCAAAGAGGTGGGATACACTGGCAATATATTCATACCATCACCCGCCAGGTTGAAAACTTTTCTGAATGAAAATTCTTATGACCTGAATATAAAGGTGATCCCACGATACAATCCCATCAGTCTGAAAAAAGTCCTGAGAAATTCATCCCTTACTATCTTTGGCGGAGGAAATTTACTTCAGGACGAAACGAGTGTACGTAGCTTCCTATATTACTATTATATAGCTCGAAGAACTCTTAAGAATGGTAACAAACTCCTGTTCCTTTCTCAGGGTTTTGGCCCTATCAGAAACCCATCTAACTCGCAAAGATTGTCTTTGATCCTCTCAGATTACAATACCTTCGGCGTACTCAGAGATGCGGTATCCTTCAGATTTGCCAGGAAATATTCAGATCGTTTCTATTCAGGCACCGATTATGGTCCTTATTGCCTGGGAACTCCGAAAAAGCTTCCATCGAAGGATAAAAACCTCGCGTTAATGATACCCAGAGGTCTCGAAATGTCGGAACAGATCATCGAAGCGTTGAAGAATAGAGGATACAGGAAACTGTGTGTAATGCCTTTTCAGAACCACTGTGAAGTTGAATTGGTAAAGAGAATAGAGCGACTGGCTTTGTCAAAGGGATTAGAGTTGGTTCGGGCTCCTGAAAATAAAAATGGTATTGTTGAAATTTTTCAGAAGGCGGGTCTGGTTATCACTGAAAGATTGCACGGAGCGATTCTTGCAGCATGGCAGGCTACTCCTTTTGTGTGGAGATCTGGTAGAAAAACGAACAGATTCTTCTCATCCTTTGGGAAACTCCCACTGAAATTCAATGAAAATATCGAGAGTCTAAAAAGCGCTCTACGATGCAGTGAATATTTCGATTATAAGTCACTATCAGAAAAATACACGCAGGAGCTGAATCAAACAATCCAGCTTTCGAAAGAAACACTGAAGAAACTGTTAAAGGAATGGAGGTAGTTTTATGTGGAATTTTTTCATTCCAACTATGGTTTATTTTGGTTCTGGCGTTGTGGAAAAACATGCCAAGTTCAGTGATTGTGGTTCAAAGGCTTTGTTGATAACCGGCAAACGATCAGCGAGGGTATCAGGTGCTCTGCACGATGTTACAAAACGCCTTGTGGCTCAGGGAATTGCTTTTGAACTGTTCGATGAAATTGAAGAAAATCCATCATTCAAAACTGTAGAAAAAGGTGCAGAATTCCTGAGGTTGAAGAATTGCGACTTCGTCGTGGGAATAGGCGGTGGAAGTCCTATCGATGCAGCAAAGGCCATAGCAATTTTAGGTGCTAATCCTGAATTGAAAGCATATCATTTGTACTCCAAGAAGGTAGAATATTCCTTGCCGGTGGTGGCAATCCCGCTCACATCTGGTACGGGCTCAGAGGTGACTCAGTATTCTGTACTAACCGATAAAGATGGGAATAAGCAAGGTTTCTCAAATTTATATTCTTTTCCCAAGTATTCTTTTCTTGATCCGAGATACACACTGACGATGCCTGAAGAGCTCACAATCAGCACTGCACTCGATGCTCTATCACATGCAATAGAAGGAGAGCTCCTAAACAACGGCGCTAATCCATTGGTAAAAAAACTCTCCTTTGAAGCAACGAGGTTAATCAGGGAAAATTTGCCATGTGTATTGAATGAACCCGAAAATCTCGTTTACCGTGAGAAGCTCCAATACGCTGCTATGCTCGCCGGAATGGTGATTGCTCACACTGGTACGACAATAGTACATGCAGCAGGTTATCCTTTAAGCTCCAAAAAAGGGATTAAGCATGGTATGGCGAATGCCGTTTTTCTTGTAGATGTTCTGGCATCCATATCTGAAAGGGCAGGAGAGCAGGTGAAGAACTGTATTGAACCTTTCGAAAACCTCAGTGAGTTATCAAAATTTTTTGAAGAACTGGGAACATATAAAATTCGATTAGACATGGATGAAAGCGAATTAATCGAATGGTCCGAAAAAGCGGCGAAAGCCCCCCATAACAGGAGAACTCCTGGAGAGTTCGACAGAGCATTCTATGAAAACCTTTACAAAAAACTCAAAAAGGATGAGTGAGCTGAATGGTTCTGCCGAGAGTCATATTGAAAAAAGGGATTAAAAGAAGGATTTTCAATGGGCATCCCTGGATTTATGACAACGAAATCAGCATATTCCCGGAATGTGAGGATGGAGCGTTGGTTGATCTCTTTACCAGTTCAGGCCAATTCATTGGAAAGGGATATTACAACTCTCATTCAGCTATAAGAATCAGATTGCTTACAAGAAAGAATGAAAACGTTGATGAACACTTTTTTTCAAGAAAAATCATAAAGGCCTACACTTTGAGGAACAGGTTCGTTAAAACCACGGACGCATACCGCCTTGTCTTTGGTGAAGCTGACGGTCTTCCAGGGCTTATTGTCGACAAGTACTCTGATTACTTCGTTTTGCAGATCAATACACTGGGCATGTCGAAGTTCAGAGAAACTATTGTCGGGGTACTTGTAAGGCTGTTTAACCCGAAAGGTATTTATGAAAAATCAGAGGGCAACTTTTTAAAACTCGAAGGGATCAATCCTGTAAGCGAGTGGCTCCATAAGACTGGTCCCATTCTCATTCCCTTCAAAATGAACGAAATAACTTTTCTGGCAGACCTCAGAGGACAGAAAACAGGATTTTTCCTCGACCAGCGTTATAATGCGAAACTTCTATCGAACTACGCGCATGGTAGAAGGGTACTCGATGTTTTTTCATACACAGGGAACTTTGCTATACATATGCTGAAAGCGGGTGCGAATAGTGCAACACTGGTGGACCAATCTAAACGAGCTCTGGAGGTAGCCAGGGAGGTGGCACGAATAAATGGCATAGCGGACAGAGTTGAGGTTTTTGAGGGTAACGCCTTCGATTTTCTTAGGGCTGTAAAGCCCGGGGATTACGATATGATCATTGTCGACCCTCCGGCTCTTGTGAAGAACTCAAGAGCCACAGAAAAGGCCCTTAATGCTTATAAAGAACTAAATCTACGGGCCATCAAAAATTTGAAAGAAGGCGTATTGGCTACCTCCTCTTGCACGCAAGCAATAAAAGAAGAAGAATGGGAGAGAACGATCTATGAAGCTTTCATAGATAACAAAAAGCTGGGTTTACAACTTTTTGCTGGGAGCCAGCCTGCTGACCACCCCGTCTCTTCGGCAATATACGAAACAAAGTATCTGAAGTTCCGTGCATTCACCGTGCATAAAATTGCTGACATTTGATTTTAACAGGTGAAAATGATGTATAATTCACATATGATAAGTGTGTTAATTAATTGGAGGTAGGTAGCTATGGCCAAGGTTTATGTTGTCACTTCCGGGAAAGGTGGCGTGGGTAAGACCACGATCACTGCAAACATTGGGTGTGCTCTAGCTTCTAGAGGCGAGAAGGTATGTCTAATCGATGCTGACATTGGTCTGAAAAACCTGGACATTACCCTGGGTCTGGAAAATCGTATTGTTCATACTATCCTTGACGTAGTAAATAAAAAGGTGAGTGCCTCTGAAGCCCTTGTAAGGCATAAACAGCTGAAGGGATTGTTTCTGCTTGCAGCATCACAAATAGCTACAAAAGAGATGCTTTCCCCAGAGGATATGAAGAGAATAGTGGGAGAACTTTATGGTAAGTTCGATTATATTCTCATCGACTCACCAGCCGGTATTGAACGGGGTTTCAGAAATGCAATCGCTTCAGCAGAAAAAGCAATTGTTGTTACAACGCCAGAACTCCCGGCGATAACCGATGCGGACAGGGTTATTGGTCTCCTCGAAAATGCGGGAATGGGTGAAGAGAACATCAGGCTCGTCATCAACAGGTTCAAGATTCAGATGGTCAAACGTGGTGATATGCTTACAAAGGAAGATATTCAGGAAAACCTTTCTATCGACCTGCTGGGTATCATTCCAGACAGTGAAGAAGTGATAGTGGCAACTAATAAAGGGATTCCCGTCGTTTTGAACGGTAATCAGGGTCACGGTATTGCCAGAGTGTTTGAAAACATCGCCCTCCGCTTAAAGGGAGAGATGATATCGGTGGAGAAAGATCTCCAGACAGAAGCCGGTAAAGGGATTATTGAATTTTTCAAAAAACTCTTTAGCCGGAATTGAAAAGGAGTTGAGAGCATGTTCTTCGGTTTCTTCAGAAGAAAGAAAAAAGATCACGGAAGTAGAAAAGAGGCTAAAGATAGATTACAGGCCATAGTTGCCGGCCGTAGACACTCAGTTCCCGTGCGGGAAGTCATACCCGCTGAGGTCTTCAAAAATTCCGAGCAGGACGTTGTAAGACAAATCAAGAGTTATGTTGCTGAAAGATTCATGGTGAACGAAGAAAATGTAAGGGTTCAATTCGAAGAGCACAACGGCTATGTGGTAATCATTACCAACGTAGTCTTTCATTGAAGCACCATTCGGAGGTAAAGGATGTACAGAGAATATCAAATAAATACCCACTCAAGGGTAGAGTTTATTGATATAACTCCTCAGCTTGAAAATGCGGTGCGTGAATCAAAAATAAAAGATGGGTTAGTGTTTGTCTACATACCTCATACAACAGCTGCAGTAACGATAAACGAGCACGCTGATCCCAGTGTAGTATCGGATATCATTAAACACCTGAAAAACCTTGTACCGGAAAATGCCGAGTACAGCCACTTCGAAGGAAATTCTGATGCCCATATAAAAGCTTCATTGATAGGTACTTCTGTGCAAGTCCCCCTGCAAGGCGGGCGTCTCATGCTAGGAACATGGCAGGGTGTATTTTTCTGTGAATTCGACGGCCCAAGAAGAAGGAGATTTTCCGTTACGATAATATCTTGCTGAAATAACTGGAGGTACACGTTTCATATGCAAAAGGATAAATGGCTCTACTCCATTCTTGTTACGGGGAGTTTCTTTTTTACACTCAGAGGCCTAACATGGGATATGGGTTTGCCGAAATTCTATTTTGCATCCGTGATACTGGCTATTATCTTCATCTATGTGGCCTTGCACATCCTGCGTGAAAGAAAGGAAATAAATAGTACCATTTACTTTTTGCCTCCAATCTTATTCGGACTCTACGCCGTCATTTCAACTTTCTTCATTGACACACCCAAAGTAATCTTTTCATCTCTTGGATTCGCTATAAATCTTCTGGTCTTCATCATGTTTTCACTTATTTTCTCCAAAAAAAAGACGGATTTTATACTCTGGGTTTTACAATATATTGTACTTATGGGAATGATAATCGCGGTGGATTCTCTCATTGCCTTTTATTCAGGACATTCTATATTATGGGGAAACGAATTTGGGAACTCATTGAACCGTGGAAATATCTCTTCGTTGATTGGAAATGTGAACTTTACCACCGATCTCATGGGTCTTCTCATTCCTTTCACTATATATCTCGCAATTTCAAAAAAGAGAATCTGGAAAATGGATTTGGTTAGAAAGATTTTCTATACAATCGTTTTTACGCTGCTTTTAAGTGTAGTCATGGCCGGTCAAACTAGAGGTGTATATCTTGCCCTGATAGGTGCTCTAATTTTAAGTGGTATTGGAGTTTTACTGGCGAGGCTAAAAGGAACCAGCGTGTTGAAGTCAATAAACATTCCCATGCTCATTGCTTTGATTATGATCTCATTTTCAATAATTTATGGCTATTCCACAGATTCCTTTCTCACCCGAGGAAGCTTCGATGTCTCCGAAAGGCTTACCTACATATCAGAAGATAGGACTTCTATCGATGTCAGGATGCTACAGTGGAAAGCTGCGATCAAGCAATGGAATAGCGCAAAGCTCACCGGAACAGGTTTTGGTACTTACAAGTTCTATTCCACAGAAAATATGGGCAGGGTTGTATCAGATGAGCCGAAATATATGTATGTCAACGGTTTATTAAGCATAAGGACTCACAATGAATTCCTTCAGATGCTAGCAGAAACGGGCATCGTGGGTGTATCATTGATACTTCTGTCTCTGATAGGTTTTGTGTGGTACTTTTTCAAGAACATCCTGACCCAGCGTGATACTGAAAAGCTCCTACTCTTTCTGGCTGCCACCGCTTCTTTCACAGTCATAACACTGCACAGTGTCGTTTCTTTTCCTGGCCACCTCATGCCCAATGCTTTGATCGCGGTCATTGTGGCCGGAGTAGCTCTATCTGAAGAACTGAGGGGATTCAGGGCGTTTCGGATAGAGTTGAACGGTAGATTTGTCAGATCCGTTATTGCGTTCCTGCTGATAGTCATTTCTTTAACAGGTACTGTTTTGATGTCCAGAAACTATTTTTCAGAAGCTTACTTTACAAAGGGATACATAGCGAAACTAAATTTCGACTCTGCAAATTTAGCTATACCCGACCTCAAAAACACGATAAACATGATAAGGTCCGAGCTCTCCAGTCTGGAGAGTTTTGAAGGAGAATTCAGTTATCTGGCAACGGATACATATATCAACACTTATCTACAAAATTTTAAGGATAGATTCCCTCGTGCACCTGAAGAGCTGCTTGTCAGTGAACTGTATAAAAGGCGAAAAAATACTGTGGACATGATCGAAGAGAAATTGAAGAATAAATTGAAATCCATGGCCGACACATTGATGAATGCTAGAAATGCCAGTAATGAAAACTTTTATGACGCACTGTACTCTTTAGATTCCGCCCTTACCTTCGAAGACCATTCCGGGATGCCAAAGACATATCTCGCATTGTTGATGTCTTCTGAAGCTTGGATGGAGGATCTGAATCTGAAGCTTTTCAATCTCACTGATCCTATGGGACAGCTCGAAAAGTTTTTTTCCGGTATCAACGGTTACAATGAAAAGATCGCGATTGTCAAGCCTAGAGCTTTCATAGTTCCCCTCCTACTGAAGGGGAATAGACACCTCCCATTGAAAGAACTGCCTGATTTGATTAAACATGCGACGGAAGAAGCTTCTCTTACCAATATTCTTAAAGAACTGGATATGCCACTCTTATTCAGCTATCAATCAATTTTCGATTCAATAGACATGGGTATAGCAGCTCTTCAGATAACCCCGGATATCATGGTAATACGCTTCTTGGCCAATCAGTTCTTCAGGGCCTTTTCAGAATCTAGCGTTGTTGCGAAAGAGCTGAGAAAGCTGGAAAAGTATCTTGGAGCTGATTCAACTGAAAGCCTGAAAGAGCTTGAACAAAAGATTCTCAACATTCCGGATGAGTACAGATTGGAATTTGAATATCTATATGATAAAGCCATTGAATTGAATCCGGGAGGATGGAATATCCACCCAGACTGGGAAAACATATATAGTGACTACATTGAACAGCTCATGCTTACCTACGGCGATGAAGCTATCAAAAAATGCCTTGAAATCGCAGAAAAAGAAGTTTTCGCCTGTAAGATTATGAAAAATACGCACTGGGGAATACCCGATAGAAGTTTCGAGATGTTGTTTCAATTCTCAGAAATATCTGATAATGGAGTTTTGAAGGAAGAAATTATGAGAATATATGAACCTGCTTATCAATGGAATAAAGAACAGTTGGAGACTTTCTACAATGAGAGGATTGAACCGCTGGAAAAAGATGATGAAAACAGGCAACGTTATTTGAATGTTCTGGAACGCATGAAGAAGTTCACAAAAACTTACGAAAGCAAAAAATAAGCGGGGAACAATCCCCGCAATATTTTGTTGCTTCTTCCTTTACAGTATTATTCCTCCACCTTTGTTCGGCTCTTTAGGTTCGAGTCGTTTCACGAAATCCGCCGGTGCCACATCGATGACCTTACTTTCCTGTTCCTTAAGGACTTCCTCCATCTTCTTCCTGTATTCGTCCATCTTAGCCCTTATATCTTCTACATCACCAACAAACCATTTGTAAATGCTATCGGTCAGGTTTTCAACAGTTGATTGTATTTCTCTGTTATCTTCGATGAGGCCAGCCTTTCTGGAGACTTCCAGTTCTTCCTTCACAGCCTCTTCGATTTTCTCCTTATTCATTTCTCCAAGGCTCCCCAGCAGACGTAGGAGTATGTTGTTTCGAAGACGTAAATCGTCAAGGGCGGCTTCTAGTGCTTCGACCTTGCCCATCAGCACAGATAAAACCTGATCAAGAGATATCTGCATCTTTTCACTTCCCTTCGTTTATCTCATTCAGTCGCCATCTAAGGGACCGTATGACGTACACACTCTCAATAATGGATACCAAAATGGGTATACCTAACCCGAGTATTACTGCCATCGGACCATCAAATAGTGCTTTCAACAAAGATGTATTGGACACCGGGATGAAGCGGGTATACAGAAATGCCATCAAAACAATAATATTCCCGATCGCTGTCACAAAGGTTAAGATTTCGAGAATTAATGTCGATTTAATCCCAAGCCTCCTTTTATGTACCCCGGATCGATAAGCACCAGAAGCTAAGTAAAACCTCGCTCCCAATAAAGCTGAAATGAAGAAGGTCATAAATCCACCGGGAAAAGACAGCAGTAGTATTGGGCTAACGCGAAGGTACAACACGTTCATGATGACTGAAACAAGGAAGAGTACCGTATAAATGCTAGCTATGAGAACGCCTTTCAAAAGAACAGAATGCTCGATTTTTAAAGGCAAAAAACCCGGTAATGGCCAGGCCATGAATTCTGACGAAAGTGAAAGAACCATCATCTGTGATGCATAGAACGCCGAAATCATCACCATTACAAGTGTTGAACTGTACATCTCTCTGGTCGTAAATACCATTATCAATGAGAACAACAAGGGATAGAGGAAGAAAAAGAAAGACTGTTCACCGCGTAGAAGCAGCAGGAACTCCTTCTTCAGAAGACTAATTTTCTCTTCACCATGGGACCTTACCCTTCTCCCATCAACTGATTTTAGCTCAAAAACAGTTTTATCAGCGATTCTATATGCCATCCGGAAGATCCATATGCTAAAAAAGACCAGAAGCAACCACTCTATACCTCCACCAACTGCGGCTTTTGCTACCCAGTAAGAAGGAAGATATTTCTTTGTAACGTTTTCAGTTATCGTAGCAATTCTGTCGGGTCTAAAATAACCATTTGGAGTGAAAAAACTGAAAAGAGCTAAGAATATTCCAGCATTCAGTAGTACCAGTATCCCGTTGAACCTCCTGGCGAAAGTCCGGGAAGCACTGGAAAAAAAGAAGCTCGAAACGAACAGAGCAATTGTAAGCATCAGGCAAAACCCTATCAATGCCGCTAGAACAGCTGTAATGGCGAATACAGGGCCACGTGAGAGTCCAAATGCGAAGGCTATCGGTAGATATATCGAAAAGCTCATGAACGTACCCGCAAACGCATCAAAGGCTTTGTAAATAAAAATGGTGCCCCTTTTCACTGGCAGTTGTAGCAAAAAGCTCATTTCTTCATAATCACTCAGGGTATATATGAGGTAAGGCACAAAATTTACGAAGCCGAGGATAAGCATCACAAGGCTGATAAACGAAAAATAAGCCTCCGAAATGCTCAGGCCACCTATTTGTGGAAGCTCAAGATATTCCTCAAAGTGTCTTAATTCATTGAAGGTTCGATAAGCCCCTGGAAAGATAACAATTCCAAAGACAAACAAAAGGACAAAGAACCGAATTCCGGGCAGAAAGAAATGTGCATGCATTTTCTTTGATATGGCGGAGTTCTTCAAGCGGTATTTTAACAAGACAACAAACTCTCTCATGATATCACGCCCGCTATTCGCCGAGTTGATCAATTATATCCTTGAACTCGTTTCCGCCAGTGAGTTCGAGGAAAAGATCTTCCAGACTCTCGTACTTCGCCTCGGAAAGTTCTTTCAGCTCTTCAAGCGTGCCTTCTGCCACGAGCATTCCCTCGTTTATGATGCCTATTCTGTCGCACATCTTTTCGGCAATTTCGAGGACGTGTGTGGTCATGAAAATAGCAGCGCCATTATCAGCCATCTTTCTCAACCAGAGTTTCAGGATCTTGGCGCTTCGGGCATCGAGTCCCATAGTGGGTTCATCAAGAAAGACCACCTTCGGTTGCCTCATGAGCACCGTCGCAAGCATGAGTTTCTGTTTCATACCATGGGAATAGTCTCCAATGAACTTTTCAAGATAGTCTATTCCGAATGCTTTGCAGATATCCTCAAGCCTTTTCTCAGTTTCTTCTCTGGGGCTTTTATAGATCTCCATGATGAAATGTGCAAATTCATGCCCCCTCAGATTATCGTACATCCTGGGTTCATCGGGTACGACTCCTATTTGCCTTTTGATTTCGATTTCATTTTTCCTTATGTTCATTCCGAGTATCTTTATCGTTCCTTCTGTGGGTTTTAGAATTCCCGTTAACATCTTTATGGTGGTGGTTTTTCCCGCACCGTTCGGTCCCAGAAAGCCGTAAATTTCTCCAGGTTTCACATGTATGTGAATACGGTTCACCGCCATGAGGTCTCCAAACTTCTTTGTCAATTGTTCAGCATAAATCATATCCCGCCTCCATCACTCCACGTACTCTGCTGGTACCGCATCGAAGAAGGTTGCTATCTTGGGATTGAAACTCAATTTAATAGTGCCAATAGGTCCGTTCCTCTGTTTCCCGATGATGACCTCCGCTTCATGAGGAGTATCGGAGACTTCAGATTTGTCCCTATAATAGTCTTCTCGATAGAGGAACATCACCATGTCTGCATCCTGTTCAATGGCCCCAGACTCACGTAAATCACTCAGTCGGGGGCGCTTATTCTCTCTTTGTTCCACAGCGCGTGAGAGCTGTGAGAGGGCAACGACAGCTACATTAAGCTCTCTGGCAAGTAATTTAAGGGAGCGGGAAATTTCTGAAATTTCCTGCTGCCTATTGTCAGT
This sequence comes from Kosmotoga pacifica, assembly GCF_001027025.1. Taxonomy (GTDB): domain Bacteria; phylum Thermotogota; class Thermotogae; order Petrotogales; family Kosmotogaceae; genus Kosmotoga_B; species Kosmotoga_B pacifica. The sequence goes on from NZ_CP011232.1 coordinate 694,865, forward strand.
CCGACCTTTCAAATGCATTAACTGAAGGTAATCGACGAAAATCACCTTTATATCGTGTTCAGCTTTTATTCGCCTCGCTTTTGCCCTGAGAGTGCGGGGATCGAGGGAGGCTTCATCGTCCACGATGATCCTAGATCTGTAAAGTACATCGGCCGCTGAAGTGAGCCTTTCCCACTCTTTATCATTTAAAAAGCCCGTCCTTACCTTACTCAGATCCACTCTGGCCTGTGAACAGAGCAACCTCTGTGCAAGCTGTTCCTTTGTCATCTCTAGGCAGAAAAAGGCGATTGGTGTATCGTTCCTGACTGCCATATTCCTGGCAATATTGAGTGCAAAGGCTGTCTTTCCCATCGAAGGTCTTGCAGCTACGATAATGAGATCGGAAGTGTGGAAGCCGGTTGTGATTTTATCAAGTTGTCTAAACCCTGTCGGTATACCAGTAACGAAGCCACCAGCCTCGATAGTCCCGGCTCGATCTTTGAGGTTCTCGAGATTTTCAAAGACCTTGTGCATGACACTCCCGAGATCTTCATAAGTCCTTGTGGTCTGACTTTCAGTTATTTTAAATATGAGACTCTCTGCTTCATCGAGAACGCGATCGGTATCATCTGTTCCATATGCGCTTTCCACAATTTTGCTACTCGCATTAATGAGCGACCTCAGGAGGGATTTTTCTTTTACGGTCTTCGCATAGAAATCGGCATTGGCAGAAGTTGGCACTGCATCGGCAAGGCGCGCTATTTCAACCTCACTACCTATTTCCTCAAGAGTCCCCATTGAGCGCATTCTGTCAGTTATAGAGACGATATCAACGGGATATCCCTCGTCAAAGAGCTTTTCGATAGCTGAAAAGATCAACTTATGTTTTCTAAGGTAAAAGTCCTCACTATCGAGTATTTCCATAACATCGATCAGTACATCAGGATCGATCAATATACTGCCTATCACAGCTTCCTCAGCTTCTATGCTGTGAGGTGGTACCCTAAGTTTCATGCGATCGCTCCCTTTCCACCCAGCGTTCTACCTCTTCAACGATCTCTCCAGGATTCCCCTTATAAACGATCTGTCCCTTTGTGGGACCGCAACCACCCTGTATTTCAAAACGTTTCTTGAGATGTGTGTAAAGCACTTTGAGGTCAAATCCTCTCGCTGCCAGGATTAATCTGTTCCTCCCTGCTTTTCCCACAAATACATAACTTTCTTTTTCAATGAGTCCCGGTATTGCGTTCACAATTTCCAGCTCGTCTTCATAGAATAACACCGTTCTTCTTAAAGAAAGAAGATTTTTCGCTATAATTTTCGCGAGCCGTTCCGTGTATTTTCTGCTAATCGATTTCAATGCCTTAAAATTGTTCAGAAGTGTTTTGACCCTCTCCGGGATTTCTTCAATCCCACATGTGAGCTCCTTTATCAGCTTTTCTATGATCTCATGTTCTGTTTGAAATAGCCTTATCGCTCTCACACCCGCAACGAAGTACAAACGCGTGAGGTTGCCTTTGACCTTTTCTGTTTTTACGATCTTGAACAATCCAATTTCGAGCGTATTCTTAACGTGCAGACCTCCGCAAGGGTTTTTATCGATTTCACCAATGGAAACCACCCTGATTTTATCCTGTGAAAATATCTTATCTTTGAGTTCATCCCGCATCCTGAGATTGAGTTTCTTGAACTCCTCCGGGCTGTAAAAATCTATGTTCACCACGTGCATCGCTTTGATTTCTGTGTTAACTGTGTTCTCAATGAGTGTCTTTTGATATTCTGTGAAAAGATCAAGGGTGATGTCTATTGTGGAAAAGTTTTCACCCATTTGAAAACCAACAGTTTTCACATCGAGTTCTCTTTCAAGGATTGCAGAAAGAAGATGTTGTGCTGTGTGCTGTTGAGCGATTTCAAATCGCCTTTCTTTGTCGATGTCTATGTTGATTACTTTCCCCTCTTCGATGCCTTCCATCGTCTTTAAAACGAGACAGAATTCACCTTTTTCCCGGTCAACTGCTAATATCTGATTACCTTCAGCTGTACCCCTGTCTCCAAGCTGTCCCCCTTCACCATCAACATACAACTTTTCGGGAGCAAGAGGTTCGATTATCAATCTATATTTTCCATCATCGTTGATTTTAAGGCTCAGTACCTTTGCGTTCATTTTTACCTCCTTTTAGGAATGACTTGATATTTTATACCTTTCTGTGTAATAATTATACAGTAAGAGAATGACAACAATATAAAAAATCCTGTTGAGGTGATATCATTGTCAGATAAGCCTATCCTCTCTGTGAAAAACATGTGCACTTACTTTGACATGGCTGAAGGCACAGTGAAAGCCGTTCAGGATGTTTCTTTTGATCTGTGGCAGGACGAAGTCCTGGGAATTGTGGGTGAAACAGGTTCCGGAAAAAGCGTTACGGTCAAGAGCATCGCCGGGTTAATCGATAAACCCGGTTATATTGCAAAAGGAGAGATTCTGTTTTACACTGACGAATTTTCTTCCAATGGTCAACCTGAGTACATCGATCTTGCGAAGCTTCCAAAAGAACAGTATTCGAGAATTCGCGGAAAACACATCGGAATGATTTTTCAAGACCCGATGACATCGCTTGATCCAATGTATACCATAGGTGACCAGATGATAGAAACCATTGTACATCACGAAGGTGTCTCCGAAGAAGAGGCTGAAGAGAGGGCAATCAGATTACTGGAACAGGTTGGGATTCCAAAGCCTAAGGAACGCCTTAACGATTATCCCTTCCAGCTGTCTGGCGGGCAAAGGCAAAGGGTGGTAATTGCAATAGCTCTTTCCTGCAATCCAGAGGTTTTGATAGCCGATGAACCTTCTACCGCGCTTGATGTCACTGTTCAGGCACAGATATTGGAGCTCATGAAGGATCTTCAGAAACAGTACAGAAGTGGTTTGTTATTCATAACCCATGACCTCGCGGTCATCGCAGAAATCGCTACCAAGATACAGGTTATGTATGGAAGCTATCAAATGGAATTGGCTCCCTCTGAAGTTGTTTTTGACAATCCAATGCATCCTTATACAAACGCGTTGCTTGAGTGTATTCCTAGACTCGATGTGAAACAGGAAGAGTTGGCACCTATACCAGGACAACCTCCTATAATGTTGAACCCACCACCGTTATGTCCGTTCCTTCCAAGGTGTAAGCGGGCAGTGGATAGATGTTACAAAGAAATGCCATCTCTGGAGCAAGTTGAGGATAATCACTTCTTAAGATGTTTCAATCCTGTTGTCAACAGAGTTTCTGTTGTTAAGGAGGACGTCGGATGAGATTGTTGGAAGTCAAACACCTGAAAAAACACTTTCCTATAAGGCAGGGGTTCCTCGTTGAGAGAGTTGTCGGGTTCGTCAGAGCTGTTGACGATGTCTCCTTTAGTGTTGAACGAGGCAAGACCATAGGAATCGTTGGAGAATCCGGCTGTGGAAAGACCACAATAGGTAAAACAATCCTCAGACTTCATGAAGCAACTGATGGGGAGATAATCATAGATGGAGAAGACACGACCTTCTATTTTATGAACAAAAAGCGTGCTATTGAATATCTCAAGAAGAACTATTTCTCCTTGCCAGCTTTCTCTAACGGTGGAAAAGATCTCGAGCCTCACCAGTTGATAGTGTATGAAGCTTACAAAGAAGCTCAAGGAAATCCCTCTAAAGCACTGAGTATTCTTTACAAGAATCTCGATAAAAAGAGGAAACAATTAAGAAGGAAAACTCAGATCGTTTTTCAGGACCCCATGTCTTCCATAAACCCGAGGATGACTGTTGGGCAGATGTTGACAGAACCTCTGCTCTTTCATGGCATCGCCTCTAACATGAATGAAGCCGTAAATATGGTCAAAGATCTTTTGCTCCAAGTAGGGCTGAAATCTTATCATATAGACAGATACCCGCACCAGTTCAGCGGCGGACAACGTCAAAGGATAGCCATAGCAAGAGCCATAAGTGTTCACCCTGAGTTGGTGGTGCTAGACGAACCTACTTCAGCCCTGGATGTTTCTGTTCAAGCACAGATAGTGAAACTACTTAAAGACCTCCAGGAGAAATTGAACGCAGGTTACGTTTTCATATCACATAACCTCGCCCTTGTAAGGTTTATTTCAAACGAGATAGCTGTAATGTACCTTGGTAGAATAGTGGAGAAAGGGGATAGTGAAGAAGTATTTAATAACCCCCTTCACCCTTACACACGAGCATTACTGGCGGCGGCACCGATACCCGATCCAAAGAAAAAGAGAAATAGAAAAGATCTTGTCGGCGGACAGGTACCCAGTCCGATAAACAGACCGAAAGGTTGTTTCTTCCATCCCCGATGTAAATACAAAATGCCAATATGTGAAAAGGAATATCCGCCGATGTTCAAGGTAGCAGATAATCATTATGTTTCCTGTCATCTGTATGCAGAAAATGAGGTCTCCGAAACTTTTGAAAAAGGAGGGGAAAAGGCATGAAGAAAGTTTTACTGGTTCTCTTTGCTGTTCTTATCGCGGTGTTCGTCATCGCAGAGCCCGAATACGTTATCGAGGACTACAACGGTGTACCTGGCGGCACACTCTACCTCGGTACGACTTCCGGTCCTAAGACACTGAACCCTTATTGGGCTCAGGAAACTTCGTCCACCGACATCATCGGGTGGTACAGCGATTCTCTGTTCAATGCCGATAACAAGGGCATGCCGAACGTTCCCGCCCTCGCTTCCAAATGGTGGTTCTCCGAGGACGGAAAAACCGTGTACTTCCAAATCAGAAAAGGCCTGCAATGGTCCGATGGTGAGCCTTTCACTGTCGATGATGTCTACTTCACCTTCACGAAGGTAGCTCTCGCGGAAGGCATGACTGCCAACGGCCCCAGTGGTGCGAAGGACGCTAATGACCAGCTTCCTGTCGTAGAGATCGTTGATGACTACACCATTTCCTTCACCTGGACTGTTCCTAATGTCTGGGGTTTCAAATGGGTAGGTTACTCCGATATTCTTCCAAAACATGTCCTCGAGGAAGCCGTTGACAATGGTACGTTCTCTGAAACCTGGACCGTTGCCGACATGGACAAGATCGTAGGTATGGGTCCATTCCTGCCTGTGGAATACACCGAAGGTGTCAGGGTCATTCTCGAAAGGAACCCCTACTACTACAGATTCGATAAAAATGGCAATAGACTGCCATACCTCGACAAAATCGTTTACCTCATAGTTCCCGATCTAAACACCGAGCTCCTCAAATTCGAAGCTGGCGAAATCGACATTTACGGCCCTACAGCTGAGAATTTCCCGAGAATTGCCGAACAGGCCGAGGAAAAAGGCTGGGTAGTCGGTGTTGGTGGACCAGCTCTCGGTTCCAACTTTATCGCCTTCAACTGGGTAACAAAGGATCCTGTCAAGAGAGAATGGTTCAGAAACGAGCACTTCAGAAAGGCTTTCGTTTACATGCTCGACAGACAGTCCATTATCGATACACTGTACAATGGCCTTGGCTCACCCCTGTATGGTCCAGTCAGCCCATCTTCTGGGTTCTACAATCCTGAAGTCGAGAAGTTTGGCTACAAGTACTCCATTGTGAGGGCCAGGCTCGAGCTGAAAAAGGCTGGCTTCAGCTGGAGAGAAGATGGAACCTGTGTTGACAAAGACGGTAACCCTGTTGAATTTGAACTCACGACGAACGTCGGTAACAACGTCCGTGAAGCCATCGGTAACAAAGTTGTTGATGCTGCGAAGAAGCTCGGTATAAAGGTCAATTTCACTCCTATGCAGTTCAACTCTCTCGTACAGAAGCTTCTCGGTCCCGATTACGAAGCCGTTATCATTGGTCTCACCGGTTCCGTTGACCCAGGTTCTGGCTGGAACGTCTGGAGACTAGACGGAGGTCTCCATTTCTGGAACTATTCACCTGAACTCAGACCTGACACTGTTCCCGAAGACATCTGGTGGTCGCCCGACTGGGAAAAGAGGATAGACGAAATCTTCAGGCTGCAGACCTCAGCTGTTGATCCTCAGGAAAGATACAATCTTTTCGCCGAATTCCAGATGATCTGTGCTGAACATCAGCCACTTATCTACACGATGAATCAGAACTATCTCTATGCCCACAAAAAGATCATTCATCTAGCCAATCCCGAACCCAATCCAGCGGCTGGAACACTCTGGAAGGGTTATGCTATCTGGAAAGAAGCAGAATGATAAGGGGTTAAACCTCTTTTCGCGGGAGGGTATACCCCTCCCGCTTTAAATATATATGTTCTGAGGAGGGAAGAAGGTGCTCAAATACATACTTAGGCGTCTCATTTTAGCGGTACCTGTTTTGCTTGGAGTTTCAGTATTATCGTTCTTTATAATCTCTCTCGCTCCGGGTGATTTTCTTGATTATTACAGGTTGAATCCTTCAATCAGTGCCGAACAAGTTCATACTCTCGAAAAACAATTTGGCTTCGATAAACCATTCGTGGTACAGTATTTCAAATGGCTCGGTCAAGTGCTGAAAGGGAACTTCGGCTACTCTTTCGTGTACCACATACCGGTGTTCGATCTGGTCTGGAGAAGGCTTGGTGCGACATTGCTTTTGAGTATCAGTACCATGATATTCACTTGGGGAATCGCGATACCTCTGGGTATATATTCAGCACTACATCAGTATTCAATTAGCGATCAGGCTTTTTCGTTTTTCGCATTCATAGGTATTTCTATTCCTAACTTCTTCTTTGCACTACTATGGCTCTTCATGGCTGCAAAGACAGGCTGGTTCCCTATCGGCGGTATAATTTCTTTGAACTACGACGACCTCTCTTTCTGGGGAAAGATTGGCGACTATTTATGGCACGTCGTGGGACCGGTCATTACCCTCGGAACATCAGGTCTGGCAGGTTTAATGAGACAAATGCGCGGACAATTGCTCGACCAGTTAAGACAGGACTACGTGCTCTTTGCGAGAGCTAAAGGAATGCCTGAAAAGAACGTTATATACAAACATGCCCTGAGAAATGCGATCAACCCGATAGTCACAATGTTCGGATATTCCCTGTCCGGGTTGCTCGGTGGTGCTGTTCTTACAGAGACAGTTTTTGGATGGCCAGGCATGGGAAGACTTGTGATCGAGGCTCTCACTTCTCAAGACCTCTTTCTTGTCATGGCTACGCTCTTGTTGAGTTCATTGCTTCTCATAACAGGTAACCTCATCGCCGACATGCTGCTTGCGTGGGTAGATCCCCGTATCAGATTCAGACTTAGATAACAGGAGTGATGGCAGTGAAAGAACCCAAAAAAAATACTCAGGCACAGGAAACAAAAAAAGATGACATTTTTGAAGTTCAGTATCTGAATCGATGGCAACTTGTATGGCGTGCTCTTAAAAAGCACAAGCTGGGACTATTCTCCCTTTGGGTGCTTATAATAATGTACCTCATAGCTCTCTTTGCGGATTTCCTGGCACCCCACGATCCGTATGAACAGGTCCAGAACCTTTCCTATGCGCCTCCATCTAACATTCACTGGATAGACGAAGATGGAAAGTTAACGAGACCATACGTCTATCCGATGGTTCTCGAAAGAGACCCTGCGAGTTTCAGGACGACATTCGCAGAGGGCTTTTCATTGAGCTCTATTACCGCACGGGACGAGGCTACTGGTGAAATAAAGACTTTCACTATTGGAGAAAATAATGTAAGAGACATTTATATGGTAATAAAGATCACGAGATATGTCGAAGATGCCGATGGGAATCGAGCTTATCTTGGAAACCCGGAGTTCAAGACCGTGCAGACCATAAAACTAACCGATAGCTCTTTGCTTGACGAAGGCAAGGCAATAGACATCAATACAAGCAAGAATTCCCTAACAGCCCTTTCACCAACAAGATACAGGAGCCTTCAGAAGATCGGGACTCCCGTGAGAATCGTTACAGAAAAGGAATTATATAGGGTATTCGCCGTCGTTAGAGACGAAGTGAAAGAATTTATTGAAGAAGCCATGACCCTTTACAATGAAACCCTTGACGAGGTTGAAGGCGATGTCGAATTAGCAAAAGAGCTTCTCGTGGAGTTCGAGATAGATCCTGAGCTTCTCGAAGTTGTAATCACACCCAAAGTAATCTCATACGAGTCACGGAAATTCCCGTTGAAATTCTTCGTAAGATCCTGGAAATATAAACTCCTCTGGCTGATCCCTATGGATCTTCATCTTATAGGTGTCGATTCACCGGCGAGAATTTATTTCTTCGGCGCAGATAAGTTTGGAAGGGATGTCCTCTCGAGGATCCTCTTCGGCTCCAGGATTTCTATGTCCATAGGGCTGCTGGGAATTCTCATCACCTTCACTCTGGGACTCTTCATAGGTGGAGTGGCAGGTTACTACGGTGGCTGGTCTGACGAAGTCCTGATGAGGACAACTGAGATACTCATGTCCATACCTGGGTTTTACCTGTTGATATCCCTCAGAGCCATTTTGCCTACTAACATACCTCCACACTGGACATACGTTCTGATAGTTGTCATTTTGAGTTTCATTGGCTGGCCAGGTATGTCAAGGGTCATCAGAGGTATGGTACTCTCACTGAAAGAGAGAGAATTCGTGCAGGCAGCGATCGCCATGGGTTATCCCGCAAGACGGATAATTTGGCGACACATAATTCCCAATACCGCCACCTATATCATCGTTTCAGCGACACTTTCGATACCAGGTTACATTCTTGGTGAAGCTGGTCTAAGCTTTCTCGGTCTTGGTATAACCGAACCCTCGGCAAGCTGGGGATTGATGCTCAGTCAGGCCCAAAACATAAGAGCAATGACAGAAGCACCATGGTTACTTATACCGGGCATATTCATTTTCATCGTTGTGATGGCATTCAACCTCCTCGGAGATGCTGTCAGAGACGCCCTCGATCCAAGATCCCTTGGATTCTGATAAAGAGTTACTTCTTCCCTCAGGAAAGCGGCCTTATCAGGCCGCTTTGTTTTTTCTCCCCAGTTGAAGAATAACGGCGGGTAGTAAAATGAACGCTGTCAAAACAAATGCCCCGACAATGTTTCCTATCCAGCCAATTTTCCCCGAAGAGTCCAGTAATTCCTGCAAAGGCGCAAGCCACCAATTCAGTCCATCCATCACAGTCTCTGTGCAGTAAAGTATCAAGAGAATTAGAGATAACACAAATGCGGATAGTGAGAAAAACTTATTTCGTGTTATTCCTGCGAATTGAATCAAAATGCCTGTGAAAAAGAGAAGAGCAGCCATTACGAGGGTTACCACAATTGAGCTTTCTTCTGTTCCAAAGAATACTGAAGCAAAAGCAGAGCCACCACTGAAAAGGCCAAAAAAGATGCCAAAAACTATCATTGCATCGCCCAGTACCACATATACCACTCAAACCACCTCGCTAATCAAGAGCACCTTTCATAAGTATACAGCGGCTATGATGAAATTCATCAGCTTCTTGAAGTCATTGAATTGCTCATTTACCCTTCTACCAGACGACTTCATAACACCCGGCATGAGTTTTAACGTATTCGCTGCCGCAGTGTTTACCAATTCCATTTCAATTGTATAGGACTTACCTAGTCTAACGATAGTAAATTCTTTAATATCAACTGTTGAAAGTCTCTTTACACTCAGCAATATATTTTCCTCTATTCTCTTGAACGAAGGCAATACGGCAGAATATCGTTCAATAAACTCTTTGCTCTCCACAAAGATGCATTTATAAAAGTATCCACACAAAGGTTCTTTTAAAAGTTCCAACCTAAGGCCAGAATCTCCATAGATCAGCCCGATGGGAATACCCATCGAACCGGTGTATGCAGTATTGATGAAAGTTTCATTGACTCCGATGTCATTCATAAGGCATGAATCTTAAAGCTGGAGTAGATGTGGTCCATGTTAGCACTGAGGTAGCCTATTCCTGCGTGGTAGCCAAAAAAACACAATCGTATGCGCTATCTTTTGGCATCATGTACTCTACCCTCAGCGCTCTAGATACCAGCTCAATTCTCTCGTCCATCTCAGCGATAGCTGGAGAGATGTTATCAGCACTCGCGTGGCACCAGCGATTGTGAGTTTCTCAAGTCTCGAGCTACATTCTCCCAATAGAGCTTCTATGAATATTTTCAATTGCTGCTAGCGGCATTCTTTACAGTACTCAATGGAACGCTTATTTGCTGCTCCCAGTTTGTTATTCCCCCATAGTCCTTTCATATCGACAGATACATAGATGTTCATTTCCCCTCACCCCAAAAACAAAACCCCGGCATATGCCGGGGTTATGAGATATCCTTATATAATCAGAATTCCTGGTAGTAGTAAATGTTGAGATACCAACCAGAAACGTTGAGGAAGTCGAGACCAAAGTCAACACTGAGCAAATCATAGAGTGTGGTTGCGACAGTCAAACCAGCCGCCGTATCACCAGTCAGCAGGTAGTAACCAAAGTTGAGAGCAATTGTCGGATCAGCAATGACGCCGAGTCCAAGAACTGGGGAAACGGTAAGATCGGCGGTGAAACTGACATCCTGGAAATTGGCAACGACGTCTCCATCAAGTCCATTGACCCAGTTGTTGAAGTCGCCGGAACCTGCTTTGAGTGCCAGTGTAGCAGGGCCAAAGGTCAAAGCCGCGGGTTCCAGGAGGAACTGAGCGCTCGCTGGGTAGATGTACTTAACAGTCAGAGTACCAAGGCTGTTGCTGAGAACTGCCTGGAGCCAGGCGGAGAAAGCAGCGCTAGCAATATCATAGTGGAGGTTACCACTGAGGTCAAACAGGTTAGCAAGACTGAAGTTAACACCAACGAGCTGATCATTGATATTACCGTAAGCAGCGTAGGCATCAACATCGACAGGTCCGAGTGTGTTCTTGAACCAAACATGGAGCTGGTAATCACCGGGTGTCCTATAAGCAGCCCTGAAACCAAGACCGTTGAAAATATCTTCAGAGCTGACTTCAAGTGCGGCTCCACCAAAGCTATAACCGGTAAAGGTAGCCTGAGCAGCAATCGTAAGAGGATCGACAACGAGTTTTCCAGCTACTTTGTTGTTATCCTGTGTAGCAACCCAAAGCCCGAAGTCCTTGAGTTCGAGAACAGCGGTAGGAGCCCATACACCATCATCAACATCTACAAACCACCAGAGGCTGTAATCACCAGTAAAAGCATTGCTTGCGTACCATGTTGCACCGAGGTGGTCATTGGAAAGAGCGAGACTGCTGATGCCTATTCCATTGGCATTGTGGTCGGTAACGTAGATGCTGAGGTTGGCAGGCTGATCGATATCAAAGCTTATCCATGTATCCCAGATGCCAAGTTCTGTTCTGAATCCTGCATTGTCAAAGTAAATACCCGCCTGTACCTTCCCACCACCGGAGATTGTTACCGGAACAGCAAAAAGGCCTACTGTGAGAAGAGCAACAAGGACTACTAGAAGTTTTTTCATTTACACTTACCCCCTTTGACAGAGATATTTTGGGATGATTTTACTGCTGTTTTAGAGTATATCACATTTACAAAGTACAAATCAAGCCAGGCGCCATTTGGGGGCGCCTGGAGGTATAACTTACTGCCCAAGAATTATTGCAACTGTTCCAACGGCGAGTGCTACAAAAGAAAGAATTGTTGCAAGGTTTGTCGATGTCTGGAATTTAGAAACCTTTTCATTTATTTCCGCTTTGACAGCTTCGATAGAAGCAGTAGTATCGGTTTTGAGGGTTTCAACCTCATTTTTCAAAGCCTTCACATCGTCTGCATCGGCCTTGGATTTGGTGAGTTTGTAAACATCTCTGCTGAGTTTGTTTGTGATGTTAACGATGACGTTGTAATCGTCAAGCTTTACATAGTTCTCTTCAAGATCATTTTCAATGGCTGCAACTTTCTCTTCCAGAGCCATGATGTCGAAGACGTTTGCGTCTATCTGATCAAAAGCTATTTCCATATCATCGTTCAACAGAGCGACTCCAGCATCGAGGTCGTCGATTTTCTTTGCAAGCTTACTCTCAGTTACACCAATCTTTTTGTAGAGGAATTCCATCTTTGTGGCAAGCTGGTCAGGTGTGACGAAATCCAGATTGGAAATGGTCTCATTCAGCTTGACAATCGAGCTGCTGAGCATCTTCGTTGTTATTTCAAGGTCGGTAACCCTACCTTTGAGGGCTTCTACATCAGCTGACTCAGCAAAGATGGAAAGTTTACCTTCGACATCAGACATTTTCTTTTCGAGGTCCATGATGGAATTGATATTGGAATCCACCTGGTCGTAAAGAACACCAATGCTTTCTTTAAGCTCACCAGTCGTCGATTCCAAAGAACCTTCAAGGGCCGCGATTCTTTCATCGTAAGCTTTGAGATCCGCGGCGTCTGCCTTAGTCCTGAAGAGCTTGAAGACATCCCTTGTAAGCTTGTTGACTATTGCAACAGTGGTTTCATAATCCTTTACTGTTACGTAGTTGGCGAATTCTTCTTTGATGGCATCGAGTTCTTTGAACTGCGTGCTAAGTTTGAGGATCTTCGTGTAAAGAAGGGAGAGTTTTTCATCGAGCTGATCAGAAGTAACCATCTTACCCTCAATAGCATCAATCTTTTCTTTGTAAGCAGCAAAATCAGCTTTAAACTTCGCCAGAGATTGGCCGAGGAGCTTGGTGGTAACTTCAAGGTCCGTTACTTTACCATTGAGTGCTTCGATCCCACCATCGTAAGCGTCAAGAGCCTCTTTGATGGCGTTGAGCTCACCGTAAACATCTTCACGAAGTTCCCAGACCTTCTGTTCCACGTTGTCAAGGTCAATACTTTCTACTTTTACTTCAAGGGCCCTGAACTCGGCCATGATATCGATTACGCTCTTCTTAACATCGGAAATCTCAAGTGAGAGACCCGCGACTTTCTTTGTCAGAGCGAAAACGAGCTCCTGAAGCTTGGCATCGCCAGATTCAGAATAATCGAGGAGCTTCGCGATGGCCATGGCGAGTTGGTAACGGGTGACAGCATCGTTACCCCGGTAAGTGCCATCCGGGAATCCCTGAAGTAACCCAGCAGAAGTGGCTTTCATTACGGCATCGTATGCCCAGTGGTCCTCTGGAACATCTGTGTAAGCAACGCCGAATGCAACAGCTGCGAACACTACGAGGGCCAGCAGAAAAGCAAGTTTCTTCATGAAACCTACCCCCTTTCAAAATGTTTTGCAATTATAGCCGACCGTAGTACGAACCTATTATACAGTAAAGCCGCTATCAGTTTCAAGACTGGGATTTATTTTTGACTTTAAAAAAGCGTCTTTTTCCTATCCTCAAAATGTCACCATCGGAAAGCCTCAATTTAGCATGAATATCGGTGATTACGACGCCGTTGAGCTTTACGCCTCCCTGTTGTATGAGCCTTCTCGCTTCACTACGACTAGGTATTCCAGCGAAATCCGTGAGCAGTTCGACGACGCTGATTTCCTCGTGGTTCAACTTTATTTCGGGCATCTCCTTTGGAAGACTTTTCTCTCTGAAAACCCTTATAAAATAAGCCTGAGCTTCCTCGGCTTTTTCTCTTCCGTGAAACTGGCAGGTGATATCATAAGCCAGTTTCATTTTTATGTCCCGGGGGTTGACACTCCGTTCCTTTATCTGCTTTTCATAGGTTTCAATTTCTTTTTCAGGAATGTTGGTTAGCAGTCTCATGTATTTGATGATTAACTTGTCCGGAATGGACATGAGCTTGCCATACATATCGTTAGGCGTATCCTCAAAGGCAACATAGTTGTCGTAGCTCTTCGACATTTTCAAATTGCCATCTGTACCTTCAATGAGGGGCATCGTGAGAATTATCTGGGGTCTCATTCCATACTCTTCCTGAATCTTTCTAGCGACTATGAAATTGAAGAACTGGTCATCTCCGCCAATTTCAATATCGGCTTCAACCATCACAGAATCATATGCCTGTGCCAGCGGATAAAGAAACTCTGCTATGCTGATGGGCTCGTTATTTTTATACCTCTTTTCGAAATCATTCCTCTCAAGCATTCTCGCGACCGTGTATTTTGCGGCGAGTCTTATTACATCTTCAAAACTCAATTTATCAAGCCATTCAGAGTTGAATCTGATCTCCGTTTTTTCTCTGTCGAGCACTTTAAAAGCCTGCTCACTGTACGTTATAGCATTGGCGCGCGCTTCCTCACTGGAGAGCATGGGGCGAGTCTTCGATCGTCCGGACGGGTCTCCTATCCTGGCAGTAAAATCTCCAATAATGAGGATTACCTGATGGCCAAAATCCTGAAACTGGCGCAGTTTACGTAAGACCACAGCATGTCCGAGATGCAGGTCGGGTCTAGAGGGATCCACTCCCAACTTGACCCTGAGGGGTTTGCCTTCTTTCAATCGTTCCAGCAACTCTTCTTCTGAAACAACGGATATTGCGTTCTGCTTCAGTACTTTTAACTGCTTTTCAAGAGACACCAAGACCATCACCTTGTGTTAGGAAAGTGGAAATGCTCTTGAAATAATGTAAGCAAGGAGTACACTATTTACCATAAACGCGACAGACAGCCACACTGTGATCTTTCCAGGAGTGTCAAGACCCTTTTTTCTTCCAAACATCGTATGGGTTCCACCGCTCCCAAAAGCTCCTCCGAGCTCTGAGGCTTTGGACATCTGGAATAGGACCATGATAACCAGAGCCACACTTATTACAACGTGTAGGACTACGAGCAGATATGATAACACTACCATGATGATACCTCCTATTATCGCGATATTGTTCGTTTCGTATTATACTATAAGTAATGTTTTGTGGCAAATATCGTGTTCTGGAGGTGTACCTTTGTCAAAGCACGAGGTTCTAGTTTACCTTCCGCTCAAGCCCTCAGCGGCGAAGATACAAAACCTGCCGGTGAAGTTACCGGTGAGAATAGAAGACCTTCCGAAGATCGTCAACGAAGACCGGATTGATCTAGACATTATCATTCGTGGTCTGGAAACTCAGCATAGGGTAAAAGCTGATGAGTACTACGATTCATACCTTGTATATTTCTATTACGAAGCCTTCAAGAAGGCTCTAAACGAGAGTGATGTTTCCAAAGCAAAGGAATGGCTGGAAAAGGCTAGAAAAATCAAAGTTGATTATCGTTATTTCTTTTACAACGGTCTACTTCAACGTGAACTTGGACGGCTGGATCTATCTGAAATAGAACTCAGAAAAGCCGTGGAGATGAATAACAACTTCTATGTCGGCTATTATGAACTGGCACGATTGATGCAGAAGAAAGGCGAATATGACGAGGCTGTAAAATTTCACATAAAATCTCTAGAAACTTCCGGAGGAGAATTTTCATTGCCCCTACTTGGAGTAATAGACGCTTATATTGCATCAGGTATGATCGACTCTGCCCTTAGCCTGCTGGAACATCTTCCAGAAGACTTTCCATTGTTTGTGGATGCGATGTTGAGGAAAGGCGTACTTTTGAATGAACTCCAGAGATATGCTGAAGCTGAGATGACGTTCAATGTGGCTATAGCAAAGGAAGAACGCTGGGAATTATTTTACAACAGAGCATATTCCAGGGAACGCCTTGGAAAACTTCAGGGAGCACTTTTTGACTTGAAGAAAACTCTCGAATTGAACTCATCAAAGTCCATTTATTATGATATCGCCCTCATAGAAAGGGAGCTGGGGTTTGTAGAGGATGCTATTGACCATCTGCTAGACTACCTCGAGGCTGAAAAAGAACCTGCTGCAGAATTGGCACTGGCTCGCTGCTATCTTCTACTTGGTGATTTTGAAAATGCGATGCGTTCTCTGCCCGATTCTGCGCGTAAAGATTTTCGTGAACAGCTGTTAGTATACCGTGAGCTTGCCGAAGATAGAGGAGAAAACGAACCTATTGAAACCCCCCTGTTTGCAGGAATTGTCCGAATGTACAGGAATGGGGAGCTTGTGAAAAACATCCTTGAATTACAGACCCGCTCGCTAAAATTGCCAGGGATTAAGGAACTTTTTTACTCAGAAGATCTGGACTACGAGGAACTCATGCGCTGGCTGTTGAAGCGCTTCGAAAACGAGCAATCATTACGGGACAGAATAAATAACATAATACATGGAAAGATGCCCAAAGAAAGGGATATTAGCATTGAAGAGATCATGACTTTCATTCGTTTATTACCTTTCTTTGGCGTACGTTTTGATCGTTTGGATTTGTTCACACGACGCTTTGCATTTATTTTGTCTGGCCACGGTGAGACTCTGGCTATTCTGTCGATCATTCTCAAACTATATTATTATTCATTGTCAGGAACTGACTTTGACTGTATACTTTTTCTTGAGGAAGCCATGGAAGAACACAAGGTCTATGCTTTTAAGTTCTCCAAATTCATAGCAGAAAACCTTGAGACAAACCTTATCGACGCTGATACAGCTCTTGAAATTTCTCCAAAAACCCCTCGGGAATTCCTCGTGAAGCTACTGGCTCTCTTGAGGGCAGATGCCATTGAAGAAGCTATAGAAAACGATCAAATCTTTTACTACTTTAGGAGGTAACTTATGAAAAACGATCTTTTTGAAAGGCTTCTGGAGCTTATAATGTCAGATGAATTCGATCCTGAAGAGCTTAATACCGAATCCTTTGTAACACTACTGAAAGAAAACTTTTCCACTGAAGAAGCCGAAGAAATTCTCGAAAGTTTCGATTCTCTTTTTGGCGGACTTTCAGATCTCATAGAGAACCCGCGTGAATATTTCTTTGGCGATGAAGGAAAAGCCCTTCCTAAAGAGGAGGATACAGAGAAGTAGCCTTTTGATTTACGGGTTAATTATCCTATAATTAATGTAAAGTGCATATAACGGGTTTACAAGGGGGTTGATTTAATGAAGGTAAAGCTCTTCGTGTTGTTTTTGCTTTTTTCTGTGACTGCTCTTACCTATGGCGTTTTGAAAGTAGATTCTTACCCTGCCAGAGCTCTAGTGTACATTGATGGTGAGCATCTCGGTTACACCCCCTTTAGCATGTATGCCGTTGAAGGATACCACAGGGTTGCTATAAATAAAAAGGGTTTTGAACCGTATGAAGAATACGTATATATTGGAAAGGATACAACAGTTCAAGTTAAAAAAATGCTCAGAATTCGCCAAGATTACTCCACGACCTTTGGAAAACTGTTAGTCGGGATAAAACTTGAAAACTACGAACCAAGAGAGTGGCTTTTTGAGAAAATCAATCAAACAATCAGAAATGTCCTCGAAGAAATGAACATAGCAGCCGACATCGTTTCTGGAGAAGGTTTAAGCCCGACAGCAGCACTTGGATATTCTGGGTATTTGGAATTTATTTTGAGCCACGAAGAAACGGATGGAAAACACAGCTTCTCTTTATCATTGAAACATCAGAACCTGATCCATAATGAGAAGTCTTTCGAAATAGAGAAGATTTTTTATGTTACAGGTATTAGAGAGAACTTTGATAAGGCTTATCTACCCGTTCTTCAGAGTGCTTTTGGTGAATTAGCAGAATCGTTGGTTGACGAATTGTATGACAAAGTCGCGGGTAAAATAGAATTTATAAATGTGGATATCCAAAAGTATCCAGAAATCAGTCTTATATTCAGGGCTTACGATGAATACAACACCCCTCTATCAAAAGATACTATGGCTGCAGGTAAACTTTCTATAATCGAAGCAGATAACTTCATCCAACCTTTACAGCTCATACCAATAAAACAAGAAGATGTCTTGAATTTCACGCTTGCCCTCGATAGAAGTGGAAGTATGAAATCTGTTATCGAAAAGGCGAAACTGGCGGCAAAGGATTTTTTGAGCTTGTTACCAACCAATAGCTCCATCGCGCTTATAGCCTTTGATAACGAAATCGAGCTTCTTAAAAACTTTACTGACAATCGCCAGGAGCTTTCTGCAGCACTGCACACAATCACCGCTCAAGGTTCCACTCCCCTCTACGACACGGTTGTTGAGGCCGTAAAACTCCTCTCTAAAAGAGAAGGGCCAAGATTTCTAGTGCTGGTAACTGACGGTGTTGATGCCAATCTCCGCGATACGGGTCCTGGCAGCAGGAATTCGATATCCGAAGCGATAAAAGCTGCAAGGGAGAATAATGTAGTTATATTCGCGATAGGACTTGGCCGAAATATCGATAAGTTCAGCCTTGGAACACTCACAACCTCAACAGGGGGATCTTTCCTTGAATCACCAACGATTGAAGACCTTGGTGGAGCTTTCAGTAAAATTCTCAGTGCTTTTGAAAACCTCTACATTGCACGATATATTTCAACGGGCGAACGAACTGGGATTTTGAGAATCGATACGCCCACTTCACGCATAGAAGGCGAATTCCTGATACCTATCCCCGAAATTTCTCTGGAATTAAGCGCCCCGGCCAGTGTAGTAGCCGGGATGCCCTTCGAAATATCTGTTTCTTCTCTTGCAACAATGACAGCTCCCATAAACCTGACACTTAAAGGTGTCACCAAAGAGGGAACACTACTCTGGCAAGAAGAGCGATCTTTTTACAAGTCAGATAGTTTTGAAAGTGTTTTTACAGAACCGGGAGAATTTTTCATTGAATTGAGTGCTTTCAGGTTCTTAGAAAGGAAAAAAGTAGAGGTTGTTTCTATCGAAGAACTCCTGAAGGAGTATCTTGATAATTACCGTTATCCCGAAGCAGCAAATATGCTGGAGAAATATTTAAAAGTTGCCACATTGAAAACTGATGAAAAAGTGGATCTCATAAATTTACTCGCTGAAATTGAACTAAGGGCTTCCCTCGTAGATGGCAGTCTTGGACATTTGAAAACCTTTCTCGAAATGCTCGAAGACATGAACATCGAAGACAAGGATCTTCCCTTCAAAAAGGCGCTTTTTGAATATTTACTTGATGATAAAGAAGCTTTCTCACATACTGTTTCCAAATTGCCTTCAGATAAAGTCACAGAAGAACTTGCAGCAATAAAGATTATACAAGCCCTTGAGACAGCTCCGAAGGATGCTCTGTTGTTAGTAAACAAGCTATTGAAAATGTACCCCACCCCATTAATCAGAAGGCTTACTTCCGAGGTCTACATTGAGAATTCAGAAGACAAAAAGGCCGTAGAACTTGGCGAAGAAGCCCTAAATGCCGGGGATCTCATAGATCTAACGACAGCGGCATATGTGGCATTGATGACCGGAAACACAGAATTGCTGGAGAAAACCATAGAAACTGCCGATAAATTTGAGGCTCTCCTTCCACTCGCCGGTGTATGGCGAAATTTACAAATATGGGTAAGAGAGGATATCATCAAGGCTGAAAAAGGACTTAAAAATCTCCTCAATAAGTATCCAGATTCAAATGTCGTCCTGAAGTCGCTTGCCACTGTCGAGCTGGCATCCGGCAAGATTGGTGATAGCATTCTTCTCCTGAAAAAAATTGACCCGGTCGATAAAAGATTCACCGAATTACTTTCCAGAGGCTATCAGAAGGTTTCCCTCGTTATAGAAAGACCTGTAACTAAAAAAATTATCAGTTGGGAAGGTGACAGTATCTTCATCAGGGCCCGTCGAAACGCCAGAGTACCGCTGCCCATTTTCTTGAATTCCAGAGGGATGACAACGTATACAGATACCCTTACATTAAACACAAGAAGTATTGCTGTAACTACCATTAAAAAAGGTGTGAACCTTTTGAAACTTCGTCTTGAAAACCTTGATAAATTTTTGCTTGATTCCGACGAAATAATGGTGATACTGGACCAGAGTGCTCCAGAGATAATCGTGGATGATTTCTTCTTCACTTCGGAAGAAGAGGTGAAGATCAGATTTAAGATTAAAGATGACACGGGTATCGCGCAAATAATGGTGGATGACAAGGAAGTTACACCGACAAGAATCGACAAAGATACTTTTAGTCTAAACTATCGAACAGATAGAAGATCGAAAGCTATTGTGATATCCGTATCAGATCTCGTTGGAAACATCACGCATAAGAAAATTTATATCCTATACGACACCAAAAAACCGCTGATTGAAATAAAGGGACCAACGATAACTGGAAAAGATACAGTGGTTGCTTCAATAACTGTGACTGATGACACTGGAATAGAGGCGGTGCTTCTTGATGGAAAGGAAATTAAGGTCGATGGGAAAAAGAAATTCACCTACAATTACACAATCGATCTGATGGGGAAAGAGTCCGCCACCCTGAAGCTCAGCGCAGTTGACAGAGCTGGTAACGTTGCAGAAAGGACGTATGTTGTTAAAAAGGATCATGTACCTCCGCAGCTTGATTTAAAATTACCTACGAACATTGTTTCGAAAAGGGCAGAAATAACTGTTATCGCCACTGACAGCGGTGGGATAAGCTTTATCAAGGTTCAAAATCTCGAGAAAAAGTATTCCGGAGAACTAAATGTGGAAGATACTTTTGAGATAGAATTGAAAGAGTCGGGAGATATCTTCGTGGAAGCAGGTGACATTTCTGGAAATATCTCCAGAGTTTCGCAATACATCTTCGTGGACAAAGCACCTCCTGCTATTTCTTATCTTCCACAAAAAACATCTGATGGAATGGCCGTAAAGGTACTGTTTGAGGATGATTCTGGCTTGAAATATGTGAAGGTTGGGAAACACATAGATAAACTCGACGGTAAGAGAAAATATAGTTTCATTGTATCCCAAGAAGAACTTCAGGAAAAACTGGAGGTAGTCGCAATAGACATAACAGGAAAGCGCACTCAAAAAGCCCTCCGGTGGATACCGTTCGAAATCGAGGAAACAAGTGGCAGTGTAATGACGAGTGATATATTGGAACTTCGGGGAAGACTTCTTGAGCCCACCGGAGAAAAATATTCACTGAATATCTACGCTGATGCTGGTGAAAAGCTGCTCAAAACTTCAACACAGAAAGGCAATGAATTCAAAGAATGGGTCCCCCTTTCTCCGGGTGAAAATGAGCTGGTAGTAGTAATCAAGACTTCTGAAGGAATCGGTATAAAAGACTATAGTGTCTTGTTGATTCCGCGCCATGAAGCAATGAGAGTAACGTTGACCTGGGATTCCACCGCTGCGGATCTGGATCTCTACATTAGGGAACCTGATGGCACGGTGGTTGGGCCGATGAATCCTGCGAGTCGGTGCGCCTATATCGATGTTGATGCCAGACAGCGTTCCTCGACCACTGAAACTTATATCCTAAACTATAAAGACTCATATCTACCGGATGAGGGTAATTATCATATTGCTGTTCATTATTATTCTTCTGAGTACTATCCGAACACGGTTAATTATAAGATCGTGATAGATACTCTGGATAAGCACATTGAAAGAAGCGGTGAGCTGGGCTTTTTCAACAGGGATAACCTCAACTTTCTCGCTGGAGGAAACGATTGGGTGGATATCGGTGAAATCTTTGTTAGTATACCAGACAAGGAATTTCCTGTCCTCATGACAAATCTTCCAGAAACAGCGTTTAGCGCTGAAAATATCATCGAAATTGAGATAAGTGCTACTGACAACACCGGTATAAGAAAGATTACAACCGATGCAGTTCGACCTGGCATAGCGGAGAAGACGTATGAGACTTATGGAAGGCGGGAAGTGTACCTCACAGAAAAAAGGTTCTTCCCGGAAGGCATCTCGTACTTCAATATCTCCGCAGAAGATCTTTTTGGATTGAAAAAAACAATGACTTATAAAATTTATGTGGATACTCAACCTCCACACATTGAAGTGACAAAGAATTTCGACGAAGAGGGTAATTTATCCATCACCATAACATTCACAGATAATCTCGGATTGAGTTTCGTTTCCATTGGCGGTAAAAAATACCAATTCAGGGATTCAGAGCTTAGGACAAGAAAATTCACAATAACTGAAAGAATCATGAAAGGTTCTACTGTTGGGCTGATGGCTACAGACATTGTTGGTCACGTTACTTCCAAAACGGTTGGATGGTGAGGACTAT
Source organism: Kosmotoga pacifica (assembly GCF_001027025.1). Taxonomy (GTDB): domain Bacteria; phylum Thermotogota; class Thermotogae; order Petrotogales; family Kosmotogaceae; genus Kosmotoga_B; species Kosmotoga_B pacifica. Next base: position 716,763 of record NZ_CP011232.1, read on the forward strand.
GTTAAAACGATTAGCAATCATTGTTCTAATGATATTACCGCTGATCGCGTTCCCGAAAATTGTCGAGTTGAACCTTTCACAATATCCCTTAGTCTCTTTTTATGTATCTGCCGAATCAACCCCAATAAGGCTTTTTGAAGATGGAGTTAGCGTTAATTTCTGGTATGGAAAAAGAGAAGATGGGTTCATATCTGATCTGGATATCGTGATAGCTTTAGACACATCTGGCAGCATGAGAAAAGTGATCGGTTTTCTCGATGATCTGATGGCTGTAACCTTAAACACCCTCCAGTCAAAGGGAATAAGAATCAGAACAGGGATGCTAACATTTACCGACGAGATCCTCAGGATATATCCTTTAACTGCCAATGCAAGCCAATGCATAGGCTGGTTACAGGATGTAATCCCCTTTGGCGGGGGTGACGATAATGAACTCTCACTTGATGCCCTACTTGAGGCCTCAAAATTCGACTTTGATCCGCACGCACGAAAAGTTGTACTCCTCATAACGAATGCTCCCCCACACCATGCAGACGATGGAAGTGGATTCAGCGACCTCACCATTCAAAAAGTTCAGGATGCTCTGTCCACAAAAGATATCAATCTTATCATCATTGGACCATCAATTGAAGAATTCAAAAGTTTCGAAGTGGAGAGCAGAGCACAAGTGTTCAATATAAATGTTTTGAAAGAAATTGAAGAGGCTTTCAACACCGCGCTTACAACATTCTTCAAGTCTTATCTGCTGGAATATCGCACACCAAACTTCGATTTCAACCGCGACCATTTCATCGAAGTAGAACTTCAAAACGGGCTGAGATTTTCGACCGTTTATCGTTCACCTGAAAAAGTGAACTCCCCACCGATAATCAACAGCCTTTCTGTCGTTCCGCCGGTTTCATTCCCGGGAGAATCCGTTCAGATCAGTGTAGAAGCCAGAGATATCGATGGCGATTCTTTAAGGTACCGTTGGAAATTGAACGATACCCTTCTTACTAAAGAGGGAAAAGAGATCGTTCTTACACTAGATTCTACCGGAACCTTCACCGTAGCATGCGAAGTAAGTGATGGGATATCTTCAAGTATCGCACGCACAGGTTTCAGAATCATAGATAAACCTGAACCGAAAACGGTGGAAAAGATAGTTGAGAGGATAATCAAATATGAAACACAGGCCAATGTCAATGTTTCGGACCTTTCAACCATCGAGAAAAATTTAGGCGTAAAATTTTCTTCGACTCTCTTCACAGATGTTGATGGTGATGGGCAGCAGGAAATTCTTGCTGGAACAGATTCAGAAGGTAGAGGAACACTCTATATGTTTAATGCGATGGGACAACTTATTTGGAATGTGATTTTAGCCGATGACAGTGTTTTCTGGCCTGATAATTCATTCAGCATTGAGGCTATTAGATGCGGAGATGTAGACGATGACGGTAATAAGGAGATTGTCGTGCTCTTAAACCACGTACCGTGGTTCCCGGCAATAATTGCGGTTGTTTCCGCTGATGGGATAGTAAAGGGCAAATATTACCATCCCGGGCACATCAAATCGCTTAAACTTGAAGATATTGAAGGTGATGGCATAGTTGATATACTCTTTGCCGGTGAGAATGCTGAATACGATTTCACCACAGTGGTGGGTGTAATAGATGGCAGAAAGCTCTATGGACAGGCCGAACCTTATCTTGGACTGGGCGTTCCACCAGCAAAGGAAAAATTCTATAGTAGACTACCGGAGGCTAGCGGTGTTAGTTCTATAATTGTTGATGGCGAAAAAATCTTCCTTATAGATGAACGCGGACAACGTTTTGAAATTTCGAACTGACCTGTGGGGGTGCGCATATGAGAAAGATTGCTTTGAGCTTTTTACTGATAGTTGTTTCCATTGCTATGGGAACTAATCTCCTAGAGATAGATACTTCAGGCTTTCCGATCGTGAAGCTGACACTTGAGGGAGCGGAACGGGTCGATATTCTGGAAAACGGTAGTCCGGTGGATGTGTTCAGTATAGAAAAAGATGGTGACCTTTTATACATTAGTTACTTCAGTAATGAGGAAGACTTAAAAGGGCAAAAGATCGAACTCAGGGTAAACGAAGTAACAGCCCATTATAATGTTCCCTTAACTGAAAGAACGCTTTTCTCAGCGCTTGTGCTTGAAGACGACGAGATAATAGTTGACGGTAACATTGAAGACTGGGATCACATCACCGGCATTCGCTTTATTTCAGATTACAATGTCAAAGGTGTTCCGATATCCGGAAGGTTCGATCTCAGCGGCGTTGCCAAAATGGCTTACGGCAAATCGAATAGCCTGCTTTACGGGCTTGTAATCGTTAGAGATGACGTTCCTATCCCGGCATTTTCTAAAGAAATAATTGGTTTTGGAGACAGCATCCATTTGAAAGTCGAGGACATATCCTACGATCTTTTACCCGGAAACTTCATAAACTATGAACCCTCTATACTCACAAGTTCCCCGGTAGAAAACACGAAGATATCCTGCACTCTTATGAATGGATATTACATTTATGAATTTGCGGTTCCGATTACTAAAGGAGAGGGGAAGCATCAGGTAAAGCTATCCATGTCCATAATCGATAACGACAGACCGAAAGCTTCGGAAAAGAGTGAATGGAAAATCATTGACAATGGAAAGGTAGAGTTCTTTGCTGAAAGCCTGCCAATCGTAAGAATTACTTCTCCAAAAGACGGGGATATATTCAGTAAGCCATATGTGGTACTTTCCGGTACAGTTAGTGGAGATTACCGAAATGTTATAGTAAGGCAGGAGAGAATCGGATATACAGGGGATGCTATACCAGTCGAAGAAAGAGTTTTGAGTATTGACAAGGGCACTTTCCGAGATTCTTTCATACTGAAACAAGGCGAAAATGTATTCACGGTGCTCGCTACCAGCACTTCAGGGAAGGCGATTTCAAGTGTACGCGTCCTATATCCTATTGAAGCTTCTCTGCGTTTTATTTTGAAATGGGACGATCCAAAAGCCGACCTTGATCTGAACGTGCTACTTCCATCAGGCGAGAGGATATACTTTGTCAATCCTGGTCCTCCCGGCAAATTACATGTCGCTGATACCGAAGAAGCTCTTGAAATTTACGAGATTCCCTTTGCTGAAGTTGAACCGGGCTCCTACCAGCCAATGGTTCACTTCTTCGAAAACAAAGGAGCGAAAAAAGTCAAAGGTACGATAACGGTGGAATTAAGTGATGGTACCGGTAGAAAAACACCTAAAGAACTTTTCAAAAGTGAATTTTCTTTTAACGGTAGTGAAGCGAATCCTACGGATACTACTACAGGCACTGACTGGCGTTATTTCGAGCCGATACGGATAAAAATTCCTGAAGTGGCCCTGAGGGTCTCTTCAAACCTCCCCGAGGAATTCAAATCGATTGTTACTTATCAAATAGGTTCCATTGAACATAAAGAAGGCTTTGTAGGGACTTTCGAACTGGGCAATTCTTTAAAAGTTACCCTCAAGCCAACGGTATTTGAACTCGATACGAATAAAGACATCGAAGGAAACGATGTCAAGTTTGAGTTCTACTGCTGGGACGATGGTAGTAGAAGAAACGAACGAAAAGTAGTTATTAATGAGCCCACAATGCTTACGGCTAATTTCAAAAGGTTCTTCAAGGTCTTATTACTTACCGTTGACGAAAGGGGAAACGAATTGCTTAATCGCAGGCAGTACTGGGTAGAAGAAGGAAAAGAAATAACCCTGTCTTCTGGTGAGTTTGATGGCATGCTCTTTCACAGTTGGGTCTTCAACGGGCAAATCGTTTCTACCAAAAAGAGTGACAGGGGATTTGTTATCACAGGTCCTTCTGTAATCGTCAGGAAATTCATCAAAACGTCTGATGTGATGTTAATAGCCCCTGATAATTCCACTTATGACCTTGAAAGTTTGCAAAAAGCCTTCGTATCCACCGGGCTTTCTATCAATCTGTATTCACCAGAAACCATTTTGCTGAACCCAGGCTCTCTGAGCAAGGCAAGGGTTATTTTTCTTGGTTTTTCAACTTCCAAGGATATTCTCGAAAATTTCTTCTCCGAAGATTTAACGAAGAATCTGAAAAGCTACATTGAAAATGGTGGTCTCGTTGTTCTGTCCGGTGATGGCAACTACCTTCTTGAAAAACTGGGACTCGCACGCCTTGAGAAGGTAAAATATCTGCCAGAAACGTATTGTGTTCCTCTTAAATTACTGTATGGACCTGAAGATCTTTTTTCTGACTTTGCCTTTCCCGCAAATGAATCGTTGGTTCAGTACGCTCCTGAAACCATGGATTTCTTCTGGAAAAGTGAAAAAGAATTCAACGGTTTCACGATCTCTGATTATTTGGGAAACTCACTACCGATATATTTTGTAGAGGGACTATATATCAACGGAGAAAACCATTACAGAACTTATCCATTGCTACTCTGGAAACTTGAAAGAGGAGAGATACTTTACATAGGTGAGGTGTGGAACGGAGTAACTTCTTCCTCAGAATCCGCCATCAAACTCGTTGAAAGACTTGTTAATGTGATCATCACCAGTGAATCGAGAATCGTTAAGGAACCTTCCGTTGAATCTGCAGTTTTGAGAGGTGATGTGATAAGCATTAACCTCAAAAAACCCACGAAAAAATTCTATGAACTCTGGGCTTTAACCGAAGACGGAAAGAGAAAGTATATCTCAACCAGTTTCATCGAAAAGGAAACAGAAATCCCCTCTTCTGTGGTTGAGTTGAACACAAAACTCATGCTCAGAACACTTTCTGGAATTCACCACTCTCGATTTTCGGAACCTGTAAAAATCACCGTACCACAACCAGTTTATTATGAAGTCTCAGATAATATAGTAGAGGTTTTCTCGGATGAACTCAAAATGAAAAAAATTAAGATGCGGGAATTTTCCAACACTGAAAAGATCTTCCCGATCGAGTACGATCTAAATAATGACAGCGTTAACGATCTCATATTGATAAGGCAAGTTAAGGCCGAAGGTACTTCAAAGAGTAACCTCATTATAAGTGCTCTCAAGAGCGATGTGAGTTTACTGTGGGAAGAGCCATTTGGCGAAGGAAAGGTTTACACATTACCGTTATCTTATTCCGTTAAAGAATTCGGTGCATTCTATGCAGAGAATGACGTATACATTTATGTTGTCGCAAATGGAGACGATGGCAATTTCTCTGTGACCAGTGTTTATTCTAGATATGGAGAGCTTATTTCAGAATTCTGGCATCCCGGACCTATAAATGCTGTCCTCGTGGGTGATCTAAATCTCGACGGAAGAAAAGAAATCCTTCTTGCCGGTTATAACTACCATTATGACGCTGCCGACTATATCGTTATCGATCCTATTGAAACAGGGGTTGCACAGTGTCCACCAGGCAGAGGATTCTTCTATCCTGTTAACGATGGTCTATTCTATGAATACTTCACAGGCCTTGCACCTTTCGTATCAGTAACGGAGACTGGAGCGGGAACCTTTGAACTGAAAACAGCTAATGGTAGGGTCGAAAGGATAAACCTACTGGCGAAAAAATGATGAGAAAGATTCTTCTATTAACGATTTTGGCGCTTACCATCCTTGGCAATGCAAAAATCATCATCGACAAGATCGACACTTCGGAATTCCCAGAAGTACATTTAAATGTGTTAACGACTGGCTTTTACTCATCAGGAGATTTCATGCTGTCCGAAGATGGGGTTATGATAAAACCCTTAGTAAAACTTTTAGAAAGAGAGCCTTTGAAAGTTTTGAAGATCTACTATTTTCTGGACGTTTCCGGTTCAATGAATGACAGGTTAGAAAGTATAATCAGGCAGTTGTCTCTATTTTCAAGAGCAGTTGAAGAGTTCTTCGAAGGTGAAGTCATCAACACTCTTATCGCTGTGTCTGATGTGATAATCGAACAACTACAGTGTTCTGCTTTAGAAATAAGAGATCGTTTGATAGAACTCTACAGTCTGACGACGGCAGCCGATGAAGATCTGGGGCACGTCCTTTCTACATATTCTTTTGAGGAAGGGGCGCTGGTGGTTATCGTGGACGACGAAGATTCATGGAAAAGTGATCCTACTCTAACACTTGAAGAATCTGGGATCCCCTTCATAGCACTCAAAACTGGTAGTGAGAATGCCAAGAAACTGGCACGTGTAACCTACGGTTTGGTCTTCGACGAAAGCAACTTATCGGAACTTGAGAGGTTGATATCCGAATTTTCACGATCCTGGTGGGAATTTACGTACACCTCACCGTTTCCTTACCTCAGTGTACACACTATCGAAATCGGCGGGGAAAAGAAAAATTATTTCACCCTTCTAGAACATCCATTGATCTTTCCGGAAGAAGAAACCGTGAAGGCCACCGCTGGTGAAAATCTGACGATCAAAGGGGTAGTCACGGGAGAAATCATGAAATTTGAGGCCTATTATGGAGATGAACTCCAGAAAGCAGCGATTTTTGATAATGAGTACAGAGTGAATTTCATACCAGAAACTGGTATTAAAAAGCTCACGTTGAGGGCCTGTTCTGTATTCCGTTGCACCGAGAAAGCAGTGACAATAATAGGTATTGAGACTCAACCGGCATTGAAAGTAGAATTGAGCTGGAGCGAGCCATATGTTGATCTGGATCTGTATATTATCGAACCTTCAAAGAGTGTATATTTCCTGAACAGTAGCAATATTGGAATATTGGATACTGACAGTCAGAGCGGCCCGGGCAAAGAGGTTTATCTGCTGGATCCCAAAGAAAAGATACCCCCTTCCGGAGATTATAAAGTTAGGGTACACTACTATCGTGGTGAAACACCGATTAATTTTAGAGTCGTTATCTATTCATATGGTAGAGTGATAGCGGACGAAACATTTCAACTGGAAAAATCAAATCCAGAAAACTGTTCTCCGGAAGCTACAGGAGCCGATTGGCTGGATGTAATAAACCTAAAATTTTAACACAGGAGGTTTACCATGAGGATTTCGATCAGGGCGGAAAGCATGCCCGCATCTCCGATCAGAAAACTCGTCCCTTATGCTGAAGCTGCGAAGAAAAAGGGTATAAAGGTCTATCACCTCAATATAGGCCAGCCTGATATACCCACGCCAGAGATATTCTTCAAGTATGTCAAGGAAAAGTCGGAGAGTGTTATCGCATACTCTCACTCAGCCGGGACATTCGAACTACGCCATGCCTTTTTGAATTATTACTCATCTCTGGGTATTAAGCTCGATGAAAACGAGGTCATTGTCACAAACGGTGGTAGTGAAGCCGTGATTTTCGCTATGGCATCGATAGCAGACCCTGACGACGAAATCGTTGTGATAGAACCCTTCTACGCCAACTACAAGGGATTCGCTAGCCTCTTGAATATAAAACTAGTACCTGTAAGGTCGGAGGTCACAAACGGTTATCGCCTACCTCCAAAGGAAAGCTTCGAAGAAGTAATTACCGATAAAACAAAAGCTATACTTTTTTCGAACCCCACAAATCCAACTGGAGTTGTCCTTAACAGGGAAGAGATAAACACTTTGATTCAACTTGCAGAAGAACACGATCTATTTCTTATTTCTGACGAAGTATATCGTGAGTTCGCTTTCGATGGAAGAGCCTCAATATCGCTGCTCGAATACTATGACAGTGATCGTGTCATTATGACGGATAGCCTTTCAAAGAGATATAGCGCTTGTGGCACAAGAATAGGAGTACTCGCGACTCGCAATAAGGCAGTGTTAGATGCATCGCTGAAATTTGCTCAGGCGAGATTGTCCCCTCCAACTATTGCACAGCTCGGTGCAGTCGGACTCCTTGAACTAGGAAAAGATTACACCGATAAAGTCAAGGAGAAATACCAGTACAGGAGAGATGTGGTATACGAAGAACTTTCAAAGATACCTGGAATAGTTTTAACGAAGCCGGAAGGTGCTTTCTACGTTTCTGTTGGCCTTCCGGTGGATGATGCTGAATCTTTTGTCAAATGGATGCTCACTGACTTCAATGATTTGGGCGAAACTGTAATGGTCGCCCCTCTTTCTGGCTTCTATGCCACCGAAGGAAGCGGCAAGAAAGAGATAAGGATAGCATATGTCTTAGAAAAGGAAAAACTAAGAAGAGCCTGTGAATTGATCAGAAAAGGTATAGAACAATACAACAATAATTGAGGCGCCCCAAGGCGCCTCCTATTATTCTTCCACGACCTTCACATTAATGGCCTGAGGACGGCCAGATGGACCAACTTCCACCTCGAATTCAACTCTTTGTCCCTCGTTGAGTGTCTTGAATCCTTCCATTTGAATCGCACTGAAATGTACGAAAATGTCCTCACCGTCATCCTTTGTGATAAAGCCATAACCTTTTTTTCCGCTGAACCACTTGACTGTACCTTTCATTCCTGTATTCCTCCTAACCGGCTGATGCCCTTACTGTCCTCACGGACATTTTAATTATAACACAATAGACATAGAATCAATTACCCGCTTTCCTTGAAATCTATGCAGGCGCTTGACACTTTTTGAAGGTGATGATAGAATATTTATCGCATAAGGGTGCGTAGCTCAGTGGGAGAGCGCTTCCTTGACGAGGAAGAGGTCGTAGGTTCAATCCCTGCCGCACCCACCAGAGGGAGAGTGAAGCTCTCCCTTTTTTGTAATAGGTTCAGCATTTCTCCAGCCTTTTCTATGTACTGCTTCTTAAAGCCCTTACATGAAATATGGAAGTAGGTGAAACGTTTCTAATCTTTCTTCCTCTTTTGAAGAGTTTTTCAGATTAAGGTCATTTGATTTTATTCATTAAAATGGTTATAATATATGTTGTGATTAAACCTTTTGTAAGGGGGTGTTGTTGTGAAGAAGGTACTTCTTCTCGTTCTTTCTGTTCTGCTGGTTTCCGCTATTGCGTTCTCCTTCGATCCAGAGACTTTTATAACTCTGACCATTGGGGAACCGGAAACCCTTGATCCTCACTATTGTTATGAAACCGCCGGTGGCGGAGTCATCCTCAACGTGTACGACAACCTCATCAAGTACAAGGGCGATTCCGTAACGGAATTCGAGCCCATGATCTCGACCGAGGTTCCAACACTGGAAAATGGACTCATCCAGGATGGCGGTACGAAGTACGTATTCCCCATAAGGGAAGGCGTCAAGTTCCATACTGGAAACGTTCTCACTCCTTATGACGTCGAGTACAGTTTTGAAAGAGGAATCCTCTTCGATCCTGCTGGTGGACCCATGTGGATGATCATCGAAGCCCTCTCCGGTGGAGACTACGCTTCACTGGAAGACTGGTTCGAAGCCTGGTCAGGTATGGCCTACTCCGATGCTGTCGATGAAAACAGGGAACCCACCTCTGAAGAGGCCAAAGCGAAGCTCATCGCTTTCTACAACGAAGTCATCGATCCTCTCATTGAAGTCGATGGCAACAATGTCGTGTTCACACTCCATGGCCCCTTCGCTCCGTTCATGTGGATCATTTCCCACTACGCTGGCTGGAGTGCAATCCTTGACTCCACTTGGGCCAAGGAAAACGGTGCCTGGGACGGAAACGCTGATGGTTGGTGGAAGTGGCACGACCTGCAGCCAGAAGAAACACCTTTCCACAGTGTAGACGCTGGTTCCGGTCCATTCAAGGTTGTCGAATGGGACAGGGCACAGCAGAAGGTCATCCTCGAAAGATTTGACGAATACTGGAGAGGTCCGGCCAAACTGAAGACTGTCATCATCTGGGGTATCGATGAATACTCCACCAGAAAAGCCATGCTCGAGGCTGGCGACGCTGACATCGTCTATGTTCCCACACAGTACAAGGATCAGGTCGTGGGTATGCCCGGTGTCAGAATAATCGACGGATACCCGACATCAGCCATCACCTCCTTCCACTTCAACTGGTCGATTGATCCTTCAAGTCCATATATTGGAAGTGGACAACTTGATGGCAATGGAATTCCTCCGGATTTCTTCAGTGATGTTCACGTTAGGAAGGCATTCTACTATTGCTATGATGGGCAAAAATTCATCGATGAAATTCTTGGAGGATACGGCAAACTCGTTCCGACAGACCTTCCTGAAGGTTACTTGGGATATGATGAAACACTTCCTGTACCAGAACTGAATCTAACTGCGGCAGCTTCCGAATTTCAACAGGCTTTTAATGGGGAGCTCTGGGAGAAGGGTTTCACACTGACTCTGCTTTACAACACCGGTAACGAAGCCAGACAGACCGCTGCCGAAATGTTCAAGTTCTACATCGAATCTCTCAACCCGAAGTTCCACATAGACGTTCAGGGTGTGGATTGGCTAACATACTTTAACGCCCAGAGAGATGGCCTTATGCCCGCATTCATTTTAGGCTGGCTGGCTGATTACCCTGATCCTCACAACTTCCTTGCGACATTTTATGCTAGCTATGGTATCTATGCTTCCAGACAGGGTACGGCTTTTGTTGAATTTGCTAAAGCCAATATTGACGAGCTTATAAACGCTGCTGTTACGGAAACAGATCCAGCAAAACGCGAAGAGCTTTACAAGGAAATACAGCAGATAGCTGTTGATAACACGCTTAGTGTGCCTCTATACATGCCCCTTGGCTTCCATGTCGAGAGAGACTGGGTACAGGGATGGTATCCCCACCCCATGAGGTCAGGAACAAATTACTATGAGTTGTCCAAGTCACAGTGATCGCTAGCTTTCTATCGTTCATTTGCATTATTGTGTTTCACTTAAACAGTATTTGAACAAATTTGCGGAGGATTGAATTCAAAATTCAATCCTTCGCTTTTTTATGATACATTGTTAAATAAGGATTCAATAAAAACCCAATTCCTGAGTATGGTCAAATATAAGGATAAGCCAATAAAGTACTATAAAAATATCTCATAACACAACAAGTAGGGTCAAGAAATGGCGCCTTGGGTTTAAGTGATGCCTATCTGGTTTCTCCCCGTTTCCTTCGGGAGTGTTTCACTAGCATTACTATGCCCAAGTTCCCATCCAGTTGGCGTCCAGAAATTTATTAACTTAAAGTCCTTCTCTCTCATTTAAACCAACTAACATTTGTTAAAGCAATGATGTCTATAATTTATTATCTGCATATCTTAATTTGAGGTAATTTGGCCTAATGTTTTGTCTTAAAAAATGGGTTATCTTCATTCAAAAAAGGTGTCTGTCCCTATTTTTACCAAATGCCGTTGACCGTTCACCGCTATTCGTTAATTAAAGGCATATTCCACTGAAGGCGCGTCTTACCAGTGAAATCAATCGCATTAACTTCAAATGAGTGCGCACCCCAGCGCAGCCGGTCTTACCCTAGATCCTATACCCGATTTTCTATAGTCTCGGTCCTCGAATCTCGGGTTTTTATTATCCTCGCAAGTGTCTTTATTGTTTTTTTCCACTCCGAAAGAGTGGTCACCACTGACGAAGTCAGGCTTACCCCTAGCATAGCCGGGCCTACCCACGCGCCAGCGTGCTTACCGTATCTCTTCAAATTCATCTTTTCCAACACCACATACGGGACATACCCAGTTATCTGACAGCTTTTCAAAAGGGGTTCCAGGGGCTACTCCAGAATCCGGATCACCGTTTTTTGGGTTATAAATGTAACCACATACTTTGCATCGGTATTTTTTCTTGCCGCTGCCTTTATTTTCTTTTCTCTCTTCTACATATGTTGGTGCAGTTTTTGGAGATTTCCCGCCCTTAATTTCATGATAATAGGCATATGTCATAGGTTCTTTTTCATCGACAACTTCCGCATTAACAATTTCTCCCATAAAAACCACATGGGTACCAACATCTACTGCATTTACCACTTTCGCCTCTAAGTTCGCTATGCAGTAGTCTTTCAACAGCGGGACCCCGGTTACCCCTACTTTGTGATTTATATCTTTGAACTTATCTATTTCTCTTCCGGACTTAAATCCAAAGAGTCCTATAAGTTTTAATGGGGCATCTTGGGACAGGACTGAAATTCCAAATACTTTACTTTTTTGAATGATGTCATGGGTTAAGTTCTGTTTATTTATGCAGATCGCTATTGTTGGTGGTTCGGCTACAACCTGGAACACAACGTTAGCGATCTGCCCATTTTTCTTCTCATCCGTCTTCGAAGTGATCACATACATGCCGTAAGTGACTTTGAACAAAGCCTCATAATCCATTTTTTTACCTCCCCTTGGTTCCTCAAGTAATTCAAAAATGCTCTGCCCATTGCAGAGGACATCTCATTTACAATTCTACATCATCGTCCTCTTCGATATTTAAATCCTTCATCTTCAATGACCACAAACTAGCGAAAATCACGAAGCAGCAAGGAAAGCTGTATGCAAGAAAAAAACGTATGTACAAAAAACTTTTTGAAGGAAACGAGGAGAATCCGGATAGGTATTATCTAATTAGTTATTGGTTGATAGTTGTTAGTTTCCAGTTCTTGGGTTTTCCATACCCTAGATCCGCTCTTTCTAAGAAGGGGCTCTTATCGGATGACGGTAAACAGTCAATGGCAAACGGTTCTCGGTCACCGGATCTTGACTCTCGAATTGCTGAATCCATTTACCTTTCCTGGACACACAGGACAGACACTAAAAAAGGTGTCTGTCCCCTATTTTTTTCCTATTTTTTTGTGTCCCTATTCCTATTTTTGGGTATCGCCTAAACCAAAGGCGAGATTTCTTGACCCTATTATTTTTTATCATTTTTTATTGTCTCTATTTTTTTATGATAGCGCATCTCAGCGTATTTGGACTTGAATCCGAGCCTTTTATAAAGCCTTTTGGCAGGGTTATCATATTCCACATGAAGTGCTACATCACCATCACAGCGTTCGAGAGCGCTGTTCACAAGTTCTCCACCGATGCCTTTTCCGCGCATTTCTTTATGAACAGCAACGTATACAAGCACGTGTTTGGGGATATATCCCCCCATACCGGTATTATTTATAACAAGCCCACCAACTATTTCATCTTCTTTGCACGCAACAAGAATAAATCCTCCCATCCCTTCTTCGTCGGAGAGGGCGTAATCAATCGATTTTTCAATATCTTCTTTGGGATCACCGTATTTCCCAAGATGTTCGTGCAGAAACGCTACAAGTTTTTCTTTGTTTACAGTTTCATTGAAATCTTTGCTGTCTTCAATAAGATACATATCTACTGCAGTTTTAGTATCAATAGTCACCATCTGTAATGCAACACCTCCTCGTAGTTTTCTTCATATAGTCATTAAGTTAAATTTTCACTTATAGAACACATAATTTTTTTAAACCGAGCCGTAATATATCAGGTGCAAATATTCAAACAAGTGTTTAAATGTAAACATCTTTAATTTTTTTGAGCCGGAGTGATTTTTGAGATGAATGAAAATAAGTATAACTCATATCCCTTTTGCTTAGCCTTTTACACGGTATAATAATCATGGCTTTGCTTTTCACCGAGATAATTATAACATAAATTATAATGAACGGCAAAACATACTGCGCAAAAATATTCAGTCATATGATTACTTCTATATCCCTATACACATGATACACATGAAAAAATACCCCACAATATATATCAAAGATATTGGAAGCTGAAAAAGGAAAAGGAGTTGACAGATTCTTTTTTCTACTATTATCACTCCAGAATTTCGACATCGGGAGCTAAGATTGCAGACTTGACCAGTGCAGATTAATAGTTTATAACTACAATTTACATAAGAGAGTCAATTGTTAAAACCTCCGTAAGCACCAAACTCGCTAGTGCTTGATGTACATCGTCGCTCAGCATCAGTTACCAAAGGTAAAAATGGTGTCTGTCACGTGTTGTTCAATATCTATTGATGAAAGAAATTTCAACAGCCAGTTTTGAACATAATCTCTTTTAATGATTGAGACAGCAAGAAAGCAGTATTTGTCCCGTGTGTCTAGAAAAGGCAAGTGCATTCAGTGGGGAGTAAACCCACCAAGGCAAAAGCCAGAACCTTGTAGCTTGGTCAGCAAGGGAGAAGGAAACTGAACTCTTGAAGACTGACGACAAAGCCATCATATGGATGGTGAACGAGTATCTGGACCGTAACGAAAGTTAACGTTCAGGTAGCCTCGAAACTCTTATCCCCGGAAACCGAGTTTTTGGGACAGAGACGAAAGCAGCGTGAATTCACGAAAACTGGCTGAAACGTGGATTCATTCCGGCGGGGTGGTAGCAACGGCGCGAATACAAGGGTGCACGATGCAACTGGAGAAGCCCTCCTCATCCCTGAGAGAAATTTCTTGAGAAAGCTAGGCCATATAACCAAAACGGAAAATTGATTGAAAGATGAGAGGGTAGCGGATGGGTTCGTAGTAGTGATGAAGGAGGGTAATGCCTCTGGAGCGAAGGAGCTCTGCTGTTTGTAGTTCCTCTAACAAAAAGCAGAGGCGAAAAAGAGGAAAACGCCTATCACCATGCAAAAATTGAGGCAGAGGATATATACCAAGGCGAAGGCTGAACCTTCCAGAGGCAGGGAGGGATTTGGTTGGAAGATGGAAACCTGAGCACGGTAATGCTAGTGAGACACTCCCGAAGGAAACTGGGAAAAACCAAATAGGCATTGTCTAAATCTCAGATGTCATCTTTTGGCCTTACTATTTTTATTTCATTTTGATTGTTACTTTTGTGTGATATAATTTTTAGAGAAAAAGAAAAGATTCAAATTCCATTCTGTCGGCGTAGATCAAATAATTTCTTTTCATTCTTGTAGATTTACACCCATTTTTCAATTAGGAGGTGATTTTTGATCTATAGCAGATTACAAGCACTATTACGTTAACAAGAACGCTCAAGACACTGGCGAACATGAGGTGCATACGGAGGATTGCAAGCGTTTGCCAGATATCAATAACAGAGAGTATTTAGGTTATTTTAACAACTGTCAGGATGCCATCAAAGAAGCAAAAAAGCATTATGACAATGTAGATGGTTGCTACTATTGCTGTGAAGCTTGTCATAAGAGATAAGGTAAGTTAACCAGAGAAAAAATAATGACAGACGCGAAAATAATGCTTGCCTTCATTGTTTAGAAAACAGGCTAGTTCATTAACACGTTAGTACGCATACTACTGGATCACCGGGCTTGGAGGTTAAAAAATGGTATTTGCTTCAGATAAAGATAAATGCCTTTTCTAGACACATGTGTTTGTCCCTATTTTTTCCGCTCGAGCAAACATACTGCATAAAATCACCTCACAAAACTATAAGAAATAGCCTCATTTTAGATATTTACTTTTTCTAGAGACTTCTTCCAGACGTAACTCAGAACATGAGCAGATTGAATGAATAAAGGAAGTGGAGAAGAAGAATGTCGAAGAGGGATAGAAGACAAAAGGCTTCAGATGTGTTTCGAGAAAGCAAATTTTTATATTCCAAGAAAGTTAGTTTTGAAGAAGCTTTTCCAGAAATAGAAGATTTAACAGTTGAGGTTGAGGAAACAGGGCATGGTGTTAGTGAGTTGAACCGTAAACGTACCTATAGAAAACAATATTTTCCGGGAGAGTACATAGACTGCAGCAATCCCCTCTGTTATAATGGTGGTTTTTCCATAGGCTCTATACTTCGTGAGATGGTCAAAAAAAGACAAACTGAATTAGAAACTTTAAAATTGTGTCAAGGGCATGAAGGTTCTCCAAAAGGAAGACGGATTTATAGAAAATGTATGAATTTCTTTAAAGTCAAAGTTTCTATCAAGTACAAGGAAGCAAATGAAGAGTAAAGGTTGCATCAGTTCGTTTGACAGTAGATATACCCCAGAATTATAAATATATCCGTACTACAAATACAAATACTAAAAAGTTATTCGAATTTCGGTCCAGCGTGTTTTTGGCAATGTAAAAACCCAGCATTCTGTATAAAACCAGTAGATTTTCGACCTTTGAGACCATATGTAAACGCTAAAATAAAACCAAGAACGCTAACGAAAAAATAGACCCTCCAGGAGTATTCCCCTCATGTTAGCTGATTCATTCATCATCTTACTTATTGCCAAATAATCACCAGAATTGCCAAACAATCGCCAAGTAATTACCAACAAGCTTTATAAAGTCTATAAATTTTTGACCCAGAAGGGTTCAGGAATATACAACGACTACGAAATACGATATTACATCTCGAAAGCACTTCTAGACTGATAGGTTACGTAACCCTTGGCACGAAGCAAACAGGGAAGCCGTATGTGGGAAAACCGCACTTACAAAAAACTCTCCCAAAGGAAACGGGGAGAAACCGAATAGGTGTTGCCTAAAGCTAAGACACCTTTTCTTGATCCTACTATTTTTCTGTCTTTTTATTCCTGGATTTGTTTATTTCATCTACCAAATGCCGGAAGTGTTCTGGATCTGTTTCTCTTACCAACTCGACTACATCAGAACATATTGATTGAATCTCCCCAAGCAATAATTCATCAAAATCAGTTGGACTATCTTGATACAATGGATGGGATTGATCTTGACAATATTTTTCAATACGGGTTTTAGTTTCTATACTGATCGTTGGGTGATCCTTATACAATTCATCTAGTTTTTTATGAATTTGCATCCCACCAATGGGGACTTTGAACGAGATATAATTTTCTAAGAATTTTCTTATTAAGTTTGGAAGAATATAGTCCTTTTCCATACTGCTATTCTGAGTATTCGCTCTTTCGTAGATTATTTTAAACAGATAGGTATATTCAGAATTGTGATCTCTTAATAATTCGTCTAACTCATCTATGATAGAATAACGATGCTCATTAGGTTCTATTTTAGACCTTATCATGTAGAGGGTGCAACGTTCTTTCTTTTTTTCATGTTCCATCCATCCTCTTAAAAGTCTAAAAAACGGGAAATTATGTGTTAAGATGAAAACTTGTTTCGGCCCTAGTTTTTTGATTTTTTCCTTGATAAAGCCAAAAGCATTATAAAGATTTTGCGAATCAAAACTAGAAACAGGATCATCAATAACTACTATTCCATTTCTAAGATTAAAATTTTCCTCTTTTAATTTAATCAAAAAATAGATTAACGCTATTGCATTTTTCTCACCCTCGCTCAGATTATTTGCAATTCTGCCGTTTCTTTTAATTACATAACCACCTTCAACTGTTTCTAAAACTATTTCATCCCTTCCCAAAAAGGATTTCAAAAGTTTGTTAAACTCCTCAGCCGCAAAGTGGTGGTCTCTAAGCTTCTGCTCCAAGTCTTTCTGTTTAATCTCTAACTCTGCTACTTCATCATCCAATAATTCAATACTTTGACTCATATCTCTACATTCATTTATTTTCTCAATATAATCATCATTATATTTACTAATAATAGCCAGCTCTAATTTATGAGCTGCTTCTGCTCTTTTCTCCTTGAATGAATCCGTCTTTTCGTTATGCTTTTTAATTAATTCATTTATTCGAACAACGATATTTTCTATGTTTGATTTCGCTTTGTCGATGTTGCCAAAACTAAAGGTGGCTTCGTGGGATGGATTATTCTTTTTGGCCAGTAATTTCTTTCTAAGGTTGTTCAATTCTTGTCTGATTAGGTTCACGTTTCTGGCAAACTGATCCTTTAAATCTAAAAATTCTCCTTGAAATTCATTATATAGTTGTTCTTTTTCTAAAGGTAAACTTAGAGTTTCACGTTGATAGGTGTTATCAATAATACTAACAACTTCTTCAATTTCCTTAACTAATTCTCTTATAACATCATTGAAATACTCTCCCAGCTTTCTTAATCTCTCTTCTGAAATTAGGTTCCCGCAAAATGCACACCTAACTGGGTGCGTCTTTTTCCTATGCATTTCATAGCCAACTCTTAACCATTCCTTTAGTTCTTCGTCCGCTTGCAAATCTAGCAGTAGGCTCACTCCTTCTTTCGGAATTACCGTCTCAAATATTTCTTTCGAATTTTCCTTGACCTGATCCAGCCACTCCAAGTTGATTTTTACAACGGAAATAAGCTCTTTTGCTTCTTTTTCACTTAAAGAGGTTTTAAGTCTCAAAAACTCTTCAGATGTAAGAAGGTGTATTTTTTCATTTGTCAAGATTTTTTCGACATCTCTCACTGTATAATTTATATAATCCCTAGCATGCCCACTTTTTGGTTTGACGTCACCGATGAATCTTAATTCTTCCTTTACTTCATCACGAGCTTCTTTTAAGATTTTATCTTTCTTTCTTACCTTCGCCTGAAATTCTTTTTGTTTCTTATTAAGCGTTATTCTTTTTTCATTTAGACTTTCTATTGTTTCTTCTAGTTCTTTCTTTTGCTGTAAGTGTTCTTTGCCTATTATCAATATCTTCGATGCTTTTCCGCTTTTCCAATCAAGATTTTCATCCACAAAATCCTCGTTAAAGACTCTTATATTGTTTTTAAGCACATCTGATATGACCTCACTCTTAGACAATCTCAATTCACCATTATCTGTTTCGATGATGCAAGTTGAATCATCCTCTAATTTAAGATTACCCAACTCGCATTTTTCAAAAGCAGATAGAATTCTAGTAATCGTGGTTTTACCAGACCCGTTCCAACCGTAAAAAATATTATATTTTCCAAATTCAGGAATTTTCTCACCGTTAAAATTTTTGAAAACGGCTATGTTTCTAATTTTTATGATTCGTTTAATCATATTCTCACTTCCTTTTCCCGTTACTCCTTTCTTCTCTAGAACTAATAGGTTTTTGAACCGGGTGATTACAAAAACTGACTCATTTATCAGATATATTTTTTCCTAAAAGTGCTTTTTCTATTTTCTAAACTTACTGTTTAAGTCACCTGAATATGTTCATATTCAATCCTTGAGTTCTTTGATGTTACTCACGACTCAAAAAAGAAAAATCAATCTTCGCTTGCTGTTTACATTTTAAAATATGTGGCTAAAGATGTAAAATATTATATGTGATTGATACTTTTGATTACAGGTGATCTAATTGAGTTACTTGAATTATCAAATTAAATATGAATTGAAATACTTTGTTCGAGAGTTGGAAAATAGTAGTCCAACCAGACTTTATCTGATTGTTGGAAAGCATGGTACTGGAAAAACAAAAGCTTTGAAGAAAATTGCAGAACAGCTCAATGAGCCTATCATAAATTCCAACATGGAATTGAGCAAAGCGCTCTTGGAAATACCAAAGATGGACAGACCATATCGTGCTATGAAATTCTTCGATAAGCTTCCTGAAATGGGGAATAGTTTTTTGCTTCTGGATAATATTGAGCTTCTTTTTGAACCTGAATTAAAGCTTCACGCCCTTTCGGCATTACGAAATATTGCTAGAAAAAAATCTGTTATTGCTACATGGCCTGGCGAGGTTATTGAAAACAAATTGTTGCACGCAAAAAGAGGACATCCGGAATATTTTGAAGGTTATTTAGAAGACGAAATAGTTCTAATGAGCTCTTGTGAAGAGAGCTGAATTCATTGTTTTGTGAAATTGTTATGTGAACACAAAAGCACAAATCCAAATAGAAAAAGGGGGAAGGGCAAGTGAAGTACGGTGATCTTATTCAATTTGACCCTGTGGAAACGGTCGCACAACTTAAAGATGCTAACGATAAGAGCAAAGCTGCGAATTTTGTTTCTACATATGTTATCTCAAACCAAATGGCTGACAACCTTCACAATGTAGTTTTTGAGAATCTTCAATTTGAAACTCCACAAGACAACAAAGGCCTGATGATTGTCGGAAACTACGGAACAGGTAAATCACATTTGATGGCTGTCATTTCTTCCATTGCGGAAGATCCTAGCCTTATCGATTTGCTAACAAATGATAGAGTCAAAGAAAGCGCTTCAAAAATAGCAGGAAAATTCAAAGTAATTCGAACAGAAATTGGTACTTCCACAATGTATCTGAGAGATATTATTCTCCGCGAACTAAAGGAAAATCTTGCAGAAATGGGCATTGACTTTAATTATCCCCCAATGGATCAGGTTGTGAATAACAAGGGCATATTACACGAAATGATGAGCCTTTTTAACGAGAAATATCCAGATCAAGGTCTTTTGATGGTTGTAGATGAACTGCTTGATTATCTAAGACACAGAAACGAGCAAGAGATAATTTTGGACATAAATTTCTTGAGAGAAATTGGGGAATTTTGTAAATCTTCAAGGTTTCGGTTTATCACAGGCGTTCAGGAAACGCTTTTTGAGAACCCGAGGTTCGAATTTGTTTCTGATTCTCTAAGAAGGGTCAAAGACAGATTCGTTGAATTGCGCATAGTTAGGGAAGACATTGAGTATGTTACAGCGAATAGGCTGCTAAGGAAAAATTCAAAGCAAAAAGCTCTCATTCGCGAACACCTGCAAAAATTCACGAAGTTTTACAGCACCCTGAATGAGAACCTTGAGAACTTTGTTGAGCTCTTTCCTATCCATCCGGCTTTCATAACGATGTTCGAAAAAGTCAGATTTGTAGAAAAAAGAGAAGTTTTACAAACAATCTCAAAGGTGATGCGAGAGGTTTTAGACAAAGAGGTACCGGAAGATGAACCAGGAATTATTTCTTTTGATAGCTACTGGGATTTTATAAAATCAAATGCCGCAAATAGAGCTGTTCCAGAGATAAGAGAAACAGAGGACAAGAGCGACGAATTAATGGTAAAAGTTGAAAGCAACATAAAGAAGCCCTACCTCAAAAATGCTAAAAGAATTATTAAAGCACTTTCTGTTCACAGACTCAGTACTAGCGACATAAACACCAAACTCGGTCTTACCGTTACAGAATTGCGTGACAATCTGTGCATTTTCGATGTTAACGCAGAAATGGGCGGTGACCCGCTGGATGATCTACACACATATGTGGAGACAATTCTGAGAGAGATTATAAAAATAGTGAGTGGGCAGTACATATCCTACATAAAAGAAAACGGGCAATATTATTTAGACCTGAACAAAACAATAGATTTCGTTGCACTAATTGAGAAAAAAGCAGAAATTCTAAACAAGGACACGTTAAACAGATATTATTACGATATTCTAGCAAAATTGATGGAATGTTCAGACAAAACACGTGTTCCTAGATTCAAAATCTGGGAATACGAACTTCGTTGGTATGAGAAGAATACCACAAGACTGGGATATCTCTTCTTTGGCCAACCTAATGAACGTTCAAATGCGCAACCTCCCAGGGATTTTTATATATACTTTCTTCCAATGTACAAAATCCACGATTTCAAAGATGACGGCCGCGACGATGAGGTGTTTTTCAGTCTAAAAACCATAAACGAAGAGTTTGAAAAGGATTTAACGAACTATGCTGCTGCAATGGAATTGGCCAAAACGGCCGGGATGTACAAATCCAGCTACGAAGACAAAGCTCGAAGCTTCCAAAGAGCTCTAACAAGATGGTTGAATGAGCATTTTCTTGATTCTTTTGAGGTGACTTATCAAAAAAGAAAAAAGGATCTTCGCGAAGCCCTAAAAGAAGGTTCATTTATACATAAGTCTGATAATTTTAAGGAGACAGTTGATTATATTGCCTCAACGCTTTTCAACAATTATTTTAATGACACCGCAATTGGTTATCCCAAGTTTCCAAGTCTCATAACATCTCAAAACCGTATCCAAAATATTGAAAGTACTCTCAAAGCAATCGCTATGGAAAACTTTACAAAGCAAGCAAGAGACATTCTTTCAGCTTTAGGCTTGCTAGATGAATCCGGCAATTTAAATACGTCCAAATCGCCTTATATAAAATACATACGTTCAAAGCTTCAAGAAAATGGAATCAACAAAGTTCTCAATAGAAACGAGCTAATTGATGAAGTCGAAAAGGACGTGGAATATTTTGGCCCTTACCGTCTTGAACCTGAGTGGGTAGTGATTCTATTAGCCGCCATGGTTTACATGGGTGAGATTGAAGTGTCCCTTGGTGCTGGCGAAACTATTGATGCTAGCAATGTGGAAAAGTTTGCAAAAATACCATTAGAACAGCTTTTGAACTTCAAAAATATAAAGCACCCAAAAGGTTTACCCATTTTAGAACTCAAACATCTTTTTACCATTCTTGGTATAAACGCTGGTCAGGTTGAAGCACTCAAAAACGACAAAAAATCTCCTGTTCAAAATATGTTGAGCAAGGCTCAAGAAAAAGCTGAGAGAATGGCTAAATTT
This sequence comes from Kosmotoga pacifica, assembly GCF_001027025.1. Classification (GTDB taxonomy): domain Bacteria; phylum Thermotogota; class Thermotogae; order Petrotogales; family Kosmotogaceae; genus Kosmotoga_B; species Kosmotoga_B pacifica. The sequence goes on from NZ_CP011232.1 coordinate 738,880, forward strand.
CAGGCAGAGATAAGCCAGCGAATAACTTTCTGGTCAACAGACCTCTTTGAAGAAAAAACACGTGAAGTACTCAAGAAAAAAGCAAAAGCACTAAATGAATTCTTTGATTCTCTCCAGAAATATTCAACCGTTGGAAAACTGAAGAATTTCAGACATTCCGATAAAGAGCTCAGTAAAATTGAAAAAGACCTTAAAGAAGTGTGCAGTGTTGAAAAATTGCTTGATTTTATAAAAGACCTGAATCAAAAAGTGGGATATCTCGAAAGAGCAAAAGAATATGTTCCTCTCGAGAATGGCTGGCACGATAAATTTGATGAAATAGAAACAGAGACACTCGATGAGCTAAAAAATCTGAAAGAATTGACCCACCAAATCAAAGTCGAAATTCACGAAAAGCTCGACAGTCTCAAAAAAGAATACATCAAGATATACAAAGAACTTCACAGGAAAGCAAGACTGAATGCCCATCAAGATGAGAGAAAACAGAAACTACTCAGCGATTTCAGGCTTAAAGCTCTTAACACACTTGCCATGATAAAAATACTTCCAAATGCCGAACTGAACAAATTTACAGAAAAACTTGCCAATCTAAAAACCTGCTACTCTCTTATAGACAGTAACCTTGAGAGATCACCAATATGTGAATTTTGTGGTTTCAAACCAACAAGTGAAAAGGTTCAAGAGGGTGACATGGATATAGCTCTTGAATATCTCGATGAGGAACTCGATAGACTTTTTAATAACTGGACAAATATACTTCTCGACAACCTCAGAGACCCGGTAGTGGAAGAAAATATGGGACTGCTTCACAAAGAACACCGAGAGCTTATCGAAGAGTTTTTATCGGAAGGAGAATTGACAAAAGAACTGATAGACAATCCTGAATTCACAAAAGCTGTCGCTGAAGCTTTGTCGGGGCTTGAAAAAGTTGAGATTACAACAGAACAGCTTATCCAAAAACTCTTTGGGGATTACAGCCCGCTTACTCCACAAGAGATGAAAGAACGTTTTGAAGAATTCGTAAAAGACCTATCCAGAGGTAAAGATACCTCAAGAATAAGGATAGTCCTCAGAGAGGGGGAAGCACAGAAATGAACAGTGATAGCAGAAATCTTTTTGAAAATTTAGAAACAACCTCACAGGAAGAAAAAGTTGAATACTTAGGCTTGACCTTTGAGAGTGACGAAGCACGAAGAGAATATTTCAGAGAGAAACTCCGGGAAAAGCTCAAAGACCCGGAGTTTAGAAAAATCGAAGGATTTCCCGTTGGAGAAGATGAAGACATAATAAAACTCTCCGATCCACCCTATTACACTGCCTGCCCCAATCCTTTTATAAATGATTTCGTAAAACACTATGGTAAACCGTACGATCCTGAAGAGAAATACTCCAGAGAACCATTCGCGGCAGACGTTAGCGAAGGCAAAAACGATCCCATCTACAATGCTCATTCCTATCACACCAAGGTTCCTCATAAAGCCATAATGAGATACATACTTCACTACACAGAACCTGGAGACATCGTTTTTGATGGTTTTTGCGGTACAGGAATGACAGGTGTTGCTGCCCAGATGTGTGGAGACAAAAAAACTGTTGAATCCCTTGGCTATACCGTTCTTGAGGACGGAACAATCTTAGACGAAAAAGGAAAGCCTTTCTCAAAACTCGGACCAAGGTATGCTATCTTAAACGACCTCTCACCGGCAGCAACCTTCATTGCATATAACTACAATACCCCTGTAGATGCCAAAACCTTTGAAAAAGAAGCAAAAAGAATACTCGAGGAAGTCGAAGCTGAATGTGGCTGGATGTATCTAACTTTACACAATCCAACACCCGATCAGATACAAAGAGCTGTTGAGCTGCTAAAAGAGAAAGGAAAAGGGTTCAAAGAAGATAACATTCTTCCCTGGGGAAAGATAAATTACACAGTATGGTCTGATGTCTTTACCTGCCCGGAATGCTCCGGTGAGGTTGTTTTCTGGGAAGCTGCCGTGGATAAGGACCAAGGTAAAGTGCTTTCTGAATTTCAATGCCCGCATTGCGGTGCTACCCTTGTAAAAAGAAAGCTTGAAAGGGTAATGGAAACAAAGTATGATAAAGCAATAGATCAAACGATAAAACAGGCGAAACAAGTGCCTGTTCTGATTAATTACAGCGTTGGTAAGAAACGCTTTGAAAAAACTCCGGATGATTTTGATCTGGCGTTAATTGAACACATTGAAAACAGTGACATTCCTTACTGGTATCCGACTGACAAATTGCCAAAAGGCGATAAGACGGGAGATCCATTTTCAGTTGGTATTACCCACGTTCACCATTTTTATACGAAGAGGAATTTGTGGGTATTGGCAAAGCTCATTAGTAAAGCCATAAGATCTTCGTTAGCTATAAACCTTCTATCAATAATAAGATCTAGCCTTTCTTATTCAACAAAACAAATTAAAGTAAATATTCCACGTATTTTGGCTGGTGGTGGTTTGTTCTCTTTAGGTTCAGTAACAGGAACTCTATATATTCCAAGTATCAGTGGCGAAAGACCTATAATTCAAGCTTTTTCTGGAAAGATGAAAAGCATTAGAGAGTATAGTAAAGAATGGAGAATCATGGTTACGACACAAAGTCTCTCTGAAATCCACGGAATTCTATCTTCATCAATTGATTACATTTTCACCGATCCACCCTTTGGTGGAAATCTTATGTACTCAGAGCTCAACTTTCTCTGGGAAGCGTGGTTGAAGGTTTTCACAAACAACAAACCTGAAGCGATAATAAACAAGGTTCAGAGAAAGGGCCTACTCGAATACCAGGAACTTATGGCACGCGGTTTCAGGGAATATTATCGCGTGCTGAAACCTGGAAGATGGATGACAGTTGAATTCCACAACTCTCAAAACAGCGTCTGGAACGCCATACAGGAGGCAATCCAGAGAGCAGGGTTCGTTATTGCCGATGTCAGTACGCTTGACAAAAAGCAAGGGACGTTCAATCAAATGACCAATAGTGGGTCTGTTAAACAGGACCTCATAATCTCTGCTTATAAACCCAACGGCGGACTCGAGGAACGGTTTGAGTTTGAAGCGGGAACTGAAGAAGGTGTCTGGGATTTTGTGAGGGAACATTTGAAAAGACTACCGGTCTTTGTTGAGAAAAACGGAAGTGCCGAGATAATTGTTGAAAGAACTGACTATCTACTCTACGACAGAATGGTTGCTTTCCATATACAAAGAGGGAAAAGAATTCCCATGTCGGCAGCAGAATTTTACAAAGGCCTTAGGGAAAGGTTCCCGGAAAGAGATGGTATGTTCTTCCTACCCGATCAGGTAACTGAATACGATAATAAGCGAATAAAGGTTAGCGAATTAAGACAGATTTCTATGTTTGTCACAGATGAAGAATCAGCAATCCAATGGCTTAGACTTCAGTTACAAAACAAGCCTCAGACCTTCCAAGAACTTCAACCACAATTTATGCCTATATCCCGGAGTTGGGCAAAGCACGAGAAAGAAATGGAACTTTCGGAACTGCTGGAACAGAATTTCTTAAAATATGACGGCACCGGTCCTATACCACAGCAGATATGGTCGTGGATGTTGAAAAGCTCGACTTTGAGAGAGAGAATGGAGGGTCAAACACCGGAAACTGCAGATGCTTTTCTCGAAGAGAAGGCAAAAGATAGATGGTACGTTCCTGATCCCAACAAGGCTCAAGACCTTGAACGCCTTAGGGAAAAGACACTTCTCAGAGAGTTTGAAGAATACAAAAAGCATCAAGGAAGGAAACTCAGGGTTTTTAGAACAGAAGCGGTAAGAGCTGGATTCAAAAAAGCATGGAGTGAGAAAGATTATAAGACGATAATTGAAGTTGCAAATAAACTGCCGGATAAGATAATCCAGGAAGATCCCAAACTCTTAATGTATTACGACAACGCTTGCACACGCCTTGGTGAGGAATAAACAGCATATGGAGAAGCAGTGGTACTGGCTTGAGAAAAAGAAACAACCTTGTGTATTGCTCGAAAAAAGAAAAATGTTCGGATATGAGATGGCAAGGGTATGGCTGCCGGCTGAGGGAAAGGTTGTTGACATACCTGCCGGCAGTTTATTGCCGATCTCAAGAATGTTGGAATTCTTTAGCAATGATTTCTTATCTTACGTCAGCGCTGCAGGTAAGCTTGTGAATATATTCAATTCCACAGATGTTTTATTGGCGCCCCTTAATTCTTCAATTATCCCCCTGCCACACCAAATCAGGACTGTCCAAAGAGCAATTTCTGGAGACAGGATAAGATTTCTTCTGGCAGATGAAGTTGGACTCGGTAAGACCATAGAAGCGGGGCTTATAATACAAGAGTTAAAACTCAGAGGGCTTGTGAAAAGGGTATTGATAGTGGCTCCTAGGGGGCTTGTCACTCAATGGGAAACTGAGATGAAGCTAAAATTTGGTGAAGACTTCAAACTTATAATTCCCTCGGAATTATCCACTGTTAAAAAGCTGTCTGGCGTGCAGAATGCATGGAAGCTGTTTGATCAAGTAATCTGTCCTATGGATTCAGTTAAACCTTTAGAGGGTCGTCAAGGCTGGTCATATGAACAGCTTGAAGAATACAACAAAGAAAGATTTCTTGATCTGATCAATGCAGGTTGGGATATGATAATCGTAGATGAAGCCCACAAATTGGGTGGAAGCAGCACTCAAGTAGCAAGATATAAGCTTGGTCAAAGTCTCTCACAGGCTTCGCCGTATATTTTATTGCTTTCCGCAACTCCCCATCAAGGAAAGACGGACGCGTTTTTAAGATTGATGTCTTTTCTGGATCCGATCGCATTTTCGGATGAACAAGAGTTAACGCGTGAGAATGTTTCAGATTATGTTATTAGAACAGAAAAGCGTAAAGCCATAGATATTAATGGGAAGCCTCTCTTCAGAAAAAGAATAACACAGCTTTACCACATCAAATTTGATGAAAGATATTCGAAGCAAAAGCAATTATACGATGCGGTAACGGAATATGTTAGAAAAGGCTATAACAAAGCGATGAAAGAGAAAAGGAACTACGTAGGATTCCTGATGCTTTTGGTGCAGCGGCTTGTAAGTTCTTCAACTTTGGCTATAAGCAAAGCCCTTGAGAAGAGACTCGTGGTTTTAGAGGAACCTCAAAGACAGTTGAGGCTTATAAAAGGAAACGAAATAAACTTTTCCGATCTGGAAGAGCTTGACCCTCAAGAACAACTCGAATTATTGGCTTTGGCTGCTCCCGATGATGTCAATGCAGAATTATACCAGGTAAGGTTCTTGCTGGAGCTTGCAAGAGAAGCTAATCAAGATACGGACGCAAAAACGAATGCTTTGCTTGAGTGGATTCACCGGCTCAGAAGAGAAGAACTTAATCCAGAATTAAAGATTTTAGTTTTTACGGAATTCATAGCAACTCAGGAAATGCTGGAAAGATTTCTCTCGGAAAGAGGGTTCCGGGTAGTAACCCTCAACGGTTCCATGAGTATGGAAGAGCGTATAAAAGCTCAGAAAGACTTCGAAAAAAATGCTCAGATAATAATTTCTACTGATGCGGGTGGTGAGGGGCTCAATCTTCAGTTTTGTCATGTGGTTATAAATTATGATATGCCCTGGAATCCTATGAAAGTTGAGCAACGTATAGGAAGGGTTGATAGAATAGGCCAAAAGCATGATGTTAAAGCTATTAATTTCGTTCTTGGTGGAACTGTTGAGCATAGGGTTATCGAGGTTATAGAGAATAAATTAAAGGTCATTTTTGATGAATTCGGTGTAGATAAGACATCTGATATTCTTGATTCAACAGAAGCGGTAGAATTATTCGATGAGCTTTACGCAAGTGCCATAGCAAATCCAGACAATTTTGAAAAAGATGTCGATAATATTCTGGAACGAATCAGACAGCAGATAATCCAGGCAACTCAGAATAATCATATGCTTCCTGCATATGAAATAACAAATCCTGAAGAAGCTCAGAAGCTGGTTCAACAGCCTGTCAATTACTGGCTCGAACGGGCTGTAATAAGTTATATAAACGCTTATGGCGGAAAAGCTACTCAAATTGGCGATAACTGGAAAATTCGGTATCCTAAAACCAGAAGAGAAGAACTTATAACCTTTGATAGAAATTCTAAAAACCCTGATGCGAAAAAAATTACCTTCAACGATCCATTGGTAAACGATGCAATTAAGAATCTACCAGAACTTTCTGAAGACTTCCACGTTCCTGTTGTATCGTTGGATAATGTTCCGAAAGGATTGCAAGGCGTGTGGTCTCTCTGGAAGGTAGTTGCAAAAGGTAAAGAATGGTCAAAAGAACAGGTGGTTCCTGTCTTTGTGAACGATGAAGGAAAAGTTTTTCTCAATTCTGCAATACTCGTATGGGATCGACTCATAGAAGGTAGGTTCAAAATAATGGGCTTTGAAAGTATAGAAGCCCTTGAACATCAAGTCGAGAAAGAGTTAAGACGGAATTTTGAGAACCTAAAGGCTGAATATCTTTCGGAACAAGAAAAAAACAAAGAACGCAAAAGAGAATGGTTCAAAATACGGCGTCAAATGGCTGAGAGGATAGGGCTTCCTCAGGTTCGGGAACACAGGTTGAAGCAATTGAAACTTGAGATGGAGTCCTGGGAAACTTCACTGAATGATGAGATATACCCAGAACTTAAATTGCTTTTAGCCGTAAAGGTGAGAAGTCATGCGTAGCAAAAGCCTAAATGAAGTTATGGTTGATAAAATTCTCTGTGCGGAGTCACGGTTAATAGTTGTAAATGATCCTGATGCTCTTCTTAGTGAAGAGGTATTGGAAAAGCTGGAAAACTCGGGATATGCTGTTCTCAATTTTCTGGATCCGATCAGCTTTAGATATCGTTATGAAAGGGATTTTCGAGATAAAGATTCGAAAAAGTTAGTGATAGTCGTTTCCTCAGAATACAATGATCCACACAATCTTCCTTTTGATATATTGAGCAAATCAGTTGTGCTTGATTTTGAGGTTAGTACATTTTTCCCGAAGCTAAGCAGAACAGCTTTGCTGGATTTAACACCAGATGAGATTGCAAAATTGTACGAAATAATGGAAGAACCGCGGAATGAGCTCTCTACTAGAGAGACAAGGGAGTTCATTTTGAAACAGCTTTTTGACTTCGATTTGAGTAAGAAATACTCTTTAATTCACTTTTTAAGCTGGCTTATGAAGATTCATTATTCGAATATAGTCATAAGGGAAGAAATGGCCGAATTCATTTATAGAACACTTAAAGATAATCCAGAATTATCAGAAATACCTATAAAAACGCTTATTTTGAGTAAAGACAACTTCTTAGCTTTCCTTCAGGAACGCTGGCCTGTGTTTCTTGAAGGAAAAGTAGCAGATCGGGTTTGTGAGGGAAGTAACATTACCCTAGAATATCCAGGACCCTACGATATTCCATTTGACCATCCTGGTCTGAAGGTTTATATTGATACATTCTTTGCGGAAGGACTACTCGAACCTATTCCTGTAAATGATCCCGAGCGTTTCGAAGATTCATGGATATCGTTTGGAATTGACACCGAAGAATCGGAACGTCAAAGATTCAGAAAATTATTAGAGATTGTCAGGAAAGAAATGCCATCAACTGATTCTAATTTTAAGGAATGGACATCTCTTGCTTGGCGTCTGGCGGAACTTTCCCTTCATGTCTATTCGTCTTCTGCTTCAAGCGAAGAGAAGAAAGAATTCTCAGAATTACAGAAAGAAATTGATGGAAGATTCCTGAAGTGGGTATTAAAAAAGTTCAGTAGCCTATTAACCCTTATAAGCCGTGACCCTGTAACTGTACAAAATGTTCTACCACAAATGAGAAAAAGGTATGTTGAAAAGGAAAAGGTGGCTTTAATTGTAGTAGATGGTATGTCAATCCTTCAATGGCTAATACTATCAAAACATCTAAAAGAACACAAGCAAATATCCCAGAGGGGTATCCTTGCTTTTATTCCAACTCTGACTTCTGTTTCAAGAAAAGTTATATTCTCAGGAAAACTGCCCATGTATCTTGGTAGTGTGCTTTCTACATCAGGTGAAGAGAAATTATGGAAGGAAGCATGGTCTGATATTGTACGCAATTCTGAGATAGTTTATCTCAATGAACCGGGTGAAAAACTTCTCAAAAGTGTTGAAGAATCACTCCGTAAAGATGCCAAAGTTCTTGGAATAGTAGTGAGAGAACTCGACGAGATAATGCACGGAGAGATTTTGGGAATGGAAGGTCTTATTTCCGCTACAAAGTTATGGGGTAACAAAGGAATTTTGAACGATTTATTGAAGCTCCTCGTTGCTAATGGTTATCATGTGATACTGACCTCAGATCATGGTAATGTACTTGCCAGAGGTATTGGAAAACCATCAGAAGGCGTTGCCGCTGAATCAAAGGGTGAAAGGGTTAGAATATATAAAAATGAATCACTCAGGCAAACTGTACACAGTAAATATCCTGAAGCTATTGCCTGGGGACCAATAGGGTTACCAGAAAAATTCTTTCCACTTATAGCTGGAGGAAGGACTGCGTTTACAAATCTTGATGAAGAAACCATTTGTCATGGAGGAATTACTGTTGATGAACTAATAGTTCCATTTATTGAGTTATGGAAAGGGTGATTAACTTGAGTTCAAAAATGATTGGATTTGACAGGCAACTGAAAAAAGAATGGCTTGACCTTGTGATTGAGATGCTTCATGATGGAGAAACTCGCGATAAAATAACAGAAGCACTGAATAAATACATAGGAAACGACCTAAAGGGTAAAGATGCAATTAGAAAGACAAGGCTTGTTATCAACAGGATGTGGTTTAACCCTAATTTTCAACTTGAATTCCTAAGGCGCTCTGCACTGGAATTATTTAATGAAGCCCGTACAGAAAACGCTACATCAATTATCCATTGGGGAATGTGTATCGCTTGTTATCCGTATTTCAGAGATATCGCAAGAATATGTGGAAGATTAATCAATCTTCAAGGGTATTTCAAACCTTCTCAGGTGAGACAAAGAACAATGGAAATTTGGGGAGAAAGACCGGTAGTTAGAAGAAGTGTAGATCGCGTTATTCAGACAATTATGTATTGGGGCTTGATTGAACAAGAAAATGCTTCAGATAAGTACGTTGTCTCAAAATTCGTTCGAATAAACAATCCGAAATTAGTAAACTGGTTAATTAGAGCATATTTAGTAAGCAGAGAAAGCAAAACAGCATCAATCGATGATCTTCGTAACGATCCTGTGCTGTTTCCCTTTTCCATTAACATAAATATTGATAATCTTCTATTGAATAAAGAAATTGAGCTTTTCAATCAAGGACTCAAAAGTGAGATATTGATATTGCGAACAATTGATCATACCAGTGACGAAGCAAATTGATATGTAGAGATTTGTAAAAACATTATACCCAACGACCGTTCTCACTGTTAAAGGTGAGAGCATGATTTCAAAGAACATTTTTCGTTTCTCTTGATTTTTTAGAGTATCCCGATTAGCTTCAGAGACCTCTTTGGAAAACACAGGTACCACTTTGCCGCAATTATTTTACCATTCTGTTATATCAACAACAAAATCAATCGCAATTCAATACCATGTTTGCTTTTATGTTTGGCTTTTTTAAAACTATTATGGTGATAAAATTGTGTTTGCCTGATTTTGTGGTGCAGGTTAATTTTCATGCCACTTTATTAACACAAACTTGTGTAGCCTAAAAAATACCTGAAGTAGAGCAAGTATGCAAATTAATGCTATTTTTGGAACGATAATATCTTCATTTGATTTTTTGGGTCTTTTTTGTTAGAGTGTCATTGTATTACAGATAACCATTTGGAAAGTTGGAGGGGTAAAAAATGCTTTATGCCGAACACGCAACAAAGGTTCTTGAAGCTTGCAGAATTATGGTAGAAAGAGGTCTTACAGTTGGGACATGGGGAAATATTAGCAAGAGAGTCAACGAAAACGCATTTATTATTACTCCAAGTGGAATGGATTATGCAACGTTAAAAGAAGAGGATATGGTGGTAATGGATTTGGATGGTAAAGTCATCTGGGGAAATAGAAAACCCAGCATCGAATTCAACCTTCACGCCAAAATATATCAAGCCAGAAGTGATGTGAATGCGGTGATTCATACCCATCCGGTTTTTTCAACAGCTTTTGCTATTGCAAAGATGGACATTCCACCGGTTTCAGAAGAATTAGTTCAGATAGTTGGCGAAGGTGTAAAATGCGCAAAATATGCCCTTCCTGGAACAACAGAGCTAGCTGAAAATGCCGTAGAGGCCCTTGAAGATAGAAATGCAGTTTTGCTCATAAATCACGGTACCATATATGTTGGAAAATCATTGGAACACGCTTTTAAGATCGGCGAAGTTGTAGAAAAAGCTGCTCAAACGATCATCTATGCTAAAATTCTTGGAATTCCTAACGTTATTTCTCATGAGGATTGCTTAGCGATGCAAGAATTCGTTGCAACAAAATATGGACAAAAGTAGCACAAAAAATTAAAAGCAAATAGGTTTTCTTTGTATCCTCCAGTTTGTTAACCCGCCTCGCCCTGTTTTAACAGGGCGTTATTTTTTCTTCATAGGCCTATCTCTATTACTATTCCAGAGCCGCCTTTCCGATAATCGTAGATCTTGAGTAGTGTTATTGTTTCCTTTTTATTTCCCGAGAAGTCGTTTAATTGAACTTTGTAATTATGCATAATCTCCTCTCAAAGAATCTCTTTATGTCTAATCTCATCTCACTGAATTTCTGAATCCTAAAATGGTCTTTGTATAATGAAAATAACTCAAACGTTTGCGGAGGTTTGCGATGGGCAAAAAGGTGACTATAAGTGATATCGCAAGAAGGCTTGATATCTCGCCTTCGACTGTTTCAAGGGCATTATCAGGTAAACCCGGAGTAAGTGATGAACTTAGAAAAAAAATATTGAGCCTTGCAGAAAAGATGGATTATATCCCGAATGTCGCAGCAAAATCACTAAAAACACAAAAGACTAAGACTATAGGTCTGATTATTTCAGATATAAGAAACCCGTTTTTCCTTGATGTCATGCATGGTGTTGAAAGCGTATTGTTTCCTAGAGGATATAAGTTCATTGTCTGTAGCATCAATGAAAACCTTGAGAGAGAAGCAGTTTATTTAAATTGGCTCATGGAACATGGGGTTGAAGGTATCCTTGCTTCTCCATTGACTACTGTGAGTGGAAAACATAATGGTAGGTTGTACAAAAAAATTGCAAGACTCGGCATACCAGTGGTTTTCTATGACAGGCTCATACAATCAGTAGAGAACTTTGACAGTGTTGTGCTGGACAACGAAACCGCAATTGCTGACGGTGCATTTTATTTGACAAGAAAAGGCCACAAAAAGATAGGAATATGTCTTGCAAGAAGAGGTCTTTACACGATTGAAGAGCGTTACAAGGGATTTAAAAAAGCTGTCGAACTACTCCGAATAGAGACGAAGCCGGAATGGATTATTGAAGGAAAACATCCACTGGATAATTCTTTCGAAAAATTAAGGAAACTTTTTAATTCTGAGGAAAGACCAACTGCGATTATATCTACAAACCACCCAATGACTCGAACAATTCTCAAAGCAGCGAGAGCCTGTGGACTTAAAATTCCAGAGGATATTTCTGTGCTTGGGTTTGATGACTTAATAGAAAACGAGCTCATGTCACCACCAATTACGACGATACGCCAACCTGTTATGGAAATCGGTAGAATCGCAACTACTTTGTTGCTGGGACGCATAGACGGCGAAAAGGGAAAACCTTCCAGTATCAAGTTAAAAGCCGAACTAATTGAAAGAGAATCAGTTAAAACTCTAATGCTACCCTAAGTTGAAAAATATGGGGGATAGCCCCCAATTATGAAAACATTGGAGGTGGAGGTGTACTTATGAAAAAGGGGTTAGTGTTTCTTCTGCTCATGCTTTTTGTAATTTCCGTTCCACTTAATGCGTTTGCTTACACCAAAGGAGTCCCAGCAAAAAACATGAGGATCTTCTTCATTGTTAAGGCAACTGAATCTGAGTACTGGCAAATAGTTCTGGACGGTGCCAAGAAGGCGGCGAATCATTTTGGTGTGAAATTGATCGCTCAGGCACCGACATCTGAAGCAGACGTTGCACGACAGGTTGCAATCCTAGAAACCGCTGTATCTTTGAGACCTGATGCCATCGTTATTGCTCCAACAGTTGCCGATGCCCTTGTTCCAGGAATTGAACGGGCAATGGATGAAGGCATTCCGGTTATAATAATCGACTCAGCAGCATCAACAGATAAATTCGCAAGCTTCCTCGCATCCAACAATTATGCGATAGGTCAAAAGTCTGCGGATGCTTTAGCAGAAGCAATGATAAAGAAATACGGCAAAGCTGCTGGAAAAGTTGCTGGAATAACTTTCCTATCAGGAGTTGGTTCTCTTGAGGCTAGAAAGAAAGGCTTCTTAGACAGAATAGCTGAGAAATATCCTGAAATAGAGGTTGTGGCTTTCCAAGATGCTCAGGGTAAACAGGGTAACACAATCGGAATTGTTCAGGACCTTTTGACCGCTTATCCTGATCTTAAAGGTATTTACGCTAACAACCAATATACTGGAGATGAGCTTGTTAGAGCTCTCGATATTATGGGTAAGAAAGGAATTCCTGCTGTTGCAGTTGACGCTGGTCCCCAGGAACTTTACGGTCTCGAAAACGGTTTCCTTGATGCAGTCCTTGTTCAGAGACCATGGGTAATGGGATATGCAGGAGTTGCTTATGCTATTATGGCAAGAAATGGTATTCCTCTCGCAAAGAACGTTGATACGGGAATTATTGTTGTTACACAGGAAATGGTGAAAAGCGGAGCGGCAGATGAAGCTCTGAAACCAGTGGAATTCCATAAAGATTGGTGATTCAGGATTTTTACGTCGTGTGGGGCGATCATGCCCCACATTACTTTCTCATCTTTGAAAGTGGGGAGATATCATGAACTATGAAGAATATGCCATTGTAATGAAAAAAATTGACAAACAATTTCCTGGTGTCCACGCTTTAGATCATGTTGATTTCTTTTTAAAACCTGGTGAGGCCAAGGCTCTCGTCGGTGAGAATGGTGCAGGAAAATCCACATTGATAAAAATTCTTACAGGAGCTTATCAGCAAGACGAAGGAGAGATCTTCGTTTTTGGGAAAAAAGTTGAGAGAATGTCGCCTATTTTGTCAGAAGAACTAGGGATATCTGCTGTTTATCAGAACCTTGTCTTAGCCAATCATCTGACCGTCGCGGAAAACATCCTTTTAGGAAATGAAAAATCGGCCTTTGGATTTGTAGACAAAAAATTCATGATAAAACGTGCTTATGATATTTTGGATCAGATTGGATATGCTGATGTAATTAATCCAAACTTGAAAGTGGGAGATCTTAGCGCGGCCCAACAAGGAATGGTGGCAATTGCTCGTGCACTCTCCAGAGATGCTAAGGTGATTATATTTGACGAACCAACAGCTGTGCTTGCAGATAGAGAAGTCAAAGAACTTTTTAGGGTTATTCTCCAGTTGAAGAAGAAGGGAATTTCGGTGATTTACATTTCCCATAGGATGGAGGAAATCTTTGAGCTTTGTGATACAGCTTTGGTCCTGAAAGACGGGAAAGTTGTTGGGGAACGGCCGGTTAAAGAAACTACTGAAGATGAGCTGATTACGATGATGGTAGGTCGTGAACTCAAGAAAGATTTCTATAACCCCAACAAGAAAATCGGTTCGGAAATCTTGAAGGTTGAAGAAATTGAGAATGAGAAACTCAGAAAATGTAGTTTTTCGATTAGGAGCGGGGAAATAGTTGGAATATACGGTCTTGTTGGTTCAGGCCGTACAGAACTTTCAAGGGCAATTTTTGGAGCAGACACAATTACATCTGGAAAAATTTTTATAAACGGAAAAGAAGTTAAAATCAAGAGTCCGCACTCAGCTATAAAACATGGGATTGGACTAATACCTGAAGATAGACGTCAACAAGGTCTTGCTTTAAAACTCAATGTGAAACACAATATTAATTTACCGATATACGATCGCATTGGCCGTTTTGGGTTTATCAAGCTTTCAAAAGAAACGAAGAACGCGAAGCATTATGTGAAAGTCCTGTCGATAAAAACTCCTTCTTTAACTCAGATCGTTTCCAACTTAAGCGGAGGAAACCAGCAAAAAGTTGTAGTTGCTAAATGGCTTGCAAGCCAATCCAAAATTTTCATAATGGATGAACCTACAAATGGGATAGATGTTGGGGCAAAAGAGGAAATATATGAATTGATGAACGACTTAGCTCAAGAAGGTGCAGGAGTTGTTTTTATCTCCTCATACATGCCTGAACTTATTAGTATTTGTGACAGAATTCTTGTAATGCGTGAAGGCAAGATTGCTGGAGAACTTCAGAGAAAAGATTTCAGCGAAGAAAAAATATTGTCGATTGCTATTAAATCCGAGAACAATATTGAAGCAGGGAAAGTGAGGGAATAGATATGGCTAGTAGTAGTTCTATTCAAAAATCTAAAAAACTCATTCTTAATACTCAATTAATTGTTCTAATTGTAGTTGCTATTATTTGGGTATTTCTCGCTTTTCAAAGTGAGTATTTTCTCACTATGTCTAACATCAAAAATATAATGCGACAAATGGCTATCCAAGGTGTTCTTGCTGTTGGTATGGTTGTCGTAGTCATAACCGCGGGAATTGATTTGTCCTGTGGAGCTGTGCTAGCGCTCGTGAACATCATCATGTCGAAAATGGTAGTTGCTGGGACTCCAACCTGGTTATCTATCGTGACTGTTCTTGCGATATCAGCTGCGATCGGGTTTATAAATGGTGTGGTTATCTTCGATCTCAAAGTTCCTGCATTTATTGCAACTTTGGGTATGATGACCATAGCCAGAGGAGCAACTCTGCTGATATCAAAAGGTAACAACGTTTTCGGCTTACCAAGAAGTATCGCGGATTTTGCATCTTCTGATTTTTTAGGAATACCAACATTATTTTGGTTCCTTATAGCAGCAACGGTAATAATCGAAATGGTTTTACGCTTAACAAAATTCGGTAGATATGTATACGCAATTGGAAGTAACGAAGAAGCAGCCAGGTTATCCGGTGTCAATATACGTTTTGTTACTTACGGTGTTTACGTCCTTGCAGGTTTCATGTGGGGTATAGGCGGTGTACTTGAAACTAGTAGACTTTGGATGGGAGTTCCTACAACCGGAACCGGTTATGAACTTGATGCTATCGCGGCCGCTGTTCTCGGTGGTGCCAGTTTGTTCGGCGCTGAAGGAAATGCTCTTGGGGCATTTATTGGAGCTCTTGTGATGATAACGATCTATAATGGAGCTGTCCTTATGAATGTAAATCCATTCTGGACAAGAATTATTGTTGGTGTAATTCTCGTTGTCACAGTTGCAATAGACCAGCTGAGAAAGAGAAGAAGTTCGTAAGGTATTTAAAATACTTAAAAAGAAAGGAGTAATGAAAATGAGGAAACGAAGAGTCGGAATCATAACGTTTTCTGATGGTAGGGAATTTGTGCATAAAGAATTGCTCGAAATGAACAAACACTTCGAAGATAGACTTGTAAAAGCTCTGGAAGAGACCGGGGAAATAGAAGTAATAAGAGCATCTGAAATAGTTTGGAAACCTTCCCTAGCAAAGAAAGCGGGGATCGAACTCCTGAAAGCGCAGGTGGAAGTCACTATTTTTAATTACGCAATCTGGTGTTGGCCTCATTTAACAGTTATGGCTTCATTGTTCGCCCCTGGTCCTTATCTCTTGTATGGCCAGATAAATCCAAAGTACCCTGGTATGGTTGGTCTTCTCGCAGCGGCTGGTGCGTTGGAACAAATCGGTGTTTTTCCGGAAAGAATTTGGGGAGAACCAGAAAATCCAGAAGTTATAGGGAAGGTTCTCAAATTCATAAGAGCTGCATCTGCTGTCAACCGTCTAAAGGGTGAACGATACGGTACGTTTGGTGGAAGACCTATGGGAATGTACACCGCGGCAGCGAATGGAGATCAGTGGTTAAAAGAGTTTGGGATTGATGTAGAACAAATTGATCAATACGAATTGGTAATAAGAGCAGAGAAAATATCAGGTGAAAAGAGAAGAAAAGGTCGAGAATGGTTAGAAAAATTGGCGAATGTGATATACGATGGAAAACAGCTGACTCCAGAGATCCTCGAAAGACAGGTTGCCATGTATGAAGCGGCGATGGAAATAATAAGGGAATATGAGTTGGATTTCGTTGGGTTCAAAGGTCAACCGGAAATGACAAACAACTACGCGACAATGGACGTTGTGGAAGCCTTCCTGAATGATCCTTACGATTGGAACGGTTCAAAGGAGCCTATAGTGGCTGCGACGGAAACAGACATGGACGGAGCGCTTACAATGGAAATCTTCAAACACATTGCACAAACCCCCGTTCTTTTTGCTGATGTCAGGCACTATTTTGAGGATAAAGATATCTTAGACCTCTGCAACTCAGGAACACACGCTACATATTTTGCAGGAAAATCCTTTGATCCTGAGGTAAACCTAAAGAAAGTGACGCTTTACCCTGAAAGTTTCTACTTCCCCGCAGGAGGAGCCGCTGTAAAGCACTTTGCTGCCCCCGGAAGGGTGACAATGGCTCGATTGGCCAGACAAAATGGTAAATATGTCATGACTATCGTTCCCGGAGAATTCTTGGAACTCCCCGAAAACGAAATGGAGAAGCTAGCGAAAGACGTACAAATCGAATGGCCACATGCTTACATGAAATTAGACACAGATATGGAAACATTCCTCAGAAATTATCCGTGTAACCACATACATGGCGTTTATGGAGATTACACTGAAGAATTGGTGCATTTTTGTCGGTTAAAGGGTATCGAATACAGAATCCTTGGATCGCAGAAATGAGCTTCTGGGGGTATAGACTATGTTGAAAAATATTCCAAAGGTAATCTCTCCTGACCTGATGGCTGTACTCATGAAAATGGGACATGGAGATGAGATCGTTTTGGCAGACGGGAATTTTCCGGCTGAATCTTTCGGTCCCCAGGTCGTCAGGGCCGATGGCCTTGGAATTCCAGAACTTCTAGACGCAATCTTAAACTTTCTCCCATTAGATACTTTTGTGGACGAAAACGTTATTCTTATGGACAACGGGAAAGAAGAGAAACCGCCTATTTGGGAAGATTACAAAAGGATTCTCGAGGCGTCTGGCGAAAAGATAAAACTGAAAACGGTAGATAGATTCGAATTTTACAACCTGGCTAAGAAAGCATATTGTATAGTAGCCACAAGCGAAACCGCATTGTATGCAAACGTCATACTCAAAAAAGGAGTGGTAGAAATTTAATGCTATTCATCGACGACTTCAGTGAAGAGGCTGTAAGACTGGTGGAAAATCCTGTCTTTTCGGGTTTGACTACGAACCCAACGATTTTAAAAAGAGACAGACCAGATCTTACCATGTTAGATGCCATGGCTTTACTGGAAAAAGTCCCGGGAACAATGCACTTTGTTCAGGGTAGCGTGAAAACCACGGAATGGATCACACTTTTAGAAGAACTAATTGAAGCCGGGAAGATAACCGCTTCTAAGTTTGTAATTAAACTTCCATGGGAACCAAGCATTGCAGCGCCAATCACCAAGGAATTAGAAAAGATGGGGCTAAAAACCTGTGCCACCGCAGTTTATTCTCTCAGGCAGTGTTACACGGCTTTAACTGTTGGTGTGGATTATGTTGCGGTTTATTTTGACAGGATGAAACGCTCGGGAATAGATCCAATAAAACGGATTCAGGAAATGTTGAAAATAGGGGCTAACACCGATAATTCCCCGAAGATTCTCGCGGCAAGTGTCAAGGAACTTCAAAGTGCTTATGAACTCATTGCTATCGGAGTTGATTCACTTACTTTGCCGTTGAAGCTTGCCAGAGAATTCATCGAAGGTGATTTTCTGATGAACGATCTTGAGACCTTCGAAAAGGACTTTAGAATGTGAGGATGTGTTATGGCGAATCCCATACTATGTGCTGGAGAAGTTTTGTTTGATTTCTTATCTAAGAACCCCGGAGCTGGTCTTGGTGAAACCACACTTTTTGAAAAAAGGCCGGGAGGTTCTCCGTTCAACATCGCGGTGGGATTACGAAGGCTTGGAATACCCGTGGCGTTTCTGGGAAAGGTAGGAATGGACGAGTTTGGGGATGCCCTTTTATCATACCTGATCTCTGAGGGAATCGATACCCGCTTCGTTGTCAGAAGCCCCAACACAAAAACCTCCCTTGCCTTTGCCGCGATAGACAAACACGGAAAACCTGTATTCAGGTTTTACCGCGACAATGCCGCGGATGTGAGTTTAAAGATAACTGAAATACCGGATATCGATCCGCAAAATTTCTCTTTGTATCACTGCGGTTCAATATCCTTACTGGAAGAACCTTCGGCAAGTACTTACCTTGAAATCTTCAGGCGATTTGTGAAGTCTGGTGTAAAAACATCCTTTGATCCTAACATAAGGAGAAGCCTTATCAAAAACGAAAAAAGCTACCGAACATTATTGACTGAAATCATTGCCAATGCTGATATTATCAAACTGAGTGATGAGGATCTGGAATACATAACAGGCGAGAAATCTCCAGAAAAAGCTGTCAATAAACTCCCCATAAAAAATGATACCGTGATATTCGTAACCCTCGGAAGTAAAGGTTCGCTGGTTTGCAAGGACAAAGAGATTTCCCATATTCCCGGCTATAATGTCAGTGTCTCCGAAACAACAGGATGTGGAGATTCATTCATGGCCGCTATCCTATCTCATATGTATAAACTGGACAAAGAAGAAATTGCGAGGCTATCTATCACGGAGTTTGTAAAAGTAGCAAAGTTTGCCAATGCTGAAGCCGCAATTGTAGCCACCAGATATGGTGCCGCAGATTCAATGCCGTATAAACAGGAAGTCGAAGAGTTTCTTTCAAAGCAGGAGAATTGAGGTGAAGAAGTCGTGAAAGGCTTCTTGGCAATAGATATTGGAGCATCCGGCGGGAAAAGTCTTCTTGGAATCTTTGACGGAGAAAAATTAGAATTGAAGGAAATTTATAGATTTCCGAATATTCCAGTAGTGGTAAATGGTCATACGCACTGGGATATCCTTTGTCTGTACAATAATGTTCTTGAATGTATAAAAAAGGCTGCAAGAATCCCGGGAATTGAGCTAGATACTGTTGGTATTGATACATGGGGAGTGGATTTTGGCCTTTTGGATAAAGACGGCTTTTTACTCGGTAATCCCTTTCATTATCGCAATATGTTTAAGACAAATGTTATGGAACATGCAATTAATAAGGTAGGGAAAGAATGGATTTTCAAGCGTGCACCGGCACAGTTCAAACCATTCAATACGCTTTATCAATTAATAGCTTTTAAAGAACGACAATTGAGCTACCTTGAAAAGGCACATACTTTGCTTATGATGCCGTCTTTGTTCAGTTATTTCCTTACCGGAGAAAAGGTCATAGAATTTACCATGGCGACGACTACGCAGCTGTATAACCCATTTCACAACATCTGGGACAAAGAGATCTTGGATATCTTTGGAATCCCAGACATTTTGCCCAAAATCGTTCCCTCCGGAACAATTCTTGGAACTATTAACACAAGAAACTTCGAATGGTTGAAAAACGATGTGAAGGTTGTTTTGCCAGCTTCCCATGATACTGGTTCTGCGGTTGCATCTATACCAACTGATGACCCCGGAGTTATGTTCATCAGCATTGGTACATGGGCTGTGGAAGGGGTTATCCTTGATGAACCCATGATAAGCGAAAAGGTTATCCAGCTAAATTTTGCGAATGAAGGATGCCATGGTAGGAGATACAGATTGCTTCAGAATATAACCGGGTTATGGTTAATTCAAGAACTATTACGAAAATGGAAGGAGAAAAATCACAATCTCGACTATAAAGTTCTGGAAGAATTGGCAAAAAACGCACCTCCGTTTCAAGGAATGATCGATCCTGATTCTCATGAATTCCAGAACCCTGATGATATGGAGGTTGCGATTGTAAAGAACGCAAAGGAACTTTCAGGTAAAACTCCCCGTAGCAACGGTGAGATTGTTAGAATAGCGTTAGAAGGAATAGCGTTAAAAACGAGACTTATAAAAGATCAACTTGAGATGCTTACAGGTAGGAAAATTGATAAGGTACATATGATTGGAGGAGGAGTAAAGAACAAATTGCTGTGTCAGTTAATCGCCAACGCAACGAACTTGCCTGTTGAAACCGGTCCAATTGAAGGAACAGCTATTGGAAACATAATTGTTCAAATGATTGCTAGTGGTTATCTTAGAGATCTAAAAGAAGGTCATGAAATAATTCGCAGATCATTTAATTTTGAAATTTTCGAGCCGCAGCAAGGGCAACACTGGAATGATATGTACGAAAAATGGAAGGAACTAAGAACAGCATTTAAATGAAACCTAGGGAAACGATTTTCTGTGAATAGGAGGTGATTTTATGGATCTTTTGATGGGAATAGATATAGGTACGAGTTCAACAAAGGCCATTGTGACCGACGAAAAGGGAAACGAAATAGCTTCAGCGTCTGCGAGTTACTCCATCAATACGCCAAAACCCTTATGGGCGGAATGCGACGCTGAGGTCTGGCTGGATGCCGTGCTTAAAGTCATGGCGGAGCTTTCGAAGAAAATTGACACGACCAACGTTAGGGCAATAGCGGTAAGCGGCTTGTATGGTGGTGCGGGAGTACCTTTAGATGCTGAGATGAACCCCATTTATCCCACGCTCATCTGGATGGACAAACGGGCAGTTGAGCAAACTGAATGGGTGAAAAAGAATATAGGTATCGACAAGTTGTTTGAGATCACCGGAAACACCGTGGATCCATATTTTGGATTCACGAAGATGATGTGGATTCACGATAACGAGCCCGATGTCTGGGAGAAAATAAATCTCTTTTTACCACCGAAGGATTACGTGATCTATAAGCTTACAGGACAAATTTCCACAGATCTATCCTCAGCCGGAAATATAGGGGGTATTTTTGATTTAAAAAAACGCCGCTGGTCTGTTGAGCTTCTGAAAGAGTTAAAAATACCCGAAGAGAAACTCCCTGAAAGTATCGTGCCTTCAGAGACTGTCGTTGGATTTCTTTCAAAGGAGAGCGCGGAGCAGACAGGTTTCAAACCTGGAACGCCTATTGTGTCCGGAGGTGTGGATGCAGCTGTCGCGACCCTGGCGTCAGGGGTATGTGAAGAAGGAGAAAATACGGCGATGATAGGGACTTCCATGTGCTGGGGGACGATCCACAGTGGAAACCACCTCGACTGGCATTTTGTGAATTTCCCTTATGTAATTAGGGGTAAAGAACTCATATACTCCTTCGGTGGCGCCACGACCGCCGGCGCGATAGTGGAATGGTTTAAAAAGGTCTTCAAAGAAGAAAGTTTAAAGGAGCTTGAAACAGTAGCAAAGACCGTTGACCCGGGAGCTGAAGGATTAACGGTATTGCCCTTCTTTATGGGTGAGCGGGCGCCTTTGTGGGATATGAACATACGCGGAGGTATTTACGGGCTCAGCTTGAGCCATGGGGAAGGGCACATTTACAGGGCTTTCCTTGAAGCGATAGCCTACGTTTTGAAATTAAATGTTGAGGCAGCAAAAGAGGCGAAAATCCCAATAAATGCCGGTACAATGGTCGTCGGTGGTATGTCAAACAGCCATCTGTGGTTAAAGATAGCTGCTTCAGTCCTGGAACGCGATATTTATTCGTTCCCCATATCTTCCGATGCGCCTTACGGGGATTGTTTCCTGGCGGGATTGGCTATCGGGTTGTTTAGCGACGTGAGGGAGATAAAGAAATGGTTGCCTGCAGGGTTGAGGACACAACCTACAAATGACTGGATTCCAGTATACAAAGAAGCCTACACTAAATTTGAAAAGCTGTACAGAGGTATAAAAGCTGGGGGATTATGAAGAATACCCCAGCTTTTTTGAAATGTCGTTGGTTGCTTTGAGAAGAAGCGGTATGTACTCTTTGATTTTCTGCTCTGTCATTCTCACAGCGGGACCGGAGATGCTTACAGAAGCAACGACTTCGCCTTTTCTGTCAAAAACCGGTGCTCCTATACATTGAATGCCTTCTTCATGCTCGCCGAGGTCCCAGGCCAGTCCCTCTTCTTTAATTTTTTGCAGTTCAGTTTTCAATTTCCCTCTGGTGGTTATCGTTCTTTTAGTAAATGCGTTCAGTGAGATTTTCGAGATGATTCTGTCCTGTCTATCGGGTGGCAAAAAGGCTAAGATTGCTTTTCCTATGGCTGTACAGTGGAGTGGAGCGCGCTTTCCTATCCATACTTTTAAACGCAGGGAATGGGCACTTTCAAGCCCTTCTATTGAAACAACCTCATTTCCATCAAGAATACCGAGGTGAATTGATTCTCCAGTTTGCTGGTGAAGCCAGTCCAGATAAGGAAATGCGAGATCCCTTAGTTCCATCGATGCCAGATAGATGCTCCCCAGCTCAAACAGTCTGACACCGATTTTATATCGCAGTGTCTTTCTATCTTTGTTAAGGATATTGTATTTCACCATCGCTTCCGCAATACGATAAACTGTGGGTTTTGGCAGGTTAGTTTTTTCAACGAGTTCCCCGAGACTGAGTTCGGGTTTTTCAGTACTAAAAGATTCCAGAATGCTTATAAAACGTTCCAGTGATTGCAAAGATATCACCTCTTATTTATGCCATTAACCTCGGTAACCAAAGAGCCTTGGTAGGAATAGAACGAAGTCTGGCCAGTATGTGATTATCAAAAGAGCAAGGACCTCAAGAGGTATCCAATATTTTAACATTTCTTTGAAAACTTCTCCAACAGGTGTTCCACTGATGGCGCTAGTGATGTATCCTGTCTGTCCATAAGGTGGTGTATCGAGAGCCAGCATGAGATTTAAGGTCGTCACGATTCCAAAATGAACGAGGTCGATTCCAGCAGCTTGCACCAAGGGCAACAACATGGGAATCACTACAAGTTGAATGGCGGAGACGTCTATGAACATTCCGAGGATAAAGTAAAGAATGTTCGCACTCATTAGTAGGAGCCATTTGCTGTTAAGCAATCCCCATTTCATGAATGTTGTCGTCAATAATGCTGGAACCTGCTCACGGGACATCACATAACTGACGACAAAGGCAGCCGCGATCATAAAGCTTATATATCCGATATTCATCACGGTCTTGATCAATATTTTGTAGAGTTTTTTGGGTCCCAGTGTTTTGTATATAAAGGCGCTCACGAGTATCACGTATCCCACCACGACAGCGGCGGCTTCGGTGGGTGTGAAGATTCCTCCATAAATTCCTACCAGAAGGATCACAGGAGCCAAAAGCCCCGGGAAAGATCTAATAAACCCTTTCCACAATTCTCTGAAGGGAGCTCTTGTACCCATGGGATAATTTCTCTTCTTTGAAAGATAATAAACCATGAGCATTTCAAGCCCGCCAAGGAAAAGTCCGGGTAAAAAGCCAGCGAGAAAGAGGTAACCGAGTGAAGCGCCTGTCAGCATGGCGTAGATAACCATGGGAATACTCGGCGGGATAACAGGAGAAATAGTCGCCGAGGCGCACGTAACCGCGCAGGCGAAGGGACCATCGTAACCATCGTCGAGCATCGCTTTGATTTCTATGTTCCCGATACCGGCCACATCTGCAATTTCTGAACCACTGATCCCAGCAAAGATTATGCTTGTAACGATGTTGGCGTAACCAAGGCCTCCTCTCACGGGCCCCATGGCTTTCTTTACGAAATCGAAGATCTTATCGGTGATCTCTGAATCATTCATGATATTGGAAGCCAGTATGAATAATGGCACTGCCAGCAAAACATCCTTCGCTTGCAGCTGTATAGCCATGATGTCGGTAAGGGTGGATAGATTTATCCCACTGGCGATGAAATAGGCAATTCCTCCCATTATCATGCCAAAGGCTATTGGATATCCCAGCGCGAAGGTAGCTCCGAATATGATAAGAAAGAGCGTTACTCCCATGGTTTTTCCTCCATTTCACTAGCTTTTCCTGTTATGAGTTCCCTTAATTCTCTATAGATCCAGACTGAGTTGTGTAGCAGAATGAGAAAAATAAACAGAGGGAAACATAATAGTAGGTAAGTCCATGGAATTCTAAGCACGTCTGACCTAAGGTATTTATACCAACCAAAATTTTCTAGAACAGGAAAGAGTGTGATAAGCATACCGATATTGAAGATAATGTCCATGATGAGATCGATGATCAACTGCCCTTTTCTGGGCAGCTTTTCGTACAATATGTTGAAACGAATGTGGGATTTGTACCTTCTTGCGAGGGGAGCTCCCAAAAATACCACCCAGATGAACGTATAACCCGATATTTCAAAGAGAACGGGAGAAGGATAGTTGAAAACATATCTCAAGATTACCTGAAAAAACATACTCAAAAAGAGTGTAAATAATACCAGAGAGGCAAAGTGCACTTCGATCAGATCTATCAACCGGAGGAACAATTTCTTCATGTGATCACCTCTGTAACAATAGTAAACGGGCCCGCCTGACACGGGCCCGGCTATTTACTTTGTTTATTCAGTGTAGGGATACATTTGGATTTTCCTGTACATGCCTTCTCCCCATTTTTTGTCAAATCTTGGCTGGGAGTAGTATTCAGCAGCACGTTTCATGAAAGCATCTTTATCGGGGATGATTATTTCCATGTTGTATTCATCGACGAACTGTCCGAGCAATTTCGCTTCTTGTTCAAGAACGATAGAGTTCATGTAGTAACGCGCTACTCTCATGGCCTGTTTGATGTAAACCCTGTATTTTTCCGGCATGCTCTGCCACAGTTTTTCATTAATCACAGGGCAAATCATCCCGATTGAGTGATCGGTGAGCACTATATATTTCGTGACCTCGACGAACTTTGCGGCCAGGTCTGTTGGTAACGGATTGTCCTGCCCATCAATGGTGCCGGTTTTCAGTCCGAGATAGACTTCTCCAAATCCCATTGGTGTCGGCATCGCGCCGAGTGCACGACCCATATCGAGGAATGTTTCGTTGTTAGGCATCCTCAGCTTGATACCCTTCAAGTCTTCCGGTTTTCTAACCGCCCCTGCTTTTGCAGTGAGGTTCAATTCCCTCGTGCCGAGGTACCAAACATCGAGAACTCTCAGTCCCGATTTTTTGGCCAGCTTGTCAAAGTATTCCTGACCTATTGGGCCGAGCATTACTGAATACATGTGATCGATATTTCTGAAGACATAAGCTGCTCCAAATACGCCAAACTCTGGCATGTTACCGAGATCTGCAAACCACGACGGACCACCGTCACCTGCCATTTCCAAGTCGCCTCGCATGACGCCCAGCAGCGAGGTCTTCTGATCACCCAACTGTCCTGAGTGGAAGACCTGGACGATGATCTTCCCTCCGCTCAACTCTTTAACGACTTCGGCAAATTTTTGCATAGCAAGAACCTGGGGTTGCGTTGGTGCAGCAACTGTATTGAATCTCAACACGTATGTTGGATCTCCTGCGAGAATCACAACGCTCAGAAGCGTTAACACCACGGCAAACAAAACTAACCTTCTGACGTTTGACATACTTTCCCCTCCTTTTCACGAAAATTGGGTACCCTTGAATTTTGGTTACAGTTTTCCAATATTCTTTAGAGCTTCTTTTATTGTATTAATTTCATCAGCTGAAAGTTCCATTAACGGTGGCCTTACCCGGGAAACGGGTAATCCCGATTCTAGCTCAAAAGCAGCCTTAACCGCTGGTAGAGGATTCTCCAGTCTCCGATTTTTACCAAAGAAGGCACTGAAAAGCTTGTAAAGGGATTTAAATAACGCCACTGCCTCTTTGGTTTTACCAGAGAGAAAATCATCTATCACTTCATGCATTAGATCTCCGATCACGTGAGAGCCACCACTGACAACTCCCACTCCTCCCTGGCTTAGAACCGCAAGCACCATGAGATCGTCCCCGGAATAGACTGCTACCTTTCCGTTTGTTACTCTTATGAATTCCGAAGCCTGTAGAGGGTTTATACCTGCCTCATCTTTTACTGCAACAATATTTTCGTATCGTGAAGCAAGATCACTAAGGGTTTGTGGAGAAATATTTGCGCCGGTAAAGAGAGGGATGTTATAGACCATCACCGGAAGAGATGTATTCTCGCATACCTCGGAAAAGTGGTGGAAGATCCCTTCCTGTGTCGGTCTTGAGAAGTAAGGTACTATAACCATGGCCGCATCGTAACCAATACGCTCAGCTTCCTGGGTCAATTTGATGGTGTCTCCTGTAAATGCTGTGCCGGTACCGGCTATAAGGGGTATTTCGTCACCTACTTCGTCTTTTATTGCTTCGAAAAGTTTCACCCTTTCCTCGAAAGTGAACGTGTAAAATTCTCCATTGGTTCCCGCAACGATGATGGAATCGCAATATTTCTTGTCGATAAGATACCTTGCCACCTTCTTTGCAAGATCATAATCGATGCTATGATCTTCTTTGAAAGGTGTGCACATAGGAATAAGAACCCTTCCGAACTTCTCCACGATGTTCATATTCACCCCGCCTTTGTCTCATTTAGTGAAATATCATTTCTTCCAGTGATATATTAGCATTCCCTTTATAAAAAACCAAATTTAATCAGAACTGATAAGAAGACATTTGAACTAAATAAGGCAGTTTAGCGTCAAATATTTAAATATCACCTCCCCAAAGTCAAAGGCTTCCTCACAAGAGGAAGCCTTTGAGTTCGAAGATCAGGTTAATCACTTAAAATTTTGAATAGCGATCTTGCCTGAGATTTTTACCAGTTGATTATGTTCGTTAGTAATTTGTCGTTGTCATGCACATCAATGAAATTTCCACTCGCCAAGTAGTTATACACATCGTCAATAAACAACGTCACATCTCCGACCGCAACAACCTTTCCCTTTTTCAGCGTTTCAGCTGCTAATACATTGATTGTTGTTGAAATAGTGACTTTTTCTTCTGATTCGGCACCTGATACACCCAAAGGACTATTGGAAATTAGTGAGGGCGCTGATTCATAAGCCGAACCACTGGCAAAGGCGAGGGCTATAGCACCAGCTGTAGTATTGATAGAAGTTGTAGCGAAAAATGCTATTATGCTTAGACCTGCTGTAATCGGATGTGAAGCGAAATCGCTAACAGTTGGCCACATGGAATCCGAATCGTAATTGTTGACCGTGTCATAAACTGTTACGTCGTTAAAAGAAATACCTGAACCAAGATAGCTCAGCAGATCATTCAACACTGTGCTGTCATAATACGAATACCACTCACCGAGTACAATGAGTTTTCTGTTCATTAAGGAAAGGAAATTTGCGATTTTTTGCATCTCCGCTGTTGTGTAGTTATTTACTGGGGCGGGAAGGATGAGAATTCCATAATTTTCTGGGTTAAAACCATCGCTGGATGTGAAAGCGACAGTGTAGCCCATGGACTGCAACATCGTAATCATTGTGGCAAAAAAGGCTGCTCCGCCATAGCCATCGAAATCATATGAATTGTAGTGTGTGTCATCGATCAAAACACTTTTGGGCGGTCCAAAACATGGCAAGCTAGGAACACATGACGATAAAATCAGCCCGAGGACAAAAATCGAAATCAGTACGACAGCAATTTTTTTCATAATTCCACCTCCTTTCACAGCTCAAATTCAAGCAAACGTTTGTTTGTATATAGATTTTAACAACTTCACGGTATGATTCAAAGAATAATGCACACTCTAAAAAAAGAGTGTGTAAGAAGGTTCTACGCTGAGGAAAATGAAGGTTATGAGGTAGATTGTTGATAAAATAAGACTTCGTTCAAGCTGACTGCCTGTGAGCCATCAACGAATAAATGAGAAACAAAAATGCGGGGGCAGATACAAGTAGAAAGAAGGGACCGCCAGGGAACCTTCCTTTGAGAGCGTATTCGACGAAGTAGAACACAACAAGACATACAATGGAAATAACCGCCCCTGTTCTAGCGTATTTCCAGGATAAAATCATTCCTACTAGCACGCCCATGGGAAATAGGCTGAGTTCGAACCATTCTATACCAACCGGTCGGGGTTCGTTTGGATCCATGGCATATCCGATCATAAAGAATACGATGAATCCTATGCTTATAAGACTCCAGACCTTGGCGATACGTAAGAGCACGATGGCGTTTTTCATGCCTTTCACCTGCCTTTCGTTTGACAAGAGTAATGCCTTTAATCATATATCGTCATTCGGTTCAGAGATGAATACCTTTGTACCGAGCATTCCAGAATAATCAGACCATCTGCTTCCTTCGGGAACAGAATGTGCGAGTTCTTCAAATGCATCCACCTGTGCTTCAAGACGGTCGCAGTTGTGGATAATTATCGCTTCCAATGTCCGGGGCACAACAGGAGACCCCCATTCCTTCAGACCGTGATGGCTGGTGACAATATGAAACAGGTCACGTTCCAAATTAGCCGGGAAACCTTCTATCTTATCAATGACTTTCGTCAGTACTTTAATGCCCAAAACAATATGCTCTTCAAGTAACCCCGCATCAGTGAAATCGAAGGAAAAATTTTCATGGTCATACGTGAGTGCCTTTCCGACATCGTGAAGGAGGGCCCCTGTTATCAGCAGGTCAGTGTTCAAAGTACAATTTAGCGTGTTAACAGCTGCGAGACACAATTCTGCTACACGCACACTGTGCTCCAAAAGACCACCGATCCTGACGTGATGATTTCTGGTTGCAGCTGGTGCTCGAAAGAAGCCCATTATTTCCCCCTTTTCTGGGGAAATGGTTGCCTCGAGTAATTCTTTGAGGTGAGGGTTTTCTACTTTATTGATGAGTTCTATTAACATCTCTTTCAGTCGCTCAATGTCATGTGATACTGGAAGGAAAATGTTCTCTGCATTTTCAATATGCGAACTCAATTCGTTAAGGGAGTAGAGTTTACGTATCTTCAAGGAAATGCCGAATTTGTTGTAGGTGTAATCGGCGAACGCAACCATACCGGCGGTGGGTCTCTCATTTTCAGGCCACTTCCAGACGTTTGCGGATTGGAAGACTTTACTGTCTCTTATTGTGCAGGTGTAATATTTTCCTCCGGTTTTCTTGACTTTCTGGGCAACGTTTGTGAGAAGGAAGAAACCAGGTCGATTTTCTATGAAATTTTCGACATCATAGACGCCTTCAGAGGCTTTCTCTAGGATATCGCTTAACGTGGGAAACGCTCCCTTGCCTGTGTGTAACATGACATTTCCTCCTTTTGTGCGCGAGATTCACGGAAGTTCTGCGATACGTGTACCGCTCATCCTTTCCTGGAAGAAAAGAGCGTCGAACCACTTAAAAAATGCTTCGATAATGTGAAAAACATAATGAACATCGGAAGACTCGCGATCACAGCAACAGCCATCATCGCTCCTTCATTCGTGTATTTTTCCGAGGAAAACTTGATTATATACAGGGGTATGGTCTTCATCTCTTCGCTCTGGACTATTAATAACGGCCAAAGGAGATTATCCCACTGAGATCTGAAAGTGAGAATCGCCAACGTTGCCACAGCTGGTAAACTGTTTGGCATAATAATTCTCCAAAAAATGCTGAATTCGCTTGCACCATCGATCCTTGCGGCATCAATTATCTCATCGGGAAAGGTGATTAAATACTGTCTCATCAGGAATACACCAAAAGCATTTGTGAGGAATGGGACTATTAGTCCTGCATATGAGTCCTGCCAGTTGAAGCTGGTCACGATCAGGTAAAGTGGTATCATTATGGCTTCGAAGGGGATCATCATCGTTGTCATTATCAAAAGAAAAATGATTTTTCTGCCTTTGAAAGGGAACTTTGCTAATCCATAACCGGTAAATGCTGCCAGCAGAACGGTACTCACTGTTACTGTCGTGGCAACGATAATGGAGTTCATGATATTCCGGATGTATATGAATGAGCCATCATTCCCACGTATAGCTTGCCAGAAGTTCTGCCAGTAGAAAGTTTTCGGTATCCATGGGTAAGGAAGCCTCATGACATCGCTGGAAGGCATCAGAGAGGCTGTAAACATGAAGACGAGAGGAGCGAGTATTATCGTGGCAAAACCTATGAGAAATATCCATATAAATATGTCAACAATCAAAGATTGGGGTTTGGTTTTCCTCTTTTTGTGGGAAGAGAATTCCATCAACAGCACCTCACATATAACTTACTTCTTCAGATCTGGAAACTCTCAGTTGTAACCAAGTGAAGAAGAGCATGATTCCAAATAGGATGATACTCATTGCGCTAGCCCGTCCGATTCTGTGATCACGAATGGCTGTGAAATAAATATTAAGGGTTATAACGTCAATGGGGCTTCTTGGAGCTCCCGACTGAACGAACAGGTACTGGGTACTGAAAGTCTTTAAACACTGTATCATCGCGACTATTGAAACCAGAAGCGTTGTAGGTTTGATGAGAGGGAACGTTATGTGCCAGAATATCTGCCATGAGCTGGCGCCATCTATCCTGGCAGCTTCGTGGAAGTTCCTTGGAATGCTCGCCATACCCGCAATGAAGATTATCGTGAAGTAGCCAACATATTTCCAGAAATACACTAGAATTGTTGAGAACCGCACCATTCCAACGGTGGCGAGCCATTTGTGGTCTATTCCCGGTGTATTCATGATGAAGTTCAAAAACTGGTTTGCTAAACCACGGGGATCAAGAATGAGTAGCCAGATAGCAGCCGCCACAACCGAGGAAAGCACGGCCGGGGAATAATAGGCCATCTGGAAAAACTTCTGAAAGCGCTTTCTAGACATAATGAAGGCTGCGAAAACCATGCTGAAAACCACGAGCGGCACAAAGGTTCCCATTGTGAAAACAAAGGTGGCTTTCATGGAATTCCAGAAGGTCGGAGAGCTGAGCAGATATGTATACTGTTTAAGTCCCACGAATTTTGGTGGTCTCAACGAGAGGAGGTCTTTCTTAAAAAGGCTTGTATAAAAGGCGTTAGCTATTGGATAAAAACTGAATATCGAAAAGAACAACAGCGAAGGTGATACAAATATCCAGCCCCAGATGGCTTTCTTTCTTTCGATACCCCTGTGACTCCGTTTCTGCTTTCGAGGCACTTTTTCACGCTCCTTATAGAATCATAGAAAGCAGACCCCTGATGGGGTCTGCTTGAATATTACCATTCTTCCTCCAGTAATTCCTGCATTTTCATTTTGAGAACTCTTAGAGCAACCTTTGGAGAGGTTCTTGTGAGCATAACGGCTTCGATGACTTCTTTGAGATAATCCTGCATCATGGGAGCCCTTTCGTGAATGGTGATGATGTGGGACTTTGCCATGTCATTCAAGAAGACGTCTGCGTAAGGGATATTCTTGAATATATCAGATTCGATGAGCGCTTTTTTGGGTTGAATAAGACCAACCTTTGTGAGGTATTCTTCAGGATGGTTCAGCATAAAAGCGATGAACTTCCAGGCCCATTCCTGCTTTTCTTTAGAACTTTCCGCGTTGACCATGTAATAATGGCCATAATAAGCGCTGCCGAGGTCATTCACCGCGTCTTTAAATCTCGGGAAAGGTACAACCATCCATTCGCCACTGTTGTAGAAGTCGGGGTTATCTGCTCTAATCCTTCCTTCCTGATAGAGTCCCGTAAGACACATGGCAACAGAGTTATTGTCTTTGTTGAAGAGCTTTCTGGCATTTGTGTAGGTTGGTGAACCAAGGTTTCTGCCGTTGGGTCCCCACTCCTGGAAGTATTCCAGCACTTTCAGCCAGGCTTCATCGTTTATGATGGCAGTTTTCCCGTCTTCACTGAGGAATGCTCCACCCAGTTGTTCGACCATAGGAACAAGG
Source organism: Kosmotoga pacifica (assembly GCF_001027025.1). Taxonomy (GTDB): domain Bacteria; phylum Thermotogota; class Thermotogae; order Petrotogales; family Kosmotogaceae; genus Kosmotoga_B; species Kosmotoga_B pacifica. The sequence goes on from NZ_CP011232.1 coordinate 770,821, forward strand.
AATGTCAGATAATAGGGATAACGGAAGTCGAAGCCACGTCTCTTAAGAATTTCTCCTTCTCTTATCACGAGTTTTTCAGATACTTCTAGCATCTCTTCCCAGGTCTTCGGGTAATCCTTTTCAGGATCGAGGCCCACTTCCCTGAAGTACTTTTTGTTGATAAAAATGCACCAGTTTGTCAGTTCCAGGGGTAGACCGTACAGCTTACCATTGTAAGTTACAGGGTCAAGCACTCCCGCCAGGTAGTCATCGTATATTGCTTGAAGGCTATCGTATCCCGCTGCTTTGGGATCTACGGGCGCAACCCTTTGGTTAACAATATAGGGGTACTCGTCGTTGATCTCCATGTTGAAGATATCGGGTCCTTTGTGAACAGCGAAGGCTGTTAGGATAGTTTCCTGGATTTTCCTTGAAGGATAGGTAACTCTTTTGATCGTTACGTTGGGATACATGCTTTCAAATTCTTCAATGTACCTGTTTTCAATTTCCGTTCTGTTGGGATCTTCATGCGTCCAGAAAAGAAGCTCAATCTTTCCAGCGCTTAGAAGCAGTAAAGAAAGCGCAAGAAACACAAATACCAATACAGTGCGTTTCATCATTCCCCACCTCCCGAAAGAAATTGACTTTCAAGTTCAAAAAACTAACGGGTACAAATGAATTCTATCACTTAGGAAGATGAAAACACTTTACGGGAGGAGAGAGGTACACTCTCTGTTTAAAGCGTATTTTTCCCGATATTTTCTATGAGTTTTCCCTTGGAATACTTTCCCGCATCAGCGAACGAACTCCTGCAAGGACTATCGGGGCAGTGATGATATAAAAAACTAGTAAAGCATTAGGACGTGTAATGTCATCTATAAACTGGCTCGTTATAAGAACTACCATCCCAAACAATCCAAGCCCGAACCATCTCCACTTTCTGGCGAGCTCCCCGAAGACAAGTACCAGAATCCCCGGTAGCGCCTCGATAAGTGCTTCGAAACTGAAGCCATGAGACAGGAAGACAAAAAACAAATACACCAACACCAGGACCCTGATACTGTAGCTGATCGTTTTATCTCTTGAGAGGGCCATCCCCATAAATACCAGTGCTTTAGTAACTATCGGTATCAATACGAAAGCTATGAGCTCGTCCCAGTTTAGGATGTTTTTCAACCCTATCTGCAATAATATGATGAGAATTGTCACTGCCAGTGCGGCTTTCGAAGAAATGGCATCGATATATCTTTCTCGTTCATCGAGATCTCTCATTACTCCGAAATCTCTCAAAAGAGGGAAAAGGAAAACGCCTGCTATTAAAAATGCAAACCATGGACTGACAGACTTCATGAGCCAGATTCCAGAGAAGATAAAGGCGAGATCCACAAATAACCTTGTCTTTCTACCGATCATCCCAATCACCTTCCTCTAGAGTGAAAAGCTCTTCCACCGAACAATTAAGAACCTTTGCAAGCTTTAAAGCCAGTTTCACCGATGGATTGAATTTCCCTTTCTCAACAGCAATTATCGTTTGCCGGCTAACGTTAACCTTGACCGCAAGTTCTTCCTGAGTGAGGTCTCCGCGTTTTACCCTGAATTCTTTAAGCCTGTTTTTCATTTCAATCCCTCCGGTAGTATTGTATATAAAACATTACATAATGTCAAGTATTATATACTTCGCGAAGATCCATTTAGTGCTCTATAATTGAGATGATGAAATCCATATTATATAGAAATGCTGGAATTCAAAGTTTCGCCTGAGGACATGAAGAAGTTCTTCAAGAGAACATACAAGGCAGATTTGGGAAGCGAAGGAGGTTCGAGATGAAAAAAATACTCGTCGTGGACTATGGCTCTCAATACACGAGACTCATTGCGCGGAGATTGAGGGAGCTCGGTGTTTACAGCGAAGTCGTACATCACAGTGATGATGTTGAAACTGAGGATCTAATGGGAGTTATTCTTTCAGGTGGACCCCGTAGCGTGACCTCAAAAGGGGCACCTTCGTTACCGACCTGGCTTAGAGAAGTGGATGTTCCTATTCTTGGAATCTGTTATGGTATGCAATTGCTGGTTAAAGAATTTGGGGGACTTGTAGAAAAAACCGAAACTGCTGAATATGGAAGAACAGAGGTAATAGTGAAAAAACCGGCGTCTATTTTTGAAGGCATATCCGAGCGGTTGAATGTCTGGATGAGCCATGGAGACAGCGTTGTAAAAGTTCCGGAAGGTTTTGAAGTTATCGCTGTCACAGAAAACGATATCCCCGCGGCCCTCAGTTCATTGGATGGAATGATCTGGACGCTGCAGTTTCACCCGGAAGTAAAACACACTGAAATGGGTATGGAAATAATAAATAACTTTCTTTTCAATATATGCCACGCTGACAGAAATTGGACTATTGAGGATTTTTTGGAAAGGAAAGTTGAGGAAATAAGAGAAGAAGTTGGTGATGGGAAAGCTATTCTAGGGTTATCCGGTGGCGTGGATTCATCCGTAGCCGCGGTACTCGTCCACAAAGCCATAGGAGACAGACTGATTAATATCTTCGTGGACCATGGATTATTGAGGTTGCACGAAGAAAAAGAGGTACCCATGGTCTTCAAAGACAAACTCGGTTTGAACCTCGATGTAGTTAGAGCGAAGGACCGCTTTCTCAAGCGGTTACAGGGTGTTACAGATCCGGAAGAGAAACGGAAGATTATAGGAGAGGAATTTATCAGGGTATTTGAAGAAGAGGCGGAAAAACTCGGGGGGAGATTCCTCGTTCAGGGAACGATCTACTCCGATGTAATCGAAAGTGCAGCATCAGGCAAGGAAACGGCAAAGATCAAGTCTCACCACAACGTTGGCGGTCTACCGGAAAGAATGAATTTAAAAATAATAGAGCCGCTCCGGTATCTTTTCAAAGATGAAGTCCGGAGACTGGGAGAACTCCTCGGGATTCCTGGAGAAATACTCTATCGCCACCCATTCCCCGGTCCCGGCCTGGGAATCAGGATTATAGGAGAGGTAACTGAAGATAAGCTTAGGATACTGAAAGAAGCCGATGCGATATTCATCGAACTCCTCAAAGAGAGCGGCTGGTATGAAAAGGTTTGGCAGGCTTTCGCTGTTCTTCTTGACCTCAAAACAGTAGGTGTGGTGGGTGATGAAAGGGCATACGAATACGTGATAGCACTCAGAGCTGTAAACAGTGTAGAGGGTATGACTGCCGATTGGTCGAAACTCCCCTATGAGCTCCTCGATGAAGCGGCACGTCGGATATGTAATAGGGTAAAAGGTGCTGGTCGGGTGGTGTATGATATCACTTCCAAACCACCTGCAACGATTGAATGGGAGTGAAAACCTCGAAATATCTTTAGAAGTGAGTGGTTGACGATATTGAGGTTTTGGAATGTGTTAAAGTGATTTCAGGAGGTGGTTTAAATGTTGAGCACAGGTGATATAGCTGTTGATTTCGAACTTTTCAATACAGAGCTGGAGAAAGTGAAACTCTCGCAATTCAAAGGAAAGAAAGTGGTCTTGGTTTTCTACCCCGGTGCCTTCACGAGTGTCTGCCAAAAAGAACTGTGTGCGTTCAGAGACAGCATCACGAATTTTGAAAAACTCGATGCTGTGGTACTGGGTATAAGTGTGGACAGTCCCTTTGTAAACAAAGCCTTCAAAGAACAAAATATGATCTCTTTCGAACTTCTTTCAGATTACGGCAGAGAGGTTTCGAGAATGTATGGAGGTGTTTACAAAGATTTCGCTGGTATGGAAGGATATAGCGCTTCAAAAAGGAGCGTGTTTGTGATAAATCCTGAAGGCATCATCACATATAGTTGGGCCACAGACAACCCTGGCGAAGAACCCGATTATGAACGCGTCTTCGCCGAAGTTGAAAAACTCAATTAACTCTCAAGGGATTTATAATAATTCCACAGCTTTTTAGCTTCCTCCAGAGAAATTCTGGTCTCTGAGAAAAGCCAGGGTTTTCTTTTTGAAATCTTGTTGTTGACTTTTCTGAGGATTGTATCAGGGGTTACATCGTGTTCCCGGGCGTATATCCAGGCCAACAGAAGCGCGTCGTAAACTATATCACCCACTTCAAAAAAGGCTTTGGTCCAGTTCTTCACATCGAGTTCGGCTTCGAATTCTTCAATTTCAGAGATCAGCTCTTTCAACGCATCTTCTATCGTTTGTTGTGAACCCCAGGGACATCTATCCATATTTCTTTCCACTATTTCCTGCAACTTCAAAATTTCTTTTACGGGGTTTTCCAACAGAATATCCACAACATTTGCAAGATCCATCTTTTTCAGGTTTTCTCCGGTCATCTTAACCCAGTTAGCTTCTCTGGCTTCTTTAAGTCGGGAAATTGGAGGAATTATATAGAAAAGCAACAGCTCATCGTTATCGGTTATGTACTTCTCTCCAAAAAGTTTTCCAATCTCCACTTCAACGCCCAGAGAACGTAAGAAAAACGTCTTCAATTCATCGCGGGGTTCTCCCGAAACCACTTCTACAACAGGAAGGCTTAGTCTTCCAAATTTTTCCAGTACCAATACCTTTTCATTGTGTTCGCACACCCCTATCGCAAGTAATCGCATTCATATCACCCCCACCAATATTCTACTTCCAAACGGAAAGAATCAGGTCAGTTTGTTTACTGCACTCCATTGTCTTTTTAGAATTATGCTAATATTGCAATGGTTATCGTAGGAGTTTCATTCTGATTTTCTATGGATATGTTCAATCAATAGTATTGACGAAAAGAGGGGGAGTTTCAGCTCGTTTTCTTGTAATAAACGTGGAAAGGTTTTTCGTTGTTTTTTGCCTGATACATGGCTTCATCGGCTTTACGAAGCAACTCTTTTAGATCTTTGCCATCCTGTGGGAACGTTGCTACCCCAAAGCTAGCGGAGATTTTCAGAGTTTTTCCTGATATGTTGAAAGGCTCCTTCAAGCTGGCCAGCAGTCTTTTTGCAGTCTCAATGGCACCTTCGCTATCAGTATCGGGTAAGAGGAACACGAACTCGTCGCCACCAAACCTTGCGACCACATCGCTTTCCCTCAAAGAGGATTTAAGGCGATCAGCGATCTTTTTCAACAAAGCATCGCCGATTTCATGTCCATAAGTGTCATTGACCTTTTTAAAGCCGTTGAGATCTAAATATAGCACGCTCAGTGGTTTAGCCTGCCTTTTCGCTAAAGCCAATTGTCGTGAAGCATATTCATATAGGAATCTTCTGTTTGGAAGATTTGTAAGTGCATCATGTGTGGAGATGAATTCCAATTTCTTTTGCTTACCTCTTAATTCTCTTTCAAGCTGTAAACGTTCTAAAAGAACACCTATCGTTCTACCTAAAATCTCCGCCATTTCCAGAGCGATATTATCGAAAGCTTTTGTTGTTTCAAAGTTGTCCAGATTGAAGAACGCTCTGATTTCTCCGTCGATTTCTATTGGGATGGAAAGTGCCGCTTTTATCTCACGTATTTTGCCTGCTTCCAAAAGGATTTTCAACCGGTCATTGTCCAAATCATAATCGCGGGAAAAGTCTTTAATCACAAGCACTTCATTTGTTCCAGGATGAATCAGCTCCTCAGGTTTAAAACGAATTTGGCTCAATTTCTCGAAATCGTAACCAATAGCTCCAACAATCCTGTATTGCCCATCCTCATCTTTCAAAAAGAGAGCCCCGGCCTGTGCATTCGGTATAGCATTGACGCACTTTTCCAGTATATTTTTGAATGGGTTTTCATTGAAATTCCCCTGGAGAATGTGTGTTAAAGTTTCGTTCAAGATGCGGTGGAAATTCACCCACCTCTGGAGTAAAACCTTGTCTTCTTTTAATTGAGTAACGTCCCTGCTAACACCAACAATTCCTACAACGTTGCCGGCGGAATCGTAGAGAGGGGAAAGTTTTGTCTGGAAGTGCATAACCTTGTCCTTCAACTGCAGGGACCATTCGTACACCTGTATTTTTCCCTTCAAGACCTCTTCATTAGCTTTCATGTGGATTATCCCGCTCTCACCAAATAGCTCTAATGCTGCTTTACCCATGTAGTCATCGAACTTTATCCCCAAATTTTCAGCCCAACGACCGTAAAGTCCTGTTACCCTGAAATTCCTGTCCAGCGTGAAGACAAAATCATCCATCGAACTGACCAATCCGCGGAACTTTTCTTTACTCTTGAACAGTTCCTCTTCAAACTTCTTGCGCTCGGTTACGTCTTCACCTGAACTTAACGTACCGTAGATTTCACCACTGTCGTTCTTCAAACTGGTGTTGTGCCATGCGATGAGCCTTTCTTCGCCACTTTTCGTCAACACAGGGATTTCAAAATATTCATAAGGTTCTAGAATACCTGAGATAATCGAATCGAATAACTTCCTAGCGCGTTCTCGTACTCTTTCAGGGATGAAATTGTTGAACCAGTTTTTGCCGAGTATTTCATCCTTGCTGTACCCCAAGATGTCAGAACCTTTTTGGTTTATCAGTTCCACATTTCCATCTTTATTGATCACGACCATGATGACTCCAGCGATATCGAAGTATTTCTTTGCCCTATCTCTTTCCATTTTGAGCAGTTCGATGTATTTCTTTCTTTGAGAGATATCTCTCACGACGCCCTGGATATATATGGGATTTCCATTTTCGTCTTTCACCAGAGCAACATTTATCTCAACAGGAATTTTTGTGCCATCTTTTCGCACTAATGTTCTTTCGTAAATAGGAAGATAGCCTTTTTCCTTCAACATCTTCAGCTTCTTTTTAGTGTCCCCGATCTCATCCTGGGAGATTATCTTATTGATATCCAGTTTCTGGACTTCATCTGAGTTATATCCCAGCATTTCAGTAGCTTTTGCATTAATCTCAATATCACCGGTTCTCAGGTCTTTTATAACGACGGCGTCATTGTTGTTTTCAAAGAGTGCTCTGTATTTTTGCTTTTCTTCCAGCAATTTCTTTTCCATAGTTTTCCTTTCAGAAATGTCCCTGATTGTCGCCTGAATGAATGCCTCTTTGTTCACGTTAAATTCGCTCATGTTAACTTCTGCATCAAATGTTGAGCCGTCACATCGAGAGAATCTCCACTCAAAAAACTGAGGCTTTCCCTGATAGGCGAAATAGAGTCTTCTAAGAATCTCACGTGTTTCTCCGTTTGGTTGCTCTTTCGAGGAGAGAGCATCCAGTGTTTTCCCAGATAATTTTTCCTCTTTGCATTTGAATAGTTCCAGTGCTTTTGGATTGCAATCAATAATTTCGTTCAATTTGATTATCAAAATCGCATCGTTTGCACTTTCGAAGAGAATCTTGTACTTTTCTTCAAGCATGCGGGTTTCTCTTTCTTTGACAGCTTCTTTCACTGCAAAGAGATACAGCCCCCACACGACAAAAACAATTCCGGCAGAATTGAAGAATAATCCAAGATACGAGCGTATGGTTGGTGATTCCTTCGTGAAGTTTTCCAGTAGATTCAATAGCATCCCGTAACTGAAGAGCCCCCACCCAAAGGTAAGTGGTGCGATTTTCGCATCCATAGCATAATAAAAGCCAAAGAGAAATGCTGCCAACAGGAAGCTGTGTGAGAGAATGTCAGGTAAATCCAGCGAACCACTTCTGGGGAAAAGTGCAACCCATACAATCATAGTCACAACTGCTATGAATCCCCAGATTAAGAAATTTTTTCCTTTTCTGTGAAGTTCATGCATTCACTTTTCTCCCCGGTGCTTAGGTAATGACTCCTTTATCATACTTTTGTATAATATCAAAGTATCTTCTATATATCAACACAGTGAACTGCAAAAACTCTACAAAAAAAGTAAATACGCATCATTCACTGCTTTCGAGAATCTTTTCCGAATTGTACAATCTTGCAACAAAATAGATCACGATGGCCATCACGCTGATATTACTCAGTATCATCAGTAGGAATTTCAGCATTGAGAACTGTGCGGTGATGATGTCTTTCATACTGAAGATACTGTTGAGTATAGGAATTAGGGATATCATAATACTTCGCGAAGAATCCATCTGCATCGTGGCGACTCCGAGTATCACAGCGCCGATATAAAAAGGCATGACATATGCTCCACCTTCTTTCACACTTCTGGCGAGACTACCGAGCAAAACGATCACGGCAGAAGCGAGTCCAGCAACGGTAAGTATGATTATCAGAAGACCAAGGAGTTTTCCGAAAGTCAGACTGGAGAGGTTCATTGATAATTCATCACCAGCAATATTTCCAACAATTCCAAAGGCTATCACCAGACCAACAAACGTGGAAACACTGTTTATAAGCCCTGCCGTCATCACATAGAGAACTTTCCCGGTCGCTATAGAAGTGCGTGAAACTTGATTTACGAGGATGGAGGATAAGGTTCCCCTTTCTTTTTCACCTGCTGTTGCGTCCAGACCTATATTCATAGAACCGGCGAAGATGTAGATGAGAATCATATAGGGAAGCATAGCTGCAAGAAAATCTGTTCCCTGGGCTTCCTCCGGCGCCATATCGATGCTAGAAGTATTAACAAGGTTAAGATCTTCAAGGGTAAGAGAATATTTATTCAAATTCCTTGCAAGAAGCACTTTTTCGTAGCTGTTAAGGGCGCTTCTGATTGCCTGCATGGCATACCTTGATTTGCTGGAAACGGAATTGTAGTATATCTTTGCTGTAAGTTTTCCATCACTATCGCTGAACTCAACGATCACAGTTCTATCTGAGTCTGCAACCACGTCGTAATCACTGACCTCGAATGTTTCATAAAGGAGTATGTTAGACAGAATGTTAGAGAATTCTTTATCCGGCAGGTTCACAAACCCCACTCTGTAAACCGTTTTTGTGGCCTGCTTTTCCTGCGCTGATATTGAAAGGCCAATGGTTACAAATAAACCGGGCATTAACACTAAGGGGAGGATTATTAGGAAGAATATTGTCCTTCTATCTTTAAACAAACTTTTAAGCTCTTTCCTGAAGATAATCAAAGAGTCCTTAAGCATTGGCTAATTCCCCCTCTTTTTCGGCTACAGCAAAGAAAATATCTTCCAGGTCGTTTGAATTGTACTTCTTATATAGCTCCTCAAGGCGATCATTTTCCACGAGTCTACCATTCAATATGATTCCTACTCTATCACATAGCTTTTCTGCTACTGACATCACGTGCGTGGAAATTATCACCGTCTTTCCTTGTTTTCGAAAATCCTTTATGATCTCTGTGACGGTTCTGGCTGTGATAATGTCCAGTCCATTTGTGGGCTCGTCAAAGACAATAACTTCCGGATCATGGATGAGACTCACTGCTATCGCCGCTTTCTGCTTCATCCCGGTGGAGAGCTTACTGACCCGCTCATCGAGAAAGTCGTGCATCCCAAGATAGTCAGTCAGTGTATCTATCCTGCTGCTAACTATTGCTCTGTCAATATGGTTCAAATCACCGAAGAAGTACATCAATTCTCTTGGTGACAGATTTCCAGATAATTTCATATCACTTGTCAAAAAGCCTATTCTCATTCGAACTTCCCGGGCGTTTTTCACGGTGTCATAGCCAAAGACATTGACTTTACCAGAATCAGGTTTTAGAAGTGTTGATATCAACCTAAGCGTAGTTGTCTTTCCCGCTCCGTTCGGTCCCAGCAGGCCAAATATCTCCCCTGGTGCAGCCTCGAACGAAACGCCATTAACCGCTTTTATAATTCCTTTCTTACCTTTGAAAGTCTTATATACTTCCTGTAGCTTTACCACCATTATCTCCTCCCAATGCTCAGCGACTCTGTATTTCTGTAAACAGTCCAGAAATAAACATTAAACCCCCGGTTATTCAACTGAATCTATTTGAAAACGAATCGATATTTTTTCAAGCATGATTATAGCATTAGTGACTAATACGCTTATCATCAGAACGCATGGTATTTTCCCTTCTTGAATTTATCCCCTCTTCTCTGACTATCATTCTATCCCCCCAATAAACTTGTTCGATCAGAGATGTTGAGGAAGATTATTTGTGAAAATAGCTGTTTGCGACCGAGACAGGGAGTTATAACAGAAAGTGTGAAAATTCCAATGAATATACCATATTGGGTATACTGTGTCAAGAGAAATGAGCCGATAAGGTTCTTGCTTAGGCTCGTAGAATGCTGGTGACAGGATATAATGTAGAAAGAGAAGGGTGGTGAAGGCATCATGATAGGGATTCTGTGTGATACGGGTTCAGATCTCCCATTAGAATTAGCAAATAAGGATTTAATCGAGATAGTACCTTTGAAACTTATGATGGGTGATAAAGAATATCACGAAAACGAAGTCACCGAAGAAGAAATTTTGAAGTTCATGGAGAGCGGGATACCGAAAACCTCACTTCCTTCGTATGAAGATGTGAAACGAGGATTTGAAAATCTTATTGGCAGGGGTTACAAGGAAATCATAGTGGTGAATATTTCCGGGAAACTCAGTGGTACTCACAATCTCTTTAAATTGGTGGGTTCACAGGTTTCTGAGGAGAACCCTGATCTGAAGATCGAATATATTGATTCGCTGACTCTCTCTGGTGGGATAGCACTATTGATTGACCGAGCAGTGGAACTCATTGAATCTGGCATGGATTTTAGAGGCATTGTGTTTGAGCTCAAGAAATGCGCTATGGAAAAGGTGAAAGTGTTCTTCGTGTTGCCGACACTGAAATTCCTCAGGGCTGGTGGACGTATAGGGAAGGTTAGTGCCATCATCGGCGAAGCCCTCAATTTCAAACCCGTGGTATCAATAGGCCAGGAAGGAGATTTAATTGCTGTTGCAAAAGCCCGTGGTATGAAGAAAGCCGTTGGAAAATTACTCCAGAAAATAGAAGAAACATTAAAAGAGAAAAAGCTCAGGGCCATTGGAGTCTATCATTCCGGTGACGATGAAGATACATTGAGGTTCGTGGAAAAGATAAAGAAGAAGCTCTTAGAAATCAAAGCACCAAAGATCATCGAGAGAAAAATATCTTCGGTACTCCTTGTTCATGCTGGAAAAGGACTCGTTGGTGTGGCGATTCTTCTTGTATAAGAAGGTTGAGTTCATATATGTCTGAAAAGTTGTTTATCAGACCTGCAAGAGAAGATGAATATGAGTTCATAAGGCACAATATGTATGAATCCATACCTGAATCCAGCGGATATCTTTACAAAAGAGCAGATCTCAGAGAAAAAGATGTGGTGTATGGCGATTTTTATGACTCGATAAGAAGAGGAGATAGAATAATCATAGCAGAGCTTTCTGGAAAAGTTCTTGGTTATTCCCATTATGGAGTGAGTTCTGAGAGTAATGTTTTTTGTTCAGGTAGACATGGACATCTCTTCGATCTGTACGTCTTTCCTCAGTATAGGCGTAAGGGAATAGCTTCACAGCTTTTGTTCGAAGCGGAAGAATGGCTGAAGAACCTCGGTATAGATCACTTAACGGCGGTAACATCTAAAAACACCTCTGCATGGAGTTTCCTTGTATCAAAGGGGTTTGTCACGGTCAGAAGTTACTTGAAGCTCGACATCGAAGATTTTATACCCATCGAAAACGTAATGGATACCTGCACAGTTTCTCGTGATGAATTATTTGTGTTCTCAGAACCCCTCTCGATGGAACTCAAATTAAACGAACACAGGTTTTCGGAATGTTCATTGAGTGAGTTGATGTACGCTCTTGGGAAAATTTTGAATGAAGGAGCGAATCTAGTAGTTGTGGGTGGAGAAAGACCAATTGGATTTGCCATCTATAGTATTTTTGATGATATTCTGACCAGAAAGAGACTCGGATTCATAGAGTTTTTGTATATTTTGCCTGAATTTAGAAAGCATGGAGCCGGGAAGGCTTTGTTGTCACATATATGCAGGACTATGAGGGGTGATTTGGTAGAGGAAGTATATACAGAAGCTCCTATCAAAGGGGCATATTTTGAATTTCTAAAAAAATTTGGCTTTGAGGGGTTTTCTTTCTGGCTACAAAAAGATTTTAATCGCCCAGAGCATTCTTTTCAATAAGTTCTGCGTATTTTTCGGCACTCTTTCTCGGTGTAAAAACGAGGTTCTGAAAATCCGTTTCATAGAGCCCGAATTTCATGGAATATCCTTCTTTCCATTCGAAGTTGTCCATCAGAGACCAGTAAAGATAGCCCATAACTCTTGCGCCCTTTTCTATCGCTTGGTGCAGAGAACCAAGCGCGGTCTCAATGTATCGCCACCTTTTCTGATCAGTGGCATCGGCTATACCGTTCTCCGTTACAAAGACAGGCAATTTGTATCTTCTGTAACATTCCGAAACTACCTCGCCGAGACCTTCAGGATAGAATTCATAACCCATATCTGTTTTTTCACCAGAGGGTTCTGGAAACTCGGGTTCAGGTCTGGCGTTCCTGACAAAAATGCGGGTATAATAATTTACGCCAATAAAGTCCAGCTTACCTTTAATCTTCGGTGAACTTTCACCCCTTCCCAGAGGTTTGAGTATCCTACCACTGATTATAGAATCGAGATAAACCCAGTTGTAGAAGTGGTTGAGTCTGGAAGAGATTATCCTATCGAATAAGTTGAATTTACGTGCGGGATAGAAAAACATAAAATTGCACGTGACACTGACCATAGACGCTGGATACCTTTCTTTTATGACATCGAAAGCTTCACTGTGGGCGTAAAGCAGATTTGAAAGTACCTGCATAGCTCTCCCCGTATCCTTTATTTCAGGTGGCCATTCACCTCGAAGATAAGACATTATCGAATAAACGTTTGGTTCGTTGATGGTAATCCAGATAGGCACAAGGTCACCCAATTCAGAAACGACATGCTCCACATATCTTTTGAAGTAACGAAGGTTTTCTCCGTTTTCCCATCCACCGAGTTCAGAGAACCAGAGTGGATTAACAAAGTGGTGAAGTGTCACCACCGGTTTTATCCCCTCTTCTACGAGCCTTTCGGTAAAACGCCGGTATCTCAAAAGAGAGTCTTTATCGAATTTGTTTATCCTCGGTTCAACCCTGGCCCATTCTATCGAATATCTGTATGTCTTAACTCCGAGTTCTTTAAGAGCTTTAATGTCTCTTTCAAAGTTATCCCAGCTACCACAGGCTATTTCAGAGGTATCATTGTTTTTTATTTTTCCGAGTTTTTCCCAGGCATACCAATCCGAAAAGAAATTCTTCCCCTCTATTTGATGGCCCGCAGTGGCAACGCCCCAGAGAAATCCCGAAGGAAATACTAACACAAAACCACCCCCCACAAAATTTTAGCATGTAGGGCGCTTGAAATCGAAATATGAAAAATTTGGCAGAAACTACCGACGGCAGATTGTCATTCGGTGATTTCTCGACCGAATATAAAAGTGGGTAGATTGTCAATCCATTTCCAGTAATAATCAAATTGCTGAACCCAGCCTGTTCCTGGAGATTCACTCCAGCCACCGAGTTCGTGGATGACAATCAGAAGCGAATTTGAAACACCATCGTTAGTTACTAAATAAGAAAAAGGAAAGAAATTGATGCTCGAATTTTCATGGATACCATCTGTATCGGTTGCTTCCAATGTTATATTGAAGACTTCATTCGGCACGTTGATTCTGACTTCGAGTTTTATATTCCCATCTTTCAGAGTGGTCGACTGGACTATGTCAGGGGATGCGTTAAGCGTATAACTAGCTGCAGTGGTGAAAAATTCGTATTCTAATGTTTCAACCTGCCCGTAGATCACATAAGGTGAAGGCTCTTTTTTAATGACTCTGGTCGCTATTTCACCTATAATATCACTTCCAAATGCAGAAATGTTGATGAGTCTCAGTTCTGCCGAACCATCGTAGAACCTCGAATCAGGATTTGTGTGGAGAGCAAAGCTGGTGTTGCCTGAAGTACCGGGGAAGGGATCACCTGGTGAACCCCTATCTCCACCCTGAATATCAAGAGCATTGTCATCATCTGCCTCTTCAACATCAACTTTTCGATGGGTATCATTTGATTGATTTGCGGCTTCATCGACATGATATATAATCAGTCCCTCGCCCGGGAGCGCGGAGTCATAACCAACGTTTCTGCGGTTTTCAAAAAGGAAATATTCGATCCCTTCTCTATCTGGATTGTCGAAGGTATATACTTCAAAATCTGTTTCAACAGGTTTGAAGATACGGCTTCCTGTGTAATCGTTCAGACTCATTTCACTTACCCAGCCAAGCTTCAAAAGGCTCCAGGCTGAAAAGTGCGCTGGAGAATCTCCGGCCCTTGAAAGGCCGTTCCATGAACCTGTTCCCATTATTCCCCAGTTCCCGATACCGTCCGAACTGTAATCGGTATCATACAGGTCTATCAGACCGAAGACGTGACCGAGTTCATGGCATATCACACCGATGGTGTTAAGATCATCAAACAAAGTTTCAGGCTGGATGGTATATCTTGAAGCTGCAACACCATCGTTGGTTGGAGTATAAGCGTAAAATTGATGTGACCAGATGTCGTTTGGGTTGCCTGAAGCCTCTTCACCATTGCCCTGGTGCACCACTATTACCGCATCTACGGAACCATCACCATCGTTGTCGAATACAGAGTAGTCCAGATAAGGGTCAGCGGCAAGAATTGCTTCTTTTACAAGTTCATCGGGATGAGCGTCGAAGCCATCTATATCTCCAATGTTATATCCATAGTAATCATGTGTCTTCGAAGCGGTAAACCAGCCTACAACAGTGAACTGGAGCTGCATTAATCCACCCGAAACTTCAAGGTAGTAGTCTTTGACAGAATACCCGAATCCATTGAACAATTCATCGAAATCGCTGAGTTCAAAAGAGGTAGCTGTGTCTGAGAAATTGATTAGTATGACGGGAAATTTAACAGTTCCGATGATTGGAGAGGTTCTTTCATAACTTTCCGGTCGTTTCTTTGAAGATAAATAATCTTCTATTTTAGAGCGTTGAATAAAGAACGGTTTGTCAATCCCTGCTCGTAAGCCCGTTGGTACAAGGTTGTTCCTTTCAATAGATGCGAATTCCCACCAGCCAGTTTCCGGGTTTTTAACGATCGGCTGCCCTTCATAAAGCAGTAAGTGGGCATATTCGTCACCGACCTGCCTTACGTAGATTACACTGCCATCGGGCTGGTGAAGTGGTAACTCACCAGGGTATGCCGGTACGGAAAAACAGAAGGCTGTTATTATGATAAATAGAGCGATAAGCAGAATCCGCATATCATTCACCGCCTTCGAGGAGTACTAATTTGTTCAGGAACCCTGTGTCAGAAATCTCGCCTTTTAGCTCTTCGTAGTCTGCACTGCCTGAAATGAGAGAAACAACCGTGAGGAACTTAAGAAATTCCTCTCTTTCGAGGGGATCTGGTAGATAATCGACGAGGATGTCATCGGTCGTTGACAGAATGAACAAACCATTGTTCACAGATTCGCTCAATTTTCCGATCTTCGCTTTTGTGAGAGAAAGTCCTGCGAGTACCTCTTTCTTGTCAGGAGAAGTTGCAACGGCCTGGGAAAAGTAAGTTTCAGCGAAAGGAAAATTTCCCTCAAGATAATAACACCAGCCAAGACCTTCACGAGCTAGAGCCTTTGTCGTGGCATTGCTCGAGAAGTTGGCAGCGCTGATGAAAGCCTCTCTTGCTGATGTAATCTCTCCCGCTTTCAAATGGTTAAAACCTTCCTGGAGTCTGTCAGCAGCGGATGGAATGCACGCCTGTAAGAAAAAAGCAAGAAAAAATAGTAAAATAATTTGTCCATAGCGCTTCTTCATAGGGACACCACCCCTTTAGTATTTTACGCCTTGAAGGGGTGAAAACTAACCATATTGTGGGGGGACATTCATGATTCAGGTAATAGGGAATATCAATTTTGACGTTACGGCGATACTTGAAAAGGTCGGAAATGTGGAAGAAAGCAGGATTCTGGACTTACAGCCTGGAATTGGTGGCACTGCATCCAACACCGCTATTCAACTTTCAAAATTAGGTCGAAGAGTGATTTTGAGCGGAGCAGTTGGGAAAGACATATTTGGTCTATGGCTTCTAGAAGAGCTCGGAAAACAGGGGATTGATGTAGGACATATTAAGATCGTTGATGATGAAAGAACAGGATTCTGTTTTGTTTCAGTCAGAGACGATGGACACCGTTTTCTTTTCACACATCGGGGGATAAATGAAAAACTACTTCCTGAAATTGCGAACCCCGCGAGAACTACTTTTTTACATCTTGCCGGTGTAAGCATCGCGCAGGCTGAACATGTATTGAACAGCGTTCACCGGGATATTCCGATTAGTTATGCGCCTGGCGGCATAGTGAGTTTTGAGAAGCCTGAGGGTGTGATAAGGCTGTCATCAAAAGTTACCTACCTGATCTTAAATGAAAGGGAATGGGAATCAATTGGTGGCTTTGGTACCCCGGAATCGAGATATATTATCGTAACGAAAGGCGCCAATGGCGCGGAAGTGCTGCCGGAAGGAATTTTAGTTCCATCTTACAAAGTGAAAGCTGTGGATACTACCGGAGCTGGAGACGCCTTCAACGCGGGATTTATACATGTCCTTTCTTCCGGTGGAACACTAAAAGACGCTGTAAAATTTGGCAACGTACTTGGAGCTTTGAACGTTCAATACAGGGGAGCATTGGGAAATTATGGATTGAACGAAATAAGAGATTTCATCAGCTTGAATGAACCAGCTCTCACGAAGTATATATAACGGGGGGACTCTTTTCCCCCGTTTTATCAATAGTTTTCCACGAAAACTTCGAAATAGCTTTGAGGGTGGTTGCAAGCCGGACATTTTTCTGGTGCTTCGAAAGCTTCGAAAATGTATCCGCAGTTTCTACATTTCCAGAGAATCTTCTCTTCCTTTTTGAAGACTCTACCTTCTTCAACATTTTTTGCGAGCTTCAAGTATCTTGCCTCATGCCTTTCTTCTACTTTTGCGACTTGCCTGAAAGTATTCGCGATTTCGCTGAATCCTTCTTCTTCTGCCACATCGGCAAAGTGCGGATACAGATCTGTCCACTCTTCATTTTCCCCTTCTGCTGCTGCCTTCAAGTTCTCCAGCGTGGAGCGGTACTCTACAGGGTAATCGGCGTCAACGTGAATTGCAACGGGTAGTTTCTCAACATTTTCTACTATATGTTTATAAAAGAGTTTGGCGTGCTCTTTCTCGTTGTCAGCAGTTTCTTGAAATATTGCTGCTATCTGCTCGAATCCCTCTTTTCTGGCAATTGATGCGAAAAACGTGTACCTGTTCCTAGCTTGAGATTCGCCAGCAAATGCCTTCATGAGGTTTTCAAGTGTTTTGGTTCCATCGAGTTTTCTCATTTTGTCACCCCCACTAACGATTTTAGAATCATTATAATTAAACCATAAATCATTCGAGTTCTGTTAGGGCATTCAACTCTTTCTCGATAGAAAGGAAAGCATCGATTACTATCGGGTCGAATTTCTTTCCTTTTTCGCTATAAATAATTTCCAGAACTTTATCCCTTTGCAGTGAATCCCTGTAAGGCCGCTTTACCCTCATGGAAGCGTAATTATCCGCTACGCTGGCTATTCTGGCGGGGAGGGGGATATCTTCACCTGACAATCCGCGGGGATATCCACTGCCATCGAAAGCTTCGTGATGGTATTCGATAATCTCCACGCACATAGTGAGAAAAGCTGAATTCGGGTCTCCCGGGGAATTTTTGATCAACTCTACTCCCTTTATCGTGTGCTCTTTCACTTTTTGATACTCTCCAGTTGAAAGCTTTTCTTCTTTCAATAGCAACTCTGATGGGATCTCAAGATTTCCAATATCATGAAGCAGAGAAGCTCCGCGTATATTTTCGACGAATTCTTTTGTGATTTCGCGTGGATATTTTTCTTTCAACACCATGGCCATCATTGCTGAGGCTTCTGAAATTATTCTCAGGTGTCGGTTTGTTTCTGGAAGTGTTCTTTCAGAGACTCTTGCCAGCACATTTACGAAGCTCGTTCTATCCCTTATGATTTCCGCGCATCGATTTTCCAGTGGAGTTAGATCGAATGCATGACCAATAACATGACTTAGATTTCTATTTTTGAAAACAGGAACCAACGTAACGCTAAAATAACCAGTGTTTGTTGCTCCCGTCAGCAGCATCTGTTCTTTTACGGTTTCTCCCTTCTTTAGGAGCAAACGAAAGAGCCTGGAAATATTCCTTGCAGATCTCCTTTCGATAACTTCTTCCAATGGCTTTCCTTGAACCTGTTCACGCGTTCTCCGAAAAAACCTCAGGAAACAGACGTTTGCAAAGATTATTTTACCTCCACTGTCCATTATCCAAAATGGGTTTGGAATATCACCATATTTTTCTGGAGAAAAAGCGGGCAGGTTTAGCCTATCTGATTCATCATTCATTTTCCCCATCCTTTCCCTTGGAAATGTGTGATTTATCAAGTCCGAATGTTTCCCTTTCTATATTCCCAAAAGGTTCGATATGAACGTGTACATCGTACACTTCAGGTACACTCGACTTAATATTTTTCTCAACAGCTTTTGATAATTCATGGGCTTTGCTGACAGTGAGATTTCCTTCTACTTCCATGTCCAATTCAACGAAATACTTATGTCCGAACTTTCTTATCCTTATCCTATGAGGATTTGAAACACCGTCAATTCTTGTGGCTTCTTCTAGCACCCTTCTATAGATATTATTTTTAGCTGGAATACCATCCATCAGTTCGTAGCTGCTTGTCATGAACAGCTCGATTGCCGTCTTTATGACAAAGGCAGAGACCAGGAGCCCCAGAATGGTATCGAAGACAAATAAATCGGTCAGTTTAACGATGACCATTCCAACGACCACGGAAAGGGAAATGTAGATATCACTTCGCATATTGATGGCATCGGCTAAAAAAACAGAGCTGTCTATTTTACGTCCTATGTACAATTTGTATCTGTAGAGAGTATACTTCCCAGCTGATGAAAGAAAAGCTACATATAACACAACCGGAAGATGTTCTATGTGAAGGTTTCCAGAAATTAATTTCTGCACGGAAAAGATAGCAAGTTGTGCTCCCGCAAAGAATATTACAATAGATATAATCTTCGAAGCGATGGTCTCAGCGCGTTCATGGCCATATGGGTGTTCTGTATCAGGTGGCTTCTGTGAGAGGTTTGTGGAAATGAGAGTGATTACTGATGTTACTATATCCGTCGCGGAGTCCAGGCCGTCTGCGGTTATAGCCATGCTTCCGGTGAATAACCCGGTGAAGATTTTCAATACAGAAAGAAAGGCATTTCCAATAATGCCAATCACTGCCCCTTTTTTGGCGTACTTATCCCTGTTTTCCACAATATTCCTCTCCATTGAACAAAAATAGAACATAATCAGTCTTATTTATAAAGCTTACCCCCCTAATACCTGTTGCGGGCTGCAGCCCGCTTTTTTTATTTGATCAGTACTGAACTCATTGCCCCAAGAAGAATTCCGTTTTTCGTTTCTGATAGCTCCCTATTTATTAGAATAGCACGTTCTCTCCGCTCAAGTAAAACCGCTTCCCGATTAAAATTGTGTGCAAAGAGAGCCGTTTCTCCATCACTTTCAAGGAAAATGTGAAGCACTCCGTTATCAGCTTTTATTTCCTGTATCCTGCAACTATCCAACCAACGATTTCTATTCCTGAAGGACAGGATCTTTTTGAATCTTGAATAGTAAGAATCAATTTTCGTGCTTTGAACCTCATATGAGAGTCCTGAATGTGGAGGGTTGCTGGCTTGAGCCTTCCATTCAGTTTGCAGAGGGCCATATCCCATATCGTACCAGGGAAAAGGTTCAAGCTGGGCTTCGTTAGCGAATTCGTTGTATATCCCCCTCATACCAAGCTCTTCGCCGTAGTAGAGAAAAGGAACTCCGGGGAGAGTCATGAGCACTGAAAGAGCAAGAAGCGCTTTTTCTTCGTCATCTTTCATATATGACAGCAGTCTCGTCATATCGTGGTTCGTCAAAAAGGTACCGTAATCGTAAGCTCTTTCACTTTCAAAATACTTTTTCATAACGTGATTAAGTGCTCCTGCTAGCTTATCAGGATTTAGAGATAGAACATTTTCCTTTATCGCGTATGATAAAGGAAAATTGAACCCGATTCCAAAAACAGAAGAGTACATGTCCACTACATGCGGGTCATCCCAGACTTCACTAACGAAGATGATGTCGGGTTTTAGCTTACGACAGTAATCTGTCATCTCTTTCCAGAAAGAGATGTTTCGTTCGTGTTGATATTCGCATTCTCCTGTTTCTTTTGAGAAGTCGAAGATATGCTTTGCGGCATCAAATCTGAAACCATCGAATCCTATGGAGAGCCAGAACGAAAGTATTCGTTTAACTTCCTCCCAGAGATCGGGGGTTTCATAGTTCAAATCAGGACTTCCCGGTCCAAAGAGTGCATAATAATATTCACCGTTTATCTTAGACCAGACTTCCTGGGCATCCCAGGGTCTGCGGGCTTTCAACCATTCTGATTTTTCAAGCCAGAGATATTTCTCTCTATGTTTTTTATCTCCTTCCAGTGCTTTTAAAAACCATGGGTGTGTGATAGCTGTATGGTTCAAAGGTATATCTAGAATTACCTTGATTCCTCTATTGTGAGCCTGTTCGAGGAATTCTCTCGCATCTTCCAAAGTGCCATATACAGGATTAACCGAATAGAAGTCTGAAACGGTGTAGCCATGATATGAAGGTGATTTCATTATCGGAAGTAACCATATTCCAGAAATACCCAGTTCCATGAGATAGTCGAGTCTTCCAGTAGCGCCTTTGAAATCCCCTATACCGTCTCCATTACCATCCGCAAATGATCGAAGAAAGAGTTCGTAAAACATATATTTCTTAACCTCCTGTATCAATCTGAAGAGATAATACAATCATACAAGAAAAACATGGTTAATTCTCTGTGTTAAAATCCATAAGAAAAGGAGGTGTGGCGATGTTGATCGATGAAATTCTTTCAAAGGGAGAAAAATATGGAGTGAGCGATATACACATTACCCCGGGAGAAAAAGTTGTATACAGAATAGATGGTTCCCTTATGAATGACAATGAATTACATATCACCGAAGAGAACATGTCACAGATACTAAAAGAGCTCGAGGAACTTTCTGCAATTGCACTGACAGTTGTAGACAAGAAAGAAGTTGATTTTTCCTTCACATTTGGAGAATCACGTGTGAGAGGAAATCTCTATTTTTCCAATAAACAACCAATCCTTGCGTTAAGATTGATTCCCAAGACCATTCGCACCCTCGATGACCTTGGATATCCGCAGTTATTCAAAGAATTCTGCACACCGGATAAAGGGCTTATACTTGTCGCGGGGCCAACTGGAAGCGGAAAATCAACGACACTTGCTGCGATGCTTGAACACATTAACAGACACCGTCCCGTCCATCTCATCACGATAGAAGACCCGATTGAGTATGTCTTTGAATCAAAAATGGCATTGATCCACCAGCGGGAGCTGGGTTCAGACACAGCTTCGTTCTATAATGGTTTGAAATATGCTCTGAGGCAGGATCCGGACGTCATTTTGGTTGGTGAAATGAGGGATCCCGAGACGATGGAACTGGCAATGACAGCAGCTGAAACCGGACATCTGGTTTTCTCAACGATTCATACAAATTCTGCTGCCACTACGCCTGAAAGGATCATCGGCGTTTTCCCACCACATCAACAGAACCAGATAGCGATGCAACTGGCAAATAGCCTTCTAGCTGTTATTTACCAGAGGTTACTGAAAAGAAAAGATGGCAAGGGCAGGATTTCCATCATCGAAATCATGGTCGTAACTCAGGCCATAAGAAACCTTATAAGAGAGAAGAAGTTCCATCAA
The DNA here is from genome assembly GCF_001027025.1 of Kosmotoga pacifica. GTDB lineage: Bacteria > Thermotogota > Thermotogae > Petrotogales > Kosmotogaceae > Kosmotoga_B > Kosmotoga_B pacifica. The sequence goes on from NZ_CP011232.1 coordinate 792,616, forward strand.
ATAGAATCCATGATGCAAGCGGGTGGAAAGTTTGGCATGATCACTTTCGATGATGCATTGGTAAATGCATTCAAGGAGGGATTAATAACCATGGAACAGGTGAAAAACTTTGCCCGTGACCCGGAAACCATAACCAGGAGGTTAATTTAATGGAGCTCGTTGATATTTTGAATTCACTCAAAAAACAACTTCAAGAAGTCGAAAGAGAGCTTTCATCCCCTGAGGTTGTGTCAAACCCAGATAAACTTATGGAACTTAGTAAAAGACATGCGGAGCTCAGGGAGATATTTCGACTAGAGGAAGAGATTGAAGCAAAGAGAAGAGAGCTTCAAGAATGGAAAGACATGCTTGAACAATCTCCACAAGAAGAACAGGAAGAAATCAGGTCAACCATTGAGCAGGTTGAAAAGCAAGTGGAGAACCTTCTTCTTGAACTAAAAATGCGGCTCATTCCTGACGAAGATTCTGGAAGGAATATAATAGTCGAGATAAGAGCGGGCGCTGGTGGAGAAGAGGCAGCATTGTTTTCAGCTGATCTTTTCAGGATGTACTCAAGATACGCTGAAAGATCTGGCTGGAAGGTTGAAGTACTCGATTCAAATGAAACAGACCTTGGTGGTTTCAAAGAAATTGTGTTTGAGATAAGGGGCAAAGGAGTATATAGAAAGCTCAAATACGAGAGTGGTGTACACAGAGTTCAAAGGGTTCCAAGGACAGAATCTGGCGGTAGGATTCACACGTCCACAGCGACGGTCGCTATCCTTCCAGAAGCTACGGAGCTGGATGTTAAGATCGATCCGTCTGAATTACGAATAGACACTTTCAGATCTTCGGGCGCTGGTGGGCAGCATGTGAATAAAACAGAATCAGCCGTCAGAATAGTTCATCTTCCTACGGGTATAACAGTAACTGTTCAGCGTGAGCGTTCACAACATCAGAACAAAGCAAGAGCTATGGAACTGCTGAGAGCACGATTGTTTGATATGATGCAGCAGGATCAGTTAAAAAAAATGTCGCAAAAGAGGCGATCACAGATAGGTACTGGAGATAGGAGTGAAAAGATAAGGACATACAATTATCCACAGAACAGAGTAACCGATCATAGGATAAATTACACGAGTTACCGGCTTGCAGAAATTCTTGACGGAGACCTGGACGAGTTCCTGGCGAAACTCATTGAAGCGGATGTCGAGTTAAAACTCAGCGAACTTATGGAACATCTTGAAATGAAATAGAAAAAAGGGGGGCTTAAGCCCCCCTCTTGATTTTTACCTTATCAAGGATAAATACCCCTGAGTTTTGTAGCAGTTGCCACACGGTCAATGGCAACGATATAGGCGGCAGTTCTCATGTCTGTATTGTACTTGTGCATTGTGTTGACGACGTTGCTGAAGGCCTGGCGCATGATTTTATGCAAGGCTTTCCTCACATCTTCGATGTCCCAGAAATACCACTGCAGTCCCTGAACCCATTCGAAATAAGAAACAGTGACGCCTCCTGCATTTGCCAGGAAGTCAGGAACGATGAAGATACCCTTTTCGAGAAGAATTTCTTCAGCCTCTGGCGTTACTGGACCATTGGCTCCTTCGACAATAACTTTTGCTCTCACATCGTTGACATTTTCCATAGTGATGGCGTTTTCAAGGGCAGCAGGAATCAGAATATCCACATCTAGGGTGAGGAGCTCTTCATTGGTGATTGCTTTGGCATTTGGATAACCTTTAACTACGCCGTTGTTCTGATCTCTGTATGCTATAACATCATCGATATCCAATCCATCTGGATTGTAGATGCCTCCAGAAACGTCGCTGAGAGCCACTATCTTTGAACCGAGCTCGTCTTTGATGAGCTTGGCGGCGTATGAACCGACGTTTCCAAAACCCTGAACAGCGATTGTAGCGGATTCTGCATCTAGACCTTTGTAGTTTATGGCTTCTTCGGTTACGACCCTGACACCTCTGCCAGTGGCCTCCGGTCTTCCGGCTGAACCTCCGATATCCATGGGTTTTCCTGTAACGATACCCAGAACTGAATGCCCGACATTCATCGAATATGTGTCCATGAACCAGGACATGATCTGTGCGTTTGTATTAACATCAGGAGCAGGAATGTCCTTATCCTCACCAATTATTACCTGTATCTCAGAGAAGAACCTTCTTGAGAGTCTTTCAAGCTCACCCGTTGAGAGTTTTGAAGGGTCTACAGCGACTCCACCTTTACCTCCACCATACGGAATACCGACCACAGCACATTTCCATGTCATCCAGAAAGCAAGAGCCTTGACTTCATCGAGAGTGACGCTCGGATGATATCTTATTCCTCCTTTTGCGGGACCTCTGGCGATATTGTGTTGAACCCTGTGACCTGTGAAGACCTTTACACTACCATCGTCCATTCTGACAGGAAAGTTGACTGTGAGCTCTCTCTTAGGGTGCATGAGTACATCAGCGAGACACGGATCGAGTTCCATAACTTTGGCGGCCTTTCTGAACTGTTTAAGAGCATTTTCGAACAGATTAATTTCGGCCACTTTAGTAAACCTCCTCGGAAAAAATTGTGTGTTCCAGCTTGATTTTATTCCTCAAGTTATTTGTGAACAACCCCACAAATCGGCAAAGAACAGCGTTTATTTTCAATTAGTGCTGCATATGTCTGTGATGCATTGACTATTTTCTAAGATGACAAAGAAAAAAGACTTGAAAAAAATGGCACGGAGAAACCCGTGCCACTTGGTACCCCCGGAAGGAATCGAACCTTCATTTGCGGATTAGGAATCCGCCGTTCTATCCGTTGAACTACGGGGGCAAAGCGACTAAATTATATCATCAAGCTAGAAGCTTTTCAAGAACCCTTTCTGGTAAAATAAAACTAGGAGGTGATGAGTTGTTTCCGCTTAGAGACACCATTCCCAGCAGGAGAAAACCGTATGTAATGTGGGCAATAATTGTTGCGAATATCACCATTTTCATATACGAGCTCTCGCTATCGAATGGTGAGTTACTTCTTTTTATATATCACCATGGATTGGTGCCGGCACGATATACAAAGGGGCATGTTTTGTTATACAGCAGATTCTTGATTCAATACAATCGTTTTGACCTTTCGCCTTTTGTGACTTCCATTTTTTTGCATGGTGGATGGATGCATCTAATCGGGAACATGTGGACACTATTCATTTTCGGAGACAACGTCGAAGATACCCTTGGCCATTTCAGGTTCTTCGTTTATTACATGTTCTGGGGTTTAGGTGCCAGTACCCTGCAATTTCTCATTTCTCCTACTTCTCAGGTACCTGTTATTGGTGCCTCAGGAGCCATTGCCGGGGTAATGGGTGCTTATCTTTATTTCTTTCCCTGGAGCAGAATTCTCACGTTCATACCCATCTTTTTCCTCCCGTTCATCGTGGAAATACCGGCTTTCATCTTCTTGCTCATATGGTTCTTCATTCAATTTTTCAGCGGTGCCTTTTCGATAATCGGGTTAGACTTTTCAGGAGTAGCGTGGTGGGCACACGTTGGAGGTTTTCTTGCTGGTCTTTATATGGCGAGGTTTTTTTCGAAAAAGTATTTTGAGGATTGATTGAAAATGTGGTCAAATCGGAGGTGTTTTAATGGACAAAGCATATGTTGCTCTCGAATCGACTGTTATAGCCCATGGCCTTCCATGGCCTGCAAATTTTGAGACGGCCGTGGCGATGGAAGAAGAAGTGAAAAAGAATGGTTCAGTACCAAGAACCATAGGCATTATCGGAGGAGAAATCAAAATAGGTATCACGCGGGACGAGATAAAATACCTTTCAACGGCGAAGAACGTTATGAAAGTCGGCACTGCTGAAATAGCGGTAGCTGTGGCGCTGAAAAAGGATGCTGCTACCACTGTGAGTGCAACGATGAAACTTGCAGCCAGAGAGGGAATAGAGGTATTTGCAACAGGTGGTATCGGAGGTGTTCATAAAGGTGTCGAATGGGATGTTTCACAAGACATTGTTGAACTGTCAAAGACCAACATGATAGTGGTTTCTGCAGGCGTGAAGAGCATTCTCGATGTAGAAAAAACCCTGGAGTTTCTGGAGACTTTTCAAGTTACTGTGGTGGGTTACAGGACAGATAGATTCCCGCTATTCCATACACGTTTCAGTAAATTTCCGGTGAATATCACTGTGAATACTCCCGAGGAAATCGCTGCGATATTCGAAGAGAAGAAAAGATTGGGGATAGAAGGTGCTATACTCGTAGCAAATCCCATACCCACGGAATATGAGATTCCTCACTATGAGCTTATGAAATACATTGAGACAGCAATAACTGAGGCAACAAGCAAAAACATCTCTGGAAAGAGCCTCACTCCCTTTCTGTTGAACCGCTTGGGAGAACTCTCGGATGGTAAGACTCTTGAAGCGAATATCGCCCTGCTTAAAAACAACGCTGCACTGGCAGGACAAATTGCAAAGGTGTTGAAAGAGCTATGAATAGGGTATTTAAAAATTGCAGAATTTATAATCCGTGCACAGGTAACTATGTCTTTGGTGACCTATTCATTGAAGGTGGTGTAATTGTAAACCGCGAGCCAGAAAAGGCTGAAGTTATTGACCTTGGTGGAAGATATGTTTATCCCGGTATGGTTGATTCTCATGCCCATCTTGTAGCAACAGGTAAGAAGCGGTTTACCCTTGATCTTACAAATATCACTTCTGAATCTCAGTTTGTTGCAACATTGAAGGAATGGGAACGAGATCATTCTTACATGTTTATCAACGGACGGGGCTGGGATCAGGAGAGACTCGGTTTTGTCCCTGATAAAAAATTTCTCGACAATGTTACTAATATTCCTGTGGTACTCGTGCGTAAATGTGGTCATATAGCCACGGTCAATAGTTCGATGATACAGAAATATTCTCTGCATGATCTTCATGGCATCGATGAAACGGATCTTAATACGGGAATTATTAAAGAACGGGCTCTAGAAATGCTGTATAAGAGACTTTCGCTCAGAAAAGAGGATATAGAAAGGTATTTGAGAACCGGTGCGAGTGAATTTTTAAAATACGGAGTCACAAGTGTGCATAGTGACGATTACCATGATGCTTTTCTTCAGGATTTAATGGATGTTCTTTCGACTCAGAACTATATAAGGATATATGAGAAACTCAAGGTAGAATCTCTGTCGGAACTCGAGAATCTCCCGACTCTACAGAAATATGAAACAGATTTCTTCACTTTGAGAGCTGCGAAGATTTATCTCGACGGCTCCTTTGGATCACGGACAGCTGCTTTGCGCGAATCTTACACCGATGAATGGAATAATAATGGGATACTCTACCTTTCAGGACGGGAGTTATTACCCTTCGTGCAAATGGCCGAAAGCAAAGGAATACAATTGAACGTCCATGTGATAGGCGACAGGGCACTGGATGAAGCCCTGGAGGCTTTCAAAGTAATCAAAGGCGGTAACCCGTTGAAGCACAGATTGATACATGTACAGATCGCCTGGAGGGAACAAATCGAATTAATTGCCAGATTGAAACTCAAAGTGTCCATTCAGCCAATATTTTTTAAAACAGACAAAGAAATGGCCATTTCCCGACTTGGACCCAACCGAATCAAGAGCGCTTATCCCTTCAAAGCGCTCTTGAAAGCTGGAATTGAACTTGCATTATCCACTGATTCGCCTGTTGAAGGGGTCAATCCCTATCAGAATATGCAGGTAGCGGAAGCGTTTTTTGATAGGAAGGATATTCTGTATATGTACATGGTTTCTGGCAGGTTACTGGAAAACAGAAGCTTAGTTTTGCCACTTAGTACAGGTTCAAAGGCAGATTTTTTTGTTCTTGAAAGGGAGCTTTTATCTGTTCCTGCTAATGAACTCGATACTTTAGAAGTCATAATGACAGTCCTTGATGGCAGGATCGTTCATACGAACGGGACATTTTGAAGTTTTCAAAATCACCGTCTAGCAGTTTACTCTGTAACTGATAATTTACTGTAATTACAATTATAGTTAATACTAAAAGGTGGTACTCTTTTCTTTTCGGGATGAGGGTTATAGCATTTAACAGATAAGGTTATATGTTTAAATCAATAGACTTCATTTCTGTAACTGCCTTGCTTTATGGCACAACGCGCTTTTCCAGGACTTGTTGCGTTATTTTCAGTTAGATGTTAAAATTATTTATAGCAGTAAAAAAAGCGGCCTAAGCCGCTTTGGTGGGCTCGGGTGGATTCGAACCACCGACCGCCCGGTTATGAGCCGGAAGCTCTAACCAAACTGAGCTACGAGCCCGATACTAAAAGAATTATAATACCCACCATGGCTTCTGTCAATAGGTTGGGAGATGGTAGAATGAAGAGAAACTTTGTAGAGAACTCGGTCAATGATCCCGTAAAATATTTCACATGTAGATACCCCAGGTTACTGGTTATACGGGCAGCGTTTAAACTACTCAAAGATGGTAAGAGCCTCAGTCAGAAAGACATGGAAGGACTTATACAGAAGATGCTGAAAAAGAGATGAGAATCACTCTCATCTCTTTTTTCTCAAAACTTCACCGATCGGCGGGAGAAAGTCTTTTTTTCTGGACATAACACCTTTGAGTACCACGCTATTGTCATCATCGAGTTTCACGTTGAAAGCTTCTTCGATTATCTCTTTCTGACCCTCTACCCAAACCTCACTCTGGTTTTCAGGCACGTTTGTGAAGAGGAGGAAAACGATGTCGGCTCTGTAATCCCTATAAAGACGTTTTAACGCTTCTCTGAATTCCTGGCGTCTGTTCTTAACCTGATTCATGTCCATGACCATCACTTGAGCGATTACGATATTGTATCCCCCTATTACATACTCCTTGACATCCCTCACTACAACCTCATACGGAGCCTTCCCTGTAAGATCGAGACCCTTATGAAGAAGATCTCTGGCGAATTCTTCCAAATCGATGTTCGCTATCTTAGCAAGATCTTGGGCCACCTTTATGTCTTTTTCGGTAGTCGTGGAAAGCCTGAAAGCCAGCGTATCAGAGATTATGCCTCCTGTCAATACGCCAGCAATCTGCGGATTCTTTTTAGTGCAGTATTTCAAAAACCATTCTCCGACGATCGTAGAAGTACTCCCGACGGGTTCATTATGAAATCTGACGGGTTTAAGGGTAGTGAGTCCACCAAGCCGGTGATGATCGATCACCTCGAGTAATTCCGCTTGTTCGAGACCATCAACTGCCTGAGGTCTTTCATTGTGGTCAAGCAAAATTACCTTCTTTCTAGTGTCATATAGGAGGTTCGTTCTTGTGATAACTCCGACGAGTTTTTTTTCATCGTCAAGGGCAAGGGCGAAGCGTTCCTTTGATTCATAGATCTTGGCCTTTATGTCTTCTAGCTTTTCATCAAGGGTGGCAGTTATAAAATTCGTTCCCATAACCTTTTTAGCTGGAATGGAGAGGTTTATCAGTTTACCTACCCCAAAAGGACCATGCTGTGTTGATAATATCCCGACTCCTTTTTTTCTCGCCAATTCTATTATTTCTCCTGAAGGTGTGAGCGAATTGGTTAGAATCATAAGCGCTACATTTTTCTTTACCAACTCACGCTGCATTTGCAGGTTATTTCCAACAATAACAAGGTCTGCTTCTCTCACCCTTTTTATAAAATTGTCAATTGAGTCAATGGCGATATGAACCTTTCCTTTTAAAATATTTGCAGGAGGAGCCACATGGACTTTACCTTTCAAGAGTTGTGCGATGGTGTTTACATTTATAGGATGAAGTTCCAATGAATCGACAGAGAGTCGTTTCACATAAGTCCTGGCTAATTGTCGCTCGCTAACTATTCCGATAGGTTTGAAGTCACTATCAACTATTGGTACTACCTTCACGTTGGATTCTTCCATGATGCGAGCTATCTCGTATATCGAAGTGTCTTCCGAAGCCACGATAGGATTTCTCAGGACCAGATCCCCAACGATGGGGTCTACAGTTTCCATCAAAATCGGCGGTTCTATATCGAAATAGGACAGCAGAAATTTGCTCTCGTTGTTTAGAGGACCACAACGGCAGGGAATGTATTTATTTGTAACATCAGTTTGATTCTTCATATAGGAATAGCCAATAACACTGGCTATCGAATCCGTATCAGGCTGTCTGTGGCCAAAAACATATATCTTCTCACGGCTCAACAGTGTCACCTCTCTCTGTGTACTTTCAGATATGTGGAGAGATTCAGAATGTCTGCAGGTTTTATACCGGGTATACGCATAGCTTGACCTATAGACAAGGGTCTCAATTTCTTTAATTTATCACGACTCTCGGTGGATAGATTGGGCACAGCGTCGTAGTCAATGTCGTCGGGAATAATTTCATTTTCCAACTTTTCAAACCTGCTTATTTCTTGTTTTAAACGATTAATGTAACCTTCGTACTTTATCGTGGTTTCCACCTGTTCCATTAGGGATGTTTCCGCGATGGGTTCGGGGTCAAAGTCCTTTAACAGACTGTAGGTGACATTTGGTCTTTTCAGGAGTTGAGCAAGACGGGTGGACTGGTAAATCGCTGTTGTTCCAGCTGATAAGAGCCTATTATTGATTTCATTAGAGGGCTTTATGACAATTTCATTTAACCTGTTTATTTCTCGTGCAATGGCTTCCCGCAAGTTTACAACATTGTCGTAGAACCACCTCGGGATCAATCCATATCTATATCCGTATTCTGTCAACCTCAGATGAGCATTATCGTGTCTGAGCATGAGCCTATACTCTGCTCTTGAAGTAAGGAGTCTGTAAGGTTCATCGACGCCACGGGTTACCAGGTCGTCTATCATAACTCCGATATAGGCTTCAGATCTTTTCAAGATCAAAGGTGCTTCCCCTCTAAGTTTTGCCGAAGCGTTTATGCCTGCAATGATTCCCTGTCCTGCCGCTTCTTCATATCCGCTGGTACCATTTACCTGCCCCGCGAAATAGAGGTTTTCTATCAGTTTGGATTCGAGTGTAGGGTAGAGTTGGTCGGGGATGATGAAATCGTATTCTACAGCGTACGCCGGTCTAACGATGATGGCGTTTTCAAGTCCTCTAACAGAACGAATCATTTCTAATTGCGTTTCAAAGGGTAAACTTGTGGAAAGACCGTTCAGATAGTATTCAGCAGTGTTTTTGCCTTCGGGCTCCACAAAAACCTGATGACTCTCTTTTCCTGAGAATTTTATGACCTTATCCTCTATGGAGGGACAATAACGGGGACCAATGGAGTGAATGAGTTTTACATCACCATATAGAGGTGAAAATCTCAAATCCCGCCTTATTATTGAATGGGTTCTCGCATTGGTATTGGTCAACCAGCAGGGACTATCCTTTGGCAAGATTCTGGGTTCTGAAAAATATGAAAAGGCGAGAGGCTCATCTGCCGTGTCCTGCCTTTCCATTTTTGAAAAGTCTATTGAACTTTTGAGGATTCTCGCAGGTGTTCCTGTTTTGAAGCGTGCCAATTTGAATCCAAGCTTCCTGAGAGATTCACTTAGCTGCTTGGCGGGGAATTCACCCAGTCTTCCCGCTTCAAAAGCTTTTTGACCTATGAAGATCTTTCCACCCAGAAATGTTCCAGTTGTAACAATGACCGCCCGGGAATGGTATAACTGGCCGAAATGAGTTGCTACTCCGGTAACTTTTCCATTTTCAGCAATTATCTCCGTCGCAATGCCGCTTCTCAAATAAAGATTTTCCTGATTTTCCAGAACTCTCTTCATTTCAAGACTGTATTCTCTCTTGTCTATCTGTGCTCTCAGTGCTCTAACAGCAGGTCCTTTACTCGTATTTAGCATTCGTATGTTGATGGCTGTTTTATCGGTCGTCTTCGCTATCTGGCCTCCAAGGGCATCGACTTCTCTCGCAACAATGCCTTTGGCCGGGCCTCCTACTGCGGGATTACATGGGGCCCAGCCGACAGTGTCGAGGTTGATGGCGAGTACCAGAGTTTTCATTCCGGATTTCGCAGCGGCAAGTCCCGCCTCAATGCCTGCATGCCCAGCTCCAATGACAACTATATCAAAACTGTAATCATCCATTGTACTCTTCATAACATCGCCCTCCTATTCTATTATTGTACAACAGAAAGGGGGGCTTCACGTGAAAGTTCGATTTACAGACACTACCTTAAGGGATGCCCACCAGTCACTACTGGCTACGCGACTGACGACTGAAGAGCTGGTAGAGATTACTCCAGTCATGGATGAAATCGGGTACAACAGTGTTGAAATGTGGGGCGGAGCAACTTTTGATGTTTCGGTTAGATACCTGAATGAAGATCCCTGGGAAAGACTCGACAGGATGAGAGAGAAATTTAAAAAGACCAAGTTACAGATGTTGTTGCGTGGTCAGAATCTACTGGGGTATCGCCACTATGCCGATGATGTTGTCGAATTATTCGTGAAAAAGATGGCAAACCACGGTATGGACATCGTACGTGTTTTTGATGCCTTAAACGATTTTAGAAACCTTGAAAAAGCCTGTAAAGAGGTTAAGAAAAATGGTATGCACCTGCAGGTGGCAATTTCATATACCACCAGCCCGGTGCACAACATCGAATACTTCACTAATCTGGCATTGAAGGCTCACAAAGAGCTGAAGGCTGATTCTCTGTGTATTAAGGATATGGCAGGGCTTCTTACACCTGGTGAAGCGAAAAAGCTCGTTGAAAATATAAAACGTACCTGTCCTCTGCCCATTGAGATTCACGCCCACTTCACTACGGGACTCGCGGATCTTACCTATCTTTCGTCCGTGGAAGCCGGTGCTGAAATCGTTGATACGGCTATCAGCGCGTTGGCATATGGCACCTCTCAGCCGGCTGTAGAAAGCCTCTGGGTATCCCTTCATACCCTTGGATATGCTGAAAAACCTGATCTTAAATTACTCGAGAAAGTGAATGAGTATTTCATCAGGATAAGAGAAAAACATGTTGAGCATGATGTGTCAATGAAAACAATAAGACCAGATATACTTACGAACCAGATCCCCGGAGGCATGTATTCCAATTTGCTCAGCCAGCTGAGGTCTCAAGGAGCCCTGAATAGGCTCAAAGAGGTACTTGAAGAAGTACCAAGGGTTAGAGAGGATCTCGGTTATCCTCCGCTAGTCACCCCAACTTCACAAATTGTCGGTGTTCAAGCTGTTCTAAATGTACTCACAGGGGAACGTTATAAGATAATCACCAAAGAAACGGAAAGATACATTCTGGGTCATTATGGGAAGCCACCAGCGCCGATTTGTCCGGAACTTAAAAAACTCATTATAGATAAGGGTGGCGTGGTTATTGAAGGGCGACCAGCAGATTATATCGAACCTGAGGTCGAGCGAACCAGAGAAAAGTTCAGGACAATTATCAATAATGATGAAGACCTGTTAATATTGATTCTCCTGGGAGAGGTCGGTAGAAAATACTTGGTGAAAAAGTATGAAAGTGAACTCGGAGTAGATTTTTCGCTGAGCTCTGACTATTCGGATACTGTAATCGTGCATCCTGTGTAGAGCGCTATTATTAGAAGGAGAAAAACGTAAAAATTCGTCAATAAATAGAATTATTCAGCGGTTTTCTGATATAATCATATACTGGAACCCGGCATTGTAATGTTGCCACTTTTTATAACTTGATAAAATTTAATTGAGGCTTTCTGCCTAAATTATCCGTAAAGGAGGTTGAAAAGGATGAGAAAGCTTGCTCTTATTATGGCAGTTGTTTTTGTGTTCGCAGCCCTTCTCAGTGCAAAGATCGTCATATGGTCTTCTGAAAACCAGATCCCTGCACTGCAGAAGCTCGCGGCAGACTTCGAAAGGGACTATGGTATCGAGGTGGAGATTCAGCAGGTGAATTTTGGCGATATCAAGTCGAAATTCCTCACCGCTGCTCCCGCCGGAGAGGGTCCCGATATAATCGTTGGTGCTCATGACTGGGTAGGGGAACTTGCAAAGAACGGTCTTCTTGAACCCATTCCATTCCTTCCTGATTCTGATCAGTATTACGAAGTTGCTCTAAGCGCTTTCAGTTACGGTGGAAAACTCTATGGTGTGCCTTACACTATTGAATCCATCGGCATTATTTACAACAAGGACCTCGTTGAGGAAATCCCCGAGACAATCGCCGAACTCGAAGAAATGGCTGCAGAAATTGCTGATGATGAAATCGTTGGGTTCATCTATGACGCGGGAAATTTCTACTTCTCTTTCCCCTTCATCGCAGGTTACGGCGGATACATCTTCAAGGATACGGAAAGTGGCCTCGATGTTCATAACATCGGTTTGAACAACGACGGTGCCATCAAAGGTGTAAGTTTAATCAAGAAATGGTATGACGATGGTCTCATTCCTCAGGGCGCTAACTACAACCTCATGGACTCCCTCTTCAAAGACGGTCTGGCAGCATTCATCGTCAATGGTCCATGGGCTACACCCTGGTACAGGGATGCCGGCATCGACTATGGAATCATTCCTTTCAACGAGATCGAACTTGAACCCGGTGTCACTCCAAAACCCTTTGTCGGTGTTCAGGGCTTCATGATCAATGCCAAATCCAAGAACAAACTTGAAGCTATCGAATTTGCCGTAAATTACATCGGAAGTTTTGATGGGCAGTATGGTATGTTTGTCGGTGAAAGAAGAGGAACAGCCAGAAAGGACGTTTTCGACTACGTCGCCAAAGATGCTGGCCCTGAGTTGTACGATGTTCTTCAGTTCTCAAAGAGTGCTTCCGTCGGAATCCCCATGCCCAACGTTCCTGAAATGGCTGCTGTTTGGGGTGCAATGGGAGATGCTCTTAGCATTGTTATCAATGATCAGGACACCGTTGAGAACGCTCTGAATGCTGCAGTTGAAAAAATCAAAGCGGCGATTGGTGAATAATACTTGAATAGCACTTTCTACAAAATTAGATCATTTCGCGGGGCTAAAACGCCCCGCGTTTAATCATAAGCTTCGGAGGCATCTAAGATGGATAGTAAAAGGCTTCTAGGATTCATAATCGTTCTCGTTCTACTCTCTATATTTGGAGCCTTCGGATTGATGAGTGTCATACTGCTCTGGGCTAACGCCAACTACGGACTGGCAGTGATTCTTGGAGTTCTTCTTGTAAGCATTGCGTATATTCTCATCAATCCCAAAGGATATCCTTACAGATACATGATTCCCGCGATGATACTCCTCTTTATCCTGACAGTTTATCCAATGTATTATACTCTGAAAACCGCTTTCACTAATTTTGGTACGGGACACCTGTTCACCAGACCCCAGGTAATCCAGAAGCTTCTGAGTGACTACTATTATGTGCCTGATAATCCTGTAGAATATGATTTTTCTATTTATGTGAAGTTGGAAGAATACAGACCAACGGACGATTTTATAGTTTTGTTTCGATCGCTAGCGAGTGATGAGCTTTTTATAGCTCCCAGGCCAGATGTGGTGCAGAAGGATTCTAAAGGGAATATTCTTCTGGCTGAATCGAGGATGTTTCCTGTTATAAATGACAAGGCAAAAGTGAACGGTAAGTCCTACCAGCTCATCAGATCTGCTCTGCACAATTATATCCTTTCTGTTGTATCAGACACCGGAGAAAGGTATATGTATTTCTATTCGCCTGGTGATAGTACCACGAAATCAAATGCTCCATTTTATTTAAGCGAAATCAGAGGTATCTGGTTAAAAAATGCCGAATTTACAAACCCAGATGGACAGCAAGTTAGGCTCAATCCCAACAAACTCTTCACAAATTTTGCGACCTCGGAGAGAAAATACGGAATAAAGACTATTACTTCCATTGAGGGTGGTAGAACCCTTCAGAAAAATGTTGTTTATAACAAAAAAACTGGCAGGGTGCTAACTGAAAGAGATGGCTTCTTTTATGATATAGACGATAACGGCCAGGAATACGCTGTAGAGGGCTATATTTCGGATGTTGGATTCAAAAACTTCTTGAAAATGCTTAAAGATCCCAGGATAAGTGGTCCATTCGTGCAGATCTTTGCGTGGACCTTCACCTGGGCTGCTCTAAGCGTTCTTTTTACTTTTGTTATAGGTCTGGCCCTTGCCTTGGTTTTGAATGATAAAAAGTTAAAGGGAACAAAGATCTATAGAACATTACTGATAATCCCTTGGGCCATTCCAGCTTTCATATCAGTTCTTGTATGGAAAAACGGTATGTTCAATGAAACATATGGAATCATAAATAGATTCATTGTGATGGGCCTCTTTGGAGCTGAGAAACCAATTAAATGGTTAAGTGACCCTTTTTGGGCAAAGGTGGCTGTTCTGCTAGTGAACACATGGCTTGGATTCCCATATATGATGACGATAACGCTTGGAGCCCTTCAGAGCATTCCTGATGAGCTCTACGAAGCTGCCTCGATCGATGGAGCTACCGGTTTTCAGCGATTCAGGAAGATCACCTTCCCATTGCTTATGATCGCCGTTGCTCCACTGCTTGTTGGGAGCTTCTCGTTCAACTTCAACAATTTCGTCGGGATATACCTTTTGACCGGGGGAGGCCCGGCTATTCCGGGAAGTTCAACCCCGGCCGGAGCAACAGACATTCTCATATCCTATACCTACAAACTCGCCTTTGAAGGCAGGGGACAGGATTTTGGCTTCGCGAGCGCAATTTCGATCCTGATCTTTGTCATAGTAGGTGGATTGAGCTGGCTGAACTTCAAACTCTCCGGAGCTTTTGAAGAGGTGAGTAGATAATGGCTATAGAAAAGAAAAGATACTGGTTGAGGCACCTTGTACTCATAATAATAGTAGCTATAGTTCTTTTTCCAATGGTGTGGTTAATCAGTACCTCCATCAGGCGTGACCAGGCCGCTTTTTCGCCGCATCTGTTTTCAACTAGAGTAACTTTGCAACACTATAAGAATTTACTTGTCCCTGAACGCAGCGTTCCCAGGCTCATCCTGGACATTCAAGAAGCCGTTTATAAATTGGGACGTTTCAGAAATAAGGACGAAGATTCGATTAAAAGGACAGTGGAGAAGTATCTTACAAAATTCGAGTCTCTAATGTTGGAGTCCAGAGATATCACTTCAAAGCTCACGGCTTCTTTCAGTAAGACCGAAGAAGCTCTTGCTGGTGATATAAAAACAAAAATGTTGGCTTCTCTAAACAGGCTCAGAGAAGAGGATTTGAAGCTGATCGATAAGAAACTCACTGAGTTGTCAGAACTGATCGAAGACGGTCAGGTTAAAAGTGTGGCTGCGCTGGAGATTCTTTCAAGTACAGCTCCCTCGACTGGAGGAAAGTTTTTATTCTTTCTCAATGAAGTCGACGGTGATGAAGCTTCTAAGTTGAGTTCTCTTTTATCGGAATACGAGACGGAACGCGCAAATGCACTGAAATATTCTGATGAACTCTCCACACGTCTGAAAGAGATGGATTTCGAGATGAAAGATGAAGTTCTTGAAAGTCTGACAAGGACACCTGAGTATCTATCCGAAAATGGAGTTGAATATAGCCTGTGGAGAAAGAACGAATATTTCAAATATATAAGAAAATACATAAGCAAACTCGAAAAAGAATTATCTCAAGAACTGGCTGAAGAAATAAAGACATTAAGGGAAGGACTTTATAACACTTTCAAAGCAGCCAATGCCACCTGGAATGAAATAGAAACTCTGTACAAACAACTTATTGATGGTCTGGATCAGAAGAAGGCGGAGGTTCTTGGTCGCGATTATGTCGAATATCTGGTTTCTCAAGAGGAACTTGCAAACGTGGACAAGGATATCGTCAGGAATGAGAAACTTTTACAACAGTCGCTTTCTGCCCGAACAGAGTTACAGGAAACTTTGGCACTAGCCATACCTGTGCTCGTTCCAGAATCGGAAAGAGTAGACTCTTTGAAATCTGCCGTCGAAAAAGCTCTTGAAGCCCCGTATATCGAAAGGGTCGAAGAAAAAAAGTCTGAAGATCTGTTGGGTTTTTATGAGCGTTTGAGAAAGGTTATCTCTGACTTTGAACGGATCGGTTATAAAGACGATGTTTACGCCACTCTTGTTAACATCACTACCGGTCTGAGCTGGTTCGTGGATAAGGCGGGAATACTCGCTGCCAACGTGAGAAATCCTGAGATAAAAAAGATTCTCGAGGTTTTGAACGCTTCGCAGGTGAATCTTATGAGGGTTATACCGGATATAGAAAACGTCTTGAGCGAAGCTACGAATCTCGAGGAACAAATAGCCATAGTCCAGAATGATCTGGATAGTCTCAAGAGAAAGAAAATACTCCTTGAACAAAGGGTTTCGGAACTTGAGAGCAGTTATAATGAACTTCTTGAGAAATACAACAGGAATGCAGAATATTTGAAATTGCAATATGTACGTTCTGTGGCCTTAAAAGAAATAGATGGAGTTGATAGTGCCAGAACATATATTGCGGAAGCTGGGAAAACCGTATCTGAGTTTTTTGGATTCAAGTACAACATACGTTATCGGGATCTGACATGGTATGACGATTTTGAAGAGGCCAGGCAGAATATAGTAGAAGGAACACAAATTCTCGACGAAGCCATTGATGACCTTAGTTCCCTGGAAGCTTCATTGAAGAAGAAGGTCTATGACTATATTCACCTGCGTTTCCTTGGTACTCCAATAACATTAGACGAATTTACCACGATGATAGACAATTACAACAAGTATTTCCAGGTTTTCAATGCCAAGTATCAGCGGGCATCACGCAAGATCTCCGATATGCTTGACTATCCTTCAAGCTATTCCGGAGAATACCACTCGCAGCTCAAAGAGATAGACAGACTACTCTTTAGAAACAACCAGGTATGGGTGCAAAAAGAGAGCACGTACTTCTATTTCACGAAGTGGATAATGAATTCGATAATAGTCGCTTTAATGGTGGCGCTCATAAGTGTTACTGTTGCGGCTCTGGCAGCTTATCCTTTCAGTAGAATGCGCTTTTTCGGACGGTCACAGGGGTTGCTTTTCCTGTTGCTGATTCAAATGTTCCCTTCGATCATGTTCATGATAGCTATCTATGCGTTATTACAATTCATGGGAAGCTACCTTCCGTTTTTCGGGTTGAATAGTCTCAGCGGATTGATATTCGTTTATTCTGGAGGGATTGCTTTCAACATCTGGCTTATAAAAGGGTATTTTGATACCATTCCCGATACACTGGAAGAGTCTGCTATGATCGATGGAGCGACGAGATTCCAGACTTTCTGGAGAATCGTTATTCCATTGGCACGCCCTATTCTGGCGGTGATTGCCATCCTCACGTTTATGGGCATTTTCAATGAATTTGTAATGGCACGGATTCTCCTACAGGATATAAACAAATGGACTTACGCTGTTGGACTTCAACAGTTTTCAGGAAGATTCGAAACTAACTGGGGTCCTTTTACTGCGGCAGCATTGATAGGCGCGATACCAATGGTTACTTTCTTCCTTGTATTGCAGGATTATATAGTTGGCGGTCTTACAAAAGGTGCTGTAAAAGGGTAGAATAGAAGCGGGGCCCATGCCCCGCTTTTTTACGGGAGTGGGTGGTTTTATGTTTGAAAGATATATGTTGCCAGACTATCAAAAAAAATCCATTCCAAACTTTTCTTCAGGATTGGTTTTGCATTTTTGTGGTCACTCTTTGTGGCCAGGTTTTCCTTTTGAGGAAGAAGGAATTGACCTTTCAGAAATAGAAAAAGTTGTGGTTTTTATTATCGATGCCTTGAGATATGAAACTGTGAAAAAATTGCTCGCCGAAAAGAAGTTTGAAATTCTAGGTCTCAAAGACCTTAACTACATGACCTCCGTATTTCCATCCACAACAACAGCGGCTTTGACCAGCTATTTCACCGGTGTTCCGCCTGCGCTTCATGGAATGCTGGGTTACACTCTTTATCTGAAAGAGTACGGTTCTTTGATCAACATGATCGAACTCACCCCGATTTATCAGGACAGGGATTCGCTGGCGAGAATGGGATTTGACCCGCTTAAATTCATCCCTGTTCAGACAGTGTTTCAGTACTTGCATGAAAGTGGAGTAAGGGGATACATGATCACTTCAAAGAGTTTTGTGAATACTGGCTTGTCCCGAATGCACAGTAACGGTGGAAGTTCAAAAGGTGTATATGGAATAGGAGACACTTTCGAGGAGTTACATACTATCCTAAAGTCCGATTCGCGTGAGAGTCTGATATTCGTTTACTGGGGATTGATCGATACGTATGGTCACAGGTATGGTCCCGATTCAGAAGCTTACGAGCTCGAAGCTTACTGGTTACTGAGGGTGATTGAAGATTTCTTCAGGAAAATCAGGAACAAGAAAGTGGCGTTTTTCATTGTATCCGACCATGGACAGATAGTTACACCCTGGGACAGAGAGATCTGGTGGTCAAGACACGATATAGATATTTACGACCTGCTTTACACATTACCGGCCGGGGAACATAGAGCGGTATTTCTTCATACAAACAATCCAGAAAAACTGAAAAATATGCTCGAAGAAAAGTATGAAGGGAAATTGAGAGCTTTTTTGAGAGCAGAGGCACTAGAGCTGAATCTCTTTGGTGGCACGCCATCATCAGAACTTATCAGTCGCATTGGAGAAGTCATTGTGATTCCCGAAGAAGACAGATCTTTCTGTTTCAAATACACCGGTCAGGAACATTCAATGAAAGGCAGGCACGGAGGCCTCTCACCGGATGAGATGAAGGTTCCCGTTATTTTTCTGAGAAAATAGGGAGGTGTACCATGGAGAACTTTGAAGTAGTCGTTATCGGCGGAGGTCCTGGAGGTAGTGATTGTGCCATAAGATTGGCACAACGAGGGAAAAGAGTCGCCATTGTTGAAAAAGAACACTTTGGCGGTACCTGTACCAATGTCGGATGCATACCTACAAAAGCTCTTCTTTCGGCTTCTGAGCTTTACGCGCGCGTCCGGGAAAAAGGAAAGAGGTTCGGCATAACCGGGGAAGTCAGTTATGATCTCAAAACGATGTTAAAACACATGGAACGCTCGGTGTTGATGTCCCGTAAAGGGACTGAGACTCTGCTTAAAAAATATAATGTGACTATAATCAGAGGGACCGCCCTTTACAACGAAAGGTCGTTTTTCATAAAAGAAACCGGGGAACAGCTGAAAGCAGAGAAGTTCGTTATAGCCACTGGTTCCCGTCCAAAAATCCCAAGCCCTTTCAGAGTCGAAGGCATCTGGAGCTCGGATGATGTTTTCAACATGGAGGAAGTGCCTGATAGCATAACAATAGTCGGAGGCGGAGTCATCGGTGTGGAAATGGCAACACTCTTTTCTAACCTCGGTAGTTCAGTCACGCTGATCGAGCTGATGGATCGCCTTCTTCCCACCGAAGATGTCGATGTATCAAAGGCCATTGAAAGAGCCTTGAGCAGACGCAAAGTCAGAGTGGTGCTCTCAACTGCGGTTGAAAGGTTAGAAAGTGGAGAAAAATTCAAACTGTTTCTAAGCAACGGCGAAGAGGTCCTTTCTGAAAGAGTACTCGTCTCTATCGGAAGGGAACCTGTTATCCCTGAAGGACTTGAAAAGGCAGTTAAAACTGAACGAGGAGCAGTAGTCACAAACGAGAATTTTGAAAGTAGCCTTCCCGGCATCTACGCCATCGGCGATGTTCGTGGAAAAGTTATGCTTGCTCATGTCGCGAGTGCCGAAGGAGTTTACGTTGCTGAAAAATTGTCCGGTTATGAATCCCACATAGATTTCGAAGCATTTCCTTCTGTGGTTTATTCATCTCCTGAAGTAGCTTCTGTTGGTAAAAAGGAAGATGAAAAAGGTCTTGAAGAAGGATTTAGAAGCTTCCTGTTTCCTTTGAGTGCGAATGGAAGAGCGAACACGATGGGCGAACGCGATGGCTTTGCAAAACTCATAACCAATGATAAAGGTATTATAGTTGGAGGGAGTCTTGTTGGAGCTCACGTGAGTGAGACTCTTATGGAGCTCGTTCTGGCTGTTAAGCACGGATTGAGCATTCAAGACCTCACGGAAGCGATCCACCCTCACCCAACCATAGCCGAATCGATCAGAGACGCTGCTGAAGGGTTGGAAGGCAAGCCTTTGCACATTTAACGAAAGGCACCGTATTTCGGTGCCTTTTTGCATTTTTTAAGAAAGCACTCTCTGCAGCGCGGAGTCTTTCTGCAGAGCGCTTTTGAATGTTCGACGATGAGGGCGTGTAGTTCCTTGAATAATCCTGCATCTACCGGGAAAACTTTGTGAAATAAAGATTGAACGCCATTGTAATTCATTCTGATTTCTAAACCATACCTTTTGAGAAATCTCAATGTGTATGCGTCAACGACAAATACTGGTTTTTCAAATGCGTACAGAAGGATAGAATCTGCAGTCTCTTTGCCAATGCCTTTAAGGGAAAGAAGCTTATTTCTAAGCTCTTCTGTTTTTTCTTTTGGGTTGAATTCCAGAAAAAAACGTGCGATTTCTCTTAAAGTCATAAGCTTTCTCGTATAAAAACCGGCGGGTCTAATTGCCTTTAATAACTGATGCTCCTCCAGGTTGAGAACACCTAAAGGGGAGAGAGCACCCAATTCTTTCAGATTATTTATGGCCTTTTTGACGTTATTCCAATTGGTATTCTGGGTCAATACAGCCCCTACTGCAACTTCAAAAGAGCTTTCCGCCGGCCACCAGCTATCCGGATCATAATGTTTGCGGAGTTCTGAAAATATTTCTTCAAGAATGTCCCTGATTTCCATAACGCTTTTCCCAGTTTATTTCAGCAACAGATTTTTGTAAATAATATGGCTTTAAGTTCCTGAGATTTATCATTTCTTCGCTTGCGTGAGCTTCTTCCGTTAGCCTTAAAAGTTCTTCTACTGAGGGTTCTTCTGCGATTCTCGTGGTTAACCCAGGGAAATCATCGAAGAAATCCTGAGTTTCGCCGATAACAATTTCACCGGAGCTCAATTCTTTCCTTAGTTCTTCGGTAGGAAAAAATGCAGGTGCACTTTCCGGCTTCAGCCCTGCATCGGTGAGTTTGTATCGACGCCAGTAGTAATATCCTTCCCTTCCCTTCCGGACGACAACACCTTTTTCATCGGCGTTCAAGGAAGATATTGCCAGCAGATCCAGAGAACAGAAAATGACTACAGGCAAATCGAAAGGGTAGGCAAATCCCTTCACTGTCGATATTCCTACCCTTAAACCTGTTAGGGAACCTGGACCAATTCCACAGCCGATGAATTCAAGATCCCCGGGTTTAAGGTCAACGTATTCCAGCAGGTTCTTCATGGCTGTTATGAGGAATACACCGTGTTTGCCAACGGAATTAAGAACGATACCAGCCTTCTTTTTGCCATTCCTGGTGGCGATCAGCAGTCTTTTTGAAGAACTATCAAGTGTTAAATATCGCATATTGTCACCTCGTCAGCTCAGGTTCTTAAAACCCTCACCGAAGACCTCCGCGTTGTTGACAACTATCATAAAGACGTTCGGGTCCTCTTCCCTTATTATACGCCTTAGTTGTCCAAGCTCCCTTCTCCTGAGCGATACCATTATTACGGGCCTTTTCTTTTTAGTGAAGCCGCCTTCAGCGTTGAGGAGAGTCACACCTCTCTCCATTTCTTTGAGTATTCTGTCTTTCACTCCCTCATACTTTTCCGTTATGATGAAGGCTGTCCTGGTGTTGCCAAATCCTTCGAGAATTCCATCGATGGTTTTACTGGTCGTGAAAATAGTGATAATACCGTACATAGCAACCAGAGGACCAAAAACGAGAATAGCGAGCACTGTTATGATCGTATCTGTCAGCAACAGTCCGATACCGGTACTAATATGAAAATATTTGCTGAGAATCATCGCGACGATATCGGTACCGCCTGTGGAAGCTCCACGCCACAGCACTATTCCGATACCTATTCCCGCCAGTGCTCCGCCATAGATGGCAACGAGAAGCCCACCGCTCTGAACAGAAGAAGCTTGAAAAATCGGGATTTTAGCCTGTTGAAGCAAGTCAACAAACACCGATAGAATCACGGCTGAATATATAGATTTTACCCCGAAACCCACGCCAAGCAATATAAAGGCCAAAGCGAAAAGGGCTACATTGTAAACGAGCATCTGAAGCCCCACCCACCAGTCGAACATTCGATAAAAGATTATAGCCAGACCACTGACACCACCAGCTATTACGTTGTTTGGTATTAAAAACGAAACTATAGCAATGGCTGTTATCAGAGACCCGATGGTGATGATAAAATAATCTTTAAAGGATTTGCGGAGGTCCATGGCATCACCTCTCTCAATTAGTAAAATCTCAGTCATTATATCAAAAAGTAAAGCGGTAACCTGTTAAGGTACCGCTTTGGGTTATAACATTTCGATTAATCGTACTACCTGATCAGGAAATACCTTTTACCTTTGCCAGTTCCTCAAGAAGTTTCTTTTCTTTCGAGGAAGGCTTGGGGATCCTCACTTTTATCGTAACAAGGATGTCTCCGCGCCTGCCTGAGGACATCGAAGGAATACCATAACCTTTCAGTTTAAAAATTGTATTCGGGTCTGTTCCGGCGGGGATTTTCAAGTTTTCGAAACCTCCCTCAGGCAGAGGGATTTTAACGATTGTCCCAAGAGCTGCTTGAGTATAATCCAGCTCGACGGTGTATAAGAGATCATTGCCGCTTCTTCTGTAATGTGGCGGCATGTTTACTCGAACTCGGACATATAGATCACCGTTCGGTCCACCATATTTTCCTGCATTCCCTTGTCCGGTGAGTCTGATTGTAGCACCATCTTCCACACCTGCAGGGATGTTAATCCTAACGCGATGTCTCTCTTTAATATCCCCCGTCCCGTGACAGACCGGACATCGACGGTCAATGATTCTTCCGCTCCCTCTACAGGCTTCGCAGGTGTGAGTATTGGTGAATACACCGAAAAAAGACCTGTGTTCTTCAGTTACAACACCGGTGCCGTTACACCGCGGGCACGTAGAAAAACTCGTCCCGTTTTCCGCACCAGTACCTTTACAGGAACTACAGATTATTTTTCTATCATATTCCAGAAACGTTGTTTTACCATTGATGGCATCTTTCAATTCAACTGTTATAGTAGCGTGGATGTCTTCGCCTTTTACCGTACGATGAACCCGCTCACCTCTGGTTGTTCTTGAACCCCCAAAAAACACATCGAATATGTCTTGAAAATCTCCGAAAATATCTTCAAAGAACCCGCCACTGGTGCCAGCTGTCCTTCCTCCACCGGTGTAACCTGGCTCTCCCACATAACCAAATCTGTCGTACATTGCCCTTTTCTGAGGGTCACTCAAAACTTCGTAAGCTTCCTGAATTTCTTTGAACTTTTCTTCGGCAGCTTTCTTGTTGTCGCCTTTATATGCATCAGGATGCCATTGCTTTACGAGCTTTCTGTAAGCCCTCTTGATATCGTCTTTAGAGGCATCCCTTGCGATGCCTAGAATTTCATAGTAGTCCTTTCTTGCTGTCATGGTTTCACCACCAATCACTGCCCGGACGGCTTATCTTTGTCTTTTTCTTCTTCGACTCTCTTTGGTTTGATAGCGACAACGACTTTAGGTGCTTTCAATATCTTGTCAGCGTATCGATACCCCTTCTCTCTAACCTCGAGGATACTCATCTCTTCGGCCGTGTCTGATTCTACAGTTTCCACAGCTTCATCTCTGAAAGGATCAAAGGCCGTTCCTGTTGCTGGGAGTATTTCTTCCACCCCTTCTTCCGTAAGAATTGTTGAAAGCCTTTTATAGATCATTCTTATTCCTCTGACAAAATTTTCTGAGGTGTTGCCCCCGTGATTGAGGGCTCGTTCAAAATCCTCGAGAAGACCTATCAGTTTGAAAATTACATTTTCCTTTTCTCTTTTGACGAGCATTTCCTGTTCACGCTGAAGAGCCATGCGATAGTTATGAAATTCAGCTTTTAACCGGGCAAGCTGATCTTCTAACTCTTTTATGCGTTCATCCTTTTTCTCTAATATTTCTTCGAAGTTCTTTATCATTTCTTTTGTGGTAGATGCGGAAGACTTTTCGGTTTTTCTGACTTTTTCTTTCTTCTCTTCCACGGTTTCACCTCCATCTCATCGTTTACTAAATACCTCTGATAAGCGGTTCGACATATATTTTAAGTACGCGTAAACCTTTTCATATTGTAAAATCTTCGGACCGATTAGCGCTATAGTTCCCAATCGCTCTTCGAATTTTCTGTATCCGGATATGAACATAGAGAAATTCTTCAATTCATCTATGCCCAGTTCGTTTCCGATGATCACTTTATCATCATTCCCGGAAAATCTCCCGATCAGTTCATTAAGTTTATTCTGGTCTTCAGTATATTTTATCAGGCCTATAATGTCCTGCCAGTCAAGATTGCCAGAAGATACTATGTATTCGAGACCATATTTTATATATCCGCTCTCTTCCTCGCTTTCGAATACATTCTGAAGTACAAAGAGCATCTCTTCTATCTTTTCGTTGTACCAGTGATCATTGAGCAACCTAAGGTCCCTCAGACCTTTTTTTATTTCACCGATCATTTTTCCTCTAATAGCTTCATTCAGTCTACGTTGTAAGTCTTCGTAGTGAGTAAAATTATAGCCTGTATAAACCGTCGAATTCATCGTAACACCAAGATCGGTGACAATTGTCACGCCAAAGTAGTTCTGAGAAATTGGAGAAATCGCTATATGTTTTACTAAGAGTTTTTCCTGTTTCGGTTTCTCTATGACCACATAGGTCGATGTTACTTTAGAGAGAGCTTTAGCGGTGACCTTAAGAATTTTTTCGACATCAGCTACTATTGCAGCCTGACGCAGGGAAATAGATGCACTGCTGTCTTCAAAATTCGAGGCGAGCTTTTGGATCGAGTCAAAATAGAATCTCAACCCTTTGTCTGTAGGGATTCTGCCGGCAGAAGTATGTGGCTGGAAAATATATCCCAGAAATTCCAACCGACGCATATCATTTCTTATGGTTGCAGAACTAAAACTAATGTTAGAGCGTTCCAACACCTGCCGTGAACTCACAGGTCTCCCATGTGTGATATACTCTCTTACGATGCAATAGAGTATCTTAATCTGCCTACTGTTCAAATTCGGACCTCTATCAGTGTTCTTCGCACGCATTAGCACTCACCTCGTTAGACTGCTAATCTATATTAGCATTTTGCTTTCTTATTGTCAAGTTCTTCATTAGGTGATAAAATACTGTCAATGAAAGGGGGGTGATCGATGAAGTTATCCCATGTGATTGAGCTCCTCGGCGATCTCGTCCTCGAAACAGCAAACTCGGACGGAACCAATCCAGAGATTTCTTCCATTGTTAGTAACTCCCGTCTACTCAAACCCGGTGATCTCTTCATCTGCATTAAGGGGACTTATTTCAATTCTCACATCCTCGCAGAAGACCTTCAAGAAAAAGGTGCTATTGCTTTAGTAGCAGAGGAACCCATTATTTCAAATCAAATCAAGATACCTATCATCTATGTGAAAAACAGTCGTAAAGCAGAAGCTTTATTGTTTATGGAACAAGCTGATCACCCCTATGAAAAACTCGTCACAGTGGGAGTAACCGGGACAAATGGCAAGACCACAGTTACTACTCTCGTGAAACATATCCTTGATACATTCGAAAAGAAATGTTCTCTGGTTGGAACTGTCGTAAATTATATTGCGGGCAAGGAATCTAGAAATCCAAAGAACACCACACCTGGAGCTCCTGTCCTGACAAAGTACCTGAAAAAATCCGCTGAAGAGAATTACGAGTACTTTGTTATGGAAGTCTCGTCTCATGCCCTAGCGATGCACAGAGTGTCAGGTATAAAATTTGACGTTGGCGCCATTACCAATGTTACCCGTGACCACCTTGATTTCCACGAGTCTTTTGAAGACTATTATTCCACTAAACTGAGACTTTTCAATCTTCTAAAACCTTCAGGGAGAGCGGTAGTTAACTCCGATAGGATAAACATCGCTGATATACCTGTTCAGCGTGATCAAATCCTCACTTACGGCTTTGGAAATGAATCTGACTACCGAATCGAACATCTCGAGATGACCCGTTCCGGCATGTACTTTAGCATTATCACGCCCTTCGGTTCCAATCATAAGGTGTATACAAGGTTGATCGGACAACACAACGCTTATAATGTTGCTGCTGCGATAGCCATCATGGAGGCATTGAATTATGACACAGCCCATGTTATTGATGCCATCTCTACCTTTACCGGTGTTCCGGGAAGATTTGAGTTCGTAGAAGAGGCATCGAAGTACGGTTTTGAGGTTATTATCGATTTTGCTCATACTCCGGACGCACTTGAAAAGCTGTTGAAAACCGCGAAAAGGCTGGTTGAAGGCCGTATAATACTTGTTTTTGGCGCTGGTGGAAACGCTGACAGAGGTAAACGGCCAATTATGGGTGAAGTAGCCTCAAAATTCTCCGATGTAATCATTCTCACTTCCGATGATCCAAAGCATGAAGACCCTGAGGAGATACTAAAAGATGTGGAAGAAGGGATTGATAAACTGAAACCTTATCTGGTGATCCCTGACAGGAAAGAGGCCATTTCCACCGCACTCACACTCGCAAACAGGCAAGATATGGTGGTGATTGCAGGACGAGGACACGAAGATTTCCAAGTCGTCGACGATAATCTGATACCGTTCAATGATAAAGAAATGGTCAAACAAATTCTCGATGTGAAATTTCGGAGGCTTGCAAAAAGGTGATGGATCAAAAAACCATCGCCGAGTTTCTCAGGCTTACAGAAGGTAGAAGACTTAAATTAGATTCCCGAAAAATCGAAACAGGTGACGTATTCATAGCCTTGAAGGGAACCCGCTATGATGGGAACGATTTTGTGGAGGATGCTCTTAACCGGGGCGCTTCTTTGGTGGTAACCAGCAGAAATCTCTCTGGCGATCGAGTTTTTACAGTTGCCGAACCCCTTCAGTTACTCTTTTGCTCTGCTAGAATGGTTATCCGAAACTCTAAAATGCGACACAAAATAGGGATAACAGGATCGAACGGCAAGACAACAACAAAGGAGCTGCTTCACAGTACCCTCTCGAAGATTGCTCCTACCTTCAAAACACCCGGCAATCTTAACACAGAAATCGGAATTCCCATTTCAATTCTGGAGAATAGAGATGCTCTTTTAGAAGCTGAGTATGGAGCTTTTGAACTCGCGGCAGATAAGAAGGGCGACATAAGAAAACTCGTTGAACTCGTTGAACCGGATATTTCAATTTTGACAAATGTCGGGACAGCACATCTTGGAAAATATAATTCCCCTCAGGAACTTCTTGAAGAGAAACTTTCTATTTTTTCTGCGTTAAATAATGAAGGAGTTGCCATAACGAACGGTGACGATCTGAGAATTGTCAAAGAACTT
Source organism: Kosmotoga pacifica (assembly GCF_001027025.1). Lineage (GTDB taxonomy): Bacteria > Thermotogota > Thermotogae > Petrotogales > Kosmotogaceae > Kosmotoga_B > Kosmotoga_B pacifica. The sequence goes on from NZ_CP011232.1 coordinate 819,989, forward strand.
AAAAATGCCTCTTTTCGTCTTCTTCTCTTTGGTGAAAAAAACGGTCAGCTTGTGCTGGCGAACTACCGCTATATTGGCAATAATACCTTTGTTACGCTGAATTTCAATAATGAAGAGCGTTTGTTGAGGTTGAAGAATTTTTGGAACAAAGGACAAATACTGGATCTGATGGCAGTTTATCTCACTTTATATTCCATTGGAGTCGATGTGCCAGAACTCTTACTTGTAGATTCACAGCTATCCTTCAAAGACAGATTCCATGTTTATGACCTCGCTGGAATAAGAGTGATAAACGACTGTTACAACAGCAGTATAGAATCGGTAATGGTTGCTATAGATGCCTTGAAACGATTGAGAACAGGCAAAAAATATGCGGTCGTAGGTTCTATCCTGGAACAGGGACTCTTTGCAAAGAAAACTCACCTGAAACTCGCTGAATTATTAAAAGAATTCGATGCTGTGGTTCTGTACACCAGAGACCGCCAAATCGGGTATGTTACTGAAGCGCTGGAAGTTTCTTTTGCGACAGATTCAATAGAAAGCATTGCAGATTGGCTACTGAAGCACGTTGAAGAAGGTGATCTGGTTTATTTTAAGGCTTCAAGAGGGGTTGGGCTTGAAAACGTGCTGAAAGCCTTCAAGGAGAAGATAGCAAAAGATGGATAATTTTATACTGTTTTTTCTTTCCTTTTTCGGAGTGCTCTTACTTTTGTATCCTTTTGAAAGGCTACAGAAGAGAATTAGAATCGGACAGTTCATCCGTGAAGAAGGCCCTGACTTGCACAATCACAAAACCGGTACCCCAACCTCGGCGGGAATCATTTTCATTTCCATAGCCTTAATCCTTCAGGTTTTTTTTAATAAGGGACAGGATGTACTTATAATCGCTCTTTCAGGAGCGTTTTTTGGTCTTACTGGAGCCATAGATGACCTCGCAAAGTTGTTGAAGCGGAATGCCGCTGGTGTAAGTGCTGCATTCAGATTAATACTGGAGTTTTCATTCGCATTTTTGATTGTCTATCTGATTCAGCGCATTAATCCTCATACCTATCTTCTGTTACCGTTTTCAGGGAAAAATATTGAAATGGGTTGGTTATACTTTCCATTTTCCGCGTTCGTTATTGTCGGTACAGCGAATGCTGTGAATCTCACAGATGGTGTTGATGGGTTAGCGGGAAGTGTGTTTATTGCGTCGGTGCTTCCGCTGATCATATTGAATTATCAGAGTTCGTTTTACTTTACTCTCGTTGGTGCGCTCCTTGGTTTTTTATGGCATAACTGGTATCCAGCAAAGGTCTTCATGGGTGATACCGGATCGCTATCTCTTGGCGGAATACTGGCCACCACCATGGCATTAACAGGTCGGGAGGTCTACCTTATTCTTTTTGCATTTGTCTTTCTGTTAGAAACGTTGAGTGTTATAATTCAGGTTGCTTCGTTTAAGTTGAGAAAAAAGAGGGTGTTTAAAATGGCACCTGTCCATCATCATTTTGAACTTTCTGGTTGGCATGAATCTAAGATTGCCTCCAGATTTTCTGTTGTCGCTTTACTTTCATCTGTGCTTGGAATAATAGCTTGGAGGGGTAAGTAGTGTTTAAAGTAGGGTTGGTAGGTCTGGGGACTTCTAACTTTGAACTCTTAAAATATATAAGAAAAACTTACCCAGAATGGAACTGCTTTGTCTCCGAGCAAGGCGAGATTCCACAAGAACGCCGAATTTTCTTGGAAAAAGAAGAGATTGAATTCGAAGAGGGTGGACATACAGAGAAACTCCTCGAATCGGATTCTTTCATTATGAGTCCTGGAATTTCTCCCAATAGTTTGATTGGTAAAAACGTGTTAAATACTGGTAAGCCTATAACAACCGAACTAGAATTCGCTCTCAAAGAATTGAGAAAAAGAAAAAAGGGGATTTTCATAGGCATCACGGGTACAAATGGCAAAACGACCACCGTGACGATGCTGGGACATATACTAAAAGAAAGTGGATTAAAAACTTTCATAGGTGGAAATATAGGCGTACCGCTGATATCCGCCATCTACGAGGATTACGACTTTTACGTTCTTGAAGTTAGTTCTTTTCAGCTGAGTTGGTTCAACTCTGAAGAACAACTTTTCCATCTCTCAAGCGTCTTAAACGTTGCAGAAGATCATCTCGACTACCATAATTCTTTCAGGGAGTATTTACTAGCAAAACTTAAGATAGTGAATCTGACGAGTGGTTATTCGATCCTGAGGAATGAATTAACTGTTGAATTTGATAAACTATTTACGAAAAACCGTGTCGTGCCTTTTTCTATCAGGGGAGAAACAATTTTGTCATTGAAGGACGGGATCATGTTATTTCATAAAGCACAGCTTGAGCTAAAAAAATATATCAAAGCAAAGCATAACATAGAGAACGCTCTTATCGCCATTGCTCTCTCGCATTTTCTGGGTTTGTCAATATACGATGCCTTTGAAAAAATAGCTTTCTATCGATATCCGGATCACAGAATGTCAGAGATCGCAACCATAGAAGGTGTGAAATATATCGACGATTCTAAAGCAACGAACGCTCATGCTGTTGTAAAAGCTCTCGACAATTTTTCACCTGATAATGTAGTTTTAATACTTGCCGGTAAGGGCAAGAATGAGAGTTATAAAGAATTAATAGAACGCATTAGAAATCTCAAAAAAGTAATCATAATCGGAAAAAGCCTTGGTTTGGTGGAAAAGCTCGATTGTGAAATTCCATTTGTTATTGTTGATAACATGAGTCAGGCAGTGGAACTGGCGCATAAAATAGCTAGGCAGGGGGATGTGGTGTTGTTCAGCCCTGGTGGGGCCAGTTTTGATATGTACAGAAATTATAAAGAACGGGGAATGGACTTCATCGAGAAGGTAAACACTTTGAAGGAGATGGTAAGCTCAAGCAGATGAGAAGTCAGATAATCATCCTGAGTGTTTTTGTCAGCATCATGCTTGCAATGGGGTTTGTTTTCATATACAGTGCCGGGCTCAGTATGGAAGCAAGGCTCGTGGGTTTTTATGCTTCTGAGTACCTTCAAAGACAACTTGTGGCGTTTTTCATAGGTTTATTACTCGCTTCTATCGCGATCTTTATGCAGGGAAGTACTCATCTGCGTCTTTCCTTTCTCTTTTACTACCCTATGACAATCCTGCTTCTCACATTTGTTCTCTTCTCACAGAGTAGAGGGGGCGCTCATAGATGGATCGAACTGGGAAGTTTTTCCATACAGGTATCTGAATTCGCGAAGATCGTTTTGCTTTTGATCCTTGCAGCGCATTTTGGAAAACTCAAAGGGGAGAAGGCAACGTTCTGGAACACAGTAATCTTTCCTCTTATTATTTCAGCTCCAATAATTGGACTTACCTTCATTGAGCCAGACCTTTCGACTTCAATCATCATGCTTGCCATTGTTTTGATCATGATGATTCTTGGCGGTGCAAAACTCGGGTATTTACTTATTCTTTTTATGGCGATGACTCTGATAGCTGTTTTTCTATTGAAAGCCGACTTGATAAAGCCCTACCAACTTGAGAGGCTTTCAGAGTTCTTTTCTTCCCTCAAGGGGCAAAGTCACGAACAAGTCTCCTACAGCCTTCTAGCCATTTCTTCGGGTGATACCTTCGGGAAGGGTCTTGGAATGGGGATAGTGAAATATTATCTTCCTGTGAGCTATTCAGACTTTATTTTCGCAACTATAGGCGAAGAGTGGGGAATATTTGGCATGTTTCTTCTTATGTTTTCTTATGTCGGTTTTGTCATGGTTATTTCTCAGATAGCTTTGAGATACGTTAAAAATATAGGTGGTAAACTTTTTGTGATAGGCTTCGGTTTTTATGTGTTTCTTCAAGCAACCGTGAATATTGGGGTTAATCTTGGACTCTTTCCTCCAACAGGCGTCACTCTTCCTTTCGTGAGTTATGGCGGTTCTTCTTTGATTTCCCTTATCCTTGGGCTGGGAATCTCCTTTTCAATTATTCTTGAAAGAGGAGAGGATGAGATTGGCTAAGTACAGAGTGGTTCTTTGTGGTGGAGGTACAGGTGGACATTATTATCCCGTCCTCTCGGTAGCGCAGAGGCTTGCGGAAGAATACGAAACCGAGTTTCTTTATTTTACAATTGCAGGCCGTCTTGACGATGAAAGAGTTGAAATGGATTTACCAAATGTCAGGAAAATTCCTTTAAAGCTAAAAGGGCTTCTGAGACCTATATATAATCCAAAAAACATTGGAATCATTTTAGAACATCTTGAACAAATGCGGCTTGTTAAGGAAGAAATCAGTAAGTTTAAGCCTGATTTTTTGTTTTCCAGCGGTGGTTACGTTTCGTTCCCGGTTGTTCTGGCAGCAAAGAAGCTCGACATCCCTATTTTTTTGCATGAGCAGAACGCATTACCCGGTATTGCAAATAAAAGGCTTGCAAAGTATGCCACTAAAGTCTTTATAAGTTTTGAAGAAAGTGCTTCCAGGTTCGGTAAATATGCTTATAAGACCTGCTTAACGGGCAATCCTGTAAGAAAAGTGTCCATGAGCCGGGAAGAAATCTTCAACACATTGGAATTCGATCCTACGAAGCCTTTCATTGTTGTCATGGGAGGTAGTCAGGGATCTGACTTCATTAACGAAAAGATGTTACAGTTATACAGTTCTATTTGTGATGATGATGGCTACCAGTTTCTGCACGTTACGGGAAAAGGAAGCAATATGGAGGATTTTCGAAAATACCCCTTTGTCAGGGTTTTCGAGTACATTCCAAACATTCACGAATATATGGCTAAAGCAGATCTTGTAATATCCAGAGGTGGAGCAACATCTGTCGCAGAGATAATGAATTATCGTCGAAAAGCAATAATCATTCCCTGGAGCGGTGCGGCTGAGAACCATCAATATTACAACGCTGTTTCATTGGAAAAAGTCGGTCTTGGATATGTTATACTTGAAAACGCGGTTACGCCAGAGTTACTCCTTTCCAGGATTAGAGACAGCTTGAGGAAAAAAACAGTAGTCGTTCCCTATGAAAAGGAACCAGTCGAGTTAATTGTCGAAAACTTATTTCGGGAGGAATCACGTTGAAATATCACTTTATCGGAATTGGCGGGATTGGCATGAGTAGTCTCGCCCTTCATTTGGCGGCTGAGGGTAAAGAAGTTTCTGGATCAAATTATGAAGAGAATGAAAGAGTAGAATATTTAAGGCAAAATGACATTCGTATCTTAATTGGACATTCTCCACAAAATATTGGTAAGCCAGATGTTGTTATTAGAACCACAGCGGTTTCTAAAAATAATCCCGAACTCGTAGCGGCTGTGGAAAAGGGTATACCCGTTCTCTACCGTATGGAGCTTCTAAAAAAGGTACTTTCCACTAACATCTCCCTTTGTGTTACAGGTACCGATGGTAAGACCACTACTACAGCAATGCTTTCTAAAATTTTTATTGATGCTGGAAAAGATCCAACAGTTTTCCTTGGCGGGAAGGTGCCTTTCCTTGAACATGCCAACTACAGACGTGGAACTGGAATGACCATCGCAGAACTAGATGAGTCCGACGGTTTTTTTGCTTCTTTTAAAGCCGACCATGCCCTGATAACTAATGTCAGATTTGATCACCTTGAACACTACAATAACAGTCACGAGAACTTTCTCGACCACTTGATTCTCTTCGTGAATGGTGTTGCAGGAAAGATCGTTTACAACCACGATGATGATGTGCTCAGGATGCTTCTGGGTGAAACCAAACACGTGTCCTTTGGTAAATCCGGTGGTTACTACCGCTTTAAAAAGAGACGGGCAGTTGGGATAAACCAAACATTTGAAGTTCTTGAAGGCGATGTCTCATTAGGGGTATTTGAATTGAACATTCCAGGTGAGCACAACGTGTACAATGCGTTGGCTGCAATCGCCATGGCAAGACAGTTCGGAATAGATGTGGAGGTCATAAAGAGCTCACTGGCCACATTCGTTTCCGCCGACAGAAGGTTTACTCTCAGGGGTTATGACGAAGAGAAAGATGTGTATCTCATAGATGACTATGCACACACGCCAGATGAGATCAGAAACACAATCAAAGGCGCAAGAGAAGCTTTCCCTGATAAAAAGCTCGCAGTAGTGTTTCAGCCGCACAGATATTCTAGATTGGCAAGAGAGAATGGAAGATTCGCCGCTTCATTAAAAGGCGCTGATGAAGTCTGTGTTTTCAAGTTGTATGATGCTTATGAAAAGGGAAGTTACGCCCTCGATGAAACGGAAGTGCTGGACGGATTGAAGAAGCATAACGTACCCGCCCATCATCACGTTGATTATTATGAAGTGCTTAAATGGGTCGAGAAACAAGAAAAGGCAGTAGTTTTATTTCTTGGCGCCGGTGATGTCACAGAAATATCGCACCTCAGCGCTTTCAAACTCTGTTCAACACGTTGAATGTTCTATATTCCTGGCACACGCCGCAAAGTGTGCATCTGTCCCATCTACAGTCCTGAGTGGTCTCTTCTTTCAGGGCCTTTTGGTATTCTCTGTACAGGAACTCTCTGGTAATCCCCAGAGATATATGGTCCCATGGCAGCTTTTCATCCGGTCTTTTTTCTCTGGAATAAAGTTCAGGATCTATCCCACAAGCTTCGAATGCTTTCAACCATGTGGAAAGTCTGAATTCTTCACCCCATTCGTCGAAGAGAGAGCCAGCTTTGTATGCTCTGTAAATAACTTCACCAACCCGCCTGTCTCCACGACTTAGAGCTCCTTCGATGTAGCTCTTTCCGGGGTCGTGTAACTGTAAGGTGGCGAACCTCTTGATCTTAGAAAGGATCGCAAATTTCTTTCTTGCCTCTGGAGGTGTTATTTGTCTAGCGTACTGGAACGGAGTATGAGGTTTTGGAACGAATATTGAGATGGAGACCGTAAGATACTTGAGCCCAAGACGTTTAACTTTTTTTGATAACTCCACGATGCCTTCTATATCCTCCTCGGTCTCCGTGGGCAAACCTATCATGAAGTACAGTTTGACTCGTTTCCACCCCCTCTCAATCGCTGAAGATATCGCTTCGATAACTTCTTTTTCCGTAATGTTTTTGTTTATAACGTTTCTCAGCCTTTGCGTACCAGCTTCGGGGGCAAAGGTAAGCCCTGTTTTCCTTATGGAAGCGATTTTTGTAGCCATTTCAACGCCAAAGCTGTCGACCCTTGTGGATGGAAGGGAGAGTCCGACCTTTTCCTTCTGCAAGTATTGAAGAGTTCCAGAAGTGAGCTTTTCCACTGCCGTATAGTCCATAGTACTCAATGAGAGAAAAGAAAGTTCTTCATAACCTGTACTCTCTATAAGAGGTTCAATGCTGGAGAGAACTTCCTCCAATTTTCTTTCTCTCACCGGTCGGTAAAACATACCGGCTTGACAGAAGCGACAGCCTCTGTTGCAGCCTCTCATTATTTCTATCACAGCCCTGTCATGAACAACATTCATGTATGGAACGACAGGGGAAGTCATGATTTCGTAGTCGTTCAGGTCTTTTATTAGAGCTTTATGAACTTCACGTTTTCCCAGGGAAGGGACATAAACGCCCGGCAGTCTGGAAAGCAGGGATAAGAGTTCTCTGCGCCTGCCGGCTTTTAACAACTCAAGGTTTTTATGAACAAGCTTTGCTATCTCAAGTATCGCTGCTTCACCGTCACCAATCACGAATAGGTCAAAGAAGTCAGCCATGGGTTCCGGATTGCTCGTGCAGGGGCCGCCTCCCACGACCAACGGTTCGTCGCTTCTATCTTTCTGAAGGAGAGGTATACCTGAAAATTCCAGAAGTCCCAGAACGTTTGTGTAGCTGAGTTCATACTGTAAGGTTATCCCCAGAATATGGAACTCCCTCACTGGAGTATAACTTTCCATAGAATAGACGGGTATCCCGTATTTCTTCATCTCTGCAAGCATGTCTTTCCACGGAAGGTAAGCGCGTTCAGCATAAACGTAGTTTTCCCTATTCAGGAGATCGTAGAGCAGTTTTAAACCGATGTGCGACATACCAATTTCGTATATGTCCGGAAAAGCAAGCAAAACCCTGAGTTTACCTTCAGGAGTTTTTTTTACGCTGTTCAGTTCTTTACCTATGTAACGAGATGGCTTTCTCACTGCCGAGAGAACTCCTGAATGTACCAACCAGCTGTATATATCCATGTACTCCTCCTGATTATAGTTCTTTGAAAGTTTCAGAACACTTTCGTAATCTCTACTAAGAGGTTCAACAAATGATCATAATCTTCCACAGAAAGGTATTCCACTTCTGAATGAAGGTTTTTTATAGCAAGGCTCAGTGGCACCATTTTAACCCCTTTCCTCAGGAAGGGAATACCATCTGTTCCGCCACCTGTAACCCCAAACTGAAGCGGTATTTCTTTTTCTTTTGCCAGTGAAAGTAAACGCTTTCCGAGGTCATAGGAGGCTATTGAAGAACTATCGTTCATCCTCAACACAGGACCGTTACCGGGTTTGATGTTTCCCGTCAGTTTCGAACAGCAAGCGAAAGAATCGATGGGAAAAAACGCAGTCGGACGATATTGCGCTGCAATGGCCTGAGCTCCCACAAGCCCCACTTCTTCCTGCACTGTCCAGACAAAAAGGAGTTTCTTGTTTAGATCCATATCCAGCGCTTTCTCTAGAAACTCCAAAAGCAGCGCACAACCAAACCTATCGTCCAGAGCCCTCGCGGCAACGAATTTATCGTTGAGAATGGATACCTGTTTTCTGAAAACAGCGTAATCAATAACTTCTATCCCTAACTCCGAGACCTCTTCAGGGGAGCTTGCCCCAACATCGATAACTGGTTCAATTCCCTTTGAATTTTTGGACAGATGGGGCGGCATAAATCCGATTATCCCATCGATCGATTCTCCTAAGGAATTTATCACGTCCACGTGTCTACCTGGTAACAGTTCTTCAGGGATTCCACCTATTTTCTTGAAATTCAACGTACCATCGGGATTTACACCCGTGATCAACAAACCAAGCTCATCCATGTGAGCGGCGAAACCGAGAAGCTTTTCGCCCTGTCCAATTTCAACGATCAGGTTTCCCAGATCGTCGACATGATAAGGGATTCCCTTTGGTAATAATTCAATTATCTTTTCACGTATCATTTCTTCACGCCCTGAGATTCCAGGGACAAACAATAATTCAGTCAATTTATCGAAGTCCATAAAGCCCCCTCCATTTGGTAAAATAAATAATCATTGAATGGTTTTAACAGTGACTTATGAAATTATAGCATCTTACTGTTCGGTTCGTCCGCTGAAACCATTAAAGGGGATGTTAGTAGCATGAGCCTGAATACATTGATAACCCTGATCATAGTAGTTGTCACGTATGGTTTTATTATCTTCGGTAAAAAGAATAAGGCAGTAATTACTTTTGGCCTAGCGCTGGTTATCGCGGCCATGAAGCTCGTTGAAGGGCTTGAGCCGGAAAACATAAGTAGAGTCATTGATCTGGATACCCTCGGTCTTTTGACGGGTATGATGATTATCGTCGCATTCCTCAACTCTTCGGGTTTTTTTGAGTATTTCTCAATAAAAGTAATAAAGTTTGGTGGAGAACGTTTCTATTTTACTTTAACCCTCTTGATGGTTGTTGTTGCTCTGACTTCTGCATTCCTTGATAACGTAGTTACCATCATTGTAATGGCTCCAATGATGTTCTTGATAGCGGATCTATTAGATATGGATCCTGTACCATTGATAATGTTAACGCTTGTGATTGACAACATCGGAGGAGGAGCCACTTTGATAGGAAGCCCGTTCAATCTGGTGCTTGGTTCTATCAGTGGCTTTTCTTTTAATGACTTTATTATAAAACTTGGACCTGCTTCCATCCTGGTATTTATGGTTCTAATGCTCTATTTTAAGAAGCACATAAAAGTTGATGCGTCAATTATAAGCAATATCAAGAAGCTCGATGAAATGGATGAAAACAAAGCAATAACTGATTGGAAAATGATGAGGGTATCACTTGCCGTTTTTCTTGCGGTGATCATTCTTTTTGTAATTCATACGGTTATTGGCGTCGAACTTTCTTATATAGCCCTTTTGGGTGGAATCGTGCTCCTTTTGGTTAATAAGAAAGGTTTTGACCATGTATCGGATAAGATTGACTGGGATATGCTCTTCTTCTTTGCAGGGCTGTACATAATTTCTCACGCCCTCGAGTCTATCGGGATCACAGAATTAATGGCAAATGGGTTATTGCACTTCCAGGATAGTCAACTGATGATGTTGATAATACCTTTTGCGCTGGCCGCAATTTTTGTACCTATATTAAATAACGTGCCTGCAGCCCTCATATTTGGTCCTGTCTTCAGAATACTTGTGGGTTTCGGCTTTTCGACGATGATCTGGTGGGCTTTCGCCATAAGCGGTAATTTCGCAACGAGTCTAACACCTCTGGGAGCCGTTCAAAACATCGTCGCCATCACATATCTCGAGAGAGAAATCGGGAGATCATTCGGGTTCAAAGAATACGTACGCTGGATGATAATGCCCGTGACAATAAGTCTCGTGATTGGTCTGTTATATATTTTGGGGCTTTTTGCAATCTCAAAGTAATCAAATAAAATGTGTCTTGAATTTTAATACAAAAAAGTTATATAATTAATGTAGAGGGTTACTTCAGCAGGATTTGGGCCGGTGGTCACACCGGTTCTTTTTTTGTCAAAAAGCTCTCCGAATTAGTCGGGAGGGCTCTCATTTGATCAGTTCTTCTAGAGTATGCCAGGCAAGGGTGGCGCATTTCACTCTTACCGGGAACTGGCGAAGGCTAGAAAAAACGGCAGCGTCTCCCAGAAGCTCTGCATTATACTTCTCGCCTTTTATCATGTTGTAGAATTCTTGAATGATTTTTTTGGCTTCTTCTTTTGATGTTCCTTCGACAAGATCGGCCAGCATTGATGCTGAGGCCATACTGACAGCACAACCATGACCATCATATTTCAATTCTTCGATAATTCCTTTGTCATTGATTATGAGATATAGATGAATCAAATCACCGCAGGAAAGATTCGCTCCTTCCTGTTCGTGGGTTGGGTTGTTGAGCCTTCCTCTATGTGGAGAATTCTTGTAATGGAACATCACCACATCCGAATAAAGATCTTCCAGTCTCATGAAAACCACCTCAATGCTTCCCTGATCCCATCAGCAAGTTTTTTGACATCACTGTGAGTATTATACAGGTAAAAAGAGGCTCTGCAAAGGGAAGATACTCCAAGGACTTTCATCTGTTGCTGAGAACAGTGATGTCCACTGCGAATAGCGACATTAGAGAGTCGGCTCAAGAGTTCTGCCAGATCGTGAGGGTGGATATTCTCATGGGAAAAACTTATTATGCCATGGGAATTTTCTGGACGGTAGAGGGTGAGTCCAGGGATATCCGAAAGTTCTTTTACAGCTTCTTCTGTGAGGTTTTTTATATGTTTTGAGATTTTTTCGATTCCGATCCTTTCAAGGTATTTCAAGGCTTCTCCAAGCCCCACTGCTCCGGCTACATTTGGAGTGCCGGCTTCAAACCTGTGAGGTATGGGCGCGAAGGTGGTATCGCGTTCTCCTACTCTGTCTATCATTTCACCTCCATACTGGAAGGGAATCATCTGCTTTAACAGATCTTCCTTACCCACAAGAACACCTATGCCTGTTGGGCCGAGTATCTTGTGGCCAGAAAAGGCAAGAAAGTCAACTCCTGACTCTTTGAAGTTAAAAGGTTCATGGGGTATAAGCTGGGCGCCGTCCAATACAAACACTCCACCAGCTGAATGGACGAGCTTTGTAACCTCTTCAAATGGAGTTCGGTATCCGAGAGAGTTGGTCAAGCCTGTCATAGAGAATACGAAAGGTTTTTCGCAACGATTTATTGTTTTCACGACATCTTCAAGTAAGAATCCGCTCGCGTGAATTTTAACTGGATAAAATTTGAGTCCAAGGATATGAGCCACCTGCTGCCAGGGTACAAAATTGCTGTGGTGTTCGAAAAGTGGAACGACAAAAGCCCGATATTTTTTAGAAAGGCCAAGAGAATATGCGAGCAGATTCAAAGACTCAGTGGTGCCGCGGGTAAATATGACTTCCCCGCTTTTGGCACCAACAAAACTTGCAACGATTTCCCGCGCCTCTTCATAGAGGGCTGTAGATTCTTCAGCCAATCTGTAGACAGCCCGATGGACATTGGCATTCGTTTCACTGTAAAAGTTCTTCAATTTCTCGATTACGGAAAACGGTTTTTGAGTAGTTGCAGCATTGTCAAGATAAACCAAATCAGGATGCTTCGAAAATATGGGAAAATCGGACTTTAACTTACAAAAATAATCATCCAATCCTCTCACCAATGACATCACGCACACCTCCAACAGCACCTTCGCCAAAAATTCTCCCTATTTCTTCAATCACAGGGTCAAACGCCCCGGTAACAACGAGTTTCAGAGCTTCATTTTTTGAGAGTCCTCGTGTCATGAGGTAGTATATCTTTTCACTTTCCACTGTTCCTACAGAAGCTGCGTGAGAAGCGTTAACTTCGTTCTCGTCCACAAACAAACTGGGAATCGACTGCACAATCGCTGTATCAGAAAGCATCACAGTACTAGAATGTTCTGTGCCGTTGGCGTTCTTCGCTCCCTTCTTTATATCAATAAACCCCCGAAAAATAGCCTTTGAATAGCCGGATACAGCGCCAATGCCTTCAATTTCAACAGTGGCTTCAGAAGCTGTTATTCTGCCAAGATACAGCATATCAATCTTTTCATGGTTTGCTGGGAAAAATAGAGGCTTTACGACCGCTTTGGCTCCCTGTGCTGCCGCCTTTACAAGATGATATGGCGCGGTTACTTCACCACCAAGATTTATATCGTACAGCTGTAACCGAGCATTTTCATCCAGTAAGTAATAATTATTGAAGAACTGGTACGCATTATTTGATGCGAAGTTCACAAAGAGCACATTGAGTTGAGCGTTCTTTCTTAACAGAAAGCGGTTAGTGATTGCTCTGAAAGTACCTTCGTTTTGGCCGTAAAAAACAATACTTAGTCTGGAACTCTCTCCAACAACAATGAGGTTTGAGGCAAGAAATCCTTCAGACATCGCATTCAGAAATATTGGTTCAGTATAGTTTGTCTCTTTTTCGGTGTATATGATCACGCCTTCTCTTGAAAAGGCATCTGCAAGGAGGGTGAATTTTCTATCAGAACCTTGAAAATCGAGATTCAACAAGAGTTCTTTTTCAAAGTTCTTTATCTCTGACATCGGTCTGATTATTTCCGGACCTTCTATTATATATTTCGAGTTGGGAATCGGTTTTACAAGTTGAAGATCCTCGAGAGGAGCCCGCTTCCACTTCGGGAATTTTAAGGTTTTATATTCTTCGTATGCCCTTCGTTTAAAAGAGTCACACGCTTCAGAACATCTATCAAGGGCAGGCAAGAAATCATCTTCAGAATAGTCTTTAATATCTAGAATCGCTGGAAGAGGTTCAAGCATTTTGAATTCGTTGTGTATCAAATTAAGTGTTTTCTCCATATTCATCTCAGACACCCCTAACCTATGCTGCTTTCTATCTCAAGATTAATGAGTCTGTTCAACTCAACAGCGTATTCGATGGGAAGCTCTCGAGCAATAGGCTCCATAAATCCCCTGACTATCATGGCTTTTGCTTCCACTTCCGTGAGTCCACGTGTCATGAGGTAGAAAATCTGGTCTTCACTTATCCTTCCAATACGAGCTTCATGTCCTATATCAGCCTGTTCAGTGCGAACGTCAATTATGGGCACGGTGTCGGATTTTGACTCGTTATCCAACATAAGCGCGGAACACTCCACGGATGATTTGGCATTTTTTGCTCTTTCAGATATATATAAAAGGCCTCTATAGAAAGCCCAACCACCACCGATGCTGATGCTCCGGGCATCGACTGTAGAGCTTGTGTCAGGTGCAAGATGGATCACCTTTGAACCAGTATCCATCACTTGTCCCACTCCAGCATATGTTACGGCAAGGTGATTTGCCTTAGAACCGCGTCCTTTCAATATTGTGGCTGGATAGAGCATCGTCTTCATACTTCCCAGCGAACCGGACACCCATTCCATCACTCCATCAGCTTCAACAACTGCTCTTTTGGTATTCAGATTGAATGTGTTCTTTGACCAATTCTGTATAGTAGAGTATCTGACCTTCGCTCCTTCCATAACGAATATCTCCACCATTCCAGCATGGAGGTTGTGGACATTATATCGGGGAGCTGAACATCCTTCTATGAAATGTAATTCGCTACCGCGATCGGCTATTATGAGTGTGTGTTCGAATTGTCCCATGCCTGCTAGGTTCATTCTGAAGTACGCTTGAAGTGGAAGAGGGACTTTGACGTTCTCAGGAATGTATACGAAAGAGCCTCCACTCCATATCGCACCATGAAGGGCGGCATATTTGTGGTCACTTGCAGGTACCAGTTTCATAAAATACTTCTTAACAAGGTCAGGATATTTCTTAACTGCCGTTTCCATATCGAGGAAGATAACACCAAGATCTTCAAGTTCTTTGCGTATATGTTGATAAACCACCTCAGAGTCGTACTGTGCTCCAACACCCGCGAGAGCTTTTCTCTCAGCTTCTGGTATACCAAGGCGTTCGAATGTCTCTTTGATTTCTTCAGGCACTTCTTCCCACGAAGCCTCTTTCCCTGCGTTGGGTCTTATATATGGTACTATTTTATCTATGTTCAGCTGGCTTCTGTCAACTCCAAAGTCCGGTTCTGGCATACTCTGAAAAATTTTCAGAGCTTCAAGTCGTTTTTTCAACATCCATTTAGGTTCGGCTTTGTTTTTGGATATCTCTCTTATTATCTCTTCATTCAACCCAGGAGCACTTTTATAGGCATAGTCTACTTTATTCTTGAAATCGAATCTCGATTCATCGACATTAATACGCTCTTTCATCAGTTTCACCTCTCTATTCCCTCAAGCAGAAAGGTATAACCCTTTTCTTCGATTTTTCTCGCCAGTTCCGGTCCATCACTCGTTATGATTTGCCCATTCACATAGACATGAACATGATCAGGTGTGATGTAATCCAGTAGTCTTTGATAGTGAGTGATCAACAATATGGACATTCCGTCGTTCTTGAACTTGTTTATGGCTTCTGCGATCGTTCGCAGAGCATCTACATCCAGACCTGAATCGATCTCATCCAATATGGCCAATTTGGGTTTTAGAAACCCAAATTGAAGTATCTCGCTTTTCTTCTTCTCACCGCCAGAAAAGCCCAGGTTCAGATACCTGTCCAGAAATTCTTTGTTGAGAGCTACTTCTTCCGCAATATCTTCAATTTCTCTGTTCAGTTTTAATAACGGTTCTTTTCCCCCCATAGCTTGTTTGGCAGAAATTAGAAATTTCCTTAGTCTTACTCCGGATATTTCCTGAGGATGTTGAAAAGAAAGAAATATCCCTCTTTTTGCCCTTTGATCGACAGGTAATTCCAGGATACTTTCTCCTTCAAAGCGGATATCACCTTCGGTCACTTTGTATTTTGGATTTCCCATGATAACGTTAGCTAAAGTCGATTTTCCGCTACCATTTGGTCCCATGACAGCGTGGATCTGTCCCTTTTCGATCTTCAGATTTACACCTTTTAAGATCTCTACCTTTTCTTCAACAAGTGAAGCATGAAGATCCGTAATTTCCAGTAAAGCCATTCCAATCCCTCCAGTTTTACCTGCGTTCCGTCCTTAATTATAGCATAATACCGACTAATTTTGTGGAATTTACGATTCCCTTCCATTTTGTTAGAATTACTTCAAGGGAGGTGAATTTTTGTTTAACGCGATAGTTGGTTTTTTGATGGGGATAGCAAACCTCATCCCCGGAGTAAGTGCTGGAACTGTAGCACTTCTGGGTGGTATATACGATGAATTAATTCGTTCTATTAACAATCTGTTATCTTTAAGGTTTACGCGGCATGGATTCAAGTTTTTGCTTGAAGTAGTAGCTGGAATTGCCATTGGCATAATAGGCTTTTCTAACCTGATAGAACTGACGATAGAGAAATTTCCTTCGGCTACTTACGGGGCATTTGCAGGATTGGTCATTGGGGGTGTGCCCGTTGTCTTTTCACAATCGACGAAGAAAACTAAATGGTATTGGCTATGTTTTATTTTTGGGGTTCTCGTTGTAATATTCCTGGCTCTACTGGGTGGAAGCGCTGATAACGATGTGAATAATGTCCTGAAACATTCGCCAGCACGTTTTCTGTATGATATTTTTGCTGGAATGATGGGTGCTTCGTCGATGATACTTCCTGGTGTTAGCGGAGCTTTCATTCTGTTGCTTTTGGGAGAGTACCACAGGGCGATAGCGGCGATCAATGCTATGGACGCATATATAATTCTTTTTATGGGCGGAGGCATTGTTTTGGGTATTACCTTTATGAGCAAACTTTTGAACTTTCTACTAGAACGAAAAAGGGCAGCAACATTTATGTTCCTGACTGGTTTGATGGTGGGTTCTATACCGGATTTGTTGCTCAGGCCTCCTGAACTCGTATGGTCACAACTGTTGGCTGGCATTTTATTTGGAACGATGTTTTCACTTTACTTTTCAAAACTTGGTAAGAAGATGGAAATGAAAAGGTCCCACGAGGGGACCATATGAGTTTTTAGACGCCTCGTAAAGAGACTATCTATTTGCTGTTTACCGCGACTCTTTCGAGTTTCGAGTCATCGTCCAAGAGTTTTCCCAGTCCGAAAGCCACACAAGTTCGAGGATCTGGAGCAAGGACGGTCTTTATACCTGTTTCCTGAATAAAGAGTTCAGGAAGTCCGCTTATCATTGCACCGCCTCCGGTAAGTACTATTCCTCTGTCGATTATATCTGAAGCAATTTCAGGCGGTGTCTCTTCAAGAACCTGTTTCAGGCTGAGAACAAGGTCCTGAAGTATGGGCGTAATAGCTTCCAGCACATCTTCAGAGTTTATGCGTATATTGCCCGGTAATCCCATTATGGCATCCCGACCTCTAACTTCGAGTTCATAAGTTTCCAGGGTCGGAAATGCCTTTCCAATACGCATCTTGATTTCCTCAGCAGTAGCCTGACCAATGTAGAATTTATACTTTTTCTTTATGTACTTTATGATGGCTTCATCCATTGCATCGCCCGCGATCCTCAAAGACTTGGATACTACAATACCCCCAAGGCTGATAACTGCGATATCTGTAGTTCCTCCGCCTATATCGACCACAAGGGAGCCGATGGAATCAAAGATGTCAAGTTCAGTACCAACGGCAGCAGCAACAGGTTCCAGAACCAAGTATACTTTGCTTGCACCGGCACTCAGAGCGGCTTCAACCACAGCTCTCCTTTCTACGCTGGTGACTTTTGCCGGTACACCAACCACCACTGATGGTTTGGTGAAGGAGAATTTTGGCCTAGTTCGTCTCAGCAGTTCCTGAAGTGCTTTCTCGATAATAGTATAGTCCGCAATAACGCCGTCTCTTATGGGTCTAACGGCTTCGATATCTCGGGGAGTTCTCCCCATCATTTCTTTAGCTTCTTTACCTATAGCTATTATCCTCTTCGTCTTTTTCTCAACGGCTATGACCGAGGGCTCGTCAATAACCAGTCCTTTTTCTTTTTGATAGACGAGTAGTGATGATGTGCCTAAGTCGATACCAAGGTCACCTTTCTTCATTCGCATACCTCCTGCATTAGAAAAGCTGGCGTGCCCGGTGGGAGTCGAACCCACAACCTCTGGATCCGGAGTCCAGCGCTCTATCCATTGAGCTACGGGCACCTGAATTTCAATAAAACACCAGAGAAATTTAGGAGTTCTTCATTGAAACCCTTACCGATAACAATTATATCGTAACAGGAAAAGTCGATCTCGTCTCGTAAATTCTTTGGAAGAAATCCTTTACTTTTGAGGTGCAGATAGATCTGTGGATGTTCGCAGAAAATATCAAGACACTTACACTCAAGCGCTTCCAGTCCTTTAATGTAAGGCGATGGTGGAGCATAAATGAGAACAGAATATCCTGATAATTTGCTAGTATCCACCACACACGTCGGAAAAGCTTCTTTTATCTCATAACTCATAGAAGGACTTTTGAGGTATCTATCGAGTATGTCAGCAGCGCTGACAGCATCTTCAAGTTTTCTATCCATGCCAGAAAGCTTCATAATGTTGTTGGCGAAAGCAGTGGATAGCCTTTCATCGACCATGAACACAGGAAGAGATGTTATCTTTTTTATTTTTTCCGCAAAGGCTACCGCTTTCATGGAGGAATTGCTGTATCTTCCTGACATCGATATTGGAAGCCCCACAACTATCTGCTCGACAGCTTTTTCTTTAATAATCTCCAGAAGCTTTTTTTTGTATCCAGCGTGAGCAATAACCGTCAGGGGCGTAGAAAATGTGCCAGAAGAAAGAGCAAGACCGATCTTTGAATCGCCGTAATCAATACCCAGAACAATCATAGAATTCACCTATGACGTTTTTATTTAAGTACACAACTTTGAGCACTTTTACTCCATTATTTTCCAGTATCTCCTTGGCCTTTTTTAAATCTGTTGCTTTCATCGCCAGGGAGATCGAACAACCTGCGAAGACTGTCGGAGGAGTCGGAAAGAGCTTCGTGAACAAAGACTCACTACTCAAAATCCTAAGAGCTTCGTATACTTCTTTTTGACTTATTATCAGCAACCCATCGAGATCTAGCGTATCAGCCAATCTTTAACACCTCTGCACCATCACCCAAACTTTTTAACAATGAGCGTGTCGTTGTTGTCGAAAGTTTTGACGCGAACCACCTTGCCATACGTTTTTCAGCGATTCCTTCTCTATATCTGAGCGTTTTCTTTATCCTCTCAGAGGAAAAAGAATTACCGTTGTTCGAATACCACAGTCCATTTTCCCGCCTTACAGCTTGCATTTCCTCAAGAATAGATAGATATACGCGCGCAAGCCCGCTTTCGAAGCTCAGTGCTCTTGTGATATCCTTCTCGTTTGCCGGAAGAACGTCGAAGATATCCTGATAAATCACTTGCAGTTCTTCTACTGTTGGAAATATCTTGTCGATTTCATTCACGTTAGACTGTAAGTCATTCTTATTGAAACTAAGATTCAAAAAGAGCTCGGAATCTTCCCCAGGTTTTGTTGTAACCGCATCGAGCAATTCCAGGAAGTTCCTCGGAGCACTGTAAAAGACAATGTTTGAGTTGCCGAGCATAACACCAAGCCCATCATTTGATGGTGTGGTTATCAGTACTTTGATTTTCTGGCGCTCAACCAGAGAATAGATATTGGCTCTTTGAAAATCTTTGAGCAGATAGTTGTAGAAAATGAGCTCGCCATTTTGAAGGGTGTGGGACAGCTTCGTTCCCAACATCTTCGCCAGTGCAATTGTCTTGTGGGGGGAATCAACTATTACCGCTACGTTTTCGCCATGTTTTACAAGCGATAGAATCTGATCGATCTTCTTGCGCGTCCCCCGGTTATCTATTATTCCAACACGTTTGATATATGCCGGTTTGAATACATAAGAGATTTTTTTGCTCCCCAGTAGATCCTTTAAGTCTTGAGTGAAAACACTTCCCAGAAATCCAGATTTATGCAACACATCGTTCAGGTTTTGTATGAAAGCATCAAAATCAGGATGATTATTGTATATTCCCGATATGATGTAAGCAGGTTCATCAAATAGAATCTCATCGAATTCTTTGAATTTATCTATATTCTCGTTGAAAAAAGGTAGGGTTGTAAAGATCACCTCTTCGTCAAGGTTGCCTTTAAAGAGTGAATTGGCATACACCGGTTTAATAGGGTCCAGGTAATGTTGAAGGGAATAGTAAGTGTGTGCGAGTGTTCCATTGATGCTCGATACGACGACAGTCCGTTTTCCCGCTTGATAATTGTTCAACAACCGCCATGCGAGGAAGGGATGTTTCAATCTTATATTTCCGAATACCCCCCATGGTTTTTTAGTGGTCAACTGTAGAAATTCCGGAGCTTTATGAGACAGACGTCTTTCTAGCTCGCTTACCAATGAACTCACATCAGTCTGAAAATTGCTAACATCCGGCTTCTGGTTTTTCCAATCTCTAATAAATTCAAAAACGAAGTTTTTATCTTTGACTTCTTCTTCGAAAACAGGGTCTATATAGAGCCTTGCATCGTTAAGAGATAATTTCATGCCTTCCAGACCGTAGCCATTGTCTGTCTTTATACTGGCCACCACATCCATTTTTAGTAAACTGGGTTTGACATATTTGAATTCATCGAAGAGCTGGTTCATCCCGAAGCCAATGGCAAGAACTTTCCTGTCACCGGATCTCAGGATTAACTTCACATGGTCACCTGAATTTCCAAAAGTCTTTGCCTTTTCTATATTCAGGTTTCTGAAAAGAAATCTAGGTTCAGGATTAGAGTGTCCAAAAGGTCTCAATAATTCAATCTTCTTTAATGTGTCGTTACTTATGTTATCGAGAGATAACTCAGCATCGACCTCAACCACATGCACGGGTAGTTCTTCTCCATAAAGCTCTATGTATGCCTCATTGATGAGTTTTCTCATTAAAGGAATGTTTTTCTTTTTGATAGTAAGTCCAGCAGCCATCTCATGGCCACCGAATTCTTTTAGAAGAGCGCTTACTTTGTTCAAAAGTGCAATAATACTGATCCCTGAGGGACTTCTGGCAGATCCTTTGCCTTCCTCACCGGAGGTGGATATGAGAAATACAGGTTTGTTATACATCGAAACGAGTCTCGAAGCCACGATTCCGAGAACGCCAAGGTGCCAATTCTCTCCGGAAAGGACGAGGACAAAGTCTTCTTTATAAGATTTGTTCTTTTCTATCTCTTTTACAGCCTGATCGAAAATCTTTGCTTCTATTGTCTGGCGATTCTGATTGTGTTGCAGTAATCTGCTGGCGGCTTTCATCGCTTCCTCATGGTCTTTGCTTATGAGGAGTTCCAGAGCAACGATGGCAGAATCCATACGACCGGCTGCATTCAATTTCGGGGCAATCTTAAAAGCTATATCTTGAGCCGTTAGATGTTCTGAATTCATCCTGAGGTAGCTCAAAAGCGCTTTTAAACCAAGAAGAGGTCGATTCTGAATTTTTTTGGTTCCTTCTTTTACCATGTATCTGTTTTCGTCTCTAAGGGGAACTATATCCGCTATTGTACCAAGAGCCACTATATCGAGATAATCCTGTGGATCAAGGGGGAAACCAAGAGTTTCATTTAATGCCGAGAGCAATTTGAAAGCCACTCCAACACCGGCCAATCCCTTAAATGGATATTCGTCGTCAAGTCGTTTCGGGTTCACTACGGCATCTGCCGGGGGGAGCTCATCTTTCACTTCATGGTGATCTGTTACCACAACCATGAAGCCAAGTTCTTTTGCGTGCTTTATCTCTTCAACGGATGTGACCCCACAATCGACTGTGATGAGCAAACGATGGCCTTTTTCATATAATTCGGTGATCGCGTCCCTGCTGAGGCCATACCCCTCTTCTAACCTCAATGGAATGTAGTAACTCACGTTGAATCCAAGTTTTTTCATTGCGAGATAAAGCAACGCTGTTGAAGTCACACCATCTACGTCGTAGTCACCAAAAACGACGATGGAGTCACCTCTTTCGGCAGATTCAATTATGGTTTTCACCGCTGTGGACATGTCTTTCATCAGGAAAGGATCATGCATTAAAGACGCATCAGGATTAAGGAACTTTCTTGCTTCTGCTTCATCAGTTATGTTTCTGTTTACAAGGAGTTTTGCGAGGAAAGAATCAATGCCCAGATATTCAACCAAACGGAAAACCTGGGTATCATCAGGCCTATGGAGTACCCACTCCTTTCTCATATTTCCACCTTCTCTCTTTTTTTCTTTTGAAAAAATTATACCATTACATATTAATTTTTTCGAGAAGAGAAAGCGTTAAAATTAACTAATGGAGGTTATGGAATGGTAGAGCGAATGAGACTTGATAAATTCATTTCAAGGTATGGTGGAATCAGCAGAAGAGAAAGCAAAAAGCTTATCAGGGCTGGAAAAGTAAAAGTTAATGACATCATTGTCAGGAATGATGATCTGAAAATCAGCGTCGGAGATAAGGTTTTTCTCGACGGTAAGGAGCTCCAACCATTTGGGTATGTTTACATAGTCCTATATAAACCAGTTGGATATGTATCTTCAAGGAGTTCAGTGGACGGTGAAAGCGTTTTTAAGTTTATTATGGCTCCCTTCAATAAAGAGCTCTCCATTGCTGGACGTCTAGACAAAGACGCTGAAGGAATGTTGTTGCTGAGTAATGATGGCGACTTTGTACATAGCGTCATCAGCCCTAAAAACAGGATTGAAAAAGAATACATTGTAAAAGTTAGAGACAGAATCGAAGAAAAGTTCATAAAAAAAATGAAAGAACCTGTTGTGTTAAAAGACGGAGAAATATTGAAAGCAGAACATGTAGAAAATATTGGAGATGATAGATTATTGATTGTCCTCACTGAAGGAAAATATCATGAAATAAAGAGAATGGTCAAAGCCTGTGGAAACGAGGTCATGAGGATAAAACGAATCAGAGTCGGTGGCTTTAGATTGCCAGACGAACTCCTGCCGGGTGAATGGCGAGAATTAAAGGGTTTTGAGATAAAAAAAATCACCGGGGTATCTCCCCGGTGATAGATTATTCTTCAATGGCCAGCAAGTTGAAACTCAATGTGTGTTTGCCTTCGTCAAAATATCTGACAAGATACACAAAATGATAACCTTCTTTTACGATCAGCACTTCATAATATCCTGGATCCAGATCAATGGTAACAGGACTTCTACCTATCTCATTTCCATTTATAAACACTCTTGCGTCTGGTGGATCAGTAGTTATTTCCAGTATCACCGGTTTCAATTTAGGTCTCAGTATGATGTTGAGATAATATTCTGAACCAGCGTTGATGATTAGTCTGTATTCTTGAGCTTCGTAACCTTCTTTTGTGGCTGTTATGTAATGTGTTCCGGCTTCGAGTTTCAAAACGCTAGGAGAAACGCCGTAAAACACGCCATCTACATATATATTCACGCGATCCTGGGTATAGTTCAGGTACACGATCCCTTCTCTTGGTTGTACCTTTACTAACTTAATGGCAATGCTTCCTGAGCCTGTGATGTTCTTTAGTATTGAGTAGTCCTGATATCCTTCTTTCTTGATCTCTATTCTGTGAACTCCTTTCGAAACCTTGACTTTGAGAGGAGTTCGGCCAACGTAATCACCATTGATGTATACTTCAGCATTTGAAGGATCCGAAGTGATAGTCAGTAGGTAGCCGAGAAACCTGAGTTTAACAAACTTATTGGTCTGACCGGTAATATTCAATGTTTCACTGTATCTCTCGTAGTCTTTCTTTTCAACCTCCAATTTATGAACGCCGGCAGGCAGTTTGATTGTGAGCGGCGTATACCCTTTGAATGTACCGTCAATGTATACTCCTGCGCCCGAGGGATCACTATCGATGTTGAGTGTGAATTGTTCCACTGCAGAGAGTGCAACGTTCAAATATGCTGTCGCACCGGCTCTTATGTTAACCAGTTTTGTGAGAAGAATGTAGCCCGGTTTGTAGAGGCTCACCAGATGCGTGCCACCAGCCAGTGAGACTCTCAAAGGACTTGTCCCGTAATAGCTTCCATCGATGTAAATTCTCGCACCAGAAGGAGTGGTGTTTACCGCAAGAGTGCCCATTGTTGGTCTGGCGTTCACATAAAAAAAAGTTTGAGCTACCGCGTATTCATTCTTTTCCACAAATGGTTTTACAAGCTTTTCTATGAAATTCTCGGCGAGATCTTCAAAGTAAGGGAAAGCTTCCTTCGAAAAATTTTTCGTTACACTCTTTAGAAAAGGAAGCTGTTGTTTTGAAGCGACGATTTGAAATATTTCCATGCCACTTTCACCAGAAACCAGGAGCCGGTAATTCAACTTTGTTGATTCAGTTGGTAAGGTATATTCTTTGTTCGCTTTGACGAAGTTGTTTGTATCATACTTATTCGGAAAGATCAGCTGGACCCGACCATCCGGCATGATGTCGTATATTGCCACGTAGGCATCAGCATTGGTTTTGAAGAAGACCTTTACTTCCTCACCACTTTTGTATAAAGAACCCGGATCTCTATCCAGCCATATCGAAACCTTAAATTCCTGAGGTGTCGGTACAATGATTACTTTGTTTAAGTCGTAACCCACCGCACCAAGCGAAATTATTGTGATCAAAACAAACATAAGAAAAACAATATTTCTTCTGTTCATCCTATCCCTCCTTTCCAGACGCACTTTCTACACTTTTAGACTCCCCTTTATCCGGTTCGTTCATCCCCGGTTCGGCTATGGGTTCCTGACCCCTTTTTTTGATCTTTTCAAAGAACTTGATCGTATAGAATGCGAGAATACCAATGATACTACCAAAAATAAAGCCATACACGCTCCTTAGGACAAGGGTCCACAATGGTGCGGTGGTGTGACAGAAGGTGTTTATTACCGATACGGTAGGGACACTACCAACCGAAGCCACTATCGCCCTTGAAATACCACTTTTAGTGTACACTCTGTATATACTCAAAATCAGAAACGGATAACCAATTATCTCTTTAAATCGTGGTCTTACAATGAGAATACTATCAAGAAAGTCTCTAAACCGCCTTTCAGCATCGAGTACAAAGGAGTAGTTTCCACTCCTTAAGAGATAGTAAACTCCGCCAAAGGCAAAGAGAGCCAAAAGAACATAGTCTCCTGTTGACAATTTTTTAACCGGTCTTCTAAGCAGCTCAAGAGCAAAAACCAGTACAGGGAGGACTATCAAGGAAATCTTTACTCCGCGGAAAAGAAGGATACCATTTTGGTAGGCGGGAGATACCATTTGTGCATTAATGGCCAGTCCCAGACCAAGGGAGGCTAAGAATAAAGTCACATATCCAACCCATGGCTTGAAAATTCCTCTTCTGATGTTTCTCATGATAAAGAAAAAGAGAGAAATCGAGCCAAAGATCGCGAGGTAAGTCAAAGAGAGGGTGTGTGAAAAAATAACTGTAACGATATAACCGATGGCCACGATGAGGTTCCAGCTCAGCAGAGAAAATAGTCCGGTGAAGAAACCAAACTTGCCTGAATCCGTCAGGGTGTAACGCGAGGAGTTAATGGTATTGCTGAATAGATTTTCTTCCTTGAGTCGTGAATACACGTTCTTTACAAGATCAATGTAGTCAAGAGATTCGGACTCTCCTTTCATGATCAGCAGAACATCCACGCTTCTCTCTCGAACTGCCCTTATATACCTCTGGACCGCAGGTTCCAGAGTGTAGTTTGGATATTCTTTGGGCTTTATGAAATGAACCCTGAACACGAGTTCCGGGTATTTCCGGGCTTTTAACACTTCTCTGACGTACATTCCCCTTTCATCAAATTCCATAAACCCGGTGAGAACACGATAATAATCCAGCATCCCAGCTAGTTCTTCTGGACTGAAATAAGAGGCTCCGGTTAAAATCATTATCCTGTGATTTTTAAAGAATTTTTTAAGTTGTTCAGGGTCTTTATATTTACTGAGGTCCAGTAGAATGATCTTCGATTCTGAGGGGTTACTTTCAGGGGTGTCAAGAATGAAACCATCAACACCATCGACAGGCTCCTCGAGTAAAATAGAAGCTTTGGAAATCGCTTTTTCAGCTCGATAGCGACCGGGAAAATAGAAGAGCAACAGAAGGGCCGATAACAGGAGGAAAATGATGAAGAATATTGGAAACCTTCTTGTGGCAGTAACAGACCTTTTTACAGGTCGTCTTCTGGAATTTTTGGATCGAATTTTAACTCCCGCCAACGCTTATCTCCCCTTCCCAAAACTAGGTATATAAAGATAACTACAATGAGTAGGAACGAAAAGTATGGAGTGAGCTCTGTCAGTCTCCATCTCATAACAACTTTATCAAATTCAGTCTTCAGAACCGCATCTAGAGAAGCCATTAAGTCCCCCGAATATCTGTATTTTTCCACACTTTCAACGACAAAGCTGCTAAAGTTATAACGTTTTGACAGATATTCAGCAAAGTTACCAATCGAATCATAAAAGAGCTCAAGCTCCTCAGATTGCGGATAATCGGTATCAAAAAATGTAAAATTAAAAAATATACATTTAAAAGATAAAATTCGAGCGCTACTAGAACCCATAAATTGCTCGAACCACATTGCTACTAATTCATGATACCACAATGGGATTTCTTCAGAACTTATATTGCTTTTCCTTAAAAGTTCGAAAAAGAATATATGTGCCATCTCATGGGCAAGGATAGTGCTGTTCAGTTCATCTTTCTTGATTATGATGTTGTAATAACCTGTATCGTTGTCTATCGAATGAGAGTGCTCTGCTCTTTCATCTACAACAAGGGAGTAAGAAGGGCTAACGTGTAATAAATTCTCCAATTCCTTATAAATGGTAGATATTTCTCCAGCGGTGAATTGTTTATCCGCATATGTGGATACAGAAAACAATAAGAGGCAGATAAAGAAAGTGACGAGCCTTTTCATGAGCTTTCCAGTGATCTCAATACCCGCTTCAGATCATCGGGCAGTTCCGAGACCACCTGAATTAATTCTCCTGTTTTTGGGTGTTTGAAGGACATTTTGTGACAGTGAAGAAAATATCTCCTGAGTCCGTGGTCTTTTTTGAACTTTCTATTGAAGTTCCTATCACCGTAAACATCGTCTCCTACCACCGGATGTCCTATAGAAGCACACTGCCTTCTAATTTGATGTTTTTTTCCTGTCATCAACTTGACCATTAATAGAGAACTATCACCAAAAGTTTTGTGAACTTCGTAGTAAAGTTCTTCGTTAACACCGTTTACCTGTTGTTTCAAATGTTCTTTTCTTTTTGAAGGTTTTCCTTTTACTAAGGTGAGGTAGTACTTGTCGATCTTACGTTCTCTGAAAAGAGTTGTTAATTTTCTGGCGTTATCGAGTTTTTTTGCCACAATCAGCACCCCCGAAGTATGCTTATCGAGGCGGTGGACGAGAAAAGGTTTGAACCCTTTGCGTTCTCCATATCCCATTAAACCTTCCATAAGCGTGATTATCTGTATTCCCTTTCCCGGATGCATAGATATACCTGGCGGCTTGTCGATTATCAACAGGTCGTCGTCTTCGTATAATATGTTGAAAGGGATGTTATAAGGAACGGGTTTTCTGGACTCCTTGAGTCTCAGCAGATATTCGATCTTTCCACTGTATTCAACTGTCACTCTGTCTCCAATCTCTATCTTATGGGCAGGATTCTTAATTTTCTTGCCGTTAACGCGGACACAACCTGTTCGGAGGAGTTTGTATATTGATGATAGTTTGAAGTCCTTCAATGTGTGTCTGAGAAATTTATCGATTCTGTTGTAATTGGAATTTTCATCCACGATATACACAGTTCTTTGAGGCAAAGGCATACCTCCAAAAAAGGGGGGAAGACCCCCCTCTGTTTTTTCATTTATTCCTCATCGTCAGCTCCAAGGACTTTGGCAACGTATTTCACCACGTCCTCCACAGTCTTAATGCCTTCCACATGCTCATCGTCTACCTTTATGCCGAACTCATCTTCGAAAGCCATTACCAGATCGACAAGATCGAGAGAATCGGCACCGAGATCTTCCGTAAGATCTGATGAGAGTTCGATATCATCGGCTTCAATTCCCAGCTTGTCAGAAATGATTTCTCTAACCTTTTCAAAGATTTCTTCGGGACTCATGCAGATCTCCTCCTTCCTGTAAATCCTTACAGTCTCACATATTATATTAGCGTCTGTGCTTAAAGTCAATGGACTTTGAGTATTGTACCACAGATTGTTATATAATCAATTAGTGAAAAATTCTTTTAAACATGCAGGAGGAGATCGAATGGTGGATTACAAGAAACTGGCCGATAAAATTCTGGCAAAGGCAATAATAAAACCTGAAATTGCGCTTATTTTAGGTTCCGGACTCGGATACATAACGGAACACTTTGAAAACGCTACTATTATTGAATACAAAAATATTGAAGGTCTTCCTCAAAGTACTGTTGAGGGACATAAGGGAAGGTTCGTAATAGGAAAATTTCAGGGCAGTTCCATTATTGCAATGGACGGGAGATTTCACTATTATGAAGGCCACCATATACGTGATATTGTGATGCCTATTTATATTTTCAAAGAAATGGACATAAAAAGACTCATTATCACAAATGCCGCTGGAGGTATAAATAGAAGCTTTCTCCCCGGAGACATTGTTGCCATTACCGATGTCATCAATCTTGCTTTCAAGAATCCTCTTATTGGCCCCAACAATGAAAAATACGGTACACGGTTTCCAGACATGTCATCAGTCATTGATCAAGAATGGCTTGATAAAGTGGAAAATGGGGCAACTGAAGCTGGAATTGAGTTAAAGCGAGGAACATATATCTGGGTTACTGGACCTTCTTATGAAACCCCTGCCGAAATAAAAGCATATGAGCTTCTTGGAGCTGATATGGTTGGCATGTCAACGGTACCTGAAATAATAGCTGCCTCACATTGTGGAATGAGAATACTGGCTTTCTCCTGTATTACTAATATGGCATCCGGTATTCTCGACAAGAAACTTGACCATCAGGAAGTAGTTATAACTGCGCAGAGGGTACGGTCAAAATTCAGAAGAATTGTAAATATAGCTCTCGAAGCACAAAAGGGGGAACATGTGTGAGAAGTGTAAACGCTCTTATTTCTGAAATAAATCAGGCTGAGAAAATACTCGTTTGCGGACATATCATGCCTGATGGTGACTGTATATCTTCTGTTCTTTCGCTGTACATGGGCCTAAGATCTCTGAGAAAAAGGGTTATTCCTGCTGTTGACTGGAAAATATCGATGGAGTATTATAATTTTCCCCATACCGGAGAAATAGTCCGTTATTCTAGAAATTTTGAACTTCCCGACCTTATGATCGTGGTCGATTCTTCGTCTCCAGACAGGATCGGCGGATTTCAGGAACTGCTTAAAGCTGGCGTGAGGACTGCGGTGATTGATCATCACAAAACGAACACTTATTTTGGTAATGTTAACTGGGTATCTCCAGGATATTCCAGTACAGCACAGATGGTTTTCAGGCTCCTTCAAATAATGGATGTCAGCTTTGACCAAGAACTCGCCCTTCTGAACTATATAGGAATTGCTACCGATACTGGTTTTTTCAGATATACCAACGTCGACTCATCGGTGTTTGAAGATGCTGCTTGTTTGGTAAAATATGGAGCAGATCCGGCATTTGTTGCACGCGTAATACTAGAAAACAGAAAACTTGAAGAATTCTACCTAGAGCGGGATGCCCTGGAAAATCTCGAAGTGAGATGTTCAGGAAAATTTGCATATTCTTATCTGGAAAAAGAGAACTTTGAAAAGTATGGTTTAAGCGAGGAAGAATTTTCTGGGTTTGTTTCAGAATTGCGTTCAATAGCTTCAGTTGAAGTTGCTATGTTTGCTTCAGAAAGCAAAAAGGGAGAAGCTCATGTGAGCCTGCGCTCGAAGAGATATTTTGATGTAAGCGAAGTAGCGAAGGCATTTGGTGGTGGAGGACACGAAAGAGCAGCAGGATTTACGCTCACTTATGATGGGGTATTGCCAGAAGCCCTTGAGGAAGTGACAAGATTCATAATAGAAAGACTGGAGGAGAAATGAAGAGAATCCTTTTAGTTTTTCTGCTTTTGTTGACCATTGAGGTTATCTTTGCAGATGAAATGAATACATTTGGATTCGATATAACGGACTATCCGTCGATAAAAGCTGTGGTACGGCGTAGCGGTGCCAGGATATCTATGCTTGAAGTGAATGGTTTGAAAAGAAATTTTGAAGTATCACCTATAAATCTTGGCACAAAGGTTGTAATTTCTTTCCTTGTACAGGAGGGTACAGATATATCTAAGGTGATTTCTGTTGATGCTTTGAAGGCTTTTAGCGACGCTTTTTCTATCCGTCCCCTTTTCAATCTCTGGTCTTTCGGCGAGGAGATAAAATTGGAAGTTCCGGAATGTAACCTGGATTTTTTTGAGAGGAACCTTTCACAAAAAACCTCGGTCAATACCCCGGGTTTACAACGTTTAACTGATGCTATTGGTTTTGTAGGGGCCAGTTTGAAAGAGAAAGGCGATGTGAGGTTTTTGATTGTGTTGAGTGATGGCAGGGATTATGGCAGTAAGTTGGATTACTGGGAAACTGCCGGAATTCTCATTGAAAGTGGCGTGATCCCTCTGTTTTTAGGAAATTGGGTGGATAACACAGCTCCTATAAAAATATTGCAGAATATCAAATATGGCGGATTCTACACTGTTCAACAACAGGATCTAGCGGAAATGGTAGATGAACTATTGACAGAGATCTCAACGGCTAGCCTCATGAAGTTCCAGGGGTTGGGAGATTTCAAAGAGAGCGATATAGCGATAGAATTTGATAGTGGCGAGAAAGAGGCGTTTCAGATCACTGTCCCGCCATGGAATGTGAGATGGTTCTTAAGTCGAAGTCCCATTAACGATGGAGGAGTGGAAATTTCCTTTGATGTAGCTGGCGAACTCGTCAGCAGACAAACATTATTGAACCTAAAAAAAATTGGTCCGAAGAAAGAGTTGGTCTTTTCACAAAACATCGAATATTCACCGGGAAAAGTCTTTTTTGACTCTGACCGACTCGATGCTGGAAGCTGGCTTTATGTGGTCTCCTCGCATAACAATTACAGACTTGTTTCTGGGATAACTATTTTTTCTCAGCCACCAGCTCCTAAACTTTCTATGGATATTCCTCCGTTGACGAACAAACGAAATTATTACCTCGATTTTGAATACCAGGGAGGTATACTTCTCGACTCTATAACTGTTGGTAATAGAACCATTAAGATGAACTCACCGCATTTGAAGATACCCATTGAACTCAAGAAAGGGTACAACAAGATTGATATCCAATACAACGATATTTTCGGACGCACTTTTCACCCTGCACCGTACTCAATCTTCCTTGACGATTCTCCGCCTCTGTTATCTCTAGCAGATGTACCACAGTACACATCTTCGGAGGAGATCACATTGAAGGGTAGAGTTTCGGATAACGTGGGTTTGCAAAGCCTTAAATTTGGTGATGATATCTTTTACCTTGATGGAAAGGAAGATTACAATTTCAGTTTACCTGCGACTCTTTCGAGTGGAGAGAATGTTTTGAAGATCAGAGCTGAGGATCTGGCTGGAAACGTTACGTTGAACGAACTGGTTATAACAGGGGATTTCACACCTCCCGAAATCCACCAAATCCATTATCAACAAATAACACGCAATGATGAAGTTCTGCTTTATGTCGATATGGAAGATAACACCGGAATAGCTAGCCTGAAGATCGATGGCAAAGGCTATGACCCATCGACAAATGTCTTTCCAGCTTATTTAAAAAAAGAAGGCAGGAACGAGATAAGGGTAGAAGTAGTAGATGTCGCTGGAAACCTTACCACGAAAACGATCGATATTATTCGAGACATATCCCCCCCAGAGATTATCCTTCCCGATAAACTCATAGTCAAGGCTAAAAAAGTGGATTCCAGTTTCGAGGTTCGTGACGATAACGGTGTGGCAGAGGTTACTTTGAATGGGAAGTTATTGACCGAAAGTGAAGGTAAATATGTTTTTTCCATCACTCTGGAACCCGGTGCAGTAAAAATAGTTAAAGTAGAGGCCGTTGATAGAGCCGGCAATGTGGCGGAAAAAGAGATCGAAGTGATCTATGACATAAAGCCTGCTGAAGTACAGGTTAGGCCAGGGCTTTCCATAACCAGAAAAGTACTTTTTAGGGATGATTTTGGTTTAAGAAGACTTTATATCAATGGACAAATACTGGAGTTCTCCGGTGAGAAAGAGGCTCTTGTTGATGTACCGCTCCCAATAAGCCAGAGAAAAATTCTTGTGAAAGTGGAGGATATAGGTGGTAATGTGTACGAGACATTGATTTCCGCATATCCCTGGTATCTTTCTCCCATTCTTCTTCTTTTGCTCCTCTGTATTTTCTTCTTCTGGTTAGGGGTAAGAGTCGGTGTGCGGTACATTGTGGCGAGACATCAGAAACAGCATAGAGTCAAACTATGAGTCCTGTTATGAACTCAACCAGCTTGCTTACTGGCCACATGATCAACTGAATTATTCCAAGAATGGACAGTACAACGAGAGAGAGGAGACCATAAATCTCGTACTTCGCCAACCAGTCTACTTGATCATCTGGTGTAACAATTTCTATAATCCTTGAGCCATCTAAAGGTGGAAAAGGTAGCAGGTTGAAAAGAAAAGTTTTGAGATTTACAATCATAGTCCAGTATAGGATGTCAGAGATGTAAGAGAGCAGAAAACTCCTTTCGTATTCAGAGAAATCCAGCTGTGTGGAATATCGATAGACTCCCGTGTATTTAAAGAGCAATGCTGCTAGTACCCCGACGACGAAGTTCATAAATGGACCACTTATAATAACGAAGATTGCTTTGAATATCCCACTTTTCTTCAATTTCCAATAGTTAATTGGATACGGTCTGGACCAGCCGAATTGAAATATGTAATACATAAGAAGCCCAAAAGGGTCCACCCGTCCTATGAGTGAAAAATCATTCTTTGTTTTCGTCAACATCTTGAAAAGTTTTGCATGAGCTAACTCATGAAGATATATAGCTATAATGATCGCTGGGGTCAAAGCCAGAAAATTCCTGAGTACCTGAATCATCTTCTACCACCCCGAAATGACCACGGTTATTTCTCCCCTAATCTGCTCTGGTAAACTATCTAAGACTTCGCTTACCTTTCCCCGGCGGAGTTCCTGATGGAGTTTTGTTAACTCACGAGCTATAAAACATTCCCTGTCTCCAACGATTTCCAACCAATCTTGCAATGAGTCCTTAAGGCGTTGTGGGGACTCGAAGAAGACAACAAGAGCACTGTCGTA
Organism: Kosmotoga pacifica; assembly: GCF_001027025.1. GTDB lineage: Bacteria > Thermotogota > Thermotogae > Petrotogales > Kosmotogaceae > Kosmotoga_B > Kosmotoga_B pacifica. The sequence goes on from NZ_CP011232.1 coordinate 852,988, forward strand.
TAATCCATCAGCGATCTTTCTGAATAGCCGTCTCCTATTCTTGCCTCTTGGTAAGAAACCGAAAAAAACAAAATGCGAACCAGGAAAACCACTGAGAGCGACAGCAGAAGTAACGGCACTCGGTCCGGGAACCAGATCGACTTCGATTCTCTGCTCCTGGCATTTCGATATCAGCTTGCTTCCGGGATCAGAAACGACCGGTGTTCCGGCATCGCTCACCAGGGCTATATCCTTTCCTTCCTCAAGAATGGAAAGAGCTAGGGGTACCCTGCGATCCTGGTTCTGAGTGTTGAACGAAATCAATCTCTTTCCTTCGATCTCCAGGCTTTTCAGCAGATTCCTCGTTCTTCGTGTGTCTTCAGCCAGAATGACAGAAACTTCCTTAAGAACCCTAACAGCTCTGAAGGTTATATCTTCGAGGTTACCTATTGGAGTTGAAACGACCCAGAGTTTTCCTTTCAAAGTTCCATTCATAGGAGTCAAACATCCTTTCATATTCATCGAGTCTTTCAAGAAAATCGTTTCCAAGCTCTTTATAACTGACATATTCTGCTTTATCTTCGAAAACCAGAGAAAAAGCCTTTATGAGGCTATCCACAAGTTTCTGTAACTCGACTCTATCACCGGAATAATCTTCCAATCCTATCATACCCTGTTTTGTCTTCTCGAAGGTATTTTCATAATCTGAAAGCCCTGAAAAGCAATTTAGATACTCTTTGGGCATTGCTTTTAAAAGAATTGAACCGTGTTGTAAAATAGAGCCACGTCTTCGGGTCTGAGCGCTACCGATAAGCTTTCTTCCAGAGATTACCAGTTCGTTGACCGAAGGAACTTGAAAGCAGACGTGTGAAATCTTTGAAGCTCTTCTATCATTTATCTCTACAGGAAATCCCAGATCATTCAGTCCTTTCTTCAGAGCTGTGGATATTTTCAGGTAAGAAGCTATCACATTGCGGGGTAACCTCTTATCACTGTTCTTCGCCACGACTGCATACGTAAGTTCTTTCCAGTGAAGCACTGCCATTCCCCCGGTGGGACGCCTAACGAGATCAAAACCCATTCTCTTCAAGTAGTCGGTGTTGATGACGGATGGATCCTGGTTTCTCCCGAGTGAAAGACAGGGGGGATTCCATCTATAAAAGCGTAATATGAGAATCTCTTCTTCTTGATTTGCTACCCAATCCGCAAGGGCTGTGTCAATGGCCATATTCAAAGCCCCACGTCTGTAGCCGTCAACGAACACCTTCATTCAGTTACCTCCTAACGGTCTTTTTAATGCTAAACCGACTCTTCTTGGGTATTTCACTGGAGTTTCTTTGATTTTTTTATAGATGATCAGATTTCGATTTGAACCGTCTTCGAGCTGGTACCTTATTGTCTGTTCAAAACTGAGCCCCAGCAATTCAGCGGCAATATCGGCAAAACTTTTCTCATTCTGCCAGCTGGGTCCTTTGTATAGATAAACCTTTCCGTTCATCCTGAGTAAGGGAGCAGCGTATTCGAGACATATATCTGCCCGTGTAACCGCTCTAAGAAAAGCTCCATCGTAGCCACATTTGCAAGTTTTTGCGTGTTCCTCAACCCTCTGGTGTAGCACTCTCACATTGGTAAGCCCCAGCTCATTAACAAATCTCTCTACTTCTTGTACTTTCTTCCGAACCGAATCAAGAAGTGTCCATCGACTATCAGGAAAAAGGATGGCACACAATACCCCCGGTACCCCTCCACCGGTACCTATATCGATAAAATCACCTTCCAAAAGAATATTACTGAGAGGAAGAGCCACATCCAGAAAATGCTTCTGATAAGCTTCTGATAAATCCTTAATGGCTGTTAAGTTGTGTTTTGAAGAGATGAGCAGTCTCAAGTATTTTTCGATTTTTTCTTTTTTATCAGTGGTGAGTATGAGGTTCATATTCCCCTCTTCTCTATACATGCGTAAGCTTCATGATTGTGAATGGACTCTTGACTGGCTACCTCGACCCTGTACCAGGTTATTCTTGGGTCCTTCTCAAGTCGTAGCACGATCTCTCGTGAGAGATCTTCGACGAATCTGGGATTGTCATACGAAAGCTCCGTTATGAATTTTTCGTCCTCCCTCTTGAGAAGGCTGAAGATCGGTGCACTTGCTGAAGTTTCAGCAATTTCTATGATCTCTTCTATCCACACTAGAGAATTCATTCTTATCCTTACCTTGGCGTTCGCCCTCTGATTGTGAGCACCCCTGTCACTTATCTCTTTTGAGCAAGGACAGACGGTCATGACAGGAACATTGACCTCAAGAATGAAATCAAAACCTTCATTCAACCGTGTTATGAAGCCACATTCAAAAGAGCTATAACTCGAGATTCCGCTGACAGGTGCGCTTTTTCTGAGGAAATATGGAAAAAAAACGTTTATATGTGCAACATCAGCCTTTAGAAATTCTCGCATGTCTTTCAGAATACTTTCCATATTTCTCGGAGTGATTCGGTTGTTGTGCCTATCAAGAACCTCAACAAAGCGGGACATGTGGGTTCCCCTGAAATCTCTCGGTAAATCCACGAAGAGGTCGAAAGTCCCAACGGTTCTTTGCCTGCCATTAGCTCTATCCAGTACGACAATAGGGTATTTTAGCCCCCTTATTCCCACCATGTCTATGGGTACATTTCTTTCGTCCCTTTCATTCTGAACGTCTCTCAAAAAAGCTTTTTCGTTTTTCATGACCTCTTGAAACCCTCCAGTGTTCGGGTTATAATTGCATCGTGGAGGCGTATCCTAATTGGCTAAGGAGCCGGTCTTGAAAACCGGTGGGGTGAAGGCCCCGTGTGGGTTCGAGTCCCACCGCCTCCGCCAAAAAACCGGGGTAATACCCCGGTTATTCTTTTTCTTTCAAAGGTCCGAACCGCGAAAGTTCCCAGATTCTCAACATCGGTTGTCCTACGATGTTTTCACGGGGTACGAATCCAAAGAATCTGCTGTCGAAGCTGTTTTTAGTATTGTCTCCCATGAAGAAATAGAACCCTTCAGGAATTGTGATCTTCACCGTTTTTGTTTTTGGATCCTGCCAGATGTATTTCCTCAAATCAAGTGGGTTGAGAGTACTGTCGTAATAGCTTGCATAATCCAAATAACGCTGGTAATAGCGGAAAAACTCATTGTAAATAGAATAAACTTTATCCGGATGGGCTAACCCGAGATAAAAGTCTTTATCCGCAAAAATAGCTTCTCTGGAATACCTTCTGTTTTCAAACTCTGGCAAGACCTTTCCATTTACGTAGAGCTGATAATGGGGTTGACTGTCGTGGGGCATCGAAAGAAGTTCTTCTTCTATACCCTTGTATTCAGGGGCCACTCTGAGTTCGATGGTGTCCCCTGGCTTTCCGACGAGTCTTTTCACATATTTGACGTGCCCTTTAAACTCTTTTGGTGAAAATAGGTCCATGAACTTATCGAAAGGGCCGAGCATTTCTAAAGCAGATTTATCCACGAAGGGGGCCCAGAAAACAACGATGTCACCGTAATCCGGCTCTTTGAACTGGTATGTCACTTTTTCAACGAAAAGACGGTCCCCCGGATCGATGGTAGGGACCATCGATTCCGTGGGAACCATCATGGTTTCAAACATAAAGAGCCTTATTATTGTTCCAAAAATCACAGCATACGCGAGGGCCTTACCCCACTCCTTCAGTTCGTGGACAACTTTCGATTCTTTACCAGAGGCCCCGGCCATCGAGCCTCAGTCCCTTCTTTGCTTTATTCTGATCTTTCCTCTGATATCTCTGATGTAGTACAGCTTTGCCCTTCTGACTTTGCCTTTTCTCAGGACTGTGATTTTCTCAACAGCTGAACTGAAGAATGGAAAGATCCTTTCAACACCAACACCCGCTGCGCCCACTCTTCTGACGGTGAAGGTCTTGTTGACACCGCCGCCTCTGATCTTGATGACCACACCTTCAAAGGCCTGAGTTCTCTCTTTGTTACCTTCCTTGACCTTTACGTAGACCCTTACGGTGTCCCCTGGTCTTATCTCAGGAAGGTCTTTTTTTGTGAATTCACTTTCGATAGCTCTGATGTACTGATCCATTTCAATCCCTCCTAACTTCTATATCCTCACCAATGATTCTATCTAGTATGATTGCCACTGCTGCCCTCACTGAAAGATGGTTGAAACTTGCATTACCTCTTATTGGTTCGAGGACGTAGTGGCATAGATCCAGTACTTCCTTTGGTAGCCCCCAGCTTGTTCCGAAAAGAATAAGATGCGGATCCTCGGATTTCTTTATGATTTTCGATATCTCGGAATAAGAAATCCTGTCTGGCCCGTTTTTTGCGGAAGTGTAGATGAGTCGGGGGGCCTTACCCTCTATTTTTTTGATTTCTTCAATTGCATCCTCGATATACATAGCTGTCTTTACAACGGTTAAAGCTTCACTTCTGCTTGGATTATACTCTTTACCAAAATCTTTCAGCCAGTATTCGAGGACATTGCCAACGATTTCCCTTTGTGCGGGTAGATTAGACACAACATAATATCCCTTTATATTGTATGTTCTGCATGTTCTGGCAATATCATGGACATCGAGATTAGTGACCGCACTTGAGACAATTTTTCCATCCCGGCCCAGCACAGGATAGTGGATTAAAGCAACATATATGTTATTCAACACCATCCATCAACTCCCTGAAAAGGCTAAGAAGGGCTTTTTTATCCATTTTGTCGAACTCATGCTTTAAAAACAGATCGGGCCTTCTTAGCATTGTTCTTTTTATGCTTTCCTTTCGACGAAAGAGTTCAATTTCCTCATGGTTTCCATTCAAAAGAACCTCAGGTACTTTCATTCCATCAACTTCTCTGGGCCTCGTATAATGTGGATAATCCAGAAGATCGTTGAAAAAAGAATCCTTTTCTACGGATTCTATGTCGCCAATAACCCCCGGCACGAACCTCAGAATACTTTCTATCATCACCATAGCCGGAAGCTCTCCACCACTGAGGACAAAATCGCCGATAGAGAGTTCTTCATCAACGATACTGGTGATTCTTTCATCTATTCCCTCATACCGACCACAGAGAAAGAGTAAGTTGTCCTTTTTCGCTAGTTCCAGAGCCTTTTCATTGTTAAAGACGTTTCCCTGAGGTGATGTCAGGATAACGTGCGGCTTTCCTTCAGAATCTCTGAGTTTTTCGTAAGCTTTCAAAAAAGGTTCGACCTTCATCACTAACCCGCTGCCGCCACCATATGGGTAATCGTCAGTGGTTCGATGTCTGTCTGTGGTGAAATCCCTCAGATTAACGGCTACAAAATCAACTTTGTTTTCCTTTATGGCTCTGGAAATGACGCCATATTGACTTAAAATTGAAAACATTTCGGGAAATATAGTAAGCACCCTTATTTTCATTTTTATCACTCATTCTCTTTCTCGTATTGAGGGATCAGAGCAACAATGCGTCCGTTTTCAAGATCCAGTTCCATTACGTAGTCCTTGATCACAGGTATCAACGCTTCGAAAATCGTTAAATCTGGAAGCTGGCGTCTCACAACAAGGACGTCATTGGCCCCGGTTTCAATGATGTCGGCTACCTTTCCGATGTACTCACCTTCCGGTGAAAAGACCTCGGCTTCCAGTACTTGAAAATAATAGTATTCATCGTCTTTAAGAGGAGGAAGCTTCTTTTTGGAAACGTAAAGGTGAAACCCCCTCACTCTTTCGGCTAGTTCTATACTGTTGAACCCTTCTAGGGAGAGTATGTAGCCTGAACCGGCTTTCCTAAAGTCCATTACTTTAGAGGCCACATATTTTCCACTACTTTCTTCGAAAAGCACGACACTATCGCCTACATTTAGGATTTTATTTAAATTCGTAGTCAGTTTGAATTTCACTTCTCCACGTAAGCCGTGAGGTTTAACCACTCGGCCTACAGGAACCATCGAAGTGATTATCTCCCTGATATTGCTGGTCATCTAATCACCTTTAAGGTGAAGTTTGATCTGTCCGGACCGGCTATGGCGTTCAACAACACGTTTATAGATTTAATCGTCCTACCATCTTTTCCAATGATCTGCCCAATATCCTCTTCCGAGGCTCTTATTTCAAAGACCTTGCTACCGTTTTCATCAGTGGTTTCTGTTACTGAAAGTGAATCAGGATCTTTCACGATCCCTTTAAGGATGTGCTCAAGAAGCTCCTTCATTACTCCGTCGCTTCTCCTTCTTTTTTACTGTTTTTGATTTCGTGCACTTTTTTCATCACACCAAATTTTGAGAGGATTGATCTGGCTGTGTCTGTTGGCTGGGCACCTTTGAGGATCCACTCCACTGCCTTTTCAACGTTCACATTCATAATTGCAGGATCTTTCAACGGATCATAGAACCCAAGCGAATCAATATAAGCGCCGTCTCTTCTCTTCCTTGAATCGACAACAACGATCCTGTAAAACGGCCTGTTCCTTCTACCCATTCTTGTCAAGCGAATCTTGACCATCTTCAAAAACACCTCCTAAAATTTATTGAATTAAAATGGCAAACCTTTGAATAACTTTGAAAACTTCGATTTTTTTGAGTTGATTGCTTTCATCATGGCTCGCATCTGGTCATAAGATTTCAATACCTTATTGACCTCGGTGAGGTTTGTACCACTACCCTTTGCGATGCGGAGTTTTCTGCTATAGTTTATGATTTTTGGGTTTCTGCGTTCTTCTTTCGTCATAGAACTTATTATCGCTTCGGTTTGTTTTAGGTTCTTTTCCCCCGAAGAAAGATCAACATCTTTCGGTACACCGGGAATCATTTCCATGAGTTCAGCGATGGGTCCCATTTTCTTTATTTCGCGTAGCTGTTCAAGAAAGTCTTCAAGGTCAAATCTATTCTTTGCGAACTTCTCTTCCAGTTTTTTAGCTTTTTCCATGTCAACGTTTTGCTGGATTTTATCGATAAGGCTGAGGACGTCACCCATTCCTAGTATTCTTCCAACTACACGATCGGGATGGAAAGGTTCGATACCATCAATTTTTTCAGAAACACCTATGAACTTTACTGGTTTTCCTGTCACGTGACGTATCGAAAGAATAACACCACCACGAGCATCACCGTCAAGCTTTGTAATCACGAAACCAGTAAGTTCGAGTGTTTCGTTGAAAACCTTTGCCGAATTTACGGCATCCTGACCTGTCATGGCATCGACTACCATGAGGATTTCATCGGGATTCAGGATCTTGGCTATTTCTTTTAGCTCTTCCATCATTTTATCGTCAATATGGAGGCGACCGGCCGTATCGAAAATGACCACATCGTGGACATTTTTTATAGCCTCTGCCATAGCTTCGCTCGCTATTCTTATAGGATTCTTTCTATCACCAACGAAAACAGGAACATCTATTTGCTTGCCAAGTTGTATCAACTGATCTATGGCAGCAGGACGATATACATCTGCCGCGACAAGTAGGGGCTTTTTACCCTCTTTTTTGAATTTTGCGGCGAGTTTTGCAGAACTGGTAGTCTTACCGCTTCCTTGAAGGCCAACCATCATGATTTTCGCTGGCTTTGAAGAAAGAGAAAGTCCCACGTTTTTCTCGCCAAGAACTTTTACGAGCTCATCTCTAACAATTTTTATGAATTGCTGATCGGGGGTGAGGCTACTCAGAACATCTTCTCCGAGGGCTTTTTCCTGCACGGCTTTTATGAATTCTCTAACGACCTTGAAATTAACATCAGCTTCAAGCAATGAGAGTTTTACCTGTCTTACTGCTTCCTTTATATTCTTTTCCGATATTCTTCCTTTTCCGCTCAGGGATTTGAAAACCCTGTTTAGCTTTTCTTGTAAATTTTCAAACACAAAAAACACCTCCGGTATATCCTGATGGATATCCCTTTTTGTTAATTAACTTATCTCAGCAAATTATCACCCATGAGTGTTAACATGATGTTTCTGCTATAGTGCCTATATACTTAATTAATTGCCAATTCAGTGTGACTATTTAACGATATTGTATCGTTTTATAAATATTTATTGCTTGAATTTCCCCGTTAATTTTGAGTAGCAGTCTCTGCAAACGGCGATATACTTCTCCATACCACCCACATCGATTTCGCTATCTGTCTCCTCTACTTTTCTGTAAGAAACTACGGCTTTGTATTCGCCACATATATGGCACACTGCCTTTTTCTTTATCACTTCATCAGCAATTCCCATTATTTGTGCTGTTGTAATAAAAGGACGATGTTTATAGCTCATATCAAGCCCTACACAAAATACGTTGACACCCGAATAAATTATTTTTTCAATTACCTGAATGATGTCAGCCTCAAAAAAATGGATTTCATCGATGAACACTGCATCGAGAGATCCCTGTTTTTCTTTGAAGATTTCAAAGAGCTCAATAGAGTCGGAAACTCTTATTGCTGGAGCTTTCAAGCCCGTATGGCTAACAATATGTTCTTCGGAATACCTGACATCTATGGCTGGCTTAAAGACAAGGTAGTTCTTCTTCCCCAAAGTATATATTTCTATTAGCGAAAGGAGTTCAGAGGTCTTCCCAGAATACATCGGCCCCACAATAACAGTAAGTTTCCCCGTCATAAGACACCTCCATGTTTAACATATTAAAGCGGGGCTTTCCGCCCCGCCTCAATAAGGGCTCACCTTTCAAAAATCAATGATAACAGGAATGAGGGTTGCATACTTTTCAGAGTGTTTATCGTATGATGAAAGAACTTCTTCCTGAGTTATTTCCTCAGGGACAATTATGTCCAGTACAAACGGTGCAAAATCACCGGCATCGAGGGGATATCCTCCGAGAGTCCATTCGGATGGTTCGGGTGTTACAGCCCTAAAATTATCGGGTCCATAGCCATCCTGACTTCCCGATAGAACATATAGCGCCATGTCTTCGAAATCACCGAGAGCAGCCTTACTCACAATGATGTTGATGATTTTTTCACCGGGATCAGCTTCCACTTTGAGAACATCGGGAATCTCTTCACCATCGGCTGTTGCGAATAGCTGACCATAAGAAGGCCAGCCAGCAACTTTAATGAAATAATCCCACGGGTACTCAGTAGAAAAGGCAACACGTGCACCTTCTGCATAGGTATCAGTTCTGCCGCCTTCTTTTACATCTAGATAGAGGTTTATGAGTTGATGTGAGAAGCCTTTCGGAGCGTTCCATGGATTTGTCATTTCTACGAACTTGAACTGGAAAACAATAGCCTGGTCATTTTCCAGTACCTTCAGCCATTCAATGTCCCAGAGGCCTTTGTATGGTTCGAAGGCTGTGTTGAGAGGATAGTTGTAGGTTCCGAATCCATAATCGTCACCGATAGGATCTTCAATAAACGCAACGACCTTTCCAGTGACAGCCTGTGGGATTTGAACGTGAACAGGACCGCTCTTTGGTGCATAATCGAGGAGAACCTTTTCCCTGGAATTGCTTATAGAAATGGCGAAGTTGAATTCCTGCCCGGTTTTTACTCCAAGAGCATCGAGCGGAATTTTGATTTCCACAACTTCACCGATCGCAGCGCCGTTTTCAATGGATGGGAATTCAGGGTCTACGGACCATTTCCCATTTCCAGTGGCATTGTAGTTAGACAGCCTTCCTGGTCTTGACTTCCAGGTTCTGAAACTCACCAGGAATCTTTTTGCAAGTGTGAATCCAAAAGAATCTTTCTCATCTTTGAAGGGATAGCGAGGAGTAATGTTTATCTTTTTCGCATCAGGTAAGTCCGTATATACTTCCAGATACAAGGGTTCACCTACTAGCGATCTGGGATCGCGCTTGAGCTCCACCGCCAGGTAGATATTAGCGGCATCTCTGCCAACGTAAAAACCTGCAATGAGGTCGTCAGCAGCTGCCATGGTTGAGACGTCAGCATCTTTGTAGTAGGCCGATTTTGCCCACTCGCCTTCTTCAATTATTCCATCTATCCTGGGAGTAATAACACCGATGGCTCCACTGGTCGAAGGAGCAGGTTTCTTGTTTACCACGAACAGGTAGGATGGAATTTTTTCTTCAGGTGTACCAATGGCGCGATAGAGCTGCACGAGGGCTTTCTTGAAGGCCATGTCGAATAGTACCTCGTTGTTTCCTGCATCTTGATCAACACCGTACCACCAGAACCAGTCAGAACCTTCTGCTGTATAAAGGGCATCAAGGGCAAGTTCAAGCTGATCAACCGATAGAGAATCCTTAACTTCCATAAGAGCCTTTCGAGCTGCTGCTACCCTGTCCCAGGCCTCGTTTTCTTCCTTTTCACCGATCCACGTGTCAAGACTACCGCCGACCCACGAACCGGTGGGAAGGTAATTCAAGGTGTCATCAACGCCGTATTTTTCTATGTATTGACTGGGTGTAAGGAGTTCGATGCTTTCGTCTTTTGAGAGTGTCATATACAGTAATTTTCTGAAATCGTTTCCATTGTTCTGGTAATGCTCCCAAGCGTTCTCACCATCGAGGGCAATGGTTATAACGGCTTTTCCTGTATCATTCAAATGCTGGAGTTCATGAAGTCTCGATATAAAGTCCTTAACAGCTCTTTCAGCACTCATCGTTGAATATTTAAAACCTATTCTGTCAGAGAGGTCTGTATCTCTGAAGAACACTACTACATCACTATTTCCGTTGACGACTCTGTATGGTTTCATAAGGTTTCTGTAGTCGCCGGTATCCACGCCAGCCAGTTGCAATATAGCTTTGTCCGTTACTATCCAATTAACCCCGAATTCATTCAAGATCGGTATAAGTTCATTATGAACGGCTTGTTCGGAAGGCCACATACCTTCCGGGCGTTTCCCGAATAACTTCTGGAAATATTCCAGACCACGCTCAATCTGGTTATAGGCATCTTCTTTCCAGCCTTTTTCTATTAGGATTGGAAGAATTGGGTGATAGAAGGGCGACGTTATCAGCTCCACTTTTCCGGATTCCCAAAGTTTCTTATGCTTTTCAACAACAGTGCCCATTATTTCGAGCTGTTTGTTAATAACGTAAAGTAGGTCATCGAAAGTGTAACCTCTGTCTTTATTGAGGAGTCGGGTTAGCTGCTCATCAGCCATTATGTATTCGATATTAATCCAGTGTAGATTCCACAATACTTTTAAATCGAGTATGTCCTGATCACTGAACTCTTCACCACGGTTTTTCTTCTTCATTAACTCTGAGTAACGTTCGCTTTTGGAAACGAATCGCGGGTTTATATCAAAGAAATGGTCTATAATGAACTGTTTATCTTCAGGCGTAAGCTCTGCTTCGAAAGAAAGTTTGAGGTATTTGTCCATTGCTCCATTATCCAGGTAATCATTTAGCTGGAGAAGTAGACTGGGTACCAGATTAATGGTTACGCTACCACGGGTGAGATATTTATCGATCAGGTCTGCCATGTACGGGTAATCATTAACTGCGTGAGCTCTTACCCAGGGCATCTCGTAGTCAAGTGTGCCGGGTATCTTGTACAGGGGCTGGTGCTGGTGCCATATAAGAACGACTTTTAATGGCTCCTTTGAATTATCTGCCGGCAGAGCCTTTTCCAGAATGCTTTCTGGACTTGGGATATCCTCTTCAGGTTTTTCGATGTCAGAAGACGGTGGTTCCTCGTATGGTACATCTATCCAGGACTCTACAGTGTCCTCTTGGAGAATTTCCACATCGTCAACGATGAGCACCCTGTTAGGGATCTCATTACCTTCAATATCCTTTTCGACAGTATCCCAATTACCGCGGTTATATTTGTATTCTATTCTGTCGCCGACCTTTGCATCGAGGGTTATAGTTGCGATATCTCCTGTCCTTTCCAGAATCGTCTCTGGATCTCCAGTTGTCCAGCCGTTGAAAGTCCCGGTTATATAAATATCATCGTAAGGCGGAGTATTCCACGGAAGGTGCACTTTAAAGGTAATTTTAGCTGGGGTCCCAGCCGGCACTTCTGTTTTAACTTCAGGGGCAACATCTGCCCAGGAGGCTACTATGTCCTCGACAACAAGACCATTTTTAACCTCAATGCTCCTGTTGGTGATCTCTTCGCCAACTTCGCCTTTCTCAACTTTTCCCCAATCACCCCGGGTGTATTTGTACTCGATAGTACTATTTTCCGGTAAGTATAAGGTAATTTCCGCATTGTTTCCAGAGCGCTTCATTTCGTAATCAGGATTACCGGGGTCCCAGTTGTTAAAACTTCCCGCAATGTATACTGGTCCATCTGGAGTATTGGTCGGGAACGAGACCCTGAATGTCACGGAGACGAGATTTTCTTCCGATTCAACAGCTGGTGCTTCCAGCTTTTCTGCCGTTTTTTCAGGTATGCTATCGGCCCAGTTCTCCACTATGTCGGTCAATACAAGAAGAGATTTGACAGTTGTTTTTCTGTTGGCCACCTCTTCGCCGCCAGCTCCTTTTTCGACTTTGTCCCAGCCCCCGCGAGTATATTTGTACTCCAACTCCATGCCATTGGGCAAACTGACAACAAGGCGTGCCGTCTTTCCGGTTCTTTCCATCTTAAAATTTTCGTCTGAGGGATTCCAGTCATTGAAATTCCCGGCAATGAATATGTCATCTCCTTCCGGTGTACCTTCAGGAAGAGTGACGGCAAAAACTACCTGAACCATGTCATCTTCAATAGCGGTTTCTGCGTTTTTCGTTCCCTCTTGGGGTAACGTGGGTGTGGTTTTTTCAGCGGAACATGCAGCGAAAAGGAACAGTAAGCTAATAGAAATTAGAACGATGAGAAAACGCTTCATAACGACGCTGGCAAACCTCCATTTGAGAGTTAATTGCCAGCTCCCTCCCTTCTTTTTATTGGTTTATGATAATGATAAAATCCTGAAATACACAGTAAAACATTTTCCTCTTTTGCTATAGAGTTTCAGGGAAGGTGTTCCAATCATAATTCTACCACTTAAATCCTCGAGAAATAAAAACGGGAGCCGATGCTCCCGTATTTATGAGTGATTCCAATTACTTTGTTCTGTAGAGCCTATCGCCAGCGTCACCCAAGCCTGGAACAATGTAAGCGTGGTCGTTTAACCGTTCGTCCAGGGAAGCAGTGAATATCTTCACGTCTGGATGTTTTGAACTTATAAAAGAAATACCTTCGGGAGATGATATCAGACACATCAGGGTGATTTTCTTCCCACCTGCCCTTTTTACATAATCAATGGCTGCGGCAGAAGAAACTCCGGTGGCCAGCATCGGATCGAGAACGAAGATCTCGCTATCAGTGATCTTAGGAAGTTTCGCATAGTATTCAACGGGTTGGATGGTTTCCGGGTCTCTATATATGCCAACAAAACCAACGGATGCATTGGGCATAAGTGAAAGGACTCCTTCCATCATCCCGAGACCAGCACGAAGAATTGGAACAACGGTAACCTTCTTATCCTCAATCATCTTTCCGGTTGTTTTGCATATGGGAGTTTCGATTTCTGTATCATGCGTCTTTATATGGCGTGTTGCTTCATACGTTAACAACAGAGTGATCTCTCTTGTCAGTTCCCTGAATTCTTTGGGTCCAGTTCTAATGTCTCTTAAAATAGTAAGTTTGTGCTGTATTAGAGGATGGTTGACTATAACAAGGTTGTCCATCCTCACGCCTCCCTTCGGAACAGGTCTTTGTAAAGTGGGAAGCGAGTGGTGAGTTCATGAACTTCTCTGGAGACTCCTTCGATGACTTCTTGAGGAAGGTTTCCCTTTTCGTCTTCGATGCTATCCAGTATCCTGACTATCAAATCGGCAATGATACCCATTTCGTTTCTACCCATTCCTCTGGTGGTAACTGCGGGCGTTCCAATGCGGATACCGCTTGTTACAAATGGAGAGCGAGTTTCTTTGGGAATGGTGTTCTTGTTTACCGTTATATCTGCCCTTTCGAGTGCCTTCTCGGCAGCTTTACCTGTGACACCCTTAGGATTGAGATCGACCAAAAAGAGGTGTGTATCCGTGCCACCAGAAACGATTCTCAGCCCCCTCTCCTCAAGCTCTCGTGCAAGGGTTTTAGCATTTGATATGATGTTTTGTTGGTATTCTTTGAAATCATCCTTGAGCGCTTCGCCGAAAGCCACAGCCTTTGCCAGAATAACATGCATCAGAGGACCGCCCTGAGTTCCCGGAAATACACTCTTATCAATAGCTTTAGCGAGCTCTTCGTCATTTGTTAGGATGAGTCCGCCTCTTGGACCTCTAAGAGTCTTATGAGTCGTCGAAGTGACTATATGGGCGAAATCGACAGGATTAGGATAGAGGCCAGCCGCAACGAGTCCGGCGAAATGGGCCATATCCACTATAAGATAAGCCCCTACTTTATCAGCTATTTCCCTGAATCTTTTGAAATCTATTATTCTGGAATATGCACTCCCGCCAGCAATGATAATCCTTGGTTTGTTTTCAAGGGCAAGTTTCTCCACAACATCGTAATCGATCATTTCTGTGACAGGATCTACTCCGTAGGAGATGACGTTGAACAACTTTCCCGAAAAGTTAACCGGAGAACCGTGAGTGAGATGCCCACCATGACTCAAAGACATGCCCATAATCGTGTCCCCGGGTTTGGCTACGGCGAGGTACGCTGCCATATTTGCCTGTGATCCAGAGTGGGGCTGAACATTGGCAAACTTCGCGTCGAATAGCTTCTTAACTCTTTCACGAGCCAGATTTTCAGCGAGATCTACATGTTTACATCCCCCATAGTACCTCTTTTTCGGATATCCTTCAGCGTATTTGTTTGTCAATATGCTACCCATTGCTTCCATAACCGCCGCAGAAACAAAGTTTTCCGATGCAATGAGTTCTATACCTTCTTCTTGTCTGCTCAGTTCTTTGCTGAGAATGTCAAAAGCCTCTGGATCGTTTTTCATAAGCTTTTCCCACATTTCATTTCCCTCCTGCTCGTTTTATTGCAATAGTGGTAGAAATAGCTTCAACAGGTATGACCCTTGACACCTTGCCAAATCCCTGCCAGTTAATTTTACAATCTGTGACCAAGATCTCCCAAGAAGCATCAGAGTCGAGGAGCACCTTCTGAGGTTTTTTTGATGCATTGTGTGCAACAAAGATTTCCTTTTCTTCATCATGCAGGATAAACGCGATGACGGCAGATGACCTGGTTGGAAGAAACTTGAGTTTCTTTCTTATTTCTTCACTGCTTTTCAGTCTGAATAACCTTTCCTTTTTTCGGAGTTCAATCAATCCTCTAATGTAATTGTAGAAATCCGTATAGATGTATTTCTGGTTATAGTTGATCTCATTGATGAGAGTACCGCTTTTGTAACTGTTCTCTTCGAGAAGCTTCGTGCGTAACATCTCGGAGCCAGCGTGCAAAAACGGAATGCCCTGAGATGTCAAAACGATTGCAAGGGCTAGTGCAGCCATCTTTGCCTTGTTTTCAAATTTTTCGTCAGGGCAGCTTTTGTGGAACTTGTCAATGAGGGTTAGGTTATCATGAGCTGAGACGTAATTTACCACTTCAGAGGGTTCACTGGCAAAACCGGAAAGCTCTTCGGAGAATTCTATCTCTGCGACAATACCTTTCATTACCTCTGTCCTTTTGGTAAATTCGCCACTCACAAAACCCCTGGTTCCATCGTCAGGATATCCTTTTAATGCGTTCCTGATCTCATCATTGAAAACGGCTATACCCGTCCCTTTCTGTTCGCCTTTTATGATGGGGGTATCCCTCATGATCGTTTGTGCAGCTGCCCATGGTTCACCATATAGCAAAATATCTTTCTTTATCCTCTTTAATTCCTTTTCGATGATCAACATCATTTCTTTGCCCAATAATGCCATCAGATCGAATCTGAACCCATCTACGTGGTAATTTTCTACCCAGTGCTTGAGTGCGTTTATTATGTAGTGTCTGACCATTGGTCTTTCCGTAGCCAGTTCGTTGCCACAACCTGACCCATTTGAAAAAGCACCTTCAGGTGTAAGACGGTAGTAATAATATGGCACAAGCTTCTGAAAAGGTGTATCTTCACCATAAGTGTGGTTGAACACAACGTCGAGAACTACACCGAGGTTATTCTGGTGAAGTTTCTGTACGAGTCTTCTGAATTCAAGAACTCTGTTCACCGGATCGCAAGGTGATGTTGCATAAGAGCCTTCCGGTACAAAGAAGAGAGCAGGATCATATCCCCAGTTGTATTGATAAGGGTCTTCTTCATCTACACTATTGAAATCATGCACCGGGAGAAGATGAACGTGAGTTATACCGAGTTCTACAAGATGGCTCAGACAGGTATTGATATTCAATGGTGGACTATAAGATTCTTCGTAGAAAGCCCTATACTTACCTGGGAATTCTGAACCAGCCGTCCAGGAACTTGAAAAATCCTTTATGTGTAATTCGTATACAATGGCATCAACAGCATCCTTCAGAACAGGGCCTTTGTCGCTTATCCAGTTCTCAGGTGTTGCTTCATCAAGATTGTAGATATATGAATATTCGCCGTTCACCATTGAGAAAGGGGCATAGGGATCTACTGTATAAAGTGTCTCTCCATATCTTTCTATCTTAAAACGATATGCATATCCTGCCAGAGATTTCTCTAACTTTGCTATTCTTAACCCGTTGGGTTGAAGAAAAGTTGGAAGGGTATATACAGGCTTTTTCAAATCGTTCGGCGAAAATACTTCTATGGATATCTCCCCCGGACCAGGAGCCCACAACTTGAAGTGTGTTCCGTTTTCGTCTATTTTGTATCCTAGAGGCTTGGAATAACTATAACGCTCGTCTTCCAGGATACCAACGGGATAAGCGAAAACTTTTTCATTGTTTTTTAGAATGATCTCAATGTTGCTGAAGGGATCGAGCTTCGACTCATTCAATCTCAATTTCCAGTTAACTTCCTGAAAAAGAGGAGTAAAAGCCGCTTCTACGCCGTTAATAAACAGTTTCGCGGGGGGGACGTTTGAATAAAGGATCAGGGTATCAGAGCTTTCCACTGTCGCGAATCCAGTCATATCACACCTCTATAATAAAAGACCGACCCACAGGGTCAGTCAAATAATTTTTTCAATGTTACATCATAAGGTGGTCTGACGACCCCTTTTTCTGTAATTATGCCTGTTATAAGATTCCATGGGGTAACATCGAAAGCAGGATTGTAGCATTTAACATTATTGGGGGCAACCTGCATCCCCTGAACATGGGTTATTTCTTTGTGGCTTCTCTCTTCAATGGGAATCTCTTTTCCTGTTGGAGTCAACAGGTCAATTGTAGATAATGGTGCCGCAACATAAAATGGAATACCGTGTCTCTGAGCCAGAACGGCCACAGAATATGTGCCAATTTTGTTTGCAACATCACCATTTGCAGCTATCCTGTCAGCGCCAACCACAACAGCGTTTATTTTTCCCTGACTCATTACCCAACCGGCCATGTTATCGGAGATGAGAGTAACATCTATTCCATCTTTCATGAGTTCCCATGCTGTGAGCCTTGCACCCTGCAAATAAGGTCGCGTCTCATCTGCGTATACAGAGATCTTTTTTCCTGCTTCTACGGCGGCTCTAATGACTCCAAGGGCAGTACCGTAATCAACCGTGGCCAGTGCGCCTGCATTACAGTGGGTCAGGACAGTATCGCCGTCTCTGAGGAGTTCAGCGCCATATTTACCGATAGCTTTGTTCACCTCAATATCTTCGTGTGCGATAGTCAAAGCCTCTTCTTCGAGAATGTCAATAATATTCTCCGATGAAAGCCGGTTTAAAAATTTTTTGTGCATCCTATCAAGGGCCCAGAAGAGGTTTACCGCAGTGGGACGACTGGAAGCGAGTCTCTCCTTCACACTTTCCATATATCTTATACCTTCGTCGCTGTTCAAATTTCCATCGAATTCTTTAGCACCCAGCACGTATCCGAAGGCTGCGCTGGCACCTATAGCAGGAGCACCTCTAACAATCATATCTTTTATTGCCGCAAACGTTTCTTCATGTGTCGTGCATCGCACATATACTTCTTCCAGTGGTAGCTTCCTCTGGTCAACGAAGACGACAGAATCCCCTGTCCATTCAAGGGTCATAGTTTTTAGCTTTGGCATTGCTATCCCTCCAGTACATTGATGATGTTTTTTACAAGAGCCCTATAAGCCTGCTCGAGCTCAGAGTTTCTCATGTGTGTGATAATGGTCTTACCACTATCGGCGTTTGAAACAACCTGGGGATCGAAGGGGATTTTTGCCAACAGGGGAACAGAGGATTCTCTTGAGAGTCTTTCACCGGCACCTTCGCCGAATAGTTTGATTTCTTCACCGCATTTGGGGCATTTGAGGTAGGACATGTTCTCAACGATGCCGAGGGTTTTTTTGTTCAAGGATTTTGCAAAAGTCAAAGCCCTTTTTACGTCGAGAGCTGCAACTTCCTGGGGTGTTGTAACCATGAGCGGTCTGACATCTGGAAGAGTCTGCATGATCGTCAGAGACTCGTCACCTGTTCCTGGAGGCGCGTCAATTATCAGAAAATCGAGTTCTCCCCAGGCTACATCTCCAAGGAACTGGTAGATCGCCGAAGTCTTCAGTGGTCCTCTCCAAATTACCGGGCGATCCTCCTCGAGAAAACTAGCCATGGAAATGACTTTTAAATTTGGGAAAACTTCGGGAGGGATTATCTGCTCTTCCACCATAACAGGTTTCTTTTTGAGTCCCAACATTTTAACAATGTTGGGACCATGGAGGTCTATGTCAAGGATACCCGTTTTGTAGCCTTCGTCGGCTAGAGCAGTGGCAAGGTTGGTCGCCACAGTGGATTTTCCAACCCCACCTTTTCCAGACATGACGAGAATTTTATGTTTTATATCGGACATGTTACTCCTTATCTTTTTCATGGTTTCTGCAAGATTATTCTGGTTAGTAGCCATCATTCGGCCTCCTCGTAGACGATTTCATAACTGAAATCGCAGACTTTTTTCAGCATTGCGGATGCAAAACAATATCTTTCTTGTGAGAGTCTCACGGCTTTCTCGATTTTTTCTTTGGGGAGGTCTTTCCCTTTGAACTTATAAGTGACTTTTATTTTAGTGAAAACTTTCGGATGTTCCTCAGCGATTTCTCCATTGGCGGTGATTTCATATTCATAGTCTTTTACCTTCATTTTGTTCAGAATGGAGACTACATCCATTGAGGTACACCCTAGCAGCGAAACGAGCATAAGTTCCTTTGGTCTGGCAGCAGAATCCATACCACCTACCTCTGGACTGGCGTCAACATGAACATCGTGCCCCGAAGGTGTCTTTGTGTGGAAAGCCATATTACCTACTCTACTCATCTTAATTTCCACGTAGCATACCTCCTCCAAAAAAAAGGGGCTAATGCCCCTGATTCATTCTACTTTTGTCAGTGCTCCTTTAGCGATTTCAACGTATTCCTTAAAAGCCTCAAAATCATTCATGGCCAATTCGGCGAGTATCTTTCTGTTGACAGAAACGCCAGCGAGTTTCAGACCGTGGATGAGTTCGCTGTATTTCAACCCTGCCATTCTTGCTCCTGCGTTGATCCTTGTGATCCACAATTTTCTGAAGTCCCTTTTCTTCTGCTTCCTACCAAAGTAGGCAAATACTCCTGAGCGAATATAGTACTGCTTAGCAAGGCGATACCTCCTACTGAGAGCTCCCCTGTATCCCTTTGCTGCCTTCAAATATTTTCTCTTTTTCTTTCTCGAGTTAATTCCACCTTTGACGCGCATCCTTTATCACCTCTTCATCGATTATAATCCCAGACTCTTTTTTACTTTTTTAGCCATACCTTTGGAAAGTTCTTCCCATTTTCTGGCTTCCCTTCTGTTACTTTCGCTCTTCTTGCCTGTATTATGATTTCTTCCAGAGTGTTGTCTCATTACCTTGCCGCTTCCCGTTATCTTGAAACGTTTTGCGGTGGCTCTGTGTGTTTTCATCTTGAGTTTACCCATCAGCTTTACCTCCCTGAGGTGATTTTGGTTTGAGTATCATCCACATATCCCGACCTTCCATCTTCGGTGCTCTGTCAACTTCTGCTATATCTTCAAGCTCAAGTCTGACCTTTTCCAGAAGTTGGGCTCCCTGCTCACTGAAGGCCATTTCTCTACCCCGGAACATGATCACAACTCTCACTTTACTTCCTTTTGAAAGGAATTCTCTTATCCTGTTGACCTTTGTCATGAAATCATGAGTATCAATACGAAGTCTGAATTTCATCTGTTTAAGCTGAGACTGTTTCGAGCGTTTTTTGGCTTCTCTCTCTCTCTTTTCTTTTTCGTATTTGTACTTTCCGAAATCCATGATCCTCGCAACTGGAGGATTGGCATTAGGTGCTACAAGTACTAAATCCAGACTCTTCTCTTGAGCGATCTTAATGGCTTCATCTGTTGGAAGAATCCCAAGTTGCTCCCCGTCTTCATCTACGACTCGAACTTTTGGCGTTCGAATGTCAGTGTTCTTAATGATTTTCTTTTCATCCCTAGCTATAAAGCATCACCTCACAAAGAAAAAAGGCGGAAATTGCCCGCCTGTCAATACTCCTTATAGTTATTGACCCCTCGGCTTCAGGCGGGGGTGGGAGCCAGGCTCCGCTTACTTTTTTTAAATTAACTGGTGGGCCGTGCAGGAATCGAACCCGCAGCCTACTGATTAAGAATCAGCCGCTCTGCCTGTTGAGCTAACGGCCCACTCGCTACTTATTTTAGCTCAATAAACCCGAGCTGTCAACATATCCAGAAGTTCATTCATATAAATCTTCTCTGAAATTTGCGAAATATCCATGTGAATCACCCTTTTCGGTATATCTATATGTGTCTATTTCAGAGAGGTTAAGTTCCGCCCATATAATGCCTTCAGCGTTTCCTGCATCAGCAAGTAACCTGCCACCAGGTGAAACTATTCGGCTTCTTCCAATGAACTCCATCTCAGAGCTTTTGCCAATCTGGCTTGCCGTCACGAGGAAAGCACCGTTCTCGATTGCTCGAGCTCTTGTCGTGGTTTCGTATATTAACTCTCGTTCCCTCCCGAAGGCAAAAGGAACGAGAAGAATGTGAGCACCTTTCTTGACAAGTGTTCTTGAAACTTCCGGGAAGCCAATCTCATAGCACATGAGAACGCCAAAATTCACTCCGGAATAACTGAAAGTAAACAACGTTTTTCCGGGCTTGAAGACTTCCTTTTCTTTTCTGAACAGGTGCGTCTTATCGTAAAAGAGTGGATCATTATAGGGCAACATGACCACGGTAGAATTGTAAAGATCTTTACCAGCTTTTCTCGCGATTCCACCAACGATCGCTACATCGTTAAAATCTGCTACGGCAGACAGAGTTTCAATAGTTTCATCGTACATTTCTACCGCGTTATTCAATACCTCTTCCGATGTACCGTATCCAGTGTTAAACATTTCTGGAAGCAGGATCAAATCAATGCTTTTCTCAGTTAACAGTTCGATGTATGTTACGGCCTTTTCAAGATTTTCACCGGGGTTTTTCGGATCTGAAAAGAATTGAACAATGCCAACTCTGATTTTGTTTTTAGCCATTTTTAAGCCTCCAGATTACCGATTTTTTTGGATATCTCTATTTGTCTCTGCCACTGCCCTTTTATTATACCTCTGGCAGCGAGACGTCCGATGACCTTCAGATTCTCTGGTGAGATCACTGCTTTTAGATTCTCAAAGGGTGTTCCAGGTAGTGGCATGAACGTGTGACCATGGATTATAGCACCATATTTTTCATGTAACTTCAGTGAAATTTCCAGCGATTTTTGAATGTCCTCCTGAGTTTCAAAAGGAAAACCGAATATCATATCCACATAAGGAGTGAATCCCTTTCGAGCGATTAGCTCAATGGCTTTCACTGCTCCTTCAACGGTGTGACCTCGCCTTAAAAGTTTCAATATTCTTTCACTCCCGCTCTGGAGACCGATAACAATTGTCCGATTGTCACAGTAGTTTTTAACGAGCTCAAGAACGTCTTCTGTAACAGACTCAGGTCTAACATCCGAAGGGAAGGAACCGAAATACACTTCCCTCATTCCGACCTCTCTAACACCCTTCAACAGTTCTTCGATAGTCTTTACGTCCGGAATGACGCCATTTGCTGAGCCGTAACCGAAAGCGTTAGGTGAGATGAAACGTGCAACCTTTCGCCCGAGTTCAACACTTTTTCTTGAGAAAGCGATTATTTGCTCCAAACTCCTGTGCCTGATCCTCCTGCCAAATAGTCTCGGGGTCTGGCAGTAATTACAACTGAAAGGGCAACCGCGCGTAATTTCAATGGGAGAGAAGAGCCCATGCTTCATTGAAAAAGGAGGAAATTTGTTGAGGTCAATTATTTCAGAGGTTTTCCACAATCCAGGCTCTGGTCGTGTGATAAACGTCCGGAAACTCTCTTCAGCTTCACCGATAAATACTGCAAAAAAACCGGCTTTTAACAGTTGTTCGCCACGGGCAGAAGCATGGGGACCTCCTGCAATGACCCTGTATCCTTTATTTATGAGCTCTTTTGCAAGTCTCAAGTGCTCATGCGCTTCCGGGCTCATGAAGGATAGTGCTATATAAGTGTCCCTTGATAGGGACTTGAGTTTTTCCTTATCGTCGACCAAAACAACTGAGAAATCCAAATCCTCGGTTGCTCCCAGGAGAGCAGCTATACTGTATCTATTGCTTTTTGTTCTATAGAAAGCTATTTTCAAACCACTACTCCCCTTTTTCAGAAGGGTGTTGAAGGATTTTCCGAACATCCTGCCAGACCACCATTGTCATCAGGAAGACACTAATCAAGATCCCTGAAAAGCCCATCTTGGCATTGGCGAGGATGGAAATGCCGGCAGCAACAAATCCTCCAAACATGACAGAGGATAAAATCGCTAAGACTTTTGAAAACCTTGAAGGAAAGAGTAAATCGAATGAAAAAGACAAACCTTCGGTGCCAAGGAAGAGATAACCAAAGGCTATCAGTGTAAGAGGTCTCTGTAACAATGCAATATCCTGTCCTTTCATATATCCAAGGGCAGCGATAGCATAAATAAGCAGAAGAGTGAGTGTTTGCAGTTGTGGTATCCATTCCTTGTTACCGCTAATGGTTCCAATTATCAGAACAGAAGCTATTGCAATGGAAAAAATCGTTGAAAAACCCAGCCGTGGTAATAACACGGCTGGGAGTAGAGAGAAAACAAGTCTATACAGCATCAAATCCCTCCGAAATCACAGTGCTCCATTAGCTTTAAGCCAATTTTCAGCCTTTTCTTTAGCTTCTTCACTTACTTTCACATAGTCTTCATAAATCGGCATTTCAAGAACCTTCTTGCAGTACTCTATAGCTCTGTCTTTCTTATCCCATTTGTCGTAAAGCATGGCGAACTCATAGTACGTGTCGAGGTAGGCAGGATTCAAGCTTATGGCCTTAAGGAACAGTTCTTCGGATTTTTTGAAATCTTTGAAAGGCCACGGTGTATCACGATATCTCATTGCCATTGCGAAGAAAGGGAAATGATTGTCAGGAAGCAGTTCCATGGCCTTGCCAATGTATTTGTCGAAGTCACCGAGCATGAACAAGGATTTTACGATTCCTACATACTGTGCAAGTTGTCCTATGGCAGCACCGGCGACATAATAGGCATATCCGTATTCAGGATCCATTTGTATGGCTTTTTCAGCAGTTTCTCGTGCTTTCTGGTAATAAAGTTCTTTGTCGACTTCTGTTGCCCAGTTAGCGTATTCTCTGTAACAATCAGCAAGCAAAGTCAGTAATTCCACATTTTCCCATGTTTCAGGAGCCTTTTCCAGAGTAAACATCACCCTGACAAGATCAGGTTTTTTTTGATATGATCTGGCTTCCGCAAACTGAGGATAAATCGTTTCATAATCGATGGCGAATAGGCTCGTGAGTATTACCGTAAAAAGAACTAATAGAATAATTTTTTTCATTCCAACCCCTCCCTTTAACAAGTTAAAATCACAGTTATTATATCATTGTGTGAGCAAACCGTATGTCTGACATTGTGAAAATGGTTGTGGGTTGTAAATGGTTGTGGGTTGTACGTTGTAGGTTGTACGTGAACATACTTACTCCCTCAAAGGATTGGACAAAAAATGAACAACGGGTAGAATGGAGAGTTGATGCAGGGGTAAAATAAAGGGAGTAGTCAGCTGGTGTGGCGATATTCGAAGACCAGGGCTTGTAGAAATCGAGAACCGAGAGCCAGTGAGCACGCTGGCGCGTGGGTAAGCCCAGCTTCGCTGGGGGTGGACCGACTTTGTCGGTGGTACGTGCCTGCGGCAGATGTAAGAAACCGTTGTAGGTGGTAGGTTGTTGGTTGTACGTGACAATCGAGAATCGAGAAAGACGGTTATAGGTGGTAGGTTGTGGGTTCCAGTCTCCAACATCTAACATCGCTCTTTTGCTCTTGTCGGCCAACGGTAAACAGATAACGGCAAATGGCTTTTCACGAAGTCAGCATATTGCGCACCCTTTGCGTTCTCTCACCCTCTCGGTTCTCGATTCTCGGTTTTTCCATACCCCAGACCCGCTCTTTTCAAGAAGAGGTTCTTATCGGTCAACGGAAAACGGTTCTCACGAAGTCAACAAATCGCACGTTCTCTCGGATCTCGGACTCTCGGTCGTCGAATCTCGGTTTTTTCCATACCCCATACCCTTAACCCGTTCTTCCCAAGAGGGTTCTTATCGGATGACTGAAGACGGATAACGGTATTAGAAGAGGAGGAGTTCTATGAAGCTGGTGATTGTAAGGTATGGTGAAATAGGCCTCAAAGGCAGGAACAAGAAGTATTTTGAGCTCGCTCTGGAGAGGAATATCCGCAATCAATTACCTGGAGTAAAGACGAGGACCACGGGTGGAAGGGTCTATGTCGAAACTGGAGAATATCCTCTGGAGGATGTTAAGAAGACCCTCGAAAGGACTTTCGGGATACAGAACTTCAGCATGGGGACCATGGTGGGCTTTGATGTTGAAGAAATTCTTTCGGCTGCTCTCGAGGTATCGGAAGTTGAAGTTAGCAAAGGAAGAAAAAGCTTCAAAGTTGAAACTAAAAGGGCGAATAAGAAGTTTCCTGTTCGAAGCCTGGAACTCAGTGCTTTCCTTGGAGAGAAAATCCTTGAGAAATTTCCAGAACTCCACGTAGATGTCCACAACCCTGAATTTGTAGTCGGCGTCGAGGTTAGAAACAGGGGAACGCTTCTATTCAGCAGTAAACTGGCAGGACCAGGTGGGATCCCTGTGGGTGTAAGTGGTAAGGGTTTGTTGCTTCTTTCGGGTGGGATAGACAGCCCCGTTGCTGGCTGGTATTCGTTGAAGCGTGGACTCGATGTGCATGGAATTCATTTTGCGAGTCCACCATATACCGGTGAAAAAGCTCTTGAAAAAGTTATTGATCTTGCCAGACTGCTTTCAATGTATAATGGAGGCAGGGAGTTCAAACTTTACAATGTTGGATTTACAAAAGCGCAACTCACAGTGCACAGAAGAGTGCCTGAAAAATTCAGTTTAATCATACAGCGCCGAACTATGATGAGGATCGCAACTGAAATCGCCGATAAATTAGGGTACAAAGTCCTCATTACGGGCGAAAATGTGGGACAGGTTGCGAGCCAGACTATCGAGAACATGTATGCTATTACCGAAGCAACGAACAAATTAGTTCTGAGGCCCCTAACGGGTTTTGACAAGATTGAAACTATAGATGTGGCAAGAAGAATCGGAAGCTTCGAAATCTCCACAAGACCCTATGAAGATTGTTGTACGGTTTTTGTCCCAAAGGAACCGGCAACAAAAGCAAGAATAAAAGATATCTTGAGAACCGAAAGCGGAATTGACTTTGATACACTTGTAAATGAAGCTGTTCAACTCACGAAAGTTTACACGATAAAACATGGGCAGGTGATTGGGGTTGAAGCTTTTAAAGTGGCTGAATGATATTCCTTTTGTTCTTCTAACGCTCTGGGTTTTTATTGCCTTTGTGGGTTACGTGTTGGTTTATGGTTCTGTAGTCCTTTTTATTGGATGGATTATTGAAAAAATCGCTGGCAGGGAGAAAGCAAAGAGATATATTGGCAAAGAAGTGGCCAGATTTGGCAGAAACGCTTTTAGAGCAATAGGTGCAAAAGTCAGAGCCTATGGCAGAGAGAAAGTCCCATCAAAGGGACCAATGGTGATCATCTCGAATCATCAGAGTGCATTTGATATACCTCTAGTTGCTGGCTATGTGCGAGGAGAGATTTCTTTTATTGCCAAAGTGGAAGTCTCAAAAATTCCTGGGCTTGCGCAATTTGTCAAGAGGTTGGATGGGGTCTTCATTGATCGTGGGAACAGGTTGCAGACAGTGGGAGTGATTAGGAATATTATGAAGATCCTCAAAAATGGCGGAACGATAATGTTGTTTCCAGAAGGAACACGCAGTGTTGATGGGGAATTGCAGAGTTTTAGGAAAGGAAGTCTTGCATTGCCTTACAGAATGAAAGTTCCTATTGTTCCCGTCGCACTGGATGGCACAAAGGATATAATGGTAAAGGGGAGACTGCTCGTGAGACCCGCGAAGGTAAGATTGAAAATACTGGATCCAGTCGACCCCAAAGAGTTTGAGAGCGAGGAGGAGCTTGAAAAGCATCTTCAAGCACTCATCGGCAAAGCTCTTAAGGAGCTCAGAAGTATGAGCTGAGAGGTGATATTATGTTGAAAGTCAAGATCCGCGGACTGGCCCTTGATCAAACGAACTCGCCTGTTGTTATACTGGAAGTTGATAACTCTAACAGAGGCTTTGGCATCTGGATAGGTCCCTTTGAAGCAGAATCACTGGCTCTTGCTGTGAGCGGGAAGGAATATCCCAGACCCCTTACATATGACCTATTCATTAACACCATAAAAGCAGCGAATGCAATGTTTGAAAAGGCTATCATTCATTCCGTTAAGGAGAACATCTATTACGCAACGCTCTATCTAATCGATGGCGATGGGGAAGAAAAAGAAATAGACGCGAGGCCGTCAGATTGTCTGGTACTGGCGGTTAAGTATGGATTTCCCGTTTACGTTGCAGAGGAAGTCTTTGAAAGTAGTGCTATCGATCTAAGCAAAATCCCCACCGGTTATACTGAAGACGATGAAGAAGAGTCTGAGCAAAACGAAGATGAATTCAAGAAGTTTCTGAATAACATCGATATAGAAGACATCAAAAAATACCTAGAAAAAAAGAAAGGAAAAGAAGAAGAATAAATGCCAATGCTTTCTTTGAAAGAGTTTATCTCTCTTTTCAATAGTTATCTGAAGCGGAAGATAGAAAAATTGGGCCATTCTCAAGAATTTACCCCCCTTCTGTCTTATACACCTCTAAGTGGAGGAAAAAGACTGCGGCCCTACCTTATTTACCTCTTTTCTGAACCTCTGGGTGTTTCAAAAGAAATTTATCTGGAATTGGGTACAGCTGTTGAATTATTTCACAGTGGTAGTCTTGTTCAGGATGACCTGCCGTCTCTAGATAATGATGATTATAGAAGGGGAAAACCGGCTCTACACAAACTATATGGTGAAGGCCGCGCCTTACTTGCAGCGGATTATCTGATGCTCTATTCAGGGAAGATAATCTCTAGTATATCACTACCCGCCAAGCTAATAGTCGAACTGATGGAGCTTTGGAATGAAACCGCCCTTGAAGTTATTGAAGGAGAGTTTCTGGATATCAGTATCAGCAAAGGCCGGCCGGAAGAAGTCGAAAAAATTCACCGCTTAAAAACGGCTTCATTATTTGGTTTTTGTTTCTCATCTCCATATGTCTGTGCGGGTGAAGTTCGAAAAGCAATTTCTATGAAAAGTGCAGGCATCGATTTTGGCAGGGCTTTTCAGATATTCGATGATATCAAGGATAAGGTCGGCAGCATTGCAACGCTGGGAAAAACACCGGGCAAAGACGAATCTCAAGGGCGCCCCAGCGCATTGAGGTATATGGAAATAGAGGAAGCAAAGGAATACGCAAGAAAACTATATACAGAAGCCATCAAAAAGATAGAATTTATCGAAGCTAGAAAAGCTCTACTCGAGATCCTCTCAATGATAGAGAAATATTAGAAAAAAGATTTGAGTGCTTTCAAAAAGTGGTTCACAGTTGGATAACGCTGGAAAGGTTCTAAAGCCATGGCTTTTTTTATGATTCGTCTTATCTTATAACTCACCGGCGGAATAGGGAGCGCTATTCCCTTTTCTCTTTCAGGAGCGGGTATCGGGTCTTCTCCACTCACGATAAAAAAGAGAATACCACCAAGAGAATAGATGTCCGATTGAAGGGTTATAATGGTTTGATTGTGAAACCTTTCGGGCGAAGAATAGCTCCATGAAATTATCTTCCCATGGGTCATGGTATAGATCGTGTTTGTAAAACTGGCTGCCCCAAAATCCATTATCTTAACACCTTCAGAATTTATCATGATGTTAGAAGGCTTCAAATCGCCGTGCAATATACCCCTATCATGTATCGCTTTTAATCCCAGAGCGATCTCTTTAATCAATTCGATAGCTTCTCTTGTACCAGGCGGGCCGTGTAATTTTATATGTTCTTTTAACGTTTTTCCTTCGACATACTCCATTACGTAATAGGCAGTGTTATTTTCCAGAAAATAGTCAAGAACCTTGACTATCCGCTTGTCTTCGACTGTGGTTATCATCTTTGCCTCTTCAATAAACTCAGCGATACGCTGGAAGGTCTTTTCGGGTTCTTCGGTAAATACAATCTCCTTCCCTTCTCTGGTGCAGTTTTTTGGAAAGAATTCCTTTATTGCTACTTTACGGTCATTCCTGGCAGTATCTAGCGCTAAATAAGTTATTCCAAAACCGCCTGAACCAAGACTCGCAACGACTCTATAACGACCATTCAGAAAAATTCCGCTTTTCAATGGTAATCTTATTGAAATCCCCCCATTAGACGTGGTAATATCCATTAGATTTTACCAGAATAAGGGAGTTTTTTATGCTAGCCGATTTACATATGCATTCTCATCATTCTGATGGAACGAAAAGCGTTGAAGAGCTTGTTGAAATAGTGTTATCTAAAAAGATTAGATTCTTTTCGATAACCGATCATGATAATATGAAAGCGCAACATAAGGCCTCTAAACTGGCGGAGCAACTTGGACTGACTTATGTGTCAGGTATTGAAATAGGTTGCCGATATACCGGTGGAATTATGGACATACTCGGTTACAATGTTGACTATAATGACAGGACATTCCTTCAATTCCTCGAGAAACTGATTGAACACCGTGACAACAGAAATGAGTTGATAGTCAGGAAATTGAATGAATTGGGTTTTGAGATAAGTATGTCAGAAATCTTTCAGGAATCAAATGGTACGATTGTTGGGCGCCCTCACATATCCAGAGTCATGTTGAAGAAAGGATATGTTCAGGATCTGAACGATGCTTTCGAAAAATACATTGGAGAAGGCAGACCAGCTTATGTAGATAAGAACAAGTACAGATCGGATGAAGTCATTTCATACATTAGAAACGCGGGTGGAATTGCAATCCTCGCTCACCCCTTTTCTCTCAATCTCGAACCCAAAGATCTCACTCAAAAAGTGGCAGAACTTGTCTCATTTGGTCTTCAGGGGATTGAGGTGTTTTATAAGGAATACAACGCTGAGGATCAAAATATCTTACTCGAAATAGCAAAAAACTTCCACCTGCTGGTAACAGGTGGAAGTGATTATCATGGAGATAACAAACCTGATATAGAACCGGGAGTGGAAATTCCTGACAAATACCTGTGGGAATTTATCTCTTTTCTTAACCTCCAGAAACCGCTCTAACTATCCTAACTTCCGCATCTTCTGATATCTTTGAGTCGGAGGTTTTGATTGCTCCATTGACTAGAACTATATGCGATTCAGGGTTAAGGTTCAACGTTTCAAGTAGCTTTTTAACGCTGAAAGCCTCGTCAAAATTGTATTCTTTTTCATCTAACATGACTCTCAAGTCAATCACCTCGCAAAGAATATATCAGATCTCCTATCTTTTTTCAACTCAGTTCGATCCAAGCACCGCAAGAGCTATGGAGGCTAACTTTGCCCTTTCGGTGTCTGCCCTCGACACAATCACTATTGGCGCCCTAGCACCGAGTATGAGGCCAGCTATCGTTCCACCGGAAAGGTAGACGGCGGATTTACCAAGGAAATTTCCTGAATGAATATCAGGTACAATCAGAAGGTCCGCTTTGCCAGCGACTTCTCCCGAAACCTTTTTTACACGGGCGGCGTATTCATTGAGAGCGTTATCAATTCCTAATGGGCCATCTATATAACATGGGGGCAATTGCTTTCTTTCTGCCATCTTTGATATTACCGCTGCGTCCATAGTTTCAGGCATATCTGGATTGACAACTTCCACGGCAGCTATGAGAGCAACACGAGGATATACATAACCAAGCTTATGCATGAATTTTACAGAGTTCTCAATTATTGCAACTTTTTGTTGCAGGTCAGGTCTTATTACCATTCCGCCGTCGGAAACAAAGATCAGTCTGTCGATTGTGGGAACGTCCAATGCTGCAATGTGGCTTAAAAGATTTTTCCCTCTTAATCCCCATTCTTTATTGAGAACAGCCTTTAACAGAGTGGCGGTTTTCACCAGCCCTTTCATCAGGATGTCTGCTTCACCACTTGATATGAGTTTCACTCCTTTTTCGGAAGCCTCTTCAGGGCTGCGGGCATCCACAGTTGGGAAGTTCGTTCCCAGTTCTTTCTGGATTTTGCTGGTTGTTTCTTTGTTTCCAACGAGCACGGCGTTGGCAACACCCTCATCTTTCGCTTTCTTAAGTGCTTTTATTCCTTCAACGTCCTCGGAGCCTACCAGGACAACCTTTTTTGTCTTTTTTAATTCTCTCGCCTTTTTCAGAACATCTTCAAAACTCTTAAACAAAATAACACCTCCGTTCATCAATTTCCATTGCAGATATAGCCGATTTTTTCATAAAAACCACACCGGATGACCGGTGTGGCGTTCCGACATAATAGATTGTATTATCAGTGACTCAGGAAAACAAAGAGGTTCTTTCCCCGGGAGAGTTCTTCAGCGTCAGTTATAATAATTTTATAAGTGTTACCGATTTCATCCTTCGCAATGACCAGTGGCCATGTATCTTTATCGAAGAACCTTCCAGTTGCTTTTTCTATTGCTTGTATTTCTTCCGGAGTGAAAAGATCAAAATATTCCAAAGAAGCCAGGCCAGTTATCGCATCTTTTGAAAGTTTTTCTCGCCCTATCTGTTTGCCGTTGTGGAAAATCAAGAGTTCGCCTTTCAGCGTTCCAGCAAGTATGAGGGTCTCACCTAACAATTTATGGGTTGTCATGCTCGTGAAATATGGTTCATATCCCTTATCGGATGAAGGGTTTGTTATAAAATACCAGTAAGGACCTTCCGTTACTGCACCGTGTTCGTCGCGAACTGTGACTTTCCAGCGATAAATGGAATACGGTCTCAGGAAACTCGTTTTGAATCTGGTAGAAGCGGTGTCGAAGATCTCAAGTATATCATCCACTGTCAAGCATTCCAATATAATATCGTACGATAGTCGGTCGCCATCAGGATCTTGAGCGATCCAGGTGAAGTCTCTGAAATCCGTATCAACAACGGCGAAATTCGATGGGGATACCGGTTCTGGTACCACAGGGGGACGATTTGCTGTGAAAAAGCTTTTGGAATCTGTCGCTGTTCCTCCATGCCCATCATATACCAGTACCACAGCTTTGTATTCCTTATTTCCGATCAGTCCGTCAGTTATATAAACGGGTGAAGCAGATGAAGAATCGAATTCAATGGGTTCAACAACATCTTTACCCGTTTTGTCCAGTATCCTCAATTTTCCTTTGAGAATATCACCGTCTAGATCAAACATAAAACAGCTGATACCTGCAAAATCTGGGTTAAGCTTTTCTTTAGGGATTACCAGGTTTACAATGGGTGCGTGATTTCTGACTACGAAGTCGAATTTATTACTCCTGATCGGCTCATTTACATAGCCATCCTCAACTTCAACATACCAGCTGTATCTGGTGTTTCCTTTGAGTCGGGGCATTTCGAGGTAAGGCTCCTGGGTCGTAGCAGAATAGACGAACTCCCCGTCTTCGTATAGATAGAAGGTATAAAATAGTGGATCAGCATCTTCGTCATACGCTCTCCACTGGAACCTTATCGTATCCGGCAACTCCGATGCCCCGTTTAAAGGGAATCCAAGGACGACATTGGGGGGGGTATTTAGAGTTTCAAACGTTTCCGTTTTAGAAATAACTTCACCACCGTGACCATCGAAAGCTTTGACATTCCAATAATACCTGGTATGTCCGGGTAGCCCTTCACTGACTATGTAACTGGTTACACCTTTTTTCACTGTAATTTTCGTCCTGTAATTTCTGTCCTCACTCCAAATCGAAAGCTCGAAGTTCAGAAGGTCACCATCATCATCATAAGCTGACCAGGAAAATTCTGTTTGAGTTGATATATCAGTTCCTTTTGGTGCGACGAGAGAAAGAATCTCCGGCGGTGTGTTTTCTGTATTGAAAAACACTGTTTCTGTAGCTAAGCCGTTATAGCTGTCAAAAGCTTCGATTATAAGTTTATATCGGGCGTGCCCCTTAAGGGGTTCTTCAAAATGGTACCTCGTGTATTCATAGCCTTTGATTTCCTTTACTTTCACTTCGTTTTTTCCATCGATCAAAATCAAGGTTAAATTGTAATTTAATACATCACCATCGGGATCGAAAGCCTTCCAATCCAGCCTCACGTCGTTCTTGTTGATCGTCAATGAGTTATCCGCTTTTAACCCATTGATACGGAGATCGGTAATTCGTGGAGACCGGTTGGGAGTTTTAAATTCTATAGTTTTCGTAGAACCTTTTCTAAAAACTAATGGCACTGGTTCTACTTCTGTGGCTTCGAGTGTGGCGATATAAAGATGATGACCCGTTAAACTATCGGAGGTTACTCTGAGCTCATTTCCTTCAATAACGGTTGGACCATAGACAATCTCACCGTTTTCTTCATCTTTGAGTATAAAGAGAAGTTTGAAGGGATCACCATCTACATCTGTGGCTTCAAAAATGAAAATGGGGTCAATACTTCCCGGTTCAAAGATCGGTTGGTAAAGGAACAGTTCAGGAGCATTGTTCAATGTTGAAAATAATCTATCGTCACTCTGGAATACCCCACCAAAATCATCACTTGCTTTAACATTCCAGTGATAATTTGTATGAGGCTTCAGAACTAACTCTGTAGCGGTCTCATCAGTTACCACAATAACGCTTTCTTCTGATCCCTCTTCTCGGATTTCAAGCGAGTAGTGGATTGTATCGTTTTCAAAGTCACTTGCTACCCAGCTGAAGTGCGTTGGACTATAAGGCACGTCTTTTCTGAAGGGATCAGGTTTTAGCTCATTCAACGTGGGCGCAGAATTAGGACTTGTCAAGTCCATATTAAATTCGATGCTTCTGCTTTCAATGCCTTCTGGCTTATCCCAGACACTCAGTGTGAGCACGTAATTGGTGTGCCCTTTTAAGCCTTTAAAGCTAAGCAGCCTGGAAAGCTTGCCTTCACCTATTGCCTTGCTTTCGCTGATTTCTACCGGAGTGCCCTCAGTGAGCTCGTATAACTTCGCCAGCAATTCTATTGAGTCGCCATCTGGATCGACAAAATCTGTTTTGACATTCAACTTATACTTATTGCCTAGCTTTTCAAACCATACCTCTACTGGCGTAGAAGGGTTGGTCGGTCGAGGACTTCTGTCCGGAATTATCAGTGATGTTGCGTATTTTGTTATTCCACCATGTTCGTCAATAGCTGTCAAGATTACGTTATAATGCCCATAAGCTGGCAAAGTTAATTTTAGATTCCCACTCGCAGGAAGTGTTTCATCATACACAGTATTCCTGTGGATACCTCTCGTTACCAGAAGATTAGCACTCACAGCTTCGAGATCAGGATCACTAGTGACCCACGAAATGCTTGCATCAAGGGTTTCAGCTCCTACAGCTTTTACTTTCAAATCTTCTATTATCGGATTTCTGTTTGGTGCGTAGAAGCTCACCCAATCACTCTCACTGGAACCGCCAAAAGTGTCCTTTGCTATAACCTTCACGAGATATTTTCTGTTACCGGTCAAAACCTTGTCCATCGCCCAGCTATAAGTGTTTGTTGAGGTGGAAACAATGGTTTCCATACTTTCGTTGTTTACGAGGATTTCGAAATTTATTGTGTCACCGTCGTAATCTTTTGATGTCCAGTGCATTGCTTTGCTCAAGTCGTGAACGGAATTATCTTCTGGCTCGATTATCACTGGTTTTTCAGGATTTCTATTGCTCACGGGAACGATTATGATATCTGAACTGCTTCCTCCGTATTTATCTGAGGCAATTACAGTTACTTCGTATTCTGTATGCCCTTTCAATAAAGGAATGCCGTTTAGTTCCACAATCTTCTCTTTGCCATCGAGATAAAGCCTGATTTTGTCGAAATTTCCTTTCAACAGTTCAGTCAAACTTATTGTTTCACTCGCTTTATGATCTATGTCAACAGTTCCTACAGGAATGCCATCGAGTTTGATAAGGAGATGAATGCTGTCCATATCCGGATCTTCTGCGTATACTGTAAAATGTACATCATCTGGATTTTGCACATCATCAGGTTTTGTCAAATTTACCACAGGAGGGCGATTTTTGGTTTTGAATACCTTTGTGATCTTTACCTTACCTACACCGAATTCCGGTCCGATTCCATCATCCAAGAGTAGCTCCAGCGTGTAGTTTTTATTTCCTTTGAGCAGAGGTATTTTCGAGAAGGGCACTTCGTTTGAAGATGGAGTTATTTCATAGATCGGCTTACCATTATACAAGATTCTTAAGAGAGCTTTCACATTATCTCCATCAGGATCCTTTGCTATCCACCTGATGATATCATTGTCAACGTCAATCAAATCGTTATCTTCAAAGGCTTTGTTGTTCAAAAATACTGTGACCTCAGGTTTACTGTTGGGAGTCCTGAAAGTCAGTGGGCTGCTATGTGGGCCTTCCCTCTTATCGTGCAAAATAGCTGTTACCTGCCATGTGTATTCGGTATGTGGATTCAATTCGAGAGTATAGCTATTCTTAGGTGTTTCATAAGTTTTCGTTTTAGTACCTACTTTCACTCTTCCCTTGCCAACCACTTCTTTATAAATTTCCCAGGATACGATAATCCTGTATCTATCAATGGAGATTTTTGGCTCTTTTAATTCCCAGTACAACTCAACTGTGGTAGAATCCGTTGTTATGCCATCTGGTTCAGCCACCCAATGGTACTGCATGGACAAACTGACCGGCGATGAATAAGATTTATCATATCCATCATAAACAAAGCCACGTATAAAAAAGCTTTCTTCTTCCGGAACATTCACGGGAAAGGTTGCTTCCCCGATTCCCTTGACGAGAGCGGTAGCTATTACAGTCGGGCTTTCAAAGGTGGAAGTCTCCGACTTCTCGTATCCCACGACAAGATCATCGCCATCCTCGTCTTTAACAACGAGTTTTATAGGAACGACGGTTTTTGTGGAATAGATGGTTCCCTGCATTGGTGATATCTCTATCGTGGGTTTAGCGTTTATCACTTCAAGAGTCCAGAGAATTCTCTTGCCGGAGCTGTCAATGTTCTTGAGAATCTTACCATTTTTGTACTTTATATCCACAGTCCAGTAATATGTTTTATGTGGTTCAAGAGTTATTTGGTATTCAGCTTCTTCTGTTTTTTCATATACCATTTCTTCTTTCCCTTTGGGATCGAGATAAATCCTCACAATGTATTCACTTATTTCTTCAGGAGTTTTTACTTTCCAGGTGAGATTTGCTGCGCCTGCATAGCTCTTTTCAGGAAAATGCGAGAAAACCGGATAGGAAGGGAGAACCTCTACTGTTGTTGTCGCGATCTTCCTGAGCTCCTGAGGTATGGTAAAACCATCAATTTCAATAGGTTGAATATCTATCGTATAACTCTGGAATGCATCGAGGACTAACGAGATACTGTTCGAGCTCACAATCTCCGTTTGCTCGGTCTTTCTTACCACAACCTTGTATTTGAAGTTATGGTTTGCCAGTGGGGCTTTCCATTTGAGAACGATGGGTCTGTCCTCTTCTTTAAACACCTTTAGAACCGAAGGGATCGACGGTGGAGGCAATTCACCAAGCAGTGTGGAAAACCTCATTTTGTATGAAATACCATCAGGGGTGTCGAGCTCAATCTCATACGTAGCGAATGGTGTTACCTGCAATGTCAGAGCCTTAGATTTCGTGTATATTGCCTGCGGTCGTGCCCCCTGTTTTCCGTAACTCACAGTAAATAGTGGTTGAATCTGATACGGTAACGTGTAACCCCATGTGATTGTAACGTTTGTAGAACCGTTCAACGTAAGAATAGAGCCATCTGGAGGGGTCGTTATAAAGGGAGGGAGACTTGCAGGAATAGCCTCAGGTAATGGCCTTTCTATCAATTCATCTAGTAGGGAGAGAGGGCTTTTGGTTTCCGATATTCTGAACTCTTCTAAGATTTCTTTTGGCACACTCATCAATTTTTCAACATCGGTAGTTGCCTTTTCTATGATAAAAGCTCTAAAGAATTCTATTAAGGTCCTTTCTAATTCAGGATATGAAAGGGATTTGAAATTGCTGTATATAGCCTGTGCCTTGGCATGGGCATCATATAACTCCTTTGCAAAGTTGAAAGTAAGGATGCTATCTGGCGGATAAGTGCTGTACTTTTTATAGTATTCTACGGAAGAAGCCTTTATTTTAGAAAGCTCATTTTTGAGCACACTGGCGGTGTCATAAAGGATGAGTTCGTAGTATGGAGTTTTTTTCTCGAGAGCCTTCTCCATAAACCTGCTGAATTCGAGTTCATTTCCTTTTAGTTGATTTAAAAAAACCAGAGCTGCTGAAGCCAGAGTCCCACGATCTTTAAAGGTGAATGCATTCAATTTTTTGATCAATAAATCGGCTATAACATTGACTTCTTTGTAATAGTCAATCACTTTTTCCTGTTCGAATTTCATTCCTGTGAGAGCTGCGTAAATAAGTAACAGTGTTTTAGAGTCCTTTACTATGGTACCCTCAGCGTTGATAACAATTGGATAGATATCGCCTTTGTAACGTAAAAAGTGAAGTCTATACAATCTGGAATGGCCCACAAGAGCTTGAGACTCCTCACGGGTCAGGCTGACTGCAAATTCCTGAAAATTCGAATATGGAGTCACTTTCAATATTTCATCAGGAGCGCGTTCAGCGATTATTCCCCAGTTTCCGCTTTCATATTGTAACAGCATTGGAAAATTGGAGATCAATTCCCAGGCAAAAGTGAAGCTCAAGAGTGAAAGTGCGAAAAAAATGAAAAGAAGCAATCGCTTCATTTCTTTCCCCCCCTATGTTGCGTAAACTGCTGTTCTAGAAAATTTTATCACAGTTCAGCCCCGATACAAAACCTGACAATATTTTTTCCGTGATGGTATCATCTATTGGGAGGTGAACAGATGTCAAAACAGAGATTCAGTTTTGCCATGCAACTGATCAAAGATATTGGCAAAGAGTTAAAGTTCAAGCAGAATATAGATAGGATTATAAGTTATAAGAGCAGCGAACTCGATATCGTTACTCAATTTGATCTCGAAATTCAGCAGAAGTTCGTCAAAGAAATCAAAGCAAAATTCAGCAGCGATGTTGTCCTGGCAGAAGAAGAAGGGTTATCCGACGTAGAACCAACAAGCGCCACTTGGGTTCTCGACCCGATAGACGGTACAGCGAACTTTGCCCATAGACTGCCTCTTTATTGCATATCTCTGGCTTTTTACGAAAGGACCGAACCAGTATTCGGGTTGATCTACTTACCCGAAACAGGCGACCTTTACGGCGCATACAAAGGGGAGGGAGCCTTTCTTAATAGCTCCAGAATAAGGGTTTCAAACAGAGATGAAATTTCAGAAAGCCTTGTAACCGTCGGAACTACCACTCTGCGTTCCGTAGAACTGTTGAATTTGCTTCATACTAATGTCAGACGTATGAGGGTTCTTGGAACAGCGGCATTACAAGCCGCCTTTGTTGCCGCTGGTTTTTCTGAGGCTTTTATAGGTTATAGGTTGAATATCTGGGACATTGCTGCTGCCTATATCATATTGAAGGAAGCCGGCGGAAGGGTAACAGACTGGAATGGAAAGGATATCGGACCCTGGAATACTGAAAAAATGATTTTTTCCAACGGACATATGCTAAGAGAATTATGTAGCCTTATAAGCTCAGTGGGTGTTTGAGAATCACGATTGTTTCGAGATGATGAGTCTGCGGGAACATGTCGAAAGCCCTTATATCTTCAATGCGGAAACCAGATCTCATAAGATAGCTGATATCCCGGGCGAGTGTCGTTGGGTTACAGGAGATATAAACAAGTATCGAGGGTTTTAGCCTGGTAATCATTGTTATAGGTTTACCAACGCCACTTCGGGGAGGATCGATGAAGACAACATCATACTTTCCATGGGCTTTTTTGAGAAAACTCGCAACATTTTCTTTCAAAACTCTCACATTTTCGAGTTGATTGATCCGAGCATTTGATTCAAAGGCTTTTACAGAAACAGCGGAATTTTCTACAGCAAGGACACTCTCGAATGATTCAGCCAGATAAAGAGAGAATAGGCCTACACCCGAAAACAGGTCGAGTAAGTTTGAATGTTTTCTCTCTGAAAGTACCCCACTAACGTAATGCAGTATCTTTCTCGCAATCCAGGTATTAACCTGAAAAAAAGAAGTCGGTGGAATCTGATAAAGTATACCGTCGATTTCTTCCGTAAGCACCGGTTCGCCATAGAGCACCCTATAGGGGCCTCTAAGGTTTACATCGTCTCTA
This sequence comes from Kosmotoga pacifica, assembly GCF_001027025.1. GTDB lineage: Bacteria > Thermotogota > Thermotogae > Petrotogales > Kosmotogaceae > Kosmotoga_B > Kosmotoga_B pacifica. The sequence continues at coordinate 891,816 of NZ_CP011232.1, forward strand.
CTATTGTGGACGTGTATAAGTGAATTCACCTGTGGAATCTCGCTTTTTATACGCTTTTCAATTGGTCGAAGTTCCAGGAACTCGCTTTTTTTCGTTATCAGGATGGCCATGATTTCGTCCCGACTGCTTTTCCTCAATATCACGTGTTTCAGATTTCCAGTTTTTGTTTTAGTGTTGTAAGGCTTTACAGAGTGCTCGTTTAATAATCTCTGGAATCGCTTCCTCAGATCTTCAAATGGTACGTTGCCGAGTACACAGCCATCAAGTTGAACAGGTCTATCGGAAGCTTTCCTTTTCAATCCCAGATTGAGTTCTCCGGAAGAGTGAAATGCAACATACTCCATTTTGTTTCTATAATGTTTTTCACGAGAGGGAACCACATCGGGTATCACGACCTCGATTTTTGCAATGCGTCTGAACTGTTCCTCGACTATTATCTTTTTCCATTTCAATTGCTCCTGATACTCAAGATCCTGCCAATCGCATCCGCCACAGCTAGGAAAGCTACCACACAACTTTCTCCTTCTGAAAGGAGATTCCTTTAAAATTTCAACAGGTTCCCAGAGTTCGAAGTCTCTTTTTGTATTGAGTCTTCTTGCTCTTATTAATTCTCCAGGATAACCTCCTGTTAGGAAAATAACTTTTCCGTCGTCGTTCCTCGCCAGGGAAACTCCCCCGGCCACAAGCTTTTCAACGAGTAATTTCTGTTCCATACGGATTCACATGGATTCCGGCGCACTGACACCAAGAAGTTGCAGGCCATCTGCAATGATGTTTCGGGTTATCTCACATAGCTTTAGCCTCAGTGAAGATCTGCCCGGATTCTCAGGATCAACAACGAGATGCTTATTGTAGAAAGCGTGGAATGTCGCCGCTAGAGTTTCCAGATAATTTGTCAGTCTGTTTACTTTGAAATCCTCAATGATAGAATCGAGGATCGCTGGAAAGTCAAAAACCAATTTGATAAGATTCTTTTCCTCAATTGCAAATTCGTAATTTAACGGAATCTCTTTCATAGTAATTCCCTTATCCATGGCTGTCCTGAAAATGCTACTTATCCTTGCATGAGCATATTGAACGTAAAACACGGGATTTTCGTTGCTCTTTTTCTTTGCAAGATCGAGATCAAAGAGCATGTGTGTATCCGGATCAAACATCGCAAAGAAGTATCTGGTGGCATCGACACCCGCAGCTTCGAGTAATTCGTCGAGAGTCGAGAACGTCCCTTTTCTAGTTGACATTTTCACCACTTCACCACCCTGTTTGATGTTCACGTACTGGTGTATTATGACCTGAAGAAAATCTTCAGGAACACCGAGGGCAACGAGTGCAGCTTTCATTCTGGGAATGTGACCCATGTGATCAGAACCCCATATATCGAAGGCTCTTTGGAATCCCCTTTCATATTTATTTAGGTGGTAAGCAATATCGGTAAGAAAGTAAGTGTGCGTTCCGTCTGAACGAACAACGACCTTGTCTTTATCATCGACGAAACGAGAAACTTTGAACCACAATGCTCCGTCTTTTTCGTATAGGAGATCTCTGTTTTTCAGGATTTTAAGTACTCTATCCACTGTACCGTCAGCGACAAGGCTTTTTTCGCTGAATTGGCTATCGAATTTGACATCCAGTTTATTTAGCGTTTCTTTCATGCTATCAAGCATTTTGTTTAATGCGAAATTGGAAAAGAATTCATGGACTTCTTCATCCCAGATCCCCACAAATCTATCATTAAATTCACTTTGAATTTCTTTCGCGATTTCTATCAGGTATTCGCCCTGATAACCATCTTCAGGTAATGAAACTTCCATTCCAAAGAGTTGATTGTACCTGACCCAGAGTGAACGTCCCAGAAGCCGTATCTGCCTTCCCGCATCGTTGATGTACATCTCTCTCTGAACCCGATATCCTCTGGCTGAAAATATTCTGCAAAGCACATCACCATAGACGAGTTGTCTCCCGTGCCCTATAGTAAAGGGTCCAGTCGGGTTCGCACTTCCAAATTCGAATTGAACAGCGATTTCAGGTTCCAGCTTCCAGAACCCCCTGTTTCTATCGAGTTCCTCAACACTTTTGAGGTAAATTTCATCAGCAAGTTCTATATTTATAAAACCTGGACCAGCAACCGTGACATTTTTGACGCTGATATCTTTCTTTATTTCGGCGGAAAGCTCCACAGCTATTTCGCGAGGGTTCTTCTTGAGGTATTTTGCCAATAGAAAAGCAGCGTTTGTGGAATAATCTCCGAATTTCACATCAGGAATTTCCACTTTGAACGGAGGGATTTCTTCAATCTCGAGTCTTTCAATCGATTCTCTTACGAGTTTCTCAACCAAATGTCGAAGCATAGCACACCTCCTATATCGATTATCTTATTTTCTTTTGTACATCATAATGGAGTTTATCATCGTAATGTTTTTGTATAGTTTACATTAAGTCAATTCTCGAAAAGAACAGAAAAAATGCCTGATAAATCCATTGCAAGAGGCTCAGATATTTTACCACAGAACGGGTATTTAAGTCCTTACATTGATTTCTCCGGGTTAGATAGTGTTTGAAAGGATATGAACTCTCAGGTATCATTGTAATGACGTTTTTCAAAAGGAGGCGTGGCTATGGCGGTAAACCTGAAAGGTAAAAGCTTTTTGACCCTTCTCGATTTCACAACTGATGAGATCAGGTACCTGATTGATATCGCTAAACAGGTAAAGGCAGAAAAAAGAACGGGAATCATAACTCAAAGGTTTTTGGGGAAAACTCTTGCGATTATCTTTGAGAAGAGATCAACCAGAACAAGGACAGCCTTTGAAACAGCCTTTGGCGAGGAAGGCGGACATCCAGTGTTTCTCTCTAAGGATGACATTCATCTAGGGGTTAAGGAAGATCTGGAAGATACCGCGAGAGTGCTCGGCAGAATGTTCGATGCAATAGCTTTCAGAGGTTTTAAGCAAGAAACGGCGGAGACACTTGCAAAATGGTCTGGAATACCTGTCTACAATGGTCTGACGGATCTTTATCATCCAACCCAGATCCTTGCAGATTTCATGACTATCGAAGAACACTTCGGTTCTTTGAGAGGCAGAAAGCTCGTTTATATGGGAGATTCGAGAAACAATGTTGCCAATTCCTTGATGATAGGCTCCGCAAAAATGGGATTGCATTATGTAGCTTGTGGCCCAAAAGAGCTCTGGCCATCAGAAGAGCTTGTGAGTGAATGTAAAAGAATTGCTGATAATACAGGTGCCATCATCGAAATAACCGATGACCCAAAAATTGCTGTAAAAGATGCGGATGCAATTTATACAGATGTCTGGGCTTCGATGGGAGAAGAGGAAAAACTCAAGGAAAGGATAGCTTTATTACGTCCATATCAGGTAAATCAGGAGCTTATGGATTCGACTGGTAGAAAGGACACAATCTTCCTGCACTGTCTACCGGCTGTCAAAGGTAACGAAGTTACTCGTGATGTTATCGAAGGTCCACAGTCCAGAGTCTTCGAAGAAGCTGAGAACAGAAAGCATACGATTAAAGCCGTCATGATAGCAACGCTTTTGTGAGGAGGTCTGAAATGAAAAAAATAGTGGTGGCGATTGGAGGTAACGCCCTGAACAAACCTGGTGAAAAGCCAACAGCTGAGGTAATGAAAACCAATCTCCTTGGAACGGTGAAACACCTTGCGGACCTCGTTGAAGATGGTTTTGATCTCGTAATAACTCATGGGAACGGACCGCAGGTGGGTAATCTTCTGGTGCAGCAAGAGATAGCAAAAGACACTTTGCCCCCTTTCCCAATAGATGTGAACGACGCTATGACACAGGGATCCATCGGTTACCTTATTACTCAAACATTGTCGAATGAATTGAAGAGAAGGGAACTGAGGGTACCGGTGAGCTGCGTGTTGACTCAGATAATCGTGGATAGGGATGATCCTGGTTTCAAAAACCCCACAAAACCTGTGGGCCCCTTTTATGATGAAGAAACGGCGAAGAGTCTTCAGGAGAGTAAAGGCTGGGTTATGAAAGAAGACGCAGGTAGGGGATGGAGGAGAGTAGTCCCATCTCCAATGCCGTTGGATGTAGTCGAGATTGAATCAATTAAAGCGCTTCTGGAAGCCAACAATGTACTGGTGGCTGCCGGTGGCGGAGGCATACCTGTGGTCGTAAACGATGCTGGAGAGCTGGAAGGTGTGGAAGCTGTTATAGATAAGGATAGAGCTTCTTCTTTGCTTGCACGATTGATCGGTGCAGAGATGTTCGTGATACTGACAGCAGTGGACCATGCCTATGTGAATTTTGGGAAATCTAATCAACAAGCTCTCAAAGAATTGAGTGTAAAAGATGCCAAACGATTGATGGAAGAAGGTCATTTTGCTCATGGAAGTATGTATCCCAAGATCGAAGCTGCCGTCAATTTTGTCGAAAAAACTGGCCACAGAGCTATAATCACCTCCCTGGAAGGTGTTGAAAGGGCTCTTGATGGTTCCTTTGGTACTCAGATAGTACCATAAAATGATTAAATCATAGAGCCGGGCAGGGTGCCCGGCTTTATTTTTAATAAAAAATTATGCTATAATTGAACTGAACGAATGATTGAAAGGAGTGATGACAATGCGCGGTGAAGTAACAAGGAAGAAAATCATGGAAGCTGCCATTAAAGTTATCTCTCAAGAAACGATCGAAGGACTCAGCACCAGAAAAGTATCGGGTGAAGCGGATGTAAATCTCGCAGCAATTCACTACCATCATAGATCTAAAGAAGGTATGTTAATCGATCTTTCGAGATATGTGATCAACAATTATTTACTTCCAAAAATCGACGCGCTTTTCGGTAAAGGCCTTGAACCGCGGGATTTCATAAGTTCTATATTCAACATCATAAATGAACTGAGTAAAGAACGCGAAGATGTTCTGATTACCCTCATTTATCTGTGGTTGTATGGCAAGAAGAACAAAAGGATTAGGGAAATAATGCGTTCTTTTAAATCACAAATCGAGGAAAGAATGAAGGAAGAGCTGCTTAAACACATGTCAAAGTCAAGGACTTCGCGGGTAATCTTTAGGCTTTCTTATTTCATCTTCGGATATACACTCGAACTCGTGATAAGTGGTGAAACCATTACCGAAAAGGAAATAGCCGATATCGCAAAAAGAATTCTCTGATCCGAGGTGGTACCTTTGCCCGTCATTGCAATCACAAACCATAAAGGTGGAGTCGGTAAAACCACGCTAACGTACAGTTTGGCGTACGAATATGCTCTGGGTGGATACAAGGTTCTATTGGTTGATCTGGATCCGTCTGGAAATCTTACCATAGCTATGGATCAGGATCCTTATGAAGATGGTGAGGTAAATCTAGCAAGTATTATTTCTGAAGGTGAAAGCTTCGATGCTGACCTTCTAAAAAAGTCTGTCAACAAAGGATTTGCCACTATTGATATACTTCCATCCAACGATGAGCTTTACAGGGTTGAATCCATGGGGAATGGCATACAGAGCCTGTTCTCTTTGAAAGACTACCTTAAAGAAACAGGATTGGGAGATTTCTATGACTTCATTTTAATAGATACTCCTCCCAATCTCGGGATTCTGACTAATATCGCGCTTGTTACCGCCGATTTCTTTCTGGTTCCTGTTAGCCCGGGGAAATACGCCTTAAAAGGGCTGGATAGAATGTTCAGAGTAGCCCAAATGGTTAAAAAGCGAATCAATCGGAACCTCGAGTTTCTTGGAATAGTGATCAACAATTTCCGCAAGCACGAACAACCTTCACGTGCCCTGGAAAAGTCTGTTATGGACTTATACGGGGAGGCATACATTACTCCTCCCATCAGGAGGACAGTGGACGTTCAAAAATCCGAGATAATCAGTGAACCCATACAGCTGGCTTTTCCAAGCTCTCCAGCTGTGAGGGATCTAAAGAGACTCTCACTGGAGGTGCTAAAGCGTGTCCAGAAATAGAAAACTGGATATGGATTCTTTGACAACATTGATAAAACAGACTGTAAGAAACAATGAAAACGATAGAGAAGAAGCGCTCAAAGAATTTGAAGAGGACTTTTTTGGAAGGAAAGAAAAATCCAGAAGAAAGCTCGTAAAACCGACAAGAAAAACGAGAAAAGTTAACCTTTCTAAAGATAAAAGCTCCTTCGAACAGCTACTTGAAAGAAAGGACCTAACTTCTACTGAAAAGCTGATGCTTATTTACCTGAAGCGTGCTACGAAGGAGGAAGAAATAACAATCAGCGTCCGAACACTGGCTGGGGCTCTTGGAATAAACAAAAACACTGCGCTGGATACACTCATGAGCCTTGAGATGAAGAGGCTCATAAGGAAAAAATCGACACCGAGGGGAACGCTCGTCAGACTATTGATTGAGCTGGAGGAGTTATGAGCAGAACGGGAAAGTGGATTCTCAGTTATTTCTTTTTTTACATAACTTCACTATTCATCTTTCCTATGACATCGAGAGTCATAACTCTCAGTGTTATACTTGGAATGATCATGGTTGCACCTGCTAGAATGGTGAAAAAGAGTAGTTCAAAGAGATTACTCACTACCTTTACACTGATTGGAATAGTGGTCGTTTTTGTATACCTCCTGTACACTGCGATTCCGATAATAATTAACGGAGTGAAGAGTTTTCAGTCCGGTCTCGGAACTCTCGATATCGAAGCTTTTTCGTCCAAATTTAGGGAACCCTTTGGAACGTTTATCGAGGATCTGTTCGGGAAAGCAGGTTCTATGCTCGGTGATATTTTACTTCAGGTAAGTCTTTATATCAGTAAAAGCATAGCTTCATGGATCACTTTTGGAGTACTATTAATTGTAGCATCCGCTGTTTTAACCATCAAATCTAGACGTTTTCTCGAGCGAAGGACGGTTGAAACCTTTTTTCCGAGATGTGAAAGAAAAGAGGTTGTGAATTTTTTTGAGGGTGTATACAGAGATTTTCAGGGTTATATTACAGGTCAATTGATCGTGGCAGTGACCATAGGTACTGTCATCGGTTTGGGAGCATTCGTTTTTGGAATAAAGCAGTCACTTTTTCTGGGCCTTCTTGCGGGGATTACTAACCTTATTCCCTTTGTAGGAGTAATCATTACTGCGATTCCTCTTCTGGTAATGGGATATACTAGCTACGAAAATCCCGTAATTGGTATCATCGTATCCATATCGCTCCTCGTTGTGGCCAATCAGCTGGAAATGTGGGTTCTTTCTCCGAGAATAATGTCAAAAAGGTTGAAGTTGAACTGGTTCATAATACTTCTTTCAATGATTGCCTCTAGCGAGCTCTTTGGAGCGTTTGGAATTGTTCTGGCCATTCCCGTGGTAATATTTGTGAAGCGTTATTGGAAAACATTCGTGGTTAGGGAGGGACATAATAATGGGGATATATGATAGGGATTGGTACAGGGAAGAAAAAGAAAAAAAGCCCCCTCTTAAAAAGAGGAGGACAGATAAAAGCTTCATGACAGGATTGATTATAGGTTTTGTGCTTGGTGTGGTTTTAACTCTATTGATTACACTCTTTTGATCAAAATTCCAGTTCTATGAATGGTCTCAACTCAAAGGTAAATTTCCTGGTTGTATATTGTTCGAAATAGCTTCCAAAATATATGCCAAGATCAGTCCCGATCTTCACACTCCTGAAAGAACCATGCTTCAGCTTTAAAGTAACAATGTTTGCTTTTTTCAATTCGCCTACGGGACCTTTCCAAGATTCCCTGTCCGTAAATTCTCCTGGCTCATCACTGGGTTCGTCCATGTTTAAATACGGTGTATCGAGGGTGACTTCGCCCTGCGTGAAGTGTTCAAACTTCAGGGATATATTCATATGGTTGGCTAACCATTCGAACAACAAAGAGAAAGCGTTGAGGTCAGGACCATATTTAAAACCCAGAGGATACTCATTGGCATCTCTGGAACCGGGAAGTTCCGATTTGGTTATAGTTCTGTTCGTAATTTTCAAAAGCGGCTGCCATCTGTTGTAGATCCATGTGTCCGTGTGATAAATTTCTCCTGAAAGGCGCAACAATCCGTATGATGTTTCCTGAAAATATTCAATACCTAATCCATATGCCATGGCATTCGGTTTCCCTCTGGCACCGGCTTCTGTTGGACCTGCGAAGTCGTCCATTGTAAACTCTCCGTAGATCTGGAGCCCTTTCGCCGGAACAATCGAAAAATCTATGGACATCATAACGTTGGAAAAACCTTCGCCATAGGTATTGTGGAACACGATGAAGGGGTTGAAATCTGTAAGGTCTGGATGTTTACCTCCAACGACGTTAATTTCCCCAATCCCGAACCGCAACCAGCGATTAGGTTTGATGTCAAAACGGTGTCCTACAATGAGTTTCGATGGTTCGGCGTACACCTGATCTTGATTGAGGTCCCAATAGTGAGGATTGCCTTCAGAAACTTTTGTCTGCCTTTCCCATTCGCTACTACTGAGTAGAGGAATCACAGAGATCAGATTGAAGGTATAGGAGAAGCTACCAGCTCCCATGGGCGTAATGAAAGCAGAGCTGAAATTGTCGTAGTATTCTGAGGCGTCACTCAGCGTCAAACCATTTCTTAGCGGTCCCCAGCTCAGCTTATACCGTCCAAGGCTCGCGAAAAAATGATTACTGGAATACGCTGCATAACCGAAACTCGGAAAACTGAAATCCAGAGCCCTGATGTCCCCCTTAAGCAGTTCCACAGGGAAATTCGTCAATGGCGTGGCGCTTCCCGAAGGTCCATGACTTATGTAACTTCGGTAGTCCTTTCTGAAATCGAGGTTTATTACTGCTTTTAAGTTATTTTCAATATTGGAATCAAACCTCAGAATCATCCACGGATACAGGGTATCGTACCTGTACCTCAAATAAAGTGGGACGCATGGATTGTACCACCCGGCTCTTGTAGTAAAGGGTTCAAAATTATGAAGAGTGAGCTGTGGGATCGTTTTGAAAGAGACCTCAGTGTTGCTCTTATATTGTTTGCGATCGCCCATAAAAGCTGAGGTAACAGGAGTGTTTGGCGTGTAAGGGACTTCACCTGCAAGCAACAGCTTGGCTTTCCAGAGTGCATATGCCTCGTCACCTTTGAAGCTGAGGTTAGCTAGATTTGCCAGTAGAATTAAAGGTATTAAAAGTACGAGCAGCATCAAAACATACCTCACTGGATTCCCCCCTTTAGAAGGTATAGATTTTACTTACGCCTGTGTTTATCCTCCATCTCAATTCATCATCCGCTAACCTTATGGATATTCCAGCATATATGCCCCAATCAGCTTTTGGGTAATATTTTAATTTATTGGAAAACACAATGAAATTTCTTGTCGGTTCGACGAGTTTATACCAATCGTGCTCATATGGTGCATAATATGGGCTGTCAATGCCATAATCACCTATCATCATAAATTCCAAGCGTGAAGAGAATTCAAAATTTCCTTTGTTCCACAGAAAACTGAGTAGATGCAGAGAAACATCGGGACCATATGGAAAGCCAAAGAAGAAATCAATATCGGGCCACATACCGAACCACATGACATTCAATCGGAATGGATAGGTAAATTTCCCAATGTCAGAATTTCTGTTGTACAGGTATGGTGTAGTGTAATAGAACTCATATTTTAACTTTAGTTCTGAACGTGTTGAAAAAGTCCTTTCAGAAAGCACGAAATCTTCAAGGTACTCTTTGATTCTTTCTGACGGCCCACTTTTCCCGTAACTCCACTCAATGCCGGCCAACCAGCCGAATGCGGTGGGTCTGGAGTTTTCTCCTTCTGTAGGGAGCTTGAATTCGTCGAGACCGAACTCACCGTAAATCCTAAAACTCTTCAACAAAACTTCTGCTGTGATGAAGAACATAACGTTCGAGTGAGATTGAAAACTGTGGTGGTAAATGATAAAGGGCCCTATGTCCTGCAAATCTGGATATACACCGTATATAAGATTCTCTTCGGCAAAACTCAATCTAAAGCTATCACCTGAGACCCCCCATTTATGCCCAAAAAGAGTCTTTGGAGCACTATAAACACTTCTGTCTGCTGATATTGCAAAAAAATAGTACTCGAAGTTGCCGAATTTAGTATCATTATTGAATTGTAACCACAGGTGATCATAATAAATGGGTATGGAGGAAAGTCCGATGTCATATGTCGCCGGTCCCCACTTCAATTTTCTCCTGCCTATGGAAACGAGAAAATCTTTACTGCTCCATTGTGCATATCCAACTCGTGGATAGTTGCTGTCAAAAAAGGGAAACCATGAATCAGCAGAAAAGGGGAAATTTGAAAAATCTTTGCCCATCATGAAAGCTGAAAAGTCTTGTCTTGCTTCTATGAACATGACTGCTTCAAGATGCTCACTGTTTATTTTAAATCCTGCCTTACCAAAGGGTGGAAGAGAATGGTATCTCAAAAGGTCGTAGAGGTCAGGTGTGTAACTGCTTTCGACGGGTGGAAAGTTGTTCAGCGAAATGCCCGGTGATATGCCGACGAGGATCACGGTGAGAGAAAAAGCGATCTCACTCATGAGAAAAATGAAGAAAAGTAATAAAATACCCCTCATGATTCATCCCCCTTTGTATAAATTCTATCATACGCAATTTGTAAAAAGATTCTAAAAAATCTTTGCAGAACTTTTCATTTCAATCGAATATTACAGTTGGTTGCAGTAAAATCAAGTTAATCCCGACGAATTTATTCGTGATTTTTCTTGAGTGTCTCATAGGATTTACCTAAAGGGTACAAAATTAACCAGTTTATCATCGTAATATCCGACGAAAATGGTAGTATTAAGCGAGGTGGTCTTATGAAGAAATTCACAAACGAGGTTAAAAAGCTTGTACTTGCGGTTAAAAGAGACCTTGATGAGTATCTGAAAAAGGATCCTGCGGCAAGATCTAGAACCCATGTGGCTTTAACTTCAGCGGGATATCATGCGCTCTTTCTATATAGAATATCGCACATGCTGTGGAATTTAAACCTTTTCTGGCTCGCTGAAATATTACATTATTATACTCGAGTTGCTTATAGTATAGACATTCACCCTGCAGCAAAACTTGAGGCTGGTGTTGTTATTGATCACGGGATAGGTACTGTGATAGGTTCAACGGCTTCTGTGGGTAGTGGCACACTGATATACCATGGGGTGACACTCGGAAGCCGAAGGGTAGTTTCAGGAAAAAGGCATCCCGATATAGGGAGAGATGTGATCATTGGTGCAGGTGCAAAGATACTTGGACCGATCATCATAGGTGATCGAGCGAGGATCGGAGCAAACAGCGTTGTCCTTGAACATGTACCGGAGGGACAGACATATGTTGGTATTCCTGCGAAGAGTTCAAAAAAAACAACTCGGAAGGAGGTAGCATTATGAACATCGCCTCAGTAGTCGGTAACACTCCTGTTGTGAGCCTGAAAAGCCTGGATCCAACGGGTAATATTCTTCTGAAATTGGAAAAGAACAACCCGGGCGGCAGTGTAAAAGACAGGGCTGTCATGGGAATGCTCCTATATGCGAAAAATAGAGGGGAGCTGAGAGAGGGAACCACTGTCGTTGAACCAACCAGTGGCAACACCGGAATTTCCATAGCCATGTTCTCAAACAGATTCAATTATAAGGCGATATTGGTTATGCCAGAAAGCGTCAGTGAAGAGCGGCGTAGGGTCATGGAAGAGCTAGGGGCTGAAGTCGTGCTTACAAGCGCGGCAGGAGGCATGAAAGAGACCGTTGAAAAAGCGCAGGAAATAATCTCTAATCTTAAAGATGCCATAATGCTCGATCAATTTTCGAATCCTGGTAATCCCTATTTTCATGAGCTCACCACTGGTCCAGAAATATTTAAGCAATGCGGTTATGCATTAGATGCCTTTGTGGCTGGCATAGGCACTGGTGGAACAATAACGGGTGCCGGTAGAATTTTAAAGAGATTGCTGCCGGAAATAAAGATTTATGGTGTAGAACCGGAGGAATCCCCTGTTCTTTCTGGGGGAAAACCGGGTAAACACAAAATTCAGGGTATTGGCGCGGGTTTCATTCCCGCTGTTCTTGATAGGACCCTTCTTGATGATGTAGTCACTGTTAGCTCTGACGAGGCTATTGAGCTAATGCGCTGGCTTCACAAAAAGGAAGGACTTCTGGTAGGAATATCTTCTGGCGCTAATGTTGCAGCAGCTTATAAGCTAAAAAAATCCGGCGCCGCAAAGAGGATTGTAACAGTGGCGCCGGATCATTACGAACGTTATCTGAGCGTCTTTTGAATGCTCATTTTACTATGACGCTACCTCTGGGGAATAGTTTTCCGAGCTCGTTAGACCAGGTCTTATCGACCCTGTAGTCATAAATTTTGAGCTGGTCGAGCTCGAGCCCCGGGGCGTAGAGATTGTAAATTCCTTCAAGATAGATATCAAGTTCATTCTTAGAGAAATTGGAAGCATCTGTATACAGACTCAATGGTGCCCAGTTCTCTTTTTCTTTTGGTAAGAGTTTTTTGTAGGTTTTCATAAGCGATGCCGGAAGTAAACGGTTGTTGATGTAAAGCCCTGTTCCTTTACAATAACTCACCGATATATTTTTCAATGTACCACCGCTGCTCGCTATGAAGAACCCTATGTTTGGCCTTCCTTCTTTTAGCAGACCGGTAACTGAGACATCACTGATCTGAGCTTCTTCTATATTGCTCAATGCGATCACATAAAAACCGGAGGCTTCCAGATGAGCACCACTTAAACTTACTTTCTTAAGATTCTCGAGACTCAAAGCAAAACGCTTTGATGATATATCAATATCTTCCAGTGAAATCTCTTCAGAGTCTGAATCTTTGATTTCCAGGCCTATGTCCTTTATTCCTTCGTTAGCCTGGTATCCTTGTATAAGCACAAAATCAGGATTCAATATGATAAACCCTTTGGAAGAATTATTGATTCTAACGTTATGTGCTTCGAACCTATCTGAATCACTTATATAACCAGCTGTACCGACGGAGTTTAGTTCTACATTGATAAGCCGCACTGATGAGCCATTTTTGATTATCAGAGGGTTTGAAGTGCCCTGGAAAGAGCTATCTTCGATATTCAGTACTGCGCCGGAGGCGAAGAGTGATGCTTTCCTTCCCAATGTGTGTACGTTTTTAAGTCTGAGCTCACCACCGTACAACATTATGCCACTACCGGACTCACTCTTCAAAAGCACCCCTTCTCTATTACCAGATATCTCCAGCCTTCCATTCACCACAAACGATGCTCCGTCCTGAATAAGAAGCAAGCCATCGCCTTTAATGTAAACTTCCGTACCTTGCGGGATCACATAGTTCTCAGCGATCAGAATCGGGTAAGCATTTTCATCAAAGGATGCCGTGGTGGCAGTTCCCGTTAGAATGGTCGCGCCTTTGTACAGGGTTAACTTCTTTTCAGGGAATTTGTAGCTATAGTAATCCGTGAGAATCTCGACTTCAACGCACACTTCAATTGTTGCTTCACTCGTTAAAGAAAATGGAGAATCGAAATCTTTGACAACAGGAGGATCATCATCGAGTTTGACCTCTTCTGGTAAGACTGTTTTTATTTCCTGATTCACGGGAGTATCCAGAAGCTTTCTTCTTATTCTGTATCTTACATCGGGGTCTGGTACTGGGTAGAATCTCACCCTAAACTTCCCATCTTCATCAACTTGATATACATAGAAGCCTTCCAGATTTTTAAGATCTACTGTCGTTTCAGTAGCGATGACAGTGGGTGATTCTATGCCGAGGGTGTTTACTTTATAAGATATTTTCAAATCACCAAAGTATGTTCCTTCGATAGGCTCCAGTACGTTGAAGGGTTTTGAAAGGTCGTAGACAAATGTATTCTGTCCTTTTGGAGTTTCGACGATTACAGTAACAGAGGCGTCCTTTGTGGCTTTTGAATTGACTATTCTGACGGTTATCGGTTTGTAATCTTTCTGTATCACGTCGAAATTGAGGGACGACAGTATCTTTTCGAAATCTACTAATTTCACTTCATATGAAGCTTTCATCGATTCATTACCTGCTCTGTCGACAGCCGTCAGGAAGAATTCAAGCGTACCTGTAAAACCAGTATTCGGTGCAGGAACTGGCAAGACTATCTGATTGCTCTCCGTTTCAATGTGGTATATGGTGTCATCTGATACGAGCACTTCTCCATACACGGAAACCGTATCGGAAGTTATACCGAGTTCAACGATTATTCTGTTTCCTTCTATCCTGTACTCCAGTATTTCCGGTTCATTTGGTGGTGTTGTGTCGACAGTGAACGTAGCGTTCTTCATCAGTGTTTCGCCATAGAGGTCTTTAGCCCTGAACGATATAGAATGCGGACCTTCACTGAGATCTTTGAAAGTCACAGACCCTTTATCGATATCAATGTTGACGGGAGAACCTGAATCAAGCTCCATCTGGAGTTCAGACAGATTTCTTGCTTTGAAATCTATCTTTAGTTCGTTGGAAGGAACAAAAAGAGGAACCGAACCTATTTCAAAGAAAGGCTTTCCCATGACTTTAAGAACCTTCTCAGGACCGAAAGGAACACCTCTGTACATGGGAACTATGGTAAGAGTCGAGGTTTCTTCAGGAATCTTTAGTTCGTAGGAAGTCTGTGTTGAATTGAATGACAGAGCACCGAGTTTCAGAAGATAACTCACGTCTTTTTCGTGATAAGACTTCAGGTCGCTTTTCCAACTGAGCTTTAAGCTATCTCCCTTCCTTGTAGCGGATAGTTCGCTTATCTCAATGGCGTATATCGGAAATTCGAAGAGGTAGGGAATATCTTCGTTCCATCTGAAAATTTCATCTTCACTGAAGAGTTCAATTGTGTCATATTTTAAACTTATCCTATGTTTACCCTGCTCGACTCTGCTGAAAATAGCTTTTCCGTTTTCATTGAGCGTTACTGGGGTATCGTCAAGCAATACCTGCACTTTTTCAGCGTTTAAACCTTCATCAAGTATTACTTTTACTTCCACTTCTACAGGTAAGAGAGGCACTTTCACAGTGAGAACCTCTGACTTCTCTATATAAACGGGCCCGTACTTATATCCTACGATGAGTTCATAAGACAGGGTCTTTCCCTGAAAGTCAATTATGGCATCCGAGTATGAATTTCCTTTTCGGGAGATAACTGTACCGTTTCTTTTCACAATCACACTATCGATAGAATAGGGAGAACTGATGGCGTCCCAGTTCAATATGAGCTGCTTTCCATCTTCGCTAAAAATGTAGTTAAATTCACTTATCCGAGGCTCAGGAAATCCAAACTTTATTTCCCTCGTGTCTTTGGTTACATCTTCCCTATCAAGAAGCACGCCTTCAAGAGTCCTGAATTCCACTGTATCTTTCCGCTTTACCTTCAATTTCGCAGAAGGTTCATTCTTACTGAGGGTTACTTCAGCAACTGACGATACCGCCTTTATTGTTGGATTTCCCGTCGCACCGGTCGGGAATAAAGCACTGACGGTTATCGTTCTCGGTGTCCAGAAAACAAAATAGAACAGCACCAGCAGTGCAACAAGCGATATTGCGACCCCTATCGTGACCTTTAAACTGCGTTTCATTTTGACACCTCCCCTTTAACAAAAGCAGCCCGCCACCGGCGGGCCGCAATGAGAGAAATCACGATTACTTGTTTATTACCCTGATGAAGAACTCATTGAGGTTTTCATCATCAGCATGGTATTCAAGCAGCACCGTGTATGTGTTGGAAGAAAGTCCAACAGGAAGTCCATCGTAAAAATCAAACAAGGCTTCAATGATTCCAGAATTCTTCACAATCTTTTCGGAACCCTCTTTCACTAGATAAACATTACCGACGAGCCTCATGGGTTCTGGCGAAATCTCAGTTGTGAATTCGGAGAAGAACACCTTATCCTTTTCGGTGAACTTTGCATTCACGAGTCTTCCGAGTAACGTGTAGTGGAGCATAGGTTCCGTGATTTCAACCTTGGAAGTTGGTTCTATACCCTCGCGTTCGAATTTTAGCATCGATACGAACACGGCATCTTTCGGAATACCAAGCTCTTCTAGAACTTCGACAAAGTTGAAGATGGCGTATACCCTGTCAGGAACGTCGACATCGGCAGAGATTATACTGCTACCAAAGGAATTCTTGAATTCTTCAAGAGTGCTAACTTTGAGTTCGTCGGTTGTGTAAAGTATTCTCGCGGCAACAGGATAGAATGTGACGTCTGCACCGTTGAAGACTTCTTTATCGAGAGCTTCTTTGCATTCATAAACGGTGTCTTCTTTGTATTTGAAGCTGATGAGCTCGTATGGGTAAACTTTGTCTACATCCAACACCGCTGTTTTGCTCTCATCCCAGGCGCTGTGAACCATCATCTTGACCCCAGTGAGAGAGGAAACATCTACCTTTACCTCTTTCACATTGGGTTCTTCTTCATCGAAGGGTGGAACTGTCTTGCAAACTGCATTGAAAGTTACTATGTAATTTTCACTTATTCTTTCCCTAACCTCGGCTTCACAGGTCTTTGTGTAGGGTTTAGAAGGTGCGCTGTCCGGGAGACTCTTGTACATTTCAACAAAACCGTCTTTGGCAACTTTTTTGAAGGCGGGAAGCGGACCATTCGGGAATAGGTATTCGTAATCCGCAGAATCGATCATGAGATATGTCTTGCCAGATTCGGTCTTAAGCAGGGCGAAATCGTTGATATTCGCCAGTTTGGCTTCAAATTCTTCTTTGAGTTCCTCGAACTTCGGATCGCCCTTGTGGTTTTCTTCCCAGATAGCCATTATCGCATCATGATCGAAAATGCCTATTTCAACGACTTTGTCTTTGGGCAATGCAACTTCGCCAAAAACAAGCTGGCCGTCGTATTTTTTCATGTAAGACACAACGTTCTGAATGTTCCTTACGGGCACTTCGAGCCCGAGCTCTTCGGCTGTTTTAACTGGTGAAAGAGCTATCTTGGCGAAGAGAGCATAGGCTTCCGACCTACTAACGGGTACATCATATTCCCTGTTGAAGAAATCCGTCCTGTTGTAAAGCTCTTCAGACATCAGCAGAGGAAGAGCTCTTCCATCCTCTCCGGGTGCAAGGAAATAATTCTCGAAGACGTAGATGTAAGCGGCTTCTTCAGCATTCTTGAATCCCTTGTAGAGTTTTTTGAGCTCGTCAACCTTTTTCAGGAGATAATCATAGTTTGGTTTATTCTTCTCAGCAAAAGCGTCAATGAGCACTTTAATGAACTCGGCCCTTGTCAGATAATCGACTTTATAATTCAGGCTCACACGATTACCAAGGACTTCTTTATAGCCCCATATCCTTGTATAGTCAAATCCATCTTTGTAACCGAGCTCTTCGAATTCTGTCTTGATGCTGTTGTCATATGGTGCGCTCATCGGATACTCGATGGCTTCTCTTTCGAGACCGAAGTATTTGACGAGCATTGCCAGGAGTTCATATGGAGTAATTGGATCTGAGAGATCAAACGGTGCAAGTTCTTCGACAGTTTCAACAGGAATGAGACCATATTCGGAGACATTGAAAATTGGGTCAAGATTATCTGCAAAGAGCAACTTGATAAGTTCCGCCCTTCCAACTGGCTCTACTTTACTGGTATCGAAATCGATCCAGAGAGGCAACTGGACAGGCATATTTACCGCCATGAGGGCTACACTCAGCAATAACAGACCTGCGATAAGGAGCTTCTTCATACACTTTCCCCCCTCTTAGAGATTTAAATTCTATGGTTTATGAACAAACTGTTTCAGGACAATTATACAACAAAGGGAACTCTGCATGCAAGATTTTTTGCATAAAGACCTTTCTTTTTTCAGGGTTCCAGAACGATGAGGGTTCCCATCGCACCACCGTTCAACCAGTCTTCCTGTAGCAGAACAGCGATTTTGTTGGCGTTTAAGACTGCATCAATGGGATAGCCGTGTAGCTCCAACAATTCTATGCTTTTGCCATATGCATCGAATTTTTCTATGGTACCGCTGATCACACTCAAAGCAAATTGAACTCCAGAACCTACTAGAACCCTTATCGGTCCAGAACCACTAATTGCAAAATTACTGATTGTACCTGAATTCAGGTCTATTCGATAGATACTATCACTTCCGATACAGGGCACCCATATGTACCTTCCATCCATAACTGGAAAGTTTGGCAATTTACCGAGTTTGTATTGTTTTATCCTTTCGAATTTTTCTTTTGATACCACATCCAGGGTACCATCTAAATAATTCACCACATACAGATTATTTAAATCCTGCAGAATATATGAAGGTCTCCTGCCCAGAACTATTTTTTTATGTATTTTCCCTTCTCCATCTACTACAAACAATCCATAATCTGTTTCAAACATTTTTTTTACAAGGTCGAA
Organism: Kosmotoga pacifica; assembly: GCF_001027025.1. Taxonomy (GTDB): domain Bacteria; phylum Thermotogota; class Thermotogae; order Petrotogales; family Kosmotogaceae; genus Kosmotoga_B; species Kosmotoga_B pacifica. Next base: position 910,168 of record NZ_CP011232.1, read on the forward strand.
GTTATAAAAAAGGGTAATGTAGAAAAACCGCTTGTCTGCAATAATGCTAAGGGCTTCTACAGGGAGATCTATCTTATTTATTATCTTAAAATTTACTGTGTCAATGATTAAGAATCGCTTATCCATACTCAAAATTCCGAGCCTTTTATCGAGAAAGGTACCGGTGATTATCCTTTCGCCCGTTGATACTTTCTTTTTTATCTTCCATGAAGCAGGCCTTCCAGAAATATCAATTACAAGGAGCCTACCGCTGAAAAAACCAAAGCAATAAAGCTTTTCGTTATTGATAATGAAATCGTTTAGTCCTTCGTTTTTCACGTCTTCGATAAAGCGTAAAGGTTTAAAAGCTGAATCAAGCACCAACAATTCCGAAGTACCCTTTAAAAGGACGATATAATAAGTCCCGTGGATATTCTTGACCTTTTCGATCTTAAAAGGCGCAGCCCCCAGTTCCAGCCTTGAAATCACTTTCATCGAAAACATACTACCTGCGAAAGCGATGAGCAAAACTAACCAGATGAATACTTTCATGGTTTCTTCACCACGTAAACCAGTAATTCTTCTTTGAATCCCGAAGCAGCTTTAATATCATGAGTATAGACGTCTATCCTTTTTCCTTTTATTTCACTGCCGGTGTCTTCTACCACAAAAAACCCCTTATTTGGGGCATTTGAAAAGAATGGAATGTACACAACTGTACCTGGAGGAAGTACGGCGGGATCCGCTGCAATCGTTCTGTACGCTTTGACGTATTTTCCTGTGGCTGTTACCTTGAAAGACGGAGAAGTGGGATTTTTTCCATCGTCCCATTCGGTGTACATGGTTACCGTAAAAGTCCCAGCGTTTTCAAAAAGTAGATCTGCCGGGTTCACGGGAATATCATTCATCCATATCTCGACATGCAGATTCGGTGTTTCTTTCCCTGTTTCACCGATGGTTTCACCAGCCAGGACAAAATTCCCCTTTTCCACGGTAATACTATTGAGTTTGCCGTAAACCGTACGCATGCCGTCACCATGGTCAATAACAACGGTATTCCCGTACTCATCGTTCAATTTTTCAGCAAGGACGACACGTCCTGGGAGTATTGCTTTTACAGTCGTAGATGGCGGAACTTTCAGATCAATTCCAGGATTGGCATATCCCTTATCATAACTCCCAAATGGGGATATTACTGCCTCCACAAGCGGCTCGAAATCGTAAGTAAGGCCGAAATGGGACTGGAGAATATCAGGGCGCAACAAAGACTTCAACGAGACGGGAATCGTAATTTCCTGTCCCACGTAAATGGTGCTATCCTTTATTACAGGGTTTGCGACTTTCAGTTCCTCCACAGTTATGCCATAAGCTTTCGCAATATCCCAAAGGGTGTCTCCAGCTCTGACCGTGTAAATGATTCTCTCGGGGCTTTTAACCTCCATTTCCTTTTGTCCAATCCTGCTCCTGATGTCAGCCACTTCGGCCAAGAACAGATCTATAGAGACGAAAGAAGTATCAGTAGCTGTAAGACTATTCACTTTATCAATGCGATTCTCAAGGTATGAGAAGTCAGTTTCGTGTCTTCTCTGCAGGCTTTCCAGCTGTCCTTTCAATCCTTCAATTTCTTTTTTGAAGAAAAATTCCTGAAGGTTTGAACTGACAATTTTATCCAGTTTTTCGAATATCTGCTCGGAGAGTTTGTTCCCTTCTTCTATGTTATTCGCGTTGGATTCAAGAAGCTTTTTCAACTCAGCTAGCTGGTCCTGAAGGCTTTTCAGTTCATCAATATCTACCGCGAGTTCTTTCAGTCCTGTCAGGTATTCCAGCTGTCTGGATATATCCGTTATCGATTCTTCCACACTCCTCAGTCTCTTCTGTTCTTCAGTAATGAAGTCAAGTTTTTTTTCAACAATTGAGAGCTCATCTCTGAACTCTCCTCTGCTGACCCACCATGCGGAACAACCAGAAAGCAGAAAAATCAAAAGAAGAGTAGAAACAAAAGGGACCAGCCTGATCATCTGATATCATCTCCCTATGGAATAGTTAATTCTTCCAAAGCAATGGCACTCACAGAGAACCCTTTCGATTTTAAGGACTCTATCAGAAAGGAAAGACCGGAAATTATGTAGTCCGGATCACCAAGGATGTTTATTTGAATGAAATCAGAGGGAATTTTCTTTTCATTGATCATCAAAACAGGGCCGACACATCTGACGTAGGTATAAGGCTCAATCTTAACTCCGTTAATAGAAAAATCCCGGAGATTAAGTGCATAAAGCTCATTCATAATCATAAGTATATCACTGTCATGGACAACCCGTAATCCTTCCGATACAGCAGAAATTCCAAGCCTCACACCCTTTCCCCTTTGCTTGAGGTTCAGAGGATGAAGCGACAAGAAAATGAAAAGAAGCAACACAATGATGAAGATATTCAACACAAAAATCCATCTAATATATTTCAAAATATACACTCCATTAAGGGGCGGCCAAAGCCGCCCTGAAGATCACTTGACTTTGTTCTTGAGTTCCTTTCCAGGTACAAACTTTGGTACTTTTGCACCGGGGATCTTAATGGGTTTTCTCGTCCTCGGGTTGACCCCCATCCTCGGTTTTCTTTCGACAACTTTAAAAGTTCCAAAGCCCACGAGTCGGACTTCTTCACCCCTGGAGAGCTTTTCTTCAATAATGTCTACAATGCTGTCAAGGATCAAGCCGGCTTCTTTTTTTGAGATTTGTACGCGTTCCGCTAACGCGGCTACAAGTTCCTTTTTGTTCATGCCTTCCCCCCCTTTCGATAGGATTCGCATATATTCTACCACTGCATCATTGTCAAAACCAAGAGCTCAACCAACAAACTGAGTATATTATAATCTAAATCAGGGAGGGATGAGGATGAGAAGAATTGTGATGAGTATTTTGCTTTTTACTCGCAGTGTATCATAACTCACTTCCTAAAAAGAAAAAGGACATCAGTTGTAGAGATGGTTTTTTACGTACAACCAACAATTTACAACAATTTTTCTAAGTTCACGCCATTTCGGTTTCTCAAGCGATTCCACCCGCTCGTTCTTATATTGTTAAGTAGGCGTTCAATTAATGAAATAACCCTATAGTAATATTTGCACGCTGAAATAAATTTGAAAGTCGGTGAGAACGTGAAATCATCTGTCAGGGAATTTCTTGTAGATATCAACACCTTTGAGGATAGCAAAAGTTTAGAAATCACCATAGACAATCCATTTGACGAAATCCAATGTGATGGTCCCATTTCGATTGAGCTCTTTCTATATAAGGAAAAGGATTCCCTTATCGTTTCCGGGAAAGTCAGTGCAACGGTAATAGAGCAATGCTCACGTTGCCTCAAGCCAGTGAAGCTTCCAATTGATGGAGTTGTTGAAGCTATATATGTTAGCCATTCAAAGTTTTTCAAAGAAACCAAAAAGGGTCCTGTAGAAGAGCTTGAAAACACTTTTCCTCTCACGGAAGAAATACTTGACTTGTCAGATAGGATAATTGAGGCTATAATAGTTGAGATTCCTCAGAAAGTCCTCTGTTCAGAAAGTTGCAGAGGATTATGTCCCGAGTGCGGGGCAGATTTAAACGAAAATCCACAACACAGCTGTGAGATTCCTGAAAAGCCACAGGATAAGTGGCATTCTTTGTTGTATAATCTAAAAGAGAGCTTGAATAAGGAAAATCAATAATTGCTTAGGAGGGATATTCATGGCAGTACCCAAGCAAAAAAGTTCGAGGAGCAGAACTCACCACAGACGAGCGAAGAATTACAGACCTATGAAGGTGGCTGTTTCCATCTGTCCAAATTGTGGTGAGCCTAAAGAACCCCACAGAGTCTGTTTGCACTGTGGATACTACGGAGGAAAACAGATTCTGGAAATTGGTGAATAAAAATGTCAGGGATTAAAATTGCCCTTGATGTTTTTGGAGGAGATCAGGCGCCGGATGTCAACATCGATGGCGCCATTTCAATTTTGAAAGAGGGAAAGTTTGACGTAGAGCTTTTTCTAGTTGGGAAAGAAGAGACGATCAGAGAAATGCTTGGTGAGCGGGGGTTTCATCATGAAAAACTCCATATCGTTGACGCACCTGAAGTCTTTGGTATGGCTGAGAAACCCTCCAACGTCCTCAGAAGGAAGGATACTTCGTTGTATCGCACAGCACAGCTCGTGAAAGAAGGAAAGGTTGACGCCATGGTATCGGCGGGAAACACGGGCGCAGTACTGGCCGTTGCACTTTTTGTCGTTGGCAGGATAAAGGGCATTGAACGTGGCGCTATCGCGACACCAATACCCAGTAAACGAGGGTTCACCGTTCTGCTTGACTGTGGGGCCAACATTGAGGTGCGTCCCGAGCACCTGAGAGATTTCGGAAAAATGGGCTACCACTATGCCAGGATACTGGGCAAAGAATCTCCTAAAGTAGGACTTTTGAACGTAGGGGAAGAAGAAGAAAAGGGGAACAAGGATACGAGAGCAGCGTTCGAATTGCTAAAAGAGGCCCTTGGCGGCGATTTCTACGGAAATGTGGAGGGACGCGATATACTCTACGGAAATGTGGATGTCGTCGTTACCGACGGGTTCAAAGGAAATGTCGCCATGAAAGCCATTGAAGGCGCAGCAAAGTTTATCGGCGATGTTCTGAAAGCTCAGATAAAAGCATCTGGATTCAGTGGTTTGCTCGGTGGGCTCTTGTTAAGAAATGCCTTCAAAAGGCTCAAGAAAACCCTCGATCCAAGTGAGTATGGAGGAGCATTTGTACTCGGTGTGAAGGGTGTTGTTACGAAAGCTCATGGCAATTCAAACGCTCTTGCGATAAAGAACGCTATCAAAGTAGCATATGAAGGTGTGAAGGGTGGTCTTGTAAAAAAGCTTCAGTCTGAGTTTGGGGGAGATTAATTATGTGCGGTATTGTGGGAATGGTTGGAAAAGGGGTCAGGATAGGGAATTTGGTTGAAGGGCTGGAAAAACTCGAGTACAGAGGATATGATTCAGCAGGTATAGCTTTTCCCGACGAGCAGAGGGTAAATGTTCGCAAAGCTGTGGGGAAAATCGGGGCACTTAAAGCGCAACTTAAAGATATAATAAGTGTGGAAATAACAGCTGGGATTGCTCACACGCGCTGGGCAACTCATGGCGCGCCATCAGATGCAAATGCGCACCCTCACACAGATTGCACTGGCAAGATTGCCGTTGTTCATAACGGTATAATTGAAAACCATCTCGAGCTCAGGGAAAAACTTCTCAGGAACGGCCACGAATTCCATTCCGAGACCGACACGGAAGTTATAGCTCACCTCATTGAAGAACATTATGAGGGAGATTTACCAGCAGCAATACGACATACCCTCATTGATCTGGAAGGCGCATATGCCATCGCTGTCGTACACGCTGACAATCCTGATATGATCGTCGCGGCGAGAAAAGGGAGTCCACTCGTGGTAGGTGTAACGGAAACTGGTGGATTTCTTGCTTCCGACGTTACCCCATTGTTGAAATATCTCAGAGATGTTTATTTCATTGAGGATGGGGACGTGGTAACACTCATTCCCGGTAATTTGGAGATCTCGAGGATTGATGGCAGTAAAGCCAGTAGACCCATCATACATATAGATTGGAACGAAAAGGCTGCCGAAAAAGGTGGTTTTCCCCATTTCATGCTGAAGGAAATCTTTGAAGAACCTGAAGTTCTCAGAAACGCCCTTGCTGGGAGGATAAAAAACGGTAGAGCCAATCTCCCCGAGATGGAGAATGTGGTTCCAGCTATCAAACGGGCGAGAAACGTGCATATAGTTGCCTGTGGAACGAGTTTCCATGCCGGACTGGTGCTGAAAAGGTTCCTTGAAGACTATGCTGGTCTTACTGTAGAAATTGATGTCGCTTCGGAGTTCCGATACAGGAACATACATATAGATGAGAACACTATCGTAATCGCCGTGTCGCAGTCTGGTGAAACAGCAGACACGCTAGAAGGTGTCAGAAGAGTAAAGGTTAAAGGCGGGACCGTTATCGCGGTTACAAACGTGGTGGGCTCAACTCTTGCAAGAGAGAGTGATGTCGTCGTCTATCTAAACGCTGGGCCTGAAATTGGTGTTGCCGCAACAAAGACTTATGTATCTCAGCTCGCTGTTTTATTCATCATCGGTGCTTACATCAGCCACCTCAGGAATGAGAAAGATGAAATACGACAGATAATAAATGAACTTGAAGGGATGCCGACAATTTTTGAGGGCACATTATCGACAATGAACGAGTCCATTCTTCAACTTGCCAAAGAATACTATCAGTACAGACATTTCATGTACATAGGAAGGGGCTATGGTTATCCGACAGCTCTAGAAGGTGCACTCAAACTCAAGGAGATCAGTTACATACATGCCAGTGCCTATCAAGCCGGCGAGCTAAAACACGGTCCTATAGCCCTTCTCGATAGGGAATTCCCGGTTTTTGCTATAGTTCCGGATGATGCGCTGAAAGCCAAAGTTCTTTCCAACATTATGGAGACAAGAGCGAGAGACGCGAAAGTTGTAGCGATTTGTACTGAAGGTGATCAGGAAACGGGTAGAATCGTTAACAGCAGAATCGAAGTCCCACGGGTTTCAGACCCTCTATACCCTCTCGTGATGTCACCTTATTTGCAGCTTTTTGCGTATCACATCGCGGTACTTAGAGGAAATGACCCGGATAAACCCAGGAACCTTGCGAAGAGTGTAACAGTAGAGTGAAGTGGGAGGTGTGAATTTGGACAGTTCTGTAAAGGGAATAGCAGAAGTTCTCGATACGAAAGATGCGAAGGACATCGTTATTCTGGATATAGCCGAAGTATCTAACCTTACAAGTTACTTCGTTATAGCCACTGCCAATTCCGAGCCTCATATGGAGGCTTTAAGGGATGCTGTACTCGAGTTCTTAGAAAAAAATAATCTTTCTGTAATTTATTACGATAGAGGTAGAGGATATGATTGGATGGTCGTTGATGGAGGTCATTTCATCGTGCATCTGTTCAGTGAGAAGGGAAGAGAGTTCTATTCCCTTGAAGACCTCTGGTTGAACGCCAAACGTTATTCACTTGAGGATATCCTAAAGAGATAGCCCTCACAACACACGGGAGTTTGCAAGTTGGTCACGGTGCCCCAAAGGGTCGACCGACGGTTCCCGGAGGAAAAACCAAAAGTGGAGGTGTATTTTGTGGCAGTAGTAAGCATGAAGCAGTTACTTGAGGCCGGAGTCCATTTCGGCCATAGGACGAGAAGATGGAACCCAAAGATGAAGCCCTACATCTATGGGGAAAGAAAAGGTATCTACATCATCGACCTTCAGAAAACCCTGAAGATGGTCGAGGAAGTTTATGACTACGTCAGATCAAGAGCCTCTGAGGGTGCTGAATTCCTTTTTGTTGGCACAAAAAGGCAGGCACAGCAGATTGTTGAGGAAGAAGCGAAGAGATGTGGTGCGTATTATGTTAACAATCGCTGGCTTGGTGGTCTGCTCACTAACTTTGTAACCATTAAAAAGAGAATTGAAGTTCTGAAACAGTACGAAGAAATGGAGTTCACTGGAGAACTCGATAAACTTCCAAAGAAAGAGCAGAGTGTCATAAGAAAGAAACTCGAAAAGCTCAGAAAGAACCTTAATGGTGTTAAGGAAATGAGCAAACTGCCTGATGTTATCTATGTTGTCGATCCCAAAAAAGAGGAGATTGCTATCAAAGAAGCCAATAAGCTTGGTATAACCGTTATCGGTATTGCCGATACTAACGCTGATCCTGATGTTCTCGACTATCTGATTCCCGGAAATGACGATGCAATCAGGGCAATAAAACTTATTACCCAGACTATAGCCAACGCCATTCTCGAAGGCAGAGAAGGCATGGAAACCTCAGAAGAAATACCTGAACCGGGTGCCCAGGGGGAAGTTCCACAAGAGACCCCACAGGGAACAGAGTCCGTTGAGGAAGCCCCAGTTGAAGAAGCTCCTGCTGAAAAGAATTCCAGTTCTGATGATGAAGAAGAACTTTAAGATTTAAAAATAAAAACAGGGCGACGGCTTCCGCCGTCGCTTTTTTACAAGATGCAATAAAGGAAGGGATTGGATGAAAATAGCTTTCAGAACTTTCGGGTGCCAGATGAACGTCAATGACACAGAAATAATGGCAGGAATCCTCATAAGAGCTGGACACGAGATCGTTGAAGACGAAGAAGAAGCGGATGCTGTCATTGTCAACACCTGCGCCGTGAGGGAGAAAGCCGAGAAGAAACTGTATGGCAAGCTCGGTAGACTTAAGGCCCTCAAGAGACGGAAGAAGAACCTCATCATCGGTGTGGCTGGATGTGTTGCCGAAAAAGAGGGAAAGACTCTACTTCAAAGAGAGGAAGTCGATTTTGTTTTCGGGACACGAAGCATTGTTAAAATCGCTGAATTTGTTGAAAGGGCAGCTAAAGGACACAAATTCCTCGATATGTCAGATTATCTGAATGAGCTTGACTGGTCAACGCCAAAGAATCGTACCAGCAGGCACCATGCCTGGGTAACAATCATCTATGGCTGCAACAAATTCTGTACATACTGTATAGTTCCATACACCCGCGGCAGAGAGAAGAGCAGGCCTATAAACGACATTTTAAGTGAGGTCAAAGCCTTAGCCAGCGAAGGATACAAGGAAATCACGTACCTCGGGCAGAATGTTGATTCTTATGGTAAAGACAGAAACGATGGAACAAGCCTTGCAGGGCTTATCAGAGAAACCTTAAAAATCCAGGGCATAGAAAGAATCTGGTTCCTGACCTCATATCCCAACGATTTCAGCGATGAATTGATCGAAGTCATCGCTTCCTCTGATAGAGTATCGAAATCAATTCATTTACCAATACAATCGGGGAGTAACAAGATCCTCAAAGCGATGAATCGTGGCTATACCCGCGAACAATATCTTGATCTCATCGGAAGAATAAGGGCAAAATTGCCAGATGCTTCTATCAGTACGGACGTAATCGTTGGCTTTCCAGGTGAAACGGAAGAAGATTATCTCGAAACGAAATCATTGATTGAAGAAGTCAAGTTCGAAAGGGTCAATCTCGCTATGTATTCTCCGCGCGAAGGAACGGTCTCAGCAAAATACTTCAAAGACGATGTGCCACACGAGGAAAAAGTGCGACGCCTGAACGAACTGTTGGAACTCCAGAAGAGAATAAACCGCGTGATAAACAACGCATATGTGGGAAAAAATGTGGAAATCATAGTGGAAGACCTGATGAAGGATGGCAAGCTTTATGGCAGGACGATAAACAACAAGATCGTGATTTTTGATGGATCGAAAGAACTCATTGGGAAAAAGCTCCGTATAAGAATAGAAACTGCTACCGCCGGTCCGTTGTATGGAGTATTGTAAATACCTTCACAAAAAAACAAGCCCCTTTTTTGGGGCTTTTTATTTCTTCCAATCTCTGCTTACTTCGAAAGATTGTTCTCAAACAAAAACAATTGAACCAAACAAAACCATTTAAACTTATATTTCTTGGATGACTAAGAAACATTTAGTAACTTCTAATTTTTGATTCTATCTTTAAAAGCATATTATAGACGAGAGATAATTATCCATTTTCTCCTAGCAATTCCCTATATTTTTTGTCGATTTCCTCTTTCTTGCTCTGAACAACGGCAAGTTTTTCACGGCAGAACATGAGAAGGTCCATGCCCTTTTCGTAGAGCTCGATAGCGTCCTCTATGTCTATCTCATCGCCCTGCTCGTCAAAATAGTTCGAAATAGTTTCAACCAACTCCATAGCCTGGGAGAATCTTAGTTCACGCATCTCTTCCTCTGTCAAGCTTTCGAGAAAGTCTTTCAGGTCCTTCAGTGTTTGAATTTCTGGAAGTTCCATTTATTTCACCCCCTCCGGGATTCTCTTTTTGTTTGGAATCTTTTCTTTCACTTCCGACAGGATAACACCATCGGCGAGCCTGAGTTTCAATTCGTCGCCTACATTGACTTGCTCAATGGTGGTCACCGCCTTTCCAAGTTCATTGGTAACGATAGCCCCGCCCTTTACCATAGAGTGTATGGGGTTGATAGAGCGCACTTTGGCAATGTATTCTCTTGTTTTTTGTTCTGCTGATTTCATTAGTCTATTGGTTGTAGCAATAAGATAGGATTCCCCCTTTGAAACTCGTACTGCGTCTTTACTAATTAAGGATGCCATTTCGAAAGCCACAGACGATAAGACTTCACTGAAAACTTTAAATTTTCTTTCGACCTGGTTTTTGTTTCTCGCCATCCTTTCAGCATGATACTTGAGTATCAAATGAAACCTGTCGACTTTTCTGTTAACGAAAGAAGCGATTTTGTCCTGTTTGAGCCTTAATACCATAGATTTATAGCTTCTGAAGTCTTTAAGGGCCTTATCCAGTTTTGCATACTCAACAGTCATTTCTCTGTTATATCGAGAAATATATCGATCCACGCCGTAGGCGGAGATGAGCTTTGTCTTTTGAAGCATTTTGTTGTGGTAGGTGTTCATGAGTCGGATAAATGCACTGGCTGTGTTCTTTTCAAGCTGGCTACACTGCTCTAAGTACCCGTTGTTGACCTCAGCTATTTCTCTTCCTGCAGCAGTAGGAGTTTCAACTGAGAGGTGCGCCACATAATCTAGGAGCGTGACGTCTTCTGTGTGCCCCACTGCGACCATCACAGGGATCGATGATTTGCATATACTTCTTGCTAGCTCTTCATTTTCGAGGTAAAGAAGGCTTCCCTGTGCACCACCTCCTCTTACTATGACTATTACCTGACTGGTGGTTTCGTTGGCTTCTTCAATAGCTCTAACGATTTTTTGGGCTGCTGTGGCCCCCTCTACCGCAACTGGAAAGTAGTTTAAGTCCGGCAGTATTTTCGAATTCATTACATTAACGACAAAATCAGTCAATCCCCTGGTATTGGGAGATCCTATGAGAGCTATCCGCAATATAGGCTCTTGAAGTTCGCTTAAAGATGCAATTTTTCTTACTGGATATAGCCCTTCCTGCTTTAAAAGTTCCAATATGGCGGCGCGATGCTTTTCTATACTCCCTTTTCCGTACGGTTCTATATCGATGGCCTCTATTACGTACCTGTTTTGTGTTACGCGAAAACTCAGGTACCCGCTGATCAAATACTCTTCGCCTTCCAGTTCTCGAAAGTTGTTTATTTTGAGGGTGTCTTTAAGTGTATGTGGATCCTCAAACTGACAATTTATCTGGTAAGTGTAGTTGCCTTTCCTGCCTTTAGAGCTTTCCACAAGTTCGATGTCCAGTACACCTCTTTTATTTATCCTTGCAGAACGTATTTCACCGATTACCTGGATTTCTTCTCTGAGATACAGGTTTGTCACTTTTCTTATCCACCACATCAGTTCAGAAACGCTTTTGAACACTTTCGACATAAAAATACCTCCCAGTTCAATGTTACCACGAGCGTTCATGGGGTAAAATAGTATAGACACTTTTGGAATATACCTTGCACTCAGTAAACACAAAATTTTACATTCTGTTTCTTTTGTAAAACCAAGCAGGACTATCATTGTACGGAGGTGATTAAATGTTCAGAATAATGCAAAAATCGAAAATACACCGCGCCGTTGTTACTCAAAAGGATTTAAATTACGAGGGCAGTATTACCATAGATGAGGAATTAATGGAGCTCGCCGATCTATATGAAAACGAGCTGGTACAGGTCGTGAACATAAACAATGGGCTCCGTTTCGAAACATATGTCATAAAGGGAGAGAAAGGCAGCGGTGTTATAGGGCTGAATGGAGCCGCCGCAAGATTGGCAGAAATTGGTGATCTCATTATTATTATCTCTTATGGAATGTACGCGGAAGGTGAATATGATGGCCCCAAGATCGTAAAGGTCGATAAGTTCAATAAACCTCTCGATAAAGAATAATGGTGATTGAATGAAAGTACTCGGCCTCATAGTGGAATACAACCCTTTTCACAATGGGCATCTATACCACCTCCAGAAAGCCAAGGAGTTAATTGAACCCGATGTAACCATTGCTGTAATGAGCGGGAATTTTGTACAGCGGGGAGAGCCGGCGATAATAGATAAGTATGCGAGAACAGAGATAGCACTTGAAGCCGGCATAGATCTTGTCATTCAACTACCTCTTGTATATTCCATACAGGATGCAGGTGGGTTCGCTTTAGGCTCTGTATGGACACTGAACCTCCTGAAGGTCAGTGATATTGTTTTTGGTAGTGAAACGAACAACCTCAGATTGCTCAAGACGCTGGCTGATGTGATCGTAAAGGAACCCAGGGAGTACATCGATAGGTTGAAAACTCATTTAAAAAGTGGTATTTCTTTTCCAAATGCTAGAAAATATGCACTCAGGGATTATCTTACTATGAACCTACCCGGAGAGGATCTCGATGTTGAAGAAGCGGGTAGTTCCAATAACATCCTCGGACTCGAATATCTTGTGGCAATCGAAAAACTCAAGAGTAAAATAGTTCCCCATACTATAAAACGATTGGGAGCTAATTACAATGACCCACAATTTAAAGGTAGTTTTTCAAGCGCCACCGCTGTAAGGGGCATGATTCTGAAGGGCTCTAAAGAGAGGCTCAGCGAGGTGCTACCGCCTTTCAGTTATGAAGTTGTCCTGAAGGAAATAAGGGATAAAGGTCCCGTGACCCTTGAAAGCATGGATAAGTTGCTTATGGGAATCTTACGGACCATGGACAGAGACGATTTCAAGCGCTATTACGGTTTTGTAGAAGGTCTGGATAGACGTTTTGCAGATTGTTCGGAAGCAACAGGGAATATAAATGATTTTTTTGAATGTGTAAAAACAAAAAGGTTCACTTTCACGAGGATAAAGAGGTTAGTTATGAATCTCCTTTTCAAACTCACAGATGATGTAGTTAAAAATTCCTGGAAATACGGACCGCAGTATATTAGAGTTCTCGGTTTCAATGAAAAGGGTAGAGAGTACCTTTCTTCGATAAAAAGGAAACTCGAATTACCTCTTATAACTGTCCCTTCACACGGAAAGAATCTCAGCAGAATCGCTTCATATGAGGGGGTAACACTGGAAATCTTCTTACAGCAGTTCAGTAGAGATTTAAAAGAGGCAGCGGTGCACAGCCTTTTCTATGAACGAGGGTCTTGTAACCTCGAATATAGGAAACGGGTGATATACAAAAGGAGCTGATAGAATTCATTATTACGATGTAGCCATTTCCGGTTCTCCTTTACGTTCGGTTTTCACGTATCATTGCGAAGAAGAACTCGCTGTGGGTCAGCGAGTTATGGTGAATTTTGCCGGTAGAAATGTGGTAGGTTATATCACTGGTATAGGAATAAAACCCGAATTCAAAACCAAAAGTATATTGAAACCTCTTGAAGAGCAAATTTATCTTTCAGAGAAAGACATCGAGCTGGCAGCCTGGACGGTGGAAAATTATCTCGCTCCTGTCGGTAAGGTCTTTGATCTTTTCTTTCCGCCAGGAAGGCTCTTAAGAAGCAGAAGTTACGTTATTCCCCTTGACCCCGAATTACCCTTTTCCGGGCCAATAAAAATTGATGAGGCACTAAAAATATTTGACCGCAGCCAATTACAGAAGTTGAAAGCGCAGAGAAAATTGAAAGTATTGCACAGCTACGAGAAGAGAGTACCTGTGCGAAAGAAGAAAAAAGTTCTCAAACTGCCCCTCAGTCTCAAAGTACTGGAAAAGTTGAACCTTACAGATAACCAGAAGCAGATTGTCGATTACCTCCTTACAATTGAAGAGATAACCCCACAGGAACTCATGAAGAGCCTTTCGCTGAAAAGCCGCTCCTCAATAGACACCCTCGTGAGAAAAGGAATCCTCATTCTGAAAGAAGTCGTGGAAACGGAATGGGATAAATGGACTATAAGAGCGATAGAGAGACTTACCGGGGAACAGGAGAAGGTAAAAAATAAACTTCTTGAACACTTAAATGGGATTCACTACATATTTGGTCTTACCGGTAGCGGAAAAACAGAAGTATATTTTAAAGTCATGGAACGAGTGTTGAACGGGGGAAAGTCAGTTATATATATGGTTCCTGAAGTGTCCCTCACTCCCCAGTTGATGGCCCGTATAAGGGGAACATTTCCTGGTAGAGAAGTCAGAGTGTACCACAGCTATATGAGTCCAGTAAAACGCCAGAGAATCTGGCTGGACGCTGTGAATGGGGAAATTGACATACTTGTTGGCACGAGAAGCGCGTTGTGGATACCAGTGCAGAATCTCGGATTGATTATTGTGGATGAAGAACACGATAGCAGTTTTTATCAACAAACGCCACCTCACTACGATGCGGTGGAAGTCGCCATCAAAAAAGGGCAGCTCTTTAATATTCCCGTGATACTTGGTTCAGCGACCCCGCGGGTCGACCGTTATCACAGAGCGAAGGCAGGAGAGTTCAAACTTCACACTCTTACTAATAGACCCGTTGGCGAATTACCTGAAATAGAAGTTTTTGATCTTCGAAATACAAGAGATTATATAATACCGGAAGAGACATTCAGAGAGATCGAAAAGACTATCAAAGCGGGACATCAGACCTTTGTGTTCGTTCACCGTAAGGGATTTTCGAATTATGTGGTATGCGTCAGTTGTGGGAACATACTTAAATGCCCAAACTGTGATGTTTCTCTCACCTATCATAAGCACGATGCAGTGATGAAGTGCCATTATTGTGGTTATGTAATCTCCCCGCCTTCGAAGTGTGAAAGCTGTGGATCGGGAACCCTTGCGGCCAGAGGATTCGGAACGGAAAGAGTTGAGCATGAACTGCAAAAAAGATTTCCTGAACTCTCCATCATGAGAATGGACCGTGAGACGGTATCGAACCCTGATTTGTACGAGAAAGCTCTCAGAAAGATCGAAAGCAAAGAGGTTGATATTATAGTTGGCACGAAGATGATATCAAAAGGTCTTGATTTTCCGACCATCGGACTTGTGGTTGTAGTGGATACCGACAGGATAATCAACCTGCCAAATTATGATTCTGTGGAAAATGCTTTCCAGCTGATTTCACAAATTTCGGGAAGGTCAGGCAGAGGAGTGCGTGGAAGAGCCATAATTCAGACCTATGAACCAGACCACAGGGTGATAAAAACCGCTCTCAAGAACAATTACGAGGAGTTTTACAGGACGGAGATTGAAGTCAGGAAACTTCTCAAATACCCGCCTTTCAGCATCTTCATAGAGGTTGTGGTGGAGTCAGAAAAAGAAAAGCAATGTCGCGATATTGCTTTAAAACTATATGGCGATCTCTCAGAGAAAATAAAGGATGGGGAGATTCTGGAACCTGTTGTCCCTGCTGTCAAGAAGCTCTTTGGAAAGTACAGGATGAAAATATACCTCAAACTCTTCAGCAAAGACGAATTACACAACCTATTTGAATTGTTAAAAAAAGCTCCCACCGGCATCGACGTCATCGTCAACAGTAACGGCGGGAGCCTTTAACAGCCAATAATTATCTCTTCATTTCACCCGGGAAGAAGCAGGCGACTTTGTGCCCATTCCCAAGGTCTTGTAAAGGTGGTTCTTCCTTAGAGCAAATATCCTTTGCAATGGGACAACGGGGGTGGAATCTGCATCCCTTCGGTGGATTAATGGGACTTGGAACATCACCCTGAAGAATTATCCTTTTACTCTTCTTCTCAGGATCTGGTATCGGTATAGCTGACATCAAAGCGACTGTGTATGGATGAAGTGGATTCTCAAATAACTCTATTTTTGAAGCTATTTCAACCATCTTACCCAGATACATAACCGCGACACGTCTGCTCACATGACGAACAACAGCCAGATCATGGGCAATGAACAGGTAAGTCAGCCCGAACTCCACCTGGAGATCATTCAGTAGGTTTAGAATCTGTGCCTGAATTGAAACATCCAGCGCAGAAACTGCTTCGTCAGCCACTATCAGCTTTGGGTTCAGGATAAGTGCACGCGCGATACCGATTCTCTGTCTCTGACCGCCGCTGAATTCATGCGGGAATCTGCTCATGTGGTCTTCTGAAAGGCCGACTTTTTTCAGAATATCGGCAACTTTTGCCATGACTTCGCTTCTGTTCGCGACTTTGTGGATGAGAGCACCCTCTGCGATAATGTTCTTGATCCTCATTCTGGGGTTTAGAGAGGAGTAAGGATCCTGAAAAATTATCTGCGCTTGTCTCCTGAATTCCTTCCTTTTTGCTTCTCTGTTAGACATAAGTTCTCTGATAAAGGAACTTGCAGAGCCATTGTGCTTTTCAAAGTAAAGCTCTGCCATCTTTCTATCGAATTCGTCCTCTATACTTTTCATTGCGGAAACAGCTGAGCCGGCTTTTCTTTTGAGATCTTCAAAAGGTTCGACGTACGTTCGAATAAGATATTTTCTGGCATTTAAATACGGCATGAAAAGGTGTGTCGTGTCTTCATCGTTCATGATTATTCTACCTGAGGTTGGTTCGTGTAGCCTCAGGACGGTCATACCGGCTGTCGTTTTACCACAACCGGATTCACCCACCAACCCCAGCGTTTCTCTTTCATATACCTCAAAAGAGATGTTATCAACGGCCTTCACGTGAGCCACCACACGTCTGAACACACCGGCTTTCACAGGAAAATACTTTACAAGGTTATCGACTCTCAGTATGGGTTTTCTGCTTTCAGACTGACTCATGCGCCTTCACCTGCCCTGGAAACCTTGACTGTCTCTTCAAGTCTATCGATATGCCAACAAGCTGCTTTGTGACCGGGCTCGATTTCTTCCAGAGGTGGCTCTTCAGTCCGGCACTTATCAGTGGCAATAGGACATCTGGTGTTAAACCGGCAACCCTTCGGGAAATCAAGGGGATCTGGAACCACACCGGGAATATTGTAGAGCTTTTCCTTATCTTCGTCGAGTCGCGGTATGGCATTCATAAGACCCCAGGTATATGGGTGTTTTGGATCTTTGAAAAGTGTTCTCACGTCAGCGTACTCCACGACTTTTCCGGCATACATAACAACGACCCTCTCGGCCATTTCAGCTATAACACCGAGGTCGTGGGTTATCATAACGATAGCCATTCCGTACTCCTTCTGAAGTTCCAGCATGAGCTCCA
The DNA here is from genome assembly GCF_001027025.1 of Kosmotoga pacifica. GTDB lineage: Bacteria > Thermotogota > Thermotogae > Petrotogales > Kosmotogaceae > Kosmotoga_B > Kosmotoga_B pacifica. Next base: position 927,271 of record NZ_CP011232.1, read on the forward strand.
ATATCTGAGCCTGAATTGTCACATCCAAGGCTGTAGTTGGTTCGTCGGCAAAGAGTAGTTTTGGGTTGCATGAAAGGGACATCGCAATCATGGCTCTCTGTCTCATGCCACCGGAGAGTTCATGGGGATATTCATCAACCCTCTTTTCAGGTTCGGGAATCCCGACTTTTTTAAGCATATCGATGGCCATTTTCCTTGCAGTATCTCTGTCAACGTCTTGGTGCAATAGAATGGCTTCCATTATCTGATCGCCCACAGTGTAGACAGGATTGAGCGCTGTCATGGGTTCCTGGAAGATCATAGCCATCTCGTTTCCACGCATCTTCCGCATCTCTTCTTCAGAGAGAGAGAGGATATCTTTGCCATCAAAGATAATTTCCCCTCCTGCAATTTCACCTTTCTCATCTAAAAGGCGCATGATAGAAAGGGAAGTGACGCTTTTACCGCAACCGGATTCGCCGACAATTCCCAATGTTTCTCCTGAATACACTTCAAAGCTCACACCATCAACGGCTTTAACGATACCGTCCTCAGTATAGAAGTATGTTTTCAGTCCTTTAACTTCAAGCAATGGTTTTTTCTCCACTTCAAAACCCCCTTAACTGCGCATTCTCGGGTCAAAGATGTCTCTCAGGGCATCGCCGACTAAGTTCCAGGCAAGGACAAACAGTACCATCGCGACACCGGGGAAAACAATGGCGAACCAAGCTTTATCAAGCATGGTCATCCAGTTTCTGGAATAACTCAGAATAGTTCCCCAGTCCGCATAACCGGGTTCTGCACCGACTCCCAGAAAACTAAGACCGGCAGCAGTTATAACGTATGAACCCATTCGCATGGACATCTGTATAACCACGGGGAAAATGGTGTTTGGAAGTATATGCTTTATGATGATCAACCAGTCCTTCTGACCCAGTGCTTTCGCAGCAAGGACGTATTGTTCTTCTCTAGCCTGCAATATGTTTCCTCTGATGAGCCTTGCAGTTGTCATCCACCCAAAGACTACAAGGGCGATCATCACCTTGTCCAGCCCTTTTCCGAGAATGGTCGTGAGTACCATGGCAGCGACCAAGAAGGGGATCGACATGAAGATATCAACGATTCTCATGAGAATCTCGTCAATCCAGCCACCAAAGTATGCCGCTATGGAACCGATAATGATTCCAATAATTGCTGAAAGCCCAGCGACGGTCAACCCCAATTTGAACGCCGTTCTTGTGCCGTAGATGACACCGTAGAAGATATCCCTTCCACCTATAACCCCAAAAGGATCATCTTTGCTGGGAGGCAATGGGTTGGAAGTCCAGGCAACTCTAGGCATCTGGTAAGGGTTGTCTACATAGGCTCTGGCCGCCGCTTTTGGTGCGAACTTGTTAACGATCTGGGGTGCGAATATAGCAATTATGACAAAGATTATCAACAACACCGCACCTAATACGGCCGTCTGATTTGTCCAAAATTTCTTCATCATTTTTCTAAAATCACTTTTTCTTTTAGCCATGACAACAACCTCCTCAGTGGAGTCTGATTCTGGGATCGATTATGGCATAGCTCACGTCGACTATGAGGTTTCCCAGAACGAGTATGAAGGAATAGAACAGGGCTCCACCGATGATGGACCAGTAATCCAGCTGTGTGGCCGCTGTGGCGAGGAATCTACCCATGCCTGTTCTCGAGAAAACTGCTTCCACGATCACAGTACCTGAAAGCAGCCCGATCACGGTACCACCAGCGACTGTCACAACAGGTATGAGGGCATTTCTTTTAGCGTGTTTGTTGATGACGACTTTTTCGGGAACACCTTTCGCACGCGCCGTCCTGATGTAATCTTTCCTCAGAACTTCAAGCATGCTGGATCTTGTGATTCTAAGCAAATAGGCCCACCAGAGGTAGGATATTGTCATGACAGGGAGTACGAGATGTTTCAAAGCATCTACAAATACATCAAACCTGCCATTGAGCAATGCATCAATTGTGGGTAGATGAGTAATTGTATGCCACTCAGGGCTTCTCAAAACGAGCTCGAACTTAGTACTAAACATACCTGGCGGGAACCACCCAAGTACAGCATAAAAGATCCACAATAATAACAGTCCAAAGACGAAATCTGGGAGAGACCAGCCTATTAGGGCAAAGACCCTTATAAATTGGTCAATGAATTTGTTTTGATGTACTGCTGAAGTAATCCCTAGCCATATGGCGACAAAAACAACCGGAATGAAAGCGTAAAGAGCCAATTCAAGCGTGTAAGGAAATCGTTCTGCAATCGCCTTTGCTACAGGAGCCTTTCCCACCAATGAATACCCGAGATCACCTTTTAAGACGTTGAGTAGCCATTTGCCATACATTACGGGCATCGGCTGATCCAAACCATATTTTTTTATCAGCCTTTCGGCAGCATCAGGCGTCTTCAAAGCTTCTGGGCTTTTAACGTAAGACGCCAGCAACCTTTCCGGACCGAGAGTCCAGATCATGGAAAAGATGATCAGGGTAACACCAATTAAGATGAGTGGCAGTAAGAGCAGCCTGCGAATGATGTAGGCAGTCACTTATGTATCACCCCTTCAAGAGAAATATAATTTGTGCAACAAGAGACAAGAAAATTATACATTAAACACTTAAACAAAAAAAGAGGCCTGGGTTACAAACCCAGACCCCTTAAATTAAATTAAAAGCGAATTTCTTCTTATTTCTCTTTGTAGACCTCGTAGTAGTTAGTACCGGATCTCAGAGGATGTGGATACCAGCCTCTGACCCAGTCTCTCTCGACATGGAAGCCAAGGGGCATGTACAGAGGAACACCAAGTGTGTTTTCAATGGCTATTCTCTGAACTTCCTTGTAAAGTTCGTCACGTTTTGCAGGATCTGTTTCCTTGACGGCAGCCGTTATGAGTTCGTCGATGTTTTCCTTGGCGAATTCCAGGAAGGGTTCACCCTGTCTGGATGCGTAAATACCGTAGCTAGCATAGTAAGTTGCAAGGAAGTTATGTGGATCTGGGTAGTCAGCCAGCCAACCAATGATGAAAGCGGGCATGAGACCACTTCTCTGGGCCTTGAGATATGTAGGCCACTGCACACCCTGAACGTCTATGTGGAACTTCGGGTTGAGAGATTCGATGTAGAACTTGAACATTTCGGCAGCGGTCTGTCTGGCTTCGTTACCGGTGTTGTAGAGGAGCGTCAGCTTGAAGCCTTTTTCCCAGAGCTGACCATCAAAGGCTTTCTTGAATTCAGCTGCGGCCTTGGCAAGGTTGAATTCAGGAACGGGCAGCGTTTCATCGAAACCAAGGTAACCTTCAGGAAGGTCTGTCGGAACGAGTTTACCGTAGCCGTTGAGAACCTCTTCTATGAAAGTCCTGCCGTCGTAGCAGTAGTAGAAGGCCTTCCTAACGTGAACATCGCTGAAGAATTCAGGTGGCACACCATTTCCATCGAGTCTGCCGCTTCCGATGTATTCGCTTCCTTCCTTGACTTTCCAGTTGAAGTGGAAGGAGGTGATGGCTGATGTCGGGTATCCGTCGATTATTCTGACACCGGGCATACCCACGACCTGATCCTTGTACTGTGTGGGAACATAGACGATGTCAGCGTCGCCAGCCTCGAGCATGGCTTTTCTGGTGGAGTATTCGTCGATACCCCAGATGATGACAGTCTTCAGTTTGGCCGGACCTCTCCAGTATTCGTCAAATCTTTCGAGGATGACCTTCTGCTGTGCCCTGTCCCATTCGACAACCTTGAATGGACCGGAACCAGCGTCTACACTGTGGAAAGGTGTTTCTTCTGGCTGCAGGTCGTGCCATTTCCACCAACCATCAGCGTTTCCGTCCCAGGCACCGTTTTCCTTGGCCCAAGTGGAGTCAAGGATTGCACTCCAGCCAGCGTAGTGGGAAATGATCCACATGAACGGAGCGAAGGGACCATGGAGTGTGAACACGACATTGTTACCATCGACTTCAATGAGAGGATCGATGACTTCGTTGTAGAAAGCGATGAGCTTCGCTTTGGCCTCTTCAGAGGTGGGTTCCCTGTTTTCATCGACAGCATCGGAGTAGGCCATACCTGACCAGGCTTCGAACCAGTCTTCCAGTGAAGCGTAGTCTCCACCGGAGAGGGCTTCGATGATCATCCACATGGGTCCACCAGCAGGATCGAAGAGGATTCCTCTTTCAAAACTGTACTCGACGTCATAAGGAGTGAGAACGTTTCCAGTATGGAACTTGACGCCTTCCCTTATGGGGAATACGTACTTCGTACCGCCATCCTGGATGAGTCCATTTTCCAGTGTTGGAACCTCGGTCGAGATCATGGGCTCGAATTCCGTTACGGAATCGCCCTTGTACTTGATGAGGTTGTCGTACACGTTGAGGATGACTCCGCCACCGGCGGTTTCATAACAATAGTGAGGATCAAGAGTTTCCGGTTCCCCAAAGGTTAATTCGGTTAAAATTCGTTCCATGGATTCCAGAACCAGCAAAATATTGTTTTGAGAAAAATCAGATGGTCTTGGATCATTTATAGATATGTAGAGTGTATCATCTTCGAACTTTAAGATTCCGTACACAGGTTCACCGATAAACAAATCAATGTTTGCCGGATATATAGAAGTATCAATAGTATAAGTTCCGGTAATTGTATAGTTTTCAGCAATAGATGTGATTTGGAAGTCGCTTTCGGTAAAAGTAACTTCAATCTCAACACTATCGCCTTCATAGTAATAGCCGGTCCATTTGCCGAAAAGCTTATAAGCACTTATATTGAAACTGATTGTGGAAGAAGAAATGCCATCAGAAGCTTCAATGGATACTGTATATTGCCCCGGTTCAGTGATATTTGAACAATCATAGTAGTTTCCATTTATTTCACCTGGTCCTTCAACGATGGCGTAAGTTACAGATTCTCCGTCAGGTTCGAACATATAATCAGCCAGGTTTATTTGATGATTGAACCCGATTATGACTGTTTGATCCGGGATAATCGACCAGACAGGAGCTGCATTTGGTTTCTGGCAATAATAATTCCTCGCAAAAATGATGAAATCGGAAAGACCTATTGTTCCGTCCGGTGAACATTTGTCGTATATGCCAGCCCATTCTCCACCATAATGATCCTCGGCTGGTGCTATGTCGTACACTACTTCGTATACACCGTCTCCATCTTCTGTATTGTAGTGCTGTGCAAAGAGTATGAAATCACTAAGATCCACCTTTCCGTTTCCATCGAAGTCACCCAGTAGCTTTGGTGCTCCTATCTCTATCTTTCCCCCCACTGCAAGTACGTTAAGAAGGTTCGTGTCCGGATCCCTGAATTCCCCAGACATTGTCAAGGTCGTGGTGCCCGTGATGAACTTCGATTTCACATGCACGGCATATATGTCTTCAGAGGCTATGCTAATTCCTTCTGAACTCGTAAACGCCGTCGATATTAACAACGTCCCCTGTTCGTTGTCCACCTGTACTATCATCATTCCTGAGCTGTATGTATTGAGCGCTTCAACTCCATTGTTCCCCTTCGTGGTGTCTATCTCTATATACGCCGGGTCGAAGGTTATGTTGAGTTCGCTCCCGCCTATTCCATTGACATTTTGCGCGTGTATGTAGAAAACACCCTCGGCATTCCTGTCTATCACCGTATCCCTTATGGATATACCATCTGGCAACGGTTCTGGTGCTCTCTGTATCTCCAGCATGTATTCCTTCTTTACATTTGCAACGATTCCCTTCAACGTCCTGAACTTCCCGAATATCGTGAGAATCTTCTCGCCTTTTTGTATATCACCAGAAGGCTTGACGACCGCTATGGTGGTCATTCCTTCGTCATTCTTGACTATCTTAAGGTAGTCATTGGACACTTTCACAGCTTCAGGAGATATGGTTTCATTGAGTGTTATCTCAAAGCCTGTCATTGTTTCCTCTGCTTCTATGACTATGCTTCCAGAACGAAGTAAAAGCATTGCCCCCTCTACTTCCATTGCATCCTCTTTAAATCTTAGACAGGACGATAGACTTATAACCAGAAATATTGCGAGTAATATAGTTACCACTCTCTTCATTCGAATCCCCCCATATCAGGTAAGAGTTAGATAAGACACACGATTATTCGCTTTTCCATATACAATATCCCTTCCAGAGAATACCAGCTGCCGGATTTGGTTCAGGATTAGCCAGATGAACAGTATCCTTGTGGGCATAGAGATAGTTCTGGGTAACGGTATAAATCAAAGGCTGATGTTCAGCACATATCATTTGGAATTCAGCAAAAAGGTTATATCTTTCACCAGGATCTACTACTGAGGTTTGCAACCTGAATATCTCGTCTATTCTCTGTTCCCAATCGGGAGACCACCAAATGTCTTCAGGAACAGTATCAGGCCTTAGCTCGGGTGAGTAGTTCCAGAAGTGCAAGCCACCATCAAGTCTCCAGACATTCCAGCCTGAACCCGGATCGGTGGACCCACTTAACCCGATGATGACAGCTTCATAATCTGGAGCAAGAAGTTTTTGCACCACCGTATCGAAATCAATCGCGTTGAAGTTTATTTTTATGCCGAGGCTTGCAGCTTTAGAAACGATATCATTACCAATTGTCTCCCTGATAGTATTACCAGCATTTGTAATTAATTCAAATTCAACAGCAGTACCACTCGCATCCACAAGAGTACCGTCTGGAGTCAATGTAAAACCACCGAGCTCCAGTTCTTCTCTTGCCTTTTCAAGGGAATATTCGTAGCCAAAACTCTCAACTTCTGGATTGTAGAACCCCGAAGAAGGACTTACAGGCCCATAAATCGGTGTGCCGAGTCCATTGTAGAGCTCGTCAATAATAGTCTGCCTGTCAAGCATATAAACGAAGGCTTTTCTGAAGTGCTCATTCCTGAACCATTCTCTCTTAGCAGGATCACTGTTGACCCAGTTAAATGCGATAAATTGGGAACCAAGAGCGGGCCCACCTACACCGACAACCCAACCTTTTTCTTCTGCTTGTTCTTCAATACCGGGAAATTCCTCCGCTGTCGGATTATAAATATCTATTTCGCCGTTCTGGAAGTCATTGTACATGTCTGTAGTAATCTTGTATTCTATCCTGTCGAGATAGGGAAGTAGAACCCCGTTTATATCTTTTCGGTAATAGAATGGGTTGCGTTCAAGCACCACGGTAGATTCGGAGATACTTACAGGTATAAAAGGGCCTGTACCAACGATGTTTTCTATATCACCCACCGACCATGTGCCAGAAAATGTTCCATTATCAACAGCTTCTTCGCAAATGTGTTTCGGAAGGATTGAACTGTATGCCACCCATTTGAAGCCCCAAACATTTGGAGCGGTCCAGGTGAATGATATAGTGTTCTCGTCAACAATCTCCACAATCGGAAGCTGGCCGTTGGCATCCAGAACACCACCAGGACCACTGGCGGTCATACCTTCAACCAAGGCTACCCTTGTAAACGTGAAATAGACATCTTCAACGGTGAAAGGAACACCATCCGACCAAAAGACACCATTTCTAATACTGAAGAATACAGTTTTTCCATCCTCGGAGAACCACCAATCTGCCGCGAGAGCCGGAATCGTTGGCATTTCTTCATCGTCAGCATTTAATAAAGAATCGCAAAACCATTTTACGATTTCCTGCGAAGAACTGTTCTGTACCCAATAGGGATTCAACGTAGAAGGAGCGTTTGGCAGCCCAAGATAAAGTGTTCCACCTGCTATACCATTGGAATCCTCGATTACATATTCTGTTTCAGGAGGATTAACAACATAGTAGCCCGTATTCGGTGCTTCGTCCAGTAAAGTTTCATCTAATCCAACTTGCCATATTTCAACACTCAAGGGATCTCCAGTATAGTTCATTTTTGATTTTTCAATCCCGACGATAATCTGGTTCGAGTTATAAATACCGGTGATATAATCTAAACCACTGAAGTAAGAGAAATCAAAAGTTGCGTAATAATTAACAACGCCAAACACAAAAAAGTAATCTGGTGATATGTCCATTTCAGCAATAAAATCCTGATATTCGGGTGGTGTTGCTGGATATGAGGTATCTAAAAGCACATATGTGCCAAACTTTTCCAAAGCCACATCCCAGTTGTCATCATATATCACTTTAAAGAACAAGTAATCTGAGGTTTCACCATAGTAGATTTCATTTATTCCATATCCCGAAGGAGAATCATCGAGGGTATCCTGTCCCAGTAAAGTCCAGTCGGTTGGCAGAACAACTGAATTTGAAGTGGTGGTAAAACTCCATATTGGTCCTTCGGTGATACCCCCTTTACCATCTTTGGCAACAACTTTCCAGTAATATGTGGTTGAAGGTTCAAGTGCTGGATTTATTATGGCGTAACCGATCAAATCTCCTGACATGCTAATCTTTTCGGTATAGTTTGAAAGATATAACTGCATATTTTCAGGTGAAGTTCCATAATAAACATCATATACAATAGTATCGCCATCTGGATCAGATGAATCCCAGCAGAGAGCGGGAGTTAAGGGTACTCCAGTTGCCCCATCTGTGACACTAAGACCATCTTGGATTATGTATGGTTCTTCAGGAGGCTGGTTTCCAATTGTGAAATAGCCAGAATCAGGGGCAAAATCGAGTAGAGCATCTTCGGTACCAGTTACTGCAATTACTCTGACTTCTTGACCAGCATATTTAATAACAGATTTGCTAACTCCAATTATTACAGTATCCGAATTAGTAAGGCCTTCAACATATGCTGGACCACCCAATTCGGTGCCGCTTTCTTCGCTTAGGGCATAAACAACTGATGAAGTAGAATCAGGACTAAAGATAAACGCATAGTCTGCTCCTATTTCAGGATTAAAAGCATTAAAACCAGTTAACGTAGACGAGTCGGTGTCTAACAATATGATTAATGCATGATCTGAAAAATCTTGCCACTGTCCAGCAGCCTTTACTTTGAAGTACAGATAATCAATGTTTTCTGCGTAAGACACTTCGACTATGTCCACTGACGGGCTTGAAACGTCTGTTGGGTCTGTTCCGAGCAACATCCAATCATCAGGTGGATATGTAGGATCAGTCTCAACATGCGCGCTCAAAATACTTAATTTCGGATAATATTCAATTACCAGCAGATTTCCAGCTTGACCAGCTACAAAATAAGCATCTTCTTGGTATCCAGCATCATAATCTTTACCATCGAATTGTTCTTCATAAGGTCTCCAATCGGTTCCTCTGGCGATTTTGTAGTAATAACTATCACCTTCATCTACGTTTATACTGATTCTTAAAATATATTTTTCTCCAACTTTTTCCATCTTTGACAGTGTCCAGTTGTTAAATTCTCCAGCACAGTACCAGTCTCCAGTCTCTTTTTCGCTATCTCCAATTCCAATTGCGTCCCCTTCACTCATAAGGCTTGGTGAGGCATATATCGTTATAGATGTTGCATCGCCTAAATTTTCTTTCCAAATAGGTATTTTTGACCCCGATACACTACTGTACACTGTATACCAACCAATATTTCCTAAACTGCCTGGAAGAAATGTTATCGAAGCTACAGGAAGTTCGAAGGTATAAAGACCATCTTTTAAAATCATTCTGTCAGATTCTGTTGGAGTCCAATTGTTCCAATCTCCAGCAACCAGAGGAAGACCTATTGTAAAATACCCTGGCAAAGAGTCTATATTGGGAGCGGAATCAACCAAAACTGGTGAGTTAGGATTTTCGACAGTTGTCACAACTAACCTGGTTTCTTGTCCCGAATATCCTATTAGTGATTTCTCTACACCAACGATTAAGGTATCAGAATTAGTATTGCCTTCTATGTATATAGGGCTTCCAATAGGTATAAATCCAATGGTTCCGTCATTCGGGGCCTCACCAACCCAAGGTTCGGAACTACCGGTAATGGCTATTATCACGTAATCAACCCCAATATTGGGATTATAAGCATTTACTCCTGTTTGAGTGGACAAATCGGTATCCAGCCCTATTACAATAAACTCTTCCGACAAATCTTGCCATTGCCCTGCAGCCCTTACTTTAAAGAATAGAAGATCAGCGGTTTCAGCGTATGACACTTCGACAATGTCCATTGAAGGGGTTGAAACATCCGTCGGGTCTGTTCCCAGTAAATTCCAATCATCTGGTGGAGATGGAGGAAGAGCATTTTGTGGTTCATATCTCACATTTACTCCCCTGTCAATCAAAGCCTGGATGTTGTTCATATCATCTGAACCTGGTGTGAGATCGAGATAGTTGTTCTCGAGGTTGATCCAGTCTCCTTCACCAAGTCCAGGATTGTTTACCAGGGGTGTGATATCCTGTATTGCATTACCATTCAAATCAATTTCTCTTAAATTGGGTAGATTTTGCAGCGGGCTGAGGTCTGTAATCGAGTTGCCCCACGCCCAGAGATTTTCGAGGTTCGTATGCCCTGCCAGTGGTGACAGATCACTTACCGAACATCCTCCTATGTCCAGTAGATACAGATTCAGATTTTGCAGAGGTGTAAGATCGCTGATTCCCTGGTTTTCATTCAGCCATAGCCATTTCAAGTTACTGAAGTTCTGTAGAAATTGGATGTCTGAGTTTGTCAAACCCAAACCAACCAAAGCCAGGTTTTCTAGCCAGGTCATATTCTTGATCGGCTCAATGGAGCTCAAAGGATTCCTTCCAAGACTCACACCGTGAAGATTTTGAAGGCTTGGAAGCACAGAGATATCCGTTATGTTGTTATCTTCTATGTTCAGGTATTCGAGTTGTGTCATTGAGGTTATAAAGCTTATATCTGTCAGATTGTTGACATTAATGCATAGACTTCTCAAATTGACGAAATTTGCTAAGAAAAGGACATCCTCGTTTCCAAGGTTCAACCCTTCTATGCCAATATTCTCGAGTTGCGACAGATTTTGCAATTGACTAATATCACTGATCGGATTCCAACCAACGAACAACGTCCTGAGGTTTGGCAAATTCATTATGGGTGTGAGGTCGGTTATTTGATTTCTAGATACGAAGAGCGCTTCGAGATTTGTACAATATTCCAGACCACCGAGGTTGCTTATTCCTCTATCCTCCAAGTTCAATTCGTGAATCCCCGCTAAATCGGTGTTGTATATAGGTTCGCCAACTTCTTTTCCCAATACCTCCCTTATCGCTTGTTCAAGATTGGGATCGGGGAAAGTCACTTCTTCGGGTGGAGCGATGGTTATGGTTATTTCTCGGCTTAATGTCTGCCCTGCAAACGCGGATACTGGATATATATCCGGAAGAGTGGTTTCAAACCTAATAATGTATTCGCCGGATTCAAGGGAGGGGAGGTTATCAAAATGATAGTCAGTTCCTTCTGCACGTTTGGTTTGGTCATATACGGTACTGCCATCACTTCCCTGAATAGTTAGTCTCCCCTCGATTCCAGCCCAATTATTATTCTTATCCAACACTTCTAATCTGTGTCCGTACGCATCCTCTATCCAGATGTTAATGTTAGAGCCAATAGATTCAGAAGAGATGGCGGCGTTGTCTATTCCTTCAAAGACTACCTTTGGAGTTCCATAAGCATAGATAGTTGCTTCATCATTAGCGCCTACTGTTACCCATTGCCAAATGCCACACCTAAAATTGTCATCTTCCTGGAAATCAACCACGAAAAAATCTCCGGGCATCACAGAAATTTGAGCTTCTAATGTACCCTCAGGATACCAAAATCTATGATCTGCACCCCAAGTGCTAATTCCCGGACTTATAGTCCCAAAATCTCCGTCTATGAGCACGTGTATTGTTCCCCAGTTTTGCAAACTAAGTGTCAAAGTTCCGTTTATTCCAACACCGTTTGCAAACCACACAGATTTGTCTGTATGGTCGTAAAAAATGAGCCCGTCAATTGTTTCAAGATTAGATTTCACTTTTTCCGGGTTATTCACTTCGAAAAGGCTGATAGGATAAATATTAGAATTAAATTTGAGTATTCCTGTAAAATTATGTGAGTTAGAAACGGGATTGCCCTGTTTGTCCAAAAGGGATATGTTAAATACATTTTGCAAAGTAGAAGCCTCTAAGGTTATTTTTCCAGGATAGGTGTAAGTTCCATAGAAAATAGCAGCATATGATTCGCTTCCGTTTGACTCTTCTATTGTCATGAAGTATTCACATGTCTCGTCCCATTGGTCAAAGGGTGTAAAAAATGAATCAAAGTCTATAATTATTGGTTCGTTGATGGCTAAGTTACCAACGTTGACTCCACTTGATCTTGCTTCGTATCCCCCGCCTACATATCTTTCGATAATTTGCGCTGTACATCTTGTGATTCTCATTCCTTCATCCGGAACTATAACAAAGCCATTTGTTAAGCTTTCAGATGGAACTACAGTTATGGTTATTTCCCTCTTTAAAGAATTTGAAAATTGTGTATTTGGATAGTCATTAGCATCAATTTCGATGATTAGTGTATATGTCCCGGGTTCCGTGGGAGCAGTTAAATTGTCGAATGCAAAACCTTGTTCAGTTAGTTCCGTCTGTAACGTTACTGTGTCCGAGGGACCGATTAGTTGCATTGTAACAGAAGGATTTGACCAATCGCGATTTTTGATGGTAATGTTATTCCCAAATTCATCCCTAATCCATCCTTGCAAACTTCCTGACTCTCCAGCAGGAATTTGGAGATTTGTCGCATCCGAAGGAATTCCTTCAAGTTCAATAATTGGCATACCAAAGAAATTTAGATCAGCTGTAGTGCCATTACTGACGGTAACTCCTCCAACATCATAACTCATGTATAAGTAACCGGCTGTTCTTAATACCACAAAAGTTTTGAAAAGCGTATCCGGTGTAACAGTGAACGTGGATTCAGTTGCTTGCTCTGTGTCGACAAACGGCCCCGACCAAATAACTGCCTTTTCCCGTGGATCCAGTTTGATAAAGGAATTTTCAAAGTTATCTGCATGAATATTGAAGGTTAATGTTCCAAAATCACTCAACGAAAGTACAGTAACATCATTCATATTAAGGTTTTGAGTGTACCAAACATGATGGTTGGCGTTATCAATTGCTGTCAAAGAAATCAAAGATGTCAGGTTATTTTTAATAGCTTTTATATCTTTATAAGAAGCACCATATATCTCAGTGAAGTATTTATAATCACTTATTTCAAATGCTAACGAAACAGTTGAAGTTGCAGCGATTTCCATACCGCTTTCATCTTGCAGTTCAAGTGACAGCGTGTTTGTCAAATTTTCTAAAAAAATACAGATCCCCTCATCAGGTAGAGTTATGTTCCCCCGCCATAAGAAGTACTTAACCTGTTCATTTAAAGTTTCTCGAATCACAACTGAAACGTCGTAAGTATCGCCCGGAATGAAATCTGACAAATTGATCGAATTTTTTCCTCCATTATTAAAATTGAGATTTCCGGATATAGAACTTCCCGCAACTAATGCATAATCAATATTTCCTTCAGGTTCAGGGTATATAAGTATCGTTCCTGGTTGATGTGAGTTCGTTGTAAAAGTCCAGACTGGACTCTGCACCTCATGAATACCATCTTTGGCTACAACTTTCCAATAATAAGTTGTATCAGGCATTAACAACTCTCCAATTGTGAAGCTGTTAGAAGGATTATCTGACGCAATGAGCTCCATATTTTCAGAACTTATACCAAAATAAATATCAAAAACAAGGGAATCTCCTTCTGGATCATTACATGCCCAACTCAGTGTTACTGAGTTCAATTCAACACTACTGGCACCTTCAGCAGGAACTGGGTCATGAGGTATTTCTGGGGTTTCGTTTGGTTTTGTTTTTGCGTAGTTTCTTGCAAAAATGATGAAATCGGAAAGACCTATTGTTCCGTCCGGTGAACATTTGTCGTATATGCCAGCCCATTCTCCACCATAATGATCCTCGGCTGGTGCTATGTCGTACACTACTTCGTATACACCGTCTCCATCTTCTGTATTGTAGTGCTGTGCAAAGAGTATGAAATCACTAAGATCCACCTTTCCGTTTCCATCGAAGTCACCCAGTAGCTTTGGTGCTCCTATCTCTATTTCTCCACCGTATATAGATACATTCAAAAGATTTGTGCTCGGGTCTTTTACTTCTCCGGACATTATCAGCGTTGTAATACCCGTGTTGAACTTTGTCTTTACATGTACGGCGTATATGTCTTCAGAGGCTATGCTAATTCCTTCTGAACTCGTAAACGCCGTCGATATTAACAACGTCCCCTGTTCGTTGTCCACCTGTACTATCATCATTCCTGAGCTGTATGTATTGAGCGCTTCAACTCCGTTGTTCCCCTTCGTGGTGTCTATCTCTATATATGCCGGGTCGAAGGTTATGTTGAGTTCGCTCCCGCCTATTCCATTGACATTTTGCGCGTGTATGTAGAAAACACCCTCGGCATTCCTGTCTATCACCGTATCCCTTATGGATATACCATCTGGCAACGGTTCTGGTGCTCTCTGTACCTCCAGCATGTATTCCTTCTTTACATTTGCAACGATTCCCTTCAACGTCCTGAACTTCCCGAATATCGTGAGAATCTTCTCGCCTTTTTGTATATCACCAGAAGGCTTGACGACCGCTATGGTAGTCATTCCTTCATCATTCTTGACTATCTTAAGGTAGTCATTGGATACTTCCACAGCTTCAGGAGATATGGTTTCATTGAGTGTTATCTCAAAGCCTGTCATTGTTTCCTCTGCTTCTATGACTATGCTTCCGGAACGAAGTAAAAGCATCGCCCCCTCTACTTCCATTGCATCCTCTTTAAATCTTAGACAGGACGATAGACTTATAACCAGAAACAATGTAAGCAGTACTATTATCATTCTCTTCATGTGCTTTACCCCCTTCACTTTATCCAGAAGATACCTTTGTCTTTTGTATCTACTGCCAGAGAATTAAGTGAAGAATCCTTTACTTCTGTCTCTTCGCCAACGAACCTTATTTCCGTTTTTCCTGCGGTGAGAGTTTTCAGTGTTATTTTCATAATGTCCTCATCTAAGATGTCAATTTCTGAACCACTGATATCTGCCACAGAGATAAGTAAACGGTTTCCTTCAAGTTGTTTTACAACCTTAAGGAATCCTTCTATCGGTCCCATAAGAGTTACAGAAACATCAGAAGTGTCGATATACTCCGGTTCGTATTCAATCACGATCTGAATACCAGCAACATTCTCCAGTCCTTTTGCGTGGATTATCACATCTTCAAGACTGTTAGCTTCAAGAACGCTGTCTCTTATTCCCAGTGAACTTTCATTAAAGGATTCTTCTTCAACACTAAAGCTCATTGTCTCTGAACTAACTGTGGATTTACCATCGGAAGCAATGACTTTCCAATAATATGTGGTACCGTGAATGAGTACCTCAGGCACATAGTTCTTGGCTGATGTTGAACTAAGTACAATAGGAGGTGTTTCAGTAAGTCCAAAGTACAGATCGTAGGTGATTGTGTCACCGTCTAGATCAATAGCGCTCCATTCGAGTGTTGTATTAGTACTGACATTTGACGCTCCATTTTCAGGACTAAATGATGTAAACTGAGGAGGTCTATTCTTATCACTTACGTTAATGTTGAAACTATCCTGTGCTTCTCCGCCTCTGCCGTCTATGGCTTTTATCGTCACCACGTGTGTACCGGCATCGTCATATCCGGGTGTGTAACTGAAGATGTTGCCATCGATAGACCCCACACCCGATACCTTCTCAAAGGTTAAACTATCACCATCTGGATCCATGGCATAGTTCAAAAGGTTTATTGTCAACGTCTGGGTTTCGCTCACACTCTGGTCAGGCACATCTATACTCGGTGCCCTGTTGACATCGTTGACCGTTATGGTGAAGCTGTCCTGTGCTTCTCCACCCTTGCCATCCGCCACCTTTATCGTTACTTCGTATGTGCCCGCGTCACTGTAGTCGGGACTGTAACTGTATACGTTACCCTCTATCCTTCCTACCCCGGATATCATGGTGAAGCTGAGCGCGTCTCCATCCGGGTCGGTAGCATATTCCTCCAGGTTGAGCTCCAGTACCTCTCCTTCATTCACAACCTGATCGCCTATCTCTATACTCGGTGCCCTGTTGACATCATTGACCGTTATGGTGAAGCTGTCCTGTGCCTCTCCACCTCTGCTGTCTATGGCTTTTATCGTCACCACGTGTGTACCGGCATCGTCATATCCGGGTGTGTAACTGAAGATGTTGCCATCGATAGACCCCACACCCGATACCTTCTCAAAGGTTAAACTATCACCATCTGGATCCATGGCATAGTTCAAAAGGTTTATTGTCAACGTCTGGGTCTCGCTCACACTCTGGTCAGGCACATCTATACTCGGGGCCCTGTTGACATCATTGACCGTTATGGTGAAGCTGTCCTGTGCTTCTCCACCCTTGCCATCCGTCACCTTTATCGTTACTTCGTATGTGCCCGCGTCACTGTAGTCGGGACTGTAACTGTATACGTTACCCTCTATCCTTCCTACCCCGGATATCATGGTGAAGCTGAGCGCGTCTCCATCCGGATCGGTAGCATATTCCTCCAGGTTGAGCTCCAGTACCTCTCCTTATTCACAACCTGATCGCCTATCTCTATACTCGGTGCCCTGTTGACATCATTGACCGTTATGGTGAAGCTGTCCTGTGCCTCTCCACCTCTGCTGTCTATGGCTTTTATCGTCACCACGTGTGTACCGGCATCGTCATATCCGGGTGTGTAACTGAAGATGTTGCCATCGATAGACCCCACACCCGATACCTTCTCAAAGGTTAAACTATCACCATCTGGATCCATGGCATAGTTCAAAAGGTTTATTGTCAACGTCTGGGTCTCGCTCACACTCTGGTCAGGCACATCTATACTCGGGGCCCTGTTGACATCATTGACCGTTATGGTGAAGCTGTCCTGTGCTTCTCCACCCTTGCCATCCGTCACCTTTATCGTTACTTCGTATGTGCCCGCGTCACTGTAGTCGGGACTGTAACTGTATACGTTACCCTCTATCCTTCCTACCCCGGATATCATGGTGAAGCTGAGCGCGTCTCCATCCGGATCGGTAGCATATTCCTCCAGGTTGAGCTCCAGTACCTCTCCCTCGTTCACAACCTGATCGCCTATCTCTACACTTGGGGCTCTATTGACATCATTCACCGTTATCACAAAAGTGTCTTCAACAGTGAATACACCATCGCTTACTGTGATCTTTACCGTATACTGTCCCGCAGATTCATAGTCAGTCGTGTAAGTGTATTCGTTATCTGTAACTTGACCAGGTCCCTCTATCTTCTCGAAGGTTATGCTGTCTCCATCAGGATCAGTCGCATATTCTAAAAGGTTAAGAACTAAAGTGCTGTTTTCAGGTATTTCCTGGTCCGGAATATCTATTATTGGAGCACGGTTTGAACCACTAACGTGTATTACGAATGTGTCTGTAACCTCTGTAGCTCCATCAGATACAGCCACTACCACTTCATGATCTCCTTCATCTTCATATCCCGCTGTATATGTGAATACACTACCGGATAGTTCACCGTCTCCTGAGACCTTTCTGAAACTAAGGGCGTCTCCATCTGGATCACTGGCGTACTCAGAAAGGTCAAAAACGAGTGTCGAACCTTCAGAAGTATGCTTGTCGGGGATTTGCAAAATAGGAGGTCTGTTTGTGTTTTCAACTGTTATTGTGAAACTGTCGGTTACTGTGTATTCTCCATCGCTTACCGCTATTATCACTTCATGTTCTCCAGCTGATTCATAGTCCGGTGTCCAGGAATAGAGCGATGGTGTATTCACTGTTGAAGATACTTTTGTGATAACAGTGAATGATGTCAACAGGGCCCCGAGTATAGAGATAGGCAATCAGGTTGTGAATGAAGGAGAGGTACTGGAGTTCAACCTGGAGGAATATGCTACCGATCCGGATGGAGACGCGCTCAGCTTCACCATGATATCCGGGGTAGGAAGGATAGAGGGTAACGTATACAGTTACAGTCCCGACTACAGTGACGCGGGCACATACGAAGTAACGATAAAGGTGGCGGATGGCAAGGGTGGAGAAGCACAGGATAGCTTCACCATAACGGTCAACGATGTCAACAGGGCACCGATAGTAGAAGAAATTACTGATCAAACAATGTACGAAGGTAAAAAAATATCTCTGCCCATCGTTGGGAACGATCCTGATGGTGACTTATTAACTTATGAATTGAAATCAGGACCAGGAATGATCATATCAAACATTTATAGTTTCAAAGCCGATTACGATGATTCTGGAACTTACTCAGTAATCATTAGAGTCAGTGATGAAAAAGGGGCATATACAGAGATAACTTTTACCCTGGTTGTACTGAATTCCAATCGCCCTCCGGAAGTAGACATTCCAAATCAAAATGCATATGAAACAGAGCCCATAAATATTCAAATACTAGATTATATAAATGATCCAGATGGTGATGAGGTTTCTGTGAGAAAAGTTTCCGGTGTTGGTGAAATAAATGGTATGGTGACTGTGATCTTTACCGTATACTGTCCCGCAGATTCATAGTCAGTCGTGTAAGTGTATTCGTTATCTGTAACTTGACCAGGTCCCTCTATCTTCTCGAAGGTTATGCTGTCTCCATCAGGATCAGTCGCATATTCTAAAAGGTTAAGAACTAAAGTGCTGTTTTCAGGTATTTCCTGGTCCGGAATATCTATTATTGGAGCACGGTTTGAACCACTAACGTGTATTACGAATGTGTCTGTAACCTCTGTAGCTCCATCAGATACAGCCACTACCACTTCATGATCTCCTTCATCTTCATATCCCGCTGTATATGTGAATACACTACCGGATAGTTCACCGTCTCCTGAGACCTTTCTGAAACTAAGGGCGTCTCCATCTGGATCACTGGCGTACTCAGAAAGGTCAAAAACGAGTGTCGAACCTTCAGAAGTATGCTTGTCGGGGATTTGCAAAATAGGAGGTCTGTTTGTGTTTTCAACTGTTATTGTGAAACTGTCGGTTACTGTGTATTCTCCATCGCTTACCGCTATTATCACTTCATGTTCTCCAGCTGATTCATAGTCCGGTGTCCAGGAATATTGAACGGTATTGCCATTCAATTTGGTAATTGTACCCGGTCCCGTCAGAGTAAATAACAATGTGTCATCAATATCTGGATCAACAGCACTTATTTCAAGTTCAAGTAAGCTTCCTTCTGATATATGTTGGTCATGGATATCATCAACTATGGGTTTCCTGTTAACGTTTTTCACGATAACACTCAAGTTTGTAAATGTTTCCATTCCATCATTATCAATAGCTTTTAGCTTTACGATATATGAACCAGCAGAAAGATAATCAGGAGAATAGGTGAAGATTCCATCCAAAACATCACCGATTCCATCAACTTTTTCGATAGATGTTATAAATCCGTCTGGATCAGATACATACTCTGTCAAAGAGATTTCTAACTTCTCTCCTTCATCTAGACTTTGAACAGGTATCAGTTTCCAGACTGGACCTATTCCTTTTACACTAAATGAGCTTATTTTACTTGCACTAATTCCATCATGTGAGTCTCGGGCAATTACTTTCCAGTAGTATATTCCAGTGCTCAATCCTACAGGAACAAATGAAGTTTCGGTTCCGGAGACAATTTCGTAAAGATTATCGGGACTTCTGCCTAGATAAAGTACGTACTCCACATCATCTCTGTCAGGGTCAACAGAATTAGACCATTGTAGGTACAAATCATCTTTTAACACTTCTGTACCCATAGCAGGATACAGAATTTCTGGAGAAGACGGTGGAAGATTTGGAGTAAACACACTTACATAATCAGACCAACCGCTGGTTCCAAAGGAATTGAATGATCTAATTCTGTATAAATATGTATGGTTTCCTAATACATTGATGTCAAGATAGTAAGTTGTCTCTTTGTCAACACGAATAAAGCAGTAAGAGTCTTCGTACTTCTTTTCAATTTCGTATCCGTCTATATCGCCTGAGCTTTCCCATTCGATTTCTATTCCTTCAAAATTGGAATTGTATATCGCTTTAAGTCCGGTTGGAGTTGCTGGAACTGGCGGTGCAGGAGTTGTAACAGTGATTGAGACCAAATCTGATTCACCATAGTCCTCGTTGTAAGCACTAATGTAGTAAGTATACTGGGTCTCTGCTTTCACGCTGGTATCAGTGAATTTAATGGAGCTGTTTCCGTAATTTATCATTATCGGTGTTTCTACTGAGTCTCTGTATATCTTGTAAGCTTGTGCTCCTTCAACGGTGTTCCAGGATAGTTCTACATGATCGAAGGCAATTTCCTCTGAAATCAGGTTACTGGGCGCAGCGAGCTCTGGCAATTCAAGAGTTGTAGCAACAATTGTTTCCGACAGTTCACTTTCTCCTGCGTCATTAAATGCCGAGATTTTAAATAAGTAAGAATTTCCCGGAAGCAAACCTTCTATTCTCAAAGAAGTATTAATGGTCTGACTTTTCAAAGTCCAGTTTATGGAATCCATTGACATATAAACCTTGTAACCCTTAGCATATAAAGACGGCAACCATAAAAGCTTTATAGAATCTATTTGAGGTTCAAAAGTGACATTAGTTGGAGGAGAAGGTTTGTCAACGGGAATAATTACGTCTGTAGCATCGCTCGAACCATATCCTAAGTGATCAAATGCGACAACAGCATAACTGATCTTCTTTCCAGGCGTTGTGACTAAATTCTCATCTACATATTTGTAACTGTTTGCTCCTAAATTGCTTGCGATTTCTTCTCCATTTCTATAGACTTTGTAACCATCGTTAGTAGTGGATATATCCGACCAGTAAAGTGTTATATTATAGTTTCCTTCATAGTTTTTCTCAATTTCTGCTAGCTTAATCTTCGGAGCCACCGGAGGAAAATGTTCCTTTGTTTTTACTGTTAGAACATTGCTTTCAGCATATGCGCCCCCCGTGTCAAAGGTCAGAAGCCTGAATGAATATTCCGTATCAGGATCGAGATTTTGGATGGTGTAACTAGTTACTGCTCTTGATGTAATTTCTGTTGAACTCCCACCATATGTGATTACATATTTAGCAAAGTCTTCCGCTTCTGACTCTTCCCAGGATAAGCATACAGATCTGGAAGTTACTGGGTTGTCGATCGAAGAAAGAAATAGCACAGAAGCTTGAGGTGGTGCGTTTAATGTTTTCACACTTGAAATGAGACTCTTGCTTGAAAGGCCCTGGTCGTTATAAGTAACTACCATCACTTTGTACTCTGTGTTGTCTCGTAGATCCGGGAATATAAAGTCATCTATTGTTGCTTCGGAAGTCTCTGGTTCATTTATTTCAAGCACAAAATCATTTTCGTCAAAAACACCAGATTTGTTAATGTATACTCTATACTTTTCAAAGTTTGAAGACGGTTCTTCTGTCCAGTCAATGTATATATAATCTGTACCTGTTGTAAGATTAAGTATTTCAGGCATGTCCGGAGGGGAAACAGTTTGGGATACTGAGAAGTTACCAAGGTCAAATTTTCGCTCAATTTTTCCAAAGGGTGTTGAAATTTCTACAATTAGTTTTAAAGTGTATGTTTTTCCCTCTTCAAGAAAATCTAAAATATGATAACCATTTACTTCTGAGAAGAAGTTGTCGATATCTGCATCTGAATTGAGCGAATTGAATACATTTTCATCGATTAGTTCACATGTATCAGCATTGATGAAAAATTCATAGCCAGTATTTCCCGGAGCACTGGGTGAAGAATCCAGCCGAACTTCAACGTCTCTAAAATTTTCAGAGAACTTAGGATCTATTCCTTCGGGTGCTACATAGACTTTTTGCACAATTTTGCGAGTAACAATATTTGAAGATTCATATACCTCAAAAACGTAATTTCCTATCAGAATACCACCAAAGTAATTGTCAATTATTTCTCTGGAAAACACATCCATGTTTAAACTGACGTTTGCTATGATAGAATCTATTACTTTCACAGCCGCAAAAACCGGTGATTCTTCCGAAGACTGCTTGAGGGAAATTGGAATGTCAATATCTGGAATTGCCGCATAAATACCAGATTCATCAATCTCACCAGTGACTGTAATTAAATCAGGATCAAAGGAAGATTTTTTTACAGTGGACCAAATACCATCCTGGTACCTTTTCAATTGGAAAGTTAGTAACCCTTCGTCTGTAAGTTCTGTAACAGCTTCTCGGAAGGAAGGGATATTGTTCTGAATGAGGTTACTATTACAAAGTAAAGCAACCCCCTTCTCGTTTTTTGCTAGTTTTATGGTCACAACTAATGGTTTAACGATTTTATTTGTAACAGGGTTGATTCCTATTTCAAAGACCTTTCCGTTTCTAATGCCATAATCTGAGTCCACGCCTGAAATGCGAATACTCCCGTCTTCTGTCAATGAATCCGGTAGCAATCCAACTACTATCTCGCCATTCGGGTCTTCGAAGGTTTTTCCTTCTTCCTTAACGATTTTTTCAGTAACATCGATTTTCTTGAGAGTAAGCTTTATATTGTCGTTAGGTTCATTAGCCTTGATTTGGAACTCAGTTTTCTCGTAACTACTGTGGTTAACACTTATTTTGATTAAATCAGCACTCTTTTTCACATAAAAAGAAAAAGCACCAGAGCCATCGCTTAAATAAAGTTTATCTGCAAATTGTATTGTCGCTCCTGGAATTTTCTTTGTGATATCATTTATATCCAGTACATTACCACCTATATGAACCCAGACATTGGAATCTGATGAGGATATTTGAGCTGGCGAAGATTCGTCACCCTTTTTATCAACAGCAACGACCTTATATAAAACATCATCCCTCTCTGAAAGAAGTCCATAATCTTCAAAATACGTTTCAACAGTTTCTCCTATCTTGATGTCATCTTTGTAAACCTTATAATAAGCTACTCGGCCATTGTCAGGCATTTCCCAAAGGAGAACATTCTTGTTGGTCTCGAGGTAAAGCTTGAGGTTTTTCGGAGGCGTTATTTTCACTGAATTAGGAATACAACTTACCAAAAAAACAAGGATAATCAGGAGCAGTAGCACCAGAAGATAGAACCTCTTGTTAGACATAAATTATCCCCCCCTCAATACTCTGGATGGCAAATTCGATTGCATGAGCCTTATGTTTCTGTTTTTTCCGAATTAAATAACTCTAGAAGTGTATTTGTATCCATCTTTTGATATCTGAATTGATCTTAACTTCTCAAGTTATGCACTTTGAGTTAACAAAGAACTCGAAAGCATCTGGTCAAACGAAATAACAGGCTTTAATCGTTTTCTTACCAATCCAAAGATAGTAATTAAACCTGAATTCTCCTAAGAAACCTCTAAACCCTACCTGGTCTTTGACAGAACGATAGAATCTCGCTATCATCCACACAGTAAAGGTGAGTTGCACCAATTCAACATGCCTTTCTATGTTTCTGGCCGAAAACGCTTGAGCTTTTAATCCGAAATTCTGCTTGATTTCCTTGAAACAGGTCTCGATATAGCTTTTTGTTGAATAGTGATCGAGTAAGACAATACTATGGTGGAAATAGAATCGTATTGAGAAATCTTGAGACAGAAGATTGAGTGCAGTTACATAACTTAGCAAGTCTTCTGGTGTTCTTGTAGTTTGCTATGAACAAGGCGGAGGAATAACTGAGAACGAATCTCTCCTGCTCTTTGTGGTTAAAGTGAACATTTTTAATAGCATTTGGGAGAATCTGTGAGCTATTCGTGGTGGGCGTGGAATCATCTTTTCATATGGTTTGGGCACCACGAAGCTACGATGATTCCATGCCTTTTTCAATGACCAATTTTTTCTTTTCTCATTCTGTTAATTCGAAGAGCACAGGTTGAATCAAATAAGACCTAAAAATGATTTTACACTAATTCGCCATCTAATTTCAAACTTATATTAATGTTACTCGGGTATTTTTGGCTGTTCAGTGTCTTATGGTGAATTTTTGAAGTAATCATCATAATAAATA
This sequence comes from Kosmotoga pacifica, assembly GCF_001027025.1. GTDB lineage: Bacteria > Thermotogota > Thermotogae > Petrotogales > Kosmotogaceae > Kosmotoga_B > Kosmotoga_B pacifica. Next base: position 951,228 of record NZ_CP011232.1, read on the forward strand.
TGTTATTTCCAACAGCGCTTTAAAAAAGGTAACATTTATTCGGTACAAAATTATTAACTTTAAGAATGATCACGCAAAATTTTTCAAGAAGCGGCATAAAATATATAAAACAAAAAAGCCCCTGGGGCTCTTTTCAGAAATCACTATTTTATTATTGATGATTCTGTCATAAAACTTACCATCTTTGAGAGTGTCCTCGACAATGATTTGTATTTCTTTGGCTTTGCGAGCTTCGTTTATTCCCTTGTCTATTCTTTTTTGAAGTTCGAGCAGTTCATCCAGCCTTTTCACCTTGATTTCATGGGGCACATCATCTTTGAAATACTTATCCAAGACCGTTTCTTCACGAGGAGAATACATCGGGGGATAGTAGAGTCAAGAAATGGCGTCTTGGGTTTAGACAATGCCTATCTGCTTTTCCTTGTTTCCTTCAGGTGGGTTTTTCGTATGTGCGATTTTTCCGTATAAAGTTTTTTACTCTGCGTCAAGGGTTATGCGACCTATCGGTCTTATAGGTGGTAGGTTATGGGTTGTACGTGACAATCGAGAACCGAGATTTGAAAGTCTAAGTGAGTCGCTTTGTGGCGGAAGTGCTGGACTTGGTCCAGAAAGCTTATGATACTTGCGAGGATAATACAAACCCGAGAGTCCGAGACTATAGAAAATCGGGTTTAGGATCTAGGGTAAGACCGGCTGCGCTGGGGTGCGCACTCATTTGAAGTTGATGCGACTGATTTCACTGGTAAGACGCGCCTTCAGTGGAATATGTCTTTAATTAAAGAATAACGGTGGGCGGTCAACGGCATTAGCTGTTCCCAGCATCCGATGCGTCAGCATCGCCCAGTGTCATTCATGTAGCGAATCCAAGCCTTATTGCTTACCATCGACTAGAAACTAAGGTCTGTTTAGGTTTTGATTGTGAAGAGTTTAGTTTGTATAATAAGAATAATTGTAATCCAGGCTAAATGAGGGGGATTAAAAAATGGGGATCACAAAATTACTAGAAATAGCAATTGGAATCGAGAAAAAAGGTTATTCCTACTATACTAAGCTTGCGAATAGATCATCTGGTTATAATAAAGTTTTATTCAAACGCCTTGCCGAAAAGGAAAAAGAGCATATGAAATGTTTCCATGATTTGATAAAAGAATACAAAGATGAGTCGGGAAGTTCTGCGGCTTATGAGATTGAAGACGTTGATCTTTTAAAAAGTCTTGCCGAAATTTCTGTATTTCCTCTTGAAAATGCCGAAAAGCTTTCAGATGACTTAGGAAAAGCAATAAAAATTGTAGTCCAAATTGAAGAAGGCAGCATTGAATTCTACTGGAGACTAATTGAATACATACCGAAAAAGAACCTCCTAGAAAGGATAATTAAAGAAGAAGAGAAGCACCTAAAAGAACTTTTAGAAGTTTTTCATGATTATGTGTAAAGTCTAACCTTTATCAATAACTCCGACGTGATGCCGTTGAGATAACACATTTTAACGTGAAAACAGAACACGATGGAATATATCATTTTGCTAATATACTCTTCCAAAGATATGCGGTGTAAATAACAAGCAATATCACTTCAATAAACTTTCCTAAAAAACAGTTGTCGGTTGTTGGTTGTACGTGAAATTCGAGAGTCGTTTACCGTTGTCCGTCTTCCGTTATCCGATAAAAGCCTCAGCATCTGCAAGCATCGCTCCATTAGCTGACGGCCTCACAAGCGTCCTGTTTTTCTCGGTTCTTGGATTTCTGTTTTTTCCATACCCTAGACCCTATACCCCAAACCCGTTCTTTCTAAGAAGAAGTTCTTATCGGATGACGGTAAACGGTGAACAACAAACGACTCACAATACTCGTAAGCCTCCTTTTCTTTATATCAAATATCAACTCTTTTCGTGTTAGACTTTTCAACAAAGTGAATCACTGGAGGAGATGCGTTGAGAAAAGCGGCTGTAATCGTTCCGGTCATTACCATCGAAGGTGAGCCGTATTTGATCCTAACGAGGCGCTCCAGAAAGCTGAAGAGCCATCCTGGTCAGATCAGTTTTCCCGGAGGCATTCGAGACAATGGAGAAGAATTATGGGAAACGGCACTGAGGGAGATAGAAGAGGAAATCGGAGTGGACCGTGATAGCGTGTTGTTTGTACACTGCCTGGAAATGACAGAAACACTCGTATCAAGAATCGAAGTCCATCCCTTTCTCGCCCTCCTTTCCAGGAGAGTTTTCAGACTCAACAAAGAGGAAGTGGAAGAACTCATCTTCGTGGAACTTTCACTGTTTCAACGAACGAAAGAGGAGGTCATAAGGCTCCCCTCAGGAGAAGAGACCATAAAATACAGACTCCCCGGACTCGTGGTCTGGGGAGCCACTGCGAGAATCATAGCGGGTTCAATCGATGAGATACTTCGAAAACTGTCAGAGTCCGGCCACATCAACCCCTTCGACGAGGACTGACGGAAGAAATGCATATGAGGAGAAGCCCGCCATACCTGGCATAGAAAACTTTGCATCGTTGCCTGTTTCAACAATATTTTTCAAAACGTTGAGAATGTTGCCAGACACCGTTATCTCTTCAACACCTCCAACAATTCTTCCCTTTTCTACCAGAAAACCCCGGGCACCAAGGGAAAAATCGCCGGAAATCGGATTGGCCCCAGAATGCAACCCATCAAGTTCGATGATCACAAGGCCTCTTTCAATGGTCTTTACCATGTCTTCAAATGAGACTCCTTCATTTTCCAGTACAAGGTTGAAATGAGAAATACTTGTAGGAACCCTATAGTTTCCGAGTTTCAATGCGTTACCCGTTGATTCACGGTTGTCGATTCTGGCGGTTTTCAAATCGTACAGATAAGTTTTTAATTCTCCCTTCTCAATTATCGCTTTTCTCCTTGTCGGCACGCCCTGATCATCAAAGGTCCTGCTGACAGGACTCATCTCCAAAAATGGGTCGTCGATCAGGGTGAGTTTTTCGGAAGCGATCTTTTCCCCAAGTCGACCCTTTAAGAGTGAAAAGCCCTTTTGCACCGATTTAGCCGAGAACATCGGACTGAAAGTCGATAGAAGCGAACCAAAGGCATCGTTCCTAAAAATAACGGCATACTTGCCACTCTTCACGGGTTTGGCAGTAAAAAGCAGTTCCATATCACGAGAAATTCTAGTGGTAATATCTGAAAGCCCAAGGTCTTGTGGCTTTTTTCCCACCTTGAAATAAAACACGCTCTTTGGTGAGTCGTTCCTTTTGCCCAATGCCATAGCAAAGATATGTCCGCCATCTGACTTGGAATACACTTCCATTCCAGAAGAATTGGCTATGTAGATCTCCGAAGTCTTGTGACTAAATCCATTGTAGGGGACCATAAAGATCTCAGGGCGCGAAGCAAGAACGGACTTCTCTAGCTCCATTGCTATTTCGATTTTTTCACGTGCCGTCAATCTATCGAATTCTCCGAGATAAAGAGTGTTGAAACTGGCGTACTCTCCTGAACCATCATAAAGGAAATCCTGTTCTTCAGACTCTATCACTGTCACATTTTCCAGTGCTTCATCAACAAGTAGCTTCACTGCCTGTTCATTGAGTGTCTCAGAGAAGGAATACCCTACCTTTCCGTCTTTGAGAACTTTAAAGCTCACTCCCACAGTCGTAGCATCTTTGTACTTCTCGATTTCACCCTTTTGAATGCTGACATCAAACTCGCGAGTTTTCTTTATGTAGATTTCAAAGTCGTTGGCCTTTTTAGCAGCAGCGTACTCAAAAACCATTTCCCTGAATTTTTCGAATGTCATCTATTTCGCCCCCCAACAGTCAATTCGGAGACTCTAATGGTTGGCTGCCCTACATCGGCGGGAATTGAACCCGAGACTGAACCACACATTCCCTGACCACGTTCCAGGTCATTTCCAACCATGTCAATCTTCAGGAGTATTTCCGATCCTTTTCCGATGAGCGTTGCACCCCTTACAGGTTTTGTGATCCTTCCCTTTTCAATGAGGTATCCTTCCCTCACTGAAAAATTGAATTCTCCCGTTCCGGTGTTCACTGAGCCCCCACCCAGGGACTTCGCGTAAAGCCCATATTCTGTATTCGCGATGATCTCTTCAGGGTAGTAAGGGCCCGGGAGTATAAAGGTATTGCTCATTCTCGATGTGGGAGCATAGCGATAATCCTGCCTTCTGGCGCTTCCGGTACTTTCCATGCCCATCTTAATGCCGTTGAACCTGTCTATAAGATAACTTTTCAGGATCCCGTTTTCTATGAGCACGTTTCTCTTAGTAGGTGTCCCCTCGTCATCGATATTCGCAGATCCCCAGGCGTTTGGTATTGTAGCGTCATCAACTGCGGAAACGCAGTCGGCCGCTATTTTTTGACCGAGCTTACCCGTAAATACCGAAGATCCTTTGGCCACGGACGTCGCTTCAAGGGCGTGGCCACAGGCCTCATGAAAGATCACGCCACCGAATTCGTTTGCAATGATCACCGGCATTCTGCCGGCGGGAGCATATTCCGCCTCAACCATTCGGGCCGCAATGCGCCCTGCCTTTTGTCCTGCCTCAAAGACATCAAAGGTGTTGAAAAACTCAAAGCCCATAGCCGCACCGGGACCGTAAAAGCCCGTCTCCTTTTCATTGTGTTTCGAAGCCACGGCGTTGATCATCAGTCTTGTTCTGAGTCTCCTATCTGAAACCTTGAGGCCTTCAGAGTTGATAATCGTGACCCTCTGATCGTAATCCCAGTAGTCCACAAGTACTTGAGTTATGAGTTTGGAAACGCTTTTTGCACCATTGAAAGCCATTTTCATTACCCTGACTTTGTCTGTCTTCGATACAGAGAATGGTTCAAGGATGAAGAGATGCCGGTTCTCAATAGATTGGTCGCGAAAATCGAGGGGAGATGGTTCACCATTTCCCTGAATGACTTCTCCCAGGTTTACAGCAACCTGCCTTAACACCTCTTTTGAAGGATCATTGGTGAAAGCGTATAAAGAGCGATTTTTAGAAAAGGCTCTGATACCTACGCCAAAACTTTTCCCCGAAAGAGCTCTTTCCAGCTGTCCATTAACAAGAGAAAAGTTGCTGGAATCCCGCTCTTCAATGAAAAGCTCTACGAATTCGGCCCCGCGTCTCAGCAAGACTTCAATAATTTCACTTGCTGTCCTGTCATCGATCATAAAAACCCTCCTAAAACTGATTAGTTAGTATTCCTTACCTTTTATTTTATCTCAAAGAAATGTTACAAATCAAACGTAGAAAAAATGGGGACGCGGAACAGGGGACAGACACTATTTTTACCCCAAGACCAGAGAATCGAAACTCGATGTTAGAGATTGGAGAGAATAGAGAAAGAAAAAGGGGGCTTGCATATGTGATATGCGTTGCTCCGCAACGGATGGCTAACTTCCAGTCAGGATATGCAATCCTCAGAACGGATCGGAGTTGCACTTTCAACGGAAAGAACCTTGTTATAAACCGGCTCATTGAGCCGCACATCCGTGCTAAAAGCACGCAATCCACACCGAAGGTGTGTATTCCCGACGAAGTCAGTATATCGCGCGTCCTTTGCGTTCTCCCGCCTTCTCGTTCTCTCGGTTTTTTCTCGGACAACCTCCCCCCACAACCTACAACGATAATGAGCACGCTGGCATATGGATAAACTTGGAACCCCCGGTTTAAGCGAAGTCATTAAATAGTATGCCTTTCATAACCGTCACCGCTTTCCCGATGATGTGAACTCTGTTATTTTCAGCAATCTCAAGAAAGAGTTCTCCACCACGTTCAGAGGCCTGATAGGCTTTTATTTTCTTTTTTCCGAGTCGTTCCATCCAGAAAGGAGCCAGAACAGTGTGTGCTGATCCAGTTACAGGGTCCTCATCTATACCTACCCAGGGTGCAAAGTATCTTGACACGATATCGTACTCACCATTACCTCTGGCAGTTGTTATAAGCCCTCTTATCTCATAATCAGATTTCAATGAAAGAAGCCTTTTGAAGTCCGGTTTTAGTTTCCTGATAATAGAAACTTGTTCAAATTCAACAAGAAGTTTTGCGGTCTTTCGACCATAAAAGGTCCTCATATTCCCTGAATATCCAAGGGCCTCTCCCAATCCTTCAGGAATCGGTACCGGGATTGGTTTATCCTGTGGGAAATTCAACCTTACGCCATCTGAAACGAGCTCCGCTTCGTGGATACCACTGAGCGTTTTAAAATGGATCTTTCCATGGTAGTTATACTCAGAAAACAGTACCCAGGCTGTAGCAAGAGTAGCATGACCGCACAAAGGAACCTCTACCCGGGGGGTAAACCATCTGAGTTCAAAAATACCAGAGTCCATTGCTTCTTTAGAGGTAATCACAAATGCCGTTTCCGAGAGGTTCATTTCCCTGGCTATAGCAAGGTAATTTCTTGAAGAAAGAGGTTTTTCCAGAATGCACACAGCAGCTGGATTTCCAGAATAAACTTTTCTGGTAAAAGCATCAACTTGAAAAATCTCTGTTTTCATCATGGTATATCACCTCATCAAGAAAGAAAAAGGTATTCTCAACTATCCCTGGAAGTAAAGCGTAAATGGAACTTCCTATGATTTCTTCGAAGTAGTCTTTTATTTCGTACAAGGCCTTTCATTTTGGCACGGTATATTCATTAACGTCGTATCTCATGGCAACATCTATACAGCGTTTCTCAATGATACAAAAACCTTCTGGCAATGCCAGGGAATCACACAGTTGGATTAATTTATCGTAGTCATCAAATTTGACCTCGCTTATGTATTTTTCGACGAACAAAAATTCTTCTCGGGTGCAGTCCCACTCACCAAAAACAGCGTTAATGTTTTTAAGGGGAAAGGAATGGGTCATGGAGATCTTTGCTACCTGCTCATAACTGAGATTAATAGCATAGTTGTAGCCATCTATTATATGCCTCATATGGTGTACACCTTCACGTCTGCCAATATCGTGCAGTAACCCAAGGACGTAAGCTTTTTCGGGATCTAAAGTTCCAGTAGCTTTTGCGATTTTTTTGCCGCAAGAGCCGTGTATCTGGAGTGACTTACCCATTTCCCGGGATTCAGCCTCGCAGCTTCGAGGATTAATTCCTCTGACTTATCTCTTGTGGGTAATCCTTTCACGAAAACACTTCCTCTATTGTTTTTTGATTATCCTTAGCCTTTGAATTCAAAACTCAAAATACGCCGTCAATGTAGGAATAGGCCTTAACTTGACTTTGACAAAGAACTCTCCAGGGAGATTTATTGGCAATCCAAACTCTCCACCAAGAAAGAGAGAACCAACACCCAGAGTCATTCCAAAATTAGCACCGATTTTTCCAAGAAGCAGGCATTTTTTCTCTTCCAGTTGAATAAATCCTTCAAAACCTGTATGTACCCGGAAGGATCCGAAATCCTTAGATATGAAAACCCCGGGTACAAGCAGTGCTATTCCGGAATCGTCAAAAATGAATCCATTTTTTAATTGAATATCAAATTCCCCGGTGTTTATGCTTACAATAAAGAAAGGCTCAATATGTCCATGCAGTCTTATTCCAACACTTATCCCAAGCGCATATAGATAGGAAAAAACAAACAAGACTGCTACCAGCATTAATTTCAATCTCATCGTAATCTTCCCCCCCCTTTTCAACAAATCTATTCTAACCTTTATTTTGTACAAGACCAAACTGTTCCCATTCTACTTGTTCTTTCCCGGTCTCGTAATTATTAGCTATTGCGCTGATTTTGTTATAATGTGCAATAGCAGATTATTTGTGTTTTTACTTAAACGATGAAATGACATTTTAGGATGGGAAGTTTTTGAGAATATGAACAGTAAGTATATCGTGAACGTCGAGGCAGCGATTTATAAAGAGGATAAATGGCTTTTAGTCAAAAGAAGCAAAAAGGAAGAGCACGCTCCGGGCGCTATCTCATTGGTTGGTGGAAAGGTAGAGGTCAATGAAGCTTTGCCCAACATATTGGAAGAAACCCTGAAGCGAGAGATTATGGAGGAAGTTGGGATTGAGGTTTACGACGATATCCAATATGTTGAGAGCAAATCTTTTTTTACGGACAAAGGCGAACCTGTTGTCGATATTGTGTTCCTTTGCAGGTATAAAAGCGGAAAACCGCATTGTGTGAATAAGGATGAAGTTGCCGAAGTATTCTGGTTGGCGGCTCAGGAGATTCTTGAAGATGTTAACACTCCCATATGGGTAAAACAAAGTTTGAGAATCGCTGAAAAAATGAGGTTGAACCTAAATGAAATGTGGTAAACAACTTTGTTGTGGAAAAAGCTTCCCTTTATGGGGGGCTTTCGTGATTTTATCGCATTATTGAATTGCTTCATCGCTGTCAATTCGACGGCCTTATAGCTTCAGCTTTCCAATGCAATCCTTCGTCTGATTTCTGAGATAACGGATGCAACGACTATTATGCTTCCCATTACAATAGAAGAAATGTAATTCCTGGCCATAATGAGCAAAATCGTGCTAAACAGGTTCAAAGCAGCACCGGCAATGATCGATTTTCCCCTTCCGAATCTATCGGAAAATATCCCTGCTATACCCATTTTGTAAAGACTTAAGGCTGTTGTAGACCACCCAGAACCACCCGACAAACAGCATAATAATGAATCCTATTAACCATGCAAGCGGCATTCAATCAACTCTATAAAGTTTTATCGGCCTTTTCTAAAATATTCAATGGTGATCCCTTATTCATCCAATATGTTCAACAAGACTTCGTTGAAATCTTCAGGGAAAGTATGTCCCATATCTGGATAGATATTCATCATGCAGGAAATGTTATTTTCTGTAAGCAATTCTTTCACTGTTTTTGCCCTTTTTAGAAGCATATCTTTTCCTCCGGCAATTATATATATTTTGAAACTGTTCTTGTTGTTTTTTATCAGCTCCTCAATGTAATCCACATCTCTGAATGCGGGTACTACAAGCACCAGTTTTTCTGGCTTGAGTTCTCCTTCAAGGGCGAGTTCAAGTGCGAGATCGGCTCCTTGAGAAGCTCCGCCGAGTATCAGCTGGCTGACCATAGAAGAATGGATACTTAAATACTCTTGAACCTGCTCCTTCACTTCTTTTTTAGCAATTTTGACGTTGTCCCAGCAAAATAGTCCCGTCCCAACCTGTTGTGAGGACTGAAGCGCAAGAAGTCTTGCCTTTCCATTTTCGACTGCATCTTTCCAGAAAATAGAGAATTCTTCCGCGTTTCCCATTCTCCAGTGAAGAGCAACTATCAGGGGGAGCTTATCAGAAACACCCGATGGACTGAGTTCTACCTTTAAAGGTGCTGACAGCTTTGCAGCATCGGCCTGGCGCTGCTTGAAAACATTTAGAATTTCAATATATTCTGGTTCTTCTTTTATATTCTCAAGATCTCTGTCCCGCTGAATTATCTCGGGTGATAACCAGTACCCCATGTCCCTGAGTTCTTTCAAGGCTTTTATCGCCATGTCTTTTTCATTCCTGAGCGAATGGATACACGCTTTCCAGTATTTCGCCCTGTACGCCATGTCTGGACATGCGATCTCGATTTCATCGATCAGCTTTAGAGCTTCGGCTATTTTCCCCGCTAGATAGAGATCAAAAAACTCATTCTGGTAATCATGGAAAGATTTCTTTTTCATGCCTATTCCTCCATTCAAAAATGTCCCCGGTAGCAGAATATAATCTCTCGTACTCTCAAAAGAGAAAGCAAAACAGAAAATCTATCCAACAATGGGATCATCGATAATCATTCCATCATGGAACCAATCCAGACGTCTATCCTACCACAATTGCCCGTCGTCATTTCTTTGAGATAACTGCAATCTAGCGGATACTCTGTTCTTGGACATTTTGGATGTCTGCTTTTTTGGCCTATTTATGACTATTTCATGCTAAACCACGAACTTTTCAAGCCTTTCCCAGAAATTCATGCATTATCTCTCTCATTCGTTTTTCTCTCATTTTCAAGTTTCTCTTGCATCTTTTTGCATCTTTCGTACCACAAAATCTCATAGTCGCTGTGTGGGACAATCCTATCTTTTAGATCAAAGATACTCCTGATTCCTTCATCGAGACACCAATCAACACAGATTTCATAGGCTTGCAGATCGAGATCATCTTCGTCCCAGTACACGAGCACTTCTTTCAACCCGTTAAGATATGCAGCCATAGCACGCGTATGACCGTCTGTATAGATTATACGGCCTTTCAGCCTTATAACAGGAATTGGCGGGAGAGCTTCAAATCCCTCCATTGCGATGACATTTAATACACTTTTTAGTTTTTTCCGACTTATGTATAACTGGCTTGGTTGAATTTCATCAAGGAGAAGAAGAAATGTCCGCTCCAATTTCCAATCCCCCCAAACAACGATTAATAGTCAGAAAATTTTTATTGTTGACCAGGAAAGTGTTCTCTGTGAACTTGATCGAGAAAGGCCATTTCGTCGGAAAAATCTTTCAGGAATTCACTGATCCTAGAACAAGGGTAAGAATCACATTCACCGCAGTTGTTCAATCTCCTTTCTTTGCAGCACTTAACGAAGGGACAATCTATGCACATCTTCCATGCTCGACCGGATTTACAGCCGCGGCAGACTAAATCTTCCGATTCGACTTCCAGGTGAAATTCTTTACGCCATTTCGCAGCAGTTTCTTCACGAAGTTTCTCATCGTTGTTGATCGTAGCAATATATACAGAACATCTAAAACAATCGATGCCACAATATGCTCTCATACATCCCTATTCCCCTTTCAAATATTGGTAAACAATAAAAGTGTACCAAAAAAGCAGTACAAGCAACGTGCCTGTAGAAGATCTCTTTTACCTTGATAAATTGGAACCCTTAAAATAAAACGGTCTGTTGTTAATATTTTTCATTAAATGATGCATCATTCGGGAAAGCTCCCGTTTTTTTGCTTTTTCAGTCTCCGGCTTATCCGCTCCAGTAGTTACTGTCCTTAGGATTCTGTGGAAAGGTAAATTCAAACAGTTGCGGGAAACTTTTGGGAAAGTTTTTGGCAGGGAAAATGCGTGTAACTTCTGTTGATTTATGGAATTTGGTATGGTAGCATCTAACCAAATAAATAACTTTCCCGGCTCATATAATCACAGGGATATGGCCTGTGAGTTTCTACCGGCAACCGTAAATTGCCTGGCTATGAGCACCGGTGTTTATTTCCCGGCTCATAGCAGCCGGGAATATTATTTGGAGGTAATCATGATAAGAGAAGTGAGTGCGGTAGAAAGATGCTCTCAGCTGCTAAGAAGGCTTATTGAAGAAGAAGGAACAGTTCTTGAGGGAGGCATTCTGAAGGTGGATTCCTTCCTAAACCACCAGATAAACCCGGTATTGATGCGAAGTATAGGTGAGGCCATTGGCGAGTATTTCGCGCAGGTTAATCTGACGAAGATAGTCACCGTCGAAAGTTCTGGAATAGCGCCGGCATTGGCTACGAGTTTACAACTTGGTGTTCCTACGGTTTTCATCAGGAAAAAACGACCGATCACAATGAGCAATTACATCAAAGGGGAAGCTCCTTCGCACACAAAAGGCGGGATCACTGAATTGTTTCTTTCTAAAGAAATGGTTGATTCTAGAGACAGGGTACTGATTGTCGATGATTTTTTGGCGAGTGGTAGGACCATTGAAGCAGTCGCTGATATGGTTATAAAAACCGGTGCTGAATTGAAGGGTATAGTTGGAGTCATCGAAAAAACTTTCGAAGGCGGTAGGAAACTGCTGAAAACCTTCGATGTTCCAATTGTAAGCCTACTAAAAATACGTTCTCTCGATGGTAGAATTGAATTTGATGTAAAGTAGAAGTAGTCTTAAAGCACTGAAATAGCCTGGTTTTATCGGTTTACTGATATAAAATATTCGATACTCCTGTTCCAGGTTCTTTCCTGCTCCTGAGTGAAATAGCAGGCGGGTAGTTCTCCGCGTGAGCGGTGATAATCAAGACATTCGCAGCATTTCCCTTTTCTAGGGCAACCGGGATAGCTGCAATTGCATTTATCAAGATTTCGTTGAAGATTCGGGCAATTCATGTGTTTACCCTCCCTTTCATGAAGTGAAAACCAAAAAACTAAATTTACTGTCTAAGTTACAAAATTAAGGACACTGAAATGCCTCTTGAATATAATTAAATCATACGGAACATAGATTTGCACTATATGACTGGATGGTGAAATCGTTTGGAGGGTAAAAAAAGTATCTTATATCTTACTGTAGCTTTCTTTGGCCTCCTACTGTTTTTCTGGCTGTTTTTCATGCCAGGAAAACATCTTCTTACTGAAAACTGGGGGTTTGTTACGCCACAAGGAGTCAAGGAAGTCAAAGTACCTTTCAGAATTGCATCGAGAAAAAGAACAACATTTACATTCCGGAAGGAACTTGATTACTTCAGCGAAGATGCCATCGTAATTCCACACATCATTGCGGATAAGGCTTGGATATATTTGAATGAAACGTTAATAGGGGAAGTGTATCCTCCAAGCATTCTTATACATCATTCGAACTTCGTCTTTAAGATACCTGAGGATATAAAAACTGAAAAAAACACCCTTGTTATAAAGTTGTCTTCGGAAAAATTTGTGGCCCTCGAGAAGGCCCCTTACCTGGGTGATTATAATTTAGAACAGATAAAGAGTAAGTTAATGGAGTTCTTCAACTCTCAGCTATGGTTATTTGCAGCCGGAATGGGTTTGATTCTTACGGTTATTGTATTGCTTCTGGAAAGATCACCTTTTGTTACCGAAAAAGAGAAATATCTGGGAATGGGTATAGCTCTTTTTGGTTTGACATCTCTATTGATCCTCCATTTTTTCAGAACCGACAATATTGCGAGCATTAAAAACGACATGCTTTTTCCTTTTATTCCAGTGACTTTGAACCTGTCGGCTTCGTCTCTTGTATTGATCGGTGTCGAACATTTAACACGGAAAGAATTCAAAGTTTCTCGATTCATGATATTCATAAACGTGTTCCTCATAATCTTTTCTGCGTTCTTCAGGTTTCCAGCTTTTCTAGGAATGTTGATTAACTTCTTTGTAATTCTTTATCTTGCTTTGAGTTCAGAGCAGGGGATAATCTTTTCATCGTCCCTCTTCTTGCTTTTAACACTGGGGTTTGACGCTTTCGCAGAATTTTTACCATGGTTTCCCCCAATTCAAATGTTGGGGTATGGTTTCTCTGTTGTGATGCTCAATTTTGGTCTTTTGATAGTCAATGATTATAGAAAAGCAGCACTCACAATAAAAACGCAGTCAGATGAACTCGAAAAGTCCTTCAATAAACTACAGAAACTCCATGAAGAACTACTTGAATCTGCTAAAAAACTCGAAGCAACCAACTCAAAGTTCGAAGAACTTCTCGAAATATCAGCAAATCTTGTTGAGTATTCAGTCAATCCCAGAGAAAAGCTGTTGAAAACAATTTTCCAAACTGCTATGCAGATGTTGCCAGAAGCTGATTATGGCTGTGTCTCTTTGATTAAAGAAGGAAAGTGGCTTTTTGTGGATGCTGTTGGACATGACCTATCTGCACTAAAACAACTTCCACTGAAAGCTGAATATTTTATCACTCCTGAACTGGTTAGTACAGCGGAATCACCTTATCCGGGTATTTACCTTATAAAGGACATTGAATTGAAAAATCTTCGTTTCCCTCCAGAGGTTTCTAAAGACTTTTTGAAAAGTGTTAAAAGTATAAAAGAATCTCTCGTGGCAGAACTTACAGTAAATGGAAAAAGAATCGGTTATCTTTCTCTGAACATCTCCAAAAACTCCGATAAGAAATTCTCCGTTGAAGCTGTTAAAATCATGAAATCACTTTCCAGTATGGCTTCAGCTCTTTTGAGTCTTAAAGAACTGAATACTCGTCAGTTTGAAATGCAAAGAGAAATAATCCTATCTGCAGTGCGGATGCTTGAAATACACAGCCCATACACAAAAGGACATTCGGAAAGGGTGGCAAAGCTTTCTTCGATACTCGCAAAACAACTCGGTTTGCAGAGAGATGAAGTTACTGAAATATACTGGGCAGCTCTCTTACACGATATGGGTAAAATTCTGGTACCTGCCGATATTTTGAATAAGACCGGGAAATTAACCCGGGAAGAATTTGAGATAGTTAAAATGCACCCGATCTGGGGAGCTGACGTGCTTGGCAATATTCGAGAGCTGAAAAATATCGCTCTTTACGTAAGGCATCATCATGAACGTTTCGATGGAAAAGGCTATCCAGATGGACTAGCAGAAAAAGATATACCCCTGGCTTCGAGGATTATTGCCGTGGTAGATTCATATGATTCAATGATTTACGATAGGCCTTACAGAAAAGCTCTAAAAAAAGAAGATGCTCTTGAAGAAATCAAGAGGTGTTCGGGGACACAATTTGATCCAGAGGTAGCCAAAGCATTCTTGAAACTCATCAAGCAGGACATTCTAGATAAAGATAACTCGATGTGAGGTGATGTGATGAAAACTTGTATTGTGATACCAACTTACTGGGGAAAGGAGAAAGGAGAGGAAGTCGTTTTTGACCATCCAACTCCTCTTGAAAATGATGGAACACTTCATAGGACGCTACAAAATCTTTCACAGTTCGAGGAAATAAAGACAGGAGAAATCAAAGTAATAATCGTGGGTGTTTCCAACCATTCAGAGCTAAAGAAAGCAGTTGAAGAGAGATTGAATGATTATATAAGCCCATTTAATAGATATATGGACGTAGTTCTGAAATCCTATAGCTGGCTTGAAGAGTTAAAAACCGAACTTAATCTCAACGAAGAAATCATTGAGTTGATAGAACCCCTGGGATATCCGCAGGTGAGGAACCTCTGTCTGATCGCGGCTTTGGAATCTAATTGCGATATCGCCATTTTTCTTGATGATGACGAACTCGTTATGGATAAAGAGTTTTTCAAAACAGCCACCGAAGACCTTCTCGAGAAAGGACCCGACAATGGTGTTATACATGGAAAAGCAGGATATTATGTTGAAAAGGAGAAACAACTGGAAACAGTCCCCCACTGGCAAAAGACCCAAGCCATGAAGGAGACTTTTTCAAAGCTTTTCTCGAATAATAGACGTTATATAGCCACAATGATTGCCCTCGGCGGCAATATGGTGATGAGCAGAGAACTAATGGAGAATATCCCCTTTGACCCTGAAATCACGCGCGGTGAAGATATGGACTACCTTTTCAACGCTAGACTTCTTGGCTATAGGTTCTACTTTGATAAAGAACTCAGAATCAAACATCTCCCGCCTGAAAAAGGCACTCCTCAATGGAAGAAAACACGGGAGGATATATTCAGATTTCTCTACTCAAGGCAGAAATACAAAGAGCATTTCAATTACCCGGAAGTTCAGAAGATCGCCTTTGAAGAACTAATGCCCTATCCGGGTCTATTTATGGGTGATGACCTCGAAGAACGGATTTATGAATACTGCAAATTCATGGCTCTGAAATCCTTGTCAAAAGGTGACACCCTTTGTGCGCATGAATGGCTTACAAATTCAGCGATCCCATTCGACTACAAAACCCAGGCGGTGATTGAGAAGTATCTTGAAAGGGTAAAACTTTGGAAGGCTTTGACGACCTCAGTGAAAGAGAAAAGCATGTGAATATGGGATACATAAAATTCAGCGATAAATATATCAATATATCTGGGACCTACGGTTTTTGAAAACCAAAGAATGTCGGTACAGGTATTTTTTACAGGTGCTCAGAGACAAAAATCCAGGGAGCTACCGAAAGAAGAACCGTAGGAATCGCCGAATCTGATAATTTGATCGACTGGAAAGTCATGCCTCCATAATGTACCGGAATGATTCGGACATATGAAGTATTTGTATACCATAAAAAGAGGGGATTTTATTTTCAGCTTTTGCGCTTACAAATTTCGAACGAGTTTATTGAAAGGATTTTGCTTGTTCCAGGTGATTACTACCTGATTTTCATGAACTTACGCGGTTCTTATAAAACTACACAGGATAGTTCTGCGTTGTTTTCAAACAAATTACATAGCAAAACTTATAACACCGAATTGGAAAAAGCGATAACAAATATCTGGTTTTCTGGAACAGCAACAAAAATCCACCTTATCATCTCAGCTATCCACTGGCACTGAAGTCTGTTATGATGAAGAAAACAATATCTATGAAGCAAAGAGAAAATAAATTTACAAGTTAAAATTTGCTCCCTCAGATTGAGTAATGTTATTCGTCCAAAGAGGAAGAACCATTTGATCTATTCGCTGCTTTTTCTGATGTATTGTTCGATACCAGTCATAAGCCTCTAAAACACGTAACCAAATTCTATGTCGACATTTTTTTGAGATACTTCAACAGGTACCAGCCATTTCAAGAACCCGATCTCTACAAATCCGTGCTTTCCCAGCATCATACCTCCACCGAGTCTCAATAGTGGATTACCTATATAAGGTCCAAAAGGCCCGAGTACCACCGCTCCAACATCTGCAAAAATGTAGAATTTGTTCAAAAGCAGGTGAGCACCACCATATGCATAAAGTATCAAGCCCGGCATCGGTACAAATGTGCTGTCACCAGTTGTTAGATTTTTAGCAAATCCAAACAGAGGCACAGCGGCTCCAAGGTGAAACATTGAAATAGAGACTCTCAGGTCAAGACTGCCTAAGACATACAGCGTCTCTGAGAGATCCGGGGTAATTATTATGTCCGAGCTGAAGTCTGCATCATAACTGACCTTATAGATCAGACTATTTAGTCCAAGAGAAAATTTTCCAAAAGCCATAACTACAAGTAAAACAATGAAAATGCTCAGTAGAGCCCTTTTCATTTCATCACCTCCTGAGAAGATTTTACTCCTCCGGGAAGGACAAATAATGGAAAGAGAAGACCCTTTCTGCCACTTTTATATTCTATTTATAAAGGATTAGACTAGTTCTTGCGGACAAAGAACAACGAACGGCAGAAAACGTTATTAAAAGCCTTTGAAGATGAAAACCATTGTATATGGAAAGAATAAATACGAAGTTCTGCACATGAACAATGATCGAACCTTTACTATTCCACGCAACCATTATCTAATTGCTGTTTTGAAGCAAATTACATTTTTAGTTGCTTTCCAGCAATCAAGTTATGCTATGGTAAAAACGTTATCATTCGCTAGAAAATAGACGTTCAATTTAAAGAGGGGCTAATTGCCCCTCTTTAAATTTCACATCCTCAGAATATGTAACCGAATTCTACAGTGAAGAGTTTACCGATAGTATTTTGAATATCCTGAAGTGCTGCGAGGGTGCTAAATTCAACAAATCCGTTCATTCCGAGTTTCATACCTCCGCCAATTCTAAATATAACAAAATTTGGTGCGAGGCCACCGAATGAAATCAGCACTCCCAGATCAGCGATGGCATACATTCTTCCGAATGGCAGATGTCCACCAGCGTACGCGTACCACACAAGTCCCGGTGGAAATGCCGAGATTTGGGAACCTGTATCGGCTGAGAAAGCAAACACCATGAAAGGAGTCGTGAGACCACCATGAAACATACCTAAGGAAACCCTGACATCAATGCTTTCCACAATGCCTACAAACGGTGTTGCACCGGGATCAATCACGTAACTGGCTGCAATAAGACTGTTTGCTCCAAGAGAGAACTTCCCAAAAGCAATAACCGCTACAAAAATGATCAAAATGCTTAGGAGTACCTTTTTCATAACACGACCACCTCCTCGGCTTTATATTACACTCCGAAAGAAAAAAAACAATGGAATTGTGAGACTCATCCACTAACTTGCTTGTAATTCCTTGTGTGAAAAGGAACATTTTAGATGTCCATATAGATACCCACATGTAGAACAGGATACAGTATCAGGACATTCATTTGGAATTCTCGTATATAGCCCGGTGCCATTACACCAATATCTGCTAGTGCGGAGAGGCTATTGAGGTAAATATGCACCGGCATAGCCAAACCATTCAGTCCAAGAGAGAGGTTTTCAAAGACGATGGCTCCCGTTTTAATAACACAATCCCCTCCTTAATTGAGAAACTTCGTTGTATCAAACCGACCTTTAAAGAAAGTTTTATTCAGCTCCAGAACCTAAGTTCCTTCCAAAACATGCTTTAGAAGGAATAATGACTCTATTTTGCAATCTGAAGCTTTTGATAGTTCCTGCAGAAGCATTATCGCAGGTAAAATGTTATATAATAAAATCAAACACAACTTTCAAAAATCTCAATTCAATAATAATTGAGTATAGAATCGCTTCGAATAGGTGACAATATCTTCAATGGTTCTCTGCCGTATGAGTGAAAAACACTCATTGAATGTGTTATTGTAGTCAGCACCAAGTCTTTCTAGCAAGGGAAAGTTATAATCAAATGTAAAAGAGGAGAGATTCATGATTACTTTGCTGATGGATGTACCGCTATATTGTCTGTCTATATACCAGCTATTTTCAGGGAAATTTATCATGCCCCTTATCGTACTCGCCTTCTCGTTGTTCTCCATTTACGCAAAGAAGTGGTTGTTCATCAGAACAATAATTCTTTCCATGAGCTTTGTTCTTCTATATTTCTTAGAATACTCAAGAAACATAGATTACCTTTTTCCCCTTCTCTCTGCAGCTAGTAACCTTTTGCAGCTTGTTATCGGAACGAACTTTTCGCAAATATCGATAGAAAAAGTGGAAGCAGGGCAGAAAAAGCATTATGTGTTCTTTGCCCTAGTCATAGTTACAGGAATAATGACAACGACAACCTTACTTTTTTTCGAACCTTCTTTTCTGGCACTGGTATTTTTCGGTGCATCAGTGGGCATAATTGTGAGCCTTATGAACATCTACATTAGATCTTATCTTACTCGAAGCGCGTGGAGCGCTTACGTGGTGAAGCAGCTCATGGTAAGTTATTACATTACCTATATGCGCGGCGGCAGGAAACACCCTGCCAGAACACTTGACGATCCTATAAAATCACTGAGAGAACTGAGGGCAAGGTTGCTGTTGAAAATGCCCGATGCTCTTAGTGTGAAAAATGCATTTACGGCATTATTCGCGTTAATGATGATTATTGCTATATATCTTCTTCTTAGATGGTTTGCATTCCCACATGCAGAAGCCATCGCGAAAATATTTCTAAGATTCGAAGAATACTTGAAATTTCTTAATAGCGCAGGAGGTGAGCTATTTTGACAGTTTTCTATGACGTTATCGGATTTCTAATCATCTCCGGAGGAGGCTACGCTTTTTATCAAACTTTTGAATTTCTTTCTTCAGAGAATTTCTTGGGGGCAATTTTCAGTTTTCTCAGTGCTATTATACTTCTTGTCAGCGGTGTAAGCCTTTTAAAAATATCAATTGCGGCAAAACTTGAACTGATGAAAGAGCGTCTGGAAAAATAGTTGTCCAACAATTATTTGAGCAGAATGAGGTGAACTAATGAGAAAACCCAAGGATCTAGCTGATGATCTGCGCTTTATGGGTATCCTTAACAATGAAAGGCTTTATACAGCGATATGTAAAATCGATAGGGGTGACTTTGTTCTCCCCGGATACCGGGCTCTGGCCAAATATGATCAGGTACTTCCAAGCTGGAAAAAAGCTGGACGGATAATAAGCACTTCAACCCAACCTTCATTGGTGGTTCAAATGATTCAGTTATTGAATATCGAAGAGAATTCAAGAATTCTTGACATTGGTACCGGTACGGGCTATGCGACAGCTATCATGGCTATCGCATTTCCAAGCGCGACAATAGTGAGTCTTGAGTGGGACATCGAATTGATGGATATTGCTCGTTCGAATTTCAAAAAATACCAGCTGAATAATATAACAACTATCTCTTGTGATGGCTATTATGGTTTTCCTGAAGGGGCGCCTTATAATGGCATCATATCTATGGTCGCACCATCCGACATTTCCGTACAGTGGTTTGAGCAACTCCAAGATAATGGAATTCTCATCTCACCTTTCTTCGTCAATAGCATATATACCCCCGTTATGGTTTGTGTAAAAATCTCAAGAACCGAACTTCTCTGTAACAAGGCAATTGATGCAGTTTTTATTCCCATGGAACGGCATTGCGAGGGGCACTTCCCGTTGAAATCTTCTAAATTGATCTTCGAGCTTTCAAATGGTTCTATGAGCTTGAAGAGCATACTTTAGTTTTCTTGTTTCAGTTAATCACCGGTAATTACGCCCTTAATGTTCTCTAAACTCAAATTGACATTAACGAGGATTATGATAATCCTGGGGGTGGTCATATGAAAAAGTTCTTCGTACTGCTCTTTCTGGTTCTATCAATCACCCATCTCATGGCAGCGCTGGAAATATACGTCGGACAGGGTACTAATGGAATAGAGAAACTGGTTATTGAAAAAGGAAAAGTGTGTATTTCGAAAAGCAAGTTGGACTTTGTCGATGGAGGTATAAGAGCGGGAAGCTATCTATTTCTGGGAATGAAAAACTTCGGATTATCTATTTTGAACAGGGAAACCCTTGAAACACTTAATATCGTCAATATCAAACATGTCACCGATGTAGCTATCAATATCGAACATCTCGATTTGTTCATCGCGGATGGGAGCCGGGAAATCCTGCACTATAAATTCTTTAGACCTGATTTCCTTAAATTTGTGGAATACATCCCTACGAATGGTTGGGTCGTGGATATTGAAACCTGGCACGATTATCTAGTAGTGGCTACTAATAAATTCGGGCTTTCGCTGTTCAAGAAGAAGGGACTATATTTTGAGAAAGTTGACAAGTTTGGAGGGTACACACTAACAGGAGCGCCAGATGAATTTTCCCCTTCTGAGATTGTGGTAGTAGGAGGAAAAATATTCGTCGCTGCCGGAATTAACGGACTCATAGTTTTGAAGATTCAGGATAACAGTCTCATTTTAGAAGAGCGGGTAGGAATTGGATATGCTATATCTCTGGATACTTTCGGTGACATTCTTGCAGTTGCTGATTTCAAAGATAGAAGAGTTCTTCTCTTTGATATTTCCGGAAGGTTGAGGTTTCTAAGACAGGTGAATCTATGTGAGAAACCCAGAAAGATCAAATTGCTTGATGACCCGTGGACGGGAGAACTATTTCTTGTGGTTATAAACGATTCTGGTCTATACTTGAATAATTTGAAAACGGGTGATGTAATCGAAGTCGCAGGAAAGTTCTTGGGCATTGTTAAGCCCCGGTTCTACGAGCCTTGATTGAGATTTAGCAACGGGCAGTTTGCCAGCGCAAATCAATGGAAAGAATATTTCAACGCGGGATAGGGTTTTACCAAAATCAAAATGTGGAATAATAACTCTCCCTTAGTTCATTGAAGAAGTTTTCTTGTACTCCAAAGCTGAAGTCTTGTAGTTTTATGCGCACGCTTTCTCTTTCCAATCTGTCCATCAGAAGTATGAATTCTGGGAAAGGAAAGCGTCCTTCTTTCATCGCAAAACCAATTGTAATCTTCATCACATTGGGGATATAACCGCCACCGCGCAAGAGTCCCATAAATCTCAGTTTGGATTCGTTTGGAGTGATGTAATAAATGACACCTTCTGTCCCTTTTTCCTTCTTCCAGTCAAAGTTTTTCGGATCGCTTAAACCACCGAAAAATCCACGCAGAAAATTACCCAGCAGTGTGAAATCGTCTGCTGTCCTGTACTGTTTCCATGGGTTTCCATCAACGATGCTGAATAAAACACCCTCCCTTTCCAGATAGCCAAAAGCTATACCTGAAAGCTCCTCCGGCTCAACTATTTCAAGATACCAGTCTGAAAAATCCATTGATAAAAACTTTATGCCGAGTTCAAACTCAACTTTCGTTTCTGTTCCATCCGAAGTGTCGATGAGTGAAAACTCAATCACAGCCTGAAAAGAAACACTTTTCTCAAGAGAAAGCCTTTCCAGGAAAAGAGTCAGGGGATCAAAATCCACTGTGAAAACAAGCGTTTCCAAAAGTATTAGAATGAGCACCCAAAGTTTTTTCAAACAACCGCCTCCTGACAAAAATTATACCATTTCAAATTACATTGACTCCCGGTATTCATGATATACCTCTCAATCATTAAACAAGGTGATGTTATCATATTAACGGGGTGATTTAATGAAACTGTCTTTACCTTCAGAGATGAAAGAAATAGATAAACAGACCATAGGATTGGGCGTACCAGCCTTACTCCTCATGGAAAACGCAGCCGGAGCCCTTGTTGCAGAACTGTTGAATTTTTCTCCCAAAAGGGTTCTACTGCTCTGTGGAAAAGGGAATAACGGGGGAGACGCCTACGCTACCGGAAGACTGCTACTGGCCAGGGGGATAGAGGTGAACGCCCTTAGCCTTGGTGAACCCATAACGAAGGAAGCTCGCTTCAATCAACGGCTATTCAAAGCTTTCGGTGGAAAAGTATATCGCTACAAGAAGCTCACTGAAAGCAGGAAAAAGCTCATTAAAGAATACGATCTTATTTTAGACGGGCTCTTTGGTGTTGGATTTCGTGGAAAGTTAGAAAAAGAAATAGTTTCTTTGATAGAGTATATCAATTCTTTGCAGCTGAAGAGGGTGGCTATAGATATACCTTCTGGAGTTAATGGTGTGAATGGCTCCGTTAATCCGGTAGCATTCAACGCACATGTTACGGTAACTTTTGGCTTAGCGAAACCAGGGCATTTCTTCTTCCCGGGTCGCAACTATGTGGGTTCATTACGTATAGCACAAATTGGTTTTCCTGAATATATCCTCAAAAAACTATCTTCAATCGAGTTGATAGATGATTCCCTTGCCAGAGAGTTATTACCAGAAAGACCTCCCTGGGGACATAAAGGGACATTTGGAAGGGTTTGTATTGTCGGAGGGAGTCCTGATTATACAGGAGCGGTACTCCTTTCTGCCCTTGGAAGTCTGAGAGTCGGTGCCGGAATGATATACACTTTCACACCAAAGAACGCACAAAGTGTTGTCCGAAATCACTTACCAGAAGCGATTGCTATCGCTTCGAAGTCGAACACGCTGATACCTGACGATCTCAATGAACTCATCCCCCTTATTGAAAAAACCAATGCTTTGGTTATTGGTCCAGGTATTGGGAGAACTGAAGAGACTCAAGCTTTTGTGCGGGAATTGCTGTCAAATGGAAAGTTAGATAAACTTAGGAGCGTGGTTGTTGATGCTGACGCCTTATATGCAGTAAG
Organism: Kosmotoga pacifica; assembly: GCF_001027025.1. Taxonomy (GTDB): domain Bacteria; phylum Thermotogota; class Thermotogae; order Petrotogales; family Kosmotogaceae; genus Kosmotoga_B; species Kosmotoga_B pacifica. The sequence goes on from NZ_CP011232.1 coordinate 974,399, forward strand.
TAAATGGCCAGAGATAATAAAGGGAAAAAAGAATTTCATCCTCACCCCTCATCCGGGCGAGTTCGCCAGATTAGTGGATGCTGGTATTGAACACGTTATCAACAACATGAACCTCATAAAAGCCTTTGCAGAAGAAAATGGTGTTTTGATAGTTCTCAAAGGAGCGGTTTCTATTATAGCCACCTATTCAGGAAATATTTGGCTGAATATTACCGGCAACACCGGTCTAGCGAAAGCAGGTAGTGGTGATCTGCTCTCTGGCACCATAGCCGGTTTTTCTGCACAGGGACTGGAATCGATCGACTCTTTGATATTGGGTAGCTATTTTATGGGAAAGGCTGCAGAACTCAGCCAAAAACCCGAGTCCAGTCTTTCACCAACAATCGTAGCAGAGAATTATGCTGAAGTTTTTTCATATCTCCAGGGAAGTCATAATGAAAGGGTACATTAGCTAAATAAAGCATCTGGCTTTACTCACCTATATTAAAGATACGCAGTAAATGTCTGGAGTATAATGAGAAGGAAAATCGAGTAGAGTTACAAAGATGTTCTATAGCATGATGTATCTGTCACTGGTATGAACGGATTTATACCGGAATTTTGTAGGTTCAAAGATATGGATCCTCAGAAAAAGTGTTGCAGAACCAAAATTCTTTGAATAGCATGGTGATATCATGAGACTGAATCATGAACTTTCCCAGCGTCTTGAACAGAAACTTGGATTGTCTCTGAAAGTGCAACAGGCACTTAAACTTCTTCAACTCAACCATCTGGAGCTGAAAGCTGAATTGAGCGAACTTATCGAAGGGAATCCCTTGCTCGAGCTCGAGAGGGATGAATATGAGCTGTTGCTAGATGAAATTGAGGAAGAGGAAGAAGACTATTATGATTCCGGAACGGATTACAATATCTATATGAGGGAAACCCGCGAGGATTTTCAAGGTTGGGATTTTGATAGGCTTGAAGGTCCTCAACCTTCTTTTGAAGAGATACTCTCTGAATTAGCTTATTATTTGCTTGAGGACGAGGAACTGCGAGCCTTCGAAGCCTTATTAGAAAATACCGACTCAAGAGGAATACTCCAAAAAAAGCTTTTAGAAATCTCAAATGAATATAATCTCTCACCAGAAGTGTTGAAAAAAGTCATCGATCAAATAAGGGATGCGGGATTCGAAGGTTTATTTGCTGAAAGCCTGGAGGAGATGCGAGAACTCAGGGGCGATGAAATCTTCCCTACCTCGGGCTATGAAGATGGAAATCCTACGAGATACATCGAACCAGAGATATATATCGACTTTATTGACGGTAGATTCATAGTGAATGTGCGTGATTGCGGACTCGCTCTCAAAGTTGACGACATTTATGAACGGTATCTTCAGGAAGAAAAGAGTGACGCCAGCAAATACCTCAACGAGAAGCTTCAAGAAGCTCATTTTTATATAAATGCGCTTGAAAAGAGAAGAACGATCTTACTCAACATTGGCCGGGAACTGATCAGAAAGAACAGCGCTTTCCTGCTGGGACGGACGAAAAGGCTCACCCCTCTGAAAATGACCGAAATAGCCGAGAAAAATGAGGTCGTCGTTTCCACTGTCAGTAGAGCGGTAAAGGGAAAATACGTCCAAACTCCCGTTGGTACCTTCCCACTGAGATATTTCTTCGGCAGTGTGCAGACACGTCAGAATGCAATGGAAATAATGGCTGAATTACTGAAGGAGAAGCCAGACCTCAGTGACTCAAAAATAGCGAGAATACTTCAGCAAAAGGGTATTAAAATTGCGAGGAGGACTGTCAACAAGTACAGACGAATATTATTCTCGGGAGATGTGAGATGAAGACAGCGGCAGTATTTCTCGGGGGAAAAAAGGATTCTTCAAAAAAATTCTTTAGAAAAATTGTCAACATCTCTGACTTTATTGTCGCAGTGGATTCTGGTGCTGAATATTTGAGGAAAATAGAGGTTGTTCCTGATCTGTTGATTGGTGATCTGGATTCTGTCTCCCCTGAAACATTAAATTGGTGTGTTTCAAATGGTGTAGAGACAATCAAATTCCCTCATGAGAAAGATGAAACGGATACGGAATTAGCCTTAATAGAGTTGAATAATCGCGGTTTCAATCGTGTGATATTGCTTACCGCCACAGGAGGAAGAGAAGACCATTTTCTGGCGACACTTATGTTACTGCTCAAGTTTTCTAAGGAAGAAATGGAAGTAAAGATACTCTCAGAGAGGGTAGAAATTGGACTCGTGCACGGATCCAAGACTTTTTCTGCTATCCCGGGCGAGACCTGGTCCATCTTTCCTTTCGGAAGTTTAGTCCCGGGAGTAACTTTAAAGGGGTTCAAATACGAGCTTGAAAACAGAGAAATGGCCTTTGACCAGCCGTTCGGGATTTCAAATACAGCCACAGCGAATGAAGTTACGATAGCAGCGGAAAAAGGGAAGGTGATATATTTCAGATGGTTAAAAGAATTCTAGTGGTTTCAGACACACACGGTTCCATCGTGAGATTCAATAGAATACTGGAAATCTCCGGAAATGTGGACCTGATAATTCACGCCGGGGATTATTTATATCACGGACCGAGAAACAGAATACCTGAAGGGTACAACCCAGCTGAGCTGGGAGCAAGGTTTAAAATGCTCAGAGATAAGTTGGTGGGAGTCCGGGGCAATTGCGATGCGGATGTTGATCTCATGATAATGGAAGTGAATGAGCTTCCCTGGCACAGATTGGAATGCATAAATTCTATGCGGTTTTTGATTTATCACGGTCATAGAACTGTTGAAATCGATGATGCTAACGTGGTCATAAGCGGACACTCCCACATTCATGAATTAAAAAAACACGATGGAAAGCTTATTTTGAATCCTGGTAGTCCTTCTTTACCCAAAGATTCAACATCGGGCACCTTTGGATTGATTGAATTTGGAAAGATTATGAGTGTATATATCTACGACCTCAACGGGGTAATTTTGAAGAGGGAGGTGTTGGGATGAAGAAGTTTTTCCCCTTTATTTTACTCCTTGTGCTTCTTGTCACTGCATGTTCTACGCAACAGTCTCAGAATAATGCTCCTAAAGTTCCTGTTGCAAAAGCGGGTGAGGTTCTTGTTACGTTTGTAGTCACATTACCTTCAAACACTCCTGAGGGGGATAGCATTTATATTGCAGGCAATTTCAATGATTGGAATCCTGGGGACAGAAAATACCGTTTGGAACGAACTGGTCTCGTAGCAAAAATAACCCTTCCCCTAAAAGCGGAGAGTACTATAGAATACAAGTACACCCGGGGAAATTGGGGTAAAGTTGAAAAGGGACCTCTGGGTGAGGAAATCAACAACAGGATACTCGAAGTAAAGAAAGAAGAAATAGTGAATGACAGTGTAGATTCATGGGCTGACCTGCCGCTACCAGGAGAAGAAACCGAAGAAGCCGTAGAACCAGCGGTACAGGGGGAAGTTGAAGTTACCTTTAGAGTGACTGTCCCGAATTATACACCCGATGATGCGGAAATTTATATTGGTGGCTCCTTCAATAATTGGAACCCAGGGGATCCAAAGACAAAAATGACGAAAATAGCGGAGAAGACCTATGAAATTACGCTCAAATTTGATGCGGGCACATTGGTCGAGTTTAAATTCACCCGTGGAAACTGGGAAACCGTTGAAAAAGGAGAGAAAGGTGAAGAGATATCCAATCGCGCAATCAAAGTAAAAGACCCCGGTGTTTATGAATTCGATGTCAAACACTGGCGAGACTTCGTCGAGAGGGGAGATATTGAAGTGGGTATTCCCCACACTCTAACGGGGCATTTCGAAAAATTTCAGTTATACTCTCCGGAGCTGAACAATGAAAGAACAATAATAGTCTACCTCCCTCCAAGCTATAAGAAAGATAAAGAAAAACGTTACCCCGTCCTTTACATGCACGACGGCCAAAATATTTTTGATACAGCCACTTCCTTTGTTGGCGAATGGGAAGTGGATGAAACCTGTGAGAGGTTAATAACCTTGGGTGAGCTTCGCGAACTCATTATTGTTGGTATATACAACACAGGAGAGCAGAGATTATCGGAATACTCTCCCTGGCCTTTCTCCGGGGATGGTTACAGCAGTGAAGGAAAAGGAGACCTGTATGTTGATTTCATAATCAATACGCTAAAACCCTATATAGATACCCATTTCAGAACTCTAACGGACAATGATAACACTGCAATTGCAGGTTCTTCAATGGGTGGATTGATATCTCTCTACGCAGGATTTAGGAATCCGGAAGTCTTTGGAATGGTCGGGGCAATGAGTTCCTCGTTCTGGATAACAGGTGGCAAGATCTTTGAGTTCGTTGAGAATGCAGGAGTCGATAATCTTAAACTCTATATAGACATAGGAACTGCTGAAGTTGAACAGGCTCTGAAAGACACGAGGAATATGATCGATCTCCTGAAGAAACTCGGTTACACAGATAAAAACCTTCTTTATGTGGAAGATGAAGGTGGCCTTCACAACGAACGATTTTGGGCGAAGCGTTTTCCGACAATGGTAAAGTTCTTCTTTGGCAAATAAACATATATTCTGAGAAAGAAAAGGGCGGTTAAGAAACCGCCCTTTTTTCTTCCAATACTCTACGATTAATGCATGTTATAATAATTGGAGGGGGTGGTACGATGAGGATAAAATGGCATGGTCATTCGTGTTTTTCCATCGAGAGTGGAGGTAAGATACTCCTAACCGACCCTTTTGACAAGTCGGTTGGTTACAAGATTCCCGATGTGAATCCGGATCTGATAACTGAGAGCCACCAGCACTTTGATCACAACGCCCACCACCTCTTGAAGGGAAATTTCGAGGTAATCGATAAGCTGGGAGAATATTCAAGAGATGGATTCGTGATAAAGGGCTATTTGACATACCATGACTCTTCGAGAGGTGCGGAAAGGGGCACAAACATTGTATTTGAGTTCACAACGCCTGATGGAATACGTATACTTCATCTTGGAGACCTTGGAGTCATACTCGAAAGAGACCTTATTAACAAAGTAAAAAACCCCGATATTCTTATGATTCCCGTTGGGGGTGTTTATACCATAGGGCCTTCAGAGGCCTTTGATCTTTCTAAGGAACTGGCTCCAAAGATCGTTATTCCAATGCATTTTAAAACCGAAGCGCTTAAATTCAAGCTAATTTCGCCAGAAGATTTCTTGAGTCACTTCGACAGTTATGAAGAGAAAGAAGAGCTCTTGATAACAAGCAGAGAAGAACTCTCAAAGCTAAATATGAAGGTGATCAAGCTCAAGTACTAAAAATATCGGAGGTGTTCGTATCAACGAAAAAAAAATATTATCGTACCTGGGCTTCGCCAGAAAAGCGAATAGGATTGTTTTTGGAAAAGAAATGATTCGCTCGTATCTGCGTGAAAACAGAAGAAAAAAAGTTCTGATCGTTGCCAGCGATACCAGCGATTCTATAAAGCTTGACTGGAGAAAGAGATGCCAGAGTCACGGTGCTTTTTATGTGGAACTTGAACATACGAATAAGCTCAATCTGGCCAGGGCCGTTGGTCTAAACAACATATCAGCTATCGGAATAACTGATGAGGGACTTGCGGCTGAAATTATTAAACTGGTCAGGCCCGGAGGTGAGGACAATGCCAAAGACCAGAGTGTATGAACTCGCAAAAAGATTAAAAATAAGCACGAGAGAGCTGTTGGATGAACTCGAAGAGCTCGGTGTTTCAGTGAAGAGCCATATGTCCATGCTAGATGATGAGACAGTGAACATAATTGCCAGCCTTTACGAAGAAGAAAAAAGAGAAGTACGCTCTGTAAAAGCTTCTGAAAAAAAGAAAGCAAAGAAGCTTGAAGAAGAGGAAGAAGAAATTATAGAAGAAGAGGAAAAAAAGAAGAAAGAAGAAGAGATACTCAAGGAAAAGATCAGAAAAACGGTGCATCTGAGTCCCGAAGAACTCAAACTCAACATACTGGCAGAAAAAATAAAGGTCCCACTTTCGAAGATCATTAAAGACCACTTTATGCGCGGCATTATACTCAGACCAGCTCAGGGAGTGAACCTTGAAGAAGCGAGACAGATTGCAGCTCAGTATGGCTGGAACATCGAACTCAAGGAAGAAAAAATTTCCGACCCCATTGAAGCTTTGAAAGAAAAATTTGATGAACTATACAAAGACGAATCAAAGCTTGTACAGAGGCCTCCTGTTGTAACAGTAATGGGACACGTAGACCATGGTAAGACAACTCTTCTAGACAGAATCAGAAAAACCACCGTAGCCGAAAAGGAAGTAGGAGGAATTACCCAGTCGATAGGTGCCTATCAGGCTGAAATCGATGGTAAAAAAATAACCTTCATAGATACTCCCGGCCATGAGGCTTTTACTGAAATGAGGGCGAGGGGCGCCCAAGCAACGGACATAGTCGTTCTAGTTGTAGCCGCGGACGACGGTGTAATGCCCCAAACAATTGAGGCATTTAACCATGCAAAAACGGCAAATGTCCCGATAATCGTAGCCATAAACAAAATAGACAAACCCAACGCGAATATCGATCTGACAAAGCAACAACTTGCTTCTAAATTGGGACTTGTCCCAGAAGACTGGGGCGGAGATACCATTGTTGTTCCCATCTCCGCGAAGATGGGCAAAGGCATCGATGAGCTGCTCGAAATGATACTTCTTGTGGCCGAAATGAGTGAGATAAAGTGCATTCCGCAGGGAAATGCCCGTGGTGTCATAATTGAATCAGAACTCGATAAAGGCGTCGGCCCTCTGGCGACAGCCATAATTAAAGACGGGATAATCAAACCGGGAGATTACATTGTGGCTGGTTCGACACATGGTAAAGTCAGAGCCCTCAGAGACGAAAAAGGTAGAAAAGTGAAAAATGCAGGCCCTTCTGACCCCGTTCAAATAATAGGGTTCGAAGAAGTTCCCGATATGCATGAAATACTATATGTCGTTGATAGCCTTGATCAGGCGAGAGAAATCTCTGCCTTTGTTAAGGAAAGGCAAAAGAAGGAAAGAATGGTTAAAGGCAAAAAGCACGTCAGGCTCGAAGAATTCATGAGAATCTCGGGAGAGGGAGAAAGGAAGATACTGAACCTCATCATCAAGTCTGATTCCTTCGGGGCTGTTGAGGCTTTAAAGCAGGCTATTGCCAAACTGGAAACTGAGGAGGTTCACATAGAAATTGTCCATTCTGGTATTGGTCCGGTGAATGGCAGTGACGTTATGCTTGCAGCCGCTTCCGATGCAGTCATCATAGGATACAAAGTGAAACCAGATAGTCAGGCACGATCTCAAGCTGAAGAGGAAGGTGTACAGATAAAGATATACGAGATCATTTTCGATTTGATAGATGATCTGAAGAAAGCTCTTGAGGGGCTTCTCGAACCGGAAGAAGTGGACGAAGTCGTTGGTCATGGTGAAGTAAAGCAGGTCTTTAAAATCAAGAAACTCGGTAACATAGCAGGTGTCCAGCTCCAAAATGGTTATGTTACAAAAGACGGCTTTGTCAGGGTATATAGACGAAACGAAGAAATCTTCGATGGAAAGATAGAATCGTTGAAACACTATAAGGAAGAAGTCAACAGGGTGGATGCCCCTAAAGAATGCGGAATCAAGCTACTATCTTTTGACGATATACAAGAAGGAGATAAGCTCGAATTTCATGTTAAAAGACAGGTGAAAAGGACGCTAGAATTCAAAGACGGAGGGAACTAATCCCCTCCGTCTTTTTCTTCTTTCTCACCGAACTTTTTATAAACAAGATATCTGATATAAATGAGTAAGATTATTCCACCTGCAGTAACTCCCATCATAAGGAACTTTCCTGTAAAAAGCAGCCCAACAAGCAAAAAGACCAGAATGAAAACCAGGAGAAAATACATAATATCGAAAACGCCGAGGAGTTTCTTCATCCAATCACCTCACTGACTGCTGTTTAAACACCCTTCAACTCAACCTTTTTGAGGCATTTCATACCTGAGACCGTTCGCTGAAATGTTTACATATAACTTCATGTTTCTAACTTCCATAAATCTGCCTCTTTCATTCATCATTGAAAGTTTCTCATCACTAACAAGAGGGGAAAGGTGAACCCTCGAAAATTTCTTATACATTTCTATCAGGTCTTCCCTTACGATGGGCAAGCCTATGGTCGCCACCACTCCTCTCAAGAACAGGTATTCGACGACAGTCGGAACGAAGAGTTCCTTATCCTTCAACAATACGAGCTCATGTGACAGGTTGAATAACGGTGTGCCTTCGAGAGATTCGTAGAGTCTGTACCTGTCAAAGCTCTCAGAATCGAAAAGGCAAATTCTTCCACTATATGAGATGAAGTCCGAGGCTTTGAAAGACCTGAACACTTTTTTCGACGGAGGATATTGTATTTTGATAAATGGCTTAATCATCTTTGAACCCTTCTTCGAATGGTAATGTCTTGACAGAATCAATCATCGCTTCAATAGCCCTTTTTATACTTTTTCTGTACATTTCATAAAAAGGTTCAAGATTTCTGTAAACTTCAAGAGAATCTATCAAATCAACTTCGTACGCGCTCGTGGCTACTCCGGAGAAATTCATGTCAGGTGAAACATTCGACGCCCTCAAAATGTTCTGTTTCTTCACCACAAGGCTTCTAAATAACCTTGACAGCTCAATAATTATTGATAAATCAAGATTGTGACTAAGGCGGGGCAGTCCTGTTACGATCTTCACTCTGTCCTCCGTTGGATAAACGAAGATCTCTCCATGTCTCAACTTCACCCATCTCTTGAAATATTTACAATAAAAATCGAACAGTTCATCATCCATTTTCTCCGCCACTTTATAAAAATTCCTGCCTGCCAGAGAGGCCTTCAGCATCTCTCGCTTTAACAATCTTTCATTGCCACAAAAAGCTACAAAATGAACTCTCAGCGGTGACTGAAGTATTATTCTTGAGACCGTTACCTTTGCTTCGGGAAATAACTTTTTATACAGCTTACTGAGGGCCTCCGTAACTCGTGAGGGAGGGTACCTGTAGATAGAACTCATTCGCTTCATTGGAGTCACAGAAGACAGCCCCAAAAATCCCCTTCCTTCCTCATCAATAAATAGAGACAGTGTTGGGGCACTATCTCTAGCATCATCCACGATTGAGGTAATGAAGTGCCCAAATTCGGTTCCAAGAACCGATTGCCTATCTCTAAGAATCAGTGCTTCATCAGCGTAAAAAGCCTTATGCTGAGAGTAAAATTCGTTGAACAGGTCTTTTAGAACGTTTGGCCCACGAAAGATCACTTGAGGATCACCACCGAAGAATTACCGTATATCTTTTTTGCATCTTCAAGAAATTCAGGATTGTAATGCCTGGAAAGCACGAAGATAACCTTCCTCTTAACATGGGGTAAATCTGTGAAGCCGTCCGTGAAAATGATTAATCCTTCCGGTCTCAATTCTCTCTGTGCGTAGTCGATGGCAGGTTGAAGATTCGTCTCCCCTTTACCAATGAGTTTTAGATCCTTCCACATGCCCCTTCCATACTTTGTTACCGCCTGAACAGCTTCATCAACTTGAATCAACCATATCTTTGAATCCGTAAGGCGGGTGAGCATATCGATTTCACTGAAAAAGGCATTGAACTCCTCATCGACAATGCTACCGCTCGTATCGAGTATTATGACCAGTTTTGCCGCGTAATCGTTTCTCCAACCAGGCTGGTCTTCATACCGCCTATTCGGCCAAAGTGGGGTCCTATACCTGCCAATGTACTGCGCCGAACCGAAAAAGCTTCTGATCATAGTCCTCCAGTCCAGTAATGGCTTATTCAGAAATAGCGAAATGGAAGCTTCAATGCCTTCCGGTATACCGTCTTTCGCCTTTTCATAAGTTTCCGAAACGATGTTCTTCAACAATTCTTCAATGAACTCTCTGGGTAATTCAAAATCGCCAAAACTCTCGTGAGAATCGGCCATTTCAATATTTTCTTCCAGCAGTTCAAGATCGACAGTTTTGTTCTTTTTCATAAACTCCAGACCCCACTGGAAATAAAATTCTGCCGTCTCTCCAGGTATAGATGCCGGCGGAGCAACAAAAAAACGCTCGTTATCAGTACCGCACCCTTCCATGAGAAGCTGATCCATCGGAAGGCTGAAAGCGTCGAGAACCGGTATGTATTGATTAATAGCAGCATCCATGGATAAATCCCACAAAGCTTTGTACCTGCTATTCTTCACCGGTATCAAAATATGCCCATTTATTATATGAAAGCACTCGTGCTCCAACAGGGCCTGTACCATTTCTATAGGTTTGGAAGAAAGGACTTCTGGGTTGTAATAGAGCTGTATGTTCCCTTCTCCAGAGATCCTCAGACTGAAGGTCCGCACTTTAGAAGTAGGAATTCGTTCAATATGCATAAAAAGATAGTTATAAAAAGGACTCTTCCTTGCGAGTTCCACTACCGCTTCTTCTACTACAGAAGCTCTGGGCACGCTATCCCCTCTTTTCAAGATAATCGAGAATATCTCCATCCACTGCCAGTTCTTCAAGCAATTTCTCATAAAAGGCTCTCTTCAAGCCTTTTTCGTTCTCGAGTCTGAAAGCAATATGTCTGACAATCGAAAAGAAAGAATCTCTGGGTATAAGTTTCTTTAGCCAGAGAAGGTTCTTGGAGATAATTCCAACTTTTTCATAGTAATCTTTCAGTTCGAGATCATTCAGTTCCGAAAGGTGCTTTGTCACCCTCGTAACGAGGGAATTCACCGCCGTAATGTCAAAGGCTTTTATTCTTTCTATAGTGGAGTCTGAAAGTTCGAGGAGGATATCTGCTGGACGGGGGATATTGGCAATGCCTTTGACTCTATTGATAAATGTCCTTGCCGCCTCAGGTCCGACAATCCCGGCGGCAAGGATATATCCGAACCTTTCGAATCCTTTCCTATCGAGGTTCTTTATGACCCTACCGAGTTTGTACCAACTCCGTGGACTGGGGCGTAAATCCAATCTCATCGAAACCAGTCTGTCTTTTGTAAGGAATTCTGGATATTCTTCAATGAAATCCGTAACTTCTTCCGGGACTCCTATCTTTTGAGACCAATCGATCCATTCCTTCGGGTCTGGCGTAATTTCGAGATGGAAGAACCGGGACATAAACGCCGGGTCTGTTATGAGTTCTACCTGATCGTATTCTTCATCGGGGGGATTGGCCGCAGCCATGATCCAGGCACCCTCAGGTAACACGTGGTTGTGTATCCGTCTATCTATCAAGAGCTGCATTATAGCGTTCCTTATAGAGCGGTGTGCCCTGTTTATTTCGTCAATCAAGATGATAACGTTCCCATCTTCCGGCCACCAATCAGGTTTCAAAAAGACTGTCTTTTCGTTCCCCCTGGCCGGCATTCCAATCAGGTCCCCCGGTTCCATCTGGGAGATAACAAGGATAATCAACTTTCTCCCTGTTTCCCTGGCCAATTCTTTGGCAAGGTCGGTCTTTCCGACCCCAAAATGTCCCCAAATCAAAGGGATTTCGCCGGATTCCATTATCACTCTACTGAGGTATTTCACATCCTGAACACGCATTCTATCCCTCCATAATCCGCTTTCAACCATCATTATAGCATAGTATTTTTATTCCTAGCCACAGGTTCTCAAACAACAGAGTCATGGGAATAATGGCCCCAAACAGCAGCTGAAAAGCATGGGGGGGCCGGTGCCGTACTGACGCTCCAATATCCTGCCAATTAAAGTGAGGGAGAAAATAATGCACTGAACTCATGCGAAAGTTCAAAGATGTGTTCAAAATTGGGGATAAAGAACATCCTGAGGTAGAATGGTAGAGATAGCAAAATAATGAGTAAGAACCCTGATATAACAGGGATCAGGATGAATCCCTTCATCCCGTATCTCATAAGGTTGTGAACCCGTTCCCTTATCCGTCATTTAATTAGAATAAAAAAGCTTCACCATACTTCATCTTAAGTCAGGTGTTTGTAGTGTCGGTCTTTTTTATTATTGTTGCTTTAATAATTTTAGCACTAGTACTCGAAAGATCTCCAAGAAAACATTCCCGTACCCGGGAACAAAAAATCGATTTGGGGAACATCAGGTTTACTCCCCACGCTTTACAACGACTCAATGAACGCGGAATTTCCACTGAAACTGTTATAAATGTTATCAGTGATCCTTCCTCGCAAGCCACTATTGAGGAAAATGGAAATATCAGGGTACAGAAAGCTGGACTCGTGATTATATTCAGAAAAGAAATAAATGGAATCCTCGTTGTTACTGTCTTCAGAGATGAGAATAAAAAATAAAAATGGGAGGGAATATTCCCTCCCATTACTTCTCTCAGATCAATATTCAGGCATCGGTGGAGTAGTTTCTTTCTTTTCCTCGGGTTTTTCAACGATAGCCGCTTCGGTTGTAAGGAGGATACCCGCGATGGAAGCAGCATTCTGCAAAGCACTCCTGGTAACCTTTACAGGATCGACAATGCCAGCTTCGAACATATTCACGAACCTGTCATTCAATGCATCATAACCATGAGTGGTATCTTCAAGTTCCAGTACTTTATGGACGATAACAGCACCATCAAGACCGGCATTGGCGGCTATCTGTCTCATGGGCATGTCAAGAGACTTGTAGACGATCTGCACACCGATCTTCATGTCGGGATCTTCAGTCTCATTGAGCAGCTTCTCCACAGCTTTCTTTGCCCTTACGAGAGCAACTCCACCACCAGCAATGATTCCTTCTTCGACAGCCGCTCTTGTAGCGCTGAGGGCGTCTTCTATTCTGTGTTTCTTTTCTTTGAGTTCGGTCTCTGTTGCAGCACCAACTTTAATCACTGCAACACCACCAGAGAGTTTCGCGAGTCTTTCCTGAAGTGTTTCTTTTTCATAATCAGAGGTTGTCTGTTCAATCTGTGCCTTGATCTGTCCGACTCTTTGCTTGATCTTTTCGGGATCACCTTTTCCATCGACTATGATTGTGTCGTCTTTTTTGACTTTGACCATGCCAGCAGTACCGAGATCCTCGATAGAAACGTTCTCAAGGGTAAGTCCTACTTCTTCACTGATAACTGTACCGCCCGTCAGGATAGCAATGTCCTGAAGCATGGCCTTTCTCCTATCGCCAAAACCAGGAGCTTTAATGGCTATGGATTCAAGAGTACCTCTGAGCTTGTTGAGCACCAGAGTAGAAAGGGCCTCGCCTTCGACATCTTCGGCGATAATAACCAGAGGTTTACCAGTCTGAGCTACTTTTTCCAGTATCGGGACAATGGGCTTGACCGCGGAGAGTTTTTTATCGGTAATGAGGATGTATGGCTCCTTGATAACGGCTTCCATCTTTTCAGGATCCGTCACGAAGTAAGGAGAGATGTAGCCTCTATCGAACTGCATACCCTCGACAAATTCAACGTAAGTCTCCAGAGTCTTCGAGTCTTCAACCGTGATTACACCATCTTCACCAACTTTGTCCATCGCTTCCGCGATGAGCTCACCGATATCAGGGTCATTTGCAGATATAGCGGCAACATGGGCGATATCCTCGCGGCTGGAGAGTTTCTTGGACATTGCGCGAATTTCTTCAACCGCTTTCTCAACCGCCTTTTCTATACCCCTCTTTATGAGGATCGGATTTGCGCCCGCAGTTACGTTCTTGAGTCCTTCTTTGATCATAGCCTGGGCCAGGACTGTGGCCGTTGTTGTACCATCACCGGCTATGTCATTTGTCTTGGAAGCAACTTCTTTAACGAGCTGCGCACCAAGATTTTCAAATTTATCTTCCAGTTCAATTTCCTTAGCAATGGAAACACCGTCATTCGTTATTGTGGGAGAACCCCAACTTTTTTCGAGCACAACGTTTCTACCCTTGGGGCCGAGAGTTATTTTCACAGCATTAGCAACCGCGTCTACTCCCTTTTCAAGAGCTGTCCTTGCTTCCTCACTGAACCTGATTATTTTAGGCATTCAGACTACCCCCTTTCAATCCTCAATTTTTGCCAGAATGTCATCCTGATCAATGACAATGAAGTCTTCATCATCAATTTTTATCTCTGTTCCAGCATATTTGGAGAAGATAACCTTGTCACCGGCCTTGATGTCAAGGTCTTCAACATCCTTACCAACTTCGATAACCTCTGCCTTCATTGGTTTCTCCTTGGCCGTATCGGGAAGGACAATACCTCCCTCAGTCTTTCTCTCTTCTTTGATAGGCTTAATGAGTAACCTTGACCCTAATGGAATAACTTTCATAGAACGACCTCCTTTCCTTCATCAAGAAATTTAGCACTCTCAGCTTTAGTTTGCTAATGTAATGATAAAACAAAATGCGGACATCTTCAATCCGAAAATTAAGCTATAATATGAAAATATTTGTTATACTCGCCAAATATTCCCGATTATACAAATAAAACTTTGCATTTCATGCAAGATTATCAAACTACCTCGCTAAACCTTTTCAAGTTTAAGCATGTTGGTCGAGTGCGCTACTCCCAAAGGGACACCTGCCGTGATTATGAAGTGGTCTCCCGTCTTTATTAGTTCCATTTCTCGTGCCTTTTGCCCCGCGATTTTTACCATTTCGTCAATACTGGAACCTATCTCCTGAAGAAGCGGTAAAACACCCCAGATCAGTGAAAGGCGATAGTAAGTCCTCACATTTGGTGTAACTGCAAGGATCGTAGACCTCGGTCTGAAACCTGAAACATTAATCGCTGTATGACCTGAATATGTCGAAGATACAATTAACTTGACTTTCAAGCTTTCCGTTATATCCCATGCCGCTCTGCAAATAGCGTCTGTATGATCGTCGGTATCAACATCCTGACGCGTCCATTGAAGTATGTGGGGGTTATTCATAAGATAACTTTCCGTGGATAACGCGGTTTTATTCATTACACTAACCGCCTCGATGGGGTATTTACCAATGGAAGTCTCTGCTGAAAGCATTATAGCATCCGTACCATCAAGAATGGCGTTTGAAATGTCTGCTGTCTCTGCCCTCGTGGGCACCGGGTTTTCAATCATAGATTCCAGCATCTGGGTCGCTGTGATAACGGGTATTCTGTGCTTATTACCTGTTTTAATAATTCTTTTCTGAGCTACCGGGACCTCTTCAACCGGGATTTCAACACCAAGATCTCCACGTGCCACCATAAGGCCATCACTTACGGCAGCAATTTCTTCAATCCTCAATAGAGCCTGGGATGTTTCAATTTTTGAAATAACAGGTATATCAGAACCGTTTTGCGCAATTATCTCTTTGGCTTCGAGAACATCCTCGGGTTTTCTTACAAAAGAAAGCGCAAAATAATCCACACCTTCCTCAATTCCCAGTTTTATATATTCTCTGTCCTTTTCAGTAACCGCAGCAATACTCAGGTCTATGCCGGGTACGTTTATTCCGCGGTGATGAGTGATTTCCCCTGAGTTCAGCACTTTGGTCATAATCGCCGTTCTGGACGTTTTAAGAACTCTAAGCTTGATTTTTCCATCGTTAAGGAGGATCGTATCACCCGGTTCGACTTCCTCAGGTAAACGTGGATAATTTATGCTCACCCTGCTACTGTCTCCTATTATTTCCTCCGTTGTCAAAAGGAAATCCTGACCCTTCCGCAGAAGTACGATTTCTTCATTGAAACTACCCGTTCTCAATTTCGGACCGGATAGATCCAAAAGGATCGCTACTGGAATACCTAACCTGTCCCTGATTTTTTTTATGCTATTGATTCTTTCCCTGTGATGTGCTGGTGTGTCGTGGGAAGTATTCAACCGTGCGACATTCATACCTGAAAGAATGAGCTTTTCTATCATTTCTGGAGATTCGGTAGCAGGACCGATAGTACAAACAATTTTCGTTTTTCTCATGGACATTCCTCCGTGTCACGAAAGAATATCAGCCATCTTTATGAGGGTTTCGTCCAATTCTTTCTTTTCAGAAAGAACTTTGGAATAAGGAACCCTGACCATTTTGCCTGACTGAAGTGCAATCATCACACCAAACTCACCGTCTTTTATAGACTGAATTGCCTCGTAACCCATACGAGAAGCGAGTATTCTGTCAAAGGCTGTTGGCGAACCACCTCTCTGGACGTGACCAAGGATGGTAATCCTCGTTTCGTAACCAATGCGATGTTCCATGTGCCTTGCAACAGTGTAGGCGCTCGCGGCCCCTTCTGCGACAACGATTATACAGTTGATCTTTCCCCTCTTCCGCTCATTCCAGATCTTCTCCGCTATAGCCTCGTAGTTCACAGGTCTTTCGGGTATTATTATGGCTTCTGCTCCAGTAGCTATACCCGCTGTAAGGGCAACGTACCCTGAACTCCTGCCCATGACTTCCACCACGAAGGCTCTTTCATGCGAAGAAGCGGTATCTTTCAATTTTTGTATGTTTTCAACACAGGTATTTAAGCACGTATCAACACCTATACACATATCAGTGTACGCTATATCGTTGTCTATTGTGCCGGGTATACCGACAGAAGGAATGCCTGTTTCTTCCATCAAAAGCATCGCTCCAGTGAGGCTCCCCTCTCCGCCAATAACGACCAGCGCATCTATTCCATGCTTTCTAAGTATTTCAGCAGCTCTTGCCCGCCCTTGCTCTGTTCTGAACTCTTCACAGCGCGAGGTTCGAAGAATGGTTCCACCTTTTTCCATGATGCCTCCTACCGCGGAATAATTCATCTCGAACATATCCTCGTCGAGGAGTCCGGAATAGCCTCGTTTTATACCAACTACTTCATATCCTTCCGTTACGGCCGTTCTTACAGCCGAGCGGACCGCAGCGTTCATACCTGGTGCGTCTCCACCACTCGTGAGTACTGCTATTTTCTTTATCATGCCATCGACCTCCCGAGTATACTCAAGTAAATTTAAATCCGGCGTGATTATAGCACATTAATCGCCATATCTCATTTAAGCTAAGGCTTTATGTTGATTAACTAAGCTTGTCGGCGGTGCTATAATTGTTCGGGAGCGAGGTGAACACTATGAAAAAGTTAAAGGAAACCATTCCGCTTTACGAAGCAGAATTGATAAAGGGTATTCTTGAAAATGAAGGCATTGTGGTTGAACTACGCTCTTCACAGGTTGTTTACACTGATAGTGTTGTCTTCGGTGAGGGTTCCCTCACAGATGTGTGGGTACCCGAAGAAATGCTGAAAAGAGCTGAAAAAATTCTTGAAGAATATAAAGGAAAGGAGCTGTAGTCGATGGAAGCTCTTAAGAGAACACCGCTCTATCAGGAACATCTGCGACTTGGTGGAAAGATGGTGGAGTTTGGTGGTTGGGAAATGCCCGTACAATACGAGTCCATAATCGAGGAACACAAGGTTGTAAGAAATGTTGCCGGAATCTTTGATGTCTCCCATATGGGAGAGATCTCAATAACCGGGAAAGATACTATCCCTTTCGCAGACTATCTGGTAACCAATTCCGTCGCCACTTTGAAGAATGGCGAAATATGTTACACCCCCATGTGCAATGAGCGTGGCGGCGTTGTTGATGATCTACTGGTTTACAGAATAAGCAACAAGAAAGTGATGCTCGTGGTCAACGCTTCAAATATCGAAAAGGACTTCAACTGGGTCCTTGAAAGGGCAAAGGACCATGACTTCGATGTTTCAATCGAAAACATCTCCAACAATGTTGCGCAACTCGCTTTCCAGGGACCCAGGGCCGAAGAGATCCTGAGGGGTATTTCACAGGTGAAGCTCGAAGATATCCCCTTTTATCACTTCGTTTACGGGAAAGTCAACGGAATTGACTGCTTGATTTCCAGAACCGGATATACGGGAGAGGACGGATTTGAGCTCTACATCGATCCTGAAGCCGCTGTTCCCCTGTGGCGAAAGATACTCGAAGTCGGGAAACCTCTCGGAGTAAAACCTGCAGGTCTTGGAGCTAGAGACCTGCTAAGATTCGAAGCCTGTTATATGCTCTATGGCAATGAACTAAGTGACGAAATCTCCCCGCTTGAAGCCGGTCTCAAATGGGCGGTAAAATTGGACAAAGAATTTTATGGTCACAAAGCACTGACTGCACAGCTTGAAAAAGGTCTTGAAAAGAGACTCAGGGGTATAGAACTGATTGACAAAGGCATAGCCAGACATGGATATGAGCTCTATGCCGACGACAAAAAAATTGGCTGGGTGAGCAGTGGAATGATGTCCCCCTCTACAGGGAAAAGGCTCGCTCTGGCCTATGTGGAAAAGGGGTACTGGAAAATTGGAACGGAAGTGTTCGTTAAGATAAGGGATAAATTCGTGAAAGCTAAGATTGTAAAGACACCATTTTATAGAGGTTCAGTGAAGTCGAAAGCTTGAAAGGAGGAGTAACATGAAGAAGTACGCGAAAACTCACGAATGGGTTCTTGTTGAAGGGAATGTAGCGACTGTTGGAGTATCGAATTACGCGCAGGAGCATCTCGGTGATATCGTTTATGTGGAGCTTCCTGAAGCTGGCAAAGAAATCAAGAAAGGAGAAACAGTCTGTACTATTGAATCCGTAAAGGCCGCCAGTGACGTTTACGCTCCCCTCTCTGGAAAAATCATAGAGATCAATGAAGAGCTGGATGCCGCTCCGGAAACGATAAACAGTGATGCTGAGGGTAGTGGCTGGATCTTCAAAATCGAACTCAGTGATCCCGCCGAGCTTGATGGGTTGTTGGATGAGGAGGAGTATAAGAAGTTCTGTGAAGAAGAGGAGGCCTGAAATGAGCCGCTTTCCGTATATTCCCCACACGGAATCTGAAATAAATAAAATGCTTGAATTCATTGGTGTGAAGAATATCGGGGAACTCTTCAATGATGTTCCCCATGTTTTCGATTTTGAATTGAAACTCCCTGACAGCACTGATGAATTCAGCGTGATGCGTGAACTGAAGACTCTCGCACATGAAAATCTCAATCTCAATGAAGTAGCAGTCTTCCGTGGTGCCGGTATATATTACCACTATATCCCTTCTGTGATAAATGCGCTGGCTTCACGTGGTGAGTTTCTGACCGCCTACACTCCATATCAGCCAGAAGTATCACAGGGTACACTTCAGGCGCTCTTTGAATTCCAGACGATGATCTCGGAACTCACAGGTCTTGAGGTAGCAAATTCATCCATGTACGATGGTGCAACTGCCGTCGCCGAAGCCGCTTTAATGGCTGTTCGTGTTAATGGAAGGAACAAGATACTGATCGCAAGGTCTCTCCATCCAGAATATAGGGTAGTCACAAAGACTTATTGTCACTCCCAGAACATCATAGTGGAAGAGATTGAATATTCAAAAGATAAGGGACAGGTTGAACCTGAACACTTGAAAAACCGCCTTGATGATGATGTCTCAGCGGTCATCATAGGATATCCAAATTATTTCGGCATCGTAGAAGATCTGCAGAAAATAAAGGCCCTTTTGGACGAAAAAACTCTCCTCGTTGTGGTAGCAAACCCCATTGCTTTATCTATCTTTGAAGCGCCGGGGATTCTCGGAGCCGATATTGTCGTGGGGGAGGGCCAACCCCTCGGGAATCATCCTAGTCTTGGAGGCCCCGGACTTGGCTTTTTTGCAACAAGGGAGAAATACGTTCGAAAAATGCCCGGAAGGATTATCGGAGAAGCAAAAGACGTGGACGGTAAAACGGGATATGTAATGGTCCTTCAAACGAGAGAACAACATATCAGGAGGAAAAAGGCAACTTCAAATATCTGTTCCAACCACGCTCATAACGCTGTTATCGCTGCAATTTACATGAGCTTGATGGGGAAAGAAGGGCTGAAGGAAGTAGCGTTGAGATCTTACGATAAGGCCCACTACTTATTCAGTCAACTTTCCAATATGGAGGGGGTTAAACCGCTATTTTCAGGCCCTTTCTTCCATGAGTTTGTCGTGAGTGTGGAAGGCCTCACGGTCGGGGAACTCAATAATGAACTGCTAAAGCATAAAATCCTCGGTCCCATGGAGCTTGAAAAGGACTTTCCTGAGCTTGGAAATTCCGCCCTGTTTTGTACCACTGAGGCCGTTCGTAACGAGGACATAGAATTTCTTCTCGGACGTCTGGAGGAGATAATATGACGATATTCGAAAAATCCGTTAAAGGAAGAAAGGGGTATTCGCTTCCTAAAGAAGAACTTCATAGTGAAGCATCTTTTTCAGGGATTCCCGGGCATCTCTTGCGAAAAGATCCCCCCGAACTTCCGGAATGCAGCGAGGTAGATGTGGTGCGTCATTACACGGAGCTGTCCAGAAAAAATTACTCCGTCGACAATGGTTTCTATCCCCTGGGTTCTTGTACTATGAAATATAACCCAAGACTCAACGAAGAAATAGCGTCTTTAGAAGGTTTTTCATACCTCCATCCTTATCAACCAGTTGAAACAATTCAGGGCGTATTGGAGGTTATGTACGATCTCCAGAACATGCTGGCTGAAATAACCGGTATGGACGCCTTTACCCTTCAACCTGCAGCAGGAGCTCATGGCGAACTTACGGGTATGTTGATAGTGAAGAAATATTTTGAACTGAGGGGAGAAACCCAGAGGAAGAAGGTCATCGTTCCCGATTCCGCCCACGGCACAAATCCAGCATCAGCGACGATGGCTGGTTTTGAAGTGGTAGAAATTGCCTCCAACGAATCCGGGCTTGTGGATCTGGACAATCTCAGAGCGGCGCTCGATGACACAATAGCAGCTATAATGCTCACCAATCCCAATACTCTAGGGCTCTTTGAAAAGGACATTCTCGAGATCTCTGAAATGGCGCATAAGAACGGAACATTACTGTATTATGACGGTGCCAACCTCAACGCGATTATGGGGCACGTCAGACCGGGCGACATGGGGTTCGATATCATTCATCTGAACCTTCACAAAACTTTCTCGACACCGCACGGGATGGGTGGTCCAGGAAGCGGTCCGGTAGGCGTTAAAAAACATCTTGAAGGTTTGCTACCTGTACCGGTAGTGAGATTAAATAACGATGGTTATTATCTGGACTATGACCTTCCGAACACTATTGGAAAAGTGAGAAGCTTTTACGGTAATTTCAGGGTTATACTGAAGGCGTACGCATATATAAAGATGCTCGGAAAAGACGGGCTCAAACTGGCCAGCGAAATGGCTGTGTTAAATGCAAACTATTTGAGGGTGAAGCTCTCCAAGCTCATTCCCCCTTCATATCCTGGCACTTGCAAACATGAATTCGTGCTCGATGGGAGCAAACTCCTCAAAGAATATGGTATTAAAACGCTGGATCTTGCAAAACGCCTTCTCGATTATGGATTGCATCCACCAACAGTTTACTTCCCACTGATAGTGCACGAAGCTCTCATGATCGAACCAACAGAAACGGAGAGCAAAGATAACCTTGACAAGTTCGCTGAAACCATAGAGAAAATCGTAGAGGAAGCCAGGAAAGATCCAGAAATATTGAAAAACGCTCCATATACCACACCCGTGAGAAGACTGGATGAGACCACGGCTTCCCGAAAACCAATCTTGAGATGGAGAAGGGAAAAATAAGGACCGGCGGAGCCGGTCCTTATTCATCAGCGAGGTGAAAAAATTGAGGCTCGATAAATTTCTAAAATTAAATAGGATAATTAAGCGTAGGACCCTGGCCAAGGATGCCATAGAGAAGGGATTTGTTCTGAAAAATGGACGTCCAGCAAAACCTGCAAGTGAAATAAACCCCGGGGATGAAATACAGATAGATTTTGCTAACAGAGTCCTGGTAATAAGAGTGATGGAGAATATGGAAATAGAAGTTGTCAGGGAAGAGAAACGCTTTTAACGAGCGCAAATCAACGAATTTCACCCGCTGTTATTTTAATGGTCTTTTCACCGGTTTTCAGCAGTAAATGTTCAGAATTTATCTTCTCGATAACACCCGTAACTTTTTTGCCATCGGGTAAACTCACCGTTATTTCATCGCCTGCTTTATGTATCAGATATTTTTTCCATCTCCTGATGAAATACTTTTTCATCCTCACCTGAAGATATTTCCTGCGCAGACTTTCGAGCTTGTTCAGAAGTTTTTTTAAAACAAAGCCAACTTCATAGTTCCTGGTAGTCGCTTCCTTGAGGGAGATAGCTATTTCCGAGAGCTCCGGCGGGATTTCATTGTGGACGTTGATTCCAATGCCGGTAACAACACCTATTAACTTCTCCCCTTCTGTTACAGCTTCAGTGAGGATTCCAGCGATCTTCCTTCCATTTACATAAACATCATTTGGCCATTTAATCGCTGCATCACATCCCAGTTCCTGAAGTAGTTCAGCGACTCCAACGCTGATTAACTTTGTGTAGTACCCGGTATCCTTAAGCAGTCGCGGTTTAAATACGATGCTGAACCAAAGGCCCCCTCTGCTAGAATGCCATTCTCGGTTAAACCTTCCGTAACCGGCAGATTGCTCCAATGCCCACACAACACTTCCCGATGGTAGCTTCTGAAGGTTTTCAATGGCATATCTATTCGTAGAAGGCAATTCAGTGAAAGAAAAAATCTCTTCGCCTATGACCACTCAATCACTTCCCGTGCCAGAAAGTTCTTTGACATGGATATCGAGCTGTGGGAATGGTATGGAAATACCTCTGGATTTCAGTTCCTTGTAGATTCTACTGGCGATGGCGTTCTGCACATCGAAGTAATTCCGTCTTTCAAACCAGAAATAAAGCTTAAAATCTATGCTCGATGAATTGAAGCCATTAAAAACAACGAAGTTCGAGACAGAATTACCCCTGAAAACCAGTTCCTCTTCGTCTATAACTTTTTTCAGAATTTCCAGCGCTACGGCAACATCCACTTCATATGGAAGTCCGACAATCATTTCCATTCTTCGAACCTTACCAGGCCAGAAATGGACTATTTGACTACTCCAAACTTTCATGTTGGGGATTAGTACCTTCTTTCCGTCGAAAGTCCTGAGAACAGTGTGGTTTAGATTTACTTCCTCGATGGTACCACTGAAATCACCGATTTTGACCACGTCTCCTTCAACAATAGCCCTTCCAACAAGTAGAAATATCCCTGAGAAAACATTCTCAAGAGGTTTCTGAAGTGCGATGCCAACAATGATCCCACTAATTCCTATGCCTGTGATTATGGGAACGAGGTCTTCAAAAACAACACTGAGGATAATCATAGCCGCTAAAAGGAAAAAGACAACATTCAAAACGAGTCTTATGGTGTTGGGGGCTTTGAGTTCTGCATTCTTTCTGGAATAAACTTTCTGAATTATCTTGAAAACGAATTTGGAGCTGTAGTAAGCTGTTAAGAAAATGACCAGACTTACTGTGAGTTTTATAACAATTATAAGCCAACCGCTCATTCGTTTTCCTCCCTGAAAGCATTCTCTACTGAAGGGAAAGAACCATCCTTGACTTCCTGGGCATATTCCATCAAGGCCTTCACGATCTCTTCTCTCAGGTTCGCATACCTTTTCACAAATCGAGGTTTGAACTCAGTATTGATGCCAAGCAAATCATGCCAGACCAGTACCTGTCCATCGCAAAACTTACCCGAACCTATTCCGATGGTAGGGATCTTCACTTCCTCTGTCAGTACCTTTGCTACCTCTTCTACCACCAGTTCCAGCACAATGGCGAACACGCCAGCGTCTTCAAGAGCGTTAACGCTTTCAACCAGTCTCTTAACACTCTTCTCATCGCGACCCTGAACAAAATATCCTCCTATACTATTCACATACTGCGGTGTGAGCCCCACATGCCCCATCACCGGGATGCCATAGTCTGTCAATCTTTTAACGAGAGGAGCAATTTCCGCGCCACCTTCCAACTTTATAGCATTGGCACCAGCTTTTATAAAGAGGCCTGCGTTTCTTATAGCCTCGCTTTCAGAAACCTGATAGGACATAAAGGGCATATCGGCGATTATAAAGGAATTTTGCGCCCCTCTTCTCACTGCTTCAACCACGGGCAAAAGAAGTTCTGTTGAAGCGGGCAAAGTGTTTTTGAGACCAAGCATGACATTAGCATAGGAGTCACCAACGAGGAGAAGATCTATGCCCGCCTCTTCAGCCATTTTTGCCTGAAAATAACTATATACCGTAACCATGGACAATTTTTTCTTTCCCTTTGCACTCAATATCTTCTTAATGTTCAAATTCATCACCCCTCAAACACCAGATCATTTCAGTGAGCTCTTCGTACAATCTACTGAGATGAGGTGAAATTTCAACAAGAGCCTTTTTTTCCCTCTCGATCGTTTCTGTATCATTTCTGGCTGCTGGTCCGCTGAATTCATTGAGAGTACCGGCGTTTAACTTTACTAACAATCCATTCAGATACATTTTAAGGAGTTCGCGAACGACTGTTTCATCAAATCTCAGCTTTTCCACGTACAGGTCACTGGCAACCTTTATAATGAACTGCGAAAAGTTTGACGCGAAGACCGCTGCTGCATGATAAATAAGCTTTCCTTCCGTTGCAATATTAACATATCTCAATCCCTCTTTTTCAGTCAGGGAAGTCAAAAAAGAAATACCCTTCTGGTTCCCTTCTATTCCGAAAATGACTTTGTTGAGGACATTGGGAGAGAGAGAGAAACTAGATATTGATAGGTTAGGATGAAAACTCGCAACACCCTTTCCAGCTTCAGCAGCTTCTTTGAAAACATCAGAACTAACCGAACCACTCAGATGAATAAAATACTCCACTTTCTTATTCACTTTCCAGAGCTTTTGAAAAACCTCTCTGATAACGGAGTCTATGGTAGCTATGAATACCACTCCCTCGAGCTCCGAAAACAAACTAAAGTCTCCGGCTTTGCAACCTGGAATCTCTCTTGCAAGCTTGAATGCCCGCTCTGGTGTTCTATTAATTAGATGTGAGACTGTATAACCTCTACTGTGAAAAAACTTCGCTATAAGAGTTCCAGCTTTTCCAATTCCGACAACAGATATTTTCATCTGATTTCTCCTCCAGTGTTAAAATTATACATCAGGGGACTCACCAGAAGAGGTTAGAACAACAGCCGGAACCAGTGAACCAGCACAATCCAATGAGGAGGTTTTACTTTGAAGTGCAAAAAATGCTCTAAAGAAGCGATAATACACCTTAAACAACATAACATAGCGCTTTGCCCCGAACACTATGAAGAGTTCTTTTACTCCAGAGTAAAAAAGGCCATTGGAAAATATAAAATGCTTGAGCAGGGTTCGAAAATACTTGTTGCCGTTTCAGGCGGCAAAGATAGCTTAGTCTTGTGGGAAGTGCTGAATAATCTGGGCTATAAAGCCGATGGTCTTTACATAGACCTCGGGATTGGAAAATACTCTGAAACTTCAAAATCTAAAGTGGTGGCTTTCGCAATCAAGAGAGGTTTTGAGTACTTTGTTTTCGATGTCAGAGACTACCTCAATGGTCTTTCGACTCCCGAAGCCGCCAGAGTGATGCGCAGAAAGACCTGTTCAGTCTGCGGCCTTGTCAAGAGGTACATCATGAACCGTTTCTCTCACGAAGCTGGTTATGACGTGATAGCTACAGGTCATAATCTGGACGATGAAGCGGCAACTCTATTTGGTAATTTAACCCATTGGCAGCTCGGGTATCTGGAAAAACAATATCCCGTGTTACCAAAAACACATCCGAAACTGACACCGAAAGTGAAACCTCTCGTTTTACTAACTGAAAGGGAAGTGGCGACATTTGCACTCATGAAAGGCATAGACTATATCATGGAGGAATGCCCGGCTTCTCGTGGTGCTTCTTCGATGCTCTACAAAGAATTATTGAACACTCTTGAAATTAAGCAACCTGGTACCAAGCATCGTTTTCTTACAGAGTATTTTAAAGTAAGAAACGTCTTTTCCGGATTCGAAAAAGAAATAGAGTTGAAGGAATGTAAGAACTGTGGTTATCCAACGACCCAGGAACTCTGCTCTTTCTGCAAACTCAGAGAGGGGATAATCAGGAAAAGAAATGAAAAAGAACGTTGAGTTCATCCTGCCGATAAATTTAATACTCCTCATGTTGTTTGGTATGATTACCATATTTAGCGCTACATATGGTAGTAAATTTGCTGACCTCTTTTACAGGCAGCTCTTCTGGGACATTTTGGCATTGTCAGTATTCTTTGTGACTTCGAGAGTGAGTTTCAGATTCTGGAAATCCGTCACTTTCTGGCTGGTTTTATTCTCTCTCCTTTTTTTGGTAATGGTTCTGATGCTACCGCCTGTTTCCGGTTCGAGACGCTGGATAAATCTCGGCATTGCTAGTTTCCAGCCATCTGAAATCGCAAAATTTGTTATAATCCTGTTTCTCGCTAAGGTATATTCGGAGTCGAAAAAGGGAATTCTGACCGGACTCTTCGTTACAGGATTGACAGCTTTTCTGATCTATAAAGAACCTGATCTGGGAATGACTCTCATGATCATGGGAATCTGGTTTTTCATGACCTTTGCCAGCCGAAAATACGACAAGCTGATTCTTCTCGTGCTGATCGCGGGGTTGGTAATTTTGCCTTTGTTCATGGTGTTTGGTCTAGAAGAGTACCAGATGAATAGAATCTTAAGTTTCCTGAACCCCGAAAAGTATGTCTCCAGTTCGGCTTACAACACAGTGCAGGCGATAAGAGCTATAGGATCGGGCGGTCTTACAGGGGAAGGACTGCTCCTCGGAATTATGAATAGGTACGGCTACGTCCCCGCTGACCACACAGATTTCATCTTTTCAGTTGTGGGCGAAGAGTTCGGACTTGTTGGCACTCTTGCACTTCTTCTACTTTATTCAGTGCTGATGTTGAGATTGTGGAAGGCTTCGAAAAAAGCCCCCGATTCATTCTCATTTCTTCTCACTGTGGGAATAATGACCACTTTCTTAATACATATCGTTGAAAACATTGGAATGAACCTTGGATTGCTGCCTGTGACAGGAATTCCTTTGCCTTTTATGAGTTATGGAGGCAGTTCCGTAATGATATTCGCAGCTCAGCTTGGAATGCTGTTCAGGCTGCTATCTATCAATGTTGAGCTTAAATCGAAAGCCAATGAGCTATAATCTAAATATACTGACTATCGGGGAGGTTGCCCTAATGAAGATAGTGGAATCTGTTCCCAATTTTAGCGAAGGAAGAAGGAAAGAGATTATCGAGGCCATTGTTCAAGAAGCAAGGACACTGGATAAAGTCTGGGTTCTAGATTATTCCAGTGATCCAGATCATAACAGATCAGTTGTTACGATAGCCGGTGAGCCAAAGGCCGTAACTGATGCATTGTTTAACATGTCCAAAAAAGCGGTGGAGTTGATTGACCTGAGAAAGCACAGGGGAGAGCACCCAAGGATGGGCGCTGTGGATGTCATTCCCCTCGTGCCCATTATGGGGATTTCAAAAGAAGAATGCGTGGAATTGTCAAAAGAACTTGGGAAGAGAATAGGCGAAGAGCTTAAAATCCCCGTCTATCTCTATGAATCTTCCGCTACTTCAAGAGAGCGTGAAAACCTCTCAGAAATAAGGAAAGGGGAATTTGAAGGTTTTCATGAAAAGATAAAATTGCCCGAATGGAAACCGGATTTCGGACCAGACAAGGTTCATCCCACAGCCGGTGTCGTTGCGGTTGGCTGTCGTGAGTTCTTGATAGCTTTTAACGTAAACCTTGGAACCGATAATATAGAAGTTGCTAGAAAAATAGCAAAAGCCGTCAGGCATATAAGCGGTGGCTTCAGATATGTTAAAGCCCTCGGGTTCAAACTGGAAGAGCGTGGTATAGTACAGGTTTCAATGAACTTGACAAATTACAAAAAGACTCCTATATACAGGGTCTTTGAAGTAATCAAGCTCGAAGCAGAAAGGTATGGCGTTCCTATTGTGGGATCAGAGATCGTTGGTATGGTTCCATTGAACGCACTCCTTAATGTTGCTGACTTTTATTTGCGCCTTGAAGATCACAATCCCAACCTGATTATCGAAAAAAAACTGCTTGATACTATCGCTAAAGAGGTAGACGGCGAATGATACTTGATATTCTTATCGTCGGCCTTGGAGAAGTTGTCTCTCCTCCGTGCCGGGGCCCCGTGCGTGGAGGAGAAATGAGCCAACTCAAAATAAAAAAAGACGTAAATATTGGCATAAAGGATGGGAAGATAGCCTATATTGGCAAAGAGAAGCCATTGAGTTCCAGAGTACTGAATGCAAGTGGATTGGTGGCTCTCCCGGGTTTCATTGATTGTCACACTCACATTCCCTTCACAGGCAGCCGTGGTGAAGAGTTTTTGATGCGGTTGGAAGGTAGAAGTTACATGGAAATTATGGAGAGTGGAGGCGGTATTTTTTCAACTGTTAAATCCGTAAAAACAGCATCAGAGGTACGACTTTTTCAAGATAGCCTGAAGTTACTTGTAGAGATGGCATGCCATGGAATCACGACCGTGGAGGGTAAGAGTGGATATGGCCTCGATGAAGATTCAGAGCTAAAGCAGCTCAGAGTATTAGAACGTTTGAATAGCTC
Organism: Kosmotoga pacifica; assembly: GCF_001027025.1. Classification (GTDB taxonomy): domain Bacteria; phylum Thermotogota; class Thermotogae; order Petrotogales; family Kosmotogaceae; genus Kosmotoga_B; species Kosmotoga_B pacifica. The sequence goes on from NZ_CP011232.1 coordinate 1,002,855, forward strand.
ACAACCTCTCGACGTTGTTCCGACATTCCTGGGAGCTCATGCCTTTCCAGAAGGCTTCAATAGCAAGAAGGAATATCTGGAATATTTACTTTCTTTCGTTGATAAAGTAAAGGAATACACCGATACAGCTGACATATTCTGCGAAAAAGGTGTTTTTGAACCTGAAGACAGCAAGCCGTTTTTGAAAAAATTGAAGGCTAAAGGTTTCAGAATAAGACTCCATGCCGACGAATTGGCATCTTCTGGCGGCGGAAAACTCGCTGTAGAGCTTGGAGCTGTTTCTGCTGATCATCTAATTTCCGCAGACGAAGAAACTCTCAAAACCATCGCTGGTAGCAGTGTAACAGCTGTATTGTTACCCGGGACTTCCTTTTTTCTCAGGGAAAGGTACGCGAGGGGCGATTTCCTGATAGCAAACAATGGGATTGTTGCCTTAGCGTCTGATTTCAATCCCGGTTCGTGTAATATCTATGATCCACTTATGATAATGCACCTAGCCGTTTCGCACAACGGATTAAAAGTAGAAGAAGCGATAACCGCGTATACTGCAAACAGTGCTCATGTTTTGAACATGGCTCATCGCAAAGGATTGATAGAAGTAGGCTACGATGCAGATCTTGTGATTCTCGATCTGGAAAGTTACCGTGAACTTCCCTACATGTTCTCAAGAGATATCATCGTCGCCACTGTAAAGGCGGGAAGAGTGATCTCTGGTGAACTTTGAAATTGTGGTAACGGGAAAATTGAAGACGGATTTTATCAAAATTGGTGTCGAGCGTTATTTGAAGTGGTTGTCTCCCTATGCCGGGGTAAACGTAAGGAGTTTACCTCTGGGTAGAGGGAAAAACATCGAAGAAGTAAAGAAGGAAGAGGCGAAGAGATATATCGAATTGTTGAAAGGCGAAAAGCATGTGGTTGTTCTCCATGAAAAGGGAAAGGAGCTTTCTTCTGTTCAATTTGCAACAAGAATAAAAACATGGCAAAATAGTAGTGTTAAGAAGGTATACTTTCTAATAGGTGGACCCTATGGATTCGCAGAAGAGATATTAGAGAGTGGGTGGGAACTCTTTTCATTATCGAGGTTAACATTCACCCACGAAATGGCGTTATTACTTCTTCTGGAGCAATTATACAGGGCGGAGACCATACTTAAAGGAAAAACATATCACTATTGATCTGGAGGTGTTAATTCACAGTGGAAGACCCAGCCAGTACTGGTGATCCTCTCTCGTTGTTATTGAACTTTCTGTTCCTAGTTTTTTTGATCTATCTTTCCGGTCTTTTTTCCGGTTCTGAGACGGCTTTGACCTCTGTAAGCAGGCTCAAACTGAGGAAACTCCTAAAAGAAGAGAAAAACAAGTCCATGCAACAGGTTCTTCAGACATCACTCGAAAAGCCCAACAAGATGCTCACAGCGATTCTCATAATGAATAATCTTGTTAATATCCTCGCTTCCTCAGAAGCAACGCTTCTCATGCTAAAACTTCTACCCCAGAGCGCTCAGGGAACCGCAGCAGCGATAGTGACAGGTGTGATGACTTTTCTGATCCTCGTTTTCGGCGAAATAACACCTAAAATTCATGCCAGAGAAAATTCCGAAAAAGTGTTCAGAAAAGTTATTGGATTCATATCATTCGTAACCTCCGCGTTGACACCAATTATATGGCTTCTAATGAAAATCTCAAATCTTCTAATAGCCATGAGAGGCGGAAAACGGGTCAGTGAAACCCCATTCATAACAGAAGATGAGATAATCTCAGCGGTAGATGTTGGACATGAAGAGGGGGTGCTTTTGCCGGAAGAACGACGAATGATGAAGATGACACTCGAACTGAAAGATACCTCAGTTAAAGAAATAATGACACCAAGGGTCGAAATGGTTTGTATAGAAGAAGATGCAATGCTCAGAGAACTCTTGAACCTCGTTCACGAGGAAGGCTATTCAAGAATACCAGTTTACAGGGAGAACATAGACCGTATCGTTGGAGTCTGTTATGCAAAAGACATTATCGGTTATATCGCTGAAAGAAATGATCCAGAAAAGATTCTGGATACTATCCCTGTGAAGGAAATCATGAGAGTGCCTTTCTTTATTCCGGAAACTAAGAAAATACACGATCTTCTGAAAGAATTCAAGCAAAAGAAGATTCATCTTGCGATCGTCGTGGATGAGTATGGTGGAACAGCAGGTTTGGTATCTATGGAGGACATCCTCGAGGAGTTCACCGGAGAGATACTGGATGAATACGATGTAGAGTCGGAAGAGATCAACATAGAAAAAATAGACAAGAACACATATATAATAGATGGTATGACACCTATAAACGATATCGAAAGGGAGCTCGATCTGAAGTTTCCGGAAACAGAGTTTGAAACCGTGGGAGGATACCTGCTTGAGGTACTGGAAAGATTCCCGGACGTCGGAGAGATAATCAGTATCGATGGATTCATTTTCGAAATCATCGCCATAGGGAAGAACCGCATTGAAAAGATAAAGCTCACTATTGAACGGGGGAAAGAAGATGTTGAAGGAAATGGAAAAAAGAACTCTGATTGAGAAAGCTTTAGAAGCGAAGAGAAATTCCTATTCCCCGTACTCGAAGTTCGCCGTGGGTGCAGCATTGCTTACGGAGGATGGGGAGATATTTCAGGGTGCGAATGTGGAAAACGCGTCTATAGGTCTTACCATATGTGCAGAACGAAGCGCAATTGTGTCCGCAGTGAGTCACGGGAAAACGAAGTTCAGGGCAATTGCGATAGTGGGGTCGCAAAAATCACCTACCCCACCCTGTGGAGCGTGTCGTCAATTCATGGCCGAATTTGGAGATTTCACGGTCCTACTCATAGGTGAAAACGAAATACTCGAAACCACCGTCTTTGAATTGTTACCTTTACAATTCAACTTAGAAGGAGAATGAATGTGGAAAAATCACTGAAGTGTGAAAATATTTTCAATGGCAACATTATAAAAGTTGAAAGACACAGAGTTGAGCTTCAAGACGGTTCTGAAAGCTACAGGGAAGTGGTACGACACAAGGGAGCTGTCGCGGTCGTGCCGGTTTTTGAAGACAAAGTTGTCCTGGTAAAACAATTCAGGTTCCCTGTCAATGAAGAACTGCTCGAAATCCCCGCAGGAAAGCTCGAAGAAGGTGAGGACCCTTACGATTGCGCCATAAGAGAACTGAAGGAAGAGACTGGATTTGTCGCTCAGGAGATTCAGAAAATAGGCGAACTATATACTTCACCGGGATTCTCAGACGAGAAAATTCACATATTTCTCGCCAGAGTGGTTCCTTATGGCGAGCCCGAACCCGATTTTGGAGAGTTCATTGAAAAGGTAGAGCTCCCCTTTCAGGACATTGTAAAACTGATCATTTCGGGTAAAATTTTAGATGGAAAGACCGTTGCTGGAATACTTCTCTCTGAAAAATATCTATCAGGTGGTGAAGAAAATGACTAGAGTAAGGTTCGCTCCAAGTCCGACCGGTCATCTACATGTTGGAGGAGCCAGGACGGCTCTTTTTAATTATCTTTATGCCAAACACACTGATGGCAAATTTGTGCTGAGAATAGAAGATACCGATATCGAAAGATCCACGAAGGAATCTGAGGAGAAACTGATTGAATCTCTGCTATGGCTGGGAATTTCCTGGGATGAAGGCCCGGATATCGGGGGACCGTTTGGTCCATACAGGCAAAGCGAGAGAAAATTAATATACAAACAAATGGCTGAGCAACTGCTCAGAGAGGGAAAAGCCTATGAAGTCTACGCTTATCCGGATGAGATCAAAGCGCTGCATGATAAATTGATGGCTCAGGGGAAGCCACCACACTACAGTGAAGAGATGTTCAAAGAATTCGATACTCCAAGTAGACGAAGAGAATTCGAACAGAAAGGGCTTACACCAGCCATTTTTTTCAAGATACCCAGGAAAGATTTCGCTTTTTTCGATCTCGTAAAGGGAGAAGTAATTTTCAAAGAAGGCTCGCTGGGAGATTTCACCATAATGAGGTCAAACGGTCTGCCGATTTATAATTTTGCTGTCGTTGTAGACGATATGTTAATGGAGATAAGTCATGTGATCAGAGGGGATGACCACCTCCCCAATACCCTTAAACAACTGGCTCTCTACGAAGCATTCGGAGTTATTCCACCAAAATTTGCCCATGTATCGATGATTCTTGGTCCGGATGGGAAAAAGCTTAGCAAACGACATGGAGCTACATCAGTGGAAGAGTTCAGGGATAGAGGATTCTTACCTGAAGCTCTTGTGAATTACCTCGTACTGCTGGGATGGTCTCATCCGGATGGAAAGGAAATAATGACAATTAACGAAATGATCAAAGAGTTCTCAGTCGAAAGGCTTAACTCCAGCGCGGCGGTTTTCGATGAAGCCAAAGCGAGATGGATGAACGGAATCTATATCAGGGAAGCCGATACGGAAAGATTAACCGAACTTTCCATACCGTACATCGTTTCTTCTGGATTGATGACGGAAGAGGAAGCGAGGTCAAATATAAAATGGCTCAGAAAAGCTATCGAGTCTGTGAAGAAGAGTGTCGACGAACTCTCAGAAATACCTCAAAAGCTGGCTGTCTATTTCGAAGAACCGGAACCATATAAAATAAGCAGTACAGACGAAAACACAAAGACCCTCATTAAAATATTCTTCGCCATGCGTGATGCATTCGATGTGCTGGATTCGTGGGATCACAACTCCGTTGTAAGTACGATCAAGAAAATCCTGAAAGAGTACAAGCCGGACAGAAAATTGTTTTATTCTACTCTAAGGAAGATCCTCACCGGAAAAGATGAAGGCCCAGAACTTGTGGAAATACTCTTCTTGCTCGGTAGAAATAAAGTAATTGACCGGATAGAGAAGGCGGTGATCGATCAGTGATTCGTATCACAAACACATTGACAGGCAAAAAAGAAGAGTTTATCCCGCAAAAAGAAGGCGAAGTGAGGATATACGTCTGCGGTCCCACAGTTTACAATTTCGTACACCTCGGGAATAGTAGACCGGCCATTACTTTTGACGCGTTCAGGAGATATCTTGAGTATCGTGGTTATAAAGTCATACTCACTCAGAACTTCACGGACATAGATGACAAAATCATCGTTAAAGCCATCGAAGAGGGTGTGAACGCTACTGAAATAGCAGAACGCTATATCGTCCAGTACTGGAAGGATTCTATGGCTCTGGGTATAAGGCCTGCTAATTTCCATCCGCGGACGACACACTATGTTGATGAGATAATTGAGTTCATTCAGGACTTAATTGCCAAAGGATATGCATATGTTGCGGACGGCGATGTTTATTTTGATGTCTCCGCCTTCGATGATTACGGAAGGCTCTCCGGGAGAAAATTGGAAGAACTCATAGTGGGTGCCAGGATACAACCAGGTGAAAAAAAGAAGTCCCCTGAAGACTTCGCGCTATGGAAAGCAGCAAAGGAAAATGAACCCTATTGGGAGAGTCCCTGGGGTAAAGGAAGACCTGGTTGGCACATTGAGTGTTCCGTCATGTCTACCTGTATACTCGGCGAGACTTTCGATATTCATGCCGGTGGCTCTGACCTCATATTTCCGCATCATGAGAATGAACGTGCACAATCTGAAGCAAGGTACGGAAAAACCTTTGCAAGATATTGGATGCACAATGGTATGATGAGGTTCGCCGGATCCAAGATGTCCAAATCCCTCGGAAATTTTATAACAATAAAGGAAGCGGTGAGGAAGTATGGGAAAGACGCTGTTAGATACTTCATCTTCTCCAAGCACTATCGTTCACCCATCGATTACTCCGAGGAAATGCTTCAGGAAACCAAAACGGCGGTTTCCAGAGGTAACAAGATATTGAACGACTTTGAAGCCAATCTTGACGAGAGTCACCCCTTCGCCAGAAAATCACCCTGGATGGAAGAGAAAATCGCCGAATTTACCGAATATCTGGATGATGACTTCAACACTCCGAAAGCGCTATCTTTGATTTTTGAATTGATAAACGAAATTGTGAATTCGACCGATGAGCAGAGAAAGTTTGAAGCTTATCACCTTGTAAGAAACGAATTCGGACCTGTCCTAGGTCTGTTCGATATCCCTGAAAGTCAGAGTTTTGATCTTGACGGTCTTGTACAGATCCTCATAGACTTGAGGGGACAGTTCAGAAAGGAAAAAAATTTCGAAAAGTCTGATGAGATAAGAGACAGATTGATGAATCTTGGTATCAAGCTGATGGACACACCAGAAGGCACAAAATGGACGCTTTGATATTTTGACTAATAAAAGAGCCACCCTGAAAGGGTGGTTCCTTTTTATAGTATACACTTGACTATCTAAATCTTGAAATGGTATAATTTTGTTGCGAGACGTTCATTGCCCCGACGCTCCGCTAAGGCTTCCGGGGCTTTTTTTATTTCAATACAAACTTTCCTTTCAAAGCTTTGTCGTCAGATGAATACCATGAAAACGCAGCAATTCCACTTTCAATTTCAGTTCCCATTAGTACACTCAACACAGCTCCGGCATCGATAAACAGTGAAAATAGATGGGAGTCCGGCATTCCTTGAGAAAGCTGTGTGAATAAAGGATTATCCGTTAGTGGTTTCATGTTTTGAAGCCAGCCATTTGTTTCGGCTCTATTAGCAAGACTGGAAACAAGATAACCATCTTCAACCCAAATATACATATTCTGGGTAGTTTTGGCAACGTTTCCTTCAACCGTGTATTCGATACCACCCTCTTTCATCAATGAGAGAAGGTCATCAAAACTTCCATCAAACCCAATTCTGCTGATCAGTTTTATCGGTTGCTGCGAAGTTATAGTAGCATTATTCTCAATGATATCTCCCTGTTGTAAATTCATAAGAGTATTTAAAAGCTGATCAACATCAAGATCCATATCTACCATGAGTTCTCCCGTAAGTCTGTGAGAGATTTTATCTAGAAACTCCTTTGACAGCGTGGGAATGGTTTCTGCGGGGATGGAAAGGCTCAGCTGATCCTTAAAAATACTTTCGATGTCAGCTAAAGAATTGGCTTTCAGCGAAAGAATTACGAAGGAAAACCTTGGAGAGGTTTCCATATCTTCTACAGAAACATTTTTGAAAAAAGCGCTAAGTTTTTCAGCGGCTTCCTCGGTCTTTGCAGTGAGTATACCCTCGCCTATCAAATAACCATTCTCAAAGCGTAAAACTCCCCTGTGAAGAAAATCTTCATTATCACCGACGAGATATAAAAAACCGCCTGGTAGTCCTTTTGTGAGTTCAAAAATTGGATAACCCTTCTTTACTCTGGAATATTCTTCAACGTTTCCTATATAGAGGTACTTTCCATCAGTGGCAATGTTAAACGTGACATTCTCTGGCAAAAATTGAGGTAGAACTGTTTCAATCGCTTTCTTTGCACTATCAGCCTCTTCAATAGGCCCCAGAATGAGAATGTCATTTGTCTCATTTCCCGAATTCCATCTTGCAGCAACGAGATTACCAGAGAGGGCATTGTAGATAGTTTGAGGGTCCTGACCATTGTTATAAGCAGCCATCTCGATATATTGAGCCACGATCTGTTCGAGTGCTAACTGGTTTAAGAGTACATCACCAAGAACGGTGCCCTTTAACTTTTCATAATTACCTTTCAGGTCCTCTACCAAAATAACGTTGGAGGCTATCGAAGGAATTTTAGCGACCAGATCCTCAATAGCGGCCAGGGCAGTTATTGTTAACATGAGAAACAAAAGAAAAACGAGACCTTTTTTCAAGAAGACCACCTCCATTTTCTCTCTCTTTCACTAAGACAGAGTTTATTCTATTCTTGTTCAGGAAGATTTTAACAGAAGAGATAAACACTTTCAAAGAAAGGGCCAATGAGAGGAGAATTTTGTGAAGAGTTAGCGTAAAATCGTAATATTCCACGATAACACTTTCAGTAGCCCGTTGACTAAAGATCCTTTTTGATTTAGCTTTGTAAAAGGGAGCAGTGAATATCCGGGAGGGATAAGAATGATAGAAAAAGAGCGGATAAAAAAGTTGAAATCTCAAGAAGAACAGTGGAAGGAAAAGGTTTTAATGCCCGTTTTAAAACGATTTCCTGAAAGAAAAGAACGTTTCGAAACATCCTTCGGCGCCGAAATCAAGCAGGTATACACACCTGTAGATATCCCGGAATTTGATTATATGAACCATCTAGGTTTTCCGGGCAGATATCCTTTCACGAGGGGTGTACAACCCACAATGTACCGCGGACGTTTCTGGACCATGAGGCAATATGCGGGATTTGGCACAGCGGAAGAATCCAACAAGAGGTATAAGTATCTTCTATCTCAGGGACAGACAGGACTATCAATAGCTTTTGATCTGCCAACTCAGATTGGTTACGACTCGGATGACCCGATGGCCGAAGGAGAGGTAGGAAAGGTAGGCGTGGCCATTGATTCTTTGGAGGACATGGAAATACTTTTCAATGAAATCCCACTGGATAAAGTGAGCACTTCAATGACCATAAATTCAACAGCAGCTATACTTCTAGCTATGTATATCGCCGTCGCCGAAAAGCAAGGAGTCCCAATGGAAATGTTGAAAGGTACCATTCAGAACGACATACTGAAGGAGTACATCGCGAGGGGCACTTACATCTTTCCGCCGGAACCTTCCATGAGGATAATAACCAACATCTTCGAATACTGTTCGAAATATCTACCAGAATTCAACACCATAAGCATCAGCGGTTACCATATAAGGGAGGCAGGGGCAGACGCTGTTCAAGAAGTGGCTTTTACATTGGCCGATGGAATAGCCTATGTTAAGGCAGCGATTGAAGCTGGACTTGACCCCAATGTTTTTGGGAAAAGGCTTTCATTTTTCTTCAACGCTCACAACAATTTCTTTGAAGAGATCGCGAAGTTCAGGGCAGCAAGGAGGCTCTGGGCAAAAATCATGAGAGAACGCTTCGGGGTGACGGATGATAAAGCCCTGAGGTTGAGATTCCACACTCAAACCGGAGGTTCGACACTCACAGCACAGCAACCGATGAACAACATTGTACGAGTTGCTTTCCAGGCTCTAGCAGCTGTTCTTGGAGGGACACAATCGTTGCATACGAACTCCTTCGATGAAGCACTGGGCCTACCAACGGAGGAATCAGTCACAATAGCACTTCGAACTCAGCAGATAATAGCCCATGAAACGGGTGTGGCCGATGTTGTTGATCCCCTTGGAGGTTCATACTACATTGAGTACCTCACCAACGAGATAGAGAAGCGGGCCGAGGAATACATAAAAAGGATCGATGAGTTCGGAGGTATGGTGCGAGCTATTGAAGAAGGCTATGTTCAGAAAGAGATACTGAACTCGGCTTACAAAACACAACTTGAAGTCGAGAACGGCGAAAAGATAATAGTGGGAGTAAACAAATTCACAACAGAAGCAAACAAACCCAAAGAGATCTTGAAGGTCGATCAAGAACTGGAAGAAAAGCAAAAAGCCAGACTGAAGAAGCTAAGGGAAAAGCGTGATAATCTCAGAGTGAAGAAAATGCTGGAACAACTCAGGAACGCCGCTGTTGATGATAAAGAAAATCTCTTACCTCATATCATCGAGTCGGTTAAGGCTTACGCCACCATCGGTGAAATTTCAGACGTTTTGAGGGAAGTCTTTGGGGAATATACAGAAGCAGTTATCCTATAAGAGGGAGTGAAAGAGATGGATAGAAAAATAAAGGTTCTAATAGCGAAACCCGGGCTCGATGGACACGATCGTGGTGCAAAAGTAGTGGCGATGGCCCTCAGAGACGCCGGGATGGAGGTAATCTACACTGGATTAAGGCAATCTCCTGAAGACATTGCTCGAGCGGCTTTACAGGAGGACGTTGACGTAGTTGGTCTCTCTATCCTCTCTGGCGCCCATATGAAACTCTGCCCAAAAGTACTCAAACTCATGAAAGAATATGGTATCAATGACAAGCCTGTCTTCGTTGGGGGAATAATTCCCGAAGACGATGCTCTGGAACTGAAGAAAACCGGTATTTTTGAAGTTTTCGGCCCTGGAACACCCCTCGAAAAGATAATAAAAAGTATAGAAAACGCGGTGAAAAAATGAAAGCCTCCCTTGAAAAGCTGAAAGCCGGAGACATAAGAGAAATCTCGAAAGCACTCACAGTTATTGAAAACTACCCTTCGGAAGGGAAAGAGCTTATTGAAGCCCTGAAGGAGAAGGAATATTTTGTCATAGGCCTTACGGGGAGTCCAGGTGCTGGAAAATCAACTTTGACTGACAGGATTGCCTCTATTTTTTCGAGCAAAGAAAAAGTAGCGATAATAGCCATTGACCCTTCAAGCCCCTTTACCGGAGGGGCTTTTCTCGGCGACAGAATCAGAATGAAGAAGGCAAGCAGGAATGAAAACATCTACATACGCTCCATGGCCAGCCGGGGAAAACTGGGCGGTTTGAGTCCATCCATATATGATGCTGTTGAACTCTTGGGGCGGTGTGGATTTAATAAAATAATCGTTGAAACTGTTGGAGCCGGGCAATCAGAGACCGATATCGCCAATCTTGCTGATATCGTTTTGCTGGTTCTTGCGCCGGGTATGGGGGATGAGATACAGATGCTAAAAGCCGGTATTATGGAAATAGGAGATATCTACATCGTAAATAAAATGGACATAGATGGCGCTTTGAGATTAAAAAGTAAGATCGAAGCGATTCTCGAATTTTCAAAACAACGAAAAGAAGTGGTGCTGACTGATGGTATCAAAGGCACTAATCTCGAACGGCTTACCCGGTTGATCGAAACAGAGCTGAAGTTTTTGAAAGAATCAGGTAAAATTGTGGAGAAGAGAAAGAGAAGAATGCGCTTCAAAAAACTGAACACTGTATTCGAAGAGTTAAAAGAACTTCCAGACGAAATCGTTGATAGGGTAATCAGAGAACTTAAAAAATGGCGGGAGGTCGGTAGCATTGAAGGCTGACAAGATTGACCATATTGGGATAGTCGTCAAGTCTATAGAAGAAAAACTTGATTTTTATCAGAAGTTTCTCGAACTCGAACTCGGTGGTGTTGAAGAATTACCGGAGAGAGGATTGAAAGTCGCCTTCTTAAAAGTTGGAGATACGCGTATAGAGCTCCTGGAACCAACAAAAGACGATAGTGAGATTTCTGGGTTTCTCGAGAAAAGAGGGGAAGGTATACATCACATCGCATATCATGTGGATAACATAATCGAAGCTATTGAAAAAGCTTCCATAATGGGATACCGTCCTCTGAGCAAAGAACCCTCAATAGGTGCCGGTGGGGTTAAGATCGCATTTCTACACCCCAAAACGACTGGTGGTATACTGGTAGAACTCGTTGAAGGCGACCACTGATGGAGGTGGGATTATGAAAGAGAATCTGAAAAAATATTATGAATTAGATAAAAAACTGTCCCTTGGAGGGGGCGAAGAAAGAATCAGAAAGCAGCATGAAGCAGGAAAACTGACAGCCAGAGAGAGGATAGAACAATTATGTGATCCGGGAACATTCGAAGAAATCGATAAATTCGTCAAGCACCGCTCCACATATTTTGGACTGGACAAAAAAGAGTTTCCCTGCGATGGGGTCGTAACGGGTATAGGTGAGATAAATGGCAGGAAAGTGGCAGTGTTTTCTCAAGACTTCACTGTCCAGGGCGGTTCTCTGGGTGAAATGCATGCTAAAAAGATAATGAAGCTCCAGGACATGGCGCTTAAGCTAGGAATTCCAATTGTCGGAATAAATGACTCCGGAGGTGCGAGAATACAGGAAGGCGTGGATTCCCTCTTTGGTTATGGTGGGATCTTTTACAGGAATACACTTGCCTCCGGTGTCGTTCCACAGATAACGGTGATCGCTGGTCCCTGCGCCGGTGGAGCTGTGTACTCGCCGGCGATTACCGATTTCATCGTTATGGTAGAGAATAACTCCCAGATGTTCATAACGGGTCCTCAGGTAATTAAAGCCGTCACTGGTGAGGATATAGACAAAGATGCCCTTGGTGGGGCTTTTGTTCACAACAGCAAGAGCGGTGTGGCTCATTTCATGGCCGATGACGATGCCTCGGCTATGAAACTTGTGAGGGATCTTCTTTCATATTTACCGCAGAACAACGCGGAGGAACCTCCTCTTGTTGATAGTGCCGAAGTCGCTGAAGTACCCAAGCTCAGAGAGTTTCTCCCGGACAATCCCAAGCAGGGATATGACGTTAGGGAAGTCATCAGGTATCTTGTGGATGCAGGGGAGTTCCTCGAGGTTCACGCTCATTACGCCAAAAATATTGTCACAGGCTTCGCGCGAATTGGTGGCAGATCTGTGGGTATCGTGGCGAATCAACCAGCTGTACTCGCTGGCGTTCTGGATATAAACGCTTCAGACAAAGCAGCGAGATTCATCAGGTTTCTGGACAGCTTCAACATTCCAATTATTACACTCGTGGACACCCCTGGCTTTTTGCCCGGTGTGTCTCAAGAACACGGTGGCATAATAAGGCATGGTGCCAAATTGCTTTACGCATACAGTGAAGCAACGGTTCCAAAAATCACCCTTATCTTAAGAAAAGCATATGGCGGTGCCTACATTGCCATGGGTAGTCAGCACCTTGGTACCGATATGGTCTTCGCCTGGCCCGATGCGGAAATAGCTGTTATGGGTCCCGAAGGTGCGGCTAATATCATTTTCAGAAAAGAAATTCAAAGCTCGCCGGAACCTGAAAAGACGAGGGCAGAAAAAATCAATGAATACAAAGACATGTTCGCCAATCCCTATGTGGCGGCTTCGAGAGGTTACATTGAGGAGGTTATCGATCCCGCTACCTCGAGACTCAAAATTTATCGTGCTCTTGAAATATTTCAAAACAAGGTTGAAGGCCGACCAAACAAAAAACATGGAAACATTCCCCTCTGATTCGGGGTGATGGCATGGGTGATATTCTATCAATTACGGTTACTGGCTTGCTAGTTGTTTTTTCTGTTCTGGGGATACTCTATATGGCATTTTCACTCTTTGGAGTCGTTCTTTCTTCCGAAAAGAAAAGGAAAGAACATGTTGAAACCTCGAGTAACCTCATCATAAAAGAAAAAAAATCCGAAGAGCTCGAAGAATCGGAGGTAATCGCCGCCATAAGCGCGGCGATATATGAAACTGTGGGTGGCATAAGCTTCAGGATAAAAAAAGTCACTCCGGTATCCGGAAAGAAATCTGGCTGGAAAAGCAGAACCCCTCAAATATACTGGAAACCGAGGAGGAATAGGACGTGTTGAAAAAATTCAAGGTAAAGGTAAACGGTAAGGAATACATAGTGGAGGTAGAAGAACTTCACGAAACTAAAACTGAAGCAATCTCGACACCGAAATCGCAGATGACTACAACGCCATCTTCGAAACCGGTAGCTGAAAAGACAGCTGTCGAAAAGGCAGAAAAAAAGGGCACCTCTCCAGCCGGCGGTTCGCTTGTAGCTCCCATGACTGGGATCATTCTGGAGGTCTTTGTGTCTCCGGGGGATCATGTCAATCAAGGAGACAAAGTGGTGATCATGGAAGCAATGAAAATGGAAAACAGCGTTCTGTCGGATAGAGATGGTATCGTCAAAGAAGTACTCATAAAAAAGGGTGATAATATAAACGCAGGCGATGTAATGATTACCTTTGAATGAAGAGAGAGCCTCAGCTCTCTCTTTTTTTGTTGGATATCGTGAAAGATACTGTGGTCCCCATGCCGTATTCGGAATTTATCTTTATCTTTCCTCCCAGGAGCTCCACCAGTTCTTTAGTAAGGAATAGTCCGAGACCTGTTCCAGAAGGATTCAGGTTGTAGTTGACAGGTTCTTCCACTTTTGTAAACCGATCAAAAATTCCCGCGAGAAATTCCTTCTTAATACCGATACCTGTATCCTTCACTTCAAAATAAACGCCTTCATTGTGAGGATAAATTGAAAGCCTGACTTTCCCCGTTGTTGTGAATTTGAAAGCGTTGTCAAGGAGGTTAACAAGCACCCTCTTCAATTTGATCGGGTCGGTGTAAAATTCGTGTGGGAGATCTCTTTCCTCTATTTCAAGCTTCACTCCTTTTCTGGTTGAGATATCTGCAAACTGATAGGCAACATCAGCTATTAGCTCGGACAGATCTATTTTTTCGATGTTGAGTTTTGATTTTTTTGCCTGTAGCTTCGATACTTCAAGAAGGTTGTTTATCAAGTCAAGCTGGTATTCAACTGCTTGGTGGATTGAAAGAAGCATCCTTTTCTGGTCAACCGTCGCGCTCGATTCAAGCATTTCCGCATAGCCCTTTATAATGGTAAGGGGACTCTTGAGCTCATGTACAATATTCGAGAAGAATTCCAGCTGTTCATCAAGCCGTTTTTTAAATTTATTATTCTCTTCTCTGAGTTGTTTTTCAATATCCAGAAGTTCCGTGACATCTAAAAATGCTATGTCCACGATCCTTTTGGTTTGATATTTTCCGGGATAAATGTAAATCAGAAATTCTTTCTGCTTTACCCTTGTTCTTAAATGGCAGATTTCCCCGGTATTGAGCGCTTTTGTGATACATTCGCGAAATTTCTCAGGCTTTTCAAGTTTCTTTTCGATATCATCGAAGTCGTTGACCCTGCTAAACAATTTAATTGCGAGCGGACTGCAGAAAACTTCCTGACCACTTTCCGTAAGTCTGACCAATGCTACGTTGGATATGTTGTTTGCGATGTTGTTATACAGTATTTCGAGTTCACTTCTTTTGCGTATTTCATCTTCAATTCTGAAAAGTATATAAGCAATAAATAAAGCAATCACTAGAAAGATATTGAGAACTAGTTGAACGGAAAACAGGAGGGGGATGAACTTGCCAGCAAGCGAAAAAGCGGTTGATATACCGGATAAGGTAATAATCAAACCAATAACAATTCCCGAACGCATGAACCCTCTGAATTTCCTGATCAGCGTAACACCAAAGAATATCATTATCGCACCAAGGATAAGCAGAGCCAGATATTGACCGTAAAAAATTCCCAGCAGTTCATACCCAGGCATTGTCTCAGGAGTGAAATAACCCAGTAAAGTCAACGGAAATATAGTAAAAAACGGCACGTAAGCGTAGATTTTTTTTATTCGCTCAGGATAGCGAGCATAAGACTTTGAAAGCATAATCAATGCAAAACCTTCTAGTGCCAGCATAACAGCATTTAAAAAAAGCCAGAAAAGAACGTTTTCTCCCTTTGAAAGGTAGAAGAGAATGATTCTATTCAGTGCGTAAACACTCCAGAAAATGTCCCAGGCCCAATGTTGGGTCCTTGATAGCCTGTTGAAAATTATAAAAGCAAAACACAGAGGAGTTATCAGGTAAATCTGTACAAGTTTGATAACCATCGCTGCTGAAAGCACAGAGGTAGTCGAGTCCATCTCTACACCCCTAATTCGTTTTTCAAGTGTTCAACAATCCTTATCGCCGCTTTTCCATTTCCAAAAGGATTTACAGCCTTTGCCATCTTCTGGTACTCTTCAGCAGAGCCCAGGAGTTTCAATGTTTCCTTCACGACTTTTTCCCTTTCTGTTCCTATGAGCTTCGCTGTACCAGCTTCTATGGCTTCGGGGCGTTCCGTCGTTTTTCGAAGAACAAGGGTGGGTTTTCCCAAGGCGGGAGCCTCTTCCTGAATACCTCCCGAGTCAGTGAGTATTAATTTGGCTCCTTCCATGAGGGAAACGAAGGGAAGATAATCGAGAGGATCGAGTAGAATAACCTGCTCGTGACCTTTTAACTCCTCATAGACTACCTTTCTCACGACTGGATTCAAGTGTACAGGAAATACAAGCTTGAGCCCAGGTTCTTCAGCGAGAATGTCTTTGACCGCTTTCATGACTTCCCGCATGGGAACTCCCCAGTTTTCCCGCCTGTGCATTGTCAGAAGTATGTATTTTCCTTCCTCAATTCCAAGAGTGTGCCTGAATTCGAGGACCTCTTTGCGCTTATTTTCGAGGGTCCACAGGAGTGCATCAATAACGGTGTTCCCCGTCACGATTATCCTTTCTTTTTCGATACCTTCCCTGAGAAGGTTTTCCATCGCCTTATCTGTGGGTGCATAGTGAAAAGTAGCGATGGTACCCGTCAACCTGCGGTTCGCTTCTTCAGGAAAGGGGTTGTATATATCCATGGTCCTCAATCCGGCTTCCACATGACCAACGGGAACTTTGTGATAAAAGGATATTAAGCTCCCCATAAAAGTGGAAGTAGTATCCCCCTGGACGAGGGCGAAATCAAAAGTCTCACTACTAAAAACTTCATCAAGGGCTGAAGCGAGTCTTGAGGTAAGCCCGGAAAGGCTCTGACGGTTTTTCATGATATCCAGATCATAATCGGGGGTTATTCTGAAAAGTTCGAGAACTTGATCGAGCATTTCTCTATGCTGGGCGGTAGCTATCACCACGGGTTTCAGGTTAGATCGTTTAAGAGCAATATAGATGGGAGCCATCTTTATTGCTTCTGGTCTCGTGCCAAAGATCAGCGCTATCTTTTTCAATAGTGCAACCTCCTATCATGTTAAATACCGTTTACCGTTGTCCATCAAAAAAACGAGGAGCCGAGAAAGTGAGAATCGTTGTTGGTTGTCGGTTGTGGGTTGTAGGTGTCAACTAACCCACAACGGTTCTTACAGCCTCAGACTCTTCAAGCATTAAGTCATCAACATCGTTTTTCCATACTTCGTTCTCTCATCTTCTCAGCGTTTATATTTTAACAAAATTTTCTTAGTATTAGACGCGAAATTTTCTCGAAGGGAGCTATTTTGTGTTATCTTTTTAGCATGAAAAACAATGAAATCAAACTGAAAATAAGGGAACTCGCCCTTGAGCATTTTGGTCTATTCTTCGATATACCTGTAGTTATAAATCCAAGGCTTAAAAGAACTCTCGGAAGGATCATCTATCGAAAGACTAAGGAAGGTTGCTTCCCATGTTCCATGGAACTCTCCCCTTCTATCTTAAATGACCCGCTTTTACTGGAAAAGACCATTCTGCATGAGCTTTCGCACTGGTATCTCATGGTAACGAATCAGGACTTCCATCATCGTTCAAAAGAATTCAAAACGCTTTCCAGAAAACTGGGATTTGATACCCATGAACCCTGAAGATTATTGACTCACATACAGCGATGATGATATACTAATTTATACCATAATCCATCTCCACACGTGGGTTGATGTTATGTTGAACAACAAAAAGCCTGTTAAAGCTATTGTTTATTTTGATCAAAAGGGATTTTATCCTATCAGATTCAGTTATGATGGTATAAAAATTTATATCTATACTATCACATACCTCTGGAGGGAAGATAGGGGTAACAGGAGGATATACCGATTTTCCGTCATCAGCTCAGAGGGACCCTATGTACTGGAATATCACGATGATTTGAAAAAGTGGTATTGTTCTAGACCCAGGGGGTGGTAATGTGCTGGATTATGTGGCACATGTGGACATGGACGCTTTCTTCGCAAATATCGAACAGGCTTCTAACCCCTATCTTCGTGGAAAGCCCATCATCGTCACCGGAAGAGGGTTGAGGCATTCGGTAGTAACAACAGCGAGTTATGAAGCAAAGGGAAAAGGGGTGCGTTCTGGAATGCCAGCCCATGAAGCTTTGAAACTCTGTCCCGAAGCCATTCTAGTAGAAGCAGACAGCAAGAAATATGAATACGTCTCAAAGGAAGTTATGAAGCTCCTCGGAGTTGTTTCGCCAAGGATTCTGGTTACAAGCATAGATGAAGCCTATGTTGACCTCTCTCATTTCACCAACTTCAAAGAAGCCCTCTCCTCTCTGAAATCATTCAAATCAAGGTTAATGATGGAATTTGGATTAACAGCATCCATAGGAGTGGCGCCAAACCCTATACTGGCAAAAATTGGAAGTGACTTCAAAAAGCCCGATGGCTTTGTCGTGATCTATCGGGGAGCGGAAAAGAAATTCTTAAAAAATGTCAGATTGGAAGATATTCCCGGGATTGGACCTCATACATTAATAAAATTGGCCAGTTATGGATTTGAATATGCTTACGAACTACTCAGGGCCAGCGAATTTTTTCTTTATACCAACTTCGGCAATACCCTTGTCGGCCTCGTTAAATCTCTCGTTGCTGATAATTTTTCACGTGATGAGTTTTTCAGATATTCAGCTCCGAAGTCAATAGGTCATTCAATGACATTTTCACGAGATGTATACGAAGAAGAGCTGTTGAAGAGAATCTCAAGTTTCCTTGGAGCAAAGGTGATTTACAGAATGAGAAAGAAGGGTTATGAAGCAGCGGGAGTAAGTATGTTTTTAAAGTATGCCGATTTCAGTGTTGTCAGGACTTCCAGGAGATTGAATTTCCCTGTTTCCAGCATCAACATGATGAATCGGATCGTCCACTGGTTAACGAAAGAACTCTGGAGTGGCGAACCTGTAAGGGCCATTGGAGTATCGTGTAACAGATTAAGAGCTTCCAGCGCCTTCACCAGACAGCTTAGTCTTCTAAACACTGAAAAAGACATGTCAGAAGTTTCTCTAAAACCGGAAGAGTTGTTCGACAAATATTCTTTGTTTCCAGCTTCGATTCTCGCTGTTTCAGGTCTTTGAATTCTTCAGAATACTCTTGAGCTCAACTACCAGAGCCTCTGCCGTCGCGAGGTTGGTGGCTAAAGGGATGTTGAGGACATCACAAACCCTCATGAGGGCTGAGATGTCTGGTTCATGGGGTTGTGCCGTGAGGGGATCCCTGAGAAAGATAACAAAGTCCATCCTACCTTCAACAAGCATTGAGCCTATCTGGATATCTCCACCGAGGGGTCCAGAATGCACGGTGTTCACGATCAATTTCAGTTTTTCACTTAAAAATTTACCCGTGGTGCCCGTGGCGTAGAGTTCACAGGCTTTGAAAGTTTCTAGATTCTCTTTGACAAACATGATCAGATCAATTTTCTTTTTATCGTGAGCTATAAGGGCTACTTTCGGTTTTTCCATAATTCACCTCTCCTGTTTTCATGATTATCAAAAAGGAGGAATCGATGAAAACTTACAACCTTATTATACTCTACGGACAAGTGGTAGCATTTTCCCCGAACAGAGAAAAAGCATTTTTTACACTCAGGTTTTCTGAAAATGGAGGGCAGGAGATAAAGGTCATTTTTACTGAAAACTTTAAAAAATCACTGCCCGAGGTCTATAAGGGGAGTTTTGTATTAGTCGAAGGTTCGATTCATATCAGAAAAACAGGGCCATACCTTCTTGCGAAGAACTATCTGGTGACGAGCAGACCTTACGACCGCGATCTTGGCATAGAATTGCCCAGGTTGCTCTATGGTAATGTTCGAAAGACATCTGAAGAGGTTGAACCCTTCTCAATTGTCAAAAGAATGAGGTTCAGAGAGCGTTAGGGATTCAATATACTTTCTTTATATTGAACAAATATAGGAAACCATCTTTTGTTGAATAAATCTTACCTGTCAGATTGAATTCTTCCATGAGTTTTCTGTTGGATAAAAGGGGCATGTTACCTCTTAGCCTCACATCATATGATTCGCCCCTGTCTTCATACTCTATCCTGTAACTGTATTTTGTCTGTTCATCCAGTTCCTTTATATCTGAAGGGAGGATGGAATTCAAATAATAAAATCCCTTGATGGAGAACTCCAATCTTGAGAGTTCTTTCAATATCTCTCTACTTTGCTTAAGTTCTTCCTCCTTCTGCGATTGGATAGCGAAAAACGATCTCAGCAGCGGCTCAAAAACAATTTGAAATAACAATAGACCAGCTATAATCGCGAGAAGAATCGAGATTATCAATAAATAAATTTCCACTTTTCTCTGGAATTTCAAATTCACCACCCCGGATCAATTATATCAGGAGATAAAAAAATGGGGCCTTTACAGGCCCGTTAAACTCTCCGTGGGGAAAAGGGGGGGTGTTGCATGTCTATGCGGTTCTCTCGTGCTTTAGTCTCTTGCTGCCCTTACCGGGGTTAAAGATTTATAGGTATGCCGTTCTTGATGACCAAAAGTCTTATCTTTTCGATCTCTTCCTGAATGCTCCTGACACTAACACCATTACCCTTCTTTTTCATATCCATCCCTCCGACTCCAGTTATCCCTGACAAAATTATAATAACATCATGTTCGATGTTTGTCAAACCTATCGTGTTAACAATCGATGACGGTCTAACATATAAATTGTAAACCAATGAATGGGAGATTTTTTAAGAATAGAAAAGATAATCAGAAAATCCACAAAAAACTCTCTAAAAATCCGATGTATTTGAGTATATGTGTCAATAACCAGGGAAATCGAGCCGTTAAAGAAGCTTATAAAGGTGTTGAATCGATATAAAAATGATATAATTTGATATATATCGAACCGGAGGCGATTATGACTCTAAGATTGGTGTGGATCGAACTGGGTGAACTTATAACACTATCAAAATTGGTTCAACAAAGTGATAAGAAGAATCTGACCGATCTTTCCAGCGAGATTAAAGAAAAGATCGAAACATTCGTTCGTATAGTGACCAATACCGGCGCATGGGACACGCGAACACTGATTTCGGCGCTTTCTGAACTTGGCGAAGATTTCATGGTGTTTTCTGGAGGAGATTTAAAAGATGGGGCCTTCATCACTCTGGAAGAGACCTTAGAAAATCTTAATAAGTTCGAAGAACATGTCCCAAAGTTTTTTTCTTCCGTTATCAACAGGCATTTTGGCGATCAACAACAACTCGTTAAGCCTTCCTTTTCGAGAGATAAACTTCTGGATTTTCTCCAAAGTCAAAAAGTCCTCTCAAGGTTCTCGACTTGGTTCCTCACACAACTCCTGATATTCCCAGAACACACAAAAGAAATTTTCAAAGAGACCCTCAGGGAGCTGTTGAACATGTACACTGAAAGTGGTCTCAGAACTGTTGTTACTTTCACTGCGCATGATACGATGAAGAAACTGAAAAGAAACCACCTCGAATCTGCTTTGATCGAATATCTAAAGAGTTCATCAAAAGAGCCAATCAGCAGTCATATTATCCTCTCCATCCAACATCTGCTTCCAGGCTTCGTATCCGCGCCTGTAAAGCTTGAGGAAGGAACGCTCTTTCTTGCAGGTGATATTCAAAAAAGTTTCGAGCTATCTGAACTCAGTCTTGAAACCGATCTGCTAAAAAATTTTCTGAAGAACCTGTCTGATCAAACCCGATTCTGCATACTCAAAGCCCTCTCAGGTAAGCCAATGTATGTTGCTCAACTTGCAAGTCATTGTGGGCTTTCAAAGGCGACCATTTCTCACCATCTCACAGCCCTGGGAAGACTCGGAATACTGGAGAAAAAGAACGATGGAAAGAAAGTCTATTACTCCCTCAACAGGGATAACCTAAGGAGGATAATAAAGAATATCGAGCGAGTTTTCTCAAAAGAAGGTGAGAAAGAATGGAAATAGTAGCCGGATATTTCGAGATATACGACTTGATGATGGCCATTTACTTCGCATTTCATTCCGAACCCGTTAGAAAATCGTTGAAATCCCTTGGAGTTGACTTCAATCCATCACCAGAGCTGCTGGCCTTTCGGGATGCGGTGATGAAAGAACTTGATTGGTCGACCCGCATTTATACCGCCTTCATGAATGAATTTGGGGTAATATCCCCCATTCTCTTCCCGGTGAAACACAAGATGGTGGATGGTACAGCGGTAAAGATAGAAGAATCCATCGAACTATCCCCTGAGTTAATGGAGAAAATCAGAGACCGTTTCATTACCGTACTCGCCGTCAGGAGACTGAATATGGAAAGCCGGGAACTGAAAAAGCTCCTGGCAAATTCCCCATTCACCGTTACTGAGAAAATCGATGAGATTGAAGGAATAAGTGCAGATTCAAAGTGGTTTGCCAATCAACTCCTTCTCTTTCCGGCGAAAGCGATGGAATTTCTCGCCTCGAATACCAGAAAAATCCTGAAGATTTATGAAAAGACTGGGTTGAGAGAGAAAAATCTTCGGACGTTGAAAAACTTTTTCGCTTCTACCAGCTCAGAGCTGATTAAAAACTCCATAGTGAATTATCTTGATTATTATGACCTGCTTCCAGACAGCTCGCGTCCACTCTATGTAACACTTCAAAACTCTGTACCAAGGAGCAATTCAGGATTGATGAGTTATCCAACCTTTCATTTGCTTATAATGGGTGTTGAGGAAATAACAAAAGATTTCATCAACAAGATCCCTCAGGAATACAGATTAAGCAATTTGCTCAAAGCTATCGGTGATAGCACCAGGTTCGAGATTCTGAGATACCTTTCTAGAAATCCCGCTACACAAAAGGACCTCGCAGATTTCACCGGTCTGAATAAATCTACCATATCCTACCATATCAATCTGCTCTTCAAGGCTTCTCTCATCGACATAGACGTGTTCAACAACATAATCTCTCTGAGAATGGAAACGATAAAAAAGCTTACGAAAACATTGAATGAAGCTTTCGAATTGTAATAATGACTGCATAATCAAACAAGCATAAAAGATATAGGCAAGAATCTCTGCCTTAATTCGCCGATAACCTCCTCTGTTTAACGTTGAAAAATACGATTGTTGAACGCAAAATTTTAATGAGGGGGTATGGTAATGGAAAAGGTTATGATAAGGGTCAGAATGAGCCTTCATGATGCTCATTACGGTGGGAGCCTTGTAGATGGAGCAAAAATCCTACAGCTTTTTGGTGATGTGGCCACGGAATTGCTCATTCGTAATGATGGAGATGAAGGGCTCTTCCGTGCGTACGACAACGTGGAGTTCCTCGCTCCCGTGTATGCCGGTGATTACATTGAAGTAACGGGAGAAATTACTCATATTGGCAGGACATCAAGGAAGATGTTTTTTGAAGCGAGAAAGGTTATACAGGCACGACCGGATATCTCCGACTCAGCCGCTGAGGTCCTCAAGGAACCCATCGTAGTATGCAGGGCATCAGGAACGTGTGTCGTCCCGCTTGATAAGCAAAGAAAGGGAAGGTGAGTCCTTTGGAAAAGCTCATCATTACTGCGGCCATTACAGGCGCTGAAGTAACCCGCGAACAACAACCGAACCTTCCAATAACACCAGATGAAATAGCAGAGGAAGCCTACAGGTGTTATCTTGCAGGCGCATCTATTGTCCATGTGCACGCAAGAAAACCGGATGGTACACCCACTCAAGACTTTGAAATATATAGAGAGATAAAGAGAAAGATCGAAGCAAAATGCAATATTATTGTTCAACCTTCCACAGGTGGCGCTGTATGGCACAGCATCGAAGAAAGGATGCAGCCTCTGTACACAAACCCAGAAATGGCAACACTCTCTGCTGGTACCTGTAATTTTGGCAGCGACATTTTTATCAATCCCCAAGAATACATGGAAAGGTTCGCAGCTGAAATGAAAAAGAGAGGAATCAAACCAGAAATAGAGATCTTTGAGCGGGGGATGATTGAGAATGCCCTCAAGCTAGTTAAAAAGGGACTGATTGATCTTCCATTGCATTTCGATTTTGTCATGGGTGTTCCCGGAGCCATCCCTGCCACGATAAATGATCTGGTCTATCTTGTAGGTTGTATACCTGAAGGGAGCACATGGAGTGTTGCAGGAATAGGGCGCTTCGAATTGCCTCTGGCCCTTCACGCCATCGCCATGGGTGGACACGTCAGGGTAGGGTTCGAGGATAACATATACTATCGCAAAGGGGAACTAGCGAAATCCAGCGCTCAACTCGTAGAAAGAGTGGCCAGAATTTCAAGAGAATTCGGTAGGGAAGTAGCGACTCCAGACGAAGCGAGAAAGATATTGAATATAAACAGCAGGAGGTAACAGCATGAAAAAAGGATGTCCCTTCGGCAGCCACAGAGTGGTAGAACCAGTGGGTTCATTGCCACAGGCAGCCAGGAAAATCGACAACACCATGGAGCTGTACTCCAACGAAATTCTTGTTGACGTACAAACTTTGAACGTAGATTCTGCGAGTTTTACACAGATAAAAGAAGCCTGCCAGGGGGATAAAGATAGGATAGCCAGGATGATAAAAGATATAGTTAGGGAGCGTGGTAAACTCCAGAACCCGGTAACAGGATCTGGTGGGATGCTTATCGGCATGGTTGAAGCGATTGGGCCCGAATTGACTAACAGAGATCTGAAAGTGGGAGATAGAATTGCAACCCTCGTTTCCCTGTCTCTGACTCCTTTGCGGATCGATCGGATTAAAAGTATAAACATCGATACTGACCAGGTAGACATTGAGGGGAAGGCTATTCTCTTTGAAAGTGGCATATACGCCATTTTACCGGATGACATACCCGACAGATTGGCGTTGGCAGTTCTTGATGTAGCGGGTGCCCCAGCACAGGTGAATAAACTCGTCAACGAAGGGATGACGGTAGCGATCGTTGGTGGTGGCGGGAAATCTGGCGTGCTCTGTGCCTATCAAGCTAAGAAGAACGCAGGAAACAAGGGCAAAGTTATCATCATTGAACGTTCTGTAGAAAACGCGAGACGCATAGAAAAACTCGGAGTAGCAGATGAAATAATCATAGCCGATGCCACAAAGCCTGTTGAAGTCTATGAAAAAGTTTATGAAGTTACCGGTGGAGAACTCTGCGATGTGGTTATAAACAACGTGAACGTGGAGGCTACTGAAATGTCTTCCATACTCATCACGAAAGATGGAGGCACAGTTTACTTCTTCAGCATGGCGACTTCCTTTACCCGTGCCGCTCTAGGTGCCGAAGGTGTGGGGAAAGATATAACGATGATCATAGGTAATGGTTACACCCGCGGGCATGCCGAGCTCAGTTTAAATATTCTCCGCGAGGCACCCGCAATAAGAACACTCTTTGAGAAACTCTATCTGTGATGGAGGGTTAAAATGAGAGATTACAGAGAAATATCCCTTTGGAGGGGCGTTTCTGAAAAGGACTGGAACGACTGGAGATGGCAGGTAAGAAACCGCATAACGACCCTTAAGGAATTGAGACAGGTAATTAATATAACCGAAGAAGAAGCACATGGAATAGAAAACTGCTTGAAAACTCTCAGGATGGCCATTACACCGTATTATGCCACCTTGATGGATCCCGACAATCCCCGCTGCCCCATAAGAAGGCAGGCAGTTCCTACCGAAAAAGAACTTCAGGTCGGCAGATGGGATATGCTTGATCCTTTACACGAGGATGAAGATTCCCCGGTACCGGGCTTAACCCACAGATATCCCGATCGGGTACTTTTACTGGTCACCGACCAATGTTCAATGTACTGCCGTCACTGCACTAGAAGGCGCTTTGCAGGGCAACTGGACCGACCGAGACCGAAGAAAGATATCGATGCGGCTATTGAATATATCCGCGAAACTCCCAAAGTCCGAGATGTACTGCTCTCCGGGGGGGACGCTTTGTTACTGGATGTTGGAGTACTTGAGTACATACTGAAGGAATTGAGAAAGATTCCCCATGTGGAAATAATCAGAATAGGTACCAGAACACCCGTTGTCTTACCACAGAGGATAACTCCAGAACTCGTGAACATGTTAAAAAAATATCACCCTATCTGGTTGAACACTCATTTTAACCACCCTAAAGAGATTACCTCTGAATCCAGTAGGGCTTGTGAATTGCTGGCCGACGCGGGAATTCCTCTGGGAAATCAGAGCGTCCTTCTCAGGGGAATAAACGATAGTCCATACATCATGATGGAATTGGTTCACCAGCTCGTAAAGATCAGAGTCAGGCCATATTATCTGTACCAGTGCGACCTCTCAAATGGTATTTCCCATTTCCGCACTTCAATAAGGAAAGGTATTGCCATTATGGAATCCTTGATCGGTCACACTTCAGGGTTCTGTATCCCAACATTTGTTGTAGATGCCCCCGGTGGAGGTGGGAAAATCAGGGTGATGCCGCAATATATGGTTTCACAATCTGACAGAACAGTGGTGCTCAGAAACTACGAGGGTGTCCTCACGACATATCACGAGCCAGAAGACATAGAGAGCGATGTGGATGATACCGAATACAGAGTGAAATACAAACTGAGCGGTGTCGCCAAATTGCTTGATGGCAAGCAAATAAATCTGGAGCCTACGGAACTCGAAAGGCGCGAAAGGATGAAGCACTGGAAAGAACAAGGGGGGAAAGAAAGATGAAGTACACTGAGATAACACCCGGCTATATCTATGTGGAGGAGCGAGTTATCACAGATGAAATGGTCAGAAAATTCGCTGACATTACTGGAGACGACAACCCTATTCACCTTGATGAGGACTACGCTTCTAAAAGCATCTTCAAATCCAGAATCGCTCATGGTATCCTGACATTGGGACTTGTTTCCGCTGTTCTTGGAAGAAAATTTCCCGGACCGGGTACGATCTATCTTAAACAGGATGCGACTTTTAAGAGGCCTATATATATAGGTGAGAGAATCCGGATAAGAGTAGAAGTACTGGAAAAGATCGAGGAAAAGTCGAGGTTGCTCTTGTCAACGGAAGTTCTAAACGAAAAAGGCGAAAAAGCCCTTGTAGGAGAAGCGTTGGTTCTCTTCAGAGAGGAGGAGGTCGAATAAGCTTTGTTGAAAGGGTGTTGAGCGTCAGAAGTCTTTCAATAATTGGTCTTGAAAAAAACACAGGAAAGACCGAAAGTATGAAATATATAATCAGGCGCATTAAAGAAACGGATCCCCAACGCGTGCTTTGCCTGACTTCGATAGGGCTTGATGGGGAAGCTGTGGATCAAGTTACATTCACCCCCAAGCCAGAAGTTATTATCCATGAAGGCGATCTGTTTGCTACTTCCGAGGTTCACTACAGAGAAAAAAACTTTCTATCTGAAGTATTGTGGGTAAGCGCTTATAGAACAGCTTTGGGAAGAGTAGTCCTCTCAAGGGCTCTTGAAAAAGGGAAGGTCAAACTATCTGGTCCTTCTACCTTAAGTGGTCTAAAAGAACTGATGAAAGTGGCAAAAAAACAGGGCACAGATCTTTTTCTGCTAGATGGAGCCCTTTCCAGGAGGAGTTCCGCTTCTCCCTTCTTATGTGAAGGTGTAGTTTTAGCTACAGGTGCTGCACTTTCTCTTAACTTCAAAGAAATTATAAGGAAGACATTGCATCATGTCAGGCTTATGAATTTACCCATCGACCCGATGGCCAATCATATAGAAAAGTTCGATGAAGGGATATGGCTGATTAAAAAGGGAGTGTTCGAAAAACTCCCTTATAGAACGCTTCTAGGAGATACCAGTGCGATACTCGATCATATGAAACGGGGCAGCAAGCTCTATATCTCTGGCTCCCTCACGGAAGGCTTTATAAAGCGCCTTGTTGAAAGAAAACTTTCAGAAGGGACAACATTGGTTGTCAAGGATCACACAAAGATTTTTCTTTCTCCTGAAAGCATGGACCTCTTTCTTGAGAGCGGTGGAAGGCTCATGGTATTACGTAGCCCTAACCTTCTCGCAGTGACCTTCAATCCAATTTCCCCACAGGGGTACGTTTTGAACTCTGGAGCTGTTTTGACCGCTCTTAAAAAGGCTCTGGATGTACCTGTTATAGACGTCATGGAAGGTGAAAAAATTGGACAAAGAAAGACTCTTTGAGGTAACAGGCTTCAAATTTATTCTCAATAACCTTGAGTTGAAAACGGGTTTTGGCAGGAAAAAGCTGCAAACGCTCTCACTCATTAAAAAATCAAACTCCATCGCGAGAGAACTGGAAGAACTTACAAAATTTATTGAGCACTTCAATGCCGGGAACAACCTTGAACAGCTCAGAAAGGGGTTGTCTTCTGTACGGGACATATCCGGAACGATTGCAAGAGTCAGACGGGGAGAACTGCTGGATGATATCGATCTTTTTGAACTAAAGAACTTTCTGCTCACTTACGAAGAAATCAGGAAAAGCGTCTTCTTCCCAGAATTCCTATTCATACCTTCTGCAGAAGAGCTCATAACACTTCTCGATCCGGAAGGGCTCAGACTTAAAAACTTTCATATATACAGCGCCTATTCAAAAGAACTCGCTGCTGTAAGGCAAGAGAAAAGAGAACTGGTTTCAGTTCCAGAAACTCATAGAAGCGATAGACTTCTGGAAGAACTCAAAAAGTTAAAGCTCAGAGAAAGAGAATTGGAGGGCCGTATAAGAAAAGAACTCTCCAGGAAGCTTCACAAAAACGCGCAAAAAATAGTGGAGATAGCGGAGCTCATTGCGAAAGTCGACTTTCTTCAAGCAAAAGTCGAACTCGTGCAGAGGTTTGAGCTCACACGCCCAACGCTTTCGCGTGAGGCTATCAGCTTCCAGGGGCTTTTTAATCCCGAAGTCAGGGAAATCCTCAGATCCAGTGGTCGTGAATTTCAACCTGTCGATCTCAAACTGGAAAAGGGAATTTGCATTATTACTGGTGCGAACATGTGTGGTAAGACTGTACTTTTGAGGACCATTGCCCTCGCACAGCTGATGTTTCAACATGGTTTCTATATACCCGCAAGAAAAGCTGAACTTGTACCTTTTGATGGAATTTTCTTCTTCTCTGGAGACTATCAATCCTATAAAAAAGGGCTTTCCTCTTTCGCCGCTGAGGTACTGGAAATAAAGAAAGCTACCGGGCATATGGACGAACAGTGGCTCATACTCTTTGATGAACTCGCAAGAAATACCAATCCAGATGAAGGTAAGGCGCTGGTGATAGCCATCGCCGAAGCATTCGCTAAAAGCGATTGTTATACAGTCGTAACGACACACTACGATGGTGTTGTCAGAAGTGGTATGAGACATTACCGAATAAAAGGTCTGAAAGAAAAACTTCCCGAGACCATTGAGACACCCATGGCACTCGTTGACCATGTTGATTATTCTCTTGTTGAATTGAATGAAAGGCATGAGAGAGTTCCGCACGAAGCACTTAAGATAGCGAAAATGTTCGGGCTGGACGAGAAAATAATCGAAAGGGCAGAATGGATTCTTTCAAAGGAGGAAGACAACAGTGAAAAGTAAACTCGGCCTGGATTTCAATAAAGTGAACCACGCGAGGGGACTCGCTAAAGATATAGCACTTGATGTCCAAAAATTTGTGGATCAGCATACCACTGTGAGTGTTGAAAGGACGATATGTCGACTTCTAGGAATCGATGGCGTGAATGAAGCGGGTGTTCCTTTACCCAACGTTGTAGTGGACCAAATCCAAGAGAGAGGTCTCCTGGGTGATGGAATAAGCCTCTTTCTGGGCAATGCAATCATCGAGACGGGGCTATCCCCTCAGGAAATAGCGGAAGAAATCGGAAAAGGCAGACTTGATATAACCAAGCTTCCAATGCATAATCTTGACAGTATAAAAGCTGCTCTTGAGCCCCTTGTAGATGAAAGCGTTGCTTTCATAAGAGACAATCGCAGGAAACGCAGGGAACTGATCAAGAAACTTGGAGAAGGTCCACAACCATATCTCTATGTGATTGTCGCTACTGGTAACATATACGAGGACGTCATTCAGGCCCAGGCAGCTGCAAGACAGGGGGCTGACATAATAGCGGTGATCAGGTCCACAGGTCAAAGTCTTCTTGACTACGTCCCCTATGGCCCAACAACGGAAGGCTTCGGTGGGACCTTCGCCACCCAGGAAAATTTCAAAATCATGCGAAAAGCCCTCGATGAAGCCGGTGAAGAAGTGGGAAGGTATATCCGACTATGTAACTACTGTTCGGGACTATGCATGCCCGAAATAGCGGCCATGGGAGCTTTAGAAAGACTCGATGTAATGCTCAACGACGCACTATATGGCATCCTCTTCAGAGATATAAACATGCAAAGAACGATGATCGATCAATTCTTCTCACGGGTTATAAATGGTTTTGTGGGTGTGATAATTAATACCGGTGAGGACAATTACCTCACTACAGCTGATGCTTACCAGGCAGCGCACACTGTACTTGCATCCCAGTTCATTAACGAACAACTTGCCCTCATCGCAGGTATACCCGAGGAACAGATGGGACTTGGACACGCTTTTGAAATGAACCCTGACATAGAAAATGGTTTTCTCTACGAGCTGGCTCAAGCGCAAATGGCTCGGGAGATATTTCCAAAAGCTCCATTGAAGTATATGCCTCCTACAAAGTACATGACTGGCAACATCTTCAGAGGGCATATTCAGGACGCCCTTTTCAATGTTGTATCCATCTGGACAAAACAAGGTATACAGCTTCTCGGTATGCTCACCGAAGCTATACATACCCCCTTTATGTCTGATCGGTACCTCTCTATAGAAAACGCAAGATACATCTTTAATAACATGCGAAACCTCGGAGATGAGATCCAATTCAAAGAGGGTGGGATCGTTCAACAAAGGGCACGACAGGTCCTTCAGGAAGCGACAGAACTGCTTAAAAAAATAAAAGAGCTGGGACTCTTTGGTGCTCTTGAACAGGGGATTTTTGCGGATATAAAACGAAGCAAAAACGGTGGCAGAGGACTGGAAGGTGTCGCAGAGAAGACTGGCAACTATTTCAACTTGTTCATCCCAAGGATGCTGGAGGGTGAAAGAACATGAGTGGACTCTACTCGATGGAAAGAAAGAATTTCGATAAGACACTTGATTTGAAAGCAATTAAACCTTATGGAGATACGATGAACGATGGTAAAGTTCAGCTCAGCTTCACCCTACCTGTTAAAGCGGGCGAGGAAGCTGTGGAGGCTGCAAAACAGCTGATGAAAAAAATGGGATTGACCAATCCTCAGGTCGTTTATTGGAAGGAACTCACTTCAGGTTTTACCTTCTTTGTGGCTTATGGAGAATGTGTACATACCGTTGATTATACCGCCATAAAAGTACCTAAAGTGACGGTCAAGAAGATGAGCATGCAGGAAATAGACACCTTCATACGGGAAAATATCGGTAGAAAAATCGTTGTCATTGGAGCCAGCACCGGCACAGATGCCCATACAGTCGGTATTGATGCCATAATGAATATGAAAGGCTTCGCAGGTCACTACGGCCTTGAACGTTACGAGATGTTCGAAGCGTACAATTTGGGAAGTCAGGTCCCTAATGAAGAATTTGTCGCCAAAGCCGTGGAACTAAATGCCGATGCTCTCCTCATTTCCCAAACCGTTACTGCAAAAGACGCGCACATAAAAAACATGACCGAACTTGTGGAGCTCCTAGAGGCTGAAGGGATTCGCGATAGAGTTATTCTCATCGCTGGTGGCGCCAGGATAACACATGAACTCGCAAAAGAGTTGGGATATGATGCTGGCTTCGGACCCGGAACCTTCGCTGAGGATGTCGCATCGTTCATAGCCCACGAACTTTATAGAAGGACAAAAGGAGAATGAATTTAATCCTCCTCCCCCGGGTGAGTTTGGCTCACCCCCTTTAAAATGTTACAATTTGAACATCATTACACGAGGGGTGAGAGAATGAGGACGCTTGTAGTTATAAATCCCATGGCTTCGAATGGAAAGTCTTTGAAGGACTACAAAGAGAAAATACAGGCGCTCCTGAAAGAAAAAATTGGTCAGTTTGAAGAGAGATTCACTGAGGGACCAGGCGATGCCATCGAGATGGTCAGACAGGCAAATGAGTTCGATAGAATTGTGAGTGTCGGAGGCGATGGTACGCTTAACGAGGTAGTCAACGGTGTCATGCTTTCTGACACAAAGCCATTGATTGGTATGATAGGTGTGGGAACAGGCAATGATTTTTCGAGAACATTTTCTATTTCCTCCGACTACGAGTCCATGGTCGAACGTGTTGCAGGTAACAATGTTTTTGAAAGCGATATTTTAAAAGTCGAATTCAGTGATTTTGAAGGAAAGCGGCAAACGAGATACGCTATCAACGTGGTCGGCGCGGGATTTGATGCTGATGTCACTAATAGAATGAACAGATCGAGGATAAAGGTACGTGGTAAATTAACATACTTTGTTTCATTTCTAATTGAATTCATAAGAACAAAAAGCTATTCCCTGGATTTTATAATCGATGGAAAAAAGCTGCACAAAGATTGTTTTTTCACGGCTTTTGGAAATGGAAAATTCTTTGGAGGTGGCATGAAAGCTTGTCCTTCCGCAGTACCTGATGACGGTAAGATAGATGTTATGGGGATTGAAAAAATGAACAAACTCAGGTTACTTTATCACTTTCCGAAAATATATCGGGGGCTGCATATCACTGTTCCAACTGTTTTTGAATTCCCGGCTGAGAATGTAGAAGTATATTCAAAAGACGGCAGAAGAGTAATGATCGAAATGGATGGTGAAGTCATCGGGACTTTACCGCTAAAAATAAGCGTAGAACCTAAAGCTGTGAGGATTTTAATCTGAAAATTCAAGTCTTAATATGCCTGCATTGAACTCTAGAAACGTTTTTATATTTGCAAAGGGATCACCGATTATTCTTTCGTCTTTGCCAATTAAGGACTCTTTGAGTCCGCCTGTTTCAAATCTCTTTATACTGGAATTCGCGTTGACATGTACCTTCACATTTTTTGGAAGAAAAACATGAAACTTTTCGATGCCTCCATCTACCCGAAGAGTTAGAGGATGCATCTTCGAGAGAAGGAGGTCAAACTCCATTACACCGGCTTCTATTTCCATGCTGTCGACCTTCAATCCAGAGAGATCCAGCTTACCCTTCAACAAGCCACCATTAAGAACGATTCTGTATAGTACATCTGGAAAGAGCTTCAAAATCATGGTGTTTTTCCCTCGCTGGAACCAGATGTCGTTAATCTTGATGTCATAATGGACTACACCATTTCGAGTGCTTTTCTTCACTGAGAGTTTTTCTGAGCCAGACATCTCATAGTCAATTATTCCCACTGTGTCTTCAGAAAAGCTTCCGCTTACCGTTTCCAGATTCACCTGGCAAATACCAGCAGCGATATTCAACTCGACCACTACATTATTCTTTCGAACTTCTTCAGCGAAGAGTTGTTGTGTACCGGAACTGAGGAAAAAATTAATAGGCGCCGGCCATAGCAAAAGGAAAAACAGATATGCCACAATCAGCATAGCATTAACATATTTCAGCCATTTCAATCCCTTTATACCTGAAAGCAGGCTGATACCAATAAAAACGAGGATCAACGGCCAGGTCACTACGAAGTTTTCGGTAAAATTGGTCAATGAGCTGATACTAAAATAACCGAAAACTGTAAGAATGCCAATAAAAATGAGAAATATCCCGAGAGCAAGCCTCATAACTTCACTCTTTTCTTATCGACCTGAAGATAATATAACCACCCCCAGCTATAAAGAAAAGCCCCAGCACAAATTTCCAGAAGAAAATACTGAATGTTCCTGGGAGCAGCAGAAAAAGTCCAATAACAATCACACCAATGGCTATCAAAAGTTTTCCCGTGTTCTCATTGAAATGTACCTTTTCCACGTGTACAGCATCATTCTCAACAGGTTCATCTTCCCCTAAGGGTTCCCGTGGTATGATGATCATTGCAAGTATGTACAGCAAAATACCTGTTCCCCAGATAAAAGCTGTGAGAGCCCACAATAGTCTTACGATTGTGGAATCTACCTCCAAATATTTGGCCAGTCCGCCACAAACACCATCAATAACCTTATCCTTTCTTGATTTATAAAGGTGCTTCACCGTCACACCTCCCCTGTTTGTATCGATAATAGCATAAACGTTGTGCTATTCAAAAAAGCGGTCTTTCGACCGCTTTTAACTTTCACTTTCCACCTTTAAAATGCTACAATCAAACTTCCTGAGCTCTACGTCGATCATCTCCAGTGTATCCAGCGTATCCAATTCGATGATGACTCTGTTTTTCTCCAAAATTGCTTCACGGTTCAGCAATTTTCTGATGGTTTCAACGGCTTTTTGCGCTTTTTGCGTATCTTCAAGCCCTTCGAGCGTTAAAACAACACGCATCATATCCCTCCATTTTTTTAATCACTACAATGTTGCCATTGACAGGGACTTCAGTCAAGGGTACTTTCAAAGGTTTCTTTCTTAAAATAATGTGAAATGCCCCACAAAAGATAAACAGCGCTGTAAAACTGGTAAGACTTCTTTAAGGTAAAGCGCTTCCTTTCCTGTTAGAATTACGAATAGTGAACGTGATGTCCCGATGATATAGAATCATGCTAACCCCACCCCTGTTCGAAAGATTCCCCGTCTTGAACACAGAAGCAGCCCCGATATCGGGGCTGCTTCTGTTTTAAACCATCAGTATATATCAAATTCCACGCGATAAAATACTTTACCTTCAGAAGCTGTTTGAAGACCTCCCGGAAGAAACACTGCATCAGTAGGGATAACTGAAGAGGTGTTCGTTGCATTCTTAAGTGTTCCCTGTACCATATCGAAGTTCACATCATCTGTGGTGAATGCGACAATAGTGTAGTGCCCATCAGAGAATGTATAAGCCACTCCATAATGGGTGGTATCGATGTCTCTACCTATTATGCTGATATCTTGAGGAACCGCGGAATCAAGCAAAATTTTATTTTCCATGCCGGTAACGAGTACTTTCAAATTATAAGCAACCTGAATTGCTTTCGCTTTCCTAATAGCGTTCATTGCAACGGGCGTTATTGTAGCTATCAACGCAGCCATAACTGAAAGGACGATGAGCATTTCGATCAGTGAGAAACCTTTTTTTCTGCGCATAAAATACCCCCTGATTATGATAATGTAAGCGATTCTATTTTACACACCGAAAAATATGGAAAAATTGGCCAAAAATTTCAATGATGAAAAAAAATATACAACATTTCTTACAGTTAAACCAACATACTTCAATGTATAATATCGTATAACTTAATTTTAACAATAATCGCTTATAATGAAGCTATGAAACTGGAAAAGATGCTGAAGCGGGAAGCTATCGAGGCATTTAAAAAAAGAAAAAGGGTGCTCATAAGAGAAGTACATAGGCTCAGGGAAATAGTGGATATCCTTAAAAATGTTGAAAATCCAGTTTTGTACGAAGCTCTGCTCGAAGTTGCGACCGTACGCGCTGTTAAGACCGTGCAGAATAGCGGTTATACATTCAAGAAATTCAGGCTTTTTCTCAAAAGCAACCTTCTCAAACCCTTCAAAAAAAGGATATCCCGGGTAATCGTAGATCTTGAACGACATGAAAATGAACTCACAGAGACGATTAAAAAGGTTAAAGACTATCGGGACCATCTTGTTGTGCATCTTGATCCCAGGTTTGCCTTCAATGAAAAAGATACTGAAAAAGCCTCTTTGAGAGAAATCGAGAAAATTCTAACGTATCTCGAAGCAAATGTGAAAGAACTATTTGAAAAAGAATATTAATAATATAAAAAGGGGATCAGAGATCCCCTTTTTCACTGGCGGGGACGACGAGACTCGAACTCGCGGCCACCGGTGTGACAGACCGGCATGATAACCATCTTCACCACGTCCCCGACGTTAAAAATTTTACAACAGCATCCCCCATCTGTCAACAGGGTGAAGATATGCATAGGTTTTCTCAATTGCGCAGTTTCCTGGGTACAATCAAAGCAAACGTATTCCCACCTGTTTCGGTCACATGTATTGTGAACCTCATTCCGTGCTGAAAAATTATCGACCGCAGGAGGAGACTCTGGTAAGCGTCATCGAGCCTTTCAGGAACACTCAACAGTTCATCAATCTCCTCTTCCAACATTTTTTTACCAGTATCTCTTATTGTGAGCAGATATTCCTTTTCCCCACTATTGAGCCTGACGCTTATAGTTCCTGTTTTATTTCCGGATTCTGTGATGTTCTTCAGGGCGCGCTCAAGTAATAAAGAAAATAGAATATTGAGTCTATCACTCTCACCTTGAATAAGATGTGGATTCCAGGAATCAGGCATAAGTTCGACATTGATTCCTTTAGGTAGCTTTCTCCGGAAGGAATTTAACAGATTTTTCAAAAGGTTCAATAAGTCGATTTCCTTTTCAGGAATAGGAGGGGAAACCACTTCACTGAATATTTTGAGGGTATCTTCTAAACCTATAAGTCTCTTCTGAATGTCATCAAATAAATCCTTTATTTCACTGTCTTTGCACTTCTCAAACAACTCCCTATTAGCTCTCGAAACCAGGTCAATGGACTTCTCGATGGCTTCCTCCATTCGGTGAGTGAGTTTCGTGACAAACTCAGTATCTTCCAGCGTTATTCTTCGGGACACAGCGATTTTCATGCCCGCGTTGGACTGTTTTATATCACTGTATAGTTTAATGAGCTTAATCCAGAAATCTACCAGCAGCCTGAAGGAGATTTCCGATTCTTTGCCGATGCGATATTTAATCATAAGGTTTCGGGATGTGCCACCATTTATAGCTACTTCGGTTACGTTCTGTCCTGAGTTGCCAAAGTCTACTTTTCCACTATCATCTACTACACTTAGTCGGCTTACAACTCCATATTCAAAAAGCTTCTTTCCCGTCTCGGTGGCAAATTCAAAAACATCAGCCCCTGTGATCAACAGCCTGTTCAACGTGGCAAGGAGTTCTATTTCCAGCTTTCGGATGACATTTCTTACTTCCCTGTCTCCGCTGACAAGCTCGTCCTTGATATTTTCAAGATTCCTCTTCCAGAATTCGACGATAAAAGTTCCTTTTTCCGCTGGCAAAAAAACCACAGCATAATACTCTCTGCTTCCCGTTACGACCTTCCTGTGCCTTCTGTCAAAAAAGGTAACCGGATACCTGTTCTTTATGGCACTGAATATGACATCATGGAAGTTAATGTTGATGAGTTCAAAGACGTTTTCAACATCACCGAATTCTGATTCAAACCGCGGGTTTCTGTACAGAATATTACCGCAGGTATCTATCCCAACAACCGAGAAGGTTATGAATTTGAGCAGCTTTTCAACCATTTATGATCTCCTCCAGCCTCTTCACCATCGCCGCATAGGTCTTTTCATCAAAAGCCAGGAGCACGTATCCGTGGACTTCTATTTCTTTTATCTCGAAATATACTTTGGTGAAGAAAAACTCTTTCTTTACGAGTTCAGGGTCCTGCTCAACGGTGACCATCGTGGGGAGTTCGAACTCCACGATCGTGTTCATGAAACTCGCAAACACCGAGATTATGTTACCGGAAATGATATTCCCCACTTCAAGAAATGAGTCCACGAGATCATATTCCTGATAGTCGTTGAAGACTTCCGGACTTTCCAGAACAGCGAGAAATTTTAGAAATTCCTTCCCTAGCATGGTGAAATAAAAATTCGCATTGAAGGGGTCTCCTTTCACCCGCTGTCGCATCAGAAAATAGGGTTTTTCGAGTCTGTTGCCAAAAACGCCCTTGTATATTTCTGTGATTTTCAGTTCAACTGTCATTCCGGAGAGGTCTGCAAGTACTCTTGCTGCTTGAGAAGCTCCAAGACGGAGTATTTCTTTAAGGTCGTTAAGAATCCTTTTTTCCGGCATAGTATGCCTCCCTTAAGCTGATAATCTTTTCGTTAGTTAACGGTTTGTCCAGAAAGAACCTCACACCCATTTTATACATTTTCTCCTTGACCTTTTCCTGAACATTGGCGCTCAGCACTACCAGAAAGACTTCAGACGTTCTCTCTCTGATCGCTTTTATCACATCTTCCCCCAAAAGTCCGGGCATGAGGAGATCGGTGATCACCATTTGAAATTCGTTTATTTTCCCGATAAAGTCTTCGAATTCAACGGGTCCAATTGTGGTGACTTCGGCTTCAGGAAAGTGTATCTTTAAGTATCTAAGGGTTATCCTCCGTGCAAGGCCCGAATCGTCGATAAACAGGATTTTCATGCGTTTACCCCCTCCGGGATTCTTTTCTGCGTATGATATAATCATTATACCAAATTATTAATCTGTCTTTTTTATTCTGGAGGCTGGTCTTTTGATGAACAAAGGGTATATTTTGACCCTCCTGAATTCTTCTGATCCTTTGGAAAAGCTACGTGCTCTGAAACTTATACGTGAAGAAGGACTCTATGATCTGGCTGAAACGATGGTAGAGATGCTAAAAAGAGAAAACGATGAAATGATAATCGAGACCATTGTCGATACACTTAAGGAGTTCAATGTTCCTGAAGTGTCGCAGAAAGTCGTAACTCTGTTTGATGAAAAAGAACTGTATCTAAAAGATCTAGCTGTACTCATCCTCACCCATCATTACAAAGCAGCCATTCCAGTTTTGCGTGAAAAGCTAAAAAGCAATGACAAGCACCAGCGAAAGTTGGCTCTGGATGCGCTTATTTTGATGAACAAACCCGAACTCGTTGATACGATCGCTGTGGCACTGGAAGATGACGAGGTCAACAACGTTATTGCAGCGGTGGAAGCAATTGGAGCCCTCGAAGGAGAAAAATACGCTTCAAAGATTCTCGATATCCTGAGAAATACCGAAGACAGCTTTTTGAAGATGACGTGTTTAGAGGTATTGACAAAAATTGGCAACGAAATTATTTTCAAAGAAGTCAACATCCTATTCCCCGAACCATCAACTCTTCCTGAATTTCTCCTTGTACCATACCTGAAACTAGCAACGAAGTTCCCTTATAGAGACTACCTAGCTGTGCTTCTGGAGCTGATGAAAGAAAAGGGTCAGGAATTACACCGTGAAGTCATGGAACTCGCTGAAAGTTATATCAAAACGAATAAAGAGCTCACAGGCAAAGAGAAGAAGAGCCTATGTGCTGCCCTTTGGCAACTTCATGATAGCAATATCCCTCCGATGAGCAAATATGAGATCCTGAGGCTTGTGGGAACAGTGAAATGCGACTACTTTGAAGATAGACTCATCTCTCTTCTCCAAAGCGAAGACCTATTCGAACAGATCGGTGCCATTGAAGCTTTAGTAGCACTCAAAACGCAACGTGCAATCAAAGCAATAGAAGATGCGATTTCGAAAGCTTCATCACCGGAGTTCCGTGAAATAGCACGCGAGGCGATAAAAAAAGTGAGTGAGTAAGATGGAATTTAATATCCGTGACTTCGATACATTGAGAAACATACTTTATCGAAAGAGCGGAATATACCTCGACAACGATAAATTCTTGTTTCTCAAACGTAGAGTCAGTCAGCGTATAGATGATCTGGGGCTTTCTTCCTTTTCTGACTATTTGAAATTCCTGAAGGATCTCGACAAAAAGGGTGTTGAGCTACAGAAGCTCATTAACCTAATCACCATCAATGAGACTTACTTTTTCAGAGAATTTGGTCAGTTGAGAGTGTTTGGAGAGATCTGTTTACCAGAGGTTGCCAGGCAGAACGACAAAGTGAAAGTGCTGTCTGCTGGCTGCTCTACTGGCGAGGAAGTTTATACACTATCCATCATCTGTCGTGAGATGTTGCCAAAGGGGTATGATTATGAAATTGTGGGAGCTGACATAGATAAAATAGCACTGGAAAAAGCCAGGAACGGACTGTACGATAACAGGTCTGTTAAGGATGTACCTGACCTTTATCTCGATAGATATTTTGAAAGAACTGAAAATGGGTACCTGGTGAAGGATATGTTGAGAAAAAACGTGAAATTCGTCTTTTTGAACCTGAAAAACAGTGACAATTTATTGAATCTTGGAAGAGACTTCGATTTTATTTTCTGCCGGAATGTTCTGATGTATTTTCCAATGGAAGACAGAAGACGGATTGTGGAAAGCTTCTATTTCATGTTGAAACCTGAAGGGTTTATTTTCCTCGGTGCGTCAGAATTTCTGAGTAGAATCACGAGGGCTTTTAAAATGAAAAAGATCGGCAACATATACGCGTACATGAAGCCAAAGGGGTGATTTGGTGCCGAAAATACTGCTTATTGATGATTCGAGCATTACGCGTAACTTCCATTCATATATATTGAAGTCCGCAGGCTTTGAAGTCTCTGAAGCTATAGATGGAGCCGAAGCGTTGGACCTGCTGTTCTCACAGAGTGATTTCGATTGTGTGATCACTGACCTGAACATGGTCGGTATGGATGGTATAACAATGATAAAAAAAATAAGAGAGAGTGAGGACTTCAAAGAACTCCCTATAATCATTATAACAACTCTTGATCGTCCAGAAGACAGACGCGAAGGGATAGAGGCAGGAGCGGATTTTTATTTGGTCAAGCCCGTTGATCCACAACTACTCGTCGAAAGCGTTAAGCTCGCCGTTGGGAAGTGACAGGATGCAGGAAAAAGAATTATTAAGTAGGATTCTGGAGCTGATGGAAGGACTTTTGGAGAATAAAGAACGACTCCCTGAAATAAAGGAACTACTCCGTAAACTCAGAAAACCTGAAATAGCCGACGAGATCGAAGCTATCCTGTCAGAAATCGAAGGGAAACAAAACATAGATGAAATAAAAGCAGAGCAATCCAGCACCAGCATTGATAACAACACTTTCGAGCTTGACAGTGAAATGACGGAGGAATTTGTCTCAGAATTTTTTGAAGAAGCTCAAAGACATATCGAGGAAATAGAAAACCTTCTTCTGGAGATTGAAGAGACGTTTTCCACCGAAAAACTGAAGGAAGTAATGAGACACTTTCATACAATAAAAGGGGATTCTTCTCTGGTAATGAACATGGTACCTACAGGTGCCCGGAGGGAACAACTTGAATTGATTCATAAGTTGTCCCATGCATTGGAGGATATTTTTCAACAGGCCCAGCATGAAGATCCCTCCTATACTCGTGACAGACTTGACAGTATTTTTCAAGTACTGGGATCGATGAAAGCTGTCATACAGCAAAGTGAAGAGATTTCAGTCCTCAAGAGTCTTCTAGAAAAAGTACGCATGCTTTCCGATAGTTCAAAAACAACCATCAGGCCAAAGACAGCTCTTCAAAATATCCTGGAACAGTTTCTTGAGCTTTCCAGGGATTCATCACTGGAACCCCGGTATCTGCAAAGGCTTGCTTTGAATGTAAAGAAAAGCCTCAAAAGAGCTGGTGAAAACGAAATTAGCAAGCTTGTAGATAACATAATGGAATCTCTCGAGAAGAAAGATTTAAAAAGGGTTGAAGAAGACATACAGATCTTTGAGAGGTGGCTTGGAAAAAGAAAAAGCATTGCCGAAACCCCGCCGATAAAGACAAAAAGTGGCGCGCAGGAAAAATTCATCAGAATCGAACGCGATAAGCTCGATGCCCTACTAAACGAAGTGTCGGAACTTTCAAATCTCGTTTTCGCTCTGGAGCAGACTGAAGAACCTTCAGTCCGGAAGAACCTCGTTGGTCAATTGAGAAAGTTGAGTTCCAGATTAAGTAAGGCGGTCATCTCCACCAGGGCCATACGGGTGAATGAGCTCTTCAATAAATTTAAGCTAACAGTCAGAGATTTCGCGAGAAAACAATCAAAGAAGGTTCGACTGCACATAGAGGAAACAGATGTTGAAATAGATAGAGATATAGCAGACAGTCTCATCCCCCTCCTGACTCATCTTTTGAGGAACGCAATAGACCATGGTATCGAGAGTTCAGAAGAAAGGAAGAGGGCTGGGAAAACTGAAAATGGTAATATTTTCCTCAGAGCAGAATATAAAGGTGGGTTCATTTTCATAGATGTCGAAGACGATGGAAGGGGTATTTCTGTGCCTTTCGTGAAAGAGAAACTGGTCAAAAATAAGTTGATAACCGCAGAACAGGCAGAAAGGTTATCGGAACATGAAATTCTCAATTACCTGTTTTCTCCGGGCTTCAGCACTTCAGAAGAAGTTTCCGAAGTGTCTGGAAGGGGTGTGGGACTTGATGTTGTTAAAAAAACTGTCGAAGACATGGGAGGAAAGGTATTTTTAAATACTGAACCAGGGAAGGGAACAAAATTCACAATGGTTATCCCTTTGTCCCTTTCCATCGTGAAATGCATTCTCTTCAAGGTTTCCGGTCGGAAGTACGCTATAAAATCCGACGAAGTCATGAGAACGCTTACCTTCAGTTCCTCCCAGATAATCGATTATGGAGACTATTCGCTTTTGAAAATTGGAAATAAAGGTATCCCATTACTTTACCTGTCTGAACTTCTGGAAGACAATAAAACTCGTCCGGACGTTGATAGCTCCGTTCCCGCTTTTGTATTACTCGACAAAAATGGAGAAGAAATCGCTCTCGCAGTTGATAGCATTATTTCTGAGGGAGAATTCCTTATTAAACATCTGTCAGGCTTACTGCAGGGGCTTTTCAGCGGGGTGATTTCCCTCGGGAAGGATGAACTTGCATTGCTCATTGACCTGAACGCTCTGGTGGATATGGTTTAAATTATTTTTTGTGTGTAAACCAAGGGAGGTTATACCCGGTGAGAAACAAAATTCTCGTGGTCGACGACAGCACAATGTGGAGGAATAGCATAAAAATTGCCCTTGAAAAGGCAGGGTTCACCGTTGAAACAGCCGTTGATGGTATCGATGCACTGAACAGATTCTTTCAATTTCTGCCGGACGTAGTCGTCACGGACTATCTAATGCCGAGGATGAATGCCATACAGTTGACACAGCTATTGCGAAGCTATTCCAGCTTCAAGAATGTGGGTATTCTCATATTGACTGGTACTTCAGATCGTGTGAATGGATTCTGGGCACATAAAAGTGGCGCTAACATGTTCTTGAAAAAGTCGGAAAACCTGAAAGAACTTTTGTCGAAAATCATAAAATTTTCGGAAAACGAATCCTTTTACTGTGACTGGCATAGAGATGTATACAAAATCCACAGAGAACCCTTCGGCGAACTATCCGATGCGCTGGAAGAAAAGTTGAAAATAGAGGCTATAAACAGAGAGATCCTTTCGTTTCTTGAAAACCTTGAAGATGAAGAGAGGATCATTAAGAGAGTAACCGCCCTGATGAAAGAGTTTTCCAGATTCAATATCGCTTTGTGGTTGCTTATTTCACCGACCGCTGGGCGCATATACAGCTTTCCCCATATTGGAAACCTTTCAGAAGAGTTGAGGAAACTTTTGCTGGGCAAAATGATTGGCCCCCTGACTCCTTCAGAATGGCATGCAAAAGGAATATCACCGAAACTACAACCAGTAAAATTCAAAGATGTTTCCGTTTTTCCTCTAAAATCCTCCGGTACAGAACACGGTGTGGTGCTAATTGAAGGCGTTGAAAACAAAGGTTCTCTGGAATATTTTATGGATTACACGCTGGAAAGCATGGGACTCCTCGCGTACACTTTAAACATCTTCTGGGAGCAAAGAGCCGCCTCTGAAATTGATTTTCTCACCTCCTTATACAGTCGGAGGGTTGGAATCGCTAAATTAAAAGAACTACTTGCCCTCCACAAAAGGACAAACATACCCTTTGTCGTTGGTATGCTCGACATTGACGATTTCAAAGTCATAAACGATTCTTACGGTCACAATGTTGGAGACGCCGTACTCCGGGAATTTGGCAGGATAATCAAGCACTCCCTCCGTGAGACTGATTTCGCCTTTCGATATGGTGGTGAAGAATTTCTGCTGATTTTTCAGGCCTCGAACCTCGAAGAAGCCAGAAATGCCATTGAGCGTTTGAGGAAAAACTTCTTTGATGTAAACTGGAAAGGATTACTTGGTACAGATACCCCTGTAACTTTCAGCGCAGGACTCGCTGCAGCAAACAGAGATATGGATCTATACGATATTATAGAAAAGGCCGACAGGGCGCTTTACAAAGCCAAAGCTTCTGGAAAAAACTGCGTAAAAATAGAATGATGGGGGTGGAAACATGGCAGAGAGGAAAAAACTGGAAGTACCAAAATCTTACACAAAAGAAAATAAAGACGTTTCAAAACTCGCAAAGAAGGAAGCTGAAAAAAAGGCG
Organism: Kosmotoga pacifica; assembly: GCF_001027025.1. GTDB lineage: Bacteria > Thermotogota > Thermotogae > Petrotogales > Kosmotogaceae > Kosmotoga_B > Kosmotoga_B pacifica. The sequence continues at coordinate 1,046,591 of NZ_CP011232.1, forward strand.
AAGGAACGCGCTAAAGCTCGTGCTGAAGCGAAAAAACTCGCCGCTGCAGAACGCGTTTCTTCCGCCGCTGAGGAGCTTCTCTCCAGTGTTCAGGAAATTACTTCGGCCAGTGAAGAGCTCAATAGATCCATGATGCAAATTGCTGCTGGCGCCGAGCAATCCTCCTCTGCGGCTGAAGAGACGAGAGTAGCTATAAACCAGATCAATAAGAATATCAAAGATATTCTCGATATGGTCGATGACATCTTCGAAAGTTCTAAGATAAGTCAGGTCAGAGTAAACACAATGATAGAAGGCGTGAGCACAGTCTTAGCCTCACTTTCTGAGATCTCTAAAAGGAATGAAGCTTCTGCAAAGACCATTGAACGTCTAAGGGAAAAGAACAATAGCATCAAAGAAATAGTATCCATCGTTGCTGAAATCGCCGACCAGGTGAGTTTGTTATCGTTGAACGCTGCTATTGAAGCCGCCAGAGCCGGGGAACATGGAGCGGGGTTTGGAGTTATAGCGGATGAAATAAGAAAATTTGCTGAAATGGCGGAAAACATGGCGCTTGAAGTCTCTAAAAAAGCCGACGAAATTCGACTGGCAGTTGATAGGGTCGTAAAAAACATGGAAACTATCGTCTCCGATACTCTAAAAGATGTGGAAGACAGCAAAGAGATCACTGAACAGTTCAAAGAGATCATCGGAAAATACGACAAGCTCGTAGAACACCTGAAGACTTTGACCCAATTTATCAACCGGATCAGTGATATATCCAGTGAGTTTCTCGCCGGTGCACAGCGGATTGCAGCGGCTGCGGAAGAGCTGAGTTCCGCCACGGAAGAATCTTCAATGTCGATAAATGAGCAGGTCAAAGCCCTTTCAGAGATCAATCTTGCAGCTCAGGAGTTAGTGGAGCTGTCTTCTGATTTGAAAGGTGCCACCGATCCTCAGAAAGCAGCGGAGATTCTGGCAGCAGCTGCAGAAGAGCTTTCCGCTAATATCGATGAAGCATCTGCCAGCTCTGAGCAGATTAGCACAGCCCTCAAACAACTCAACTATTCAAGTTCAGAGCTCTCTCACCAGATGGAGAAAATGGAGAAAATGGGAAAAGAAGCGCTACAACTGTTGATGAAACTGGATAGCATTGTTGCAGATGATATTAAGATGTTGAATTCACTTCTGAGTGTGGTGCGATCAAACAGGAAAAAGGTAGAGGCCCTCATAAAGAGGATAGATATCTCCCGAAAAACATTCGGGGAAATAGCTGACAATCTACTCGAGCTTACAAACAGCACCCGTGAAATAAATAAAAATGTGGGAAAAATCGATAAGATAGCTATTCAAACGAGCATGCTGGCCGTGACAGGCTTCGTGGAAGCTGCGAGAGCTGGAAAGCCTGGTGAGGGGTTTTCGGTCGTCTCCGCAGACATAAGGGAACTTGCTGAAGAAACCGCCCGTAATAGCGAAGAAATAGAATCAACAGTTTATGCTATTCAGCGAGAAGTTGATCAGGCATATTTTGAAGTTGCTGACAACGGCCGCATAGTGATGTCTGAAGCTTTGAAATCCGAAAAATTAATACAGTCTTTGAATGAAGTGGAGAATATCACTAATTCTCTTTCAGACAAACTTGAAAAAATAGGATCCTTGATAGCCGAAATGGTCAATGGAATGGAAGAAATCCAGAAATCCGTGGAACAGATAAACAGCTCAACAATGGAAAGTTCTTCCGCAATCGAAGAAACATCCAGAGCTGCCGAAGAACAATCGAAAGGTATGATGGAGCTGGCGAAGTCCATTGAAGAGATTGCCGCTGTTTCCGATGAGCTCCGTTTCAGATGGTAATCCGGGGTGATTCTATGACCGGTAAAAAATTCATTTTTTCTCTGGGTGAAAACCTCTATGCCCTCGAAGTTGAGAGAGTTGAGGAAATCATTAAAGCACCGAAGCTCTTCAAAGTACCACTGACACCTGAATTTATTGCAGGCATAGCAACTTTCAGAGGAACAATCATTCCCGTTATAGATCTTTATCGCAGATTATTCGAAAAAGCGTCGGCAGTCCCTCCCAAAACGCTGGTTGTTTGTAATCACGGAAGGGAATACATTGGTCTTCTTGTGACAGAACAGAGGGGCATTGAAGTCCTGACGGAGCAAAAAAGGAAAGAAACGTCGGAAGAGTTCATTAAGGGATTGTGGACTGAAGACAACAGAGAAATAAGGCTTCTTGACATCGGGAGCCTGATAAAAATCGAAAAAGCAGAAAGCGTAGCAAAACCTACAATTCGAAAAGTCCCCAGAATTGTATCAGTCGCCAAACGTGAGGAAAAAGAAAGCTATCTCGTATTCACCATTGCTGGAAAGAGATTCGCGTTTCCTCTGGAAGCAGTGGTCGAGGTAACCGAATATGTAGAACCAAGAGAAGTGCCCAATCCTCCCCCGGGTGTTATTGGTATCATTGGCTGGCGAAAAAGAATTTTACCCGTAGTGGACTTGAGTGTACCCCTCGGAATAGAAAGGTACAAAACTAAAAAGTTAGTAATCGCACAACATGAAGGGCAAGAGATAGCCTTTCAGGTAGAAGATGTACCGGGAATAATAAGGCTTTCAAAAGGGAGTATTCAACCGCCACCAGCGTACGTGAGGAAGAAGAACCACGCTGAAGTTTCCGGAACTTACAGTTCTGAAGATGAGATACTCCTCATACTGTCTGTGGATGCATTACTGAAAAAAGGAATATTAGGAATGGTTGAGGATATCGAGAAAGTAGGTGCAGTTTCCATGGAAGAACGGAGTGGTGAGCAGGAGAAGAAATTCTTGTTTTTTGCTGCTGGTGACCTGGTCTGTGGACTACCCATTGAACAGGTTGTAGAATTGAAAAAAAGTCGAGATATAACGATGATACCCCGTTCGCCGGATTTCCTTGAAGGCGTCATCGAAGTACGCAGCTACATAGTTCCGGTGCTGAACACCGGTAAACTCTTTTCCATTGAGATGTCTGAAAGAGCCAGTAAACTCGTCATTCTTGAGTATAAGAATAACAGGTTGCTGGGACTGCTGGTGGATAAGTTTCTGGGCATTTTTTCGCTGCGTGAAGAGGAAGTCATACCATTGTCCGCGGGTTTCGAAGGTACTGAAATCACCAGATTCGTGGAAGCTACTACCAGAATAGGAAAAAAAGTGGCGTTCCTTCTCAAACCGGAGAAACTTCTGAGAACGGAGGAAATCAAAAAGATCGACACCAGAGTGAAAAAATACGCTAAGGAGAAGGATGCTGATGAAAGAAATCAGAGTATTGATAGTTGACGATTCACCGCTTACACGAAGACTACTTAAGACATTGCTGGAATCAGATCCCGAGATAAAGGTAGTGGGATTCGGTAGAAATGGATTTGAAGCTGTTGAGATGGCAAAAGAACTACTGCCTGATGTGATCATCCTCGATGTCATTATGCCTGAAAAAGATGGGTTCGAAGCCCTCAAGGAACTTGTGGAGGACGCCATCGCTCCGGTGATTATAGTCTCAGTCATCACTCAAGAATATTCTCAGGAAGCGCTGGAAGCGCTGGAAATCGGAGCCTTTGACTATATTCCTAAACCTGAAAACAACACCATTACTTCCCTTGCAAATATAAGAGATCTGCTTGTATCGAAAGTAAAACTGGCATATAAGCAATCGAAGAATACCCCCCTTTTGAAACGTCTTAAAAGAAACTGCGTTCAGGAAGAAATTATTTCAAAGCCTAAAGCAGATAGCAGCAAAACGCCGTCTGATTTTTATGCTATCGCGATAGGCATATCCACTGGTGGACCGAAGAACATCTACGATGTGCTGCCGGTTTTGCCGTCAGACCTCAATGCCGCCGTATTTCTCATACAGCACATGCCATCATCTTTCACAACAAGCTATGCCGAAAGGCTCAACAGATACTGCCAGCTCAGAGTGGTTGAAGCAAACGAAGGTATGTCAGTGGAACCGGGAACTGTATATGTAGGAAAAGGTGGCTATCATTTAAAATTGAAAAAACTCGGTGATTCAAAATGTGGTATTCATCTTACCAAAACCCCGAAACACATTTTTATGCCTTCAGTGGATATCATGATGCAGTCGGTTCTGAAAGTTTTTGGGAACAGAACCGTCGGTATACTCATGACAGGAATGGGAGACGATGGTGCGAAAGCTATGGTCCAGATAAAAAATTCAGGAGGTTATACCATTGCCGAATCTGAAGAAACCGCTGTTGTATTCGGAATGCCCCAAGAAGCGATTAAACTTGGTGGAGTAGATATCATTCTTCCATCTTATAAAATACCTGAACATATCGTAAAGAGGGTTGGAAGGAAAAATCAAAAGTAGTCTTTTTCTTCCAGCGCATCCAGTACCAGCTTACCCTTTTCTATCGCTTTAAGACAGGCATCAACGACCTGAGGATCATAGAGTTTTCCGCTATTTCGCTTGAGTTCATCAAGCGCCACTTCAAGCCCGAGCGCAGGCCTATACGGCCTGTGATTCGTAATCGCTTCCAGCACGTCTGCTACCGCGAGTATCCGAGCCTCGAGCAGGATTTCATCGCCCTTTAAGCCCCGCGGATAGCCCGAACCATCCAGACGTTCGTGGTGTTGCCTTACAATTTCGGCTATGTTTATCGGAAAGGGAATATCCCCGAGTATCTGATAACCCGTTTCAGGATGCATTTTTACAAGCTCCATTTCGAAGATGTTTAGCTTCGTCGGTTTCGATAGTATCTCGGAGGGAACTGAAACCTTACCCACATCATGCAAAAGGGCCGCAACGTAAAGCCATTTGAGTCTATCCTTTGAGAAACCCAGTTCTTTAGCGATTTCCATTGCTATCACGGCTACGTGCCTTTGATGAGCTGCAGTGTAGCTATCCCGACTCTCAGTTATTTTGCTTATCGTCCTGACAGTTTCCATGAGTGTCTGCTCAAGCCGTCTGTAACTTTTCTCCAGTTCCTGCCGGGCTTTCCTTTCCTCAGAAATATCCGTGAAGGTGAAAAGCCAACCACGGAAATTCCTGCCTTTGACCCGAGAATAGTTGATGGAAACAGGAAGTTTTTTATCGACTACCAGATAGCATTCGCTCGGGACCTGCCCGGATAAGAAATCAACAGCGTCTCCTTCAAAGCTTTCAAAATTCATCGTGTTGACAATGTTTTTTCCTATCAGGTTTTCCTTTTTCTTTGAGAGCAATCTTTCAGCTTCGGGATTGACAAGGCGTATATAGCCACGATCATCGAAGACAACGATACCTTCCTTCATACTGGTAAGGACTGTAGATAGAAATTCTTCGTCGTCTCTCAAATTTCGCTGCATTTCAGCGAGTTTTAGAGCAACGGTCATACTGATCTTCAAAAAATTCTCATCCAGAGGTTTCGTGACATATCCAAAAGGAGTGTTAAACGATTCTTTTAGAATACTGGAAGTGAGTTCAAGAGGTATAAGCACGACAGAGGGGATATCATATCTCGACCTCAACAGAGCTTCAAGTTCAAGGAGATCTTTCTCATCCTTACTCTGTATATCAATCACCGTTATATCGGGTTTATAGAGCTCTACTCTTTCTATGGCTTTCTCTGCCTTCGGAGTGAAAAAGATTTCAGAATATCCCCAGCTTTCGAAAAGCTTTTTCAAAAACACACCGAATACCCTATTCTTGCTTACCACAAGAACCACAGAACTTTCCATCTCCATCCCTCTCTCTAAGCTCGATTAATTGTAATCGCCTACGAGCAGCACATCAAGGGCAAAAAAGTTCACCGTCTCATTTTAATAATTAATGCAAATCCATTTAATAGTTATGCAAATCCATGCCAGTCTCAACGAGCCAACAGTCTGGCAATCAGCAAAACCAGACCCAAAAGCAGCAAGACAGGCAGAAAAATAATAGTGATACCCATAATCACAAAAATAACGATTAGTAGAACACCGAGACCTGCGATAATCGTTAGTACAACGGGAAAACTTCTGATGGCCAGGTAAAGAAGAAAGAGAGCCCCTATTATTGCCAGAAAGCCCACCATAAATATCACATCCTTTCATATTTTAAAATCTTTTCTAAAAAACACTTCACCCACTCCACCCTCGTTCAGGGCAGAAATTATACCACACTCATGAAAGCCAGAGCTTCTGTGCCAGTGCTGGGACTCGGGCTCATCAACTTGCGAAGAACTCAGAAGAAAATTGTGACCTTTCAGTTTCAGATAACTTTCGAGAAAGCCGAGCATTTTTCTACCGCCACCATGTCCCCTATGTTCCCGGAGTACATATATCAATCCAATATATGGCACTTTATGCCACAGATATTCAAGCCGGAGGTAACCTACAGGTTCATTCCCCCTCAGGAGAATCAGCAGTTCGTTCTTTTTTAGTTTCTCCCTTAGAAGAGGCTCTGGTAGCTCGTTATCTATCGAAAGGCAGAATGCAAGATCCTCTTCAGTCACGAACCTTACACTGAATTCAGACATTTTACAGCTCCCTCACATCTTTCACAGCTGATTCGTACGGACTTCCCACTATGTTACCACTCTCACCGTTACGCTTCACAAAATACTCTTGTGTAATGAACACTTCTTCGAGAAAAGTACCAGGGGATATCTTCAAATAGTCCATTACATAACTCTTCTTGATAGACACATTTTTTGAAATAATAGTGTTCGCGCCGACTATGGCAGGACCGATTATGGTAGCGCCTTCCTCTATGATTGCAGCAGGCCCGATCCAGACCGGAGGAACAAGTTCAGCGCCAGTCGCTATTCTGGCTCCTGCTCCTTTCCAGATGCCTTTTGAAATTTCTATACCGTGTGGCAGGAAGTTCTTCACTTCGCCTTTTAAAGCGAGCTCGAGTATTTTCAGATAGTCAGAATTTCTGCCTATGTCCAGCCACTGGATATCCATATTGACAGCATAAAGGGGGACGTCTAATTTGACAAGGGTGGGAAATAACTGACTACCAATGTCATAAAACGTCTTTGAAGGTATGTATTCAAGCACTTCAGGTTCAAAAATATATATACCCGTGTTGGCTACCGTCGATAACGCTTCTTCAGGAGTTGGTTTTTCTTGAAAACTTCTTACCCTACCGTCCTCATCTGTCACGACAATACCATAATTCGAGACTTCTTCTCTAGAGACTTCCTTGGTAATTATCGTGACGAGGGCTTTTCGGGAGCGGTGGAACTTCAGAACTGCTGTAATGTCGAGATCGACGATCGCATCTCCACAAAGCACAATAAAAGTCTCATCAAAAAAACCATATCTTTCCTGTATGCGCTTTATGCCCCCGGCAGAACCTATGGGGTCGGTCACCAAATTTCCCGAAGCATCGAAATGTCCTTCAAAAGAATATCCTATGTGGAGACCGTATCTGTATCCATCCCCCAGGAACTCCTGTATCTTCCAGCCAAGGTGGGATATGTTCAGCATCACTTCCCTAATGCCGTGTTTTACCAGCAATTCCAGCAAGAATTCGACAACGGGTTTGTCGATGATGGGAATCAATGGTTTCGGGATGTGATTTGTCAGCGGTCTTACCCTTGTCCCCTTACCAGCGGCGAGAATCATGGCCTTCAAAATAATCCCCCCCTGAAATGAAGTCTCACTGTCATTATATCAATTAAATAGGTGCATTACGAGTCCAGAGAGTAGGGGAACAGACACGTTGTCATCAATATGTAATGGCAACAGTTCGACGACGCTGGCAATCACAGCACCGATGACGGACTGCCAAAACGGCATAAAAGAATAGAGGAAAAACACGTACGAAATTACAAAAGCAGAAATAAAGAAGGCAAAAGTGCCTTCAAGGGTCTTATTGAAAATCTTCTTCCGTCCGAATAATTCACCTGATATTTTAGCGCTCATATCCCCGAAGATGGAGAAGGCAACGGCGATAACTGCGATTTTCTGGTCAAACAGCAGGAAAACTATAAAAACTCCAAGCAAAAATCCTGTTATGCTAGAAATCTTCTCTCCCTCCGAAAGTTTGTATAACCGAGGGAAGAATTCATACAGCATCCGTTGTACCTTCACAAAAAAGAGTCTTAGAATATCGAGAGAAGCGAAAAAAGCCAGAACTATACCTATCAGCAGTATGAGATTTTCCTGCGGCATGAAAAAGCTTAGAGCGGGAAAAGCAAATGCAAAAGGTCTTATGAGTACACGCCAGAGTCTGAATTCTTCGCTTTCAAGATTAAGCAAATCGTACTTTTTTATATTCAATGTACTTACTGTAAAGATGTACAGGTTACATGTCAGGATATAAAAGGACTCTATATCCGAAAAAAAACGGAAGAGAATGATGAAACTGAACGCGGGTATTACCACGATTGCGAGCATGTTTTCTTCCCTTGTTATCAGGATAGTGGAGAAGATCAATATAAGGAGAAAGCTCAGGTCCATAAGGAGGTAACGCAGCTCATAAAAAGGCACCAGCCTGAAGAGATAGTAGAGTAGTAGGCCAGTGGTTGTTGCCGCGCCACGTCCGCCCCGGAAATGGAGATAGAAAGGAAAGACATGACCTAAAACCGCGGCAAAACCGCTAATAAAGGCAATGGCATCAGACAGACCAAAAATGTTCCGGACGAACAACACCACAAAAATCCCTTTGAGCACATCAATTAGAGCCGTTAGTACTCCTGGGATAAACCCGATCTGCCTTAAGACATTCGTCGTGCCAGCGTGTCCTGTTCCCTTTTCTCTTATGTCCTGACCGGTTACCATTAGTGTGATAAAATATGCCGGGAGAATGCTTCCCACCAGGTAACCTGTCAATATTCCTGCAAGGGTTTTTAACAGCATTTCCTACCATCCCCTGATATTATAATAACAGAGGGGGAAAGATATGGAAAACAGAAAAGAAAAAAAGGCTTCAAAAAGGGAACTTTCAGAGAGCTTTATCCTTCTGGCGAGATTGTTGGAGATATTGAGGGAGAACCCATTCAAAATCAGGACATACCGTTTCGCAGCAAGGATGATAAGAAATCTTCCGAATGAAACGCTGACCGTACGCGATATTGAAGAGTTGGGAAAAATAAAAGGTATCGGAAAGGCAATTGTCAAAAAGTCACTGGAATTCCTGGAAAAAGGAGAAATAGGGAAGCTTACCGAAGTAAAAGCCAGTTTCCCGGACCCCATATTAAAACTGGCAATAGAGACAAAGCTTCCCTCGAAGGTCATCGCCGTGTTATGGAAAGACTACGATATCACAACTCCGGAGGGAATTCTGGAATTTATCAATAACTTCAAAGAAGTGCTCAAAATAACCGAATCAGAGAAAAGGAAAATTAAAGCGCTCTTCATTTGAAAAACCTGTCGAACAATCTGAAAAGCCAGATCCCTCCCGTTATCAGGCCGCTGATAAGCAGACTCGTAGTGAGGGGGAACCAGAACTCAAAACCTTCCTTTGAGATCCTAATGTCCCCTGGTAGTTTTCCTGGTTGCATTCCAAGCTTTCGAAGTGCAAAGACAACGAAAGCAACAAATATCAATAGCAGACCTACTTTAAAAAATAGCCTCTCCAGAAAACCCATTCGATTACTCCCCTTCTTTTCTATAGACAAATACGCTGAAATAATAGCTGAATTCGACTCCTTCAAAGCTATCCATTATCTGATCTATGATCTCATAGGGGAACTCAAGGAAGAGAACCTTCTTGATCTCCTCACGACTTTTCCCGCGCCACTTTGTTTCGATGAGATGGTGTTTAAACCCCTGCCCTTCAAAGAAATCTTCAATGGTTTTCTGGATACCATCGAGTTCCCTGCCGTAAGAGAGCTTTAGAAACTCAGCGTATTTTCCGTTAGAATAGTTATTCTGAACGTTGAAAAAATAACCACCAGTTTTCAATATCCTCTTAACCTCTTCGATCCCCTCTTCACAACCTTCGGTGTATTTCATCGAGGGACCGAAAAAATAGGCAAGCCTCGCGTGAACAACGTCCGCTATATTGTTCCGCAATGGGATGTCTTCGGCAAAACCATTGATCACACTGAGATTCGGTTTGAAGTCGTTGTACTGTCGGTTGAACATCTGCCTGAGCATTCCAGAAAGGGGTTCAATGGCATAGACCATCTTACACCTGTCGGCAAATCTGTGGGCATGGTAGCCCGAACCGGCCCCTATATCCACTAGAATCTTACCATCGAGGGGAATATAACTTTCTATAAGCTCTTCTACCTTTCCATCGGGATCTATCATCGAATTTTGAAGTTCGTACAGTTCCGGATTGTTCGCGCCTGGATAGAAATACAGGTTAGGCATGGAATACCTCCTCCATAGAATTATACATTCATCTCCCTCGATGTATGATAAATGGTAACGTAAAAGCTACGTTGAATCCGGCAAATTTTTGTTGGTAATTGTTCGGATAGAATCATATGAGAATACCTGTTAAGGTTGTTGCAGGAGGAACAACATTCTTTTTGCAGACATCGTGTCTGGTATTGTTGTGTTTGAGTTGAGTGAACAGTTGATTTTACCCTTTTGACATGTATATGAAAGATCGACTCAAAGATTCACATTGACCTTCTCGAGTTTGTACTCACGTGAACCCAGACCGAGTTTTTCGGCATATTCGAGCTGTTCCCTCCAGCTAACGCCAGGATGCACTTCTAAGAAAGGATCATGGCCTGTTCGCTCTAGCACAAGGTCGATACATGCCTGGTCCAGCGCTACTGGGTCTGTACTGACTGCTATCCCGATGTCTGGCGCGATCGGTGGCCTGTTTATCGACCAGCAATCACAGTCCGGTGAAACTTGCGTGATAAAAGAAATGAACAAAGCCGGTTTATCTTTAAGGACTGCTTTAGCGTACTCAACCATTTTTCTGCTAAGGATGTCATTAGATTCGTCCCAGCGCGGCAACATAGCACCATAGTTGCACATGGCTATACACTGCCCGCAGCCAAGACATTTATCATAATCTATCATGGCAATATGATTCACTAGCGTTATCGCATTCACAGGGCAGTTTTTCACACAGAACCCACAACCAATACATTTGTCGGTTTTAACATAGGGTTTTGAAGTGGTGTGTTGCTCAAGCTTTCCGGCGCGTGAAGCAGATCCCATACCAACGTTTTTAATGGTTCCACCGAATCCCGTTTGCTCATGGCCTTTGAAATGAGTAATGACAACGAGAGAATCTGCCATTGCAATCGCGGAGGAGATCTTAGCCTTTTTTATGTAGTTACCATTGATTTCGATTTCAACCTCGTCACTTCCTCTGAGCCCGTCGGCAATGATAATGGGCGCACCGATAATCTCGGAGGTGAAGCCATTCATAGTGGCAGTCCAGAGGTGGTCAACAGCGTTCGAACGACTTCCACGATAAAGGGTGTTGGCATCTGTGACGAAGGGTTTTGCGCCAACGGATTTGAGCTTGTCTATGACGATTCTGACAAAGTTTGGCCTGATGAATGCGAGGTTTCCATATTCTCCAAAATGAATTTTGACAGCAGTGAAATGGCCTTTGTGACTCACTCGTTCTATTCCTGCCCTGCTAAGCAGAATTTCCAGTTTTTTTAAAAGCCCGATACCCGGTTTTGTTGTCAAATCTGTGAAATAAACCTCCGTCATCAAACTCCCCCTTTTAGGCTTTATTACATAATTATATCATTTGAAATTGAAGAGTCTTAGTTCGTATTGAAGGGCTTCTTGACTTATCTTCCTTATTCTGCTATACTAGGTTATCCCTTAAGGGAGCATCATACCTGCAGAGCAGGAAGTAACAAGGAGGAAAACATTGTGAAAGGTACTGTTAAGTGGTTCAACAACAGCAAAGGTTACGGTTTCATCACCAAGGAAGAGGGCGGAGACGTTTTTGTTCACTACACCGCCATTAACGTTAATGGATTCAAAACACTCAACGAGGGCCAGCAGGTCGAATTCGAAATCGAAGACGGTCCCAAAGGTCCCCAGGCTGTAAACGTAACTCCAATTGAATAAAAAATAAATCGGCCTTTGAAAAAGCACCCGCTTAGCGGGTGCTTTTTTTATTTGGCGTGAAAATCATGAAGCTCTCAGGTGGTATTGTCAGTTTTTCCAGTTCAATAATCTTCCCCGTCAAAAGTTCCTCATAGGAACCAGAAAGGTCGTGGAGTAGTTCCGCTTCGGATCCCGGATTGACTATAACGAGTATCTCATCGTCATCCAGCTTTCTCCTGTATACCAGCAGCGAATTCTGAGTTTGAACAACCTCGTAACTTCCCGTTCTCAGCGCTGGGTGTTCCCTTCTGAGTGAGATGAGCTTTTTATAGTAATCGAGTATTTCTATGTCCCAGAGTTCCTCTTTCCAGGGCATTGGTCTTCTGTTATCAGGGTCTTTACCACCTTCCATTCCTACCTCATCACCATAATAGATCACCGGACTTCCTAAGAAGGTCATCTGGAGGCCAACAGCTATTTTGAAAAGCTTTTCATTACCATATACAGTCGTAAGAAACCTTTCCGTGTCGTGGCTATCGAGCATATTCCATAGAGAATACAAGACCTGAGGTGGATATCTCTTTAGATAGTAATCGGTCATGGCAACAAATTTCTTCGCAGAATGACCTGCCCTGGCCACATATTCTATAACCGCGTCTCTGAACTGGTAGTTCATCACGGAATCAAAAAGATCACCTTGAAGGTATACTCTGGCATCTCCCCAGATCTCTCCGACGATTAAAGATTCTTTGTTAAGCCCTTTTACAGTCGGACGGAAATACAGTCGCCAGAAAGCAGGATTTACCTCTCCAGCGACATCCAGTCTCCAGCCCTTTATGCCTGCCATTGCGTATTTTTCAAGAACTTTATTTATATACGATACTACTTCAGGGTTGAGCACATTCAACTTCGGCATGTCGGCGTAACCACCCCACGCTATATAATTCAAAGCGTGTCCCTTGTACTTCCTGGGTTTATCACCTTTTATGAAATACCAGTCCCAATAAGGAGATTCTTTTCCTTTTTCTTTAATATCTTGAAAAGCCCAGAACTCATCACCGGTGTGGTTGAAAACACCATCAAGGATTACACTTATTCCTTTCCTGTCAAGTTCACCAACGAGTTTTTTAAAGAGTTCATAGTCGCCGAAGTTGTCGTCGATTTTGAGATAATCGACAGTATCATATTTGTGACTCGAAACGCTCTCGAATATGGGATTGAAATAGATCGCGTCGATGCCAAGTTTTTCAAGATAATCGAGGTGTTTGAGGACCCCCTGAAGGTCTCCTCCAAAGAATCCGTCAGAACCGAGGTTGGATTTTTTTGGATCTGCGTACCAATCTTGAGAACCCATTGGATCGTTTGCAGAATCCCCATTTGCAAATCTTTCAGGAAAAATCTGATAATACACTGCTCCTTTGGACCATTCAGGAGTGTCGAAATATTCGACAGGTAGGTCTTCGAGGGGCAGACTGAAGGAAATAATATCGTGTTCAGAGAGACCGTTTGCACCAAAATAGAGCTTGCTCTCATCTACGCTGAGCTCGAAATAGTATTCGAGAGCCTGTACATTCTTCAGGTTAACTCTGAAATAGTCGTATCCTCCAGAACTTCTTAAAAAATTCATTTTGACCCTTTTCCCATTGAGTACAATGAAAACGGAATTGGTGAGGTCTTCTATCACCGATATGGTGATGTAGTATTCCCCCGGTTTGACGGGATTGAAATACTCTCTTTCCCATATTCTGTGAACGATATCCCTTTCGGACAAACCATGAGGACTTACAGGTCCCTGTACCCTCAGGATATTCAAAGGGCCTGTGTCTCCTGCAATACGTTCTTTGAAAGGGTCTATTATTCTTTTACCATTTTCTGTGGTGAAGTAATAATGGTAAATTCCGGGATCCAGCTCAATGCTTGCATACCACCAGTTACCTGCAGCCTTTTCCATTGTAACTGGTTTCCAGTTGTTGAAATCACCAATAATATAGGGCTGTTCAGCTGAATTTATAAAGAAATCCGCAGACAGCAAAAGTCCTGTAAATACTAAAAACAATGAAATTAATAGCACTCTACTCATTCGGATACCTCCCGCTTCATTTTTGATGCGAAGGCGTTGATCCACCATACGCCCAGCAATATCATTGTAGCTCCTACCATGCTCAATAAAGTCAATCTCTCCCCACGGAATACGAAACCTGCAAAGAGTGCTACCACCGTGGATATGTAGGGAAATACGGAAGCCCTTGTGGCGGGTATTCTTGAAAGGGTGAAGTTCAACAGAAAAAAGGTCACCGCTGACGATAGTATACCAAGATAAAGTACCGAAATCATAACTTCGCGTATCAGTAATTCCCTAACAAACTCGAATGTTTCCCGCTTCAAGAGAGACCAAAAAAAAGCAACAGAAGTAAACCCAAGAAAACCGAAAAGCATCATATGATAGGTAATGTCTGCAGGAGTATAGTTTAACGATGCTCTCCTCGACAGGATGTTATAAAAGGCAGCACTTATAGAACAAGCGATCAAAAAAAGCGCTCCAACAAGGCTCTTTGAAAAATGGAGACCTCTCGAAATCGTGATCAGTATAACACCGGCCAGAGAGAGAAACATGAAGAATTGCTGGATTCCGGATAAAAACTCTTTCAAGAAAATTCTCGAAAGTATAAGCACAAAAACTGGAATAGTGGAGATGAGGATACCGGCCTCCACTGATGTTGTTAGATTAATCCCTGTGATTTCCAAGGAAAAGTACATTAGGGGCTGAATGAATGCCAGCAAACCCAGGTCGATAAGGCTTTTCTCTGTCACTTTAGCTTTAAGAATTCCCGATAGTTTCAGAACAAACAGAAAAATGAAGGCAAAGCTAAACCTGTAGGCCAGAAAATAAAACGGAGATGTGAAATCGATGGCCATCTTTGTGAAAAGGAATGAAAACCCAAAAATCACAGAAGACGTTAATCCAGCAATATATGGAAGGTATCTGTTCATACCACCCCTGAGTTTTTCAATCTCTTGAAAACAACTGGAATAAGGAATAGCTGTATCGCGACGCCCGGTAATCCGAGGAGATATGAGAGCAAGAGAGATGGCAATGTTCCGAGGTTAAAACCAAGCATGGGCGCTATAACGATGATTTCCAGAGCATATACTAAACGACCAGCGATCCACGCAGTCAGCATCGATAGATACAGGTTCTTTCCGCGGGCAGTCATGAAGCCCGTTATCACTCCGTAAGTTAAGAGCTCCAAAGACATGAAAAATGCGATTGGTGGTTGAATGGGAGGTTTCCCCACAATTAATGCGCTGAACAGAGGTGTCAAAAATCCCGATATGCCACCTACATAGGGACCAGAAATAACCCCAGCAAGGATCACAATAAAATGCAGGGGTAACAAAATCTGTCCCACTTTAAGAGGAAACTGGTGGAAAAATAGGGAGATGATAAAACCCAGAGCTAACCACATACCAAGCGCTGCAAGTTTTTTGTTCATAAATACACCTCCATCATATAAATTGGCGTTTAATTTTCGAATAATTGAGCTATACTTGAAATGGTGATAAAATGAGGAAAATATTGATTTTCATGATTCTCGTTCTTCCACTTTCCCTGCATGCAACGTCTGGCAGGGCAGTAGAATGGCTGAAAATTGAGTCAGATCATTTTATATATTTATACCACACCGAGGTTGCGAGTATCGTAACTGAAGTTATTAAGCTGTCCGAAGAAACCTATGAGCAACTCTCGAATTTCTACAGTTACGAACCCGAAGAAAAAATAATAATGACACTAAAGGGATACGAAGACTTTTCTAACGGTTACGCTTTTTCTTCGGGTAGGGTCATGATAATAACTCTTGGTGACTTTTACCCATATCGAGTAGATGGTTACTGGTTGAAAACCGTAATCTCCCACGAGCTAGGGCATATCTTCCAATTGAGTATGGTTAACGATTTTCTCAGGACAATAAGACCCTTCATTTCGCGTTACCTTACTCCAAACGCCCTCCAGCCTCTCTGGATGTCGGAGGGGTTTGCGCAGTTCAGCAGTGAATTGATGAGCGCCGATTCTTACGATTACAGGAGATCGCCTTATTTGCTTGATGGTCTTTCAAACCCCGATCTTTTTGACAATATCGCGATAGTAAACGGTGAGTCACCAATCGGCTATGAGGCCGCTTATAACTTTGGTTATGCGTTTATCAAATTCCTCATTAACAATTATGGTTATAATAAGCTTATCGAGTTTTTAAACTACAAATCAAGCTTCCTGAGAAGCCTTTGGGGAATAAATACCGCCTTAATGGAAGTGTACGGCAAGAACTTCAAGACGCTGAAAGCCGAATTCATCAAGACAATCGGACTTACTTTCCCCGAACCTCGTGACATACCGGAACCTTTTTTGAAGTTGGAAGAGAATGAAGAAGTTCTAAAACTCGCAGTTTGCAATGGTAAATTGTTCTTTATCACCATAAACAGGAAAACGGGAATATATAAATTGTATAGAGAAAAGGAACGGCTTTACTCTTTCGCCTACCCAATCGTTGATTTTTCAGTAAATGGAAACAAAGTGGGCCTAATACTCATGGAAAAAGACAAAGAAGGGTTACAGAGTAGACTTTATCTCTTCGATATATCTGGGACCCATCTGAGAAAGACCGATTTTACCCACGTACTAAAAGTGGAATTGCTCAATGAAGAAACCGCTGTAGTTGTAGAAAATAAATTCAGTACACCCACGGTAAAATTGATTTCCTTTGAGGAAAAAGGCTCAGAAATATTGTTCGCTTCTCCCGATCCACTCATCGCAATCTCTCAGATTTCGCTGTCGCCGGGAGCGAGGTATCTAGCTATGAGAGTAAACGACAGGGGAAATAAATACCTGCTCTTTTATGACTTTCTGAAGCATTCTCTTATTTCATATCGTGCAGCAAGTGATTTTAGTATTGGTGGCTGGAAAGATGGATTCCTCCTGATAGCTTCTAAGGAAGGAAATGCAAGTCAGATTCTTTCCTTTTTACCTGAAATAGGTAAACAAAGAGTTGTAGCCAATTTTCCAAGGAGCGTACTCTGGCCTGTGAGCTACAAAGATGAATACGTCATCAGTGCACTCAAAGAAGGATTCAAAATCTTCAAGGCAATCAAGCTGGAAGAAAAAGAAGTGAATTTCTTTAATAGGGAACCGTTAAGAACGGAAGGGAGTTTGGAAGCTATTGAGGGAAAAGCCTACACCCCCACTGACCAATTGAGGTTTGAATCTTTCTTCCCGTATTATTTTGGGTTTGGCCTCTACTTCGAAGACTATCTCTCTGCATTGAACTTATCTGTAGCTGCCGGCTATAATACTAAAAAAAAGGTTCCTGAGTTTTCGTTTTCATTGAAGTCGATAGATTATTACCCGGTCGACATGGAATTCAATCTTTCATTCGAAGGTGTTAATCCCGGTTTTTACTGTGAACTCAAAACGCCAAATCTTTTGAATGCCCCTTTCTATCTAAGCCCTGGTATCGTTCTTTCTTTTTTCCCCAGGACATTCAGTACCTACTTAAACCTCGGTTATATCGACTCAACGGAGATACTTGGAGGGCGAGGGACTTTCAAAAATTTCATAAAAATAAAAGATGTCCAATCGGTTATCAACACCATGGAACTCTCTGGTACCATCCTGCTTGAATGGAAAGGAAAAATTCTACAACTAAAAGCAGGAACGGCAGCCAGAGCAATACTCTTTGGAGATCCCTATATAATTCCTTTTACTTTCAGTGGCTTTGAAAGTCGAAAGAGATTTGCTTTTGGACTAAGTCTCTCCGCTGAAAGTTCGCTGGGGACTCGAGACTTTGAAATAGCTGAGCTGTTGTACTTCTTCAATCAAGGAGTAGGAGGAAAACTCTCCCTTGTCCTTGATGACGCGCCCATACAATTCTCAATAACTTTGTACAAATACGAAACGTTGAATCTTTATGGAGGATATCCAATAAAGCTTAGTTTAGGGTTCAGCTTCGAAAATATGAAATTAAAGCCGTATTTCAATATTGGTTTTTAGTAACTCTTTCCAGTTCCACGACTCCACCCTCACCCCTATCAGTGAATTCACCGGTGTGGATGTAAGCGCCATCGAATATTTCAAAATTGATCGTTCGTTGAGATGTTACGAGTTCTCCCGCTTCTGGATGGATACGTGCAAGTAATTTATTTTCTGTTTTCCAGATTTCCACTCTTTTTCTTGAAAATCTCTTTTCCACATATTTGAAACTTGTACCATCGTCCTCGTATATACAAATAGAAGCGCTACTGGTTACAAACCCCATTATCTTAAGATCTTTCCAGATTGCTCCTTCCACATGTTGCATTGGTTCTGTCATGGAAACGAGGGAGTTTTCGGCTATGAACAATGGTAAGCTATCCAGTGGTGCCTCTATATAGTGATAACCGGGTTCATACATTTTTTTCGTGAAGAAATGCATCCATTTGTTACCCGGCAGATATACCGTCCTTCCTCTTGAATTTGCCTTGTAGACAGGTGCAACGAGCAGAGAAGGACCAAAAAGGTATTCGTCATCGGCTTCATAGGTCCTTCTGTCTTCTGGCCACCTGTACAACAGGGGACTGACAATCGTTTGACCCGTATCGTTTGCTTCTTTAAGAGAACTGTAAATATAAGGAAGCAAGGAGTACCTTAACTCAATGAATTTCTTGATTATCGCTTCGTATTTTTCTCCAAAAGCCCAAGGCTCCTGATTTTTCGTGCCGATAGCGGTGTGGTTTCTGAAAAAGGGCTGAAACGCACCAAACTGAGTCCAACGGACAAGTAACTCACCGTTACAATCACCGCCAAAGCCCCCTACATCGGAGCCAGTGAAGTTAACTCCCACCATAGCGAGGGACTGGAGCATCTGGATTTCTTGATACAGCTGCTCCCAGAGAGAAGCGTTATCACCCGTCCAAAGAATTCCGTACCTTTGAATACCCGGATAAGCCGAACGAGTAATTATAACTGGTCTATCATTTTTATTGTCACTCATTAATCCTTCATAAGTTGCTCGAGTCATGTTGAAACCATAGACATTATGAATCTGACGATTGCTGAAGACTTTTCCTTCTTCATCCCTATGAAAGAAGCTCTTCCCATGATCTTTATATCGCTTTTCTACGGGGATTTGATTGATAGCGAAATCAGCGATCATTCCCTGATCTGGCGAAAGGTTATTGACAGTGTCTTTTATCTCTTCGATCAACTCGGGGGTGAAGAATATTGAAGGCTCATTCATGTCATTCCATACCCCCGCAACACCTACTGACTTGAATTCAGAAACCTTCTCTCCCCACCATTTCCTAACGCGAGCATTGTAAAAGTCTGGAAAATGCGATTTTCCAGGCCAAACATAAGCTTCAAAGGGCTCTCCTTTTGAGTTCACACAGAAATATCCCGCTTTCTTGCCTTCTTCGTATATCTTATATCCTTCTTCTACTTTAACACCCGGATCGACTATTGTGATAACTTTGAATCCCATATCCCGAAGCTTTGATAGAAGTGCTTCTGGATTCGGAAACCTTTCCCTATCCCAGGTGAAGACCTTAAAGTGCTCCATGTAATCTATATCCAGATACAAAACGTCGCAGGGGATTGCTCTATTTCTAAATTCCTGTGCAACAGTTAACACGGTCTTCTCATCAGGATACGACCACCTAGATTGCTGATAACCAAGCATCCATACAGGCAGAAGAACAGGTTTTCCCGTCAGAGCCACAAAATTTGCTGCGATAGCAGCCGGTGTGTCACCCTGAAGGTACAATTTGAAAGCCCTTCCTTCTATATCGATGATTATTCTATCTTCTTCACTATGGCAAATGTCGATTCTGCTGTATCCAGGATGGTCCAGAAAGACACCTATAGACTTTTTCGGAGAGAGTATCGTAAAGATGGGGAAAGAAGAATAGAGCCTCGTCTTCGAGGGGGAATGATCGGGTTCATCTATATTGTACATCTCATAAACCCGCCCTCTTTTGTTTAAGGGACCAACTTCTTCACCCAATCCGAATATTCCGTCCTCTTCACCTATTTTGAAAGTAAGTCTGAACCCCTTCAAAGTCTCCTTTATTCTTAATTCCATCCACTTATCCTTCTTGCAGGTAACTGTATAAACATCTCCCTCGTTCCTTTCGATCCTGGAATTATGAAAATAGAACGAGCTAAACTTATCTACAACAGCTATGGGTTCAATGTTCACAGCACCACTCTTGGGAACAATCTCTTCCGGTGAAGATTTTATTTCCATCTCCAGTATTCTTCCGGGAAATTTTTTGAATTTACAATTCATTGACATCACCTTCTTATCTGGTTTTGTCTCGATTTTAACATGGCTAACTATCCTTTTTTTTTGAAATCGATATTAAGGATGTTAGACTAATACCAGAAAGGGGTGTTTAAATTGACTGCGGAAAAGATCGCGAGAATTATTAAAGAACATTTTGATGAGATTTCTGTTGGCGACTTCAGCGGTACGTTTCAGATTATTGTTCATGGAGAGACTTCTGAAGCTTTCTCTTTCATATTTTCTGAAGGGAAAATGGAGTTTGCAAAAGGAAAAATTGATAATCCCGACTGTACCATCGAGACAGATGAGGCTACATTTCAGGCATTACTGGAGGGAACCAAAAGGCCCATGGCGGCTTTTATGACAGGAAAACTGAAAGTTACAGGAAATCTTGATCTCGCATTGAAGTTTGGACAAATGCTGGGATAGGGAGGGATTCCGATGAAGAAAGCAGCCATTCTGACTTTCACATCGGAAAAGAGCGTTTTTTTTCATGCCTTGATAAACGTTATTGACATGAAAGACAAAGGAATGGATACGATCCTAATACTCGAAGGTGCATCTACGAAATTCCTTGAGGATATGGTGCGGGAGGATAGAGATTTTCACCAATTGTATCTGAAGCTGAAAGAAAGAGCTATTATTGGCGCAATCTGCTTCGCGTGCTCGAAGATGACAAAAACACTCGAACTCGCAGAGAGCGAGTTTCTGCCAATATGCGGCTCTTTGGAAGGGCATGTACCTCTGAACGAATATGTCGAGGCTGGTTATCAAATAATAACATTCTGATCCGGAGGGAAAAAAATGAGAGAAGAACTCTACAAATGGAAATATCAGAAACTCGCAGAAGTTGTGCTCGAAAACTTTGCAAAACGTGGTATAAACGGACATTATGTTAATTCAGGGGAAGATGTAATACCTCTGCTGAAGAAATTGATACCTCCACATTCTTCTGTCGCAGTCGGTGGTTCTTTAACGCTCTCTGAAACAGGTGTTCTGGATTTTTTGCGTAAAAATGATTATGATTTCAAAGACCGTTACGCTGTTAAAACGCCTGAAGAACGTAAGAAGATACATGCCGAGACCTTTGGAGTTGATTATTTTTTGAGCAGTGCTAATGCCATTACTATGCGTGGTGAGATCGTACAGCTGGATGGCCATGGAACCAGAGTGGCACCCATGATTTATGGTCCGAAAAAGGTAATCATCGTCGCGGGTATGAATAAGATCGTACCTGATATCGAGAGCGCCAGAGAGAGGATAAAATACATTGCCCCTATGAATGCAAGAAGATTGGGCCTCCATACTCCCTGCACCACAACAGGGATCTGCATGGACTGCAGATCAAATCAAAGAATATGTGAAACATACGTTATCATCAGTGACAGCAGTGCCCACAAAGACAGATATACGGTGATACTTGTAGGTGAAAACCTTGGACTTTGAAGTGGACTACTGCTGGAGGGATCAGAGATGAAGACTTACCGTCTGCTTATATCGGGATTGGTGCAAGGAGTTGGTTTCAGATATTTTGTCTATAGAAAGGCAAAGAAATTTGGAATTACCGGATACGTCAGAAACACAGAAGATGGTAGAGTAGAAATTTACGCTTCTGGACCTGAAGATAGTTTGCTAAATTTCATTGAAATAGTCTCTAGAGGACCAGTATACGCCGATGTTAGAGCATTTGAAAAAGAAGAACTCCCGTACATGCCCTTTTCAGCTTTTGAGATAAGGTTATGATGGGAGGAATAAGTGTGAAACGAATCATAATTGTATTTCTCGTGGCAATATCTGTAATGACTTTCACACAGGTGGTTGTACCTCTGCCGATTTTTTCCGTGCCAGATTTCGATCAGAGAAATGGAATAATAGAGGTTTTTTATGAAGTGTTAGAGAACAATTCAACTATTTCTGTAACCGTTGTTTTTAGAGACGAGGATTATCCATGCTTTCTTGCGAACATTCTCTACGATGTGTACAGATATTTCAGATATGGTCGCATCGTCGATATAGAGACCTTTTATCTACATCTGAGCGCTGAGGGAACTGTCACCGTTGTGGAATTTCCTGGAGTGTTCTCCGGCGACCACACCTTTAAGGACACCAAAAACCTGCACGGTTCTGCGAGTTTTACAGCCACTGAAATAACGTTTATCGACGGAAGACCTCTCATATATGTGAACACATGGAACCATATGTTTGGAGTGAGAGCTTCCTTCGATAAAAAGTACGAGAAAATGATATTCGATTACCCCATAACCCGAGGTGGTAGGCTGGAAGCCGAAAGAAAATATTCATGGCTGTATTGATTATTCCATAACGTACCATTCTTTGATGAACTTTCTCACGAAGTTGAGTGTAAATTCATAGCGTCCCTCTGCTATTTTTCTTGAAGTTTCCATCCAAAAACTATTCGGTGTCATCTTCAGAATCTTTTCAAAAAAGTGGTTCAGGTAAGTCTCCGAAACACCATCATATTGCTTTTTCGGTTTAATTCGCGGGTCAAAAAGAGGTCTCCTCAATTCATTATTGTGATTGAATAATCGCGCGATAGCGATGGCACCTATGCTATCGAGTCTGTCCGCATCTTGAAGTATTTTTCCTTCAACGAATTTTGGGACTCTCCTGTTTGCATACCTGTGAGACAGAATACTATCGTATACGATCTCTATTACAGTCTCGGAAAACCCCTTTTCAGAAAGTAAATGTTTTGCAAATTGCGCGCTGGCGAAGGCGTGGTCCACACCGCTCGTTTCTTCTTCATGGCGTTTTGCATCGTGTAGCAAGATAGCCAGGGTGAGCACTTTTAGCTCTCCCACATTCTCTGTCTCATATATTTTCCAACCCAGTCCCAGTACCCTTTCGACATGCAATATATCGTGACTTGCACTGGGGTATCTTAGCATCTCAGCTTCAACTATATTCGCAATATCACTTATTTCTGGAAATCTTCGCTTTGCCCTTTCAATATATCCAATATATCCCATAGTGTCCCTCCTTTTTGATGATGTCATTTGGAGTTTTTCATGTTGTGAACATCTACACAAGATAACTGGTGTAAAATTATATAATGAAGAGGAGGGAATGAACTTGAACATTCTATTGACCAATGATGATGGCATTATGGCCCCAGGTATAAATATCCTCGCACAGGAATTATCCAAAGAACACGAAGTGCTCGTGGTCGCTCCCGACGTTGAAAGGAGCGCAACTGGGCATGCTATCACCATAAGGACGCCTCTCTGGGCAAAAGAAGTGAGAGTGGGCAATAAAGATATCGGTTACGCGATAAACGGCACGCCAGCTGATTGTGTTAAGCTTGGGTTGCTGGCTATTTCCAACGTTGAAATCGACCTGGTTATCAGCGGGATAAACAGAGGGCCAAACCTTGGAACGGATATCCTCTATTCTGGTACAGTATCCGGCGCTCTTGAGGGAGCTATCATGGAAAAACCATCCATAGCAGTGTCTTCCGCTGATTGGAACGAGCCAAGATATGAAACTGCGGCACTTTTCATTGCGGAGTTTTTGAGAAAATTTGACATAAAGAATATACCGCCTTTTACTGCCTTGAACGTGAACGTGCCTTCCTTACTGCCTGAAGAGATAAAAGGCTGGAAAGTCACACGGCAGAGCAAACGAAGGTTTAGAGACTATTTTGAGAGGCGCAAGGACCCTTATGGAAACAACTACTACTGGATGTTTGGCGAAGTTATAGAAGACGACCCTGGAGAAGATTCCGATTACGCTGCCGTCAGAGCTGGATACATATCGATAACGCCTATCTACGCGTTTATGACTAACTTTGATTTTATGGAAAGACTCAAAGAAGAGCTGAAGGAGTGATGATATGCAAGTAATTCATATAGGAAATCCAATACTCAGAAAGATCGCCGAGCCAATAGAAAACTTCGATGCTGAACTGAGTTCCTTTGTCGAAGAACTAACGAAGACCATGTACGAGGAAGATGGTGTTGGACTCGCTGCTCCTCAAGTAGCTGTTTCCAAGAGACTTTTTGTCTTCGATGACGGCTCTGGCCCAAGGGTCATGATTAATCCGGAAATATTGGAGAAGAGCATAGAACAGATAAGCATGGAAGAAGGTTGTCTGAGTGTCCCAGGTATTTATGCAGACATAACCAGGCCAGCGTGGGTGAAGATACGCTATCAAGACGTGGAAGGACAAATACATGAAGAACTTTTTGAAGGATACTCTGGAAGAATCGTACAACATGAATACGACCATCTTGAGGGGATTCTCTTTATTGATTATTTATCCCCTGCGAAAAAAGCTCTTCTCAGACCAAAACTGAACAACATAATGAAAGGTAAGGTATCCAAATGAAAATCGTGTTCATGGGCACACCTGAATTCGCTGCGGAACATTTGAAAGCGCTTATCAAAAATGGCTGGAATATTGTCGCCGCTTTCTCCCAGCCTGATAGAGCAAAGGGACGGGGTAAGAAAGTCCTTCCCACTCCTGTAAAACTGGTGGCTCAGGAATATGGAATCCCGGTATTTCAGCCAGCCAGCGTGAATAAAGGGAGGGGATTCGAAACCCTCAGTTCTCTTTCTCCCGATGTTATAATTACCGTTGCTTACGGGAAATTGTTGAAGAAGAACGTGATAGAGCTGCCCCCGTTGGGGTGTTACAATGTACACGCTTCTATTTTGCCGAAATACAGAGGAGCTGCTCCCATTCAGAGGGCACTCGAAGCAGGGGAAAAGAAAACGGGGATAAGCATTTTTAAAATCGATGAAGGTATGGATAGTGGACCTGTGGCAATGATAAAAGAGATAGATATCCTTCCTGAAGACAATTTCGGGACGTTGAGCGAGAAGTTATGCAGGTTAGGTTGCGAGACGTTGAAAGAGTTTATGACAAATCTTTCTGAAGGAAGGGTGAAACTGATCCCACAGAACCATGAAAACGCCACCTATGCACCGAAGATATCGAAAGAAGACACGATCATCTCGGACTTTGACGATGCCAAGAGAATTTACAATAAGATAAGAGCGTTTGATCCGGTTCCCGGTGTGAGCGTTAAACTGGGAACGAAGATGATAAAATTGTACGGCGCTCTGTTCGATGATGTAACTCCAGAAGGTAAACCCGGTGAGATTGTCTCCATTGGCAGGAAATATATGGTGGTCAAATGTAAGGAAGGAGTGGTCATGATTTCGGGAATACAGTTCCCCGGGAAAAAGCTTATCAGCCCCTGGCAGGCAAAAGCGGGTAGACTTATAAAAGAAGGTATGATATTAGGAGGTAGATAATGTGGCTCGTGTTGTAAAAATCTTTCAAGTGAAAAATCTCAAGTCGGAAGAAGACGAAGAGAAGATCAAAGAGATCTTGAACGCTCTTTCAGGGATAGTGAGAGCTGATCCGATGAGTAAGTTCGGTGTAATCGAGTTGGAATATGAAGATGCGATCATAGACAGGCACACAATAAAAGAAGAACTCGCGAAGCACGGTTACGAAATGTTATTTTGATGATCCCTAAAGCGGAGCATACTTACTGAAAAGTCATTGAAAACAGGACTTTTTCCAGTAATGGCAGTTGACAAGTAATACCGGTCAGGTTATAATTTATGAGGATGCCGAGGTGGTGGAATTGGCAGACACGCATGGTTGAGGGCCATGTGGGCGCATAGTCCGTGCGGGTTCAAGTCCCGCCCTCGGCACCAGCGACCGGGTTTATCCCGGTTTTTTCTTTTTGCGATTGTCAGGCGGTGATCTTCTGAAAACAGAAAGACCTCTTATACTGAAGGCTTTTAAATCCCAGGGAAAATTGAAAGTACGATTGATCCCCTTTAAGAGCAATGAAACCCCTAGCCCCAGAACTGTGGACCTGGAAGCACTTCCCAGCTTCTTGAAGGATATCGGCGATCCTCCCCTTATCGCAGCCGATACTAAAAGCAAGGATCTGCTTTCTAATATTAATTCTCTCGTTGACGAGATGTTCCTATTGAACTTTCTCCACACGACCCCTCCCGACGATCCTTCAGAAAAAATCTCCACTTACGGAGAACGTATTAAATTACTTCCTAAATCTATCGAATCACTCATTGAATTGTTACTCAAGGACCAGCACGATAGTGGATTGAAAGCTTTTCTTAGATTCTTCCTCAGTATGAGCAATAATCAGGAAGCATGGGAGGACTCCCTCGTAGGAAAGTTAAAAAAAGTCCCCGATAGAAAACGTGAAGAATCGAAAATAGATCTCATCAAGAGTGTCAGACTTACTTTCAGTGAAGGCGGACTTCTTGAAGATATTCTCGAAGGGTTCGAATTCAGGCAGGAACAATTGCTAACGGCAATGGAAGTGGCAGAAAACATACTGGAAAATCAAGGACTAATGATCGAGGCAGGAACAGGTACCGGAAAATCCCTCGCCTATCTGGTTCCCACAGCATACTACTGCCTATCAACTGGCAAACGAGCTGTAATATCGACCAAAACTCGTACACTTCAGGATCAGTTACTCAGGAAGGACATTCCTATTTTGAAAGAATTACCGGGCCTTGAAACTCTTGTGGCCACAGTGCTGAAAGGACGCGAGCGTTATCTGTGCCCGAAAAAATTCGTTGAACTTCTCGAAGTTTCGACATATACAGAAAACAGCGTCTCAAAAATACTATTGGGGATTCTTATCTGGTCCATGCTTACAGAATCCGGGGACCTCGACGAGATTTTGCTGCCCACAGAGTTGCGAAAAGAACTTGGAGCTGACAGATACAGTTGTACCACTCAACTTTGTCCTTTCTTCGAAAGGTGTCCCTATTTTAATGCAAGGGAAAACGCCATCAGGGCAGACCTAATCATAACAAATCATGCTTTGCTTTTCAGTGAAGCCGTGATCCGCTTAAAAGACGGTGATATGGATAAAGAAGTGAAAGGAACCCTTCTACCGAACTTTGATCTGCTTATTGTTGATGAAGCCCATGAACTCGAAAACTCTATAACAGAAGCTATGAGTTATAGAATTGAACCCTATGAAAACGCGCAACTTTTAAGAACATCTCTTCAATTATTGAGGAGTTCCTTGAGATCACTTAAAGATCGTTATGAAAAGGAATTTCTTGAAAAGATATGGAAGCGTTCGAAAGAACTCAGTGGGAGTGTCGAAGAAAACCTAAAGCAACTCGTACTTGCTTTCGGTGGTGGAACAGTTGGCGAAAGCATCAGAATTCAAGGTGATGCTCTGAAAAACCTCAACGATCTGCTAAGTGAACTTAATGCACGCATAAAGAGTTTCAGAAGTCTCTTTACTCAGGTATCAAAAATGGTAGA
This sequence comes from Kosmotoga pacifica, assembly GCF_001027025.1. GTDB lineage: Bacteria > Thermotogota > Thermotogae > Petrotogales > Kosmotogaceae > Kosmotoga_B > Kosmotoga_B pacifica. The sequence continues at coordinate 1,074,133 of NZ_CP011232.1, forward strand.
AGAAGCCTTTGAGGAGGAGCCTCTTTCCAGAGTACGCGTTGTGGGAACTGAGCTCAAGGCAACTTTGACCTCTATAGATGACTTTCACCAGAATATAGAAGGCTTTCTCGAAGAGAGAGAAGAGAAGAGAGTAGTTTACGCAAGAAAAGAATCAAGAAATGGTGGTATCTATCTCACAATTTCTTCGGCCCCCATTGAAAGCGATAAGTTGATGGGGAAGACATACCCAAATGTCCCAGTGAAAATATTCATTTCTGCAACACTCTGGGTTCACAGTAAAGGAAGTGATGGATTTAACTATGCGAGGCGGGTGCTGGGATTGCCAGAAGATTTTCATTCTGTAAGACTCGGAACTTCCTTTGATTATTCCCAGCAATTGAGGTTCTTTGTGGTCGAAGATATGGAGGAATACGCTCCGGGCAATCAGGTTTACCTCGATAAAGCTTCAGATTTAATTCGCACCGCTCTCTCCATTGTGAAAGGCGGTTCCATGGTTCTCTTTACCTCTTATAGTGACATGAGGTATGTTCACTCAAAGCTTGCAGAAGACCTTAAAGATTTAGATCTCAAAATTCAGAAGCCTTCTGACAGTCCTACAGCAATAATCGAAGAACATCTCGGTTCCAAGAACTCTGTGATATTCGGCGTGAGAACATTCTGGGAAGGTATTGACCTCCCCGGAGAACATCTCAAACTTCTAATACTGTTCAAATTGCCTTTCGATCGTCCAGATGATCCTTTGATTAACGCAAGAATAAAATACTTTGGTCCTAGAAATTTCATGGAAGGTCTGAATAAATATTACTATCCCAAGATGATAACCGCTTTCAGGCAAGGACTCGGACGGCTCATAAGAACGAAAGAAGATAAAGGCGTTGTTATAGTGTTTGATAGAAGGTTGATCGATTCCAAGCGCATATATTCACGTAAGCTGCTTGGTTCTCTTCCACCAGAGATGAAAATCGAGGTAGCTACCGGTCGGAAAATCATAGCAGCTTTGAGGAGACTGAAAAGAGAAAAATGGCTGTGAAAATACTGGAGATTGTCGGAACGTTTTTTCCAAACAACTGCATTTCTTGCGGAAAAAAGCTTTCACCGAGAAGATTTCTGTGCGATTTCTGCGAGGATGTAATAAGAGGTCCTCTCCCCTTCAGCTTTTCTCTCGGAAAGTTCACCGCGAGGAGCTATTGGTGGTATGAACCTCCAGTGAGTGAAATTATTAAAGCGTATAAATTCAACAAACGCTGGCGTCTTTCCCGCTTGATGGCCCAGTGGCTCTTTACTCTACTTGACTCCTGCTTACCTGCCGCAGGAACCGATTTCAGCATCATCCCTATTCCGACAACTTTCAGGGCTTTGAGGGAGAGAGGATTTGATTCCAACGGCCTCATACTACACCAGCTCAGGAAAATAGCAAACTACGAAGTAACCGATGCTTTAATAGCTATAAAATCCGGTTTGCCCCAATCGTCCCTCACAAAGGAAGAACGGAAAAGAGCCGTAGAAGAGAAGTTTGCTCTCAAAACTGGCAGATTGCCGGATAAAATAATTCTTTTTGACGATGTTATCACTACCGGCTCAACGATCACCTATTGCGCAAAACTCTTAAAAGATGCGGGTGTAAAAGAACTCAAAATCCTTTCTATTGCCAGAGCAAAATAAAAAAGAGGGTTTATAACCCTCTTTTGGCTGGGAGGGGAGGACTCGAACCTCCACCGGCGGATCCAGAGTCCGCTGTCCTACCATTAGACGACCTCCCAAAGACAGATAAATTATAAGATAGAATCCCTAATATGTCAAGGTAGCTATAAGACGTGTCCCATTAAAGAAGGAGTCCAAAAACTCTAGCAGGTCCTCCTGAATCTTAACAAAACCCCGAGAAGCAAAAACATCTCTGATACAGCATCCAGGTTGTTGAGGTTCTCCAGATGAAAGGCGCCAGCGCGGACAAGTAGTTTGCCAGTAAAGAACTCTTCGCTTTTGCCTCCGTCCACACCATGGAGATTGATACCAATTTCAGCAATTTTTCTCCTTGCAATCAACCATTGAGCGCATTCGGCGGAAACACCTGGAAATTGAAGGGAATCACCCTCCTCTTCAAGATATACCGTTGGGTGAGTCAAGTCCATTACTCTCATACTGACATGATAACATCTGATTTTGTTCTTAAAAATCAAAGATGTATAATAGAAAAGAGATTCTTAAGGGGGGATGAAGATGAGAAGAACTTTTGCGCTGCTGGCCATTTTGCTCACTTTCGGAGTTGCTTTCGCTCTTTACAGTGATATTTCTATCGACAATCCATACTACGATGCAATTAAGAAAGCCCTCGATAATGGGATATTTACAGCCGTTTATAACACCGAAAAGTTCGAAGGTAATAATCCGGTCACACGCTTTGAGATGGCCGTTATGATTAACAAGCTACTCGATTACGTAGATGAATCCCAAAATCCTCTCGTCACCGGCTTTAACAGTCTCACAGAAAGGCTGGTTTCCATTGAAAAAAATTTGAATGAGTTGTCAAATTCCCTTAAGAATATTTCAGATGAAGCTGAGCTGAGTATGAGGATTTCACAAAAACTTGAGGAAGTTTTCAACAGCTTCATAGAAGAATATAATCCTTGGGCAGCTGAAGTCAATAGCAGCATCGAAGCGTATTCAAAGAGGCTGGATGTCATTGAATCAAAACTGGAAAGTCTAGAAGAAGGGGTTGGACAGCTTTCACTTGAGTTATCCGCATATGGAAACAGGATCGCTAAATTGGAAGCCACTTTGGAAAAAGCAAATCTTGAGGAAATCAAAAGTAATGTGGAGAGCAATTCCCGCGAACTCAACAAAATTAGTAAAGATCTTGATAGCGTGAATTCACAATTAAGAATATATACAATATCGCTTTTACTCGTGGGGATAATCGCCGCAATAGGACTTTTCATGCCTTAACTGTGATGTTAGCCAGTTAAAAGCCGGGCTTAGAGCCTGGCTTTTTTATTTCTTTCAAAAGCAGTTCCAGCACTCTTCTCCTGTTGTTTTCATCCACCATTATGAGTGAGGTCCCTTCCATCTTTTTCAGGGAATTCAGGAAGCAATTGCCTTCTTTTCTGATAACACAAACGAACTTATTAGCTCCTTTTAAGAGCCTTACAACCTCGTTCCGAAAATCTTCACAGCAAAGCTCTAAAAATCCAAGTTCATCAATGACCAATAGTTTTCCACCCGGCTCAATCTTCTTTAACATCAAAGTCGCTTTTTCGAACCCATCTTTAAGTGGGTACATCTTCCCATTAGCATTTCTTTTAGCAATGGTAAAATTCTCACTCTCGCTATTTCCATATCCAATAAGCTTCAGAAGAAGGGTATTGTTGTCCTTCGAGAACCTGGTTAAAAAGCCATAGGAATCGAAACTTTCAATGATTTTTTCTATAATATAGCTCTTCCCAGCATTTCTTCTTCCTGTGATGAAAAACCTGCTCATTTATTCACCATCCACATATTTCATGAAGATCTTCTCAAAGTTAACAGTTTCCTGTTCGATACTCTCTATTTCGGCACTTAAGATCTTTAGCTTCTCGAGAATACTGAAAAGTTTGTCTGAAGAAGTTAAGTCAAGCTTGAATTCTGCATAATTACCCTTGATGTCCCATTCTCTGGCTTCGAGTGCTGCTGCATATTCTTCTGGATTCCGTCCGTTCAGTGAGATCCTTATTTTGTAACCCCGCGCTTTGAAAACTCTCAAAAGCTTATCCTTGTCTTCATTGATGATTATTTTCCCTTGACTCATTATCGCGACTCTGTCTGCAACAGCTTCAACAAGGTTCATATCATGAGTTGATAAGAGAATCGTTTTATCGTATTCTTCAGTGAGGTACCTTAAAATCTTTCTGAACTCTACGGATGATTTAACATCCAACCCCAACGTCGGTTCGTCCAGGAGGAGAAACTTTGCATCTGAAGCAAGAGCAACGGCTAGTGCTGTTTTTTGTTGCATCCCCCTTGATAATTGTTGAACTAGATCATTAGCTTTGTTCTCAATTCCCAACCATTTAAGTATTTCAAATGCCTCAGCCTTTTTGAGCATTTTACCACGGATTCCTGCAAAATATTCCATATTCTCTAAGGGTGTCAATCTCCAGTAAAGATTTCTATTACCTTCGAGAACAGCACTTATATGTCTTAATGCGCTCTTTCTATCTTTCTGGATATCATTTCCAAAAATTTCAATACTACCTTTCGAAGGTCTCAATAAACCACAGATCATCTTTATCGTTGTGCTTTTACCCGCACCATTGGGACCAAGTAAAGCAAATATTTCCCCTCTTCTTACATCAAAGGATATATTATTCACCGCGACAAGTTTTTCGCGTGACTTACGCCTAATATACACTTTTACTAAGTCTCTAACCTCAAGCGCTTTCATATTCGCACCTCCGCTCAATACTGGCTGAGTGAGCCACTTTTCATAGTGCTGATCTTAAAAGCCTTGAAAGCGAGAATGCCTGCCAACAAGTAAAGAAATGAAGAAATCCAGAGTACGAGATGTTCCACAAAAGGGAAATCGAACATATTCATCTTATTTATCGCCATTTGCCTCATTAAATATGCTGTTTGAGACATCGGTAAGAATTTAAGAGGTATGCTTTTCGCATCTATCATAGTAAATGCCAATGAACCGAAAGTAACAATCTGAATGAATGAGGATATTCTTTTAAACACCAATGCAATACCCCCGAGAATCAAACCGATTCCCAGTGCACCCATAACCCCAATAATCAGCAAGTACAGCAGTGTAGGCAGATTAAACCCCAAATTTCTTTTCGTTGTAAAGGCTGCAAGGTACATGAGAGGAATTATCATACAGATGTTAAAAACGAAATCGGCAACTACCCTCGAAAAGATTTGAAATTCGAAGGGAATGGGTGACATAAACACCTGTTCAAGGGTTCCTCTTTGCGCTTCGTCCATTATTCCAAAACTAACTCCTTGAAAAGAAAAAATAAACATTAGCCACATAAAATAACCCACTATAATCCCATCAATGGTATCACCGAATGTTGGTGAGTTACTACCAACAGCTTTAACTCCAAAAAATATCAAGTAGAAAAGAACGAAGATAGTAATGATACCTGATATGGAGTTGAAATAATATCTCTTGAATTCAATTAAATTCTTCTTGAAGTTAGAAAAGAAAGCTACTAACATTCGAAATATCAACTCCTTGTTTAGAATTTCTCATATATAATACCATAATTTTTATATCAAATGCAAATATTTCCAAAATTATTCCAAAACAAATGAAAATAGGAAAGATTTTCTTTTGGATAAGCAAAATTGTTTATATATAAATTTATAATTTTTATAAACCCCAAAATAATCTGAAGTATAATTTAAAACAAAAAAAGAGAGGGAAGTTCTTTCCCTCTCTTTTGATTGGAGGCGACGGAGGGATTTGAACCCTCGAATAGAGATTTTGCAGACCTCCGCCTTAGACCCCTTGGCTACGTCGCCTTACCATGATTATTTTAACACGTGTTTACTCCTTCTTTCAACCACCCTACTTAACATCAACGCTTTCTCGGCCAGCGTTGAAACGTAAAGAAATTCACAATATAGAACCACAATGTCGTAAGAAATGTCAGAAAGGTGGACCTAACCGTTAATCCGGGAGGGTAATCAACTAATTCCATACCTTTGTAATCTTTGTCTGGTTTTTCAGAATCATAGCGAAGTCCTTTAATCAACGTAGCAGGGGTGCTTTCGTCCATTTGCCCCATGACCAGCCCGGCCATTCCCGCCAATGAATCAATTACCATATCATTTCCGCCAAGGTGAGGTTCTCCGAAAAGGTCGCGCTTCCCACTTTTCCGGGTTATCGGGTCAATGCCCGAATATCCAATAGCTATATCCTGAGAACCCATCCTGCCTAACTCAGAAACAGTGTCTGTTATAATAACTGCAATATCTTTTCCAGTGAGTTGTTTGATTTCCTCTCTTATCTTTTGGGCACTTTTGCACGGATCCTTGGGAAGAAGCGTTACGTATTCTGATGGCGAGTTTGAAAAATCTATCCCTGCATCATCAAGATAAGCGGCATGGTTTCTGACAACAAATACATATGTTGAAATATCAAGGGCTTCACGTGTACCCTCGGGGTCAGCAGAAAATTTCAACATTTTTTTCCAGAGAATGGGGTGTTTTGCAATTTTCTTAAATGGAATCACAAATTTCACTTTACCCTCGCGCATTATCAATTCAACTTCTCTTGGATCTTTGTGAAAGAACTTCCCAAGGATTCTCGCCTTTCTCGACGGAATTACGTCCTTCAACTTAATCGTTCTACCATCAAAAAGAGAGACTAGTTTCGAGGTCACTACAAGAACATCTTTGTTCTCTATACTTATTCCTCTTTCCTTTAACACTTCAATAAAGAATTGACCAGCGGTCATTGTGGAAGCAAATTCAGGAGTAACAGGATTTGTTAAAGTCAAAGGGATTACCCTAACTTCTCTAATTTGCTCGCCCTCTTCAGATTTTGCTTCTAAAAATTTATTAACTCTCTCCAACTTTATCCCTCCTCTCAATATGCATTTAAAAAAAATTATGCCATCAACTACTCTCCATTGGAATGGAGAATCTCCAATGGCATTCCATTACGAAACCTAATCTTTTCCAGAAACTGGCTTCTTCTTTGGCATATTTATCACTTTCAACATTCAATATCCCAATAGTAGGTATGGAAATCTTCTCTTCCAAGTACGAACCTGACTTGATAGTCCACGATTTCCTTCCACATCAAGGGAGAGATCTTCGGTATAAATCTTATCAGAGCTTTAGAAGTTCCGAAAATGTTCTCTTCATTCCGCTCGATTGAAGAGGTACGTAGTTCATCATAATTCACCACAAGGTCCCCGAGTACAAACCTATTCTCATACAGGGTACCACGGACGGTTCTACCATTCAAAATAACATTATCTTCAATCGGAAAGTTCACTGGCATTTTATCGGGCCTTATCCTCTTATGTAACTCGATTACCTCATTAACAGTTGGCTTGACGTACTTTGTTCCGCAATTCGAACACCAAAAAGAATGTTTTTTACTTTTTACACTACCAATAGTCCCGCAGTCAGGGCATCTCCAGAGGAGTTTTTCAATCCCTTTATAATCTCTGTATGGAAGCTCGAAGCTCGGGTCAGGCTTTGAAAGAAAATCTTTGATCTTCTCTTCGAAATGGGGATCTTCAGGAATAACAGGCTCGCCGAATTCTACGGTAGCCCGGCCAAACTTGATTTTGTCAGACCACCTCGGCCACAATCTCTGAATGCCATAAAATTTAACAGGTATAACAGGAATATCCAATTTTCTCAGGAGTTTCCATATCTCTTTTCTTATACAGATCCTTTCGCCATCCCACGTTCGTGCAGCTTCTGGTGCTATTCCTATGCTGAATCCATTTCTTATCGTCTCGATTATTCTCTTCATCGCCACAAAGTCCACTGTATATCTCTTCACCGGTATTATTCCTACTTTCCACATAAGCGGTATCCTGTCAAAGTAAAGCGCAGTGCTCACGAACCTGAAATATCTGGTAACGGCATAGTAAATCAGTGGTCCATCATAATGTGTCTGGTGAAGGATAGCCAGCACAAAGGGCCCCCTCGACTTCAGCACCTTTCCGTTCAGGACTTTGGGCCAAACAATGAACTGAACCAGAAACTTCATTAGTAGGTTTAGAAAAATGTACTGCCAGGGAACGCAACGAGTATATTCAAAAGGGATAAACTTTCCCGGCAACGGGATGAAAGCCGGTACTTTCTTCGCATAATCTTTGTATCCATCAAGTTTTTCCTTTAACTTCTTTTCCTCAAAAAGAAATGTATAGAGAACTACGAGAATGGTAATCGCACTAAAAAGAAAAAAGTTAACATGACTCCAATACGCCATCACAAGCCCGGCGAGCACGAGCAGGTATCCCAAATAAATCGGGTGTCTTACAAACCTGTATGGTCCCGATATGACGAGTTTTTCAGGGCCATAAAAATAGTATGGCATTCCACCGCTGTGAAAGAGCATCGCGAGAATCGAATAAACTACCAGAATAACACCGAAAATCGCAACGGTCCAACTAACAGCGTGGGTAACCGTTGTTGACTCTGTGCCAAAAGAAATGATGATTAACGGTATCACCAGCCAGAAAATGATCGTTTCAATTATGCTGAGGATTAATCTCATTCCATCCCTCCAAAAGGAACATCGTACCTCCTGATTCCGGTGTTTCCACACTTACTTTCAGTCCCAAGGTATCAATAATCTTCTTGAATATCGAAAGTCCAAGACCATACCCAGAACTGGCTCTGGAAGAATCCACTTTATAAAATCGCTGGAATATACGTTCCTTCTCCTTTTCTGGTATGCCAGGTCCATAGTCGCGAAAGACGAGAGCAGATCTTTTTCTTTCCCAGAAAACTTCAACAGGTTTTCCAGGAGCGTGTTTCAGGGAGTTTTCCAATAATATTTTAAATGCCAGCTTGACAAGCTCTTCATCGGTTAACACCATTATATCAGGCAGTTTGAGTGTTACCTCCATGCTCGCTGAGCGCTTGAGAAAATCGCAGACCTCTTGAAGGGCTTTTTTAAGATTTACAGGGTTAAGCTCCGGCTTTAAATCGGGCTTTGCAAGGAACAGAAGGGACTCCGTCATTGTGATCATACCCTCGGCGGTTTCAGTTATATTTTTGGCAGCTTCGAGCACGATCTCCGGGTCTTCTATACCCCAGCGCGTTATAAGTCTTGAAAAACCAACGATCGAAGTCAGTGGAGAACGGATTTCATGAGCCACATCTGAAGAAAACTGCTCCTGCCTCCTGTAAGCGTCTTCAATTCTCTCAAGGGCTCTGTTCAAAGACTCTTTCAGCTCCAAAATTTCCTTGGTTCTTGACTCAACCTCGATTCTCTTTGAAAGATCGGAGAGGACCGTAGCTTGAAGAATTTTAGAAATTTCTTTCAGTGGTCTGGCTATCCTGCTCCCCATAATGACCCCAAAGGTCAACGCGAGGGCTATAGAAAGGAATATTCCCATTACCAGTGTCTTCTTGAGAGCATCTAGGAATATCTCATATTCGAACATCCTCGTGCCTATTATTACCTTTTTCCCACTTTCTATGAACCCGTATATGAGATAAGTTCCTCCATTTTCATAGACAACTCTGGGGCCCTCTTGGTATTCCTGGGGTTTAAGTTCATCAGAATTTTGAACGACTGTTTCATCTATCTGGATGAACATATTTTCGTAAAATTTTTGATTTCTGAATGCTCTCGCCACCATCGGTCCCATTGGTCCCATACCACGTTGAGGGGTTGAAGAGAAGACATGATAAGAATTGAGTAGCTCTTTGGAATAGTTATTAATAAATATCGTTGTAGACACGCGATACACAAAAACGAATACGAAAGCCATTACCAGAATGAGCATTGTTATGAATCCAAACGACAGCACAGCTGAAAGAGGCAGGCTGAACTTTCTCTTATTTGATGACATATCCGATACCCCTCACTGTATGAATCATTTTCCCGTGTTCACCCAGTTTTTTTCTCAGATAGTTCACATAGACTTCCACAACGTTTGGGTTTCCCCAGTCTTCTGCTCCCCAGACGAGTTCTAAAAGTTTTTCTTTGGACATTACGATGCCTTTGTTTTCAAGCAAAACTCTGAGGAGCTCGAACTCTGTTTTGCTAAGCTCTATAATTTTTCCAGAAACTACGACTTCTCTTCTATCAACATCCATCTCCAGAACATCGTGGGAAAGTTTCCTGGCACTCTTCTGCCTTCTAAGGAGTGCTTCTATTCTGGCAAGCAGTTCTTCAATGTGAAAGGGCTTTACCACATAATCATCGGCACCACCCTTTAACCCTTTTACTCTGTCGCTAACTTCTCCCCGGGCCGTTAACATTATTACGGGCAATTCCTCAGATACTTCGTCTCTGATAAATCTTAAAACCCCGAATCCATCTATTCCTGGAAGCATCACATCGAGAATCACCAGATCGAGTTTTTCTCTTTCAAGTACGTCCAGGGCTTCGTCGCCCGTAACAGCCTGGAGAACTTCGTAACCACTATGCTCAAGTTCTAACTTCAAAAATCGGCTTATGTGTGGGTCATCTTCGACCAGCAACAACCTCTTTCTATCCATCTCTATCACACCCACTTTCCACTATTTCTTTTCTTTTAACCCCCACTATTGATAGGCTTCCAGTAATTATACCAAATACCATCAATACGAGCCCAAGGGCCTCTCTCGCGGAAGCGATTTCGCCGAGAAAGATCATTGCAAACAAAAGGGCAAAAGCGGGCTCTCCAACATAGACGAGGGAGGCACCAATTGAACCAATGTGTTTTTGATATCTGAGCTGAATGGCCACAGCGAAAATGGTGGCAAATATCGCTGTGAAGCTTGCAGTGAAGATCGTACCCCCATTCAGGATGATTTTCCCGGGGACAAAAGGAATCAGGATGCCATTCACCAGAGTTACAACCAGCAATTGCGGCAGCAACATTTCAAATTCATTATCACTCTCCGAGGTGTATACGCTAATGTATATAACATGGAGGGAAAAAAGCAATGAGCAGATGAGAGTTAGCAGGTCACCAAATTGAATCCCGCTCTCAGGAGAGGTCAAAAAGTAAAGTCCCGTAATCGAGATGAGTAAAGAAATGACCTTTATAGGGGAAGGAAGTTTCTTTTCTATCAATGGCGATAAAACAGCCACGAATCCAACATACAACGCCGTAATGAAAGCACTTTTTGAAGCTGTCGTGTGAACGAGTCCCCACGTTTGGAACAGATAGCCTCCTGATAAAAATAATCCGAGAACGAGCCCCTGCACATTAAAGATGGATCGAAAGACTTTCCTACCTTGCAATTTTTCATAAATTATCACCAATATAGATGCTATCGCAAAACGCAGAGAATTGTAAAAAACCGGCGAAAGTCCATCGACGAGAATGGCTTTCTGCATTGGAAAGGTGAGCCCCCAGAAAAGCACCACCAACAAGAGCATAAAGGTTGCCTTCGCTTTCAAGAGTATCTACCTCCGAATTTTACATTGATAAAATTTACAAGCAAACTCATATAATTTTGACAAACTCTCTTCTTTCGCTTCAATCCACCATGGCAAGAACAGGGGGTTATTGAGGTTAATAAATTGTTATATACACAAAATTTGACAGAATTGAATTTTTGTGGTATAATATTTTTTAGAGACGCGAAAAAGGCGTCTTTTTTATTGGCTAAGTATCAAGATGATTGCGACAAGAGCCACGAGTATTCCTACGACAGCTACTATTGTGTAGATGTCCTTCTTCACTTCTTCTTCGGATTTCTGACTCAATACGAAGGTCACCGAAGTAGTTTCAGCTTCTTCGATATTGACATTTTGCGAAGCACTATGGTATTTCCACTTTGACACTCTAACGTCGTGGTCACCAATCTCAGCGAAATCCTTCACAGGAGTAGTGCCAAAATAATCACCATCAACATAAACAGAAGCACCCGATGGATCAGAGTGCACTTCGAGATAACCAAACGGATAAGTAGGCCACAATTTGAAGTTTAGTTCCGTAGTTCTAAATTCTACCTCACGTGAATCTGGTCCATAAGCGAGTCTTCTGTCATTAAAAAGATAGAAGCTGTGAGTTCCAAATTCCAGTTCTCTCATTAACACCGGCGCTATTCCAGCATAGAGGCCATCAATGAACACTTTTGTATTTTCCCTGTCCGAAACGATGTTTACTCTTGTAGTCATAGGCCTGTAGTTTGAGTGAATATAATACCCGGCGATGGTCCAATTGGAACCCTTCAAGGAATTCAAGATAATGTCTTTCATCCTTGATACATCCCGCATAAGATATGGAAAGGCACTGGTATGAAATCTGATAATTACTGGATCGAGAAAATAGATGGGATCTTTAGAAGCGATAAGCAGAAAAGTTTCGCGTCCGGCTACATTATCAACGATAAAGCGGTAATTGAGCGAACTGTCGGTGGTAGGAAGAGTATAAGTTTCATTTGCATTGACGAAGTTGTTCGTATCATACTTATTCGGAAAAAGTACCTGCACCTTCCCATCAGGAAGAATGTCCAGCAGCGCAACATAGGCGTCTGTGTTCACACTAAAGCTAATATTGAGCTCTTCACCAGCATAGTAAGTACTTCCCATTGGTTTATCGAATTCCAGCGTTGCCTTTATATCTCCCTCAGGTGGAATAATTATTATATTTGCTGGGTCGTACTGGACACCCACAAACCCAAAGATATTCACAAGAACAAACGTAAGAAAGCTAACCAAAAGTAACTTCCTCATACTTGACTCCCCCGTTCATTTCGAAATAGTATCTATCGCTTTTCTAATAGTTAGCGCCGATTTTATCAGTCCAGCCCTCTCTTTTTCAGAGAGTTTCAATGGCAGTATCCGCTCCACTCCATTCCTGCCAAGAACTGAAGGCACACTGAAGGGTACCTCCTTGATACCCTCAAATTCATTGTGAACAGTGGATATAGTCAGCACAGAATGGGAATCTCCGATAATTGCTTCCAATATTCTTACAACTGCTAAACCTATGCCAAAATATGTTGCGTCCTTTTTTTCAATGATCTTGTATGCAGCGTTTTTGGTGTCCTCAAATATTCTCTCGAAAACCCCGCTACCTTCACAGCTGGCGGTACACGCACTACAAAGTGTTTCCAGAGGAATACCCCCCACATTGGCTGTTGACCAGCTCACGATCTCACTGTCCCCATGCTCGCCAATGACATAGGCATGAACACTTCTCGGGTCGAGATGGCAGTGTTGCGCTATGTTTTGTCGCAGTCTTGCCGTATCAAGGGTTGTACCCGAGCCAATAACTCGATGCGATGGAAGTCCGGATACCTTCCAGGCGACCCAGGTAAGGACATCAACGGGGTTTGAGACAATCAATAGCAAAGGGGATTTTGAATAAGAGAGCGTTTTTTTGACTATGTTTTTCATCAATTCAGCATTACTTTCTATTAATTGAAGACGAGATTCTCCAGGTTTCTGGGATCTGCCCGCTGTAATGATCACAATGTCTGAATTCTTCGATAAGAAATAGTCGCCGCCAAGGATTCTTACCGGTTTAACATAAGGGTTTCCATGGCTTAAGTCCAGTGCATGACCTTCAGCAAGGTTGATATTCACGTCGATCAGAGCAATCTCATCGGCTATGCCTTTCATCATCGTGGCATAAGCAATTGATGCCCCCACCATGCCTGCACCAATTATAGAAATCTTCATGTGCTCACGCCCTTTTATTCAAATATTGCTTCACTCTTTCAAAGAGTCTTTCTTTCAGATGATCTTTTTCCACCTTTTCAACAATCTCACCTTCTGAGAATATCACCGCTCCAACGGATGTCCCGGCAATACCGACATCAGCATCCTTTCCTTCACCGATGCCGTTAACAACGCATCCCATGACGGCTATGGTCAGGTCTTGATTGATATCGCCAAACCAATTCTCCACTTCCTGCGCAAGAGTCTCCACATCGATTTCGGTTCTCATGCAGGTTGGACATGCTATAACCTCAACACCTTTTCTGAGTCCGATTGTCTTTAGCAGCTTTCTCGCGATTCTCACTTCCATCAGTGGATCTCCGGCGATGGAGACCCTTATCGTATCGCCTATTCCTTCGAGTAGAAGGGTACCGATACCTATTGAAGATTTTATCACCGCGCTCTCAAGAATCCCCGCTTCCGTAACACCTATATGCAAAGGATAGTCGACCTTTGAAGATATATACTTATTCGCTTCAATCGTCTCCCTCACCGATGATGACTTAGCAGATATCACGATGTCATAAAACTCCATTGATTCGAGAATTCTCACCTCTTCGAGAGCACTTTCAGCGAGGGCAACCGCTCTGTTGTCATAATTTTTGAACGCTTCCCTTATCGAACCTGAGTTCGCTCCCACCCTTATGGGGATTCCATAATCTTTTGCAGCTTTGGCTATCTCCCTTACTTTCCACAGCTGACCTATATTCCCTGGATTGATCCTTACTTTGGACGCTCCGTTTTTTATCGCGCCGATTGCCAGACGATAATCGAAATGAATATCAGCTATAAGCGGAACACAGCTGTTTTTCACAATTTCAGCAAAGGCATCTAGACTTTCCGTGTCCGGTATCGAAACACGCACAAGATCGCAACCCGCCTTATGAAGTGCAGCGATTTGTTTGACTGTGTCCTTGATGTTACGAGTATCGGTATTCGTCATGGATTGTATGGCAATCGGGTTTCCTCCACCTATGATTACGTCTCCAATCCTTACCATCCTGCTCATGCTATCGCCCCAAAAAACGTCCTACATCGATGGCTGTTATATAGAGAATTATTCCTATCAATATAAAGAATCCTATCGTTTGTATATAGGCCTCCACTTTGGGATCGATACGCCTTCTAATAACCATTTCGACAAGAGCCAGTATCATCCGCCCTCCATCAAGGGCGGGGAGCGGTAAGAGATTAATGACCCCAAGGTTCAGAGTTATCAGTCCAACGAGCAATATCACCATCTTGATTCCGGCTTTCGCAGCATCGCCTACCAGTTTTACGATACCAACAGGTCCTGTGAATTCCCTCAAAGAAGCCTGTCCCGTGAACAGGTTACTTATCACTACAACCATAGTTCTGAGCAATTCCGTCGCCCATTTAACTCCAAGGGAAAAGGCTTCGAAAACATTCCCGGGATACCAATAATCGAATCCTCGCTTGAAGACATTTGGCTCTTCGAGGATTGAAATGAACTCACTCTTAGACATACGTATGGTAACGAGCTGACCATTTCTGAGCACTTCTATCTCGAGGTCTTCAGGTAAGCCTGTTACCACCTGTTCGAGCATGTTCCCAGTGAAATACAGGTACATCGTTGATTGGTCAGCCGATATGCTCTGAATCAGATAGGAGAAATCAAGACCATCACGAACAGGAAAATCGTTTATCCTCACAATCCTGTCGCCAGCTTTGAAGTTCCTTGCATCTATGTTGAATTCAGGTTCAAATGAAGCGTAGTATATGCCAAGGGCAAAATATGGCTCAGTGAGCGAAAGGTATTCCATGGTGGCGCGCACCTTTTTTCCATCCTCAAATACAAGCTCTACAATCTCGCCCTGTCGGAGAGATTGGGCGATGGCGCTGTATCCGTTATCAACTAACACTCCATCGATACTCACCAGCTTCTTTCCGGGACTTCCTTCTACATCACCCAGAACGAATACAGCTCCTTCAGGCAAAAGACGGGGCTGGATATCAACTTCAATGAGCTCACCATTTCTTTCGATATCCAGGGTGAGCGCCCGCCCGGTTTTCACCTTTCTCGAAAGTGTAGAACTCTCTATAACCGTCCCACCATTAATGGAGACTATTCTGTCTCCGCTCTGAAGTCCAGCGTAATACGCCGGGGAATTTGGTTGGACTCTCTCAATGATGACTTCCGGAAAACCCCAGATAGCACCGGCGATCGCAAAAATCAAAAAGCCCGCGAGAATTGAAAACAGGGGACCTGAAAAGGCTATCAGGAACCGCTGCCATGAGGGTTTGGTATTAAAAAGTTGTTCCTTTGGTATATCTTCCGCATGTTCATCGAGAGTCTCGAGGTTTTCACCGGCCATTTTAACGTATCCACCCAGCGGGATCAATCTAATACTGAAGGTGGTTTCCTTGCCTTTTATTGAAAACAATTTGGGACCAAAACCTATGGCGAATTCGAGGATTCTGACCCCGAAGAATCTTGCAAAGATATAGTGCCCCAGTTCGTGCGCTACAACAACGCCGGTAAATATCGCTATAAAATAAAGGGCAATCACAGCTCTATTACCTCCCTTTCTGCAAGCTTCCTTGAAAATCTATCTATTTCGAGAACTTCGTCAAAATTATGGGGACTCGCTTCGAATACTTTTTCCACTACCCTGTAAATAATCCTGAATATGTCACCGAATTTTATCGCTCCTTTTTCAAAGTATTTGACTGCTACTTCGTCTGCTGCGTTGTACGCAATCTGCTTTGAAGGAACACCTGTAATCTCTCGCGCCAATTTCAGAGCCGGATACCTTCGATAATCGATCTCTTCGAGAGAGAGTGTTAACCTATCCAATTTTATGTGAGGAGAACTGTACGTTCTCACAGGATAACTTAAAGAGTAAGCTATCGGTATTTTCATATCGGCTTCTCCCACATGCAATTTGATCACTCCATCACGGTATATGGCACCACCGTGAATAAGACTGTTCCTGCAAATGTATGTCAATATGTCTTTCTCTTCATAATTAAATAGATAATGGGCTTCTATAACCTCAAGACCTTTGTTGACCATCGTTGCGCTGTCTATCGTGATTCGTTTTCCCATGGACCAGGTCGGGTGCTTGAGTACTTCTTCGAGGGTAGCTTCTTCTATTTGTTCCAACGGGTAATCGCGTAGAGCGCCACCTGAGGCCGTAATGAATATCTTTTCAGGTCTACTGTCGCCAATCATCAATTGAAATATGCCGCTGTGCTCACTGTCAACGGGGATGATTTCGACACCTCTCTGAACAGCTTTTTCTATCAAGAGTTTTCCGCCACATACCAGCGATTCCTTGTTGGCAAGGCAGAGTCGCTTTGAAGTTTCTATCGCTTTCAGGCTGTATCTGAGTCCAACAGCCCCTGATGCCCCGTTGACAACGGCGTCCGGCATGGCTGCTTCCAGCATTTCTTCAATACCATCCGCGCCAAAGAAAAAAATCGTTTCGGGGAACTCTTCTCTTAAATAGACGGCATCCCCCAGAGTTGCGGCATAGTCAGGTTTGAATTTCATAAGTTGTTTTCTGAAAAGAGAAAAGTTGTGGCCACAGGAGAGAGCCACAACTTTATAATCTCTTAGATCATTCACCACTTCAAGGGTTTGTCTGCCTATTGAACCCGTTGAACCTATGATTGCCAGCCTTTTCAAGGTCATCCTCCGAGCTTCTCTTTGATCTGTTTTGGATCACCGGTGGTTTCATTGAGAAGTTTCTTCACTTCCTCAGGAGACATTTTTTCGATTTTAATAATTTTATCCGGAATATTTTGTCGCATTCCCGGAACACATTTTTCGGGCTTTTCTTCACCAGCAGCCACTTTTAGCGCGAAAGCAGCGCAACCAGGATGACCGCAAAGTCCACAGTCTATATTTGGTAGTGCCCCGTAAATGAGCTGAGCCTTATCGTTGTCTTTAAGCATCCCTTTATATTTAGCCACTTCTTCAGGACTTGGACGTGTTGGTTTCTTTGATGCCGGTTTCTGAGGAGCCCCAGAAGAGGACAGGAGCTTTTCCAAAGCCTTTTCCGCATCTTCTCCGCTTTCTTCCCAGACGGCAAGGATTTTCTCTTGGGATGTCTTCATTATTGCTTCGAGCTTTTCAGGCACTCCTGAGCGTTTACCGGGAATACAGCCTTCTTTTTGCACTTTCCCTTCGACATAGGCCTTGGCGAAACCGGAGCAGCCAGGAAATCCACAGGCACCACAATTGATACCCGGAAGGGCTACCTCCGCCAGTTTGACCCGCGGGTCTTCCTTAACTGCGAATTTGGAAGCTGTAAAAGCAAGAAACAGGCCCGAGGCGAGCCCGAGAATTCCCAGAAGCACCGCTGAATATAATACTACCACTGCTCTCACCTCACAGTTTTACGAGGCCCTGGAATCCCATAAAAGCCATGGATAGGAGCCCGGCTGATACCAGCGCACTGGCAGTTCCTTTGAAGGATTCTGGGACATCGTAGAGTTCCATCTTTTCTCTTATAGTAGAGAAAATTATAAGAGCGAGCGCAAAGCCAAGACCTGCGCCAACAGCATGGATGATGGTTTCGATAAGGCTTAATTCTTGCTGCACGTTCAACAACGCGAGCCCGAGGATTGCACAATTTGTCGTTATAAGGGGCAGGAATATCCCGAGAGCTTCATACAGACCCGGACTGGTCTTCTTGAGGACTATTTCAACAAACTGAACCAGCACAGCGATTATCAAGATAAAGACAATCGTCGTAAGGAAAGGAAGCCCCAAAGCGATCAACAATAGGTTCAACAACCATGTAATAATTGAAGCCATCACCATGACGAAGATAACCGCCAAGCTCATGCCAACAGCAGTATCGACCTTTTTTGAAACGCCAAGAAAGGGACATATTCCCAAAAATCTTGAAAGCACAAAATTATTCACAAGCAACGCGGAAAGAAATATGAAAAATAGTTTTGTTCCTTCTGTCATTCAGATCTCCCCCTCATTTCGCGGCCTTAGCCTTCGCTGCCTTGGCTCTCCTGATTCCTATGTAGTTGAACATCCCGGCCATTACTCCAAGGGCGATGTAGGCTCCCGGTGGAAGGATCATCGCAAACATCTTCACATCGGAAAGATGCAATCCAAAGATTGTTCCGTTTCCCAGGAATTCCCTTACTATACCCAGAAGAACCAGCGATCCTGTAAAGCCAAGCCCCATTCCGAGACCATCCAGGAATGACAAACCCACGCTATTCTTTGAGGCAAAAGACTCAGCACGGCCAAGGATAATACAGTTAACGACAATAAGCGGAATAAAAAGCCCCAGAGTTTTCCAGAGCTCATAAGTAAATCCATGCATTAGTAGATCAACGACCGTCACAAAAGAAGCTATGATAACTATATAAGCCGGAATCCTCACCTTATCGGGAATGAACTTTCTTATCAAAGACACTACCACGTTTGACATAACGAGTACGCTGGTTGTAGCCAATCCCATCCCGAGACCGTTCACTGCACTCGTGGTGGTTGCAAGAGTTGGACACATTCCAAGAACTTGAACGAAAGTCGGGTTTTGTGCAATAAAACCATTAGTGAAGGTCTTAACGCTCTTGGCGGCCATTATTCAACACCTGCCTTTTTCAAGAACTCGTACATCGTGTTTATAGAATTGACCACTGCGCGTGGTGTGATTGTAGCACCGGTCATCACATCACTTGTCTGCACTACACCTGAGGTATCCCGTGCCTGCTGGAGTTTGTCAGGGGGTACAATAATTCCAGCATCTTTGTTCACTTTGAGTCCTTTTTCCAGCCCTGTTGGGGCCACAGGATAAAAACGTCTTTGAATGTCCTCCTGGGCTATATTGGCACCGAGCCCTGGGGTCTCCTGTGAGTATTCCATGACCTTTATCGCATTTAATTTGAGTCCGTCAGGTGTTGAAAGGAAAGAAGCGACACTAACCACATTTCCGCCATACCCCACTGCTTGACCTGTTAACACGTAGATATTTCTTCCGTTCTCTCCTTCAAATATGTAAGCGGGCGATTGTACTTTTCCCTTCCAGATAGGAGAAGAATACATGATGCCCTCTTCAACAGACATCGGAATCCATTCGTAACGCGCGAGTTCCTTCCCGTCTTTTGGAATCTGATTTTCAGGGACGAGAAGCTTTCCGGTAGAGGAATCGGTCAAAACAAAACGTATGGCATCTATCTTTGCAGCCAGCTCGGCCTTCTCAATAGGTTCCTTCACGAGATTATAAACCAGCGCAAGTCCGAGACCCGCTATAGTTGTAATTACCATCAAAACAATACCTGTCTTCAGATATTCACGCATTGCTCCTCACCTCTCCGAACCTCTTGGGTCTCGTGGCCATATCAATGAGCGGTACGAAGGAGTTCATAATGAGAATGGAAAAAGAGACTCCCTCGGGATAACCTCCGAAGTACCTTATTATCATCGTTATAAAGCCACAGCCTGTTCCGAAAATCAACTGCCCGAGAGGTGACATGGGACTGGTGACCATATCTGTCGCCATGAAAAGTGCACCAAGCATAAGACCGCCCCCCAGAAGGTGGTAGAGAGGGCTTCCATAACTCGAATTCACTGAATAGAAAATCCACGAGATCAGCGCAACACTGCCTAGATAGCTGAGAGGAATGAACAGCTTGATACGACCCCTTAGGACCAGATAAACAAAACCTATGATTAGCAATAGAGCGCTGACTTCACCTAGTGACCCCGGGATCGTACCAAAGAACAGGTCTTTTACAGGCGGGAGAGTCCCACTACCCTCTTTTAGTATTGCCATAGGAGTTGCTGTCGTTTCGAGGTCAAATGGTTTGAACCACGTCGTCATTTGAACGGGGAAAGACATCAAAAGGAACACACGACCGATAAGAGCAGGGTTCCAGAAGTTCTTTCCAAGTCCTCCAAAGATATGTTTCGCTATCCCGATGGCCACCAAAACACCGATAACCGCCTGCCACCAGCTAACAGCAAGGGAAAGGTTGAGTGCAAGCAACAACCCGGTTACCGAAGCACTGAAATCGGGTTTGAAATCTTTCCTCTGCCGGAGTACCCTCATGATGAAGAGCTCTATAAGCTCTGCTGATACCATAGAAATTATAATTAACAGCAATGCTTTCATCCCAAACAAGACTACAGCAGCGACAGAAGCGGGTATAAGGGCAATCAAAACATCAATCATTACTTTTCTAACGTCATCTCCAGATCTAAGGTGTGGAGCAGCTGCTACTGTCAGCTTCATCATCTCTTCCCCCCTTTGAGGGTCCTGTACACTTTCTTTGCGAGTTTGAAGTTTTTGACGAGTTCAATGTTTGCCGGGCAGGCATAAGAACAACTTCCACATTCCATACAGTCCATGAGACCGTTCTCAACAGCTTTATCATAAAGCCTGTTTGTGGCATACAGATTCAAGACAAAGGGCTGAAGATACATCGGACAGGCCTTCACACAACTACCACATCTTATACAGGGATAACTTTCTCTAGATGGCGCTACTTCTTTGGACATTACTGTGATACCAGAAGTTCCCTTTACTATGGGGATGTCAACACGTGGAACTGCGGTGCCCATCATGGGACCACCAAATATCACGCGGTCAACCTCATCTTCTTTTATGCCACCGGTGAGTTCAATTAGCTTGCTGGCAAGCGTACCAATCCTCGCTATAACATTGATTGGTTCTCGAACAGCCTCACCAGTAACAGTAATTGCCCTCTCGATAAGGGGTTTGCCCTCTTCTAGGGCTTCGTATACTGCGAAAGCTGTACCCACATTCTGGACTACAACTCCAACATCCATAGGCAATCCACCCGAAGGAACAACACGTTTTGTTATAGCGTAAATGAGCTGTTTCTCAGCTCCCTGCGGATATTTTGTCTTTAGGGTGGCTACCTCAATTCCTGTTCCTTTTGTTGCTTTCTTTATCTCCTCAATTGCTTTCGGTTTGTTGTTTTCAATGCCGATTATCGCTTTCTTGACACCAAGGGCTTTTATCAAAGCGAGCACGCCTCTGACGATTTCTTGTGACTTTTCGAGCATCATACGGTAGTCCACTGTCAGGTAAGGCTCACACTCGGCTCCGTTGATAATGAGGAGATCGATTTTCTTTTCCTTTGGCGGGGATAGTTTTACATTCGTGGGAAACATCGCTCCACCAAGACCCACGATCCCGGCCTCTTTGATCCTTTCCACGATTTCTTGGGGCTCAAATTCTTCATAAGGCTTTCTAGGTTCAAGCAATTGCCAGGTATCTTCACCTTCTCGTTCGATAACAATCGCGCTGTCGGGCTTCCCAAGGACAGGATGGTAAATTTTCTCAATTCCTTTTACTACACCTGTCACAGGTGAATGAAGATTTGCTGAGATGAATCCGGCTGCTTCTCCAATTTTCTGCCCCGTCAGCACATGTTGGCCTGGTTCGACCAGAGGTTTTGCAGGCACACCGGCATGGTTTGCCAGAAAAACATAAACAACCTCTGGTAAAGGAGCATTTGTTAGAGCGCTGTGCTCCGAAAGTTCCTTCTTTTCAGGAGGGTGTACACCCCCTCTGAACGTTAAGAGTCCCACTCCTTACCACCTCACTGAAAGAAATCTATTACGTCACATAAAAAAATTGTAGATCTCTTTGCCTGGTCTCTCGTTATAGAATGGTCTGGTACATCCCGGACATCCAGAGGTTCTAAAGGCTTCATCAATATTTATAGAAGTAATATCTATTCCAAAGCTCAAAAGTTTTCCTTTTCTATCGTATAGAAAACCTTCGTAATATCTCGGGTTCTTTTTCAATAGATATCTGGCAATCTGTACTTCTCGATATGTTCTTATATCAGGTTGTGGTAAGTTTTCCAACCCTGTTCCTTTTACAGGAGTAAAGGAAAAAAGCCCTACTTCTATATTTCTGATACGGCACTGATATATAAAGTCTATCACGTCTTTTTCCGTTTCTCCTAACCCCACGATCACGTGGGTCGTTATCCTGCCTTTGAATTCCTGAGCTGCTTTGAAAAGTAGTTCAATATGATTTTCAAAATTCCCCCCTCTGTATTTTTTGAAGAGATCGGGAGTAACAACATCCACGGCTATTCCAATCCTCTCAATTCCACGAGAAAAATATTCTCTGACTTCTTTCATATCTAGAGGTCTGACGGAAAGGGAAATGGGAAGTCCCAGTCCTGATAATTCTTCAATCAAAGCCTGAAGTACCTCTCTGTATCCTGGACTGGAGACGGTCTGTATGCAAAATCTGGAAAACGGATTATGCCTTCCAATCGCCTCCATAACGTCCGATAGTTCGTACCCGGGCCATACGATTCTGGATAATCTGGAGATATCCGCCCTGGAATCTCTCGCCTGTGCGCAGTACAGGCAGTTGAATACACAACGTTCTCCAACCATAAAGTACGCTGTAGGCATAGGTATATCGAATTTAAACTTCCTAAGACCGAGTTTTGCCGCTGTCCCGGCTGAAAGCCTTATCTGCAAAAAAATCCCTCCAAATATAATAGGGGCTTGCGCCCCTATTATATTACAGCGTTCAGTTCTTACCTTTTATTCTGTTTGAACTTTTATTACCCTTGGTGTTTCATCGTACTCAGTGATAGGACTGATCTCAGATATGTAGTTCATTACCACATCGGCGAGAACGAAACCGGTGTCGTAACCTTCAAGCTCTTTCAACATGGAGTAACCGTCACCACCAGCAGCCATATAGTTGTTGGTAACGAGGGTATAGACTTTTTCAGGATCAAGCGGTTCTCCATTGATGAGGACGTCTCTGATTTCACCGTTCTCAATCTTGTAGCTGAGGCCTGATACCTGTGGTCTGGCACCTTTACCTGCTGGAATGGTCGCTGTATATTCGAGGACTTTCATAAGTTGTTCACCGGTGATCTTCGCAAGATATAAAGTATTTCCAAAGGGCAGAACAGTAAGCACGTGCCTGTAAGTAATCGGACCGGGGTTTATCGATGCCCTGATACCACCAGCGTTTGTGATGGCGATATCGGCTCCTGTTTTCCACACCATGGCATCCGCTACGAGATGTCCAAGGTTTGTATCCTGGTTTCTGATTATATTTCTGGTACCTTCGAGGAGTATCTTCGTTTCACCTATGACTGTGTCAAGTTTTTCGTTACCGAGTTCTTTGAAGTAGTCGAGGACCGTGGCAACAGCGAAGTCGGGTGTTATGTCGGCGAGTTTTATTGGAATAGTCTTGTAACTGACAAAGGTTATTGAGCCACTTTCGACCTCTACATCAAGTTTTCCGAGGTATTTGCCCCATTCACCAGCAGAAACAATGAGGGTTCCGTTGATGACTTCAGGTTTCTCATACAGGGTATGGCTATGACCATCGACGATGATATCGATTCCATCGACCTGTTCAGCAAGTTCATGGGAATTAACACCCTTAATGGGAGTTGCGTCACCCAGATGCACGAGGGCGATAACCACGTCTGCCTGTTTTTTGAGCTCTGGAATGAGTTCCTTCGCCACATCAACAACGCTTCGCCATTCGTAATCCTGCGCATAGAGAGCTTCGAGGATTTCTGTTTCCTCGGCGGTAAAGCCAACGATAGCGACTTTCAAATCTCCGACTTCTTTAATGATATATTGTGTGAAGGCGGGTTTGCCATCCTTGTATATATTCGCGCTAAGGAACGGAAAATGTGCCCACTTCATCTGCTTTGAGAGGACTTCAGGCGGATTATCGAACTCGTGATTTCCGAGCACCATGGCATCGAGCTTCATCAGATTGAGGGCCACTATATCTGGGGCAGCATCCACAAGATCAGATTCCGGCACTCCTGTATTCAGATCACCAGCATGCAGGAAAAGGGTGTCGGGGTTTTCGACTCTGAACTTGTTCACAAGGGTAGCAATAAGTGCAAATCCACCGATATCGGGGTTCTTGTACTCGCTGAATGTCCAGGCGTGTCCGTGAGTATCGTTCACATGGAGAATGGTAAGTTTCTCTGCCAGCACGAAAACAGAAAGAAGTACAACAACAAGAAATACAAGCAGTTTCTTCATTTCTTACTTCCCCCTTTCTTGGAATTGGATTGTGGAATGATATTGTCTATGAATTCAATCTTCAGATTTATATTTCCTGATGTTACTGTCGCTTCAATGACTTTTGCAATGCTACCTTTTCCAAGCTCCAGGTCGCGTTCTTCCTCAGTAATTATACACCTTGTAGGAACGTTCGGTAAACGTGTGAAAGACCTGGTATCGAGGAAAAGATGTAGTGAATCGATCAACTGTTTTTCGACTGAAACCTCAAGATATGAGATTTCAACGAATCCGAGAATAGACACGGAAGCTACGAATAATCCAATCAGCAACCATACGGTCGCACTACCCTTATCCTGGGTAAACGACCTCTCCGGAGGATACATCACCTTTGAACAGTTCCTCTCTCACATGATTCCATATTGCCGTGTTTTTACCGATATTCACTCTATCGGGAATTTTCACATCCGAACCTATTACAACCAGTCCTGCGTTGTATATTTCAGGGGAGATTTTATTAGCCACCTCTGGTCCGATACCAATATTCACATCACTGCCTATGGTGGTTCTTTCGGAAATTATTGCCCTTTCCACGAAAGTATTTTCTCCTATCACGCAATTGGTCATCACGATAGAATCTTTAATAACAGCGCCCTTAGCAATACGAACGCCCTGAAAGATTATCGAGTTCTCCACAGTACCGTTGATTTCACAACCTTCACTGACGAGAGAGCTTCTGATCTTTGCTTCTGACGAAAGGTAAGCTGGAGGATACTCTTCAGTGTGAGTATAAAAACGCCAGGTCGGTTCATGAAGATTCAGTCCTGGGACAGGTCTTGTCAACTCAAGATTGGCTTCCCAATATGCCTGAAGTGTTCCAACATCACGCCAGTAACCTTCAAAGTTGAAAGCATAGAGCTGTCCTGAACCTTCGGAAACTATCTTAGGAATGATGTTCTTGCCAAAATCATGAACACTATTTGGGTCCTGAGCATCTTCAATGAGTTTCTCTCTCAAGAAATTCCAGTTGAAGACATATATTCCCAGGGAAGCAAGGTTCGACTTGGGTTGCTGAGGTTTCTCCTGAAATTCTGTTATTTTTCCTTCAAAATTCGTTACCATTATTCCGAAACGTGATGCCGCATTCATCGGAACTTTCATGCACGCAATTGTTCCATCCGCTATTTTTGAAAAATGAAAATCTATTATTTCGTTGTAATCCATAGCATAAATGTGATCACCAGAAAGAATCAGAACTATCTCGGGACTGAAGGAATCTATGAAGTCAATGTTCTGATAAACAGCATTCGCTGTTCCAGAATACCAGTCAGAATCACTGCGCCCCTGAAAAGGGGGTAACATTACGACTCCGCCATCCTTACGGTCCAGGTCCCAGTGCCTACCTATTCCTATGTGTCTGCTGAGAACATGTGGACGGTACTGAGTGAGTATTCCAACGTTGAATATACCGGAATTCACGCAGTTACTAAGCGTGAAATCAATGATTCTGTATTTGCCTCCAAAGGGGACTGCTGGCTTGGCCACTTCATCCGTCAAAAGACCCAGCCTTGTTCCCTGACCCCCAGCCAGTATCATCGCGACAACACCCTTTATCATCAACACCACCTCATCAAATAACACCGGACTTTTCAACGATGGCTGGTGCTCCTGAATCGCCGTAGAGTTCTCTACCTGACCTTACTCTTGAATTCTTGTCCATGATAACATTTTCTACCCTCGCTCCTTCTTCGATAACGCAACCTTCCATAATAACCGAATTTTTGACGACAGCCCCTGCAAGTATTCTGGTGTTCCTGAAAATCACCGAGTTTATAACTGAGCCGGATATGATGCAACCGTCACTCACCAGAGCGTTCATGACTTTCCCTGTTGTCGTTACCTTTGGGGGAGGTAGGTCTTTCAGTTTCGTATAGACCTTCCCGTGTCTGTAAAATAGTTCACTTCTAACCTCTGGATCCAGAATATCCAGATTTGTTCTGAAGTATGTGGCTATGTCCGTAGTGAGGTTTCGCCAGTAACCGTCGAACATGTACTCCATAATCTTGAGGGAATTAATATTATCTATGAATAAATCAATGAGATTATCTTTCCCTTCCGGAACGCTGGAAAACAGTAATTCTCTCAGGAGAAATTTGTTGATGAAATAAATGCCTGTAGATTCCCGCAGATATTCACCTTCATTTATCTGCGGGAATTCAGAATCTCTATACCACCCTATGATCCTGCCAGATACACATTTAACAACTTCTTTTGGTTTCTCTCCTGCGGGCACCGTTAATACAGTGATATCGGTGCCACTGTCTATATGAGCCCTGAAGAGTTTTTGAAAATCCATCTTGTAAATATGATCCCCTGATCCTATGAGTACAAAGTCTTCATTCCCTCTCTTCAAGATAGTCATATTTTGATAAATAGCATCGGCTGTACCTTTGTATCCTATCGTTTCACTTGAAAGCCTGAAGAACGGTTGAAGGAAGAACAGCCCTCCCTGCTTTCTATCCAGATCCCATTCTTTGCCTGATCCAATATGGTCCATGAGACTTCGTGGACTGTATTGAGTTATTATTCCGACTTTCGAGATACCGGCATTCACCATGTTACTCAATGTAAAATCGATGGCCCGGTATTTCCCGAAAACTGGTAAAGCGGCACTGGCTCTAATATTCGTTAGAGGCCGCAGCTTTGAACCTCTTCCACCAGCCAGTACGAGTCCGAGTACTTTCATATAACCACCTCATCAATAATCTATACAGGGAAGGTTAGTCATGAATGAGAGATCTGGAACATCGGGAGGCATGGAATACTTCAGGGAACTACTTATTAGTTTCATTGACTCCTCAACAGCCTGCTCGAAAAGATCCAGAAAAGTATTCCTGCTTTCCCAGCCGGTAGTTGGGTGGAACCAGGAACGTTTGTTGAGGTTCAATACGTCCATACCAGCGTATCCTCCATAATCAGATTCTCCGGAAAGTTTCTTTAACAACCTGCTAAAAACACCAAAGAATCCACCACTGCTTCTCTCTTCATTTTGCATGAAAACCCTGGTGGCCTCAATGGCTTCGGAAAAACTCACATTGTCTATCTTGAAGAATTCATAAGCGATTGAGAGATAAAGTTCGTCCAATTCCTGGGGAACTTCAAAGGGTAGTTTGTCAGAGAAAGTGAGTTCAGAAATCATAGTCCGCAAGACCCTTTTTACCATTTCCGCGTCAATAGCCTTCTCGAAATCGTAGTGCTTTGTGCCACTTCCAACCTGGGAAATTATGTAGGGATGAGTCAACCTATCAAGGGTATGATGGCATATCAATCCATAAACGTAAGCTCTTCTCGTTCTAAAAAGCTCTCTTATAACATAGTGTAGGTAATTTCCGCACTTCTGTGAGTGCAACTTGTTACCTAACATCAAATAATCCGGGTTGTCCGGAACATAGTAAAAAACGTTCGGCCCGAGAACACCGAGAACAAACAAATCCTTCTCTTCTTCGTTTTCGAAGTTAAACCTGAGCTCTCTCAGAACCCGTGTGCCATGAAGATAGTGCGTCCAATAATCCGGCACTACGCTTCACCTCTTTTCCACGACCGCCCATAAACACTTCAAATAAAGTGTTTCCGGGATCTGGAGTACCCATGGATGGTCTCTGGACTGATAAGTGACCCCGAGAAACCTGTAATACACACCTTTACCGGCAGAAGCTTTACGTAGCGCCTCTATGAGATGGCTGAGTGTGAGATTATAAGCGCAGCTACAGAGTCCTATTACCCCACCACTTCTGATCGTATCAAGGGCTCCTTCGACTAACTCTTTAAGGAATTTTATTCCCTTCGAAATTTCGTATTTGCCCTTGATCAGTGAAGGAGGATCTATGACAACTATATCAAATTGCTCCCGCTTTTCCAAAGCCTTCAGATATTCAAAGACGTCTGATTGAAGGAAGCTAACCTTGTTGACAAGTCCATTCAGCGTAGCGTTTTTGGAGCCAAATTCCAGATCAATACCTGATTTATCGACGGCAATTACCTGAGCTCCGGCGATTGCCATATTCAACGCAAATCCGCCGGTGTAAGTGAAGAGATCAAGGCCTTTTTTCAATCCAAGCTCTTCAACGATTCTTCTCGCGAAGAATCTCGATTCCCTCTGATCATAAAAAAACCCGGTCTTCTGACTTTGAACGATATCTACCAGGTAAGAAATTCCGTTTTCGCGTATCGTCAACGGTCCGTTCGGAATATTTCCATAAAGCAGTCCGACATTTCTCTGAATTTGCTCCCCAACCCGCATCTCAAAATCGCTTCTCTCATATATTGTTGCTGGACTAACGATGTCAATCAAGTGGTTAACAATCCTGTCCTTGAACAATTCCACAATGGCGTTCCTGAACTGAACCACCACTGTGTCCCCGTATCTGTCAGCTATGAAGCCCGGTAATCCGTCGCCTTCTCCGTGGAAAAGACGATAATAAGGCTCCTCGAAAAGCCTTTTCCTCCAGCTCAAAGCGTTAACGAGACGTGAAAGAATAAATTCATCTCCTATGGCTTCGTCTTTCGTTGTAAGAAACATGATGGTTCGGCGTGAAAAAGGGTTATACAATCCTTTACCTACAAATTTGAAATCAGAAGAGAACACATTGACCTCACTTCCGAGGTACGTTTCGCCCTCAATTTCCTCGATTTCATCTTTAAATACCCAGGGATAGCCATTCAATAGTTTGTTTTCCAGACCTTTCTTCAAGCGAACTATTAACATTAAAAGTGCTCCTCCAGTAGTAGAGGATAGTCAAAGAGTTCTTCTGCTTTGAAGAACAGAGAAATTTCCCTTGTGGCACTCTCCAGACTGTCGGAGGCATGCACAATATTTTTCCTTACCGATATAGCGTAGTCACCTCGAATAGTCCCACCACTGGCTTTTAATGGGTCTGTATTACCGATTGTGTGTCGGACAAGCTCAATGGCGTGTGGGCCTTCCAGGACCATCGCTACGACAGGACCTGAAGTTACAAATTTTATCAGTGGCTCATAAAAGTCTTTCCCAATGTGTTCCTTATACAGCTCTACAGCCTGTTCTTTGCTCATCCATAACATCTTCATGCCGACAATTTTCAAACCGCGGCGTTCAAATCTTCTTATAACTTCACCAACAAGCTGTCTTTGAATCGTATTGGGTTTCAGATACACAAAAGTCCTTTCTTCCACTTGTGTGCCCTCCCTGATTTCTGTATTGGGGATCGCCATATGTCAAATTTATGAAAGTCGGGTACTCTAAAACTTTCCCGGACCCTCTCAATTTCTTCAATCTCTTATCCTAAAAAAATATACCATACTATTGCAAATATTCCGCTATAATTAAAATATGAAGACTTTTACTGAAGAAATAACAAACAGGATTTTTAGATTGATTATTAAAAGTGAAGGCATTAGTCTGGCTCTGATAGGTGAGCAAGCTTCACTACTGAAAAAGGTTGCCCTTGACGTTGTCGAACATGACCTGGAATGGAACGCGCGACGGTCGGTCGAAGACCTCATGATAGTTGAACCCGCCGACGGTAACATTGGGATAAACGAAATCAAGAAGCTCGAATCATTTTTCATGCACCGACCCCTGGGAGGTCAACGAAAATATGCGATTATTCATGACGCTGAGAGGTTCACCACCGAAGCGGCAAATGCTTTTCTCAAGTTGCTGGAAGAACCCCCATACTATGCAGTGATATTGCTCACCAGCATCTCATGGAACTCCATTATTTCAACAATAAGGAGCAGATGTTTTGCTTTTGATGTGAAAACTCCAGAGGAGCCTTTGAAACAATTAAAGGCAAAGTATAGAGAAAAAGTCAAATATATTTATGCTGTCTGCTATTCAGATTTTAAAGTCCTGGAATTCTGCCTGGACAAGGACATAGAAAACATCATCAATGAACTAATCCGATATGAATCCCTTGAATTCACCGAACTTCTAAAGGAATTGATTGAAATAGAAAAGGACGACTTAACCTTAGAAAAAAGACTTAAACTGCACAAAATACATGTGGAATTAATAAGAAGATTCGTCAAAGGAAGCAAAAGTAAATTCTTCTCGATGTTCGTCGCCCTCAAAGATGCTCTAACTGCCGGAAACACTTTTTCGAACATACGCGAATTTGCAAAGACCGTGAGAAGCATCGTTCAGGACATTCCTATCATTTCTCATACATCGTATTGGAACAGGATTGTTAACCTCGACCTGTTAGAATGGTTGATAGAGCTCGTTGATTCTGGCTTTTCAGTGGAAGAAGAGGACTATTTGTGGTTGAACTCACTTATAAGAAGAAAGGTCTCTTCGCTAAACAAAGACCTGGTGATTTATAGGATAGTTTCCGTTTTAGCAAAGAGTGCTTGGAGGGATAAGCATGCCTGAGATATATGGTATCGTTTGCGGTGTTGAGTTTCATCCAGTGGGAAAGCTATATTTGTTCACTGTCAGTGACCAAGGTATAAGACCTGGAGATCAAGTAATAGCTGAAACTGAGTTTGGGTTGGATGTGGGGGTCGTACGATATGGTCCAGTTGAAATGCGCATAGACCAACTCGAAGGTATCAAGCCTATTCTAAGAAAAATGACGCCCGAAGACGAAAAACAATACAAGAAAAACCAGAACGATTCAAAGAAAGCCTTCGAATTGTGTAAAGAAAAAATAAAGGAACACCAGCTTCCAATGCGATTACTCGAAGCGAGATACATGTTTGACCGGTCAAGAATAGTCTTTTATTTTGGTGCTGACAGTCGTGTTGATTTCAGAGAACTCGTAAAAGACCTCGCACGGATGTTCAAGGTCAGGATAGAATTAAGGCAGGTCGGTATTAGAGACGAAGTAAAGATGAAAGGGAGTATAGGACTTTGTGGCCAGGTAGCTTGCTGTGTGAGGTTCAAGCGCGAATTTGAGAGTATAACACTCAAACATGCAAAAAAACAACAGCTTCTGATCAATCCGGCCAAGATATCCGGTCGTTGCGGGAGGCTTCTCTGCTGTCTGGCTTATGAGCAGGAGCACTATGAAGAGGAACTCAGGGATATTCCCGATGAAGGTTCGCTAATAGAATATGAAGGAAAAACCTGTAAGCTATTGAATGTGAATATTTTTCTGAAGCAAATATCTATGGTAACTGATGAAGGGAACGTTATCAGGGTTCCCTTTGACGAGTTCAGGGAAAAACAGGGTATTCTGTTAGGTGAAGCGTCGCCCGAAGAACTTATAAAAAATAAGGATGAAGATATAGAAATCGATGAGGAGGGATAAAAAGATGAACCGGTCAAAACTTTCGATTGAAGAGCTGAAAGAACTGAAGGAACTCGCCAGGATTTGCCGAGGTGACATTTTAAAAATGACCACTGTGGCAAATTCTGGGCACCCGGGCGGTTCCATGTCTTCTATAGACATATATCTCACCGTTTATAAATTCGCAAAACTGAGTCCTGAAGCCCCTTTCGCTCCAAACCGTGATAGAGTGGTCGTAAGTCATGGCCACACCTCCCCTGGAGTTTATTCGGCTCTGGCAAGGCTTGGTTTTTTCAATATTGAAGACGTCATTACGGGGTTCAGGCATCCCGGTTCCATTTTTGAAGGACACATTACTCGGGGGATTCCTGGCATCGAGTGGACTACAGGTAATCTCGGTCAAGGACTCTCCGCAGGTGTTGGCATGGCCCTCGCGGCAAAACTATCGGGAAGGGACTTTCATGTATTCACTCTGATGAGTGACGCTGAACAAGCCAAGGGGCAGGTGGCAGAGGCGAGAAGAACAGCTGTGAAATACAATCTGAATAACCTGACGGTGGTCATAGATTATAACGATGCTCAGATTTCAGGCAGAGCCTCTGACACAATGCTTGTAAATATAAAAGAAAACTATGAGGCCGATGGCTGGAAAGTTATTGAGATCGATGGCCATAACCATGAAGCTTTGGCGGAAGCTCTATACGAAGCCGTTAACAAAAATGTACCCGTTGCCATTCTTGCCAGAACCGTGATGGGAAAAGGTGTTAGCTTCATGGAAGACGATGTCACTTTCCACGGAAAACCCCTCGATGTCGAAACATGCAGGAAGGCTCTGGCAGAACTTGGAGTTGAAGACGATCTGGAATTCTACATCAACCGCAGAAAGAGACTACCTGAGACCCGGGAACAACTCAAACCTCCTTTAGAAGTGATAACGATAGATTCCGGCAAACCAGTGACTTACAGTGTGAGTCAGAAGATGGATAACCGCTCCGCTTTTGGAAAAGCTCTCGCTGATCTTGCAGTATTAAATAAAGGAAAATCACCCATAGCGGTGGTGGATTGTGATCTGAAACCCTCGACAAAAACCATAGATTTTGAAAAGGTCTGGCCTGAGAACTTTATTCAGATCGGTGTTCAGGAGCACAATGCAGCAACGGTTGCTGGAAGTATGTCGGTGAACGGTGTTTTGACGTTCTTCACCGACTTCGGAGTTTTCGGTATAGACGAAACCTATAACCAGCAACGATTGAACGACATAAATAAAACAAACTTAAAAGTAGTGGTTACCCATGTTGGTTTGGATGTTGGCGAAGATGGAAAAACACACCACTGTATTGATTACATCGGCGCTCTGAGAAACCTGTATGGTTTCAAAATCATCGTTCCAGCTGACCCAAACCAGACCGACAGAGCCGTGCGTTATATCGTGCGGGAAAAAGGAAACTTTGTCATTGCCCTCGGGCGTTCCAAGCTCAACCCCATTGCGAATCTCGATGGTGAGCCATTTTTTGGTGATGAGTATGAGTTCGAATACGGAAAGGTTGATGTAATCAGAAGTGGTAGTAATGCTACCATAGTTGCTATCGGTCAGGTGGTCTCAGAAGCGGTAAAAGCTGCTGATTGTCTTCGAAAAGAAGGTATAGAGGTCACAGTTCTGGGTGTCAGCTGCCCTATCGATGCTTCCTTTGATTCCGTGAAGGATTACCTTAAGGGGAATGTGCTCACTGTGGAGGACCATAACGTACGCAGCGGACTTGGCAGCATTCTGGCTGAGTATTTCGTCGATGCCGGTTTTTTGCCAGAAAAATTTGAAAAAATTGGAATTACAGGTTATGCGGTATCTGGAAATAAGGAAATTCTTTACAAACTGTCCGGTCTGGATTCTGAGTCAATCATCGAAAAGGTAAGAAAAATGTTGAAATGAACGAAGCGATAAATGAAAGAGTAGAAAAGTTTATTAGAATACTTGAAATAGACAGCATAGATTCGGAGCTCCTTATGAGGGCTTTATGTCATTCTTCATTTGCAAACGAAAATCCAGAATTGCAATTGGAATCAAATGAAAGGCTCGAATTTCTCGGAGACGCTGTTCTCGATCTTGCCCTTGCTGACATTCTCTTCACGGAATATTCCCTGAATGAGGGAAAAATGTCGAAAATACGTTCCGCAGTCGCCAGCGAAATTATACTTTCCGTGGCGGCCCGCGAACTCCAACTGGGAGAATATCTATTACTTGGAAAAGGCGAAGAAAATTCCGGAGGCAGAACAAAGGACTCCTTACTCGCCGATGCTTTTGAAGCCGTAACTGCGGCAATATATCTGTCCGGTGGACTTGAAAGAGCGAGAAAGTTTGTGAAGAGGATGCTCAAAAAATATATAGACAAAGCCTTGAGTGGTGAACTTGTGATGGATTATAAAACTACACTTCAGGAGTACACTCAGCGAACCTTTGGAACTAGACCGGTCTACATCTCGAGGAAAAACCAGCAAAAAGATGACTTTCTGGTTGAGGTGTTTTTAAACGGCGAATATATGGGCTTTGGTATTGGAAAAACTAAAAAGCGTGCCGAACAACAAGCAGCAAAAACTGTCTATGAAAGGCTTGTAAAAGGGGAAAAAGGAGAAGATGAAAATGCCTGATTTAACTTTTGTATTCCCCCGACATACTAAGTCTATTAGTACCAGCGGTAGTACTTGCTCTTTGAACTGTAAGCATTGCGGTGCACACTATCTTCGCGGAATGGATATGGTGGAAAGAATCCCGGAACTCATAAAAAATGGTCGGAGGAGCTTTTTGATCAGCGGGGGATTGAATAAAGAATACACCATTCCATGGAAAGAGTACGTTGGTCAACTTTCAAAAATGAAAAAGGAGCATCCCATAAGGTACAACTTCCATGTCGGACCCGTGGTAAAAGAAGAGGACATCAATACTTTGAAGGAATTGGCCGACATAGTTTCTTTTGATGTGGTCGGAAACGAGGAAACAATGATAGAAGTCTACGGCGAAGACCTCCATCGATCCTCTATAAAAAGCCTGGAACTCCTTACAAAAAATGGAATAAAAGTGGTGCCACATGTGACAATAGGTCTCAAAGCCGGGAAGCTTTCTCATGAATTCGAAGCCCTGGAACTCCTCGAAAGCCATGGGCTGAAGACAGTTGTCTTTCTCATCTTCATCCCAACAGCAGGAACAGCATATGAGAAGACAACCCCACCAGCGATAACGGATGTCAGGAAGGTTTTCGACAGAGCAACTAACTTCAGAAAAATTCTTGGATGCATGCACCCTGGAGGCGCCTACAGAAGGAATATTCAAGGCATGGCCCTTTCCTTGGGCTTTGAAGCGATTGTACAGCCAATTGTTCCCACTATAAAGAAAGCTGAAGAACTAAATCTGAAGACAGCTTACTTTTATGAATGCTGCGGTTTCTTGTTATAAATGCCTGCAACTCCCGGGTTTATTTGATCGCAGAGAACCGGCTCTACTTTATAACGAAACATTGAGAGAATTTGTTGCTGAATCGAAACTTTGTTAAGGTGACCAGAGGCCTCAAAACGCGCGTCTGAAGCTTATTTCACTTTGTCAAAGCCCCGGGTAACTCTTGAAACCTATGTTCCACAGCCTTCACACGGTGAGTGGCATTAAAATCATAAAATCGGAGGTGCGGTTTTGCCAAAAAGAGCCAGTAGAATACTCGGAATCGATCCAGGCTTTGGTACTCTTGGGTACGGAATAATAGACGTGGTAACTTCCCGCGTTGAACTCGTTAGTTACGGAGCTATATATACAAAACCCCGCGAGCCGATTCCAGATCGACTGCTGAAGATTTATTCAGAACTCAAAAATATAATTGATAAATATTCGCCTTCTGAAGCCGCTGTTGAAGAATTGTTCTTCTTCAGAAACGTTACGACAGCCATCCAGGTGGGCGAAGCCCGGGGTGTAATCTTATTGACGCTACGCGAAAAGGAAGTGCCTATTTTTGAATACACACCACATCAGGTGAAACAATCCGTCACCGGCTATGGGCGTTCCGAGAAAGGACAAATACAACGAGTCATGATGAAATTCCTTGGGATGAAGGAAACACCAAAACCTGATGACGCTGCTGACGCACTCGCTGTAGCCTGGTGCCATTTCCTTTCCCGTTCATTTCCTGGAGGTGCTCGAAAAAGATGAAGTTCAGGATCAAAAATGTAGATCTCAGTGCTTCAAAGTTAATAGAAAGGATCATGGGTTTTTATCCTGATGAGGCTTTTTCTAATCTGATATTGTCAAGTGTCGTTGTCAATCCAACTAATAAAGAATTGACCATGATATTCGATTCCGAAGTTTCTCAAGAAATGAAGAGATTCCTGCTGGAACATTTCGCTCTTATCGCTTCAAGTCAGCTTAAGTCAAGAATAAAGTTTATCTTCTCCGAAACCAAAGGACATTCCAAAGAAAAAAGTGATACAGAACGAAAGGAAAAAACTGTAAATTGCCTTGACAAGAAAGAACTTTTCAAATACGTGAATGGTCTCTCTTCATATCTCGAGAAAGCTTCTATTGAGTACGACGGAACAAAAGTGCTTATAACGGTTAGCAACGCTTTTGCCAGGCAGAGAATCGTTTCGAAGAAACGCGAACTTTCAGAAGCCCTGTGGAAAGTCATCGGAAAACCAGTTCCTCATGAGGTCATCTTAAAAAGCGAAGAAACAAAAGAGGCGAAGCACGAAGAAACTTCCAATGTCTCTCCCTCGAAAAAAAGTCTGAAAATCGAACAAGTCAATTCCAACATAGCGAGAGAAAAGCGCCCCACTGTGTTGATGGGTAGAAGAATAAAAGTCGCTCCACAGAGAATAAGCGATATCGTCGGGAACGAGAACTCCGTGGTCGTAGCCGGAGAGGTCTTTGGATTGGAACTCTGGAAAGGAAAAGTAGCGGTTCTGACTTTTAACGTAACCGATTTCACCGATTCAATTTCCTGTAAGATCATCGGGAGAAAGGCAGAGGAAGTGGTTGAAAATATATCGAATGGAGACGGAGTAATTGTTAGAGGAAAGATAGAATACGACACGAGAAAACGAGAAGAAGTGTTGATCGTAAACGATCTGAATCCCTTTGAACTCCCAAAACGACTCGATACGAATAAGGAAAAGCGTGTAGAACTTCACTTACACACAAAGATGAGCGCCCTTGATTCGGTGGTAGAGGTCAGTGAACTCTTCAAAACACTGAAAGAATGGGGACATACCGCCGTTGCTCTCACCGACCACGGAGTTGTCCAGAGTATACCCGAATTTTACTTTGCCGCAAAAAAAGCAGGAATCAAACCAATCTTCGGTATGGAAGGCTACATGATCAATGATCTGGAAGCTATTGTCAGCAACCTTGGAGAATACGATGGTGAATTGCTCGATAAAACGTACGTAGTCTTCG
The DNA here is from genome assembly GCF_001027025.1 of Kosmotoga pacifica. Taxonomy (GTDB): domain Bacteria; phylum Thermotogota; class Thermotogae; order Petrotogales; family Kosmotogaceae; genus Kosmotoga_B; species Kosmotoga_B pacifica. The sequence continues at coordinate 1,111,170 of NZ_CP011232.1, forward strand.
ATCTGGAGACCACAGGATTGAATCCTTCTGCCGATGAGATCATTGAATTTGGCGCAATAAAACTCAAAGGAACTGAGATAGTCGACAGTTTTACCACTCTTGTAAAGCCAAAAAGGGAAATCTCCGCTGAAACCTTTGAAATAACAGGAATAAGTAACGAAATGCTTAAAGATGCCCCGTCACTGGAAGAGGCGCTTTCCAGTTTTCTTGAGTTCATCGAAGGTTGCATACTTGTTGCACACAATGCTACTTTTGATTACAGATTCGTAAGAAGCGCTGTTAAAGAGCTTTTCGGGAAAGATTGGAATGCTCCCTATATCGATACCCTCGCCCTCTCGAAAAGCTTGCTGAAATCTAGAAGTTATTCGTTGGATAATGTTGTTAAACACCTAAAATTGGGAAATTTCAACCACCATAGAGCCTTAGAGGACGCAAGGGTTACAACAGAGGTCTTCAAGAAGTTCCTGAATATGGTAACGAAAAGGGGAATAAAAAAGGTATCAGAACTAGAGAAGCTCAGGAAAAACATAAACATCTCGAGTCTAAAACCCCAGCATGTTTCTATACTCGCTAAAAACAAAGCGGGCCTCAGAAATCTATATATCCTCGTCACAGAATCGCATACACGTTATTTCCACGGGAAACCCCGAATTCCAAAGAGTGTCTTGAATCAGCATAGAGAAGGACTTTTGATAGGTTCTGCCTGTGTCTCAGGTGAACTCTCCAGAGCCTATCTCAATGGGGCCAACGCTCAGGAGCTGGAAGAGATAGCGAAGTTCTTCGACTACATAGAGATCATGCCCCTCGATGTCATCGAGGAAAGTGATATGAAGCTCTCACGTGAAACCCTCAGAGAGATGTACAGAGAATTTTACCGGATTGGCCGAAAATTGAACATTCCCGTGGTAATGACCGGAGATGTTCACTTCCTTGAACCACATCACAACATATTCAGAGCCGCAATACAGGCAGCTCAGGATCAAGAAAACTTTGCCAAACAACCCGCATTATACTTGAGAACCACTGAAGAAATGCTACAGGCAGCCATGGAAATTTTCAAGGACGAAGAAATCGCCAGAGAAGTTGTCATAACGAATACAAACAGGATTGCAGAGCAGGTAGAAGAGATAGTCCCCGTCGAAGGAAAGCTCCATCCACCTATCATCGAAGGCGCTGATGAACAGGTACGTGAGCTCACTATGAAAAGGGCAAAGGAAGTTTATGGAGAACCTTTACCCGAGATTGTTAAACTCAGACTCGAAAAAGAACTCCACGCGATAATAGATCATGGTTACGCTGTGTTGTACATTATAGCCCAGAAAATGGTCAAAAAATCAAACGAAGATGGCTATGTCGTTGGCTCCAGAGGTTCAGTTGGGAGTTCGTTGGTGGCAACGATGATGGGAATAACTGAGGTCAACCCTCTTCCACCACATTATGTATGTCCATCTTGCAAACGCTCCGAATTCATCCTTGATGGGAGTGTAGAGTCGGGCTACGATCTCAAAGACAAAGAATGCCCCAAATGCGGTACAAAGATGGCGAAGAATGGCCAGAACATTCCGTTTGAAACTTTCCTCGGGTTCAAAGGCGACAAGGTTCCAGATATCGATTTGAATTTCTCGGGCGAATACCAGGAACATGCCCACGCATACCTTGAAAAACTTTTCGGAAGGGATCATGTTTACCGCGCCGGAACTATAAGTACCATTGCGGAGCGCACCGCATATGGTTTCGTCAGGGCATATATCGAAAAATCGGGAAAGCGTTTGCGGGGAGCAGAAATGGAACGGTTGGCAATTGGAATAACCGGCGTTAAAAGAACCACAGGACAACATCCTGGTGGTCTTATGATCGTTCCAAAGGACAGGGATGTTCACGAGTTCACACCCGTACAGTTCCCGGCGAACGACACAAAATCTTCAACGAGAACAACCCACTTCGCCTACGAAGTCATTCATGATGATCTCGTCAAAATTGACGCCCTCGGCCATGACGATCCCACGTTCATAAAGCTTCTGAAAGATATAACCGGAATAGACCCAACAGCGATCCCAATGGATGATAGGGATACTATTTCCATCTTCTCATCCACAAAAGCCCTTGGGATAAAGCCAGAAGACCTCGGAACAGATGTAGGTACACTGGGCATTCCGGAATTTGGGACACAGTTCGTCAGGGGGATGCTTCAGGAAACCCGTCCGAAGAGTTTCGGCGAACTGGTAAGAATTTCCGGGCTCTCGCACGGGACAGACGTCTGGCTGAATAACGCAAGGGACTGGATAGCTTCGAGGAAAGCTACCCTGGGCGAAGTCATTGCCTGTCGTGATGACATTATGAACTACTTGATTATGAAGGGTATCGAACCACTGAAAGCTTTCAAGATAATGGAAAACGTCAGGAAAGGAAAAGGAATAAAACCAGAAGAAGAACAACTAATGCACGAGCATGCTGTACCGGAGTGGTTTATAGAGTCTTGTAAGAGAATAAAGTACCTATTCCCCAAAGCCCATGCTGTAGCTTATGTGAGCATGGCTTTCAGGGTCGCATATTTCAAGGTACATCACCCGTTGGCCTTTTACGCTACGTATTTTACTGTTAAAGGTGATGAATTCGATGTTGAGCTAGCCCTGAGCGACATCCACAGCATCAAAAAGGAAATAGCGAGCCTGAAAGGAAACCCAGATAAGAACGTCAAAGAGAAGGCAAAGGAAACGCTGCTTGAAGTTGTTCTGGAAATGCGGTTGAGAGGATACAAATTTTTGGCTGTTGATCTTGAAAAATCCGATGCTACAAAGTTTATTATTGAAGAAAACGCTCTCAGGATACCCTTTAACAGGATCAAAAATCTAGGCACAAAGGCTGCGATCTCCATTATCAAAGAAAGAAAAAAGAAGCCTTTCTCTTCTATTGAAGACCTTATCAGAAGGACGGCATTGAACAAGACCATCGTAGAAATTCTCCGAAAATATGGAGCATTAAAAGGTCTTCCGGAGAAAGAGCAGATTACCCTGTTCTGAGGTCTGTTATGAAGATAAAATTAACAGCTATTGAGTACAGAAAACTCCTCGAACTTTCAGAAAAATTCGCCGGATCCGTGGAACCCGGCTACCGGTTTTTGAGATTGTATTACTGGAAAGGTTTGCGAGCCTTTATAACAGATGGTTGTGGGAAACTTGAGGTTCCTCTGAAAAAAGAATGTTCTCCCTTCAAAGGTTCATATATTATACCTTTAGATCATGCGAGAGTCCTCAAAGAACAACTTCAAGACGAAGCTTCCATAATAATCGTCGGAGAAGACCAGGATCTCTCCATTTATGCTGGAGGAGAAAAGCTCCGAATAGAAAAGGCTCGAACGGAAGGCATACCCCGAATGGAAAGAAAATTTGAGAACCTTTTGCTGCTGAAAAAAAGTGCTTTCAAAAACGCACTGGATTTCTCTTCTGCAATAAATGATGAAGGTGACAATATCAGCTTTATTTTTAAAGATGGTGTCGTATGCATGGTTTCGTCCTCACATGGCATGAGTGTGATGAATTTTCTAAACGAGCAAGCTTCAAGGGACCTTCAAGCTCACGTTCCATACGTTACTGTCCGACACCTTGTTAAGACTCTTGAATTAATGAAAGCGGAAGAGTTGTACTTCGGTGAGGGTATCGAAGACCTGGGCATTAAAGCCGGCGTTTTCTTGTTTTCAATATGCGCTGACAGGGAGGAGACATTCAACTCTGTACCACAACGTCCTAAAGCGGAAACAAAGGTTACAATCGAGAAAAGTCAGTTACTATTCTCGGTTCGGAAGATGACAAAGCTTGTTTCAAGGGGGATGGGCGTTCTTATGTTTTCGGATCGTGGTAGTATCAGGTTCATGCTAAAAACAGGGACCTTCAGATACGAAAAGACTGTATACAAAGGTTCTTTTGAGAACTTCGTTGCCAGACTCGATCCGCATCGACTGCGTTCAGCGCTTTCCCGTATGAATGCAGGAAAAATCGAACTGTTTCTCTACAAAAAACAGTTGGTACTGACCGGAAAAGGAATCGGTCAGTACCTCTTGATACCCCTTATATGAAGAGCTTGAACAACAGCGCCGAAATCACTCCTGACACGGGTACAGTGACAAACCATGCCCAGAGAATGTTCTTCAAAACCCCTCTGTTTACTGCTTCAAGACCATGAGCCAAGCCAACACCTGTAACAGCCCCTACAACTGTATGGGTCGTAGAAACCGGCATGCCGAAGAAAGATGAAAGTAGTACGGTCGTAGCGGCTGCAAAATCGATACTGAACCCTCTCGTGTTATTCAAAGTGGTAATCTGTGTTCCTACCGTTCTCATAACTTTCTTTCCCCATATGCCTACTCCGAGGGCGATCCCGAATCCACCGATGGCAAGCATCCAGGATGGAACCTCCACATGCGTTCCGATACCTCCAGTGGTTAGTGCGAGGTACACGACCGCGAGTGGGCCAACAGCATTTGCCACATCATTCGCACCGTGAGCGAAAGACACATAGCACGAAGTTAGTATCTGCATCTTCTTGAAAGTCCCTTCAACTATTTCATAAGGTTTGTGTTCATTCTTGCTCGCATAACGGCGAACGAGGAAGAAGCTCAAAAGAAAACCAAGGACAAAAAACACACCGCCAGCGAGTAAAGACCTATATATCCCCATCTTCATCGTCTTCACGCCAAAAAGGAACGAGATGATGAATAGCGTAGCAGCTATGTACAGGGGTGCGTAGCGTTTTGTTGCAGTCACAGGATTCTCTCTCCTAAGTATGGAAAGAGCTATTAGTTTGAAAACGACAAAAGCGAGAAATCCTCCGACAAAGGGGGAAATAAACCAACTCGACACGATCATAAACATTTTAACCCAGTTTACAGCATCCAGACCGGCAGCCATAATGCCGAAGCCAACCATTCCGCCAACTATCGAGTGGGTCGTGGACACGGGCCAACCCTTTATTGTTGCGATAGCCAACCAGATGAAGGCACCAATCAGCGCGGAAAGAGCACCGTACATAAGAACTTTATCGGAAGAAATAACCTCTGAATTTAGAATTCCTTTTGTTATAGTCGATGTAACATGAGCCCCAAAGAAAAATGCACCACTGAATTCCAAGACGGCTGCGATCATCACGGCCTGTTTAACAGTAATGGCCTTTGCACCAACGGCTGTTGCCATGGAGTTTGCGACATCATTACCTCCTATGGCCATTGCGAGGGCCAGTCCAAACGTCATAGAAAAGAGAAGTAACATCGAATCCCTCCTTATTCAGCTTTCAAGAGCATAGCAATGGATTCCGCGACGTTCTCCGCATCGTCTGAAATGCTTGATATGGTTATGGCAAGTTTTACGAGGAAAAATATGTCCACAGGATTCATTTCGTTTTTCATGGAAAAAAGGATTTCGCCGATATGCACTGATTCAGTATCGGTTCTGAATTCAATGTTTTCAAGCACATTTATTTCTCCGTACTCCTTTTTAACTTCAACGGGTGAAAATGCGCTTTCAACAAGTGTAGTAAGCGTATCGACCAATTCATGCATCAGCTTTACAGAATCGTAGACTGAGACACAGAGCTCTTCAAACAACTTTGGAAGCTCGGTTTTTTCAATGCCCTCAACTCTATTCATCCGGAGGAGCTTCAAAGCGTCGTCTACCTTGTCGATAACAGAATCCTGTTTGTGCAAGAGAGCCATCATGTCAGACCTGTCAAAGAAAGCGAAACGAAATTTTTCATAACTTCCACGCAATTTTGCCTTCAATAAGTCAGCCTTTTTTTCCAGGCTTTCAACATCGTAGGAATACTTTTCGATATTCTTGTTTTCGAAATACTCCTCCACCGCCTTCGGCAGGTAAGCAGACGCTTCGAGAACGACATCTGCGTGTTCTTTAAGCAATTTCAAGGGACTTTCCTTAGGAAAGAGCTTCTCGATGAGTCCAGTCACACCATCACCTCCGCTTAGAAAATACCATTTATTGAGTAATTTCCTCTTACAGTTTTTATACAAAACCCCCTTACTCTTATACAAAGCTCTTTACTATGTTTAGCAGTCTAATATTATGAAAGCTATAAATATTCATTACATTATTATTTATCATACTCTTTGATCGTTTTATAAAGTATTACATAAAACACTAATTTTCATTATTTATTGTTGACAAAGCCCTTTGGCATAATTATAATTTCAAATGGAAAGCAAGAAAATCGAAGTGGGAGGGATTGAAATGGCAGAAAAGGAATATATCGTGGGTATCGACCTTGGTACAACTAACTCCGTCATAGCGTGGGTAAAACCTGATGGAAATCCTGAAGTAATACCGAATGCGGAAGGTTCCAGAACAACACCATCCATCGTTTCCTTCACCAAGACAGGTGAGATAATCGTAGGCGAACCTGCCAAGAGACAGGCCATTCTGAATTCCGAGAGGACGATCCGTTCAATAAAGAGAAAGATGGGATCAGACTATAGAGTAAAGATAGATGACAAAGAATACACCCCTCAGGAAATCAGTGCCTACGTACTTAAAAAGCTTAAGGCTGACGCGGAAGCCTATCTTGGTGGCAAAGTCACCAAAGCCGTTATTACCTGTCCTGCGTATTTTAATGATGCACAAAGACAAGCTACAAAAGAAGCTGGAATTATAGCTGGACTCGAAGTTCTGAGAATCATAAACGAACCAACCGCAGCAGCCGTGGCTTATGGTCTTGATAAAGCTCAGGGCGATAAAAAAGTCATTGTCTATGACCTCGGCGGAGGTACCTTCGATGTCTCTCTCTTAGAAATTGGTGAGGGTGTCGTTGAAGTCCTTGCAACGGCTGGAAACAATCACCTTGGTGGTGATGACTTTGATCAAAGACTCATTGATTATATGGCAGAAGAATTCAGAAAAGAACATGGCGTAGATCTCAGACAAGACAAACAAGCTTTCCAGAGACTGAAGGATGCCGCAGAAAGGGCCAAGATAGAACTGTCGTCTAAATACGAAACAGAAGTGAGTCTTCCCTTTATAACGGCGACGACCGAAGGACCTCTACACCTCGAAATGAAAATAACCAGATCGACATTCGAATCTCTAATTAGGGATCTCATAGAGTCCACAAGAGAACAGGTAGAAAGAGTCCTTCAGGATGCGAAGATCTCGCCCGAAGATGTCGATGAGGTAATTCTCGTCGGTGGTTCCACAAGAATTCCCTTTGTCCAGAATTTTATAAAAGGAATCTTTGGGAAAGATCCTAACAGAAGTGTGAATCCAGATGAAGCAGTCGCTGTTGGTGCGGCCATTCAATCGGCGATCCTTGGTGGGAATCTCGAAAAAGACCTTGTCCTCGTTGACGTTACACCCCTTACCCTCGGAGTTGAGGTAAAGGGTGGTCTAATGGAACCTATAATCGAAAGGAACTCGACCATCCCCATGAAGAAATCAAAGATATTCACTACAGCCGAAGATGGACAAACTGAAGTGGAAATTAGGGTATATCAGGGTGAGAGAACCATGGCGCGTGACAACATATTCCTTGGAAGCTTCAAGCTCACGGGCATTCCACCGGCGCCAAGAGGTGTACCACAGATAGAGGTGACCTTTGACATAGACAGCGATGGTATCGTAAATGTCTATGCCAAAGACCTTGGTACCAACAAGCAACAGTCGATGGTTGTCACAGGCCGCAACAAGCTCTCTGAAGATGAAATCAAGAGAATCGTTGAGGACGCCAAAAAATACGAAGAACAGGACAAAAGGAAAAAACAGGAAATCGAACTCAAAAATCAGGCTGATGAACTGGCGTATCGTATGGAAAAGATACTCAAAGAAAGCGGTGACAAAATACCCGCGGAAGACCGCGGTAATCTTGAGAATCTTGTAAAGGACCTCAGGGATGCTCTTAACAAAGATGACATTTCCAGAGTAAAGATACTCTTCGACAAGCTCCAGCAGGAAAGCATGAAGATCGGTCAGCTCTTGTATCAACAAGCAGCCGCTCAGGGAGGTCAAACCGATCCCGGACAGGGTGATGGCGGCTCTGAATACATACCGCCAAAAGACGGTTCCCAGAATTGATATAAATAAACAAAAAATTACAAGGAGGTGGGATCATGCTGGCAAGAAGAGAAGGTGTTAACAGCCTTTTCAAACCCTTCGAAGAACTCCACAGGGAAATTGACAGACTCTTTGATGAAGCGTTCAGAGGACTTGGAACAGGAAATAAGAGAACCGAGGGGTTCCTCCCAGAAGTGGACATCTACGAGACAGATGATTCCATCGTTATTGAAATGGACGTTCCAGGCATTAAGAAAAACGACTTGAAGATCAAGCTTGAAGACGGAATACTAACCATTAGTGGTGAGAAAAAATACGAGAAGAAAGAAAAGTCCAAGAGCTACCACCTTATCGAAAGAGGCTTTGGAAGTTTCAGTAGGTCTTTCAGAGTTCCTGATACGATCGATCACACAAAGATCAAAGCCAACTACGATAATGGCGTCCTGAAGATCGAGCTTCCCAAGAAAGAGGAAGCAAAGAAAGAAGCCGTAGAGATCAAAATTGACTAACAGAATGAAGTTGAAAGGGCGCCTGGAGGCGCCCTTTTTTAAAGGAGGTGTTTAAATGCTTAATTACGAAGAATACACGGAGAAAGCGAAAAAAATATTGATGGACGTTCAAGATATACTGACCAGATACAGACAAAACCAACTCGGCAGCGAACATATTTTGCTATCGATCCTGGAAGATGGAGATAATCTCGCCGTTGAAGTCCTCAAAAATCTCAAGGTGGATCTCGGAGCCCTTAGGCGCGATGTGGAGGACGTAATAGGCAGATACGGTTCAAGTTCGGGAGGTACTGGCACACAAATATATCTGACACCTGATGCCAGACACATTTTAGAAACTGCTAAAAACGAAGCAAAAAGGATGCAGGATTCAAAAATAGGTACAGAACACCTATTACTCGCTATGGTGAAGGAGACTTCCTCTGTGGCGTCGAGGATATTGGTAAAATACGGTCTTGACATCGACCGGGTTTACAACGCCTTGCTCAAAGAAAGAAAAGACGCGGATGCTTCTGAAAATGAGAACATAAGCGCTCTTAAAAGATTCACAATAGATTTAACAGAACTTGCAAAGCAAGGGAAACTCATGCCTGTCATTGGCAGAGAAGAAGAGATCAAAAGAGTGATCCAGATACTCGGTCGCAAGACGAAGAACAATCCCGTTCTCGTAGGTGAGCCTGGTGTTGGAAAAACGGCCATAGTGGAAGGTCTGGCGCAACGCATAATAGATGGAGAAACCCCTGAGTACCTCAAAGACAAACGTGTTCTTGTCCTTGACATGGGTAGAGTAGTTGCCGGGACGAAATTTCGTGGAGAATTCGAGGAACGGATGAAGAGCATCATCGATTCGGTACGAAGACTTTCTGGAGAAGTGATCCTCTTCATCGACGAGATACACACCGTCGTGGGTGCCGGAAGTGCAGAAGGGTCGATGGACGCCGCTAATCTTATGAAACCCGCTCTGGCACGTGGAGAACTCCAGTGCATTGGTGCAACAACCATTGATGAATACCGTAAATACATCGAGAAAGATAGGGCACTTGAGAGAAGATTTCAGCCCGTTTATGTAGACGAACCCACGCCAGAAGAAGCGCTGGAAATATTGAAGGGTATCAAAGAAAACTATGAAAAACATCACAATGTCAAAATAGAAGACGATGCTCTTGAAACCGCTGTTGATCTTAGTATCAAGTACATAAGTGACCGTTACTTGCCAGATAAGGCTATCGACTTGATCGACGAAGCCGCGTCTTTTGTCAGGCTTCAAGCAGGATATGTGCCAAAGGAAATAAGAAAACTCGAGAAAAAGCTAACACAGCTCGATGAAAAGATCTCCGAGCTTGTTCAAAAAGGTGAATACCGTCAAGCAGCGGAACTGAAATCGGAATATGAACGACTCAAAGGAGAGTACGAGCAGAAAAAGAGAGAATGGCATGAGAATATTTCAGGTAATGCCAAAAGTGTAACGAAAGATATAATAGCTTCCATCATCGAGCAATGGACAGGTATCCCTGCAGGGAGATTACTGGAAACAGAAAGAGAAAAGCTGAAAAATCTCAAAGAGCTCATACACAAAAGGTTTATTGATCAGAAAGAAGCTGTCGACGTAGTTGTTAGCACAATAAAGAGGGCAAGAGCCGGCCTCAAAGCTAAAAATAGGCCGTGGGGGTCCTTCCTTTTCATGGGACCGACCGGTGTCGGAAAAACCGAACTTGCAAAGACTCTGGCGTACATACTCTTTGGAAGCGAAGACGCCATGATAAGGCTCGATATGTCTGAATACATGGAAAAGCACACCGTATCAAGACTAATAGGTGCTCCTCCGGGATATGTGGGATACGAAGAAGGCGGTCAGTTAACAGAGGCTGTCCGCAGGAAGCCATATTCGGTGATCCTGCTTGATGAAATTGAAAAAGCCCATCCGGATGTACACAACTTGTTACTGCAAATCATGGACGATGGTAGATTGACAGACGGTAAAGGTAAGACTGTTAATTTCTCAAACACCATTCTGATAATGACCAGTAACATCGCTTCAGAAGAGCTCGTATCAAAAGAAATCGATGAAGAAGTACTTAGTAAAGTGGAATTAAAGCTCAAGAAGGCTTTCAAACCAGAATTCATAAACAGACTCGATTCCATAGTGTTCTTTAAACCTCTTGGTAGAGAAGTAATGAAGGAAATTGTTGGACTCAGAATGAAAGAGGTCTTTGAAAGATTACAAGAGCAAAATATTACTGCCGAGATCACACAAAACGCCGTGGACTACCTCGCTGAAAAAGGATATGACAGAATGTTCGGCGCCAGACCTGTGAGACGTGTTATCGAAAAAGAGGTTGAGGCTCCCATTGCTGATATGATAATCGAAGGCACACTTACTGAGGGTGAAAAGATAACCATTGACGCAGACGAATTTGGAATAAAAATATTTAAGAAATAATAAATAGGGTAAATACGCTAAAAGTGGGAAGTGGTTGGCTTCCCACTTTTTTGTTGTATAATTTTCTTCGTGAGTCTCTTATGAAGGGGATGTAATCTTGACTTTTGAAATGATATTGGCCTTTGTAGTTTTCCTTATAGCTTATGCTTTTCTCGCTACTGAAAAAATTCACCGGACTCTTGTTGCACTCATTGGCGCTGTGATAATGGTATTTCTCGGAATCTTTGCTGATCCTTCTAAGATCTACAGCGAATACATAGATTTCAATACCATCTTCTTACTGATAGGCATGATGACTTTTGTGAATGTTATCAAGAAGAGCGGTCTTTTCGAATTCCTCGGCCTTGAAGCCCTCAAGTTCTCAAATGGGAACATGCTGAAGCTTTACCTCTATTTTTCGATCATAGTCGCGTTGACTTCGGCTGTGCTGGACAACGTCACAACGATTCTTGTGATGCTTCCCATAACTCTTGCAGTAGCTGATACAACGGGTGTTGACCCCGTGCCATTTGTCCTCGGAGAGATCTTCGCTTCCAACATTGGCGGTGCTGCTACCCTGATTGGTGATCCCCCGAATATCATGATCGGCTCAGCAGCAAAATTACATTTCAGCGATTTTGTTGTGAATCTTGGACCCGTACTCTTCTTCATTTTCGTAGCAGTGAACATCTTTTTGGTTCTTGTGTTCAGAAGGACTCTAACGAAAAAAGTGGAGAGTAACTTGTTGGCTCAGTCCGGAAGCCCGATTACAAATAAGAAACATTTCTACATCTCAATAATATTACTTCTCGTTACTATAATAATGTTCATATTTCAGGAGAGGCTTGGCTTTGAAAGTTCGATCATCGCCCTATTTATCGCATCGGTATCGCTCCTCTTGATGCGCCCAAAAGAAGTCGAGAAGACACTGGAAGAGGTTGAATGGTCAACAATTCTCTTTTTCGTTGGGCTGTTTATCATGGTTGGAGCTCTTGAAGAAACTGGATTTCTCGAATATCTGGCGGGGCATATACTTGTCCTCTCTCGAGGATCGTATCAGCTTGCCAAGGCCCTTGTCGTGAACATATCCGGACTCGCTTCTGCTTTTATAGACAACATACCTTACACTGCAACGATGATCCCTGTTATAGAGTCGATGCAAAAACTGAACCCTGACGTGTTCAACAATCTCGAACCTATGTGGTGGTCCTTGTCATTGGGAGCTTGTCTTGGAGGAAATGGAACTGCCATAGGAGCTTCCGCGAATGTCGTAGGCCTGGCAGTTCTAAAGAGGTACTACGGAAAAGAAATCAGTTTCTTCGAATTTTTTAAATACGGGATAATAGTTCTGATTATAAGTCTTATATTTTCCACTCTATATCTGCTGCTCTTTTTGTAAGGGACTTCATCACAATCGCCGTGAAGATAATTTATATGATAGTATGCATCGACAGAAAAATCACATTATTCTGTTCACATTGTGATAAAATCATCTGGTGGAACGCGGAAGGTTCTTGCTTAAATTAGCAGAGTCAGCACACTGACAACGCTTTTTATATTCATTGTTTTAAAAAACGCGGGAGAATCTGGGAGGAAGAGAAATGGAAAAGATCTTTGTTACTTTCCCACCGTCGGGAATAGTAAAAGTTCTGTTGAAAGAATTTAACACGTCTTACAATGAAGAGGAAAGAGTCCTTTCAAAAGAAGAAATAATTGAACGTGCCAGAGATGCAACAGCATTGATGACCACTCTCGTTGACAAAATCGACAGAGACATCATCTTTTCCCTTCCCAACCTGAAAGTAATTTCCAACTGTGCTGCAGGTTATGACAACATCGACATAGAAGCCGCAAAAGAACGGAAGGTTGCTGTCACCAACACCCCGGGGATCGTCACCAAAGCGACCGCCGATATTGCTATGGCTTTGATACTTGCTGTTTCCCGAAGAATAATCGAGGCTGACAGATTCTTAAGAGCAGGAAAATTTGAAGGCTGGCGGTTCAATCTCTTTCAGGGCATTGATCTAAACCGAAAAGTCCTTGGAATAGTGGGTATGGGAAAAATAGGTAAAGAAGTGGCGCAAAGGGCCATCGGATTCGGTATGAGGATCATATACTACAGTCGTCATAGACTTCCCGAATCAGAGGAACGAATACTTTCAGCGACCTATTACCCCCTCGATGAGCTCTTGAAAATTGCTGACGTAGTTTCCTTACATGTTCCCCTGACTCCGGAAACTCGACACCTCATTAACAAAGAAAGACTGCAACTCTTAAAACCCGGTGCAATTCTAATAAACACCGCCCGTGGACCTGTCGTGGATGAACAGGCGCTCATTGAAGCATTGAAAGAGAAGAGGATATTTGGTGCGGGACTGGATGTATATGAAAATGAGCCCTATGTCCCACCTGAATTGATGGAACTCGATAATGTTGTTCTGCTCCCGCATATAGGTTCTGCTACGGTGGAAACTCGCCAAACAATGCTGATCGAAGCAATACAGAATATGCTGAAAGTACTCGAAGGGGAAAAACCTGACAGCTACGTATATTTACCTCAATTGGACGAAAATTAAAAGAGCGCCTTTGGCGCTCTTTTTCATAATGTTTTCTCGATGTATTTCATCAATTGCTCGAGTTCTTCGATTTTTTCATCCACGTTTCCCGTTTCGATAGCTTCTCGGATACATGTCTCAATGTGGGTGTTAATTACTTCGGTATTCGCTTTCTTAAGAAGTGAAATAACAGCCAGGAGCTGCGTTGAGATATCAATACAGTACCTGCCATCTTCAATCATCTTCATGATCCCGTCTATCTGCCCTCGGGCAGTCTTGAGTACTTTCAATGCCCTGTGATGCTTGATATCATGAACATGTTTTTCTTTCATTTGTTTCCTCCTTATAGAAGAGCACTCTATCGCTCTACCTTCACCAACTCATATCCGGTGTCTTCTATCACTTCTTTGAGAAGCTCTTCTGGTATATCCTTCGAGGTCTCTATCACGGCGAAGCCTTCATTTAAGTTGACTTCCACACTTTCAACACCTTCGACCTCAGAAAGCGCTTTCTCCACCCTCATCTTGCAGTGATTACAGGTCATACCTTTAATGAACAATTTCATTCTAACACCTCCATGTAAACATTGAGTTTTGAGTATAAGAATCAGGATAGGTGATATATTCGTTGTTGGTTATGGGTTGCACGTGTTCGACAAAGCTTCTTTTTTACGACCAACAACGGTCTTTCTCGCCTTCTCAGCTTTTGCGTTCCTGGCCTCGCTCCACCAAGCGTTGCCTTACAACTTGACTCTTTTTAGCCTGAGGGCATTGGTCACGACACTGACACTGGAAAAAGCCATAGCAGCTCCGGCAATTATTGGGTTCAGTTTAATGCCAAACGACACATAGAACAAACCGGCTGCGATGGGTACGCCGATCATGTTGTAAAAGAAAGCCCAGAAAAGGTTTTGCTTCACATTTCTAATCGTCGCCTTGGAGAGTTTTATCGCGTTAACAACGTCTCTCAAATCGTTTTTCATGAGCACTACATCCGCTGATTCAAGAGCCACATCTGTCCCTGAACCTATAGCGATACCAACATCAGCTTCTGCCAAAGCCGGCGAATCGTTGATTCCGTCTCCTACCATTGCGACGGTATAGCCTATATTCTTAAGCTCTTTTACCTTTGTGGACTTATCCTCAGGAAGCACTTCGGCTATAACTTCGTCTATTCCTACTTGCTTCGCTATTGCTTGTGCTGTTCTTTTACTGTCCCCGGTTACCATAAAAGTTTTAATTCCCATTTTTTTCAGTTCTTCAATAGCTTTCTTCGAGGTTGGTTTTATAACGTCTGCGATGCCAAATACACCGGCAAGTTTTCCATCGTACCACAAAAGGACTGGCGTTTTTCCCGAATTGGAAAGATTTTGAACTATTTCCCCTGAATCATTGTTGTGGTTAATTAACTTTGAATTACCAACTTTAATTTCTATGCCTCCCACTTCCGCCGTGATACCTTTTCCTGGGATCGCTTTAAAGTTCTTCACCTCTAATGTTTTCCCGTTATAGGCTTCGACAATAGCTTTATCAAGAGGATGTGAACTCATAGAACCTATGCTTGCAGCCAATTTCAATATCTCTTCCTTCTTAAAACCGTTTATGGGAATTACATCTGTGAGTACCGGCTTTCCCTCGGTTATCGTTCCAGTTTTATCAAAAATTATCGCTTTTACTTTATGGGTTATTTCGAGGGCTTCGCCGCTTTTGAAAAGAATACCCATTTCAGCGCCACGGCCAGTACCTACCATTATCGCGGTGGGTGTTGCCAATCCGAGGGCACAGGGGCAAGCTATAACAAGGACAGAAATCATCATAGTGAAGGAGAACAAGAAACCATAACCAAGGAAAAACCATGTAAGAAATGTAATAGCTGCAATCACAAGCACAACAGGCACGAAGTAACCACTGATTATATCCGCTAACCTTGCTATAGGGGCTTTTGAAGCTTGGGCGTCTTCAACCAGCTTGATTATCTTCGCCAGTGCGGTATCACTTCCTACCTTGGTAGCCCTTATTTCTATAGCACCGCTCAGGTTAACTGTGCCGCCCACGACTTCGGAACCTTCTTTTACGTCCACAGGAATTGACTCTCCTGTAAGCATAGATTGATCTATTGAACTGTTACCTTTCAACACCACACCATCAACAGGGACAGACATGCCAGCCTTCACAAGCAGTATATCGCCAACTTCCACTTCTTCGACGGGTATTTCAATGAACTGCTCCCCATTTTTCAATAGCGCCGTCTTTGGGGAGAGATCCATGAGTTTTTTTAAAGCTTCAGATGTTCGGCCTTTGGAGAGATTTTCGAAATACTTTCCAAGAGAGATCAAAGCAACAATTACACCCGCGGTTTCAAAATACAGATCTTCTGCGTAAGCATGGTTACCCAGCGCTATTTGTATTGTTGCAAACACGCCGTAAGCCACTGCAGCCCCAGTTCCAAGCCCTACAAGAGTATCCATATTCGGATGCCCTCTGAACAAATTGGGAATACCCTTTAGATAGAAGTCCTTTCCAGCAATTACTATCGGAATCGTGAGGAGCAATTGAACAAGCGCGAAATTCAGCGGATTTTCTGTTGGTGAAATAACCGAAGGCAAGCGTAATCCTAGCATATGACCCATAGCTATTATCAAGAGAGGAACAGCAAATATCGCGGAATACAGGAATTTTCTCCAATAAGAGCGTATTATGGCTTCTTTTCTTTCTTTGTCGCTGTCATAACTTTTCGTTGTTATGCTCTTTGCCTTATATCCGGCTTTTTCTATGGCTTTTTTGATATCAGAAAGTCTAACCAGAGTTGGATTATACTCTATCACGGCTTTTTCCGTGGTCAAATTGACTGATACAGAATCAACACCATCTAATTTTCCCACGGACTTCTCGATAGCCCTCACACAAGAAGCGCAAGTCATACCTTCAATTTCAAGAGTAACGCTTCGTTTTTCACGGGCCTTTTCAATCTCATAACCTGCTTTCTTAATCTTTTCAAAAAGCTCCTTTTCATCAATTTCTGAATCGATTTCAAAGACAAGCTTTTCGGTGGCGAGGCTCACAACCGGGTTCTTTACACCGGCAACCTTCGAAGCTGCTTTTTCAACGGTTCTCACGCAAGAAGCGCAAGTCATACCTTTAACTATGTATTCTCTCTTTTCACCCATAGTTTCTCCTCACATCTTGCTTTCAATAAGCTGTATAAGCTCTTTGGTATTCAAATTAGAATACAGTTCTCCGTCGACTTCTGCCACTACGGCTTTACATACTCCAAGGCAGCCCGACTCGATAACATCTAACTTTGGAAACTTATTCTTTATTACTTTCACGGCTTCAGAACCTTTTTCAAAACAGCAGCTACCTTCTTGACAGCATACCTTAACTACCATCACGCCACCCCTTTACCGTTCAAGGTTCTTCCTCATTCTGTTGAACTCTTCGTCAGTAATTTCACCGCGAGCGTATCTTTCCTTCAACGTCTCAAGAGCCCGGTTTCGTTCGCTATTTCTGCTATATTCCGAAGAAGCATGGCCCGCTCGAAATATCTTGGCAAGAAAATAAATGACAACCACAGCAACTAGAACATATACAACAAGCATAATTATCATCGGTAACCAGCCAAAAGCGCTAAATCCAGGCCATCCCCACCAATACCAATGCATTTTATTCGCCTCCTTTAAGATTATTAAGTCTTCTCATGTACTCTTCTTCATCGATCTCGCCTCTGGCATAGCGTTCTTTCAAAATCTCTTCAGCCCTGCTTCTTCTTTCTTCGGTTCCTCTATCACCAAAGAAACTTCTTATATAATCAGGTTTGAAAAGAAAGACAATGAGAATCAAAAAGATAAACCACCCAAAAAACATCATTTACATCACCTCTTTATTATACCTCCCCCCGGGGGGGTAATAAAATCATACCATCTCCTCTGCCAAAAAATAATTATCATAACAAGACAAAGTTGTTAAGAAAATAAAAACTCGAACGATGATATAATTGTTTTCGATAACTTTTCAAACTAGAGGTGGATTATGGACATTGTCCTCATCGCCGTGGCACTGGCTATGGATGCCTTTGCAGTATCTATATCCATTGGGTTATCGCAGAAAACCATTCCCTTCAGGACCGCTTTCAGGACGTCCCTTAATTTTGGCTCATTCCAGTTTTTCATGCCTGTAATCGGCTGGTATGTGGCCTCGAGCTTCTCAAAGTATATCCAGGCCTTTGATCACTGGATAGCGTTCTTTCTCCTCGTAGGTATCGGTGGAAAGATGATCATCGAAACTTTCGAAGAAGGTGATAGAAGCAATTCAAAAGATAGAACAAAAGGTCTTGCTCTGGTTATGCTTTCCATTGCAACCTCAATCGATGCCCTGGCGGTGGGCGTTGCCTTCGCTTTTGTGGATCGTACCATTTTCTTTCCTTCGGTAATCATCGGCATCGTCGCCTTCGGATTCTCATATCTAGGAATAAAGGGCGGCGCAAAATTTGGCAAACTTCTGGGGAAGAAAACAGAAATTCTTGGAGGCATCATACTGATATTCATAGGAGTAAAGATACTCATAGAACACCTGAGTATTTAGCGCTAAGTATGGCTCAACCCGGTATTTTGTGTCAGTGATTGAAAATAGTTCTAAGCAAAGTTAGGTGAACTCAGGATAATATTTTTGTGCAGGCAGGCTTCTAATAAATCCGGAAACACCCTCATGAAGGAAAGCATAGTAGAATAACGCTATCTGGTTATGATATTTCGAACTCTCAGCAGTATTAAAGCTTCGTGTTCCTCGCACTTTGTCTCTTCTGCATAATAAATGTAACAAACGGCTGATTACTTTACATTGTATTCTCTATCAGGAAAACCCACCTTCTATACGAAAGAACTTTAATTGCATTATCAGGAGGTGAGAGTATGAGAAGAAAGTTCTTTCTTTTACTTATTGTGCTTGCGACTCTATTTATTCTCGTCGGGTGTCCTGGGAGCAGAATAGATGAACTCATTGCGAAGATGCGTTTTCTGGATTACGCTTTTGCAGAAGGTGAACCCGAAGGACCTGCGGCAGCCTTATATCTTGGCAGAGTTAAGGCCACAGACGTCTTGCAAGTATACACACCTATAAAAGAACCATCATCCAGCGATTTTAGCGACGAAGCCATCGTGATAACACCTACGATCGGGAAACCCGGATATCTTTTCTATTTAGATCTCGCACCGGGAGCATTTTATAACCATCCAGGAAGAATTATCGTACTCGATGAAGATGGAGAAGCCTTAGTCGACGAAGATGTTCAGGGCTGGCCAGTCCTGAACGGTGTAACACCTCAAGCGCTCGTCTCGCCAACAAAAAAGGCTTACTATGACGCCATATTCTGGAACAACTCCAAAATTAGGCGACCAGAAATGCATATTACTGAATGGATCATTTTTCAGCGGATAGTGTCTGGTGCAGTGGTAGTCAATGGTCTGACACCGACACAGAACCTCTATTATGAAGCAACCCAGATCCATAGTCTGATGTACAACGCCATGGTGGATTTTATGAGTGCTGACACAGTAAAGCAGGTCAAATATCCGGATAATACTTCAAGTGATCTGGAGGACGCCGTTCAATATCTTGTTGAGACTAAGAAAGTCAACAGGTTGACACTGTATTTTATCGCCCATGGAGGCTACGATTCAATGAACATAGGTGGCTACTCTTACAACGCATCGAGCCTTAAGAGTCTCATAGAAAGCTACCCGGGTGTAAAATTCTCTATCATTATCGAATCATGCCATGCCGGAAGTTGGATACAGGCTCCCAACAACATTACTGATCCGAGCAATGTGGTAATAGCCATTACCACTACCTCGGCCGCTCTGAGCGCATATGCTGATCAAGACACTGCCTACGGATATTCTCCCGATTACAACGGCCCAACCGACGTGTATGTTGAATGGACAAGCGATTTTCTGGAGCAGATGGCTTACTACACTTCAGCCGCTCACTGGGGCGAAGTAACAACGTTGGCGTCAGCAGAAAGCATCCCCAGTGAATCGGCGCTGTACGACCTGTGTTTCCAGCGTATTAAGGGAAGTTCACCTCCCGGTACTTCATATACCTTTACAGAGAGAACCGGTATTCAGGCACCTCAGATTTACAGAAGCTATTAAGCATTTAATCAAATTCAGCCCCGAAAGGGGCTGAATAACGTTATATCTGAATTTTAATAAGTTTGCAGAACAATTTATGGCTCTCTCGAGACAAAAACTATTACTTTTACTTTATTCACCCCTATTCACGAGGGGTATTTTTTATTTGAAATGCCTGGTTCATTCCTCTTCGTAGTAGTTTACCTTCCTGCCGTCTTCCTTCAATTTCACGCTCTTGTTCAATTCAATGGTGTTTGAAGCTGTTTTAAACAGCTTTACTGAGCGTGGTTCCATATTGATCAGGTTATCTGAAAGTTCGACGCCGGACCAGCTCAGTGCACTCGGAGGAACATTGATTTGTGTGGAATCATCGCCAATATTTACGACCGCAATGCTGTTGAAATGCCTACCACCCTTCACCGCGATAACAAAGAGTTCGTCTGAGACGTAGTACACCCTTGGTCGACCACCTGAAAGTTCAATGGCTTCTTTCAATATTTCTATCCCGCTTTCATCGACCCGGGTCATGTCATCACTCTGGAGCAGCATGTTGTTCAGCAAGCCGCTGGTGAAGGCGTAGAGCTCCCGTTCGCTTTCTGTGAGTCCCGCATCGTTTCTCAGAATCATGGTATCAGGATCGTTGTGCCAAAACGCTTTGTTCATGAAATAGCGTGTTATGGCGTTCCTGATGGCGTATTTTGCGCTGGGCATACCGAGATCCGGAAGATTTCCCTTCCATTCTGGATCGGTATCGGCACCTATCCTCATACCGTCCATATAACCTACACTGGGTAAGAGCGGAGCTCCACATCCAAGAATGAATATACCCTCCCCCAGTGCTTCCCTGATAGTAGTGAGTCCCCTGTGGTAAGCCTCAACAGGTGTGGTTTTGGTGTCGTACCTCAAACCGGGTACCATTCCGGCAAAAAGGAAATCTATTTTGATGTAGCTAAAACCTGCAGTTCTTATTTCCTTCAAAGTATTTTTCAGAAAATCGAGGGCACCAGGATGTGTTGTATCTAGAGCGTAAATATTTTTATTCCAGTTCCTGTAAACGACTTTTGGCTTTCCATCAGGATTCTTGACCAACCATTCGGGGTGTTTATGGAACAGACTTGAGGTCTCGGCAACACTGAAGGGAGCGAGCCACAACCCCGCCTTAAATCCAGCAGATTTGATGGTGGAAGCTATCTCTTCCAATGTTGGAAACTTCTCGTTCGTATCCGTCCAGTCACCTATATCCTTCTGATAGCCGTCATCAAGCTGTACAAGGCTGTATGGAATTCCCTTTTCTTCCCTCAACTTTTTTAGTATCTTGACATTCTTTTTCAGGTCATCGTAAGTAATCTCTGTGAAATAGTGATACCAACTGCACCAACCCACACCTTCAAAGGCCTTGAATTTTGCACCGTTGTATTCCGCCACTTTCAGAGCGTACCTCTCGAGGTTTTCCTGATACTTTCCCTCAAGAACTATGAAAGGTTCGAGTTCAAGCACTTTTCCGGATTCAAGGGGTTTCCCGAAGAGCTCCACGTATACTCCTACGGCTCTTCTCCCTTCGTCCCACAAGAAATAGGGGTGAGATATTTTTGAAGCGAGAGCCCCGATCAGGAATTTTTCACCGGCGATGAAATAATCACTGGGTATCTTCCCGCTCATGAGCAGCTCCGGAATGGGGGAGGCGGTAAACAGAGAGACCTCGTTTGTCTGTGCAAAGTTGAGGATTGCTGGTAGGTTGGGAAGACTCTCGAACCGCTTGAATGGTAGCCACGACTGCCAGTTGTTCAAGTACAGAGGGCCATCGATTTCAAGCAGTTCCACTATTTTAAAGTTCCCCAGCTTCTTCTTCTCATCGGAGAGATTTCTGATGGATATCCAGATCTCTACTGATCCGCACTCTCTCTTTAACTGATAGCTGAACTGTATATCACCGTTTTGTACCTCAAAAGCCTCCCCTTCCGGTGAAAGTGAAATCACTTCAACACCCGGGATTTTGAGTTTCACTATCTCAGCTCCTTATCATAATTTCACATAAGCCTGTTTTACATATGGTTTTAACATTTGTACAAGGCGCTCAAGAATCTTATGGTCGTAGGGCTGTACAGAATCGATGGGTTTGTACTGCTGTACCGCAATTCTTTTAAACCCCCTCAGAAGTTTAACGTACTTTGGAAAGTCTTCCTCTTTGATGAACGGTGGGTACATGGTAAGCCTGATTTCATGGTCCCAGAAATGCCTGACGGCTTCGAGGCTCTCCAGAATGGTATAAAAGCTCGTGCTGGAAAAGGCTGAGTAATCAAGTGCCTTAACATCAAGGGCAACAAACTCCACGAGTCCGTAAAGTCTGTCAATGAACTCCGGATTACTGCCGTTTGTGTCCACTTTCAGATATTTTTCAGGAAAATATTCCCGCAATTTCACGAGGAATGCGATAAGTTCGTTACCATAAAGAGAGGGTTCGCCTCCCGTGACAACGATCGCGTCGTAAACCCTTCTCCTGTTATCTATGAATTCTAGAACCGTCTCTTCTTTCAGTGTATGTTCGACTTTCTTTTTCAGCTCGGCGTTGTGACAATAAGGACAATTGAAATTACAACCTGAGGTAAAGAGAGTCAGCGCTATTTTCCCCGGATAATCCACCATGCTCACTTCGCGCCATCCTACGAAATTCATTCACTTCCCCCCTGAAAATTTTGAATGTCCTTCTGTTTTTGAATTCTTCTTTTTTCCCTTTATTCCAGTGCTGAATCGGTCTGTAATAGCCTGTTATTCTGGAATATACCTCGGTTTCTTTTCCGCATCTGGGACAGCGATAAATTTCACCTCTTATATATCCGTGATCCGGGCAAATTGAATATGTAGGAGAGATGGTGAAATAAGGAATTCTGTAGTTTTCCGCGATCTTCTTCACCAGCTCTCTGGTGACTTCCCAGTCGGTTATGCTTTCACCAAGGAAGGCGTGAAATACCGTACCTCCAGTATACTTTATCTGGAGGTCTTCCTGCAAATCGAGGGCGGTGAACACATCCACCTCGTAGTTAACTGGTAGGTGGGTCGAATTGGTGTAGTATGGCACGTCTTTTCCAGCGGTGATTATATCGGGGAATTTCTCTTTATCGATCTTCGCGAGTCGATAAGAGGTGGATTCCGCAGGTGTAGCTTCAAGGTTATAGAGATTACCGGTCTCTTCCTGATAAATGGTTATCCGGTCTCTCATGAAGTCCAGGACCCTCAAAGCAAAACTCCTGGCCTCCTCTTCATATATGGGCTTTTTGATCCATTTCGCATTCAAACAGGCCTCGTTCATACCAACTAGTCCGATGGTTGAGAAGTGGTTGTCGAAGTTCTTGAGGTAACGCTTTGTATAAGGATACAATCCCGCATCGTTGAGCTTTTCAACTACTTCGCGCTTGATTTCGAGGCTTCTACTCGCAAGATCCATCATTTCATTGAGTTTTTTAAAGAAATCTCGTTCATTGTTGCTGAGATACGCGATTCTTGGCAGATTGATCGTTACAACTCCGATAGAACCGGTAAACTCATCTGAGCCAAAGAGTCCTCCACCCCGGCGTCTGAGTTCACGCTTATCCAGAGAAAGGCGGCAGCACATACTGCGCACATCATCAGGATTGAGATCGGAGTTTATGAAGTTCTGAAAATATGGTGTGCCATATTTGCTGGTGATGGTGAAAAGCAGCTCCACGTTGGGATTTTCCCAGTCAAAATCCTTCGTAATATTGTAGGTCGGTATGGGATACTGAAAGCCTCTACCGTTGGCATCCCCTTCCATTAGCACCTCGAGAAAAGCCCTGTTTACCATATCCATTTCACGCTGGCAATCGCCGTAAGTGAAGTCCTGTTCCTCACCACCGACTATCGCGGGTTTGTCTTTCAACCGCTTCGGCACTGTCCAGTCGAGGGTCACATTTGAAAAGGGTGATTGTGTCCCCCAACGGCTTGGCGTGTTGACACCGAAGACGAAGGACTGTATAGCCTGTTTTACCTCTTTATAGGAAAGGTTATCTATCTTCACAAAAGGAGCGAGATAAGTATCAAAGGAACTGAATGCCTGAGCGCCAGCCCACTCATTTTGCAGAATTCCCAGGAAATTGACCATCTGATTTGCCAGAGTGGATAAATGCCTTGCAGGCCTAGAGGACACCTTTCCAGGCACACCACCAAGTCCTTCTTCAATGAGCTGCTGAAGACTCCAGCCAGCGCAATATCCCGAGAGCATGGAGAGATCGTGTATATGGAGATCCCCCTCCCTGTGTGCATCGGCTATCTGAGGATCGTACACTTCGTTCAGCCAGTAGTTGGCCGTTACCGTCCCGCTGTTGTGCAGGATAAGACCACCTATTGAATAAGTGACTGTGCTATTTTCATTCACGCGCCAGTCTTTTTGGTTTAAGTAATTGTTAACGGTAGCGGAAAAATCCAGCATGGAAGACTTAAGGTTTCTTAATTTCTCTCGATGCTTTCTGTAAAGGATATAGGCCTTCGCCACTTTATTGAATCCGAGATCCTCAAGGACCTTTTCCACCGAGTCCTGTATGTCCTCAATATCGATTACCCCGTCAATTACTTTTTCCTGAAAGTCTGAAAATACCCTCAAGCTTATTCTCTCAATGATCTCTTCCGTATAAACGCTTCCGGTTGCTTTGAAGGCCTTCATGATGGCAACACCTATCTTCGAAAGGTCGAAGTCAGCGAGTGCGCCATTTCTCTTTCTCACCCGCAACATGATCACACCCCCAATAATACCTATAAATTGTTAACACCAAAGATATTAACACAACATATAGTACATTTCCAAATCTAATAACAAGGAAAAACAAGGGATCTGGGGGGATTTTCAAAAAGGGGGTTTTCTACCAGATACTTTTTGAGAAGCCATTTTAATGACCTCTTCTTTTCCTATCATGGCTGCCATTTTCACAAAAGCCCTGGCGGTTAAAATCACATCTCCCAGTGCTCTATGTCTGTCTTCTGCAAGAATATTGAGCCTGGCGAGTATCAGGTCGAGATTGTGCCTTCCGCAAAAGAGTCTTCTTGAGAGCCAGATCGTGTCGATGACGGGATTAGTCAGTTCCGGAAAACCCAGCTTCTTTGCGTAATGGTTCAAGAAGGAGAGATCAAAAGGAGCGTTCTGAATTACAAGCGTACGTCCTGAAAGAAAACGGAAAAATGCGGGTAATACCTCTTCAGCCGGTGGTGCTGACCTTACCATGCGACTGTTGATACCAGTGAGCCTTGTAATAAAGACCGGAATCGGCACACCGGGGTTTATCAGTGAATGAAAATGCTTATCGATGTTAATTTTCCAGTCTTCCTCAACGACTAAACCAGCAACCTCGATCAATCTTGCACCCTGGTAGGGACTCAACCCAGTCGTTTCCGTATCTATTACAACGAATTCCAGAGAAATCACCCCTCATCGGACATCAGCAGGTTGTACATACATGTTATTCCTTTCTCTATCACATCGTCCGGGGGTAAGAATTCTGGTGTATGCAGGTCATAACGCATAGTGTCAGTGCCACAGCCCAGCCAGTAAAGGAGCGAAGGGTACCGGTGGCTGAAAAAACCAAAGTCCTCGCCCGTTAGTTTCGGGTCACACTTTAAAAACTGAAGGCCGCTTGTTTCAGCTGCTTTTTTTAGCTTTCCAAGGAGCTCTCCGGAATTCACCGTTGTAGGATAGTGAGCCATGAAATTCAATTCTCCCTCTATACCCCAGAACCCGGCAATTTCTTTTACAAGGCGCGACATGAGCCTGTCTATCTTATCCTTGTCTGCCATTTCCATTACTCTGTAGGTGCCTTCAAGGGTTGTGAAGTCCGCTATGATGTTCTTTCTGTGTCCACCCGAGATCTTCCCCACGGTTAGCACATGTGGGTTTTCTCGCGACAAAATCATGGGCAGTGAAGAATAGAGAGCCTGGATGAATTGCGCTGCAGGGAGAATGGTATCCTTCCCCCTATGAGGCGTTGAGCCATGAGAAGACTTCCCTTTAAACCTGACTTCGAACTCCGTAGGGCTGGCAAAGATTACACCTTCTCTGGAAGCAACAGTGCCGAGGTTGTATTCGGCGTTAACATGTAGTGCAAAGGCAGCTTTGATTTCATATCTGTCGAGAGCGCCGGATTCTAATATAGGCCTGGCCCCTCCCGGCCCTTCTTCGGCTGGCTGGAAGAGGAAGAGCACGTTTCTATCTGGAAGTGTTTCACATACCTTCTGCATTAATCCAAAGAGCACCGCCATATGTACATCATGCCCGCAAGCGTGCATCCAGCCTGGATATCTGGAGGCAAATTCCGCAGAGGTCTCTTCGGTTATAGGTAACGCATCCATGTCTGCCCTGAAGAGCACGTGTGATCTGGTTGTTTTCGCAGTATACTCTACCAGAAGCCCTGTCTTGAGGACCTCATATATCTTCAGTCTGTCACAATTCAGACCCTTGATGAAATCCAGCAAAATCTCCTTTGTCTTGAATTCCTCGTGGCCGCTTTCGGGATACATGTGGAGCGTATGCCTTAATCTAACAGGAAGTGAATCGTTGTTGTTCAAAATAATCACCACCTATGTGGGGTATAATTGTAACTGAACCATTTACAATATAACACAAACGGGTTTACCCTTCTCCCTGGAGGTGAATAGATGAATCACGAAAATAATGAGAAAGAAAAACCAAAAATAGAGGAAAGCTTTGTTAAAGGTATAGCCTCAGCGCTACAAAAAGCACCCGTGAGAAATGCTGGAAGAATTTACCTAACGGACCTGTGGACCATAACCTCACTTCCTGAGGATTTGATTGTGGAAATACTATCCCAGAACACTTTTGAACTTCCAGAAGGTGCTACATGTGTTGTGGACGATAGGCGAAGAAAAAAAAGAATAATATACGCCACCGAACCCGAAGAGAAAGAAATAGAGGATGAAGAAAATGACGGCAAGGGTGCTGATTAAAACTTGCCGAGATTATTCAAACGTTAAAAGCAAGCTTCAAGAAAGTTTTGAAACAATGAATGTGGAGAGTCTCTTTTCCAGCGGCGAAAGGGTGTTACTCAAAGTCAATCTTCTTGCTGGTAGAGATCCAGAAGCGGCGGTACCCACCCATCCAGATTTTCTTGCTGCCGTTATTGAGCTGTTTCAGGACATGGGAGTACAGCTGTCAGTAGGTGACAGTCCCGCAAACGGAAAGACTCTCAAGGCCGCAGCAAAGAGCGGAATAGAGGAAGTGTGCCGAAAATATGGTGTGGAACTCGTTACCTTCGACAATCCTCAAACACTGAAAACCGGTAGCAATATAATAAAGGAGTTCAAGGTAGCGAAGCAGGTCCTTGAAGCTGATTCTCTTGTTAACCTGCCGAAGTTTAAGACACACTCTCTTATGACCCTAACGCTAGCTGTTAAAAACACTTTCGGTTGCATCGTAGGCTCGGAAAAACAGTTATGGCATTTGAGAGTCATCACCAGAGAGCGTTTCGTCAATATGTTGATTGAGCTGCACAGATTGTTAAAACCAAAGCTCAACATTCTTGATGGGGTCATTGGCATGCACGGTAATGGTCCGTCAGGCGGGGAAGTGATAGATTTCGGGATAATAGCAGTTAGTGAAAACGGGTTCGCCCTCGATGACGCTATTACCCGAGTGTACGAAATACCACCAGAAATGGTGCCCACGGTCTTCTTTGCGAGGAAACTGGGACTCACACCGGAATACGAAATACTGGGAGACGCGCCGAAACCTGTTGATTTTAAACTGCCTGCGGGTATTCGGCCGATAAAGTCACCCACACTACTTTCAAAGTTGGTCTCAAGGGTCCCTTCAATTGACAAAGACAAATGTACGGAATGCGGGGAATGTGAGAGCTACTGCCCTGTTTCGGCGATTTCCATAGACACACACAACATCAACTATTCCAAATGTATTAGATGCTATGTCTGCCATGAAATATGTCAATTCAACGCAATAAAGCTGAAAAGGAAATTGATTTTACAGGGGTGATAAGATGGGTTACATCCTAACAATCGATCAGGGGACAAGCAGTACAAGGGCTATACTCTTTGACGAGGAATTATATCAGGTTGCCGTTGTTCAGGAAGAATTCGAACAGATCTATCCCAGGCCGGGTTGGGTAGAGCACAATCCTAACGACATTGTACTAACGGCAATGTCTTGCGTTGAGAAGGTCGTAAAAGAGGCGCGTGTCTCTTTCAAGGAGATCGAAGCTATAGGGATAACCAACCAGCGCGAAACCATCGTAGCCTGGGACGCAAGAACAGGGAAAGCGCTCTACAACGCCATTGTGTGGCAGTGTAGACGCACAAAAGATCGTGTAGAAGAGCTCAGGCAGAGTTATAAAGAGCTGATCCATTCTAAAACAGGCCTCTATCCTGATCCGTATTTCTCCGCCACGAAAATGGAATGGCTTCTAAAAAACGTGCCAGAAGTACAGAACGCCGCGGAACGGGGCACCCTCAGATTCGGTACCATCGATTCGTGGTTAATATGGAACCTCACTCCGGAGAGACTACATGTTACGGACTATTCCAACGCTTCGAGAACGATGCTTTTCAACATAAACACACTGGACTGGGACGATGAACTGTTGGAATTGTTCTCCATAAAGAGGGAATTCCTTCCTGATGTCGTTGATTCTTCGGCACAGATCTGCCACTCGATATATGGGCCAATCATCGGTGGCATAGCTGGCGATCAGCAAGCTTCCCTCTTCGGACAGAGTGCCTTCAATCCCGGAGATATGAAGTGCACCCACGGAACTGGTTCCTTCCTGTTGATGAATACGGGCAATAAGCCGAAGTTTTCTCGCAACGGCCTGCTCACTACTATAGGCTGGAAGATAAAGGATGAGGTCACTTATGCCGTTGAAGGCTCTATTTTCGCTTCCGGCGCCCTTGTGAAATGGCTCAGAGATGGATTGGGAATAATCTCTTCCGCTGAAGAAACTGAAACACTCGCAAAACAAGCCGAAAACAATGGCGGGGTATACTTTTCTGGTGCACTGGCGGGATTGGGAGCCCCCTACTGGGATGCAACAGCTAGAGGTCTGCTGATAGGCCTAACAAGAGGCACAACGAAGGCACACATTGTTAGGGCCGTACTCGAATATGTGGCTTTCAGAACGAGAGAAATAGTCGAACTCATGGAAAAAGAAACGGGCATTCCAATAAAACGCCTTCTAGTAGATGGCGGTATGACAAGAAATAATCTCCTTATGGATCTGCAGGCTAGAGTCCTTGGCATACCTGTTGATAGGTCTATGATAAAGGAGACAACGGCTCTTGGAGCGGCAATGCTGGCGGGACTGTCCGTTGGTCTCTGGGATCGGGAACTCTTGAAAGACAAGAGAAAGAGCGAGGTTGTGTTTACACCCAGGGGTAGAGAGATGGAGGAAGAATACCTCAGATGGAAAGAAGCGATAAAAAGATCTATGAACTGGGAAACGTAAACGAAAAAACATTAAGGAAACTCGGCAGACTTCTTGGCCAGAAACTCGCCGGCGGGGAAATCTTGCTGCTTTTTGGAAATCTTGGAACAGGTAAGACAACTTTTGTTAAAGGGATGGCGGAAGGGCTTGGTATCAATCCAGATTTTGTTAGAAGCCCAACCTTTACGTTAATCAACGTGTATCCCGGTTCGCGTCTGCAGATTGTGCATGCGGATTTTTACAGGTTAGAAAGTGAGGAAGAGGTTGAAGAACTTGGACTCGAAGAAATGCTGGACGAAAATTCTGTTCTCGCAATCGAATGGCCTGAAAAAGCGCATCTGGAAGGAACCAAAATGCTGAAAATACGTCTATATTATGAGAACGAATTATCTCGAAGGCTGGAAATAGAAAGCAATTCCGATAGACTCGATGGTCTTTTGAAGGAAATACTTTCAGATCTCAAAACAAACACAGCTAGCAGTATCGACAGGAGGTGAAAACGTGAGCCAGAAATTCCAGATACTCGAAGAAGCTGCAAGCGGTTCGGACAAGAAAGTGAGCATACCAAAGGTACTGCCAGCCATAGCAACCAGGACGAATATGCTCATATACCCCTCGGCCGTTATGCCCCTGTATGTCGGGCGTGAAAAATCCTTGACGGCTCTTGAGGAGTCTATATCGAAATTCAACCAGCTACTATTTCTGGTATCTCAAAAAGATATAAAGGTTGATGACCCGTCTGCTGAAGATCTGTACGAAGTTGGCACGGTAGTAAAGATCGTCCAGCTCATGAAGATGCCCGACGGAAACTACAAGATACTTGTTGAAGGTCTTACGAGGGCGAAGACAGTGGAAATCATCGAACAGGAAAGGGCCTTCATGTTCAAAATAGAGGTCCTAAAACCCCGTTACAAAGCGACCAAGACTCTTGAAGCCCTTATCAGGAAGGTCAGAGAACTCGCCCTTAAGTACGTTAACATGAGCAGGCGCTTTCCCGATGAAGCGACACTGGCACTGGATGATACCTCAAACCCTGACAAGTTTGCTGATTTCGTAGCGTCTCTGCTACCCCTGAAACTCGAAGAAAAGCAGGCTCTGCTGGAAGAAATCTCACCCAGGAAGAGGCTAGAACTGCTCATGGAACTTCTCACCAGGGAAGTGGAAATACTTTCTCTGGAAGAAGAGCTGGAACGCAGAGTCAAGGAGAAAATAGAGCAGAACCAGAAGGAATATTACCTCAGGGAAAAGATGAGAGCCATTCAGGAAGAGCTCGAAGGTGAAGAAGACGCGGAGATAAAGGAACTCAAGGAAATGCTCGCCAGCAGAACATACCCTAAAGAGGTAGTTGAAAAAGCTGAACAGGAAATTGCAAGACTCGAAAAAATGTCCCCTTACTCCGCAGAAGCTACAGTTATAAGAACATACCTCGATTGGATACTGAACATGCCATGGTACGAAGAGACCGGAGATAACATCGACATTTTGAAAGTAAGGGAATTCCTGGATAAAAACCATTATGGATTGATGGATGTCAAGGAACGCATCCTTGAATTCCTCGCGGCGAGGAAATTTTCTGAAAACCTCAGAGCACCTATCCTCTGTCTTGTAGGACCTCCCGGTGTGGGTAAAACTTCCCTTGGAAGATCCATTGCTGAATCCATGGGCAGAAAATTCGGCAGGATTTCTCTCGGTGGCATGCGCGATGAGGCAGAAATAAGGGGACACCGTAGGACATACGTTGGTGCCCTTCCAGGAAGGATAATCCAGACGATCCGTAAACTTGGGGTGAAGAACCCTGTAATCGTGCTTGATGAAGTGGATAAGATGGGAATAAGTTTCCAAGGCGATCCGGCTTCCGCACTGCTGGAAGTCCTTGATCCCGAGCAAAACAGCACCTTTACGGACCATTTCCTGGAATTGCCTTTCGACCTGTCGAAAGTACTGTTCATAACAACGGCGAACGTGTTGTACACGATACCACCCGCCTTGCTGGACAGAATGGAAGTAATAGAGATCGCAGGCTATACTGACACGGAAAAGTTGCACATAGCTAAAGACTATATACTTCCGAAGCTTTACAAGGAGTATTCCCTTGATAGCAAGAGGGTGAGCTTTACGACCGCGGCAATAAAACGAATCATACGTGAATACACACGTGAAGCTGGAGTACGTAACCTCGACAGGAACCTTGCGAAAGTCATAAGAAGAGCGGCGCTACGGTTGTCAGAAGGTGAAAAGAGCGTGAAAGTTGGCGCAAAAAATCTGGAAGAATTCCTTGGCATTCCCCGCTTTACCGATAGTGACTTTAGAAAGAAACCTGAAGTTGGTGTGGCAACTGGTCTCGCCTGGACCGCCGTGGGTGGAGAAATCATGTACATTGAGGTTCTCCCGGTGCCAGGTGGAAAGGGTAAGTTCATAACCACCGGACAGCTTGGTGATGTGATGAAAGAATCGGCACAGATAGCGTTGAGCCTTGCGAGAAAGCTTTGCGACAACGAAAAATATTCCGAATTCTTTGAAAAGACAGATTTCCACATCCACGTGCCGGAAGGTGCTGTACCTAAAGATGGCCCTTCAGCGGGAATAACGTTGCTAACGGCTGTCACCTCAGCGGTCACTGGGCGTCCGGTGCGCTACGATGTGGCAATGACAGGCGAGATCACACTGAGGGGGAAAGTCCTTCCAATTGGTGGGCTGAAAGAAAAACTCATGGCGGCTTATAGGGCCGGTATCAATAAAGTGATACTTCCCAAAGCCAACAAAAAAGACCTGGAGAAAGTTCCGGACGAAATAAAGAAAGCATTGAAGTTCGTCTTTGTCGACGAAGTAGACGAAGCGCTCAGGGAGGCTCTAATATAAGTGCTCATAAGATCCGTTGAATTATACAAAACAGTATTTGAACCCGGAGAATACCCCGAACCAAAGGAACGTGAGATAGCCTTTGCGGGTAGATCCAATGTGGGGAAGTCTACCCTCCTGAATACTATATTCAGGAGGGAGCTTGCCCATATCAGTTCAAAACCTGGAAAAACGAGATCGGTAAATTTCTATCTGGTAAACTCAAAATACTTCTTTGTGGATCTACCAGGATACGGTTACGCCAAAGCTTCGCATCAGGAGATAAAGCGCTGGCAATCCCTCATAACGGACTACTTCAAATCGAGACCAAATCTCAACCTCGTCGTTCTGCTATTGGATTCAAGGCACAATCTCCAAAAGAAGGATATTGAAATGCTCCAGTGGCTTCAGTACTATTCAATACCCTTTGTGGCTGTGCTGACAAAATCCGACAAACTATCAGGCAACCAGCTAACCAAAATGGTGAACAACTTTAAGAAAGAACTCGAATCTTGGGGTTCTCCCCCAATCATACCCGTATCGGCGAAAACGAGGAAGGGGATCTCAGAGTTGCTGAACGTTATATTGGGAAGCTGAAAAGCCTTTATTATACTGCGGGGGAACAGACTTGAAAAGAGACGCACAGTTTGCTCGATTTGCAGGATACGGATTTCTGAAAAATTTAAGGTTCTTTGAGCCATTCATCGTACTGTTCTTCAGGGAGCAGGGGCTTTCCTTCTTACAGATAGGGACACTATTTTCTGTGAGAGAGATTGCTATCAACCTGCTGGAGCTCCCTACAGGAATAATAGCGGACCTCTACGGCAGGCGGATATCAATGGTGCTCTCAATGATCGCTTACATCGTATCTTTCTTCTGTTTCTACTTTTTCCCGAATTTCTACCTGTACATAGGTTCGATGGTACTTTTTGCATTGGGTGAGGCTTTTAGGACCGGCACCCACAAAGCGATGATACTCGAGTACCTGCGCCTTACAGGGCAGGAAGACAAAAAGGTCGAGTACTATGGCGCCACGAGGTCCTTTTCACAGCTTGGTTCTGCGGTGAACTCTCTGATAGCCGCCGCCCTTGTCTTTTATAGCGGTACATACCGGATGGTCTTTCTGGTGGCTGTCGTTCCGTATATACTGAACCTGATAAACCTCGCAACCTATCCGAAGGCCCTTGATGGAGAAATCAAGAAAGCTTCAAAGAAAGAATCCATAAAAGCCTTTTTTCAGATATTCAAAAACCGTTATTCCCTCAAAGGACTGTTCAATTCTGCTTTCTTTGACTCATTCTATAAAACTGTGAAAGAATACCTGCAGCCCGTGCTGGAGAATATGGCGCTGGCACTTCCGCTCTTCACGTTTCTTTCCGCCCAGAGACGCACATCCATTGTGGTTGGAGTGGTGTATTTCGTGCTGTATCTCCTGACAAGCTACGCTTCCCGGAATTCGTGGAAAGTGTCGAAGTTCTTTGGCGGGAAAGAGAAAGCTCTCAATGTGACATACATACTCGGAGCGCTCGCTATAATCTTTGCGGGCCTTTTCAACAGCGGTATGCTGAGGATCGTCTCCGTGGTGCTTTTCATAGCTCTATTTGTACTTGAAAACATGAGGCGTCCGATGAATGTAGCTTATATTAGTGATACGATAGCCCACACAACGATGGCTTCAGGGTTATCAGCCGAATCGCAATTGAAAACATTGCTTGCTGCAACCTTAGCTCCTGTGATCGGTCTATTAGCAGATAGGTTCGGTGTAGGAGCTGCCCTTGCCGTAATGGGTATCATGATGTTATTCCTCTATATCTTTGCAAAACTTGACCATGTTCCAGAGAATCAACCTATCAAAAACTCGAAAAGCTCGTCGTAATTTCTTGCTATCCTTATATTGAGGTCGACTCCTTCAAAAGGTTCAGGCTGGTAGAGGATGAACTCAACACCAGCGTTCTTCGCTCCTGCATAATCCGTTTCGAGGTTGTCCCCCACATACACCGATTCCTCGAGTGGCACGCCGCTTCTTTCTGCTGCGAGATAGAAGATATCGGGAAAGGGCTTGGGCCTGCCCGCTTCTTCTGAAGTCAACAAGAACTCGAAAAAACGTTCTAGCTTTGCAGCTTGCTTTCTGCTCTCCTGAACCTTTCTGATGCCGTTAGTGATCACAGCCATTCTTTGTCCCAGAGCTTTCAACTTTTTAAGAAACACTTCCGCTCCAGGCAAGAAATATCCTCTTTTAGAAAGCTCTCTGACAAACAACTCTCCAGCTTCTTCAGGGGATATTCCATCGATACCGAACTCATCAAAAAACCTGCGGAAACGCTCGACCGCTATGAAATCCTTACTGTATTTACCCTCAGAAAAAGCCTTCCACAACTCGGCGTTTATCTCTTTATACCTTTCAACCTTCTCGGGCGTCGGATCTGCCGATGCCTTCGCTAGAACCACCTCAAGCGCTTCTTTCTCCGTCCTATCAAAATCAAAAAGCGTGTGGTCCAGATCAAAATAAACGATACTGTATTTCAAATTCATCACCTCGCAGAGTGATTTATTTCAATTATCGCATATTAATTTATCATCCATGACGAAGCAAAAGTTGACTTGTTGGTAAGGGGGTGTAATATGGGATTTTTAAGAATTTATTCTAAAAATATGGACTGAGTCATATTCCGATGATGCGGTCGAAAATATAATTCCAAACGCAAAAAATGAATTAATGACTTTTGGAGAAAAAGTTGAGTAATAAAAATTCCCTCCAATATGCAAAATCTTTGTTGGCATTTTTAAAGTTTCTTAAATTGTACTCATTTCTCCTCCAGTTCTTCCAGTATCTCTCTAAACTGTTCCAGTGCAGCTTCAAGATTCTCGGCGATATCGGCTGCCAAAACCTCTGGTTCCGGAAGGTTGTCGGTATCTTCCAAACTTTCATCCTTGAGCCAGAAGATATCGAGGTTGACTTTGTCCCTTTGTATCAATTCATCATAGTTGAAGCATCTGAAGCGTTCGGTTTCTTGCCTGTCGTACCTGTTCTCTGGGTTATAGCACTTTATGAAATCTTCTAAGTCTTCGTATTTCAAAGGATTGGTTTTCAAAGTAAAGTGCTTGTTAGTTCTGAGGTCGTATATCCAGAGCTTTTCTGTTGCGTGCCTTTCACTACCGGGACGTTTATCAAAAAAGAGAACATTGGCTTTAACACCCTGGGCATAGAAAATTCCCGTTGGAAGTCTTAGAAGCGTCTGCACATCGCATTCATGGAGCAACTTCCTTCTTATCGTTTCTCCAGCGCCACCTTCGAAAAGAACATTGTCTGGTACAACTACCGCAGCTTTCCCGTCTATTTTCAAGATTGTCTTAATATGTTGCAAGAAGTTTAGCTGCTTGTTCGATGTGGTTGCCCAGAAATCCTGTCTTTCGTAAGCGATGGATTCCCTAGAAGCCTTGCCTTCCCCGTTGAAGATGGTAATGCTGCTCTTTTTTCCAAAGGGTGGATTCATCATGACATAATCAAATCTTTCACCTGGATCAGCCGCAAGAGCATCCCCAACTACTACTATCGGGCTTTCTTCGCCACCATCGATTCCATGAAGGTATAGATTCATCACACAAAGCCTTGCGGTACTATCTACGATCTCCCAGCCTTTGAAAGTCTTGTATTTCAGGAACTCCTGTTGCTCTCTATCCAACTGGTAATGATCTGCTATGTTTTTGCTGGCAGCCAGAAAGAAACCGCCAGCCCCGCATGCCGGGTCACAGATGGTTTTTTCCGGTTCCGGTCTCATAACCTCAACGATTGCTTTGATCAAAGGTCTTGGAGTGAAGTACTGCCCCGCGCCGCTCTTGACGTCCTCAGCGTTTTTCTGAAGCAGCCCTTCATAGATCTCGCCTTTAATATCGACATCCATCCCTGTCCATATTTCCTCATCTATAAGGCTTATAAGCCTTTTTAGTTTTGCCGGGTCTTTGAAATTTTCAAGTACGTGCCTGTAATGGGTTTCAAGTTCGTCACCATCTTTGGTGACAAGGCTCTCCCAGTTGTATTCTTCGGGAATCAAAGATTTTTCTCCAGACTTTTATAGAGCAAAATCAACTGTAATTGTCAAATAATACGTTCTCAAGGGTAACCCGGGATTTTTCGGGTGCTTGAAGTAGAAACTTTCAACCAGCTTCCAGTCTTTTTAATTCCATTCATTGCAAGCTCAAGCCGTTTCAAAGCGTTTACTAGATGACGGGATTCCCTCTGCTCTATGCCGTAGAGAAGTTCTATGAAGATTATCATTCTTGAATGGAATATTATGCTTCTTTTCATTCTGTCATTGCAACTGACGTAAGCTTCCAGCATTCTGTTTACAAAAGCTTCTCCGAATTCAGCCAGAAAAACGCAAAAGTCCACTGCAGGGTCAGTAAACCCCATCTCTTCAAAATCAATGATCCCTCTGACTTTCCCATTATCAATGATAACGTTGGAAGAATCGAGATCACCATGAACCGTTACGGGTCGAAAATCGAAATTGTCTTCATCTGTAAGAAACTCTTCGAAGCATTTTTCAGTCCATCTTTTTTGATTTTTCTCGAGCAGGGGAAATGCAATGTTCCTTATCCTATCCAGA
This sequence comes from Kosmotoga pacifica, assembly GCF_001027025.1. Taxonomy (GTDB): domain Bacteria; phylum Thermotogota; class Thermotogae; order Petrotogales; family Kosmotogaceae; genus Kosmotoga_B; species Kosmotoga_B pacifica. The sequence continues at coordinate 1,147,722 of NZ_CP011232.1, forward strand.
AAATCCACAATTTGTCTTTTCTTTGCTTTTTTGGCTTCTTCCTCAGGAATTGCTAAAAGCGGAAGGCAAACGTTGTGTAACTGCCTTAAAAAGATACCAAGTTGCTCAGCTATAAGCATAAGAGTGTCCTCAGGGAGAGTAAGCTCCTCGAGAGTCTTGCCGTTAATTTTTCTGTACCCTCCAAATGGATGAGGAAAACCTCCTGCACTGGTAAGAAAATAATCATAACGGGGAATTGAAAGTTCCTTGAACTGAGGAAGCGATTTTAGAAGTTTCTGCTCTCTGATCAGGTTTTTATCGACTTCAGGAGCATGAGAAAATCGAAAAATCCATTCTCCGTTCACTTCGAAAACCCGGCAGGATCCACCCCCCAGAAAAACCATCTTATCCACCTTAAATTGAAATTCCTTTTTAATGAGCTCTCTATAAATGTCGTAATTCATACTTCGATTATAGATCATATGATCTTAAAAATATTTGAGTATATCCCTCAAATCCTCTGTTCTTATGTACACGTCAGCTCTTCCGAGTAATGTATCAGAATAATTTATCGCAATGGATTTACCACACTCTTCAAAAATCTCGATATCCGAATCACTATCACCAATAGCTACACATTTTTGAAGGTCAATCCCACGTTCTTTGCAAAATGATAATAAACATCTCAGTTTTCCAACAGTTCCTAAATGGTTAATGATTTTTCCAGTAAAACATCCGTTTTCAATCTCATAATCACTCCCAAAAACACCATCAAAACCATACTTCTCGCCTAAAATACTGGCAACCTGGACAGGTCCTGATGTCACAAGAATTGTTTTGACATTTTTTCCTTTCAAATATTTCATTACATGACCTATTCCAGAAATAAGCTCTATTCTTTTATCAAATTCCTCTTTCACATACTTGAGTTCGAGTCCTCTAAGCAGTTTTGCTTTCAAATAATCAGCATCTATCCATGAAATTTCTTTTCTGTTTTCTCTATTTTCTATCTCTATAACTTCGTTTTCTTTGCCGTTTAGACAGCATAAATACCTTACCGAGTTGGTATTTCTGATCAACGTCCCGTCCATATCAAAACAAACTAATTCAAAACTGCCCTTCATAAAATCCTCCGTATTTTTCCTCTCAGAGTATGAAAATGGCTGTATTTATCGCAAGGTTTTCTCCTCTTCTATAATCTCTCCCTAATCATCTTTAGCAGTATGTTTTATTTCTCCAGAATCAGCAAGTTTCTCATTGAAGGAATATAGTATCTTCGAATCTGGAATAAACATCCAAACCTTCTATTCTGATTAACATTTTCCATAGTACATTCAATGATACTTTACAGAGCTCTTTGCATATACAAATTTGAGCACTTCACAAAGAGAAACAACGTTGTTGCCCAAAATATTTCCTTTTTGCCGTAAATAAAATAGCATCGCATTGACAATATACCAGTACACGTTGTCCTACATATTATATATAAAGATATCATGAACCGCGTGTTGGGTACAGTCTTATTGTTGAACAACAACCATCACAATTAATTAATTAATTTCTTCAGGAGTTACACAAATCCCAAACCCCTCTAAATATTAAATTTTCCATCTTTTTCCTCATCGCGCGTGTGTGACTATAGTTAACGCGTTGCGATCGATGGGCCACGATACAATGTGTAAATTACGGTATCATTGAAAGAAGCCCAGGGCTCTCTGACTATTCGAAAGCAAAAAGGTGGTGATTTCAAAATGGATTTACGGGACATCCGCACCTTTGATAAATTAAGTGAAGGTGAAGTCAAATACGTCAAAAGAAATTCAAGATTGATAAAGATCAATAAAAATGAGATTTTGTACAGTCCAAACGAAATATGTGAACAGGTAAGCGTGGTACTAAAAGGGAAGCTCAAAGTTTCAAAGCTTTTTCCGTCAGGCAAAGAACAGATATTGAAATACCTTCAGAAAGGCGATACCTTCGGCGAAACTTTAGTTTTTCTCAAAGCTCAATATCCTGCTTATGTCATAGCGGATACAACCGCAAAGATATTGGAAATACCAAAAAGAGTTATGCTCGAGATCTTCGATAACAAAGCTTTTCTCATTTCCTACTTGGAAAGCATTTCGAAAAAGGTCCTAAATCTATCAAATGTGATAGAAATGCTTTCGATGAAGACCATAAAACAACGAGTGGCGAGATATCTCATTAACCTATACAATTCTCAAGGCTCGAATGTTATAAACCTCATGAAATCTAAAAAACAAATAGCAGCAGATATTGGAAGCGTCAGAGAAGTGGTGTCCAGGACATTCAGCGAACTGGAAAGAAACGGAGTAATAAAGCTGCTCGACAGACAGCACGTCGAAATAATAGATTTCGAAAAACTCGAAGAAATTATCTTGAAGTCGTGACTCCTGTCACAGACGTTTCTACGAATAGTCCATATAATGGTCTTAACAAATCCGAGCTGGAGGTGCTGAATGACAACCGTAATTCTCGCTATAGGCGCAGGGGCTTTTTTGCTTTGGTCTCTCTTAAAAAGTGTGGAAAAAACTAAAAAGAGCTTAAAAATTGCCCGAAACTTATTCGCGAAAACTTTCCTGCAGATAATAGGTGTTATGGCGCTCATCGGACTCGTTCTCGCGGCTATACCACCAGAACTCATTAAAAAATTGCTGGGAGGTTCAAACGAGGTTTTGAGTACAATTTACGGGGCGATAATCGGTACGGTGACGATTATTCCGGGCTTTATCGCCTTTCCCCTTTCCAAATCCTTATACGAGAGTGGTGCCCATTTGATTGCGATTGCTGCTTTCATAACGACACTTACCATGGTTGGATTCGCCACGATTCCAATAGAAGTACGCCATTTTGGTAAGAAGTTCACCTTTTATAGAAACGTTTTGAGTTTTGTTTTTGCCATTGGCATAGCATTAGGGATGGGGGTATTATTGTGAAGAATTTTATAAAAGAGAACAAATTGCTGATCATTACCACTGTTCTGTATTTGATAGTCTTCTTTCTTAATCCGGGATTATTCTACAATGCCGTTAAAATGACTGGTAAATTCCTTCTTGAAATGATAGAAGTAATGCCCCCGATCCTGCTGTTGTCTGCTCTTATAACGGTATGGGTGCCTTCAGAAGTTATAACAAAAAACTTTGGTAGAAAATCAGGATTCAAGGGGAAACTTGTTTCCGTTCTTATAGGTTCCGTATCCGCCGGTCCAATATATGCGGCTTTTCCAATGGCACAGACACTTTTCTATAAAGGTGCAAGTGTGTCGAATATAGTTATCATAATAAGCGCGTGGGCTGTTGTGAAAATCCCCATGTTCATGATTGAATCGAGCTTTCTTGGTATGAAATTCGCTGCAACAAGATATCTCTTAACCGTACCTGCGATTATAGCTCTTGGATACATAATGGACAAAATAGTTAAAAGAGAGGATATTCTTGAGGAGCAAAAACAGCTCGAGAAAAAGACGGAAGTTACTGAAAAATTCATTCTACAACAGCTTCCCCGCTTTGACTGTGGAGGTTGTGGTTACAAAGATTGTGCCGCTTTTGCAAAGGCTGTGTATGCCGGCAAAGCATTGATAAGTGGATGCGTTGTTAAAAATAAAAACAAAGAAAAAGAAGAAGAATATGTAAGTGTGTGATGAGAGGACGAGAAAGGCCGTTGTAGGTGGTAGGTTGTTGGTTGTGGGTTGTACGTGATAATCGAGAACCGAGAATCCGAGAGAGCGAGAACCAAGAAACCATGGCCATGAAGAGCCGTTTATCGTTATCCGTCTTCCGTTGACCGATAAGAGCCTCAGCTTTTGCAAGCATCGCTCTATCAGCTGACAGCGTCCGCAAGCCTCCTGTTTTTTCTCGCTCTCTCGGATTCTCGGTTCTCGATTATCACGTACAACCCACAACCAACAACCTACAACAGTTTTTCTCGGTTCTTGAATCTCGTTTTTTAGGAGGCAAGATACTTATCAAGGAATTCCAGAATTGTTTTGTATGCTTTTAATTGGTTGGCTTTCTTTGTAAATCCGTGACCTTCATCTTCAAATATGACATACTCCACAGGGACTCCATTTTTCCTTACTTTCTCCACGATTTCATCCGACTCTACTTTCAAGACTCTGGGATCATTAGCCCCCTGAAGAACGAGCAATGGCTTAACTATCCTCTCTGCATGAAACAGTGGTGAAATACTAATCAAGTATTCCTCTTCTTTATAAGGATCACCAATCTTCTTATAAAGAGCATCTCTCATAGCTCCCCACCACGGTGGAATTCCTTTCAGTGTCCGTACCCAGTTGGAAACACCAAATATGTCAATACCAACTTCAAAAACCTCTGGTTTGAAAGCAAGGGCAGCCAGAACCATATAGCCACCGTAACTGCCGCCGATTATTCCTATTTTTGCCTTATCGATGAAATCTAATGTTTCAAAGAAACGCCTGGCTTCTACACAATCCGCCAGATCAAGTTCTCCGTGTTTGTGATCAGCAGCTTTGAAGAAGGATTTTCCATAGCCGCTGCTTCCGCGATTGTTTACAGCGAATATAGCATAACCATGATTTACAAGATATTGAAACAATGGCCTATAACCTAACATTGTTTGCCCTCCAGGGCCACCATGAACATAAACAAGAGCAGGAACCCTTTCTCCTTTTTCAATTCCTTTTGGTTTGTAGAGAATTCCTGGTATCTCCAATCCATCGAAGGATTTGAATCGCACAACTTCTGCTTCCACAAGGTCTTCAGGGGTGATTTCGGGATTTAGTGAATCTGTGAGTTTCTTAAATTCACCAGTTTGAAAGTTCAGAAAGAAAAGATTCTTTGGTGAATTCGATGCATCCGCCACAAATGCAAGAAACTTCTCATCCTTAGAAAAATCGAAATCGGTAATTTCACCTTTTGGTAGTTCTGGCAGGTTGATTTCCATGTCTCTTTCGAGATCGTAGAGCTTGAGTTCTATTCGCGCATCATTGTTTATTGTCACAGCTAAAAATTTGTTATTTTTTGAAAGTTTAGCGAAAAGAACGTCCCATGCAAAACTCTTAACAGTCTCACTTGTTCCAGTGCTCAGAATGTACTTTTTCAAGTATCTGAATTCCCTATCCTCATCTGTAATAAAGTAGAGAGCTCTTGAATCCTTCGAGAAGCATACCGGGGCGTAAAACACTTCCCCTTTGTGAGGCGTTATGTGTAGCAGTTCATCAGTCTTTAGATCCTTTATGTACATTTCAAAATTATTCATCGTAATTGCTCTTGAAAGTGCAATAAATCTTCCATCGGATGATATTGGTCCGGGATTAAAACCTTCGCTGTTCTCAAAAATCAATTCCGCCTTGAAATTTTTTAGATCCATATAGTAAACATCGAAGTATCTGGAGTCTCTCTTGTTTGAAAGAAAATAGAAACCCTTGCTATCGTCATCCCAGCTATGGAACATGGCTTTCACTTTCTCACCGGGAGTTAAATCCCTCTCATTTCCATCTGCATCTTTAAGATAAATGTGAGAAATCTCATTTCCACCGTTATCTTTTTCAAATAGGAATCCACTGCCATCAGGAAGGTATCCTTTGATATAGACACTATCCTGAGAATCCGTAAGTTTAGACACTTTGCCTGTTTCCAAATCCATTTCATACGCATTGAACACTCCACTTTCATCACTAGAAAAGAGAATCTTTCTTCCATCTGATGATAAAGCAGTACCAGAGATAGTTGTGTTTTTCATAAACTGATGAATTGTGTATTTTCTTACCCGCTTATTCACGATGTTCTCCCTCCACAAATAGTTATTTCACTGATATATGAAGAGTCAAAAATTTTAGATCACTCGATGAGTATTAATTTCCTTTGGTGTAGCCCATTATTCTTAGAATACGGTCGTGACTAATTATACTCTATAAACTGTTAGCTTTAAAACTATCGAACATGAGAATTAACAGCAACGAATTCAGGACATCCTGGAGTTTTTTGGGATACTATTCACCTGTATCAAGCTATTTAACCATCAAAAAACGGGAGCTTTCGCTCCCGTTTTTATTTGGGGGGTGTATGGGGTTTATCTCTGGCAGTTTCCAGGTCCGTAGCTGCCTCTGCTGCCGAAATTGCCACGTGCTGGTGCGTTCCTGAAGTTACCCTGCTGTGCGTTCTGGTAGTTCCCTCTGCCTCTGGGGGCATTCTGGAAATTGCCTCTCGCTCCATGGCTCCTGCCGTGGGACCGTGCCTGATTCATCATCCCGCCTCTCATCCAGGCAGGGAAGCCCTCGTCCGTCCTCAGTACTATCTCCGTTCCGTCTATCGTTATCTTCGAAGGTACCACGAAGCTCTCTTCATCGACCGTCACGAGTTTACCCTCGATAACGACGCTCTGTCCTTCCGCGAACTCTATGTCAGAGTACATCCAGATGGGGCCCGTGTGTACTTCCACGATACCGTCTGCCGTCTCCACTTCGATTTCCATGGGCATGTATTCGATTTCGATGATGGTGCCTTCTATTGTAGTGTCTTCACCGTTGGAATAGATGTCGTCGCAGTCCTGATGGAGAGGTTCGAAGTCCTCGTTGGCCCTGTACATCATGTTGCCCCTCGTCTCCGGCGCTGCCTGGTCGTTCCAGTGTGGACCGAAAGCGAAGATACTGACGCTGAGAACGAGAACTGCCACTAATGTCGTTACAATGATACCCTTTTTCATGTTTTCCACCTCCGTTGGGGAATGTTGATCTTCACCACTATGATAGTGGCTCTTCCTTAGAACAAACTTAGACCTCCCTTAGAGTTAGCTTAGAAATATTATTTGATAAGACGATACGAACCGGAAATGGTCGTTACGAACTCTTGTAGAGTTGTCGTGAACTACTTCGCAGTTGATTATATAGCCCGAGAAACCGAGAGAACGAGAAGGCGAGATTCCGAGAGTATGAGACTGGAGAATAGAGCTTAGAGATTAAAAAAGAGCGAGTTTGGAGTATAGGGTATGAAAAGATCGAGAACCGGGAGAACGAGATCCGAGAATCGTTGACCGCCCCCCGTTTACGTTATCCATTCTCTGTTGGCCGATAAGAGCCTCATTTTGGAAAGAGCGAGTCTAGAAGAGATAGTAAGCGTGCTGAGGCGTGGAGGACCAGATTGGAAAAGGGACTACAGGCTATGCCGGTGGAACGAACTCCTCATGAGCTGAGCAAAGCATATGAGAAGTTCAAAATAAAAGAATAAAGGCGGTCGAAACGGCCGCCTATCAGTGATTGAATAAATGTAAAACTCAGCTGTTCAAAATAGCTTTGAGCAAATCTTCAGGTTTCCTCACGCCGTTATTGTATAGTTCCTGATATGCCGGAATATAGTATTCTGACCTGAAACATTTCAAGTCATACAAAGGTGCCCTGTTCAGAACCAGAGAATTGAGAAACTGAGAGAGGCATTCGTAAGCACTGTAAAATTCTGCCATTCTCTCTGGTTCAATCATGGGGGCTTTGAAAAGTTTCAGAGCAAAATCAGCCATTATGTGAGTGCCAACTTCATGGCTTATAAAGTCCAGCATCCAATTGGTTTTTGCCCCGGAGAAAAAGACATTTTTATTGTATCCAAGGGAATTTGCATTTGGGCCACCTTCGATGGCTGAAACGAGGACTATTTCGTACTCTTTTGCTTTGAATTCACTTCCTGTTATCTTTTCCCAGCTTTTGATGAGGTCTAACTTTTTCAGTTTCTCGTTTAGTTCATCGGACTTTTCTTTCATCTGAAGGAATTCATAAGGCCATACCAGGTCTTTGTAGTTTGTGAAATTCTCGATGTAAACCTCTTCCAGTATTTTTATTTCTTCAGTCATCGAATGCAATGCTTCAAACCATTTATTGTCGATCTCCGGCAGCCATTTCCTTTCACTTATTTTCGTTCCATACTCTTGAAAAAACTCTTCCCGTCTTCCCTGAGCTGCCTTTTTGATTAGCTGAAAATATCTTTCAAAATCGCTTTGTGAGTTAAAGCCAAGATAAGCGGGGAAGAATACCATATATTCCACAAGATCACCCGCATTGCCGTTGGCAAAACTGAGTCTGTCTTTAAACTTTTGAAGAACCTCTCGATGCTTTTCGCTGACTGTACTCTCATACTTGTGGGAATAGTTGTTGTCGTAGTTAATCCTTGCTATTGACAGAAGATGGAATATATAGTTGGTCCCTATTTCAAGACTCGTTTTAATACTTTTCATTCTCAACCCTACCTTCCTGAACTCTACTGGGCTATATGAAGATCATATCCGATTTATCGGCAAAGAAATGTTTTTCACACCAGGTTTTTGCATAATAAACAAGCATCAGCATACAAAGAGGTGTGCTTATCGATTTATGTTAGCGTGTAGTCTCTGTATTGAGTCATAAGCTTCCTGGGGCAATCTGTTGTATCCTGCCTTTTCACTTTCAAGAGAACGGATGAAGTCCAACCTGCTGTGCAGCTGTTTTTTCAGGAGTTCCACATAAACCGGATCGTCGAGATCCGGTATGTATCCTTCGATCTCCATGATCTCGAGCTCTTCAAAATTTTTCCATTGCTTGAATTTCGCTGTGCCCGTGACTATTTTTTCCAGAATAGCAAGGGTGGTTTCTTTTGTAACCTTTTTTGTCATGAAATGACCCGTGTTGAAGATGTAGCATTCCACATTTCTTTCCTTGAACAGGTCTTTGAATCCGTAGTAGTCGATCGACAGAGGGTATGTTCTGAAAGGATTGGCATAGGGTTCAAAGACCAATGCATTCGGATCAGCCCCCGGTGCCAGGCGTTCAGCAGAGGTTCTCTTGGTAGCGAGGGTGGCACCGAATGCAGAGGCCAATTCCGCGCTTTTAACCTTCACCACCGGCGGCATGGCTGGATCTTTCATTAACCATATTATGGCATTAACTGGCTCGGAAAACTTGTTTTCTCTGTTGGGAGACCAGAGGCTGGATTTGATGGCGCGTCCATTTCCGTTCCTTATATCTTCAGTCACGACCACCACTTTACCTTCACTGTCAAGAGTGGCTCCAATATTCTGAACAGTCAGCAAATACCTGTTCTCCGGCGAATTCAACGGATAATCGGCCATCTTGTCAAAGTAAGACGGTTCCAGTGCCACTGAGGAACCATCCTCCAGAGATATTATGAAGGCGTCGTCGTGGAGTATAGTTACATCGTACTTGCCACCATGTTTTGCGTGGGTGATAGTGGATTTGCCAGAGCCAGAAAGCCCGAAGACGCCTACCACAAAGTTTTTACCGTTATCGAGGTTGTATCTCTTTTGACCACCGTGGCACGACACGTAACCGTTTCTACTGGCACAGCTCCACGCGAGTGTTAGTGTACCCTTCTTGAATTCACCAAAGTATCTCATCCCCAATATCGCAGCTACGTTGTGTTCAGGGTCAAAAAAGGTCAGACCGTAGGGATGATCGGGATGAGTCCAGTCTGGATCAGAAAAAATGAAAATATCCCCCTCGTTCTCGAGAAGCTTCGAATTCCTGTACAGATCCACATAGGAACCTTCCAGGGGCTGGAAATTTAAAAGCCAGTTATATAGTGTGTTTTCAAAACCTTCCGGAACAAGAAGATGAGCCTTCACAGAAAAGTCTTTGTCAAGGCCAATGATCGCTTGCGCATGATACATTTTCCTGTATCTGGTATTATAAACGGCCTCCCTGAGTTTGGCCGAGCAATCTCTCAAATCTAACCCCGGTTCGCCTACGACTCTCCTCGCCGGAGCGTAACGACCAACAACGACACCGTCATTGAAGAGCAAAACTTTAGTTCCTGGATCGAGTCCCAGCTTTTCAGGTTGGTACACCTCTAAATTGGTGACAATTGTTCCCGGTGAGGAGACTGCCAGTTTGTAAGCTTCCCTTCTGGAATTTACATTAACGACGTTGTTTCTGTAGAAGGCGGTTTCAATGATTACTCTGAATTGTGAGAAAAGTGGATTATCCTTTGATACCTCATCGTGGCTAAACCGGGATTTTGTCGCCACTTCGATCCCCCCTTTTTTGTTCACTCTTATGCAGTACCCCAAAAGACTGTTTTTTACTTGCAGTTTATACAGTTCTGTAGAAACAAAAAGATGCGGGACATCGAAAAAAGGTATATCACCCGCATGCAATCAGCTTATAAAGCTATTTACATTTCCAATGGAGATTATAACACCAATTATTGTAGCGATCACTTTCCGCTATAACGTGCTATCAGCGGTGAAGGAGTTCTAACCGTAAAGAAAGAATTTAATCTCATTGTGTGACACAGAATTTTTAAATTGAAGACCAAGCTTTCTATTCATTTAATACTACATAAAAATAACGGCTACGTTTTTACGTAGCCGTTGATTCGTGTATGACTATAAAAATCTATAGATCTATTGCCGCAACGCCAACGTATACATCAGCGGCACCATAATAGAGGAGTAATTTCCCCTGGTGTTCTACGGCACCTTCAACGAAGACAACGTTAGGAACCTGACCGTACTTTTCCCAGGAAAGCTCTGGTTCAAGCAACGGCGTATCCGTTCTCTTCAGAAGCCTGCTTGGTTTTTCTGCATCGAACAGAGCAGCTCCAACTCTGTAAATCCCTGAATAATCCGCGCTGTTGTAAAAGAGCAATATTCCCTCGGAGGTTATAAGCGGGGGTGGCCCCGGTTCTACGAGTCTTGCATCGAATTTATCCGGCCTTGGCCTTAGCACCGGATATGGATTCACATTCCAGCTTTTCAGATCTTTGGAGGTGGCAAGATATATCTGCGAATCACCAAAATACATATAATATTTTCCATTTATCTTTTTTGGAACTATCGCACCCGACTTGGACCAGCGGAAGTTTTTTATTATGGGTCCAACCTTAACCCACTCTTTGAGGTCGCTGGAATAAGCAAGGCACAATCTGGCTTGATTACCATCATAAGCCGTATAAGTCAGTATATATAGCCCATCGATTTCCACGATGCGAGGGTCTTCACAACCTCCCGGAATCTCATAGGGAAGTTCCGGCTTTATTATGGGGTCTGGTTCTTTTGTAAAGTTGAGACCATCGGTACTTCGTGCAAGACCTATTGACGAGGTTCCGTTCCAGGCATTGTACCCCGTCCAGTCTTCAGCCCGGTAGAAGAGGAGGATCTCATCGTTAACCTTGATAGCAGCTGGATTGAAAGTTGCTTTGCTTTGAAAGCCCACACCTTCAGGCAGTAGAACTGGAAAATCCGTCAATCTTCTGAGATTATAAACCTTTTCGAAAGGGAGATCGATTGCCAGAATAGTCAGTACCAGTAATAAAAACATGATTAGGAGGGTACCTCTCCGAATTATCATACTCATCATCTCTCTTTTAACCATTTTTCGACTTCTTCTTTAGAGATGGTGGCCAGCGCTATGTGATTATCCGCGGCCCCATAATAGATGTAATAATTTCCTTCGTGTTCAACCATGGCATCAGAAAAGACAACATTGGGAACTCCTCCGAAAATCTCCCATTCCTCTTCGGGTTCAAATATAGGCTCTTCAGACCTTTTCAGAACTTTGCTGGGGTCGTTTAGATCCAGAAGCATGAACCCGAGTCTGTAGGTCGGTCTTGGGGTGTTTTCAACACCATGGTAGAGTACAAGCCAGCCTTCATCGAGTTTTATTGGTGGCGCTCCAACACCTATCTTCAAATTATCCCAGTACCCTTCTCTGGGACCTGCTATAGATACGAAGTTATCCCAATGAATCAGATCATCTGAAAACGCTAAATACATATCCGGCTCGATCCTATGGAACATTACATAACGACCATTTATTTTTTCCGGGAAAAGAGCTGCATCTTTGTTGTCTATATCCGGAATGATAACACCATGGCGTTCCCATCGTATGAAATCAGTTGTGGAAGCCATTGAGATTCTCACTCCCATAGGAGAGTAAGCTGTATACATCATGTAAAACTTGCCGTCAATTTCGGTTATTCTAGGATCTTCGACGCCGTAGAGTTCCCAGGGACTTTTGGGGGTAAAGACGGGTTTCTCCAACCTATTGAACCGTATTCCGTCTGTACTTACAGCGTAACCAATTCTTGAGACCATGTCTTCACCCTGAGCTCTGTAGAGCATGTGAAACAGACCATTCTTCTTGACCACAGCGCAGTTAAAAACGTACTTGGATTCCCAGTGATGCTGTGGTACTGGTGAAAGCAAAGGATTCAGAATACATCTTTGAAGTTTCATGTGCACGCCTCCTTAATTTATTTCAATGACATGGATATCCCCTGAAGGAAGTACTTTCTGAATATCAAAAAGATCAGGACCATAGGTAAAGTTTGTATGACCGATCCGGCCAATATTGGACCAACATAAATTCCATATTCACGGTTGAAACTGGCCAGAAGTACAGACAAAGGCATTTTGTTGTAGTCCGAAATCACAATCAATGGCCACATAAAATTGTCCCATATTCCTATGAACGTAAACATGCCAACTATGGATGCAGTGCTTCTGGAAAGGGGGATCATCAATCTCAATATCACCCAGATATCACTGGCCCCATCCATTTTTGCGGCTTCAATGTATTCGTTGGGAACTGACTTGTAAGACTGGGCAAACATGAAGATTCCCCATGCCGACATGAGTCCGGGCAGTATTATCGCTGAAAGGGTGTTCACTAATCCCAGAGCCCTTATGAGAACATACAGGGGAACTATGAACATGAACCCCGGGAAAAGCATCTGAAAGATGATGAAATTGAAAAGAGCCTTTTGACCTCTGAAGTTTATCTTGGATAGCGCATAACCAATGAAAGCTGAGCTGAAAACCACAGCAAAAGTAACAGTAAATGAGATGAAAATACTGTTCAACAGTGCCCTGACGAATGGCCTTTGCATTGCCTCAGCCGCGCTCAGTATAAATTTATAGTGTTCCCCCGTGAAATGAGAAGGCCAGAATTTGGTGAAGATTTCTGCCGAAGGTTTAAAAGAAGACATGAACATCCATATATAAGGATATATCCAGAGCAGAGAGGCACCAAAAAGAACTATGTACAGAACGATCATCCAGAATTTCTTCATGAGTAACTCACCTCTCTCTCAATGAGCTTTCTGGTCAAGATTACGCAGCCAAAACTTATCAACGCGGTCACGATAGCGAGAGCTGAAGCATAACCAGGATTGAGCTTCTGGAAAGCATTCGTATAAATCATCATCTGGAATGTGTAGGTACGTTTCATGGGGCCACCGCCTGTAATAAGAAAAGGTTCCGTGAATATCCCGAAAGTCAGAGAAATACACAGCACCAGAACCATTACCAGTGATGGATTCAACAATGGAAGTGTTATCTTCCAGAATTTAATCCAACGTGTGGCTCCATCTAATTCTGCGGCCTCATAGAGAGCCTTTGGGATGGCTACAAGTCCCGAGTATAAAATCAATCCATAATAACCGATGAATTTCCAGGTAACCATCATGGCTATTGAAAGAATAGCCAGCTGTGGCTGGCTGAACCAAGGTATGGTGACCCCGAAGAGAGAGTAGGTGAGTTTATTGAGTGGTCCATTGACGGCAAATAGCTTTGAAAAAATTATTGAATATGCCACTCCGGATGAAACATAAGCTACAAGGAATGAAAGCATGAAAAAGGTCTTGAAATATTTAACCTTGGTCAATGCCAGGGCAAAGAGCATTGATAGGATAAGGACCATGGGAATGAAGTATAGCATGAAGTTGAAGGTATTGATCACAACTCTCCAGAAATCATCATCCATGAATAGCTTTATGAAATTATTGAACCAGATAAATCTCCTTGGTGTGAGAAAATTCCATTTTGATAAAGCCAGTATAAATAGCCAGACAAAAGGATACCCCCAGAAAATGGCCGTATAAACGAGATAGACCGAAGAAATTGACCAGCCTTTAATGTTTTCGCGGCGCTTTAAAGTCTTCATTCCCATGGCATTCACTCCAATATCAAATATCAGAATAGTATGCGTCTGATTCTACTAACAGTTTCTTTGAGAGCTTTCTCAGGGCTCTTTTTACCATACATTATCGGTTCAATAAGGTACTGTGTCATTGCATCCTGTATATCCACGGTTACCGTTGTAAGGGCAGGTGGAATAGCAAAAGGAACGTACTCGGCGATGGCTTTGAAATGTGGATTTTGCTCCATGTAATCGGTGAAAACTGGATTGGTGGTCAGATCACCACGAGCTGGCGGCATATTAGTGTACTCCATCCATTTGAGATCGTTCTCTATGTTGGAAAAGACCCACTTTATGAACTTCCAGGCTTCCTCTTTATATTTACAGGACTTAAACATTACAAGCCCTTTTGTGTCTGCAAAGACATGCACCGGTTTGTCTACAGGATAGTCGTCGGGGACAGGTGGTGGAGCTATGAAAATATTGTGATAAATATCAGGAAACTGTTCTTTCGCCCAGTTGAGATCCCAGGGACCTTTAATTCCTCCCAGGACAACACCGTAATAGAAGGGGAAGTTACCCAGATCAACAGCAGTCCAATCATTTCTGAACATTGTATCTATGAACCTCGCAACCGCTTTACCTGCATCATCGTTAAACGTCGCTCTGCCTTTTTCTACATCTATATAGCTTTTCCCGCCACTGGCAGCGTAATAGTAGTTGATGAAATCAAACCAACGGTCCCACCAATTTCTCCCAAGTACAATCAAGGCTCCATACTTTTCGTTTTTTACAGAATACTTCTTGCTTATTTCGTAAACTTCCGAATATGTTCTGGGAGCTCTTGTATAACCAAGTTCCTCGAGGAGATCTTTACGCCACCAAAACATCATGGGATTAGAGTATATTGGAAATACATAGTCATGACCTCCGAACTTCCAACCCTCGATTACGCTTTCCATCTTTCTGCTGGCAATCAGCTCCGCATAACCCGGTAGAGTATCAAGAGGTACAAGCTGGTCAGCTTCAATCAACTGAGCTGCAAATCCACTGAAAATATTTGTGCAGATATCAGGGCTATTCCCGGCAGCGATTGATGTTAAGATAGCCTCTTCAGAACTTCCAGAAGCTGGAATAGGAGACCATTTGATCTGAATATCTGGATTATTGGCGTTCCACTCTTCTACGAGAGGCCTCCAGAACTTTTCTTGAAGTGGATTAGGTGCAGTCCAGAAGATAATTTCCTTTCCGAACACAAGAATTGTGATTAAAAGCAAACAAAGAATAATACCCAATTTTCTCATGATAACCCCTCCTTTTTATATGGTACTTTCGCGCTCTATATACTGAGTAAAGAGAGAGATTTTAATGGGATGGGTTTCCTCTCCCATCAGCAAATTGAAAAGCCGCCTTGCTGCGATGGAGCCAAGATCATATTTGAATATCTTCAGCGTGGTGAGTTTTGGAGTGATCAATGAAGCACTCATAATATCGTCAAAACCCACAATAGAAACATCTTCGGGAATACTATAACCTCTGATCTTTAATTCGTCCATGGCCCTTATGGCTGCGGTATCATTGGAACCAAAAATGGCTTCAGGTTTACCATAGTTTCTCAACATCATATCAATGATGACCCCCATATTGTCACTTATCTCATCGAATTCGTATGTCCTGGGCATAAAACCATGCCTCTCCATAGTAGCGACATATCCATCATATCTGTCTCTGAAGCCAAAATGAGAAAGCGGACCATGAATATGGACAATTCTCTTAAGCCCTTTGGAAATAAGCTTATCTACTGCGAAAACGGCTCCATCATAACCATCTGAAACCACACAATCTACTTTCAGACCCGGAATATATTGATCCACAAGGACCACAGGTTTCCCGGTGTCTTTTATTTCTTTTACCAATTCTTTTGTAATTCCACCACCCATGAGCAAAAAGCCATCAACTCCCCTGTCCCACGAGCTTATATCTTGTAGTTCTATGCTCATTCTGTGATTCTTCGAGAAATCAATAATACCCTTATACACAATGCTATAAAATTCGTCCAAAGCTGTTGTTATGGATTTAAGAACCCAATCATCAGCTACTATGCTTATTTTGAAATTTTGCCTTGACTTCGCTAGAAACCTAGCTGCTTTTGCTGGCTGGTAGCCCAGTTCTTCTATGGCTTTCAGCACTCTTTCTTTAACTTCGGCTGAGACGTAACCGCTGTTATTGATTACCCGTGAAACTGTCGCTGTTGATACTTTTGCGAGTTTTGCTACATCTATTAATCTAGTTAATTTAGAACTCAAAACCAGCCACCCCCATATGTAAACGCTTACACATACAGAAAAATAATAGAACATTTTTCATATTAATACCACATCCTATATAGCACGATTATCGTTATTTATAACTAATTATGCTTGATTATTAGCAAATTCATTCACGCTATGCATATCTATGATATTTGGAAACATGAGATAAAAAAATAACAAAAAGATGAATTATTTAGAAATCAGGAGATAAAAGCCAATAATCGGCCTCACTTTACTATAATTATCAAAATCCGCTTTGGGACAGATTACCAATTTCATTACCACAACTTATATAATCCCTAATGTGTAAACGCTTACATATCACACTTTACAAGGAGGGGTGAAGTATGAAGAAATTTTTAGCAGTTTTCTTGGTACTTTTTGCATTTACCATTTTGATGGCGGAGACCATCGAAATCCCCATCACCATCAACAAAACAACGGACTCTCTCGTTCCCGTGAGAATCAGCATGAACAAGCTTTTGGACCTTGTTGGAATAGATTTCGATGCTAACTGGGATTCCATAAGGTTCATCGATGAAGAAGGCGCTGAAGTTCCCTATCAGATAGATGACGTTGATCTCAACGGGAAGTTATCTTCTGGTGACTACATCCTTGTGATGCTTTCAGGAAACGCAAAAGTTGTTGTAAGCGATGACTTCAGCGTTGAAGCGCCAACATATGACTCAGATTTTTATGTAAACAAAACGGATGATGGCGTAATAGTTGGTAATCTCACATTCAGGGCTAGAATCAACAACAAGGGTTTAGTAAGATTTGAAAAATTCGAAAGTGTAGAAGGGACTATAGTAGATGAAATAGGTATCGCCAGAATCGCAGGCTGGGTTGGCTCAACCTACTATGTTAATGGCGAACTTGGAAAACACGAGGAAAAAACCTCAGGGGATTTTAAAGTCAAAGAAATGAAGGTATTGCCAGCTGGACCAGTAGCCGTTACGGTTGTAAGTCGTTTGGACTGTGATCCCTTCGTGGGATTGGAGCAGATAATTGTTACTAGTATCTTCAAGAACGGCGATGTAATTTCCTCTAATCACTTTGTATTCAAAACTTACGCAGATCTAATGAAACTTCAGAATATGATCACAAGACCTATTACTGATCTTTCAGACGATGCTGTTCATATGCTGCCAGTGTTCAGGAGACTTGTATGGGCAGATCAGCTCAACATTACTCCTCTGGAATACTGGGCCGAAAGAAATGCCATTATGAATGTTAATGGCAAACCTTACATTGTATTCCCGGCGACAGATTCCATGAAACCTCTCTGGTGGGGAGCCACGTATATTTTCGCTTCTCAGGAATCCTGGAGGTCTAACTATTCCCCCAGCAAAGGTATAGGTGTCGCGGAAATCAACCCTGTGAAACCCATCGTCTACGTGAACTATGAAAAATGGGTAAACGGAAACACATGGGTGTATGAAAGCAGAGAATTCCGCGATGGAATTTTTAAATGGATACCTGGTGAATTTGAGATCTATGAATCCACGGCTGGAAACGTTTCTACCGAAATGTCAGACTGGCCCGCAAGGTTCAAGGCTGGCGACGAAGTAACCTTCGAAAGATACTATGATCTCTACAAGAGCCTGAACATACCGAACGCAATAGAATATCTCGAACTGAGAGCAATAGAAATTCAGTCAATCACCATTGGGGAATAATGTTATCTAATATCTTGGGGGCACTGATGTGCCCCCATTTTTTGAGGGTGAGACCATGAAACGAAAGATCTTTTTGACAATTTTAATAATCATGATGACTGTTCCTTTATTTTCTATTGAATTAAATATCGCCCATCTGGAATTTTTGAGGGATGAATTTTCTATAGAGGGAGAAAGAGTAATAGGCTACTGGATTTACAGTGATCTCAAGATGAATGGAACCTACCAACATGTAAGCGCCATTGGTGAAGGAGCAACTTGCGTTGATGATGTAGCCAGGGTTGCGATCTTCTATCTAAGGCAGCTGAAAACAGATCCTGCCAATAACTTTTATGATTCTCGCGCAAGAGAGGCCCTGAACTTCCTTTTCAAGTTCCAGAGAAACGACGGAGACTTCTACAATTTCGTTTTTGAAAACGGGACTATAAACAAAAACGGACCCACTTCCAGGGCTGGTGGAAACTGGTGGGCCGCCAGAGCATTCTGGGCACTTTCTCTCGGTGCGGAGGTCTATGCGAAAATCGATTCTGATTATTCTTTCAGCTTAGCCGCAAGGGCAAAAAAGGTTTTCAGGGTTCTAAAAAGATATATTAAAGGCAATTTACTCAAAGGCTATACAGATATGAGTTCGGTAATGCTTCTAGGTGCCTGTGAACTCCAGAGAGTGGATCCGGATGAAAAGACTTTCGAGGTCATTCAAACTCTTGCCACGGGTCTTTTAAAATCCCTTGATAATTCTCACGGAGAGCTTTTAGGGCTTTTCGATGAGGGTAAAAAAGAATTCAACTGGCATGGCTGGGGATCAAGGCAGATCGAAGCCCTTATTGAAGCCTATAAAGTTACAGGTAATGAAGCATATCTTAAAGCAGCAGAAAAATCAGCGAACAAGCTATTCCCGTTAATAGTTTCAGCTGGTCCACTGTATTCTATTTCAAGGAACATAAAGATGTTTCCACAAATTGCCTATGCTGCCGAAGTTTTCGTGAACTCATCCGCCAGATTGTATGAGGTTACGAAAGAACCATTATACGCTTATTACACCCTTTTGCTCGGAGCATGGTTTAAAGGCCTGAACCTTCTGAAGGCCCCCATGATAGGCCCCGACGGACAGGGCTATGACGGTCTCGAGATCACTCACCGGAACCTTAACTCTGGCGCAGAGTCGACTATTTCTGCTCTACTTGCTCTGCAGGCAGTGAGAACCTTACCTGCTGAATATCAGGTTCTCTTTGAGGAAGCGAAGGAATTACTTACTCCAGCCTTCTTTGAAGAAGCTGAAAAATTCAGTCTGGGTCTATCCGATGCCACCATTGAGAATTCTAACACCGCTTCAGGAGGTGCTCTGGTACGCTGTCAGGGTACAACTGCTCTCAGAAAAAATCTATCTCTTCCCGGAGTACCATACAGGATGTATATTTCGATACCGTCCTTCGATACTGCCATGTTTTTGACAAGCTTGAGATACGGAAAAGAGAAAATCAAAAGAGAAATTAACCTTGACCACTATGGGTTATTTGAACTCGGTACAGTAAACGGCAGTGCTGCAGAGGAGAGGCTGACCATCGGATTGGATCCTACCAATGGAGATGTTGAGATCGATGCACTTATTTTTGTTCCTTTGGTTATAGGAATTTACTTTGAAACGTCCAACCAGACTCTGGTAATAAATAACAGCGATAAAGACTTCAAAGGTATAGAACCAGGACGATTCACTTTTCTATCCGGAAAAGCTGTTTCCTCAGAAATATCCCGGAGAGTTGAAACTAATGGTCAGGTGGTTGAGGTTATAAAAGAAGGTGAGTATTTCCTCATAGATCTGTCTCCTTTTTACAACAACAATG
Organism: Kosmotoga pacifica; assembly: GCF_001027025.1. Taxonomy (GTDB): domain Bacteria; phylum Thermotogota; class Thermotogae; order Petrotogales; family Kosmotogaceae; genus Kosmotoga_B; species Kosmotoga_B pacifica. The sequence continues at coordinate 1,167,433 of NZ_CP011232.1, forward strand.
GCATCGTGAACGCCAGCCATAGGAGAGAAGGAAATTTTGATAACATTCAGGGAATTGTTGGGGCAAGTTATCCTATGGAAGAAGTTCAGAAGAGTATCAGTGGTGAACGCCTTAGGATAGACGGTATTCCTTTCCTCTTCTCAGATAAGGGCAAAGACAATCTAAGAACCCAAAAGCAACACTTTGAAATCGACCTGAAAGCTCAGGAGCTCTGGGTTCTTGGCTCCTCCGATCATGGTGATTACACCGGTGAGCTCATAATACAGTACAAAAATGGTCAGCAGGAGAGCTTCATTCTGGGATTCTCAGATTGGTGTGGCAAACCTCGCTATGGAGAAAAAGCTTTGCAATTTAGCTACCGTTATGACTCAACAGGAAATAGGGAAAATCTGAATTGTAAGTTTTATCTCCAGCACATCAAGCTAAAGGGAGGAGAAATAAAGGCGATCATATTGCCAGATGTGATCACGATGCATATCTTCGGAATAACCCTGAAATAATCATATAAACCGCAATGTAATTTCCGGCTGATATTTCGCTTAACTATTGTGTCAGCCGGAATTATTTCTTCCAGATTATAACGAAAACGTTGTTCTTTCAGACCGGAGAATGCTTTAGTTTTCCACGCTGTTGGAATAGAATCTTATCTTATCTGTACTGTCAGCAATTTCTTCCAACCTGCTGGCAGTCCCTTTGAAACACTCGTCGAAAAAGGACAGAACAGCTTCTTTCAACAATTTCTCGCCCTCACGAGCCAAAAATCCTCCACTATTGCTTATCATTTTTGCCAGTGGTGAGATGTAATCTATCATGGCGTAGTCCGCATGGTTAATATCATCTATTTCATAGGCGTAGACTTTATTTCTGCTCGCCTTCATCAATATATCCAGCTTTTCACACCTTTTATCATTTTGCCATTCTTCACTCATGGTGATAAAAAGTGATGCGCCCATATCACGGGAAAGAAGTTTATCGCTTAAAGGACGAATTGCCGGATCCAGAGCCACTACAGCTTTTATATCTTTATCCTCGAAGGCGCGAATAATGACGGTACCACCACCGCCAGAATGGCCCAATAACCCAATATTATCCAGATCAAAAATATCCTTAAAGTCCGAATAAAGCTCCCCGGTATTCAGTATTGCTAGGTAATTTCTAACAGCATTGATATCTTCAGAAAGGATATTGAAACGTATCTTGCATTCTCTCGTCTTCCGTTTCTGCCTTACTAATTCTGTCAATGAGTGTTGCCTCGGTTGATCTATCAAAAATAACAGTCTCATCGGCAAATTCGACAGCAATATTGGCATAAGTCTGCTCCAGTCCCACTACAATGTAGCCATGACTAGCAAGTTTTTCTGCATAATTGAAATACAAAGACACCAGTGAAGGAGTCCCAGGCAACAGGATAATCACCGGGTATCCGTTACCACTGTTACTCTTCGTCGGTGCATTAATGTATGAATTGGTTCGGACCTGTCCTGCATGTTGTGTCAATAGCTTCAGGATATCATGAGTTCCTTCCATTGCTTTAAAGTATGTGGGCTCCCTCAACCAGTAACTTGGTTCATAGCCACTGGTTTCTTCTGCTGGGTACCAGATATCAATGAGAATCCTTCTTCTATCGTCGGGATTGTCCGTGGCTAATTCTTTCTTGAGCATCTTCAATTCTAGTATTCTTAGCCCAATCTTATACTCTCCATCTGGTGCGGGTAGAGGCTTTATCGGGAAAAAATAAAGAAGTGCCGAACCCAACAGGATAGCAAATAATATAACCATAAATGGAGAAATTAAACCTTTTTTCATAAGCGTCTCCTATTCACGCATTTCGAGGAAACTTTGATGTAAGAGTATATCAAATTCCCCTCAAAAAGAAAGATGTTGCAGGAGAGAAGAAATCATCAACACTATCGAGTTCATCGGTCAAAAAGAATTTAATTAGCATGATTAATTCTTCAGGATAGTTATCCTTCCCAAACTGTAGAGATCCATGATCTTTGATCAGATTGATACTTACCCTGATGAGAATCGGTAAACTGCTTTGAGAATGCGTATCAATTCGCCCTCACACCCTATAACTCGAGTTTGGTGATTTGAGGTATGCTGTGATATATTCTTTAATCGAACCAATCTGAAGGGATTTGATACTTTGATAGAAATTATTGACTTATTTCTAAGACTCATTGCTGCCACTGTTTCGGGAGCGTTTATCGGGTTTACAAGGGAAAGAATACAAAGGCCTGCTGGGTTAAGGACACATGCTCTGATTTCTGTCGGTGCTGCATTTATCACCGAATTATCGATCTTCACGTTTTTCAACGGAGTAACAGGAGACCCAGGAAGAGTCGCTGCTCAGATAGTCTCCGGTATAGGGTTCCTCGGAGCAGGTACGATTCTTAAAAAGGGTTTTTCTGTTAAAGGGCTCACTACAGCCGCGACTCTATGGGTAACAGCAGCAATCGGTATGGGTTTTGGAGCAGGGGAATATTTTTCATCTGCGCTTGCCACAAGTATAGTCCTTCTGATTGTGGTCGGATTTAAAAGAGTTGATAGATTGGTTGGTAAAGGAAATAAGCAAACCATTACAATTGAGATGTACAAAGGTCATGCAATGGAAAAGCTGACAAAGTACCTAGAAAAGCTTGGTATAACGCCTCTTCACATCGAAATCGAAACAGACGAAGACAGCATAACGTTCGAGCTTGTCATCAAGGATGAGGATTATAAAGCTATTAAAAAGAATATCGTTGAATTCGCTAGCATCGAGGGAATTATTTCAATTGATCTCGGAGATTGATCGAGCCTGTCTTCTTAATTTTCCGGCTTACCAAAGTTTTCATGACTTCGCTCCTCCACAAAGTTATGTACGAATTCTTTAATTCGGAGTAATATTATCGTATTATATACCTGCTAATATAATAGTGAAATAACTCACAAGGAGGTGCTTGATATGAACAAAGACTTTATATTTAAGGTAACTGCCAAATCTGAAAGCATATCAAAAACAGTGATAAAAGCCAGGAATTTCAATATAGTCGTGGATGAACCACCGATGCTTGGGGGAAAGGACGAAGGACCCAATCCAGTGGAATTCGTCCTCGCGGCACTTGCTGGTTGTCTTAACGTTGTTGGCCATCTGGTTGCAAGAGAAATGGGATTCCAGATAAAGAACCTTGAATTTGAGATCTCGGGTGCTTTGAATCCCGAAAAGTTTATGGGAAAGGAGACTTCTGACAGAGCGGGTTACAAGAGCATAGAAGTCAAAATGAACATCGATGCCGATGTTGATGAACTGACTCTGGCACGGTGGCTTGAAATTATGAAGCAACGGTGTCCCGTCTCGGACAACTTGACGAACGCAACTCCCGTAAATATAACACTCAATAGCAAAGCGGAAAGCAAGGTTGTAGGATAACGAAAGGCCCCATCAGGGGCCTTTTTAATGAGAATGCTTTCTAACCAATTTCTGAATTTGCAAAAATCTGTGAAGAACAGCCATTATATACTCAAATTCCATACCATCTTCGTTTTATCAAATTATTCGAGCTCCTGGAATAGGAGCAGTTTCTCTTCCTCCTTTTTATTTGGTAAAGAATGAACTTGCAATTTTTAAAAAAGCTGGTATAATGTGTGAAGCCGGCAGTGTCTCTTTTCGCCGGCGTGTTGTTTTACATTATAAGAATAACGGTTGAGTCCTATCACTACGCACAGACTCTAAAATTATTCGTTTTATCTAGCTCCCCCAATTGACTATGCAAAAGTAATCTCCCCACTTCGACCAAATCCAGCGATAACAATAGCTGTGTTCGCATTCAATACCCTCAACATTTTGAAAGCAAAAAATGCCTCTATGGTTGTCCCTTTTCGAAGCTATCCTACTCGTAGAATAATGGCGAAGTAAGATTCTATCAAACTTTGCTATTTCTTGCTGGAAAAGTTATGAAAGCACTTTTAAAGAATTGGAGGTGAATGTTTTCAAAGCGGGATTGGCCATTGCAAGGAATGCTTTTTTAAGGAACAGGATTTATCTGCTGAATCATTTGATCAGCAACGCCGGAAGTTTTGTGTTCGGTTATATCTTCGTAAGCATCTGGAGAGCCATCCTCGGTGATTCCCCAGAGGCTTCTCTTATGGTAACCTATGTGATGGTAAATCAAGCTGGTCTCTGGATCACAATGTTTCTCCCATATGGAGCCTTCTTATTCCAAAAGGTAAGGGATGGAACGATCGCTTTTGAACTATTAAGGCCTTATGGAATAATATATCTGAGCTTTTACGAGGTTCTGGGACACGTAGTTTATAATTTTCTCTTCCGCTACTTGCCAATCTTTTTCCTTGGTTTTCTCTTACTGGGGGTTAAACTACCATCACCGGGACAAATAGCACCTTACGGGATATCCATTTTAATGGCTTTCATTATTTCCTTTTTTCTTAATTACTTTATCGGACTATGGAGTCTGAGGTTTCTAAGTATTTCTGGAGCTCAGTCGCTTTACTATTTCCTGATGAATTTCCTCTCCGGTTATATGCTACCAGCGGAATACTATCCCGGCATTTTGAAGAAAATAATGCCCTTGACTCCCTTTGCAGCGACCAACTATGTTCCTGGCTCAATTTATCTCGGTAAAATGACCTTTCTGGAAGGTATCAAACTACAATTATCCTGGATAATGATTCTTCTACTTCTTGCACTGGTTTTAACGAAACTTACTCAGAAGAGGTTACAGATTCAGGGTGGTTGAGGAGGTTTGTTATGGAGGTTTTTAAGGCTCTTTTCGTAGCCAGTTTGAAAAAGGAAATCGAATACAGGTTTAATTTCGTTTTTGATACTATAACTTCCGGACTGGCTGTTTTTTCGGATTTTCTGATTATTGCCGTGATAATGCTCAAATTCAAAGACATGGCCGGATGGTCTTTAGGTGAGGTCGCTCTGATCTACTCAATTGTTGAAGCTGGCTGGGGACTCTTCAGAACCTTCGGTGAGGGACTGCACCGTTTTCAAGAACTTACGCTCAGCGGTAGATTTGATATCTTACTCATTAGACCTATATCGACTATTATGCAGGTTATGCTTCAGCGGTTTCAATTCAGAAGACTGGGAGTCCTCGCCCAGGCTATAGCAGTTGGGGTTTTTGGGGCATCCTATACAGGACTGGCTTCGCCAGGGTTCTTTATGCTGTACGCATGCCTTGTGGTGTTGTCAGCGCTTTTGACCTTTGAAATCTCTCTTATGCTGGCTGCAATAGCTTTTTGGACTGTGAGAAACGAAGATATTATTGTCCTCGGCTTCTACTCTATGAGAACAGCTTCTTCCTATCCATTGACCATATATGCAAACTTTGTGAAGCAAGCTCTTACTTTCATCATTCCCCTTGGAACCGCCGCATTTTATCCCGTTTCTTATCTCACAGGTAAGACAAATTCAATTCTTGCACTTCTCTCACCAGCGATAACCTTTGTTGTTTTTCTACCTATTAGCATTGGATTCTGGAAGCTCGGTGAAAGGCATTATTCCAGTACCGGTACCTGAAGAGGAGGTGGTCTCATGGGTGAATACATTGAGGTTTCCAATCTTTGTAAAGACTACACAATATACAAAAGGAGGGGTCTCAGGCGTGAAAAAGAAATAGTCCATGCAGTCAGAAACATCAGCTTTGGCGTTAAGAAGGGCGAATTCCTGGGATACATTGGACCAAATGGTGCTGGAAAATCCACGACAATAAAGATGCTCACCGGAATACTAACTCCAACTTCTGGAGAAGTTAGGGTTGCAGGTTTCTGTCCCTGGAAGGAAAGAAGAAAGTATGTGAAAAACCTCGGCGCTATTTTCGGGCAAAAGACACAGATGTGGTGGGACCTACCAGTAAAAGACACATACAAGGTTTTGAAGGCTATATACAAGGTTCCAGAAGCTAAATTTAGAAAGCAATTAAGCTTTCTTATAGACAGACTCGAAATAATGGAGTTCTATGAGCAACCGGTTAGGCAACTGAGTCTTGGTCAAAGGATGAGGGCAGAACTGGCAGCATGTATGATACATGATCCGGACATTCTATTTCTCGATGAACCAACAATCGGTCTCGATGTAGTATCTAAACACAGGGTATTGAATTTCCTCAAAGAACTAAATGCGGAAGGAAAAACGATTTTTCTCACGACTCACGACCTCAATGATATTGAAACTCTGTGCAGAGAAATTCTTATAATCAACCATGGGAGATTGATTTATAAAGGTAGTTTAACTGCATTGAAAAAGATGGTGGCACTTCCCCGACTGCTAAAGATCAGATTGAAGGAAGGTCACTACTCCCTTTCCCAAACCCAAAGGAAATTTATCGAGATCTATAACGGGAACTACAATGAAAAAGAAGGAGAAATAGTAATAAGAATCGAAAATTCTCATAAGCCTGCAATCCTAGCAAGGAAGGTTCTCCAGGAATTTGAAATAGAAGATTTCAAGATACAGGATCCGGGAATCGAAGAAGTGGTAAGAGACATCTACAGAAATTAGGAGACTGAAAGCCCTGCGCACCACTTATCGAGGTTATCGAGGTGCGGGGCTTTTTATTCCGCAGGTCATCAAGCTATTTTTCAGCCATTTTATAGTCAAGAAGAACGGCTGTCATACTCTCTTCATGCATTGTACTCTCTATCACCAGCGGAATCTTTGGATTAATCACCCAGGAGATGATCGGCTTTTTCTCTTCGTTGTATATAACGATTTTCTGTCCCTTGAACTTTCCGACTTGTTTTTCTCCCTCATATTTCAGAGTTCCCAATCCCATTATTTTCATAGGGAGCATCTCATCAAAATCGAGGTAGCCAAAGATCATATTATAGATGGGATTCATGTAAAACACTGCCACGAATCCATACAATCCTCCTGCCATCATGCCCATATCCAATGGTTCATCTGGGAAAGATCGAGTTACGTGGGTAGTTATACTGTAACCGTCAGCTATTTTTGTGATATCTGTACTCACAGTGAAAATTAATGGCTCATCATCGCTTCCCGGGAAGCTATAGTTATAAGCCACATACCTGAATTCCCTGTAGTCGGTGACAGGTTGCCAGATTCCAAAAACTGAAACGCTGAAAATAATAAGAACAAGTAGAAGTAAATAACTTTTCATATTCTCCCCTCCATACTCCCAAGATTATTTGGTACAGGCGGTGCACTTGATTATAGTCTTTACAGTAGTACAAACCGAAGGAATTGAAAGATATTCGAGTCATTGTGCATCATGAAAGAAAACTATACATGATCTATAAAAGAGCCTATTCACTTCCATTAAGTACAGCATAAACGGCATTGGTGATGCTCAGAGCACAGGTACCTCCTGAAATCAACCACAAATAGAAATAAATTTACTTTGAACATATAAGTATCCATTCCAGCTATATAGAGATATAAGAAAGGGAATAAGTACCGCAGGGTTTATTGAATATCTGAACTCAATCTTTAGCCAATTGCATACAATAAAGGCATAGACCTCCCAGACTCCATAAATGACAACTGACAACCATGAAGCCTTCCACGTTCAACAGATTTGATGGTCCAGCAATAGAAGCAGGAATGGCAAAGAAAAGCGTAACCATACCCAAAATCTCTTCGAAAGAAGGTCATTTAATATAGTTTGTACGTCACATTCATCATGGTAAAATTTCCCGGTAACTCGTCCAAAAAGAAAGGGGGCATTTGCCCCCGATTTTTATAAGCCTTTGAGCATTAATTCTACGTCTTGCTTGACGTTCGTTATTGGTTTTATATCGAAGTTCTCAACGAGTATTTTTAGTACGTTTGGTGAAAGGAATGCGGGCAGCACTGGACCAAGCCTTATGCCCTTCACACCGAGATACAGCAGAGCGAGGAGGACAGTCACTGCTTTCTGTTCATACCATGCTATGTCGTAAGAAATGGGGAGATCGTTGATATCTGAAAGCCCCAAAGCTTCTTTCAGTTTCAAGGCGGTGACAACCAGCGAATAGGAGTCGTTACACTGTCCGGCATCCAGAACTCTGGGAATTCCATCTATATCACCGAGATCCAGCATATTGTAGCGATACTTTGCACAGCCTGCCGTAAGTATGACGGTGTCCTTTGGTAGTTCTTTTGCCACTTCGGTGTAATACTCCCTCTCCTTTGCGTGTCCGTCACAACCGGCCATCACCACAAACCTCTTCAGCTTGTTTGCTTTGATAGCGTCTATTAGCTTGTCTGCAACGGCTATGGCTTGATTGTGAGCAAAGCCGATTACAATCTTCTTTCCAGGTCTTTCTTCGAGTCCGCCCAGGCTCAGCGCTTTTTCTATGACAGGCGTAAAGTCCTTTGGCTGTCCGTCGGTTCTGTTGGGAATATGTTTAACGCCGGGCCAGCCCACAAGACCTGTGGTGAATATCCTGTCTTTGTAACTGTCGAGGGGCTTCTGGATACAGTTAGTGGTCATCACAATGGCACCATTGAAGGCTGCAAACTCTTTTTGCTGATTGTACCACGAGGTACCATAGTTTCCAACGAGGTGCTTGTATTTCTTGAGTCCTGGGTAGGCGTGGGCGGGGAGCATTTCGCCGTGTGTATAGACCTTTATTCCAGTTCCTTCAGTCTGTTTGAGTATCTCTTCCAGATCAAGGAGATCGTGCCCACTCACAAGGATAGCAGGACCTGCATACGTTCCTGTGTATACTTCAGTGACTTCGGGGTGGCCGTAGGCACTGGTATTAGCCTGATCAAGTAATGCCATAGCCTTGACTGCCATTTCACCAGTCTTCATGACCAGAGAGATGTAGTCATCTGCGCTGAGACTATCATCCAACGTTGCTGCAAGACCTTCCTCAAGGAATTCGAGGATTGAAGAGTCGGAGTGCTTTAAGATGTAAGCGTGGTCAGTATAAGCAGCGATGCCTTTCAGTCCGTAGACGAGGAGTTCTCTTAAAGAGCGGATGTCTTCGTCTTTTGTTGAAAGCACACCAACTTCTGCGCCTTTCAATTCCCAGATGTCCAGACCACCAGGCACATTCCATGTAGCTGCTTCCGGTGCCTCATCAGTGAAATCTCTTCCCTCATTTTCTCTATAAGCCTTGAGAAATGCTCCCTTGATTTTGTCTCTCAGCTCTATTGCCCTTTCAATTTTCTTTCCGATACTTTCAGGGTCGAAGTTTACATTTGTTATAGTTGTGAACAGCCCTTCAGCGACGAAGAGATCCGCTTCTGAATCGTTAACTCCATACTTTCTAGCTTTCACAGCCCAGTAAGAGAGTCCCTTGAGCAACCACACGAGCATATCCTGAAGGTGAGCAACTTCAGGTTCTTTACCACACACTCCTTTTACTGTACAGGCCGTTCCTTTCACTGTTTCTGAACACTGGTAACAAAACATACCCATTTCGTTACACCTCCTGGTTTTTGTCGTCGTAAATTCTTTTTTCACCAGTAATATTCTGAATAGGGGCTATATCTTGCGAAACTTCGAGGGTACCAACATAATTTCCTTCTGAATCTCTAATAGCAATGTATTTGATGTAAATAAATTTATCGCCTAGTTTGAGCCAGAAATCTGCCTCATTCCTTTTACCCTCTTTGAAATCCCGAAGGATTTTGTTGACCACATCGACGCTCTTGGGTGGATGACAATTTTGCACTTTCCTTCCAATGATGGCTCTGGTTCTGCCAAAGATCCTATCGGGGTTTTCACTGAAGAATCTCACGGTGTCCGTCTCATCCACAAAGGTTATGTCCACAGGTAAATGGTCAAGCATAAGTTTTAGTTGTTTCGGGCTCATATAACCACTACCGAGGTTTACCAGCCCATCAGCGAACTCAGGTTCCTGCTCCTCCTGATAAAAGGGAGAAGGCTTGAATGAGAAATAACCAACTTCATCAAAAGCCTTTCTGATTTCTTTCCATTCCTCCAAAGAGATGAGTTTAAGGGCTGTTGGAAAGAGGACTTTGTGTTCTTTGTAGATGTGGTCTGTCAAGAGCTCCGCCATGCTTAGGACGAGTTCTTTAATTTGTTTTAGATTTTCATTAGGATTTTCGGAGAGTTTTTTTAATTCTTTCCGCCATTCCCTGAGTTGGTCGTGCTCTTTCCACATTATCGCAGGTGGTTGCACAACCCCATGTTTTTCAATGTAAGGGAACAGTCCGTTTTCCTCCTTTTGAAAGTATAGCTCCATATCGTCCAGATAAACCAGAACTTTCGATAGTTCCTCTGGGAGTTCATCATCTACCTTTTCCATAACATACTTTCTGAAGTTTTCCAGTCTATTTAGCATATCCCGGTGTTCTTCAACGAGTATATGCACAGGGTGCCATGGTTCCACCTGAATCTCATCTTCTATAATTGCTTTCTTGAAGAGATCCAGATGAACATTACACATCAACTGAATGCTCTCCGCAGGTATTCCCTCCTGTATGAGTTCCTGCTCTACCTTTGATATGTCTACCGGCGTGAGTTCCCTTATCAACACAGAAAATTTCTCCTTGATGTCTTCCAATTTTTCCGGAGAAGAGTGCAGTTCTCTAAGCATTTCTTTAAGCACTTCCCGCTTTGTTTTATTTTCCACTGTTTTAATTCCTCCTGTTTTTGTTGGATTTTTCTTTCAATTCAAGTATAATCATTTTGAAAGATTCAAGCGGTAACATTTGTTACGGGGTGCGGGAGGTGCGTATGAACCCACTCATTTTAAATCTCGCTAAATTGAAACCTTTTAAAAACCTGACCATTGGAGAATTGGAAACGATTTTTAAAAAGAACGGCTCTCTTGTAGAACGCTACAGTGATGGAGAACTCATTCGACAAAGGGGTGACCAATGCAATTCCCTGTTGATAATCCTGGAAGGAAAAGTCTCGACCATAATGCAGGATACTAACGGAAGAATGGTTAAATTAGAAACAATAGAGGCCCCCAATCTCATCGCCAGTGGAGTGCTCTTTGCTTCTGATAATCTGTTTCCCGTAGATATAATAGCTACTAGTTCCGTGATCATATTGTCTATGAGTAAGAATTTGGTAATTGAGCTTTGCATGAACAATGAAAACTTTTTGACTGGGCTTCTAAACGATATGGGCGACAGACTTGCCATGCTCGCCGAAAAGGTGTATATATTCTCTCTCAACACGCTAAAAGAAAAGCTAGCACGCTACCTTTTAGAACGGTCGAATGGCAAAACCGAACTCACTCTTGGCATGACCAAGGAGGAACTTTCGAGGTACTTCGGTGTCGCAAGGCCTTCATTATCAAGGGCTTTTGCAGAACTCATAAAAGAGGGATACATAGCGCAGAATAACCAGATAATTCGATTGCTCGATCGCGAAGGATTGAAAGAATTATCTGGCATGGAATGAGCTTTTTAAATATCGTTCCGGCATAATATAATTAGCTTAACGAACTATTTTAAGGAGGGATAGATTTGAAGACAAACAAGGATGCTGTTGTTAAGATTTCAGTGGCAGGCGAAGTCGCGCACCCTCTCAGCAGAACACCTTTCAGACTGGAAATCAATGGGACTCCAAGGCTCTTTCCGGGTACAGGTGGCATTACTTACAACTTCACTTTAGGCGATAGTGCTTTCAAAATGGCAGGCGACCATGTTGAGCCTGACGTATCGACAAAGAACCCTAACGATTCCATGAATATGGCTTACGTTAAATATTCTTGCATCGGCAACGAAGCCATCGTGCTTACCGGTGAAGCCAAAGGTGCAAAAGGGTATGTAATCGGGAAGCATGGTGGTATAAATCATGTACTAGTTCACTTCAATCAGAATGTAAAGGAAAAGCTAGCCATTGGGGACAAAATCCAGGTCAGGGCCTGGGGAAACGGCCTGGTTCTTGAGGATTATCCAGAGGTAAGAGTGTACAACATTGACCCGGGACTTCTAGAAAGGGTACCCGTTGAAGAACGTGATGGAAAAATATATTTCCCCGTTAAAGCGATTGTGCCTGGCTATCTTATGGGCTCCGGTTCGGGCTCTGGAAACCCTGCAGGTGGGGATTATGACATCATAACAAACGACAAAAACTTAATAAAGAAATTGGAGCTCTACAAATTGAGAATAGGGGATTTTGTTGCCATTGAAAATCACAATGATTCCTTTGGACTCGGTGGATACATGGAAGGTGCCATAACTATCGGCGTAGTTGTACATGGTGATTGTATCGTCACGGGACATGGTCCCGGTGTCACGGTGATCATGACAACTTCTACAGGTAAAATCAAGCCCGTCGTCGTTGATGAGTCGAATATCGGAGATTATCTCGGTTAAAGCTCGCAACGTTGACAATTGATAATGCGACGCTTGCGGAGGCTCAGAAAACGTTGTGGGTGGTGGGTTGTTGGTTGTACGTGATAACGAGAACCGAGATCCGAGAAAAACGGTGGTAGGTTGTTGGTTGTAGGTTGTACGAAAAAATCGGATTAAAGAACAAGATTGGATTAGATATTGAAGTTTGGATGAAGAACGGGTTTTGGGTATAGGGTATGGAGAAAATCGAGATCCGAGACCCGATAACCGAGATTCGGTGTTCGAGAACCGAGAAAAATGTTACGGGTGAAGAAAACCTTTTTGAAAAAGCGGGTGTAGAACGAACAACCTACAACCCACAACCGACAATGACTCTCATCATCTCGGTTCTCTAATATCTCTATACCCTAGACCCCAGACCCTAGACCCCAAACCCGCTCTTTCCATGAAGAGGCTCTTGTCGGATAACGAAAAACGGAAAACGATGGACAGTAAACAGTGGACGGTCAACGGCTCTTTCCGCAACCAAAATGGAGTAACAGGTGGCCATACAAAAAAGCGAGAAGTATTTCTCGCTTTTTTAAGTATACCTATAGCCATGTGCTCTAAAGAGCCCTTCAAAAGCGAAAATATATTTACATGAATAATTTCATCATTCGATATCTGAAAACGGGGGTTATGGAGATAGATTTAGAAGGAGTCAGAACTCATCTTTAAGATCCTCCTCTATACTGCCATCGGGAAGGACACCTTCGAATTCGTAGGAAAGAGGGTCTTCCAGTTGAAACCGTGCACAGTCTTTCCAGTTAGACTTACAGTACATGTTGATCCATTCCGTATCTACTAAACCGCGTTCATAGGCTCTCACAACAGGACACACATTATAATAACTACAAGTGTCACTGTCCACCGTATCACCTCCGTAGATTATCATTAACAATATAACACAAATATGATCAAAATCAACACCACAATCCCTCATCTGAATGGAATTTCCTCCAGTCCACAAATAGGTATAATCGAGGTATATAATCATAAGAAGTGAAATTAATAACAAGGATTTTCTTAAAGTACATATCAATAGGGGAGGTATAAAAGTTGAAAAGGTCATTGCCGATACTGTTCATATTCATCGCATTCATAATCACGTGCTTCTCAATTGAAATGGTTTCTGAAACCTCGGATGGACTGACTTTAGTATCCTGCATCGAATATAATGCTGAATTGAAAAGCGAAAACGGAAAGATAATCGTTCTATTTGATAATAAATTACCCCAAATAATCGAATATTCAGCAGCTGTGGACGAAGGGGTATTGAAAAGGCTGTCCGTTAAGCGCTGGGCTGATTTTAAACATGACTATCTTTTATTTGAATATATCGATAACGGGTATCTGAAGCAGGAGCAACAAGAGAGCATTCTGGCACCATCAACGATTATTAATGCAGAACCCATCACCTCAAGCGAAAAAATTCGCAAAAGAACACTTGAAAGGAAGGATTTCAGGGTCATAAAATTCGACTTTCTTTCTTCACAAATAATTGCATTTGATTACACTTACGCCGGTGATGAATCACTCGTGACAGAAATCGGGAACGTTAAGGTTGTGAAATATACTATCACGTTCCAGGGAGTAACGGGCGAAAGTTTTTTCGACAAAAACGGAGAGGAAATAACCACCAGCTTCATGGGAATACATTCTTACAATCTCAAATATTTTCCTTCCAAAAGACCTGAAGTTCAGAAACTTCCCTTCGAAATTGTACCTATATCGCCTTACCTTTTTGGTAACAATTACTGGAAGGAATGGTCTTTTATGTTGGCTTCCCCGTTTATCAAAAATTCAGCCATAAAAATGATCAGATGGGGTGGAATATTTCGTGATTATAATCAAAGGCGCTTATATGATTTTCAGAATTTCACAAGAATGTTGGAATATACAGATGTCGAACCACTTGTGCAGCTCGAATACTTTTCGGAATCAGATGCTCTTACCCAGCTTGAGGAATTACTTCATTACATTCCGGACTTAAAATACATTTCCTTCTCAAATGAAGCGAATATCTATCCCATCATACTCGGGAAGAACGTGAGCCTTTCCGAGTTCAACGAAAGGTTTAGAGAGGAAATTACCAAAATAAAGAATAAATACCCCGAAATACAGATAGTAGCTCCAGACTTCACTATAGCAACCTTTCCGCAATACGACAGTTGGCTGATCGGATTCCTGAAAGAAAATGCCGATTTAACAGACGTACTTTCACTTCACTATTACGCCTTTGATGGCTCACAATCTGCAATTAGGACTTTGAGTAACATACAGACCTTTAAATCCTACATCGACAGCATAAAAACCCTGCTCAAGAAATTTGGCCTTGAGGGTTTACCACTTGCCATCACAGAGGCAAATACCGGGTTCGATTACAGACAAAAAGGTTCTGGAAATCCGTCTACATTCGAAGCAGCGTTGTGGGGAGCATCGGCGTATATTACGGCTATTGAGGAAAATCTGTGGTCGTTGCAACTCTGGTGCGTTATAGACGATGGCACATTGAGCCTGCTCGATACTTCCACTGGAAAGATAGAGTACAGACCCATGGCGCTGGTCTATGAACTTTTCAGAGATTTTTATAACGAAATAATTCCTGTTGAGGTTAAAATTTATGGACTCAAAGCTGTTTTTGCGCCTTTCAAGGATGCCGAACTCATCATAGGGGTATTTGTAAATTACTCCGATAAAGAACTGAAGATTAGACTCACAGAAGATTCTAAAAGGTTAAAGATCACAGAAATGGATTCAGGAATTTCACTAAAGCCCCTATCGATGAACCTGATATACTTCGATTACCAGCTAAACCCAGTTCACAGAGAGAGTTATTCCAAAGGAGGAGATGAGTAACACGCCCGAAATCAATTATGTACAGAGCGCTTTTGAACCAGAGGATGGGTAAACCTCTGTGGAGAAAACTCAATCATCATCACGTGGAACGTTTGAGAATATGACTTTTGAGCACAGGATGACGAGACTGAAAAAACAAATTTGGTAACGAGAAATTTCTCATTTCACTTGCCGTGAATTTGGTAGAGCGTCTCTGAAATGGTTAAAAGCTAACAGCGCGAAGGAAATCATCAGTAATTTCTATTTAGAGATTTCAAGTTTCAGAGCGGAATTTTCACATTATAAGTATAAGTGGCTCCCGAATAGGGAGCCATAATTATTCAATAAGAAAAAAGGGGGATCCCCCCTAAGGGTGAAAGGTAATTCAGTAAAGATAACCGTTGTCTACTGTTCCACCGTCGAAATTCTCATTGATAATGGTGACCACATCATTTACCTGTGAGGGAGTGTAATCTCCTGATTTACCTGAAAGAACCAGATTCGCGGTTTCCAGGATCTCTGCCACTGTCATGCCTTCCATATACCTTTCTGATGGCGGAACTGTTAGTGGATAGGCGAGTATGAGATCAGCGAGATTTCGCGTGCTCGGCGCGAAATTCGGATCATACAAGTCAAAACCAACATTCAGCGTTAGAGCGACCAGCTGAGAGACGAGCTCATTGTCTAGATCATAAGTTGCCGGATCGATGTAAGTCGTAAAGATTTGAGCGGGGGAACCACCTGCTGGTAGGTACTCGGTTATAGCTGAGGCGCTCGTAAACAAGACATAACGCATGAAGAAAGAGGGCGTTCCTACTATCAAACCACCAGGAAAAGCTGAAGAAAAATTCGCGTGGAGATACGTTCCGGGATTGTCACCATGGGGTGGTGCTCCCCAGCCTCCGGGAGTGTAAGTGACAAAGTCATCATCCGTTCCCGGCGGAATTTCAGGAGTGATCGTGAAGATAATTTCGACACGATATTCAGCTGATTTATATTTCAAGCACCAATCTTCACTAACTAGATAGGAATAGGGAAAAAATAGTCTAAGCCAGAATTTTTCATGTTCATAGTCACTCGAAACGTAGAAAGGACCATCGTCTGGAAATAAATGAACCGGTATTATTATTTCGTCGACATAAGTGCTATCCATGTAATGATATATGTGTGTAAGCTGAAGTTCAAGAAATTTATCAACAATAACGTCACCAGAAGTAGTGATCATGTAGATAGTGTAATCGCCTGTGATGATGATGGGACTGTCCCTCAACACCTCAAACCAAAATTCTTGATTGTTAAAACTCGCCGGATTCTCAACACAGAGGGGATCAAGAATAAAATCCGGCGTGGAGATACTCACACTGCCATCTCCATAGCAAAAAGTAACAACGATAAATATCGAAATTACGGTAAAGAACCTTTTTAGTATCATAATCAATCCCCCCACTCTTCCAATGCCATTCTATTCTTTTTTTTCATATAAAAATAGAATTTGAAAAACTGTGTATCCACTTATATGGAAAGTTTTTAGATATTTTTTACAACTTTACCTAGTACGGGATAAATTTGCACTGTTTTCCCCTGAATACTTCTATCGGTGTTAAAATCACTTGAGGGAGGAGATAACGTGCTGGTCGCAGAACACCTGAAAAAATACTATGGCAAATACCGGGGTATAGTTGATGTCAGTTTTGCAATAAAGCCTGGAGAAATATATGGCCTCATAGGTCCAAACGGTGCAGGAAAAACGACGACTATCCGTATCATCCTCGGGCTTCTTCAAAAGGATTCTGGAGAGGTGAAGATTGGAAACCACCGTATTCCTGACGATCTTAATGTGGTTAAGCCTCTGATTGGCTATCTTCCAGGCGAAGTTAATTTCTATCCAGATATGAGAGTGAAAGAGTTTCTGAAATTCAACAGAAATTTTTACCCAGAAATCGATAAAAGCTACGAAGAAGAGCTAATTGAGTTTCTTGGCATCGATACTGAAAAGAAGTTTAAAGAGCTCTCACAGGGAAACAAAAAGAAGGTAGGAATACTTCAGTCCCTCGTTCACAAGCCTTCATACATCATAATGGACGAACCAACAAATGGTCTCGACCCATTACTTCAAAGCAAATTGTATGAATTATTGGAAAGAGAACGTGAGCGTGGAACAGTGATACTATTCTCTTCACACGTTCTCTCAGAGGTTGAGCGCCTTTGTCAGAGGGTCGGAGTGATTAAAGAAGGAAAATTGATCAAAGAACTCTCCATGGAAGATATACGTAAGTATACCAAAAAACTCGTTACAGTCTCTGGACTTTCGGATCTTAGAACACTTTCAAAATATGAACTTCTCGAACAGAAAGGTAGCAATTTTGTATTTTCAGTGAATCGCACCGAACTAAAAGATTTTTTGAACTCGCTGATAAAACTCGAATTTGATGACCTGCAAATCAGAAACCCGTCTCTGGAAGAGTCTTTTATGGAATTTTACAATCAGGAGGTTGAAAAATGAGCTTTTCAAATATATATCGAAAAGAATTCAAATGGAACCTCCGCACCTTCATTATCTGGACAGCGATATTCATTGCCTTTACTTTCATGTACATCCCCATTACCGACCAGATGCTCCAACAGTCCGATGCTATGCTAAAGTTCATCGAAAAGATGCCGAAGCTCCTTCTTCAGATGTTTAGCTTTGATCCAGAACTGCTCACAAGACCTGAGGGACTTTTCGGCTCAGAGGGTATGAGTTTTGTCTATATCCTTTCAGCTATCTTTGCTTCGATGTTTGCCGGTTCTCTATTTTCAAAAGAGTTTGAGCAAAAAACCATAGAATATCTTCTTGTCAAACCGGGTTCAAGACTCACGGTCTTTTTTTCAAAGGTAGCAGTGATGTTCACTTTTATATTACTGTTGGTCGGAGCGTTTACAATCTCTGAAACGAGGTTATTCGAGCTTTTCGTGCATATGGAATACAATGTGAAGGTGCTTTATGCCTTCGGACTGTATGCCCTTACAGTTCAGGTGTTTTTTGCCAGTCTTGCAACGCTCATTTCGGTATCAACGCAGAAGAGTTCCCTAAATACATCTATCACAATCGGGCTCACGATATTTATGTACTTCGGCGATTCCCTTGGCAGAAGTTTCGAGAACCTCAAATGGATGTCTATAATCAGTATATTCCGCTACATTCCTCTGATAGACACAATAAAGAACAACCAGATGATGCTGGGTAACGCCTTTATCATCATGCTCATTTCCATGATTTTTTTGTTCACAGGAGCGTGGGTTTTCAGTAAAACAGACATAAAGGTGTAGAGAGTTTTTATTATAGATTCTCTCCAGGTACATAGTCAGACGCATCGTTTAGAATCATTGGACTGTAAGGATCCGTTTTGTCCTTATAATAAATCATTCCAGTTATAGGGTCTCTTGAGCGTTCAATGTACATCATATGTCAATCAAGCTTTGACGCCATTTATTAGATATCTACAGGAGACCATATACCCAGGAAAGTCCTTAGAACAGATGGCATCGCGAGATCCTGCCCATGGAGCCATGCACAACAACTTCGATAGTTCCAGAATCCCGAATCCCTCTTAATTATTTATTATCACCTTTGTGTAACCCTCAAAATGGCAACAATTGAAGATATTTATACGGTAGAATACATAATTGAAACCCAAAGTGGGGAAAGGGGGAATTCGCGTTGCTGATCGATCTCCATAATCATACCGACCTCTCATCCGGTTCAAACCTGGCTTTGGAAGACTATGTTCCATACGCGAAGGCCTATGGTGCTCGCGTTGCCATAACTGACCATGATATCCTCAATTCGGAAGCTAATGAATACAGAGACTTTTTCTTCTGCGGCTTTGAAGCAATAACTGATTATGGTCATTTCCTCGTTTTCGGGGCATCTCCCGAACTTATGCATATACAGAATATCTATTTGTTTATCGAAACTGTACATGCCGAAGGGGGGATCGTCATCGCCGCGCATCCTTTCAGAAATACCGGGGTGTTCGGAATGCTGGATACCGAGAGCGCTGAAAAGATTATCGACCTTGTAGATGCTGTTGAAGTCTACAATGGAAGAAGCTTCTTTGATGAATGGGAAAAAGCAATAGAGATTGCGAAAAAATTTGACAAACCAATGACAGGCGGGAGCGATGCATTGACGGAGTTTGACATTTTCAGAGTTGCAACTGAATTCCCCGAAGATATCAATACGCTGGAAGAGCTCATTGAACAGATAAGAACGGGGCAGTGTAAACCTCTATTGCTGAGTGATGACATTGGTTGAAGCGGCGTCGTAAGAGTCAGGTATATATCCTTTGAACTGTGCTTTGTAGAGCCTGTAATAATGTCCTTTCTTCTCTAGAAGCTCTTCGTGAGTACCCCGTTCAATGATTCCATCTTTAGTGATAACAATGATTTCGTCGGCGTGCTTTATCGTAGAAAGTCTGTGAGCTATTACGAGTGAAGTTCTACCTTTTGCCAGCTCCTCCAGTGATTGTTGTATTTTCAATTCCGTTTCGTTATCGAGGGCCGAAGTGGCTTCATCGAGAATCAAAATCGGAGGGTTCTTCAGAAATACTCTCGCTATAGATATCCTCTGCTTTTGCCCACCCGAGAGCCTTACACCACGCTCGCCGACATATGTGTCGTAACCGTCCTCCAGAGACATGATGAAGTCATGTATATTTGCCCGCTTCGCAGCTTCTATAATCTCTTCATCCGTGGCATTTCCCTTTCCATAGGCTATATTGTCCCTTATACTTCCTGCAAAGAGAAAAACATCCTGCTGAACAATGCCTATATTTCTGCGCAATGACTTCAGAGTAACGTCTTTTATGTTTATTCCATCGATCAATATCTCGCCCTCAGTGATCTCATAGAATCTCGGTATGAGATGGCAGAGAGTTGTCTTTCCTCCGCCTGAAGGTCCCACAAGAGCCACGGTCTTCCCGGCCGGGATTTTCAGGCTAATATTTTTCAAAACTTTATTTCCACCATCGTATGAAAAAGAAACGTTTCTGATCTCTATCTCTCCCTTTACATCTTTGAGCTCAATCGCATCTTCTTTGTCTACGATCTCTGGCTTGGTATCCATTATTTCGATGAAGCGCTTGAAGCCAGCCATACCTGCTTCATACTGTTGTGCCAGCATCATCAATCTGCGTATAGGTTGAAGGAAGAGTTCAACATATAAAAAATATGCCACCAGTGACCCGGGAGTGATAATTTCTTTCAAAGTGAGATATCCTCCAACGAGTAGAACCGTTAATTTCAGCATGTTAGATAGCAGATCCACCCCGGTGAACATCTCTGCCATGGCTTTCAGAGCACGTTTTCTTGACTCCACAAACTTCCTGTTCCCTTCGTCGAACTTCTCCCTTTCAAGGTCCTCGTTCGTGAATGACTGAGCAATACGTATGCCTGAAATACTGTTCTCAAGCTGAGCGTTGACATCTGCAATACGCCTCCTTTCGGTCATAAAGGCGCGCGACATCTTCTGCCTTTTTTTAATCCCGAACCATACAAGAAATGGGATGTAAGTGAAGATGATCAACGTCAGCCTCCAGTCTGTTCTCATAAGTATGATGAAAGCACCGGTGAGGGTGATGAGAGAGATGAATAGGTCTTCAGGTCCGTGATGGGCGAGTTCCGTGATGTCTCTTAGGTCGTTAACGATTCTCGACATGATCCTGCCCGTTCTGACTTTATCGAAAAAACTAAAAGGCAAAGTTTGTATATGAGAAAATACGTCTTTGCGCATGTTATATTCCATCCTCACCCCGACGATGTGTCCCCAGTAGTTGACAACGTAGGTGAAGAGGGCTCTAAAAACAAACAGGATACCTAAAATAACAGAAACCTTTATCAGGCCATTCAAATCACGCTGTGGTATATAAATATCGAGAGCACTCCTGGTGATGCTAGGAAAGAACAGATCTATCCCGGCTATCATAAACGCACAGATCATGTCCACGGTGAACAAGAAAAGGTGGGGTCTGTAGTATGCAATGAAACGTTTTAACATAAAAAAATCCCCCCTCTGACCTTAGAAGACCAATTAAATAATAACTTCCAGGGCGAGGGGTGTCAAGGTTCGCTTTACGAACGAATTTTTGGATCTTATTTTTTAAAATCTCAACAGGACTTTTAATGCGCCCGGGGTAGCGCTGAACGCATCTATAGCTTCTTCAAAAGGATATACAGCAGAGACCATGCTTTTTACAGGAACTAATTTTTTCTCGAGAAAACCAATCGCCGGTTTGAAAGAACCACACCTTGAGCCTATAACGTTAAGCTCCTTAACTACGACGGGAGAGAAGTCAAATGTCGATCCCGAAGCGTAGGTGCTCTTGAGAACAATTGTGCCTGTGGGTTTTACGATATTGACCGCTAAGGCGAATCCTTGGGAATTGCCTGTCGCCTCAACCGCTATATCAATCTGTCCAGAAAGCTCTTGAATCCGATCAGGAAATGCAAGGGGTATCCCTTTCACAATATCCTTTGCTCTACTCGGATGTTTGCCTATAAGGATATGATCGATGTTTCTGGCTTTTAAAACAAGTGAGATCAACAGGCCAAGTTTGCCATCACCTACGACAGCTACCCGATCTGTGGGTCTGAAATTAACTTGTTCAAGCACTTGAACCGCTGCTGCAAGGGGTTCCACAAATACTGCCTCGATATCGTCAATACTATTCGGAACAGGATGGAGGTTCTCAATGGGAAGCTTTAAGTATTCAGCAAAGGCTCCGTCCCAGTTGTTTATACCAAGTGTCCTGATATTACGACAGTGCTTTCTATGTCCTGACAAACACATATCGCATTTTCCACAGGCTATGTTTATTTCACCGACAACACGTTTTCCGATAAGACCCTTGTCCGGTGCTTCTACGACTTCACCAACAAATTCGTGGCCAGGAACGCCGTTGAATCCCATATAACCCTTGAAAATCTCCAGGTCAGTGTTACATATTCCCGCGTAACGAACTCTTATGAGGGCTTCATTTTCCCGAAGCTTTGGTTCGGGGATTTCTGTAAACCTCAGTTGACCATCAAAATATAGTGCTTTCATTTAACTCAACCTTTCCAAAGACTGAGCGATATCAGCGATAATGTCGTCCGGATGTTCCAGTCCAGCAGAGATCCTCACGGTCTTTTTGGAGAATCCAAATTTGTGTAGCTCTTCTTCTGGATAATCCCTATGGGTCATGAGCGCAGGCACTTCCACAAGAGTCTCCGCATCCCCCAGACTTACGGCCAGCTTAAGCATACTCAGATTACTCACGAAAGTTTTCGCTTTTTCTAGATCTCCCTTCAGTTCGAAACTGACAATACCACCGAATCCTGACATCTGCTTCCTGGCGATCTCGTGTCCTGGATGAGATTTAAGACCCGGATACATAACCTTTTCAACTAATGGATGGTTTACCAGAAAGTTCGCTATGAGTTGAGCATTTTGAGCGTGCCGCTCCATGCGCAGGGGCAACGTTTTCAACCCCCTCAAAAACAGCCACGCGTTGAATGGACTCATGACTCCACCGAGTTCACACATATATCCGAATTTCAGTCTCTGAATATAGTCCTGATCCTTTGAAGTCGCAACACCGCCAACAGCGTCTCCGTGTCCGGAGATATACTTTGTGGTACTGTGTACCACAACATCCACACCAAGCTCCAGAGGTCTCTGAAAATATGGTGTAGCAAAAGTGTTGTCTATAACAGTCTTTATTCCCTTTTCCTTCGCTATCGATACCACTGCTTCAATATCAATGATCTCCATAGAAGGGTTCGTTGGAGTTTCGAAGTATATAACCTTTGTCTTTTCAGTGATCGCTCCTTCCAGTTCTTCCAGATGAGTCATATTTATGAATTTCGTGTTGATCCCGTAATCTCGAAACAGGTGATCCATTGCTCCGAAGGCAGAACCATACAGGTTTCTGTGGGCGATTATCTCGTCTCCGACTTTTGCAAAGGACAAGAGTACAGAGGTGATAGCCGCCATCCCTGAAGCGAATGCCACAGAGTCTATACCATTTTCAAGGGCAGCCATTCTCTGTTCGAAGAGATTTATTGTTGGGTTTCCACCTCTGGTGTAAACGTATGCTCGCCTTTTAAAACTGAAGGTATCATCCGCCTGCTGTAGGTCTGTGAAGGTAAAAGTGGAGGTCATGTATATCGGAGTATTCAAGGATTGGTTCTGGTCTTCCTGTTCAGCGGCGTGTATTGCAAGCGTATCGAAATTCATTTTTCTTTTCTTCATGTAAGCACCTTCCTTTCTTAAAAATCGTTGACCGATTGTCGTTTTTTATTACAGCTATTAATACCGTTTGCCGTTGTCCGTCTTCCGTCATCTGATAAGAGCCTCTTCTTGGAAAAAGCGGGTTTGGGGTCTAGGGTCTAGGGATATTAGAGAACCGAGATAACGAGAGTCGTTGTCGGTTGTGGGTTGTTCGTTCTACACCCGCTTTTTCAAAAAGGTTTTCTTCACCCGTAACATTTTTCTCGGTTCTCGAACACCGAATCTCGGTTATCGGGTCTCGGATCTCGATTTTCTCCATACCCTATACCCAAAACCCGTTCTTCATCCAAACTTCAATATCTAATCCAGTCTTGTTCTTTAATCCGATTTTTTCGTACAACCTACAACCAACAACCCACCACCCACAACAATTTTTCTCAGAAACTTTCCGTCTTTCTTTCTCAAAAAGCATCATGGACAACTTCCTTTTCACATAATTATAGTATACCTTTGCATTTCTTACCTTCGCACCATGAAAACAATCAATTTAGCTATACTATAGTTATAAAAGACATCGAATTTTATAAATCTCGGAAAGTGAAAGGGCCGGAAAGTCCTTTCATTATCTTATTCCATCAACCCCTGAAAATGTTTGACCCCATATCCAAAAAAATGGGAGACATATATTTAAGAGCAATGAAGTGTATTCTTAAATTTTATTTTGCTTTATAAAAAGATCAGCTTAGCGGCACTACCAGCTTGAAAGACAGGGCTTTTTACGTAGTTTTAGCGTTTCAGAATTTGGTGAATGAACAATAAAAAATGTATAATCCATATGTTCGACACCAATATGTGGAGGGGGTTGGATAATGAAGAAGCATATGCTTCTAGTGGTTTTGCTTTTGCTGGTCGCTTCGTTCCTCACAGCAAAAGCTTTGAAGGTTGCCTTTATCTACGTTGGACCTGTGGGAGACGCTGGCTGGACATACGCTCATGACCTTGGAAGACAGTATGCACAACAAGTGTTTGGTAGAGATGTCATAACCAGCTTCATCGAAAGCGTACCAGAAGGCGCGGAATCAGAGAGCGTTTTAAGGAACTACGCGCAAAGAGGATATGACCTCATCTTCGCAACGAGCTTCGGTTATATGGATCCGATTATAAACGTCGCAAAGAAATACCCCAAAACGATATTTATGCACTGTTCTGGCTACAAAACAGCTGAAAACGTTGGCACATATTTCGGTAGGATGTACGAACCGAGGTTCCTGACAGGCCTTATCGCTGGAATCATGACGAAGAGTAACATCATCGGCTATGTAGCCGCTCATCCGATTCCTGAAGTCATAAGGGGAATAAATGCCTTTGCTCTCGGCGTAAAGTATGTAAACCCCAATGCAAAGGTTCACGTTATATGGTCAAACACATGGTACGACCCGGCGATGGAAAAGGAAGCCGCGATTTCCCTGCTCGATATGGGTGCTGACGTTATAGCCCAGCATCAGGACTCACCGGCCCCTCAGCAAGCAGCTCAGCAGTATGGTGCTTATTCAATCGGCTATAATAGTGATATGAGAGAGTTTGCTCCAAAAGCATACCTTGGTGCTCCCATCTGGAACTGGGGCCCCTATTATGAAAAGGTGATAAGAGACGTTATGGCAGGGACATGGAAGAGCGAACAGTACTGGGGCGGTATGGCTGATGGGGTTGTTGACATAGACATCAGCGATCTCGTTCCAGATACAGTTAAAAAGCTCGTTTCTGTCTTCAAAGATGCCATCATAGAGGGGAAATTCCATCCCTTCAGCGGCCCTATATACGACCAGGATGGAAATTTGAGGATTCCAGCAGGCGATGTCGCCTCCGATGGGGAACTCCTCAGTATGGACTGGTTTGTGGATAATGTTGTGGGTACCATCCCAAAATGATATGCTCTGAAAATCAATAAGCGAAAGGGCCGGAAGGCCCTTTCGCTTATTAACACAATAGTCTGCTTTCCATTCAATTTAGGAAAGGGTGATACAGTGAGTGAAGAACGCCGTAATGTACTCGTGATGAAACACATTTCCAAGTACTTCACAGGGGTAAAGGCGAACGACGATATCAACATCGAACTCAGGCAAGGTGAGGTCCTTGCCCTTCTAGGTGAAAATGGAGCTGGAAAAACGACTTTAATGAATATACTCTTCGGCATATACAAAGCCGATAGCGGAGAGATCCTGATCAACGGGGAAAAAGCACATATTTCTTCACCTCACGATGCTCTGAAATATGGTGTAGGCATGGTTCAGCAACATTTCACCTTAGTTCCTTCGTTCACGACAGCAGAAAATATTGTTCTGGGTTTAAAAGAACTTGGCTTCATTCCCAAAACAAAGAATGTGGAGTCACGCATTGAAGAGCTTGGAAAGCGTTACGGGTTACCCGTGAATCCTCGTGCGAAAGTCTGGACATTGTCTGTCGGAGAGAAACAGCGCATTGAAATTCTGAAACTTCTTTACACGGGAGCGAAGATTCTGATTCTCGATGAGCCAACGGCTGTACTGACACCTCAGGAAGCCGAAGCACTTTTTGAAGCGGTGAGGAAGATGGTAGCAGATGGCGCATCGGTCATTTTCATAAGCCACAAGTTAGATGAAGTGATGGAAGTAAGCGACAGAGTCACAGTTCTACGCTCCGGAAAAGTCGTCGGAACAGCGAACACAGCTGAGATCACGAAAAACGACCTTGCCAGAATGATGGTTGGCAGAGAAGTAATACTGGACATCGAAAAACCGGAAGTTGAAATTGGAAAGAAGGTTCTTGAAATAAATAATCTTAAAGTCAAAAACGACAAAGGCCTTATAGCTGTTAACGGTATCAGTCTTGAAATAAGAGCCGGAGAGGTTCTGGGAATAGCCGGGGTTGCCGGTAATGGCCAGCGCGAACTCGCTGAAGCTGTCTACGGGCTTAGAAGGGCAGAGTCGGGGAAAGTTCTGCTTAATGGAAAAGACATCACCAATTTGAGCGTTTCCCGCAGAATAAGAGAAGGGATAGCATACATACCGGAAGACAGAAAAGAGACTGCGACATGTCCGGACCTCTCCGTGGCGAACAATCTCTTTCTCAAAAACACGATTACACGCCTTGTGAACTCTACTCATTATTTTGTCGATAGAAAGAAAATAATGGAAAAAGCATCGGAGCTTATTGAAAGCTACTCGATAATGACACCTTCCCCGAAGATGCCTGTGAAACTCCTGTCAGGTGGAAATATTCAAAAAGTCGTCCTTGCCAGAGAACTCTCCACTTCTCCATCTCTGATAATCGCATCACATCCGACACGTGGTCTGGATATAGGTGCCATGGAATTCGTATATAGGACCCTACTTGAACAAAAGAAAAGAGGTGCTGCTATATTGCTGCTTGCCGGCGAATTGTACGAAATCTTCAGACTCTCGGATCGCGTTGCAGTAATTTATGAGGGTGAAATCGCTGGTTACGCTCCACCTGACCCGGCTTATATCGAAGAAATCGGCCTTATGATGGGTGGAAGCAAGAAGGCGGGTGAAGCTCGATGAGGTTGAGGATAGAAAAACGTAAAGATATGCCATTTTACATGAACATCGTTGTCCCCGTGGTATCCATAGTCTTTTCTCTTTTCGTCATGGGGATTATCCTTTTAATCTTTTTTCAGAGAAGTGGCATGAGCTGGAGCGAAGCCTTTTCTGAGACATTCTCCGCTTATGGAGAAATGTTCTCCTGGCCCTTTGGGAATATATACGGCATTTATCAAACGTTGTTAAAGATGGTACCCCTTGCCTTCGTGGGGCTTGGGTTGTCCTTCGCTTACAGGATGAAAATATGGAACATAGGTGGTGAAGGCCAGCTTTACATGGGAGCCTTTGCAGCGACCTGGGGTGCTCTGTTCCTGTTTAAAGGTATCGAGAACAGTTTTCTAATGATAACCCTGCTACTTTTCATGGGAGCCCTTTTTGGTGCGCTATGGGCGGCGATACCAGCCTTTATGAAAGCCTTCGCCAAAACCGATGAAATTGTCGTCACACTCATGCTCAACTATGTCGCTATTTTCTGGGTAGATTACCTCGTATATGGCCCCTGGAAAGACCCGCAGGGCTACAATTTCCCTCTGACAGCAGAGTTTCCAGAAGCCGCGAAGCTCCCTACAATGTTCGATGGCGAAGTACATGCAGGGATCATAATGGTCATCATCCTCGCTATTATTCTTCAGTACGTTTACAGCCGAACGAGCTGGGGATTCAACTCGGCCATCGTTGGTGACAATCAACGAGCTGCGAAGTATGCTGGAATAAATATAGGTTTCTACACAATCGTCGCTTTGCTCGTGAGTGGTGCCATCGCTGGTATGGGTGGTGCCGTTCAGATGATGGGCATTCAGCACCGGTTACAACACGGTTTTTCTCCCGGTTACGGTTACACTGCAATAATCATCGCCTGGTTGGCAAAGCTGAATCCTATTGCGATATTACTGGTATCATTCCTGTTTGGTGGTCTTCTCGTTGGCAATGAGCAACTACAGATGTTCTATCGTTTGCCTCTCGCACTCATATTCATTTTCCAGGGACTTGTACTCTTCTCCCTGCTCGGTGGAGAAACCATTTTCAACTACAGAATAAGGTTCGTCAAGGAGAGGGTGGTAGAAGAATGAGCATGGACTCCTCTATTATCACCACGACGCTTCAGGCAACAATAAGAGCCGGGACCCCATTACTTTTCACCGTCCTGGGAGACATTTTTACGGAAAGGTCTGGCGTCATGAATCTTGGGCTTGAAGGTTTGATGTTAGTAGGAGCCATCAGCGGGTTCGTTGTTTCATATAGTACTGGAAATCTATTTCTCGCCGTAATCGCTGCTATGGTGGCGGGAGCTGTGCTGGGGTTGGTACATGCCTTTTTCACTGTAACCCTAAGAATCAACCAGGTAGTCAGCGGTCTGGCAATAACCATGCTTGGCACAGGTATAAGCGGACTGTGGGGAAAGGGATATATTGGCGTAGTCGCAGCTCAATTTAAACCGTTAGAACTTCCCGTGCTTTCAAAAATCCCTTTTATCGGTCCTGTTCTGTTCTCGCATGACATTCTCGTTTACCTGAGTTATTTGCTTGTTCCTCTCATGTGGTTCTACATATATAAGACAAAGCCTGGAATGGTACTCAGGGCAGTTGGTGAATCACCTTCCGCTGCCGATGCCCGTGGTATAAATGTCTTCATGACCAGATACCTTTACACGATGGTCGGAGGTGCAATAACAGCACTGGGAGGAGCCTATTTGTCCCTCGCTTACACTTCCATGTGGATCGAAAACATGACAGCAGGTCGTGGCTGGATCGGGATTGCTCTCGTACTCTTTGCAACATGGGATCCAGTAAAGGCTATGCTTGGTGCTTACCTCTTCGGAGGTGTTACCGCTCTCGGCTTGAGAATGCAGGCAGCAGGGACGACCATATCTTCACATATTCTCATGATGCTGCCGTATATCCTCACGGTTACCGTACTTTTCTTTACTTCGACCGAAAAGATAAAGCTCAAGGTTGGTGCTCCGGCCGCTC
The DNA here is from genome assembly GCF_001027025.1 of Kosmotoga pacifica. Lineage (GTDB taxonomy): Bacteria > Thermotogota > Thermotogae > Petrotogales > Kosmotogaceae > Kosmotoga_B > Kosmotoga_B pacifica. The sequence continues at coordinate 1,196,374 of NZ_CP011232.1, forward strand.
TTGGAGTTCCATATTCGAGGGAGGAGAAAACCTGATCACTCTTTACAAAATACCAGCACAAGAAAACCGCTAAGCATTATAGCCACTGCCATAGTGAAGAACATCTGGACATAAGAATGAGAAGCGATAACACCAGCCACCAGTGGCCCCAGCATCTGACCAAGGGATCTTGAGGAACGCAGGACACCCAGGAATTCCGCTTTCCTTTTCCTGGGTGAGTGCGTTACCACGAAAGTGGCCGCACCGTTGATAAACGCTCCAAAGGCTATGCCAAGTGAGAAATAAGCGATGGCAACTGCTATCCAGTTGTTTCCCACAGCGAAAAGCAAAGCTGTCAATGACGTCAGAAACATTCCAAAGGTAGCGCTAGTCTTGGCCTTAATCTTTCCAATTAACCTGCCGAAATAGATATGGGAGAATATCTGAATGAGGGGGTTTATGGCAGTTAAAATAACCGCTAGGGATTTTGAAAGCCCCATTTCTTCTGTAAGATAAACAGCAATTAAAGAGGTCGTGCCTGCTATACCAAATTGCCTCATAAAGCTACCCATGTATATTGCCCAGATACCGTTTTTCAACATGGGGGCAGGATCTACTACAAACGGAAGGAAAGCAGCGATAAAGCCCTTCTTTCTTTCTTCGCTTGATATAACCGTCCTATTGATACCTTTCATGAAAAATACCGGTACAACTGTGGATAGGGCTATAATTGAAAAGAAAAAGATCGTTGACCTGACGGAAAGCCAGAGCAACAGAACAGAGATTAAAATCCTCCCAATGAACATACCCATGGAACTCGCAGCATTCAACAGGGATATCTCTTTAGATGTGGAAGATACATTCTCTTCCTCTGCAAGTTCGGTACTCAGAGACATTGTAATGGGCTGGAAAGCTGAACCAAAAAACGCAATCACCGCACCAAGTAAAATGAATTGATAGGGTAATTGCACGAATGCGTAAAGAATATACAGCAACCCAGGAACAAGCAACGTAATACCCAGTAGGAATCTCCTATTGTTGATCCTGTCGGAAACAGCGCCCCAGACAGGCGAACCGAGAGTATTGAAAGCTCCCCTAACAGTTGCAAGGGCGCTTACAACTACAATTGAAATCCCCAGCTCTCTGAGCCGGAGCTGGAGTAACATACCAAAACTCAAAACCGCTGTAAATCTCAAAACCGCAACCATGAGGAGTGGTATTCTCGTTTTCATGTAAACCACCTTTGTTAGGTAAACTAACCAAATGATAACACACAACGAAAGGAGATAGGTTATGAACGCGGAAATAATTTCAGTGGGTACAGAGCTTCTTTTGGGAAATATTGTGAACACTAACGCGCAATACCTTTCAAAGAGACTAGCAGAACTTGGACACTTTGTGTACAGACAGACAACAGTTGGAGATAATGCCGAAAGGCTGGCACAGGTGCTGAAAGAAGCCCTTGAACGCACTACCCTCATAGTAATGACCGGAGGCCTTGGGCCCACACAGGACGACCTAACGAAGGAAACAGTGGCGAAGCTGTTCAACCGCAAACTTCTACTGGACGAAGTTTCGCTGAAACGAATAAGGGAACGAACGGGTGAAATAGAACTTTCAGATGCCAATAAAAAGCAGGCTTATATCCCGGAAGGTGCGATCCTCCTTCCGAACGACGTCGGTACTGCACCAGGGTGCATTCTCGAAGACAGAGGAAAAATCATAGTGTTGCTTCCCGGTCCTCCTGTTGAAATGGAAAATATGTTTGAAAGATACGCCGCACAGCACCTCAAACATTACAGCGAAGGAGTTCTGGTATCCAGAATATTAAGGATTTTCGGACTCCGCGAGAGCCAACTTGCAGGGATTTTGAAAGACTTTTTTGAGCGGTATGAAAATCCCACGGTGGCACCATACGCTTCCGATGGAGAAGTTACGGTAAGGATAACCGCCAGAGCAACAGATAAAAAACAAGCAGAAAAAATGATCGCGCCGGTCGCGGAGGAAATTATAAAAAGACTTGGAGATCACATATATGCGGAAGGCAAAACGTCACTGGAGGAAGTTGTCATCGAAATGCTTAAGAAAGCACACCTATCAATTGCTACTGCTGAGTCCTGTACTGGAGGGCTTATGGCTTCAAAACTCATCAACGTTCCAGGCGCTTCTGAGGTCTTCAAAGAAGGCATCATAGCGTACAGCAACGAAGCTAAAATGCGCTTGCTTGGTGTTACCTCCCAGATCTTAAAGACCCATGGAGCTGTGAGCGCTGAAACGGCTTTGGAAATGGCTAAAGGTGTTGCGACTCTTGCTGGTTCGGATATCGGAGTTTCCATTACTGGAATAGCTGGTCCAGGAGGTGGGACTCCTGAAAAGCCTGTGGGCCTTGTCTATATAGGAATATGGTTTGCTGGAAGGAAAAGTGTGAAAAAATTACAGTTACACGGTAATCGAAACTGGATCAGGTTAAAATCGGCACTTTACGCTCTTGATACCCTTAGAAGGGTATTGAAAACTCAATCGAAATGATAGGTCTCCGATAGCAAATCGTGGTATTTTTGAAGCCATTTGTCACCTGCTTTAGATCCATAAGGTATGTTTAGCAGGTGTTCGCGAAGCTTTTCGCCTATGTCCATTGCCGCTTTTAACTTCAACAGCACATCGATGCGTGTAAGACCGTAGGTTAGCTTGAGCAAGCTGGAAAAAGCTGGAGTTCTCTGGTAGATACCATGAATGGAGGCATGAAGCTCTTTGGCACCAAGGATGTTCTTTTTCATAAGCCAGTCTAAAGTCTCCGGAGAGAAGGATTGCATCCTTCTCCGTAAAACATCATAGAATGCAAGATCAGCTCCTTTAGTCAGGAAATAGTCTCTTTCGTAGAGCGAGCCTCTTTCATCAGGGTTGAACCTCGATCGTAAGAGTGCATTACCGGCAATGAGAGCGGCTCTCATAGCGTTACCTGCGCCACAACCAGAGGTCGGGATCGCCTGAAAAGCGCTATCACCTACCAAAAGTACGCCATGAGAATACAGCACCGGATAGGAAGAAGCGACCGGAATAACACCACCGCCACCTCTCAACCTTTCACCGAGCCGAAGTTGTTTGATTTTTTCCTGCACCGTAGTTTCAGGCTCAGGATAATCTTTCCCCAGTTGTATTCCTGCTCCTACATCGACCCGGCCATCGGTCTCTGGATGTACCCAGCTATAACCACCATTCACACCGTAATAATACGTAAGCCAACCTTTTAAAATCTCTTCTCCCTTACCATTCCATCGCCTTACTTCACGATACGCCCGCGAAGTATCGGTTTCGGGAAGACCCACCTTGAACCCGGAGCTTTGAGGCATTAGACTTTTAATGGCACCTTTTAGTCCTGTGCAATCAGCTACAAGATCCGCCTTGAGTTCCACAGCTTTATCACCTATATTGAACTTCAAACCTTTGCATCTACCCGAAGAGTCCAGAAAGGGTCTGACGGCACTGACTTCGAAATACAGCATTCCATCGAGTTCTTTGACTTTCTTCAACAACCGCCTGTGAAGGAGTTTCATGTCTACGATTTCGAAGGCATAGTCTAAAAAGAATTCTTTGCTCTGGAGTGGAGAGATGATGTGAAGACCCTTCGGTCTTGCGGTGATTTCTTCT